>JAZKGQ010000043.1:0-17934 GCA_040385825.1 Pseudomonadota bacterium | reverse complement strand
TTGGTCATCACACCCTTCCCAGGGCAAAGCCCTTGGCGATGTAGTTGCGGACAAAGTAGATCACCAGCGCGCCGGGGATGATGGTCAGGATACCGGCGGCGGCCAGCACCCCCCAGTCCATGCCACTGGCGGAAACGGTGCGCGTCATGGTGGCGGCAATCGGTTTCGCATTAACCGAAGTCAGCGTGCGCGACAGCAGCAGTTCCACCCAGGAGAACATGAAGGCGAAGAATGCCGTCACGCCAATCCCGCTTGCGATCAACGGTATGAAGATCTTCACGAAAAACCGCCCGAAGGAATAGCCGTCGATATAGGCCGTCTCGTCGATTTCCTTGGGCACGCCGCGCATGAAGCCTTCCAGGATCCACACCGCCAGCGGCACGTTGAACAGGGTGTGCGCCAACGCCACCGCGATATGGGTGTCAAACAGGCCGACCGAGGAATACAGCTGAAAGAACGGCAGGGCAAAGACGGCAGGCGGGGCCATGCGGTTGGTCAGCAGCCAGAAGAACAGATGCTTGTCACCCATGAAGGTGTAGCGGCTGAAGGCATAGGCGGCAGGCAGCGCCACCGTCAACGAGATCACCACGTTCATCGTCACATAGAGGATCGAGTTGACATAGCCCATGTACCAGCTTGGGTCGGTCAGGATGGTGGCATAATTGGCAAAGGTCAGATCGGCCGGAAACAGGCTGAGGGTGGACACGATTTCTTCGTTGGTCTTGAAGCTCATGTTCAGCAGCCAGTAGATCGGCACCAGCAGGAACAGCAGATACAGGGTCATCACGATGGCGGAAGACCGGATGCGCATTACTTTGTCTCCTGCTTATCAAGGGTGGTCATCACGGTGTAGAACACCCATGACACCAGAAGGATCACCAGAAAGTACATCAGGCTGAAGGCGGCAGCGGGGCCAAGGTCGAACTGTCCGACGGCCATCTTCACCAGATCGATGGACAGGAAGGTGGTGGAATTGCCCGGCCCGCCGCCGGTGACGACGAAAGGTTCGGTGTAGATCATGAAGCTGTCCATGAAGCGCAGCAGCACGGCGATCAGCAAGACGCCCGACATCTTGGGCAGCTCGATATAGCGGAACACCGACCAACGGCTGGCCTGATCGATCCTGGCCGCCTGATAATAGGCCTGCGGAATGGATTGCAGTCCGGCATAGCACAGCAGGGCGACAAGCGAGGTCCAGTGCCACACATCCATCACGATCACGGTGGCCCAGGCATCCAGCGCGTCGCTGGTATAGTTGTAATCGACGCCAAGCGCGGCCAGCGTATAGCCCAGCAAGCCGATGTCCACCCGGCCGAAGATCTGCCAGATCGTGCCCACCACGTTGAACGGGATCAGCAGGGGCAGCGACATCAGCACAAGGCACAGGCTGGACCAGAAGCCCTTTCTCGGCATGTTCAGCGCCACGAAAATGCCCAGTGGCACCTCGATGGCCAGAATGATCCCCGTGAACAGGATCTGACGGCCAAGGGCATCATGCAGGCGTTCCGAGGTGACCATTTCCTCGAACCATTCAAGGCCGGCCCAGAAGAACTGGTTGTTGCCGAACGTGTCGTTGACCGAATAGTTCACCACCGTCATCAGCGGCAGCACGGCGGAAAACGCGACCAGCACCAGCACCGGCAGCACCAGAAACCACGCCTTGTTGTTCTGCGTCTTGTCCATCAGAGCGCCTTTCCTGCCACGCGCCAGTCATCGGCGTAGACGTTGATCTTGTCGCGATCGAAGGCCACATGCGTCAGGTCGGCGCCCAGGGCCATGCCTTCGGGGGCGATCACGCTGAACGGATTGCCCGCAAGATCGGCCCGGATGATGCGGTGACGGCCCACATCCTCGACCCGCTTGATGGTGACGGGAAGGCCCGTCCCTGCGGTCAGGCGGGCATATTCCGGGCGGATGCCGATTTGCGCGCGGCCTGGGATGGGGGCGTAGGCCGCCCCAAGGTCCACGGTCGCACCCGCCACATGGGCGACCGACCCGTCGATCCTGGCATCCAGCAGGTTCATCCCCGGTGATCCGATGAAATAGCCCACAAAGGTATGCGCCGGGGTTTCAAACAATTCCTCGGGCGTGCCCATCTGCACCACGCGGCCGTCGTACATGACCACCACCTTGTCGGCGAAGGTCAGGGCCTCGGTCTGGTCATGGGTGACGTAGATCATCGTGTGGCCGAACTGGCGGTGCAGTTGTTTCAGCTGCGTGCGCAATTCCCATTTCATGTGCGGGTCGATCACGGTCAGGGGTTCATCGAACAGCACCGCGTTCACGTCTTCGCGCACCATGCCGCGGCCAAGGGATATTTTCTGCTTGGCATCGGCGGTCAGGCCGCGTGCCTTGCGCGACAGGATGTCCTCCATCCCGATCATCCGGGCGATGGATTGCACACGGGATGCGATGTAGGCGGCATCCATCCCCCGGTTGCGCAGGGGAAAGGCCAGATTTTCGCGCACGGTCATGGTGTCGTAGACCACGGGAAACTGGAACACCTGTGCGATGTTGCGGGCGGCGGTTTCGGCATCGGTCACGTCAGTATCGCCGAACAACACCCGGCCATGGCTGGGGCGCACAAGGCCCGAGATGATGTTCAGCAGCGTGGTCTTGCCGCAACCGGACGAGCCGAGCAGCGCATAGGCCCCGCCGTCCTGCCAGACGTGATCCATTTCCTTCAACGCGAAATCCGCATCCCTGGTGGGATTGGGCAGATAGCTGTGGGCGAGGTTCTTGAGGGTAATCTGTGCCATAGGTCAGGCCGCCATCGCATAGGCGGCAGGGGCGGCCAGCGCCCCGTTCGCGTCAAAAAGATAGATATGGGCCGGGTCCACCCAGGCCTGTACCTGCGTGCCTGCGGCCATGTTCTGCACCCCGTGCACCAGACCGACCCATTTGTCGGCCCCATGCGTCAGGTGGACAAAGGTTTCCGACCCGGTGATCTCGCTGGCTGCAAGGGTGCAGTCAAAGGCCACCGCAGCCCCCGAAGGGCGGTGCAGCGCGATGTGATTGGCCCGGAAGCCCGCCATGTAGCGGCCATCGGGCAGGGCGGCAAAGGGGCCTTCTGCGGGGGCCGAGGCCTCGCCCAGGGTCAGCCGGCCCCCGGCCTTGGTGGCGGCGACAAAATTCATCGGCGGGTCGCTGAACACCCGCGCCGTGGTGGCATCGGCGGGCTGGCGGTACACTTGCGGCGTGGGGCCAAACTGGGTGACACGTCCTTCCCACAGGGTTGCGGTATTGCCGCCCAGAAGCAGGGCTTCTTCGGGTTCCGTCGTCGCATAGACGAAGATCGCGCCAGAAGCCTCGAATATCCGGGGGATTTCGATGCGCAATTCCTCGCGCAGCTTGTAGTCGAGGTTGGCAAGTGGTTCGTCCAGCAGCACCAGACCCGCGCCCTTGACCAAGGCCCGCGCCAGGGCGCAGCGTTGCTGCTGGCCGCCCGACAGTTCCAGCGGCTTGCGCATGAGCATGGGCGTCAGCTTCAGCATGGCGGCGGTGTCCTGCACCGCGCGGTCGATCTCGGCCTTCGACTTGCCCATCAGGCGCAGGGGGGAGGCGATGTTGTCATAAACGCTCATCGCGGGATAGTTGATGAACTGCTGGTACACCATCGCGACCTTGCGGTCCTGCACGCGTATGCCTGTCACATCGGCCCCATTCCAGATGATCCGCCCGGTGGTGGGCTGATCCAGCCCCGCCATCAGCCGCATCAGGCTGGTCTTGCCCGAGGAGGTCGGCCCGAGCAGCACGTTCATCGTGCCCCCCACCAGTGTCAGGTCGGTGGGGTGGATCTGCACCCGCCCGGCAACCACCCGTGACACGCCATGAAATTCAAGCGACATCGCGTTTCCTCATTCCGCCGCCGGGCGGGTCGCCCGGTTGGCACTGGTGGTCATATGGGCGTCAAGCGTGGCGATCTGATCCGCCGACAGCCGAAGGCCCAGCTTGGTCCTGCGCCAGACAACATCTGCTGCCCGTGTCGCAAATTCGTGACGCATCAGCCATCTGACCTCGGCCTCGGTCAGGGTCGCGCCAAAATCGGTGCCCAGATCGGCGGCGGTCCGGGCGGTGCCCAGCACGGCCTGCGCCTCGGTGCCATAGGCGCGGATCATGCGACCGGCCCAATAGGGCGTCAAGAACGGATAGCGGGCAGTCAGCGCTGCGGTCAGCGCGGCCACGCCATCCACCGGGAAATCGCCGCCGGGCATCGCCACACGCGCAGTCCATTTGCCCGATGCCTTGGGGAAGAACGGGGCCAGCTTTTCCAGCGCAGATTCCGCCAGACGGCGATAGGTGGTGATCTTGCCGCCAAACACGTTCAGCAAGGGGGCAGCCGTCTGATCAAGGCTGAGCACATAATCCCGCGTCGCCGCCGTGGCTGATTTGGCCCCGTCATTGTACAGGGGCCGCACGCCGGAATAGGTCCAGACCACATCTGCCGCCGTCACCGGCTTGGCGAAATACTGGCTGGCGAAGGTGCACAGATAATCGCGCTCGGCATCGGTGCAGACCGCCTCAGATGGGGCGCCCTTGTGGTCCTGATCCGTGGTGCCGATCAGGGTAAAGTCCTGCTCATACGGAATGGCAAAGATGATGCGGCCATCGGACCCCTGAAAGAAATAGCAGCGGTCGTGATCGTACAGCTTTTTCGTGACGATATGGCTGCCGCGCACCAGACGCACGCCCTCGGTCGAGTTGATCCGGGCGACATTGCGGATGATGTCTTCGACCCATGGCCCACCGGCATTGACCAGCGCGCGCGCCTTGTGCTGTGCGCGTCCAGCGGGGCCTTCGGTGGTGACGATCCAATGGTCGGCGGCGCGGTCGGCAGACAGCACGCGGGTCTGCACCATCACCTGCGCCCCGCGCAGGGCTGCGTCACGGGCGTTCAGGGCGACAAGGCGGGAATCCTCGACCCAGCAATCGGAATATTCGTAAGCGCGTGCGAACTTGCGGTTCAGCGGCACCCCCGCCGGATCGCGGGTCAGGTCCAGCGTGCGGGCGGCGGGCAGGATCTTGCGACCGCCCATGGTGTCATACATCAACAGCCCCAGACGGATCAGCCATGCGGGGCGGCGCCCCTTCATCCACGGCATCACGCGCGACAACAGCCGCGAGGTGGGCGTGTCGGATTCAAACCGCATGTCGGGGTGGTAGGGCAGCACGAACCGCATCGGCCAGCTGATATGCGGCATTGCGGTCAGCAAGGTTTCGCGTTCCTCCAGCGCCTCGCGCACCAGACGGAACTCGAAATATTCCAGATAGCGCAACCCGCCATGGAACAGTTTGGTGGAGGCTGAAGAGGTCGCCTGCGCCAGATCGCCCTGTTCGGCCAGCGTCACGGTCAGGCCCCGGCCCGTCGCGTCGCGCGCGATGCCGCAGCCGTTGATGCCGCCGCCAATGATGAACAGATCGACCATGTCTGGCCGTGATGCGGTGCTCACGTCGGACTCCCCCCTTCGCGTTGCCGCACATTGGTCGGAAAGCGGGCTTCGCGTCAACATGAATTTTCGCTTTTGCGTCACTTTGATGAAAAGCGAACATTGTAGAACTTTATCTGGGGTGAAATGCCGATGATACGGCAGGTAAATGCTGCAATCGCAGAAATTCGCGCGGCAGCGCGGCAAAGGACGGGTGCCTGAATTGTGCCATTTCAGGCACGTTTGGGCGGGTTTCGGGCGTCGGTGCAGGGGGGGATGGTTGATCTTGGCCCCAAAACGAACATTCTGCCCGCACAAGGCGCGGGGCCAAAGCAGCCGCGCCCACGAGGCAAAAAGTCAGGTCCAGTGATGCAGGCAGTCCCGCCCGGCAGAATCATGCTTGTCACCACGGTAAAGGACGAAGGTCCGAACATCCTGGAATGGATCAGCTATCACCGGATGATCGGCTTTACCGACATCGTGGTGTTCCAGAACAATTCGTTTGACACCACCGAACCTGCGCTGCGGATGCTGCATACGCTTGGGGTGATCCGCTATTACAACAACGATTTCCGCAAGGAAGGCATCAAGAAAACCTATCAGAACCGTGCCTATCGCCGCGCCGCCCGGCTGGAGATGTATGGCGAGGCCGATTGGTGCATGGCGCTGGATGGTGACGAGTTTCTGAAGGTCAATGTGGGGTCAGGCACGGTGCAGGATCTGATCGCCGCCGTGGGCGATGCCGACGAGCTGCGCCTGAACTGGCGGGTGTTCGGATCGAGCCATCTGCGCGCGCTGGACAACCGGCTGGTGACAGAACGCTTCACGCTGGCCAATGACGGCACCTTGCCCGAACGCCACCCGATGCCGGTGAAAACCCTGTTCCGCACGGCATCGTTCGCCCGGCCCGGCATTCATCTGCCGAAAACGCCCAGGTTCGATGCGACCATCACCCGCAACGGCTCGGGCCGGGCGGCCCCCGATTTCATCACGCGGGGGTTTCAGGTGACGGACCCCGAACCGTATAAACTGGCGCAGATCAACCATTACATGGTCAAGGACAGCGACAGTTTCCTGATGAAATCGGCGCGCGGGTCATCGTCGCACCCGGACCGCGCGATTGCGTTGGACTATTGGCGCAAGCGCAACGTGAACACGGAACCCGACCCTGGCCTGGCCTCGGCTGCCGATGCCCTGCACGCCGAAATCGCGGCGCTGGATGCGCAGACCGGCGGCCGGCTGACGAAACAGCGCAACCGCGCCCTGCGGCAATGGCGCGACCGGATCGCCACGCTGAAGGCGCAGCCGGAAATGGCGGAACTGTACGAACAACTGGTTTAGGGTCGCGGGAAGATTCGCTGACTGACCTTCCTTAACTGCCCGGAATCAAGCGCGAAGCGCGCCGGGCAATGCCCCATTGCCCCCTCGGGCGGGCATTCTTCAACCGTACCAGCAGAAATACTGTGGGAGGAGTTGAACCATAAACCGAGTAGAACTGCTGTTGCTTGCCCACCCGGCGGTCGGGCATTGCCCTATCGTTGCGCTCGCCGCCCGCCCCAAACGCCCTCTCAGCCCGCCAGAAACACCCGCACGGTTTCTTCAAACTCGCGCGGCTTTTCGGCGTGCAGCCAATGGCCCGCGCCGGGAAGTCTGGCAAAGCGGGCATGGGGAAACAGCGCCAGAATCTCGTCGCGGTATTCGGGCTTTACATAGGTGCTGTCAGCCCCCGTCAGAAACAGGGTCCGCCCCTCATACTGCCCCGACACCTGCGGCCAGCCGACGATGTTCGGCATTTCGGCCTCCAGCACATCGAAGTTCAGCCGCCAGCGCGGCGGCGTGGCCCGCAGGTCCAGCGATTGCAGGAAGAACGCGCGCAAGGATACATCGGGCACGGTCAGGGCAAGGCGGCGGTCGATCTCGGCCCGTGTCGGCGTACCCGACAGGTCAAGGCCGCGCATGGCATGGATATGCTGGGTCTGGTCGTGGCTGTAGGCCACTGGCGCAATATCGGCGACCACAAGGTTGCGGACCAGCGCCGGCTGCGTCAGCGCCAGCATCATCGACGCCTTGCCGCCCATCGAATGGCCCAGCACATCGACAGTGCCGCCCAAGGTCTGCACCACTTCGGCCAGATCGGCGGCCATGTCGGCATAGGTCTGGGTCGGCAGATGCGGGCTGTCGCCATGGTTGCGCATGTCGACCACGGTCACCTCGCGCACATCCGCCAGCCTGCGGGCAATCACGCCCCAGTTGCGCCCCGACCCGTACAGCCCGTGCACGATCAGAAGCGGCGGGCGCGATACGGGTTGGCTGGCGGGGTGATGCGTTGTGGCAAGCATACCCGTTTTCTAACGCGGGTGACGCCCCCGCGCCAGAGGTGTTGAACCCCTGCGCCGCAGCCCGTAGGTTGGCGAAAATCAAAGTCCGGGGGCGGTGATGAGCGCGATCACGATACAGCAGATGGCCGACCGGGTGGCCGGGCTGATGGAAGAACGCCTTGGCATCCGGGGGCGGGGCCTGGACGAAAAGCTGCGCAAGGGCGGCCGCCTGCTGCCCCGTGCGGTCCGGGTCAAGGCCACCACCCTGTCCGAACTGGCGACGCAGGCGCAAAACCCCAAGCTGCTGACCCAGATCAACATGGAAGACGTGGCCGGGGCCTATGACACCTGCGTCAAGCATCTGGGCGCGATCAAGTCCGGCAGCCGCCGCACCGGCATCTTGCTGGGCATGGCCAGCTCCATCGCCTTCAGCCTGCTGGTGGTGGCGGTGCTGCTGATCGGCGTGCTGGTGTGGCGGGGGTATGTGTAGGGCTGACCGGACAGGGCCAATGCCCGCGCACTCTTGCTGTGCCACCCTTGGCGGGCCTCAGATCGCTGGCTTTGACAACATGGCGTCTTTTACTTTCCCCATGTCGATCACAAGCATCGTCCCGACAAGGGCGAGGATCAGCAAGGCAAAGCCAGCAACGCCCATCGCGCTGCTTGCATAGGAAATGTTGATCGCTCCGAACAACAAAAGGATGGGCACCACCAGTTCGCCATAGCGTTGGCAATTCAGGTTTGCCATGCCGATGACCGCGACGGCCAGTATCGAGGACAGAGTTTTGAACCAGGACGTATCCCCGCCCAACCCGATATTCGCGAAGATCGCAGTCACATAGAACAGCAGGGAAAAGTTTACCCAAGTCGCCATGTTGGCGCGGTGGTTGTGGTGAAAATCGCCAACCAGCAGGGGGCGAAGCAGGGCAACGGCAATGAGCCCGCTCACAAGATCCGGGATGAAGCTTCTGGCTTGACTGAAGAAGAGCCAATAGTGGGTGACATAGGTCAGACTGCCTAGTGTCGCGGCCCCCAGAAGGCAGAAGAAAGCCACCAGTTGTCTGGTGCCTTCCTTCATCTCGCGAATGCTGTTCAGCAACGGATCACAGGCCCGGATAGATCGGGAATTTCTCGCACAGGGTTTCCACGCGGGCGCGGACCGATGCTTCGACATCGGCGTTGCCGTCTTCGCCGTTGGCGGCAAGGCCATTGACCACTTCGACGATCCATTGCGCGATCAGGCGGAATTCAGCCTCGCCAAAGCCGCGCGTGGTGCCTGCGGGGGTGCCGAGGCGGACGCCCGAGGTGACGGTGGGCTTTTCGGGGTCGAACGGGATGCCGTTCTTGTTGCAGGTGATGTGGGCGCGGCCTAGCGCCTTTTCGGTCGCGTTGCCCTTGACGCCTGCGGGGCGCAGATCGACCAGCATCAGATGGGTGTCGGTGCCGCCCGTGACGATGTCGAGGCCGCCCTTCATCAGCTCATCCGCAAGGGCCTGCGCGTTCTTGACGACCTGGGCCTGATAGGTCTTGAACTCGGGGCGCAGCGCCTCGCCAAACGCCACCGCCTTGGCGGCGATGACGTGCATCAGGGGGCCGCCCTGAATGCCGGGGAAAATCGCCGAGTTGACCTTTTTGGCAATCGCCTCATCGTTGGTCACGATCATGCCGCCACGGGGCCCGCGCAGGGTCTTGTGGGTGGTGGTGGTGGCGACATGGGCATGCGGGAAGGGGCTGGGGTACAGACCCGCGGCCACGAGGCCCGCAAAATGCGCCATGTCGACCAGCAGATAGGCCCCGACCTTATCCGCAATTTCGCGCATGCGGGCAAAGTCGATGATGCGGGGAATGGCGGACCCGCCGGCAATGATCATCTTGGGTTTGTGTTCGGTCGCAAGGGCGGCAAGCTGGTCATAATCCAACTGGCTGTCCTGTTTGCGCACGCCGTATTGCACCGCGTTGAACCATTTGCCCGACTGGTTGGGGGCGGCACCGTGGGTCAGGTGGCCGCCTGCGTCCAGCGACATGCCCAGAATGGTGTCGCCGGGCTTCAGCAGGGCCTGAAACACACCCTGGTTGGCCTGAGAACCCGAGTTGGGCTGCACGTTGGCATAGGCCACGCCGAACAGTTCACACGCGCGTTCAATCGCCAGGTTTTCGGCCACGTCGACAAACTGGCAGCCGCCATAGTACCGCTTGCCCGCATAGCCCTCGGCGTATTTGTTGGTCATCACCGACCCCTGGGCTTCCATCACCGCGCGGGACACGATGTTTTCCGACGCGATCAGCTCGATCTCGTGGCGCTGGCGGCCAAGCTCGTTGGTGATGGCGCCGAACAGGGCGGGGTCGCGGGAAGACAGGGGTTCGGTAAAGAAGCCAGTATCGCGGTGCGGGGCGTTCATGGGCGTCTCCTGATCGGGTGGGGCCGGGGTGGCGTGCCGGCTATTTAGATCAGACAAGCCCGCGCGGAAAGGCAGGAAAACGACGCATGTGGCGGCGCGCGCGAAACATTGGACCGCACCAGAGCAGAGGTTGCGGATCGGAAACCCGAAAGCGGGGGTTGCGGTCGGGGCAGGGGCCAGCCAAGACTGTCGCCCAAGGGGGACCATATGACCAGACGGATCAGGTTTACAGCCAGCCGGGCTGCGGCTGCGGTCGAAGCCTTTGCCACGCTGACCGCGACCTATGGTCAGGCCGAGGCGCGGGCGGCCGATGTGATCGTGGCGCTTGGCGGCGACGGCTTCATGCTGGAAACCCTGCATGCGGCCAAGGCGCGCGATCTGCCGGTCTATGGCATGAACTGCGGCACCATCGGGTTCCTGATGAACGCCTATGCGGTGGACGATCTGCCCGCCCGCCTTGCGGCGGCAGAGGAGGCCGTGATCAACCCGCTGTCGATGCACGCCACCAACGCCAAGGGCCGCGTCACGCAGGCGCTGGCGATCAACGAGGTGTCCTTGCTGCGGCAGGGCGCGCAGGCGGCCAGGCTGAAGGTCTTCATCGACGGGCGCGAGAGGCTGGAGGAACTGGTCTGCGACGGCGCGCTGGTGGCCACGCCTGCAGGATCGACCGCCTACAACTATTCGGCACATGGTCCCATTCTGCCCATCGGGTCGGACGTGCTGACCCTGACCGCCATGGCCGCGTTTCGCCCGCGCCGCTGGCGCGGGGCCTTGTTGCCCAATACTTCGGTGGTGCGGTTCGAGGTGCAGGATCCGGGCAAACGCCCCGTGATGGCCGATGCCGACAGCCGGTCGTCGGTGCGCGATGTGGTGTCGGTGGAAATCCGGTCGCAACCCGATGTGCGCCACCGCCTGCTGTTCGATCCGGGCCATGGGCTGGAAGAACGGCTGATCGGCGAGCAGTTTGTGTAAGGCGGGAGGGGTTTCACGGAACGGGTCTGGCACTTTCTAAATGCTTTTCAACCTTTACAACGAAAGGGCAATGCCCGACCGCCGGGTGGGCAGACAACCGCAGTTCTACGCGGTTTATAGTTCAACCCATTCCACCGAAATTCTGCTGGTAACGCCGCAGAATGCCCGCCCGAGGGGGCGGTCGGGCATTGCCCGGCGCGCTTCGCGCTTGATTCCGGGCAGAAGAAGCAGAAGAAGACAGGTTCAGCGAAGCATCATTCCGCTTTAACCCGCCCCCTGCATTGCCAGCCACGCCATCAGCGCGGGGCGGGCGCTTTCGTCGCCATCGGCGCGGGCCTTGTCGATCACGGCGCGGGCTTCGGTCAGATCAACCTGCCGCAGCAGCGCCTTGACCGGGCCGACCGAGGCCGGGCGCATCGACAGCGACCGCAGGCCAAGGGCGGCAAAGGCCAGCGCCTCGACCGGGCGACCGGCATCTTCGCCGCAAAAGGACAGGGCGGTGTTGCTGGCGGCACAACGGGCGACGATATGTTCTAGGAACGACAGGAATGACAGGTTCAGCGTGTCATAGCGTTTGCGCACCCGTTCATTCTCGCGGTCGGCGGCGAAGAAGAACTGTTTCAGGTCGTTGCCACCGATCGACACGAAATCCGCCAGATCGAAAAACGCCTGTGGCGCATAGGCCAGCGACGGGGTTTCCATCATCGCGCCGATTTCGATGCTGGACGGCACCGGGTGGCCCAGCGAGCGTTCGCGGTGCACCTCGCGCAGCACATGGGACCGGGCCTGCTGAAACTCGCCCAATTCGGTGATGAAGGGGAACATCACGGTCAGGGGCCGGCCATGGCAGGCGCGCAGCAGGGCCTGCACCTGCATGCGCAGCACGCCGGGTTTGTCCAGCCCCACCCTGATCGCCCGCCAGCCCATGGCGGGGTTGGGTTCGTCGTTGGGCTTCATGTAGGGCAGCACCTTGTCGGACCCGATGTCCAGCGTGCGGAACGCCACGCGGCGGCCTTTGGCGGCATCCATCACGCGGGCATAAAGCGCTGCAAGTTCCGCCCGTTGCGGCATCTTGTTGCGCACAAGGAATTGCAATTCGGTGCGGAACAGGCCCACGCCTTCGGCCCCCGACCCTTCCAGACTGGGCAGATCGGCCATCAGGCCTGCGTTCATCATAAGGGTAATCGTGGTGCCGCATTTCGCCTGTGCGGGCAGGCCGCGCAGGCTGGCATAGCGTTGCTGGGCCTGCGCCTGCATCGCGATCTTGTCGCGGAAGGCGCGGGCGACGGTTTCTTCGGGCCGCAGATGCACGATGCCCTGATCGCCGTCCACCATGATGTGGTCGCCGTTCAGCGCCTCTTGCGTGATGCGGCCGGCGTGGATCACCAGCGGAATGGCCAGCGCGCGCGCCACGATGGCGGCGTGCGACCCGACAGAGCCTTCCTCCAGCACCACGCCGCGCAGTTTGCGGCCGTATTCCAGCAATTCGCCGGGGCCGATGTTGCGCGCCACCAGCACCGGATTTTCCGGCATCGCAGCGCCGGTATCGGCGCCTTGCCCGGTCAGGATGCGCAGCAGGCGGTTCGACAGATCGTCCAGATCATGCAGCCGTTCGCGCAAATAGGCGTCGGGCACCTGTTCCAGCCGGGCCCGCGTGGCAGACTGTTCCTTTTCCACCGCCGCCTCGGCCGACAGGCCGCGCGCGATGTCATCCTCCATCCGCTTCAGCCAGCCGCGCGAGTTGGCAAACATGCGGTAGGCTTCCAGCACCTGTTTCTGGTCCTTGTCCAGACTTTCGGCCGACATCAGATCGTCCACCGATACGCGCAGCGTGCCCACAGCCTCGCGGATGCGGTCGATCTCGGTCAGCGGGTCGTCGGCGACCGGGTTGGTCACCACCACGCGGGGTTCGTGCAGCCAGACGTTGCCTTCGGCTGCGCCTTCCTGCCCCGTGCCACCGCGGATCATCACCGGCTGCTTGTGCAGCGCGCGCATCCCGTCGCCTTCGCTGGAGAATACGCCAAGTTCCGTCATCTCGGCCAGCACCATGGCCACGACTTCCAGCGCGTAGATCTCATCCTCCAGAAACTGGCGGGCGGTTTTGGACTGTACCACCAGCACGCCCAGCTTTTCGCCGACCCGCTGAATTGGCACGCCAAGGAAGGACGGGTACAGTTCTTCGCCGGTTTCCGGCATGAAGCGGAACCCCTTTTCCGACGGCGCATCGGCGGTGTTCACCGGGGTAGCGGTGCGGGCAACGCGGCCCACCAACCCCTCACCCAGTTTCATCCGGGTCTTGTGGACGGATTCCTTCTTCAGCCCCTCGGTCGCGCAGAGTTCCAGCGTGTCTTCATCGCGGAACAGGTAGATCGAGCAGACCTCGGACCCCATCGAATCCGCGATCAGATGGGTGATGCGGTCAAGCCTGTCCTGCCCCTTGCCGGGGGTGGCCAGCGTGTCGCGCAGGCGGCGCAGCAGTTTGCGGCTGTCACTTTCAGTGCGTTCCGGCATAGGCTCCTGCGGGGTTAGGCGGTGTCAGCCCGCCTTGTCCAAATCAAAGGCATCATGCAGGGCTTGGACCGCCAGTTCCATGTATTTCCGGTCGATCAGCACCGAAATCTTGATCTCGGAGGTCGCGATCACCTTGATGTTGATGTTTTCGGCAGCAAGGGCTGCAAACATCTTGGCCGCAACCCCCACATGGCTGCGCATGCCGATGCCCACGACCGACACTTTGGCGACATCGGTGTCGCTGACCAGATCGTCATAGGCGATCAGACCGGACGCCCTGGCATCCTCCATCGCCTTGGTCGCGCGCATCACCTGATTGATCGGGCAGGAAAACGTCATGTCGGTGACAGCGCCGGTGTGGCTGCCATAGTTCTTTTCCGAAATGTTCTGCACGATCATGTCGACGTTGACCCCCGCCTCGGACAGCGATCCGAAGATGGCTGAGGCCACGCCGGGGCGGTCCTGCACGGTGACCAGCGTCATCTTGGCCTCATCGCGGCTGTAGGCCACGCCGGACACAACTTTCGATTCCATGATATCATCCTCGTCGCAGACCAGCGTTCCAGAGTTTTCGTCAGTATCCTCGAACGAGGACAGCACCCGCAGCCGCACCTTGTAGCGCATCGCCAGTTCGACCGACCGGGTTTGCAGCACCTTGGCCCCAAGCGAGGCCAGTTCCAGCATTTCCTCGAAGGCGATCCGGTCCAGCTTGCGCGCCTTGGCGGTGATGCGGGGGTCGGTGGTGTAGATGCCGTCCACGTCGGTATAAATGTCGCAGCGTTCTGCGCCGAAGGCGGCGGCAAAGGCGACGGCGGTGGTATCCGACCCGCCCCGGCCAAGGGTGGTGATGCGGCCTTCGGCAGAAACCCCCTGAAAGCCCGCCACGACCGCCACCTTGAAGCCTTCGGCGAACTTCGCGTCGATGTTGGCGCGCGGAATATCCATGAACCGGGCCGAGGCATGCGCCGAGGTGGTCAGGATCGGCACTTGCCAGCCCTGCCAACTGCGCGCCGGCACATCCATTTCCTGCAATGTCAGCGCCATCAGGCCCGCCGTCACATTCTCACCACTGGACACGATCGCATCATATTCGCGCGCATCATACAGCGGCGAGGTCTGTTCGACCCAGCCGACCAATTCGTTGGTCTTGCCCGACATGGCCGACACAATGACGATCACGTCATAGCCGCGTTCCACCTCGCGCTTGACCTTGCCTGCCGCATTCCTGATGCGGGCAAGATCGGCAACCGAAGTGCCACCGAATTTCATAATCAGCAGAGGCATCCGCCGTCCTTACCTGAGGGCTGTCTGTCGCGCGCCTGTTTATGCGGCACGGGCAGGGGGTGCAAGGGGGGCAAACGGCAGGGTGGATGCGACAGGGCCAGGGCGATGGTGGACCAGAGCGTTCGGAGAAACAGTTTGAATTTGAGCGAACGGCTTGTCGCAAACGTAGCCGTCAGCTAGGTTTCTTGTCTGATTCAGGGGTGGGGGCTGATAAAATTCTGACGCGTCCAAAGCCGATCCCGCGCGCCTATTTTCAGGATCGTGCGGCGTTTGACCGGTTCGTGCGGCATCATCTGATGCTGCATCCATTCTGGCTGATGATGATTTTCGCCGCCCCGATCTTCAAGGCGACGGGCACCATGCTTCAGGAATTCCAGAACATCAGTCAGGCGGCCGATATTGCGCTGCTCAGCCTGCGCATTGCCCTCTATTTCGCGCTGAAGGCCTGGCTGTTTCCTGCCGTGCTGTGGCATCTTCTGCCGCGCAACGTGCCCTATATCGTGCTGCATCACGGGTTCTTTTTCGCGCTTTGCGTGCCCTCGGCGCTGATCCTGTTTCCGTTCCACGACGATACGCTGCTTCAGGCGCTGACGCGGTTTGGCCGCCAGCAGGCCTTTGCCGCCGTGTTGACCGTGCTGGTGGTGTTCTTCTTTGAACGCAGCATCCGCGATCATCTGGGCCATGTCGGGGCGTTTGTTCCGGTGTTCTGGCCGGTGGAGATCGCCGAAAAGGCGCAGGCCGACGGGGTGTATCTGGCCCCCGATCTGGGCGGCATCGTGGTGGCGATGCAGGCGCAGAACCAGTATGTGCAGGTGACCACCACAACGGAACGCCGTCTGTTGCGGATGACGCTCAGTCAGGCGATCGAGGCGCTGCCTGCCGGCACCGGCCTGCGGGTGCATCGGTCCTGGTGGGTCAATCGCAGCCAGATGGGCGATTTCGCCTTTGACCGCAAGGAATTCATCCTGAAAGGTCAGGGGCTTGACATCCCGGTCAGCCGCGCCAACCGGGGCGAGGTGGACGATCTGCTGAACCCGCGTCTTGCGGCCTGACCGTTACAGCGCGCGCCAGCCGATGTCGCGGCGACAGAACCCGCCCGGCCAGTCCACCGCATCGACCATCGCATAGGCGCGCGCGCGGGCCTCTGCCAGACTTGCCCCGCGCGCCGTGGCGTTCAGAACCCGGCCGCCGTTGGCCACCACGGCGCCGTCCTGGGGGGCGGTGCCTGCGTGGAACAGCATGTTGAAACTGTCCTCGGGCAACGCGTCCAGCCCGTTGATCACCGACCCCTTGGCATAGCTGCCGGGATAGCCGCGCGCGGCCATCACCACGGTCAGCGCGTGATCGTCGGCCCAGTTGACCTGTGCCGTATCCAGCCGCCCCTCGGCACAGGCCAGCAGCAGGTCCAGCGCCTGCGCGCCAAGCCGCATCATCAGCACCTGGGTTTCCGGGTCGCCAAAGCGGCAGTTGTATTCGACCAGACGGCCTTGGCCCTCCTTGATCATCAGCCCCGCGAACAGCACGCCCTGATAGGGGGTGCCACGCCGCGCCATCTCGGCAATGGTCGGCAGCACGATCTCGCGCATGGCGCGGTCGGCGATGGCGTCGGTCAGGCAGGGGGCGGGGGAATAGGCCCCCATGCCGCCGGTGTTCGGCCCGGTGTCGCCGTCGCCCACCCGCTTGTGATCCTGCGCCGTGCCGATGGGCAGGGCGGTGACGCCATCGGTCAGGACAAAGAAGCTGGCCTCCTCGCCCGTCATGAATTCCTCGATCACCACTTCCGCGCCCGCCGCGCCAAAGCTGCCGCCGAACATGTCGTCGATGGCCTCAATCGCTTCGGGCAGGGTCATCGCCACCACCACGCCCTTGCCTGCGGCCAGACCATCAGCCTTGATCACGATGGGCGCGCCCTGTGCGGTCACATACTCCCGTGCCGCAGCGGCATCGGTGAAGCGGGCGTAAGCCGCGGTCGGGGCACCGCTGGCATCGCAGATTTCCTTGGTGAAGCCTTTCGAGGCCTCCAGCCGCGCCGCCGCAGCGGACGGCCCAAAGGTCAGCACGCCAGCCGCCCGGCAGGCATCGGCCACGCCCGCCGCCAGCGGGGCCTCTGGCCCCACGACCACAAAGTCGATGGCGTTTTCGGCGCAGAAGGTGACCACGGCGGCCCCGTCAAGAATGTCGATGTCGGCGCATTCGGCAAGCGCTGCGATCCCGGCATTGCCGGGGGCCACGATCAGCCGGTCCGTCTTGGGATTCTGCTTGATCGCCCAGGCCAGCGCATGTTCGCGCCCGCCGCTGCCCAGAATAAGAATGTTCATTACGATGCCCCCGCCTGGCCGTGCCTTGCCTGCGTCATAAGGGCGACAGGCGCGCAGGGCAAGCCGCCGGACGGGCCAACGGGCAAGGGTCGGTTGCGTCTTTCCCTTGGCGTCGCCGCAGCCTAGACTTGGGCCTGTTGGCTGGAGATCGCATGGACCTGTTTGAAGACACCCCCGCCCCGACCGGAAATCAGCCCGAATTCACCGTGTCGGAATTGTCCGGCGCGGTGAAGCGGGTGATCGAGGGGGAATTTGGCCTTGTGCGGGTGCGGGGCGAGGTGGGGCGGGTGTCGCGTCCGGCCTCGGGGCATCTGTATTTCGACCTCAAGGATGATCGCAGCCTGATTGCCGCGATCAGTTGGAAAGGGCAGGTCGCCAAGATGCAGGTGCGACCCGAGGAGGGGATGGAGGTCGTGGCCACCGGCCGGATGACCACCTTTCCGGGGCAGTCGAAATACCAGTTGATCGTCGAGGATGTGGCCCCGGCAGGTGCTGGCGCGCTGATGGCGATGCTGGAAAAACGGCGCGCCGCGCTGGCCGAGGAAGGCCTGTTCGATGCCGCCCGCAAGCAGCCGATCCCCTATCTGCCTGCGGTGATCGGGGTTGTGACCTCGCCGTCCGGGGCGGTGATCCGCGATATCCTGCACCGTTTGCGCGACCGCTTTCCGCGCCATGTGCTGATCTGGCCGGTGGCGGTGCAGGGGCA
>JAZKGQ010000042.1:0-3297 GCA_040385825.1 Pseudomonadota bacterium | reverse complement strand
TCGACGATCCGCCAGCGGGCAAAGGCATCGACCACCAGACGGCGGTCATCCAGCATGGTGACCTCGATCGGCGTGGTCGGCAGGCCCAGAATCCGGTCGTCATAGGTGACAACCTCCTGGATAAGCGGGATCTTGAACCCCAGCCCCGGTTCGGTCTTCACCTGCTTGACCTGGCCGAATTGCAGCACCAGAGCGCGTTCGCGTTCATCCACGATGAACACCGACGACAAGGCCCCCGCCACCAGAACCGCCAGGACGGGAAGAATATATGCGCTTTTCATCAGTTGCTTGCCCCCTGCGTCGTCGAGCTGCCAGCCCCTTGGGCCGGGGCCATGCGGCCAAGTTCGTTCAGCGGCAGGAAGGGCACCACGCCCTGCCCCGCCTCGCCGCCCGACACGCCGTCAAGAATGACCTTGTTCATGTCGCCCAGCACCTTTTCCATCGTCTCGAGATACAGCCGCTTGCGGGTGACTTCGGGCGCCTTGACATATTCCTCATAGACCGAAAGGAACCGGCTCGCCTCGCCCTCGGCGGCGTTCACCGCCTGCGCGCGGTAGCCTTCGGCGTCTTCCATCAGACGCGCGGCTTCACCCCGCGCCCCTGCGGTCACGCGGTTGGCATAGGCGTCCGCCTCTTTTTCCAGCCGGTCGCGTTCCTGCTGTGCGGCCTGCACTTCACGGAAGCTGTCGATCACGTCGCTTGGCGGGGCGGCACGTTGCAGGTTGACCCGGATCACGCCGATGCCCGCATTGTAGCTGTCCAGGGTCTGCTGCACCGCCAGTTGCAGATCGGTCGCGATCACGCCGCGATCCCGGTTGAGGATGGGCGACAGCGCGGACCGGGCGATGATGTCGCGCATCGCCGATTCCGAAACCGCGCGGATGGTGTCGGTCGGATCGGCGAGGTTGAACAGATAGGCCGACGGATCGGTGATGTTCCACACCACCTGAAAGCCGATATCGACGATGTTCTGATCGCGCGTCAGCATCAGGCCGGAATCCAGCGCGCCTTCCTGGCCTGCACCGATGTCGGTGGTGCGTTCGCCGGTGACCTGCACGATTTCGGCCTTGACCAGCGGCCAGGGCGCGAAGTTCAGGCCGGGGTTCCCGATGGTCGAAAACTTGCCCAGAAACAGTTCCACCGACCGTTCTTCCGGCTTGACCGTGTAGAACGACATGAACCCCCACAGCGCCGCGGCCGCCAGCGCCCCAAGCGCCAGACCCTGCTTGCTGACCAGGGGCGTACCCGGTTCCCGACCGCCACCGCCGCCCCCGCCGCCATTGACGGGACGGGCACGGCCCCCCATCAAAACGCGCAGTTGTTCCTGGCCTTTCTTCATCAGCTCGTCGATTTCCGGCATCTGCGGACCTTCGCCCGGACGGCGCCCCCCGGCGCGGCGGTCATCCTCGCGCCCGCCTTTTTCCCGATCGTCCCCATTCGGGCCGCCACCGCCGCCCCATGGGCCTCCGCTACCTGCCATTGATCAGAACCCTTTTCTTTGTCTCGTTGTCAGTAAACTGGTCATCTGGGCCGGAATTTCAACCATCCCCTGACCAATAGCTATCCCTGTCGCACAGGTTTGCGCATGGTGACCAGTTCTTCGGCCATGGTCGGATGCACCGCAACCGTGCGGTCGAAGTCTTCTTTCGTGGCGCCCATGGTGATGGCAATGGCCGCAAGCTGGATCAACTCGCCCGCCTCTGGTGCGACGATATGACAGCCCAGCACGCGGCGGGTGGCCTTGCTGACAACCAGTTTCATCAGCACCCGGTCGGGGCGGCCGATGAACGCCGTGCGCATCGGGCGGAACGAGGTGGCGTAAACCTCGATCTCCTCTTGCGCCTGCGCCGCCTCCTCGGACAGGCCGACCGACCCCAGTTCCGGCTGGGTGAACACCGCCGAGGCGACCAGGGCACGGCTGAATATGGTGGGCACGCCGCGAAACACCGTGTCGGCAAAGGCATGGCCTTCGCGGATCGCCACCGGGGTCAGGTTCATCCGGCCCGTCACATCGCCCACCGCATAGATCGAGGGCACCGCGGTCTGGCTGTAGTCATCGACCAGGATCTGCCCGCCACGGTCAAGGCCCACGCCCAAAGCCTCCAACCCCAGGCCAGAAGAGTTGGGTTTGCGGCCTGTCGCATACAGCACCACGTCAAACTCGGCCGTCGACCCGTCGGTGGCAACGGCGGTGATGCCTGTGCCGGATTTCTCCAGCCGGATCACGTCGGTACCGCAACGCACGGCGATGCCGCGCGCCTGCATGGCGGTGGCGACCAGCCCCCTCGCCTCGTCGTCAAAGCCGCGCAGGATCTGCGCACCCCGGTAATACTGGCTGACCTCGGCGCCCAACCCATGCAGGATGCAGGCAAATTCCGACGCGATATAGCCGCCGCCCACCACCAGAACCCGCTTGGGAAAAGTGTCCAGATGGAACACCTCGTTCGAGGTGATGGCAAGGTCCGCCCCCGGAATATCGGGCACGAAGGGCCAGCCGCCGGTGGCGATCAGGATATGCCTGGTGGTAAAGGTTTCCCCGGTTGCCAGCCGCACGGTATGCGGATCGACCACCACGGCCCGCGCATCGTGAAGGGTGACGCCCGCGTTCTGCAAGGTGCCCCGGTAGGCGTTTTCCAGACGGGTCAGTTCGGCGTCCAGCTGGCCGCGGAACCGGGGCCAGTCAAGGCCGCCGATCTGCGCATCCCAGCCATAGGCCTGCGCTTCGGCCACGGCCGCGGGAAAGCTGCTGGCAAACACCATCAGCTTCTTGGGCACGCAGCCCCGGATCACGCAGGTACCGCCCATCCGGCTTTCTTCGGCCAGCCCCACCTTGGCGCCGCCCTCGGCCGCGGCGATCCGAGCCGCGCGCACGCCGCCCGACCCGCCACCGATCACGAACAGGTCATAGTCGAAGTCCATGCCGTCAGTCCCCCAGATCGGCAAAGATGTTGTCCGAGGGCGCAAATTCCACCCGGTCATCCTCGGTCTGGCCAGTGTTGATGTCGCGCACCGTCACCCGCCCGTCGCCATGGCCGATCACCACGATATCGCAGATGTCGATGAACAGCCCGTTTTCCACCACGCCCGGAATCTGGTTCAGCACCAGCGCCAGTTGGCGCGGGTTGCTGATGCGTTTCAGGTGCAGGTCGATGATGTGGTTCGACTCGTCGGTGACCAGCGGGCGGTCGCCGTTCATGCGCAGGCTGCATTCGCGGCCCAGCACATCCAGGCTGACCAGTGTTTCCTCGATCAGCGCCTTGGTGGTCTGCCAGCCAAAGGGGATCACCTCGACCGGCA
>JAZKGQ010000041.1:0-23569 GCA_040385825.1 Pseudomonadota bacterium | reverse complement strand
TGGGGCAATGGCCCCAAAACGCCGCCCCTCTGGCAAACCGTCGGGCTACTTGCCCCGCTGCCCCCGACCGCATAGACAGACGACCAGACCACGCATCAGACCACCTCTTGACGATTGGGCACCCCATGGCCACTGAACCGCAGACCGAAGCAAGGAAACCCCATGGCGTCGCCACCAAGGCGGGGGCCTGGGTGATCGTGGCCATGCTGGTGCTGGGGCTTGGCGGCTTTGGTGTCACCAACTTTGGCGGCACGCTGACCTCGATCGGCACAGTCGGCGACCGCAGCCTGACCGTCACCGACTATGCGCAATCCCTGCAACAAGAGGTCGCGGATTTTTCGCAGCGCGTGGGCCAGCAGATCACCACCCAGCAGGCCATTGCCTTCGGGCTGGACAAGCAGGCCCTGCAGGGCCTGATCACCCGCGCCGCCCTCGACAACGAGGCCGACCGCATCGGCCTGTCCGTCGGCGACCGGCGCGTCGCGGCCGAGATCACCCGGATGCCCGCGTTTCAGGGCACCGCCGGCGGGTTTGACCGCGAAACCTATCGCTTTGCGCTGGACCGGGCCAACCTGTCGGAACCCGAGTTCGAGGACACCATGCGCCGCGATCTGGCCCGGTCGGTGCTGCAAGGCGCGGTCGCGGGGGGCTTTGCCGCCCCTGCCCCGCTGACCGATACGCTTTATGCCTATGTCGGCGAACGGCGGGGCTTTTCGCTGCTGCGCCTGACCGAGGCCGATCTTGCCACCCCGCTGGCAGACCCGACCGAGGCCGAACTGACCGCCTTCTACACCGAAAACACCGCCAACCTGTTCACAAGGCCAGAGGCCCGGCGCATCACCTATGTCGCCCTGCTGCCCGATGACATTGCCAAGGATCAGGTGATTGACGAGGCCGCGCTGCGCAAGCTCTATGACGCGCGGATCACGGAATTCGTGGTGCCGGAACGCCGTCTTGTCGAACGGCTGATCTACCCGTCCCAGGCGGATGCCACCGCCGCCAAGGCGCGGCTCGATGCAGGCACCCCGTTTGAAACGCTGGTCAGTGAGCGTGGCCTTGCCCTGTCGGATGTCGACCTCGGCGATGTGGCGCAGGCCGATCTCGGCGAGGCCGGCGCTGCCGTCTTTGCGCTGACCGAACCGGGCGTCACCGGCCCCTTGCCGTCTGACCTCGGGCCGGCCCTGTACCGGATGAACGCGGTCCTTGCCACCCAGAACACCTCGTTTGACGATGCAAAGGCCACGTTGGCGACCGAAGCCCAGTCCGAGGCCGCCCGCAAGGTGATTGCCGACAAGCTGGAGGCCATCGACGATCTGCTGGCCAGCGGCGCGGCCCTTGCCGACCTGCAATCCGAAATGGGCATGACCCTTGGCACCATCGACTATGTGCCGGGTGCCGAAGCGCCCGACGCCATCGCCGCCTACCCCGCCTTCCGCGAGGCCGCCGATGCGGTGGCGGCCGGCGATTTTCCGCAGGCCATCACGCTGGATGACGGTGGCATCGTGGCGCTGCAACTGGATGAAATGCTGCCCCCCGCCCCAATCCCCTTTGCCGATGCCAAGGACGACGTGACCTCGGCCTGGCGCGACGCTGCCCTGACCCGCGCCCTGTCGGCCCGCGCCGCCGAGGCCATGGCCGCGATCAAGGGAGGCGCCTCGCTTGGTGCCTACGGGATCGTGGAAACCACGCCGCAGATCGCGCGCGACGGCACCGTGGCGGGTGCCCCCGCCGATGTTCTGACGGCGGTGTTCCAGATGGCCCCCGGCGATCTGCGCGTGATCGAGGCGCCTGGCTTCACCGCCCTTGTCCGGCTGGACAGCATCACCCCTGCCGCCAGCACGGGCGACGATGCCGCCGCCCTGAAGGGCGCGCTTGCAGGCCAGATCGAACAGGCCCTGTCCGCCGATGCCCTGACCGCCTTCACCGAGGCGCTGACCGCCGAGGCCGGCATTTCGCTTGATCAATCCGCGCTCAACGCGGTCAACGCCCAGTTCCAGTAGCCCCATGCAACTCAGCCCCAGTTTCGAGACGTTTGAACGCGCATGGGCGCTTGGCCAGAATCAGCTGGTCTTTGCCCGCCTGGCCGCCGATCTGGACACGCCGGTCAGCCTGATGCTGAAACTGGCCGAAGCCCGGCCCGACACCTTCATGCTGGAATCGGTGACCGGCGGCGAAGTGCGGGGCCGCTATTCGGTGGTCGGCATGAAACCCGACCTGATCTGGAAATGCCACGGCACCACCGCCTCGATCAACCGCGAGGCGCGCTTTGACCCTGCCGCCTTCTCGGTGCAGGACGCAAGCCCCCTTGCCGCCCTGCGCGCCCTGATCGCCGAATGCGCGATGCAGATGCCCGATGACCTGCCCGCCGTCGCGGCGGGCCTGTTCGGCTATCTCGGCTATGACATGATCCGTCTGGTCGAACATCTGCCCGAGGTGAACCCCGACCCGATCGGCCTGCCCGATGCCGTGCTGATGCGCCCCTCGGTGGTGGCGGTGCTGGACGGGGTGAAGGGCGAGGTGACGCTGGTGGCCCCCGCCTGGGCGACATCCGGCCTCTCGGCGCGTGCCGCCTATGCCCAGGCCGCCGAACGGGTGATGGACGCGCTGCGCGACATGGACCGCGCCCCCGCCGTGCCCCGCGATCTGGGCGACGCCGCCCCGGTGGGCGAGGCCCGGTCGAACTTCAGCCATGACGGCTACAAGGCGGCGGTGGACCGCGCAAAGGATTACATCCGCGCGGGCGACATCTTTCAGGTCGTGCCCAGCCAGCGCTGGTCGCAACGCTTTGCCCTGCCGCCCTTTGCGCTCTACCGGTCCTTGCGGCGCACCAACCCCTCGCCCTTCATGTTCTTCTTCAACTTCGCGGGCTTTCAGGTGATCGGGGCCAGCCCCGAAATCCTCGTCCGGCTGCGCGATGGCGAGGTTACCGTGCGCCCGATCGCAGGCACCCGCAAACGCGGCGCGACCCCCGAGGAAGACCGCGCGCTGGAGGCCGACCTGCTGGCCGACCCCAAGGAACGCGCCGAACACCTGATGCTGCTCGATCTGGGCCGCAACGACGTGGGCCGGGTAGCACGGGTCGGCAGCGTGCGCCCGACCGAACAGTTCATCATCGAACGCTACAGCCATGTCATGCACATCGTCTCGAACGTGGTGGGCCAGATCGCCGAGGGCGAAGATGCGCTGTCCGCCCTGCTGGCAGGCCTGCCCGCAGGCACGGTGTCCGGTGCCCCCAAGGTCCGCGCCATGCAGATCATCGACGAACTGGAACCCGAAAAGCGCGGCGTCTATGGCGGCGGCGTCGGCTACTTTGCGGCCAACGGCGAGATGGACTTCTGCATCGCCCTGCGGACTGCGGTGTTGAAGGATGAAACCCTGTATATCCAGGCCGGGGGCGGCGTGGTCTATGACAGCGACCCCGAGGCCGAATATCAGGAAACCGTCAACAAATCCCGCGCCCTGCGCCGCGCGGCCGAGGATGCAGGCCGCTTCGCCGGCCGGGGCAACAGCTGACCCAACGCCTTTGTCCTGGCCCGAATATCCCCACCGGAGGCTCCCCCGGCAGCACTTTCGCACTGGCCCAAATATCCTCGCGCGAAGCGCACGCGCGGCGGCACGCCGCGTTCTTCGCATAGAAATGCGGCGCATGCCGCGCAATCTGACAACCGCCCGCCCCGGTCAGTTCGTGGTCAGAACCGCCGTCACCGGGGCCAGCGCCACGGTCGCTGACCGCCCCTCGACCGCCCATTCCAGCAGGGCTGCAATCGTCTCGGGCCGCGTGGTGCCGATCACCGTCACCCGGCCTTCCTGTGCTGCCTTGAAGGCCGCGCGGTCCAGATAACGGCGGATCACCGGGGCGGCCTCGCCTTCCGCATCCAGCGCCCGGAACGCCACGGTTGCGGGCACGCCTTCGCGCCGCGCCACCTGATCGGCGGCGTTCAAGCCCCGGTCCCATGTCACAAGGCCGCGCCCCTGCGCCGCCACCAGCGGCACCACCTGCCCCGCCAGCACGCGGTTGCCCTGAAACTGCCCCGCCGCCGTGTCGATCACCGCCACCGCCTCGGGCAGGCCCGTCGCCATCACGCCAAACGCCACTTCCAGATCCTGCGCCTGCGCCCCGTCCGGGATGCCGGTGGCCAGCATCAGCACCTCCTGCCCCGCCGCGCGGTAGATGGCGGCATGGTCGGCGGCATCCGGATTCAACGGATCAATGGCAAAGCTGACCGGAAACGGCAGCCGCGCCAGTGCCGCGCGGTCAATCTGGGCCTCGCCGGTATCCAGCAGGATGATGGCAAACACCGGCTTTTGCGTGGGATTCTCGAAGCGGCGGGCAAATTGTACCATCGGGCGCGGGTCCAGCGCGGCCGGCGTGCCTTCGGCAGTCTCGTCCCCCGAGGCGGGGTCCGCACCGATCCGGGGCAGACGGTTGATGGTCACGCCCTCGACCGCATTGGTCAGCCCCGGCGACGGCGCCAGACCAGGCGTCGGCTCCACCGTCGCCGTGACGGCGGGCACAGGTTCGGGTTCGGGTTCAGGTTCAGGTTCGGGCAGGTCGGTTGTCTTCGGCGCGGGGTCGGTGACCTCGGGCTGGGCGTCGGCGCTGCCATCGCCAAGCCGCTTCAGCAGGGCTTCCTCCTCGGCGGTCAGCGGGGGCAGCGGCGGCAGGTCGGCCTTGGCCAGCGGTGCCTCGGCCCCCGGTGCAGCAGGCAGCGCGGCCAGCGCGGGCAGGTCGGGACCGTTGCCCAACGGCTGTCCCGGCACCTCTGCGCTGTCGGGTGCTGCCTCGGGGTCCGTCGGGGCGGCGGGGGCCACATTGTCGGCCACCACCACCGGGGCTGCCGGAACCTCGGCCGCAACCGGGGCCGCCTCGGCCTCGGGCTGGTCCAGCGCCACGGGGGGCGCGGGCTGTGCCGTGTTGGCCGGGGGCGCAGGCACCGTTGCCGCCTGATCCGGCACCGGGGCGGCAAGCGGGGCCTGCGGCGCGGCCTGCGCAGCGGCGGGGGCCACATCCGGCACCACGACGGGCACTGGTGCGGGCACAGGTTCGGGCACAGATTCTGGCACAGGTTCGGCAACCGCCTCTGGCACCGCAGTCTCTACCACGGCCCGTTCCGGCACGGCCTCTGCCATCTCGGCCACCAGTGCCCCTGACGGCGGCGGCTCTGACACCAGCGAGATCAGCGACAAGCCCGCAGCCCCAACGGCGCCGCCCAGAACGATACCTGACAAAAACCCGCGAACCACCAGCGCCTCCGTTTCAACCCGATGATGACCCGCCAGCCCGGACGCAGGCCCGGCGGGCTTGCCCACCAGGTCCGACGGCACCTTGACCCGGTCCTCAAACGCCCGCCCCCCTGACGCCAATCGGCCA
Source organism: Pseudomonadota bacterium (assembly GCA_040385825.1). Classification (GTDB taxonomy): domain Bacteria; phylum Pseudomonadota; class Alphaproteobacteria; order Rhodobacterales; family Rhodobacteraceae; genus JANNNF01. The sequence continues at coordinate 18,198 of JAZKGQ010000041.1, read as the reverse complement.
ACTGCCCTTGACGCCCCAAGCCGGACCTGACCATGTATAGCGCGACGTTTGCGCGGGTTCACCCCCTATCCACCAAGGCCAAGCAAGATGCTGCTATTGATCGACAACTATGACAGCTTTACCTACAATCTCGTGCATTATCTGGGGGAACTCGGGGCAGATGTTGTGGTCAAACGCAATGATGCGCTGGATGTGCAGGCCGCCATGGCCCTGCGCCCCTCTGCCATCGTGCTGTCGCCCGGCCCCTGCGACCCAGCCGCTGCCGGGATCTGCCTGCCGCTGACGCTTGCCTGCGCCGAGGCGCGCATTCCCCTGCTTGGCGTCTGCCTTGGCCACCAAACCATCGGGCAGGCCTTTGGCGGCAACGTCGTGCGCTGCCATGAGATTGTTCATGGCAAGATGGGGGCGATGCACCATACCGGGCTAGGCATGTTCGCAGGCCTGCCCAGCCCGTTTCAGGCCACCCGCTATCACAGCCTGATCGTGGACCGCGCCACCCTGCCCGACTGTCTGGAGGTGACGGCCTGGCTCGACGATGGCACCATCATGGGCCTGCGCCACAAGACCCTGCCGATTGAAGGTGTGCAGTTCCACCCGGAATCCATCGCGTCAGAACACGGCCATCAGATGCTGCGCACCTTCCTTGACATGGCCGAAGCGCGGGTTCCCGTATGAGCGACATTCTGCGCCCCCTGATCGGCATTGCCGCCAGCCGCCCCCTGACCCGCGCCGAGGCCGAGGCGGCCTTTGGCGCGCTGTTCGACGGCCAGGGAACACCGGCGCAGATGGGCGGCTTTCTGATGGCGCTGCGCACGCGGGGCGAGACGGTCGATGAATATGCCGCCGCAGCCTCGGTGATGCGCGCCAAGTGCAACCCGGTGCGCGCACCCGAGGGGGCCATGGACATCGTGGGCACCGGCGGCGACGGCAAGGGCACGCTGAACATTTCCACCGCCACCGCCTTTGTCGTGGCGGGTGCGGGGGTGGTGGTGGCCAAGCATGGCAACCGCAACCTCAGTTCCAGATCGGGGGCTGCGGACGCGCTGACCGAAATGGGGCTGAACGTGATGGTCGCGGCCGACGTGGTGGAACGCTGCCTGAACGATGCGGGCATCGGCTTCATGATGGCCCCGATGCACCACCCGGCCATCCGCCATGTGATGCCGGTGCGCGCCGAACTTGGAACAAGAACGATCTTCAACATCTTGGGACCATTGACGAATCCGGCAGGGGTCACACGCCAGTTGACCGGCGCGTTTTCCGCTGCCCTGATCCGCCCGATGGCCGAAACGCTGCTGGCCCTGGGGTCAGAAAAGGCCTGGCTCGTGCATGGCGGCGATGGCACGGATGAGCTTTCCATCGCCCTGCCCACCAAGGTCGCCGCTTTGGCAAATGGCGCGATCACCGAATTCGAGGTCCACCCCGAGGATGCGGGCCTTGCCCCCCACCCGTTCGAGGCGATCCTTGGTGGCACGCCCGCCGAGAATGCCAATGCCTTCCGCGCCTTGCTCGACTCGGCCCCAGGTGCCTACCGCGACGCCGTGCTGCTGAATTCTGCCGCAGCCCTGCTGGTCGCCGACCGGGTGACAAGCCTGCCCGAGGGGGTCGAGATGGCCCGCCACAGCATTGACAGCGGCGCCGCCAAAGCCAAGGTAGACGCCTTGCGCCGCCTGACCACCACCTGACAAAGGCCTGACATGAGCACGATTCTGGACAGCATCAAGGCCTATAAACTGCAAGAGATTGCAGAGCGCAAAGCCGCCACCCCGCTTGCCGACATCGAGGATGCCGCCCGCGCCGCTGCCCCCGTGCGCGGCTTTGCCCGTGCGCTGACCGATGCGGCCTCAACCGGCTATGGCCTGATTGCCGAGATCAAGAAGGCCAGCCCGTCCAAGGGCTTGATCCGCGCCGACTTTGACCCGCCCGCGCTTGCCATGGCCTATGAGGCGGGGGGGGCCACCTGTCTGTCGGTGCTGACCGATGGTCCCAGCTTTCAGGGCGCGGATGAATTTCTGCTTCAGGCCCATGCCGCGACCAGACTGCCCTGCCTGCGCAAGGATTTTCTCTATGACCCTTGGCAGGTCGCCGAATCCCGCGCGCTGAACGCCGACTGCATCCTGATCATCATGGCCTCGCTGTCCGACGAACAGGCGGTGGAACTGGAGGATGCGGCCTTTGGCTGGGGCATGGATGTGCTGATCGAGGTGCATGACCGCGCCGAACTGGACCGCGCCGCCCGTCTGAAATCGCCGCTGATCGGCATTAACAACCGCAACCTGCACAGCTTTGAGGTGACGCTGGACACCACCCGCGATCTGGCCCGCAGGGTGCCGGAAAACCGGCTGATCGTGTCGGAAAGCGGGCTGTTCGTGCCCGAAGATCTGGCCGACATGGCCCGTTACGGCGCGCGCTGCTTCCTGATCGGCGAAAGCCTGATGCGGCAGGCCGATGTGGCCGCCGCCACCCGCGCGCTGCTGGCCCGGCCCCTGACCGCGCAGGGCGGGGTATGAGCGGCCTGACACATTTCGACGAACAGGGGCAGGCCCATATGGTCGATGTGTCGGCCAAGCCGGTGACCGACCGTCTGGCCGTGGCCGTGGGTGCCGTGCGGATGAGCCTGGACACCCTGACCCTGATCACCGATGGCCGCGCAAAAAAGGGCGATGTTCTGGGTGTGGCGCGGCTGGCGGGCATCATGGCCGCCAAGAAGACCGCCGACCTGATCCCGCTGTGCCACCCTTTGCCGATCACCAAGGTCGCGCTCGACCTGCTGCCAGATGCCACCCTGCCGGGCATACGCGTGCAGGCCACTGTCAAGACCGGCGGCCAGACCGGGGTCGAGATGGAGGCGCTGACGGCGGTGTCGGTGGCGTGCCTGACGATCTACGACATGGTCAAGGCGGTCGAGAAGTCCATGGTGATCGACGGCATCCAGCTCGTCTTGAAAGATGGTGGAAAATCGGGGCGTTACGAGGCAAAGCTGTGATTTCGGTTGAAGAGGCTCTTGCCCGCTGTCTGGCCCTTGTGCAACCCCTGTCACAGGAAATGGTGCCGCTGACCCATGCCGCTGACCGCTGGATGTGTGCCCCGGTTGCCGCGCGCCGCGACCAGCCGCCCTTTGCAGCCTCGGCGATGGATGGCTATGCGGTGGCGGGCGATCCCGCAGCGGGGGCGACATTTCAGGTGGTGGGCGAGGCGGGCGCAGGCCATTCGTTCGCGGGCAGCGTAGGGCCGGGTCAGGCCGTGCGCATCTTTACCGGCGCGCCGGTTCCGGCCGGGGCCAGCCGGGTGATCATTCAGGAAGACGTGACCCGCGACGGCGACACCATCACCGTCAGGACCGGTGCCGATTCCGGTGCGCATATCCGCCCCATGGGGCAGGATTTCCGGGCGGGCAGCACGCTTGGGCCGCGCTTGCTGCGCCCCAACGACCTTGCCCTGCTGGCCGCGATGAATGTGGCGCAGGTGCCCGTCACCCGCCGCCCGGTGGTGGCGATCATCGCCACGGGCGATGAGTTGGTGATGCCGGGGGCAGACCCCGGTTCGGACCAGATCATCGCGTCAAATTCCTTTGCGCTGAAGGCGCTGGTCGAGGCGGCCGGCGCGCAGGCCCGCCTGTTGCCGATCGCCCGCGACCGCGAGGCCGAACTGACCACCGTTCTGGAACTGGCGGACGGCGCCGATCTGATCATCACCATCGGCGGGGCCTCGGTCGGCGACCACGATCTGGTGGGGCGGGTGACGGCGGCCATGGGGATGCAGCCGGCCTTCTGGCAAATCGCGCTGCGCCCCGGAAAACCGCTGATGGCGGGGCGCCTGCGCGGCGCCGCGTTTCTGGGGCTGCCCGGCAATCCGGTGTCGGCCATTGTCTGCGGGCACCTGTTTGCGCTGCCGATGATCCGCGCGATGCTGGGCCGGCCGGATGTGGCCCCCGCGACCCACCGTGCGGTGTTGGGGGCAGATATTGCGGCCAATGGCCCACGCACCCACTACATGCGGGCAAGGCTGACCCAAGGCGACGGCTTGCCGGTGATCACCGCGTTTGACCGGCAGGATTCGGCGCTGCTGACCATTCTGACCGAGGCCAATGCCTTGCTGATCCGCCCGGTCAGCGACGGCGCGCGGCAGGCGGGCGATGTGGTCGACTACCTGCCATTCTGACCGATTCGCAAAACGCTTGACACAAACCGGGAACACGGGCAGAACATTGCATCAACACGGGGTGGTTGAGGGCAAACAATGCTGACGCGCAAGCAATTGGAACTTCTGGATTTCATCAAGGGCCGGATGGATGTGGACGGCGTGCCGCCCTCATTCGACGAAATGAAGGAAGCCCTTGATCTGCGGTCGAAATCCGGCATCCACCGGCTGATCACCGCGTTGGAGGAACGCGGGTTCATCCGCCGTCTGGCCCACCGGGCGCGCGCGCTGGAAATCATCAAACTGCCCGAGGCGATGGAAAAACCCGGCTTTACCCCCAGGGTGATCACCGGCGACAAGGTTGATCCGCCGCGTGGGGCGATGCTGGTTGAATCGCTTGGCGCCATCGAACTGCCGGTGATGGGGCGGATTGCGGCGGGTGTTCCGATCGAGGCCATTCAGCATGCGTCCCACCACATCGCGGTGCCGGGGTCGATGCTGTCAGGCAAGGGCCAGCATTATGCGCTTGAAGTCAAAGGCGATTCGATGATCGAGGCCGGGATCAACGATGGTGACATCGTGGTGATCCGCGAACAGACCACGGCCGAGAATGGTGATATCGTGGTGGCGCTGGTCGAGGATCTGGAGGCCACGCTGAAACGCTTTCGCCGCAAGGGCGGCATGATCGCGCTGGAGGCGGCGAACCCCGCCTATGAAACCCGCGTTTACCCTGATCATCAGGTCAAGGTGCAGGGCCGGCTGGTCGGGTTGATCCGCAGCTACTGATTTTCCGCGATGCCCAGCGGTTTGGGGGTCAGGTCCGGCAGGGCCGGAAACCCGCCCTTGCCGCCCGACCACAGACGCGCCACCTGCCGGGTGGCGGTCACGGTCAGGTCGCGGTTCACCGCCAAAGGCCCGCTGCGGCGCAGCAGGCCTTGGTCGATCAGCACACAGCCTTTGGGCGCAGCCTCGACCACAGCCGCCACGATCACTACGGCCCCCGTCGCACAGGCCGCCGCAACGTCGGCCCCCTTGCCCTTCAGCGCCACCCCGCGCAGGCCCGCCACCACAAACACCCGCGCGCCCTTTGGCCCGCTGAACCCCGGCCGGGCGGCCGCCTGATCCTGCGCGGCAAGGTCGCCGTCATTTTCAAGCCAGCTTTTGGCGGCAAAGCCGCCGCCCGTGCCGGTCGACAAGGCCCGCCCCTCGGCCCCCATCAGCCCGACCAGCGCCGCATCCCCCGCAATCAGGATCAGCGGACGTTCTGCCGAGGCCCACAGCCACAGCGCCAACAGGGCCGGGCCTGATGCGGCCCACCGCGCAGGCCCGCGCCACAGGATCAGCCACGCCCCGGCAAGGGTGATCAATGGCAGCACCCACAGCGGCGGCGCGGGAATGGCGCTGACGGCCCCGTTCAGCCCTGATATCCAGTGTGCCACGGCCAATATCCATGCGGACCCGGCCTGCATCGCCCACAAGGCGGGGGCGGCAAGGCCGAACGGCGCCAGCAGCGACGCAACCGCCCCCGCAGGCATCACCACCGCCCCCATCACCGGCACGGTCAACAGGTTGGCCAGCAAGCCGTAGTCCGAATAGCGGTTGAAATGCGCCGCCGCATAGGGCGCGGTCGCAAAGCCCGCCACCACAGAACTGAGCACCAAGGTAAACACCGGCAGCATCCAGCGCGGCAGGCGTTCGCGCATCACCCCTGCGTCCACCGCGCCAAAGGCCCAGATCAGCGCCACGGTGGCCGCAAAAGACATCTGAAAACCGGGGTCCAGCAGCGCCTCGGGTGTGGTCAGCAAAATGAGAATCGCCGCAATGGCCACCGACCGCAGGGTCAGCGCCCGCCGGTCCAGCAGCACGGCCCCCAGCATCACCGTCACCATGATGAAGGCGCGCGTCGTGGCCACATTGGCCCCCGACAGCAGCAGATAGAAGAACGCGATGCCAAGGGCCACCACCGCCGCCACCTTCTTGGCATTCACCCGCAGCGCCAGAAGCGGTATCAAGGCAATGCCATAACGGATCAGCGCAAAGACAAAACCGATCAGGAATGCAAGGTTCATCCCCGAAATCGCCAGCAGATGCGCCAGGCTGGAATCGCGCAAGGCCGCCACGGTGTCCTGATCAATCCCGGACCTGTCGCCCGTCATCGCCCCCGCCGCAAAAGCCCCCGCCTGCCCCGGCATGGCGGCGCGCATCGACTGTGCCAGCCAGGCCCGCAGGCGGCTGATCGCTTGCGCCCCGGCCTCTGGCGGGGCCAGCAGCAGAACCGGCGACCGGGTATAGCCGACTGCCCCCAACTGGTCGAAAAATGCCTTGCGGCGAAAGTCGAACGACCCCGGTTCCACCGGCCCCTCTGGTGCTGTCAGATGCCCGGTCAGCATCACCACCTGCCCCGGTTCAGGCACCAGATAGCGCTGATCGCCATGCAGGCTGATCCGGACCCGAACCGGCGTGCGGTCGGGGGCCACCCGGTCCAGCACCACCCGGTCCAGCGTCAGGCGCAGCGCATCGGACTGGCTGCGATCAATCTCGACAATGCGGCCCTGCACGGGGCCGTAATACCGGAACTCCAGCATGGGGGCCGCCACCAGATGCGCCCGCACCCCCGCCGCAAGCCCCCCCGCCACAAGGCAGGCGACAGCAACCGCCAGCGGATGCAGCAGTTCCGGCCCGCGCAGCCGCAGCAGCAATGCGGCCAGCAGAATGCCCGCCGCAAGGCCATAGTGCCAGCCCGCAGGGTCAGACGGCAGCGCAAACCACAGCCCGATTCCTGCGCCCAGAAACATCGCGACCCATGGGAACAATCGCCCCTGCATCTGTTGCAGCGCGATCAGCGGCCGCAGCATCACGCCTACACCCCCCGCCACCTTGTCTGTCGCCCCGCGATTGCCTACACACGCCTCAACCCTACCCTCCGATGGTTTCCGAAAGGTTAATTCCCGATGTGCGCCGATGTCGTGACCCGCTTTGCCCCTTCGCCCACCGGCTCTCTGCACATCGGGGGCGGGCGCACCGCCCTGTTCAACTGGCTTTACGCACGGGGCCGGGGCGGCAAGTTCCTGCTGCGGATCGAAGATACCGACCGGGAACGGTCCACCCCCGAGGCCACGGCGGCGATCCTCAAGGGCTTGACCTGGATGGGGCTTGACTGGGACGGCGAGGTGGTCAGCCAGTTTGACCGCAAGGACCGCCATGCGCAGGTGGCGCATGAAATGCTGGCGCGCGGCACCGCCTACAAATGCTTTTCCACCGCCGAGGACATCGCGGCCTTCCGGGCGCAGGCCGAGGCTGACGGCGCAAGCTATGCCCTGTTCCAAAGCCCCTGGCGCGGGGCCGACCCCGCCACCTACCCCGATGCGCCCTATGTCATCCGCATGATGGCCCCGCGCACCGGCGAGACGGTCATTCACGACGAGGTTCAGGGAATTGTAACCTTTCGCAACGATCAACTGGACGACATGATTGTTCTGCGTTCGGACCTGACCCCGACCTACATGCTGGCCGTGGTCGTCGATGACCACGACATGGGCGTTACGCATGTGATCCGGGGGGACGATCATTTGAACAACGCGGCCCGGCAGACGATGGTCTATCAGGCGATGGACTGGGCGGTGCCGGTCTGGGCGCATATCCCGCTGATCCACGGGCCCGATGGCAAGAAACTGTCGAAACGGCACGGGGCAACGGCGGTGGGGGATTATCAGGCCATGGGCTATCCTGCGGCGGGGATGCGCAACTATCTGACCCGTCTGGGCTGGGCGCATGGTGATGAAGAGCTGTTCAGCACCGAACAGGCACTGGCAATGTTCGACCTTGCGGGAATCGGGCGCGCCCCGGCCCGGCTGGATTTCAAGAAGCTGGAATCAACCTGTGGCTGGCACATGGCGCGCAGCGATAATGCTGCGCTGCTGCATGAGATTGAGGCATATCTGGACGCGGCCACCCTGCCCCCCCTGTCGGACGCGCAGCGGGACGGGCTGTCTCGGGCCTTGTACTGCGTAAAGGACCGCGCCAAGACCTTTCCGGAACTGATTGAAAAGGCACATTTTGTGCTGATTTCCCGGCCTGTTGTGGCGGATGAGGGCGCAGCGAAGGCGCTTGACTCGGTATCCCGTGGTATACTGAAAACATTGACGCCGCGCCTGCAAACTGTTAGCTGGACAAAAGACGCGTTGGAGCCTTTGATGGCTGAAATTGCCGCCGAAAACGGCATCGGCTTTGGCAAGCTGGCAGCGCCGCTGCGCGCAGGCCTGGCCGGGCGGACGGCGACCCCGAGTGTGTTCGACATGATGCTGGTCATCGGTCGGGATGAGACGATTGCGCGGCTGAACGACGCGGCGGACTGACGCCCGTCCCTCGTGCCGCAAACGGCAACTGCGGCCACGGCCTGGGGCATCCCGGCGCGTGGTGCATCAATGAGGGAAGTGAAGCATATGTCTGATCCGTCCAAATCCGCCACGCTGACCCTGAATGGCAAGTCCTATGACCTGCCGATCCATTCGCCCACGCTTGGTCCGGATGTGCTGGATATCCGCAAGCTCTATACCGAAGCCGACGTGTTCACATTCGACCCCGGCTTCACCTCGACCGCCGCCTGCGAAAGTGCGATCACCTTCATCGACGGCGACAAGGGCGAATTGCTGCATCGCGGCTATCCCATTGATCAGCTTGCCGAACAGTCCACTTTTCTTGAGGTCTGCTATCTGCTGCTGTACGGCGAACTGCCGACCGCCGCGCAACTGGCGGATTTTGAATACCGCGTGACGCGCCATACAATGGTGCATGAACAGATGCACTATTTCTTCCGTGGCTTCCGCCGCGACGCGCATCCGATGGCCACGATGGTCGGCGTGGTGGGTGCGATGGCCGCGTTCTATCACGATAGCCTTGATATCAACGACCCCTGGCACCGCGAGGTTTCGGCGATCCGCATGATCGCCAAGCTGCCGACGATTGCGGCCATGGCGTACAAGTATTCGGTGGGTCAGCCCTTTGTTTACCCCAAGAACACCCTCAGCTATTCGGCCAACTTCCTGAACATGTGCTTCTCGGTTCCGGCCGAGGATTATGTGGTCAACCCGGTTCTGGCCAAGGCGATGGACCGGATCATGCTGCTGCATGCCGACCACGAACAGAACGCCTCGACCAGCACCGTGCGTCTGGCCGGGTCGTCGGGGGCCAACCCCTTTGCCTGCATCGCGGCCGGGATCGCCTGCCTTTGGGGGCCTGCGCATGGCGGGGCCAATCAGGCCGCGCTGGAACAGTTGCGCGAAATCGGCACCGTGGACCGCATTCCCGAATTCATCAAGCAGGCCAAGGACAAGAACTCCGGCGTCAAGCTGATGGGCTTTGGTCACCGGGTCTACAAGAATTTTGACCCGCGCGCCAAGGTGATGAAGGAAAGCGCCGACGAGGTGCTGGATCTGCTGGGCGTTCACAACAACCCGCTGTTGCAGGTCGCCAAGGAACTGGAACGTGTGGCGCTGGAGGACGAATATTTCGTCTCCAAGAAGCTGTACCCCAACGTCGATTTCTATTCCGGCATCATTCTTGAGGCCATGGGCTTCCCCACCTCGATGTTCACGCCGATCTTTGCGCTGTCGCGCACGGTGGGCTGGATTTCACAGTGGAAGGAAATGATCGGAGAAAAGAACCAGAAGATCGGCCGCCCGCGTCAGTTGTACATCGGCGAGACGCATCGCAACTATGTCGATGTGAACCACCGCTGAGCGGAAAAAACGGCGGCCAGCAATGGCCGCCGTTCTGCTATCCCCGCCCGTTCTGCCATGCCTGCCCGTCCAGCGTGGCAACCGCCGCGTAGGTTTCGGGGCGGCGGTCGCGGAACAGACCCCAGGTGCTGCGCAGATCGGCAATCGCGTCCAGATCGAAGCTGTGGGTCAGAACCTCCTCGGCCCCGCGGCTGGCCTTGGCCACCAGTGCGCCAGACGGATCGGCAATAAAGCTGGACCCATAGAAGGTGACATCGCGGCCTTCCGGGGCCACCTCGCGCCCGATGCGGTTGGACGCCACCACCGGCAGGATATTGGCCGCCGCGTGGCCGCGCATCACCATTTCCCAATGCGGCTGGCTGTCATAGCCGGGATTTGGCGGCTCTGACCCGATGGCAGTCGGATACAGCAGCATCTCGGCCCCCATCAGCGCCATGGCGCGGGCGCATTCGGGAAACCACTGGTCCCAGCAGATGCCCACCCCCACCCGGCCAAACGCCGTATCCCAGACGCGGTAGCCGGTATCGCCCGGCGAGAAGTAATATTTCTCCTCATATCCCGGACCTTGCGGGATGTGGGTCTTGCGGTAATTGCCTAGGATGCGCCCGTCGGCATCGATCATCGCGACAGAATTGAAGAAGGCTTGGCTCGCCCGTTCAAAATACGAAACAGGCAACACCACCCCCAACTCGCGCGCCAGCGCCGCAAAGCGGGCGATCAGCGGGTGGCCCTGCATGGCTTGGGCCAGCCGGAAAAACTCGGGGCGCTGCGTGATGCAGAAGTAAGGGGTGGCAAACAGTTCCTGCACCAGCACGACATTCGCGCCACTGGCGGCGGCTTGGCGCACCACAGCCTCGGCGCGGTCGGCATTGCCGGGCAGATCCCAGCTGCAGGCGAATTGAGTGGCGGCAAGGGTGACGGGGCGCATGCGGTTCTCCTGCGGGTTCGGGTACAGGATAGGGCGCTACGGCCCGGCTTTGAAGCCCCCGGCAACCGGGGGGGCCACAGGATGCAGCGCAATCGCATCGCGCGCCCATTGATGCGTGCTGTCGGCGGAGACACTGGGATGCAGCCGTTCGGACGCGTCATTCCCCACCTGTCTGCGGTGGCGGTTCAGGAAAAACTTGCCCCAGGCGGCCCAGGTGCCCACCATCGGCGCCGCCGCATCACAGGGATAGCGCGCGCGCCACCCCACCGGCAGCGCAAGACCCACCGACTCCGCCCGGTCCAGCATCCAGACCAGCGGAATATTCGCCAGCGGACGGGCCTCGGCCATGCCGCCGATCTGGCCGCCCACATCGCCATGCGCGCCGCGAAACCACATCTGCTCGATATGCCCCGACCAGCCCGGCGGGCTGTCCCACAGCACCGGGTCGAACACTGCGCGGGTTTCATCCAGCGCCAGCGCGTGAAAGCCATGCCGGATCGACGCGCCCAGATGGTGGTTGTGAAAGGCGTGGCGTTTTTCAGTCAGCCGCCACAGCAGCGGCAGTTGCAGCCCCAGGGCCTTGACCGTATCCCAGACGCCGACCATCTGGATGGGGGCCTCCGGGTGGCAGAACCGCCGGGCAAAGGCCTGTGCCGCCGCACTGTTCGGGCTGGTCTGATAGTGACGGTAGGCCAGCGTCACATGGCGTTCGGTCGCCTGATCATGGCGCAACAGGCCAACCCGGTCGATCACCCCCGCCAGCGACCGCACCGCATAGGCCCCGCGCGAATAGCCGAACAGAAAGATGCGGTCGCCAGTGCGGTAATGACTGGCCAGATGGCCATAGGCGCGGCGGATCTGGTGGTTGATGCCGCGTCCCTGCGCCAGATCCATCCCCTTGCGCCAGCCCCTCCATTGCGCGCCGGGTTCATAATACACCGTGCGGCGCAGCCCCGGCCCTTCCGCGCGCAGCAAGGTGAACACCTGCCCCGCATTGCTTTCCATCCCCACGGTCAGGGTCGACATCGTGCCATCCAGGATGATCACATGATCCACCCGCCCCCGCACCCGCCCCGGTTCGGGCGGGGCGGCAGGTTCGGTCTGCACCTCGGGCAGAGGTTTGCGAAACCAGCGGCTTATGCGGTCAAGAAGCGTCGTTTCGGGCCTCCTGCAACCAGGTCCAGAGGCGGATCGGGGTAAAGGGCATGTCGATATGGGCCACCCCCACCGGGGCCAGCGCGTCGCGCACCGCGTTGGAAATCGCGCCCAAGGCCCCCACGGTGCCCGCCTCGCCACAACCCTTCATGCCAAGCGGGTTGGTCGTGGTCGGCACGGCTTCGGTGACGAAACGGATCATCGGCAGATCGCCCGCGCGCGGCATGCCGTAATCCATGAAGCTCGCGGTCAGCAACTGCCCGGTGTCGTCGTAATGCGCGGCTTCCGTCACCGCCTGACCAAAACCTTGGGCGATGCCGCCATGCACTTGGCCCTCAACCAGATTGGGCGCGATCAGCACGCCGAAATCATCGGCCACGGTATAGCGGTCCAGCACCAGCGCACCCGTTTCGGGGTCGATCTCCACCTCGCAGATATGCACGCCATTGGGGAAGGACCGGCCATCAAGGGTGATCTTTTCGCTGCGGTCCAGCAGGTCGGCCCTGCCCTTTTCCCGCGCCAGCGCCGCCGCTTCGGCAAGGGTCAGACGCAGGTTGCTGCCGGGGGCACCAAAGCTGTGGTCACTGAAAGAAACGCCCGCAACCCCCCATTCCTGTTCTAGAAAATCGCCCATGGCATCCACCATGGCGATCAGGGTCGCGCGCGTGGCGGTGCCCTGCACCGTCACCGACCGCGACCCGCCGGTGCCGCCCCCGCGCGGGATGCGGTCGCTGTCGCCCTCGACGATCCGCACCAGCCCCGCGTCAATCCCGGTCGCCGCCGCCACCATGCGGGCATAGACGGATTCGTGCCCCTGCCCGTTGCTTTGGGTGCCGACATAGAGTGTCGCCCCACCATCCGCGTCCAGCACCACCCGCGCGGTTTCCCGTGCATCGCCAAGGATGGATTCGATGTAGACCGCCAGCCCCCTGCCGCGCAGCATGCCCCGCGCCTCGGACGCGGCCTTGCGGGCGGGCCAGCCGGGCAGGTCAGCCTCGGCCCTGGCGCGCGCCATCACCCGGTCGAAATCGCCGCAGTCGATGGTTTCTCCCGTGGCGGTCAGATACGGAAAATCCCGGATGAAATTGCGGGCGCGCAGATCGAACGGATCGGCCCCCAAAACGCGCGCCGCATGGTCCATGACCCGTTCGATCGTCAAAATCGCCTCGGGCCGCCCGGCGCCGCGATAGGCGTCAACAGGCGTGGTGTTGGTGTAAACCCCAACCGCCCCCAGACAGGCCTTCGGAATATCGTAAACCCCTGTCAGCACTTTCGAGAACAACTCCGACTGAATCGCCTGCCCGAATTGCGAGTTGTACGCCCCAAGGTTGGACACAAGGTTAACGCTGTAGGCCGTGATCTTGTGGCTGGCGTCAAAGCCGATCTCGGCATGGGCCACCAGATCGCGGCCCGCATTGTCGGTCAGCATGGATTCCGTGCGGTCCGCCACCCACCGCACCGGGCGGCCCAGCATCCGGGCGGCGGCGGCGATCACCACATATTCAGGATAGGTCATCGCCTTCATGCCAAAGCCGCCGCCAACATCGGGGTTCGTCACCCGCACATCCTCGCGCCGCAGGCCCAGCATGCGGGCGAGTTCGTTCTTCTGCGTCCAGACTCCCTGCCCGTTCACGCACAGATGCAGCCGCGCACCATCCCATTCGGCAAAGGCGGCGCGGGGTTCCATCGCATTCACGATCACCCGGTTATGGGTCACATCCAGCCGCACGCGGTGCGCGGATGCGGCCAAAGCCTGCGCCACCGCCGCCTGATCCCCGATGCCATAGTCGAAGGCGAGGTTGCCCGGTGCCTCGGGGTGGATCGTCTCCCCCTCCGCCAATGCCAAAGCCACCGGCAGATCCTCGGTATCCAGCCCAATGGCCTCGGCGGCGTCCTTCGCGGCCTCGATGCTGTCGGCCACGATCACCGCCACCGCCTCGCCGACAAAGCGCACCACGCCGCGCGCCAGCACCGGGCGTTCCGGCCCGGCGCCCGCGCTGCCGTCGCGGTTGGCCACCTGTTCGCCTGCCATGCCAAGGATCACGCCAGCCGCCTCCAGCGCAGCGGCATCCAGCACCAGATGCACGCCGGGCATCGCGCGGGCAGGCTCAAGGTCCAACGTGGTGATCCGGGCATGCGCCATGTTCGCGCGCAGGAAATACGCATGCAGCGCGCCCGCCGGCACGAGATCGTCGACATAGCGGCCGGTGCCGGTCAGAAACCGCATATCCTCGCGCCGCCGCAAGGGTTGGGCCTGGCCGAATTTCATCTGACTGGTCATGGCTGGCCCCTGATGCGTGTCCGGCCAAAAGTTACGCCCCCGGCCGGGATTGTCCAGCCGGGGGCGTGATTTGGAAGTGTGATTTACTACTGAAAGACTGGCTCAGACGCGCTGGTTCAGCACGGTCGCCATGATCAGGTCGCCAAAGCCGTTGAACCGGGTGTTGGTGACGGTCGAATAGGCCCCCATCCCCTGCCAGATCACATAGTCGCCTTCCGCCAGATCGGCAGGCAGCGCAATCTCGCCCGGCAGACGGTCTACCGAATCGCAGGTCGGCCCGAACACGATGCGCGGCAGGCTCGCCCCGCTGCGGCGCTGCCCTTCGGGCGAGATCACCTGAATCCGGTCGATCACCCCGATCAGCGGCAGTTCGGTCAGCGTGCCATACACGCCGTCGTTCAGGAACACATGCAGATCGTCGCGGATCGCCTTGACGCGGGCCGCCAGGGTGAAGGCATCGCCGCACAGCGCCCGGCCCGGCTCGCAGATCAGCAGCGGACGGTCGGCGCCGAAGGCCTCGGCCACCACGCGCTCGATCAGTTGGAAGGTGGCTTCCAGCTCGGGCATGATGCTTTCCATGCGGTGGTTCGGGAACCCGCCACCAACGTTCAGCCGGGCAATGGTCACACCTGCATCGCGCGCAATCTCGGCGGCCACGCGGATATAAGCCTCCCACGCGGCGGGGTCGGTGCATTGGGTGCCGGGGTGGAAGGTGATCGACGGGATGAACCCCGCCGCCGCCACGGTTTTCAACAGCTCCACCGCCAGTTCGGCAGTCGCGCCGAACTTGGCGCCAAAGTTGTAGGCCGCCCCTGCAACGGGCAGTTTGAAGCGGACCGAGATTTCGGACCCTTCGGCAGGCACCAGCTCGATCAGCTTGGCCAGTTCGGACTGCGAATCCACCGACCACGACTTGACCTCACGCTTCACCGCATGGGCAATCTCATGCCGCGCGCGCACCGGGTTGTTGTAGTGGATGGCCGCATCGGGGGCCAGACGGCGGATCAGGTCGATCTCGAAGGGGCTGGCGCAGTCATAGCCGCGCACGCCGGCCTGAGACAGGTTTTCCACCATCTCCTCACCGGGGTTCGACTTGACGGCATAGGTCACCATGCCGGGAAAGCCGTCGATGAAACGGCGCGCTGCAGCCTGCACCGCAGAGGGGCAGAAAAACAGAACGGGATTTTCGGGCGTCTGTGCGCGCAAAAATTCGGTCGGGTTGGTCCAAATCGTTTTCGACAGTCCCATCGGCGTGATCCTTTCGGCCAATAAGACGCAAAAGACCCCGCCGGTTGCATCCGGCATGGCACCTTGCGTGGTTTTTCCAACCAGGCCAGGTGCGTATGAGCCGCCCTTTTCCTGCAACTTAGGATGCTGCATATGGGGCACATTTTCACCGAACAAAACTGTATAAATGCAGTCAAACTTCGTTATAATGACGAAAAGATCAATCACATTGCAAGGTGTTGCCATGGACGAGCTGGATCGCAGCATTCTGGGCCTTCTGGGGGCCGATGCCCGCATGTCGGTGGCAACGCTGGCACGCCGGCTAAAGGTAGCACGGTCCACCATCCAGGCCCGGCTGGAACGGCTGGAGGTGTCTGGCGTCATCGCAGGCTACACCCTGAAACTGGGCGAAGGCGCGCGCGAGGGGCGTCTGCGGGCCTCTGTTCTGCTGACGATCGAACCCCGCACGCAGGCCGCCCTGCTGACCCGGCTGAAGTCTATTGCCGAGGTGGAACGCGTGTTCACCACCTCGGGCCGGTTCGATCTGCTGCTGCAAATCGCCTCGCCGAACACCCAAGTACTGGATCAGGTGCTGGACCAGATCGGGGCGATGGCGGGGGTCAAGGCGTCGGAAAGCCTGATCCATCTGTCGACCAAGATCGACCGCGCGGTCTGACCTGTGATCCGGCTATCCAGACCGGTTTTTCTGATCTAACGTCACGTCAGGCTTTTTGCGTTTTTCTTGTCGGTCCCGCGTTTTTCCGCCCCCACCATTTGCACCAAGGACAAATCATGGTCGTTCCCAATCTTGCCAATTTTACCGCCATCACCGGCAAAACCTTCACCTGCGGCATCGGCACCCCGGTTCTGGCCAATGGGTCCGCCGATTGTCAGGAACAATCCCGTGCCGCCGATGTGACCATCGGGGCCGGGGTCGCGGTATCCGAGGGCGGGTCGGGCGTCTGGGTGCCGTATGTGCCGTCCCGCGCGCTTTATGGCTATGCCACCGCAGGCAGCACATGGATGGGCACCGGCCCGTTCAGCGGCTGCCACATCGCCTTGTTCACCAAGGACGGGCGGTTGGGCATGGCCCATATCGCCAAGGAATCCAACACCAGCGCCTCCGGCGTGGCCTGGGCCGCCTTCACCAAGGGTGGCGGGGTCCATGTGCTGAACGAATGGAAAATCTCGATGCCCGATCAGACGCGCTATTCGGCCAGCTACATCTTTCTGGACCTCAGCAATCCCCGGTCGGTCGCGCTGACCAAGGTGGATGTGCATGTGACGGGCATGGGCGGGTCGGATGGCACCATCTTTGGCGTCAGCAAGGTTCTCTGACCGCCGCAAACCGCTTTTCCTTGGGCGCGTGGCACGGTAGACACCCCCTGTTCAGACAGGGGTGGCCAGATGCCGATGGAAAAGACCTTCAACGCAGCCGAGGCCGAGGCCCGGATTTCCGCGCAATGGATCGCCGAAAAGGCCTTTGCCGCCGGGGCCAACGCCCGTCCCGGCGCGCCTGCGTTTTCCATCATGATCCCGCCGCCCAACGTGACCGGCAGCCTGCACATGGGCCATGCCTTCAACAACACGCTGCAGGATATTCTGATCCGCTGGCACCGGATGCGCGGATTTGACACCCTGTGGCAGGCAGGCACCGACCATGCGGGCATCGCCACGCAAATGGTCACCGAACGCGATATGGCCGAGCATCAGGAACCCACCCGCCGCGACATGGGGCGCGAGAAGTTCCTCTCCCGCGTCTGGCAGCAAAAGGTCAAATCGCGTGGCACCATCATCGGTCAGTTGCAGCGCCTTGGGGCAAGCTGTGATTGGGACCGTGAGGCATTCACCATGTCCGGCGCGCCGGTTGCGCCCGACGGTGAGGACGGCAATTTCCACGACGCCGTGATCAAGGTCTTTGTCGATATGTACAACAAGGGCCTGATCTATCGCGGCAAACGTCTGGTGAACTGGGATCCCCATTTTGAAACCGCGATTTCCGACCTAGAGGTCGAGAATATCGAGGTCGCAGGCCATATGTGGCACTTCAAATACCGCCTCGCCGGAGGCGAAACCTATGAATATGTCGAGAAAGACGAAGAAGGTGCTGTGACCTTCCGCGAAACCCGCGATTACATCTCCATCGCCACCACCCGGCCCGAAACCATGCTCGGCGATGGCGCAGTGGCCGTGCATCCGTCCGACGCGCGCTATGCGTCGATCATCGGCAAGATGGTCCACCTGCCGCTGTGTGATCGCCTGATCCCGATCATCGCCGATGAATACCCCGACCCGACCTTCGGGTCAGGCGCGGTGAAGATCACCGGCGCGCATGATTTCAACGACTACCTCGTCGCCAAGCGCAACACCCTGCCGATGTACCGCCTGATGGACACCCGCGCCCAGATGCGCGACGATGGTGCGCCCTATGCCGACGCGGTGCAGCGCGCGCGAGAGATCGCCGCGGGTTCGCCCACCGATGAGAACGAAGTCGATGCCCTGAACCTCGTGCCCGAAAAATACCGTGGCCTTGATAGGTTCGAGGCCCGCAAACAGGTCATCGCCGACATCAACGCGCTTGGCCTTTGCGTTTCCACCCTCATGTCCGAAATCGACCCCGAAACCGGCAGCGAACACCTGACCCGCGAGCCGTTCGTTGAGTCCAAAAAAATCATGCAGCCCTTCGGCGACCGCTCGAAAGTGGTGATCGAGCCGATGCTGACCGACCA
>JAZKGQ010000040.1:0-37280 GCA_040385825.1 Pseudomonadota bacterium | reverse complement strand
ATCGCCATCGGCATGAAGATCATCGCCTTGGCAAAGTTGCCCCAGCGGATGCGGTCGGTCAGGGCTGCGGCCAGCAGGCCAAAGAAGGTGGACAAGGCGGGCACCACGATCAGCCACAGCATGTTGTTGACCATGGATTCGCGGAACTTTTCGTCGCCCACCATCCAAGTGTAATTGGCGATGCCGACGAAATCGTCACCTTCCTTGTCCATGAAGGAATAATAGACCGACACGAACACCGGATAGACCAGATAGATGGTCAGGATCACGATGGCGGGCAGCAGGAACAGCCAGGGCCGGATGTTGTTGGCCGTCGTGATGTTGGCGCCGGCGTTTTCGCCCCGCGCCGGGTAGATCGCGTCCAGCGCCATGTTGGACAGAAAGAAATAGCCGATACAGCCCACGACCCCGACAACAATCGTCACGGCCGCCATCAGAAACTGTTCCATGTGGTCACCTCCCCTATGTAAGCCCCGGCGTGGCGGGGGTGCGGCGCGGTTGAACCCGCGTCCTGCAAGGCTGAAGACCGCCGCAAGCCATGGCCTGCGGCGGCCAGAGGATGCTTACTTCAGGCCGTCCCATGTGGCCTGAATGGCGTCGCCCACCTCGGCCGAGGTCTTGCCGCCGACATAATCGACCATCGCCGTCCAGAACACGCCTGCACCGATGGCGCCCGGCATCAGGTCAGACCCGTCGAACCGGAAGGTCGAGGCTTGCAGCAGCACGTCGCCCAGTTTCTTCTGCGTGGCGTCGCCATAGGCTTCGGGATTGACGCCCTTGTGCGGGGTCAGAAAGCCCGACTGCGCCATCCAGACTTCATGCGCGATCGGCGATTGCAGGAATTTCATGAACTCCTGCGCCACCGGGCTGTCCTGGGTGATCACGAACAGGGTGCCCGCGCCCAGAACCGGTTTGCCCAGATCCTTGCCCGCATAGGACGGGAAATAGAAGAAGTCGGAATCTTCGCCCGCAACCGTGCCTTCGGGGAAGAAGGACGGGATGAAGCTGGCCTGACGGTGCATGTAGCAGCCGGGAGGCGAGGCAAACAGACCCTTGGGGCTGTCGCGGAAGTCGGTGGACCCGACCGCCCCGGCGCCGCCCTGCACGTTGGCGTCGGTCTTCGAGAACCAGCCGAAATCGTCGATCGCGGCCAGCACCTTGGGGTCGTTGAACTTGAGGTCGTTCTTCACCCAGGCGTCGTAATCCGCGGGCGTGTTGTTGCGCAGCATCATGTCCTCGACCCAGTCGGTCGCAGGCCAGCCGGTGGCCGGACCCGACCCCAGACCGATGCACCAGGGCGTGCCGCCATCAGCGACGATCTGTTCGGTCAGCGCCTTCAGGTCTTCCATCGATTGCGGCACTTCATAGCCCGCATCCTCGAAGTTTTCCGGGTTATACCAGACCAGCGACTTCACATCGACCTTGTAGAAAAACCCGTACAGCGCCGAGTTGCCGTCAGGCCCGGCAAAGGTCGCCAGATCAACCCAGGATTGCCCGGCGGCATAGTTTTCCTTCACCCAATCGCCGGTTTCCGGCGGCAGGGGGGCCAGTTTGCCGCGCTTGGCCAGATCGGCGGCCAGACCCGGCTGCGGCACCACCGCGATGCCGGGGGGCGATCCGGCCTCGACATCGATCATCACGCGCTGTTCAAACCCGTCGCCGCCGGTGTATTCCACCGCAGCCCCGGTGGCCGCGTTGAAATAGGCCACCACCGAATTGAACAGTTCCTGATCCTGCCCGCCCCATGGGCCGTCGATCCGAAGGGCCTGGCCCGACAGATCCTTGGCGTCCCATTCATCATACGAGGCCCAGTTGAAGCGCGCATCCTCGCCCGGAGCAAATTTCAGGTCTTGCGCAAAAGCGCCGCCTGCGGCCAGCGCCAGTGCCGCAGCACTGACGAACAGTTTGGTTTTCATGAGCAATCCTCCCGATTCCCCCGCCCTCTGACGGGGCATAATTCCGAACGACACAGGCGAACTGCGACCCTCCCCGCAGAATCAAACCCAAACCGCTTTGGATGCCGCACAATCACCGATCCGAAAATGCAAGTCAATCCAAAGCGCTTGCCTGATTTCAACCATTTTCCTTCGCAGGTGCAGCATTTCCTGCCTTGTTTTCAGTTGCTGCCGAATGGCTTTGACCTCGGTGGCCTGCGGCTTTAAAGTCGCCCCGATTGAAACCGGTTTGGAAGATGCAGCCCCATGAACCTCAAAGAGCTTTCCGCCAAGCTGGGCCTGTCGCCCACGACGGTCAGCCGGGCGCTGAATGGCTACCCCGAGGTGAACGAGGCCACGCGCGAACGGGTGATGGCCGCCGCCAAACGCCACAACTATCGCCCCAACACCCGCGCGATCCGCCTGGCCACCGGGCGCGCCATGGCTGTGGGCCATGTCATTCCGATTGCGACCCGGCATGAAATCGTCAATCCGGTGTTTGCCGATTTCATCGCAGGTGCAGGCGAAACCTACAGCCGCAACGACTATGACATGCTGCTGTCCGTGGTGCCCGACGAGATGGAGGAAGACACCTATCGCAACCTCAAATCCAAGGGCAACGTCGATGGCGTGATCGTCCACGCCCCCCGGATGAACGACCCGCGCATCCCGCTGCTGCATGAAATCGGCATGCCTTTCGTGGTGCATGGCCGGGCCACGGGGACCGAACTGCCCTATTGCTGGCTGGATGTGAACAACCGCAGGGCGTTTCAGCGCGCGACCGAATTTCTGCTGGATTTGGGCCATGTCCGGCTTGGTCTGGTCAACGGGCTGGAGTTCATGGATTTCGCCATCCGCCGCCGCACAGGCTACACCGACGCGCTGCGCGACCGTGGCATCGCGCTTGACCCCGACCTGATGTTTTCGTCCGAGATGACCGAAATATCCGGCTACCGCGCCGCCAAATCCCTGCTGACCCTGCCAAAACCGCCGACCGCGATCCTTGCGGCCTCGATGATTTCCGGCATGGGCGTGCGCCGTGCGATCGAGGAACGCGGGCTGGTGATGGGGCGCGATGTGTCGGTGATCATCCATGACGACGACCTGAGCTACATGAAGAACGGCGAGGATCTGCCGCTGTTCACCGCCACAAGGTCATCGGTGCGCGAGGCCGGGCGGCTGGCGGCCGAGATGCTGCTGAACGTCATCGCCAACCCCGCCGCAGGCCCGCAACACCGGCTGCTGGAGGCTGAACTGATCATCGGCCAGTCCAGCGGCCCCGTTCCCAGATAAAGGCATCCCATGCTTCCTGCCCGCGCGACATTCCCCGAAGGTTTCCTTTTCGGCACCGCAACCTCGGCCTATCAGATCGAAGGCCATGCCCATGGTGGGGCTGGCCGCACCCATTGGGATGATTTCGCCGCCACCCCCGGCAATGTGGTGCGGGCCGAAAACGGGGCCTACGCCTGCGATCACTACCACCGCTGGCCGCAGGATCTGGACCTGATCAAGGGCGCCAACCTTGATGTCTACCGCTTTTCGGCCAGTTGGGCGCGCGTCGTGCCCGAAGGCCGGGGTCCGGCCAACAAGGAAGGCCTCGATTTCTACGACCGCCTGATCGACGGCATGCTGGAACGCGGCATCAAGCCCGCCATCACCCTGTATCACTGGGAACTGCCCTCGCCCTTGGCCGATGCGGGCGGCTGGCGCAACCGCGACATCGCCGGCTGGTTCGCCGATTACGCCCATGTGCTGATGGAACGGGTCGGCGACCGCACCTGGTCTGCCGCGCCGATCAACGAACCCTGGTGCGTGGCCTGGCTGTCGCATTTCCTCGGCCACCACGCGCCGGGCCTGCGTGACATCCGCGCCACCGCCCGCGCGATGCACCATGTTCTGCTGGCGCATGGCACGGCGACGCAGGCCATGCGGTCCTTGGGCGTGAAGAACCTTGGCGCGGTCTGCAATCTGGAATGGGCGACCCCGGTGGACAACACGCCGGAGGCGATTGCCGCCGCCAGCCTCTACGACGAACATTACAACCGCTGGTATCTGGGCGGCATCTTCAACAAGGCCTACCCGGAACGCGTGCTGCAAGGCCTGCTGCCGCATATGCCCGCCAACTGGCAGGATGACATGGACACCATCGGCACGCCCGTCGATTGGTGCGGCATCAACTACTATACCCGCAAGGTCGTGGCCCCCGCCCCCGGCCCTTGGCCCGGCTTTCAGGAAGTGGACGGCCCGCTGCCCAAAACCCAGATGGGGTGGGAGATTTACCCCCAAGGTCTGGAAGATTTCCTCAAACGCACCCATGCCGAATACTCGCGCGGCCTGCCGATCTATGTCACCGAAAACGGCCTCGCATCCCCGGATGTGATCACCAATGGCGCGGTCGATGACCAACCCCGCATCGACTATCTGGGCCAGCACCTTGCCGCCGTGCAAAACGCCATCGCCGCAGGCGTGCCGGTTCAGGGCTATTTCTGCTGGTCGCTGATGGACAATTTCGAATGGTCGCTCGGCTATGAAAAACGCTTCGGTCTGGTGCATGTGGATTTCGACACCTTGAAGCGCACGCCCAAAGCCTCGTATGAAGCCCTTCGCCACGCCCTAGCCCGAAACAGCGGAGCCTGAACCCATGAGCCTTGCCATCCTTGCAGACATCGGCGGCACCAATACACGGGTGGCTCTGGCCAACGGGGCCGAGGTAAGCCAAGGCAGCATCCGCCGCTTTCCCAATGCCGACTACAAGGCGCGCGGGCAGGACATTGCCCATATCCTGCAAGACTATCTGGCCGAGGCCGGCGTGACGGTCGATGGCGTCTGTGTGGCAGCGGCTGGCCCGGTGCAGGATGGCGTGGCCACCATGACCAACCTCGATTGGGAAATGGACGCGCCCAAACTGTCGCGCGCAACCGGTGCCTCGCGCGTGGCGATCCTGAACGATCTGCAGGCGCAGGGCCAGGCCCTGGGCCATATCGCCCCCGCCAACCTGCGCTGCGTGGTCGATGGCCCGCGCAAACCGGGGGCGGCGATGCTGGTGGTGGGGCTAGGCACCGGGGTCAATGCCGCCCCCGTGCACAACACGGCCTCGGGCCGGGTGGTGCCGCCCTCGGAATGCGGCCATGTCAACCTGCCGGTGCGATCGGACGAAGACCTTGCCCTGATGCGCTTTGTCGAACGCCTGCTGGCCTCGCGGGGGGAAACCCCGCATGTGGGGGTCGAGGAAGTGCTGGCCGGGCGCGGCCTTGCCAACCTGCATGCCTTCGCCAGCCATCAGGCGGGCCAGCCTGCCACGCTGACCTCGGCCGAAGTGCTGACCGCCCTTGCCGCAGGCGATGCCATCGCCACCCATGCCGCCCGGCTCTACACCCGCATCCTTGGCCAGACCCTGGCCGACCTTGCGCTGATCCACCTGCCCTATGACGGCATCTACCTGATCGGCGGCATGTCCCGCGCCATGACGCCCCATTTCGCCGCCTTCGGTCTGGGCCAGACCTTCCGCGAACCGCGCCGGGTGGACCTGCTGGAAAAAGACTTCTCGATCACCGTGGTCGAAGACGACTATGCCGCCCTCACCGGCTGCGCAGCCTACCTGGAAGCGCAATAACCCCTTAAAATTTAACTCTAATTTTCATCCTCTGTGCTCAAATATCCCACAGGGGGTCCGGGGGACGTGAAGTCCCCCGGCGGCCAGCCAAGATCACCCCAACTGCCCGCGCAAAAACTGCAACGCCACCGACAGCCCGTCGGGGGCAATGCCATGCCCGGTGCCCTGCATCACATGGCCGTAAACCTCGAACCCCGCGCCCTCCAGCGCCTGTCCGGCCCGGCCCATATCCTCGAACGGCACCACCGGGTCGGCGTCGCCATGCACCAGCAGGACCGGCGGCTTGACCAACGCCTCGCCCAAAGCCTCGGGCCGCAGCAACCGGCCTGAAATCGCCACCACCCCGGCCATCGCCACCGGCCTGCGCGGGGCCACATGCAGGCTGATCATGGCCCCTTGGGAAAAGCCGACCAGCGCCAGTGCCTCTGGCCCCAGACCTTCCTCTGCCAACCGCGCATCCAGAAACCCGTTCAGATCCTGCGCCGCCAGATCAAGGCCGCGTTCGGCCAAGGCAACATCCGACCCGTCGATCCAGGGGATAGGGAACCACTGATACCCGAACCCGCCACCGACACAGCGTTCCGGCGCATCGGGTGACAGGAACACCGTGTCCGGCAGATGTTCGGCCAAGGGATCGGCCAGCCCCAGAAGGTCCGCCCCATCCGCGCCGTAGCCATGCACGAACACCACCATGCTGCGCGCTTTGCCCGACAAGGCCGCCCGCCGTTTGAACCGCAATTCCCGCATCACACCACCCCGTCCCGTTCTTTTGCCACCCGGTAATAGGCCCAGAGTATCCGCGCCGCAACCGACCGCCAAGGCGACCACGCCTCGGCCATGGCGCGCAACTGCCGTTCACTGGGCCGTGCGTCCAGCCCATACAGCATGCGGGCGGCCTCTTGCAGCGCGAGGTCGCCGGGCGCGAAGACATCGGCCCGGCCAAGCGCGAACATCGCGTAAATCTCGGCGGTCCACAGGCCGATGCCGGGCACGGCGATCAGCGTGGCGATCACCTCGGCGTCGGGGCGGTCGCGCAACCCCGCAAAATCAATCCCCGCCTGCGCCAGGGCCAGACCATAGCGCGCCTTCTGGCGGCTCAACCCCAGCCCGCGCAGGCCCTCGTCCGTCGCCCCCGCCATCGCGGCCGCGTTAGTCACCCCTGCCGCCTCCAGCCGCGCCCAGATCGCGCGGGCGCTTGCGACCGACACTTGCTGGCCGACAATCGCCTGCAACAGGGCGGCAAAGCCATCGTCCTGCCTGCGCAGCGGCAACGGGTCGCAGACCGCCATCGCCCGCGCAAAGGCCGGGTCGGCGGCCGAAAGCCACGCCGCCCCTTCGGCCACGCAGTCCAGCGTCTGAATGATCCGCCCCACCATGGCGCATCCTTGCGCAGGACAGCGCCCCGCCGCAACCCGCATTGTGCGCCATACAAATCCGCCCTTGCCCGAACGCCCCCCGCCCCGTAGCCATGGGGCATGATGCAAGACACCGCCCCCTCCGACAGCCTGACGAAACGCAATGTCATGGTGCTTGTGGCCGCACAGGCCATTCTGGGCGCGCAGATGCCGATGATCTTTACCATCGCGGGTCTGGCGGGCCAAAGCCTTGCGCCAAATGCCTGTTGGGCGACGCTGCCGATTTCGGCCATGGTGATCGGGTCGATGCTGACCGCCACGCCGATTTCTGCCTTCATGCAGAAACACGGGCGGCGGGCTGGGTTTGTGGTGGGGGCGCTTGGCGGTGCTTTGGGCGCGGCCATCGGGGCCTGGGGGCTTTTGACCAACAGCTTCGTGCTGTTCGTGATCGGCGGGCTGTTCACCGGCATCTACATGAGCGCGCAAGGCTTTTACCGCTTTGCCGCCGCCGACACCGCATCGGATGCCTTCCGGCCCAAGGCGATTTCCTGGGTGATGGCGGGGGGGCTGTTGTCGGCGGTCGTCGGCCCGCAACTGGTGAAAGCCACCAATGATGCTTTTGTCGTGCCGTTTCTGGGCACCTATCTTGCGGTGATCGCGCTGAACCTTGGCGGCATGTTCCTGTTTGCGGGCCTGAAAATTCCCAGACCGGTGCCCCCCGCCCATGGCACCCCGCTTGGCCGCAGCCGCGCCGATCTGCTGCGCGATCCGCGCATCGCCGTGGCGATCATCTGCGCGACCGTGTCCTATGCGCTGATGAATCTGGTGATGACCTCGTCGCCGCTGGCGGTGGTCGGCTGCGGTTTCAAGACGGCCAATGCCGCCGATGTGGTCACCGCCCATGTGCTGGCCATGTATGCGCCCAGTTTCTTCACCGGGCATGTCATCGCCCGGATCGGCGCGGAGAAGGTCATCGCCATCGGCCTTGCCATCCTTGCCGGGGCCGGGGCCATCGCAATTGCCGGGGTGGCGCTGCCCAACTTCTTTGGCGCGCTGATCCTGCTGGGCATCGGCTGGAATTTCGGCTTCATCGGTGCCACCACCCTGCTGACCGCCGCACAGCGCCCCGAGGAACGGGGCCGGTTGCAAGGGTTGAACGATCTGATCGTGTTCGGCGGCGTCACCTTTGCCAGCTTTTCCTCGGGCGGGCTGATGAACTGCGCGGGCGGGTCGGTGCAGACAGGGTGGCAGATGGTCAATGTGGCGATGCTGCCCTTCCTGATCGCGGCGGGGGCGGCGCTGATCTGGCTGGCCATGCGGCCCGGCGCGGATCAGGCCTCCAGCTCGGCATCCCAGTAAAGGTAATCCATCCAGCTGCCATGCAGGTGGTTGGGCGGGAACTTGCGGCCATGAGCCTGCATTTCCTCGGCCGTGGGCTGGCGCGGGGCGTGGGCCAGATGCAGGCCCGACTGGCGCAGGGTCTTTGACCCTTTGCGCAGGTTGCACGGGCTGCACGCCGCCACCACGTTTTCCCAAGACGTGATCCCGCCGCGCGACCGGGGCACCACATGGTCAAAGGTCAGATCGCCCCTTGCGTTGCAATACTGGCAGCAGAACCCGTCCCGCAGGAAAAGATTAAAGCGCGTGAAGGCCACGCGCTTTTGGGGTTTCACATAGTCTTTCAGCACCACGACCGAGGGTATCCGGAACTCTTGCCTCTGGCTGCGCACAACATGGTCATATTCCGCCACGATCTGCACCCGGTCCAGAAAGGCCGCCTTGATCGCCTCTTGCCAGGGCCACAGCGACAGCGGGTAATAGCTGAGCGGGCGGTAATCCGCATTCAGGACCAGCGCCGGAAACTGCTTCAGCGCCGCAGGGTCGCGTACAAAGTGGGTTCGAAAATCGCCGTCCATTCCGTCAATCACCATTCGTTGTGCAGTCGTGGTTCGTCGGGCCGTCTGGGTCTTGCGGGGTAAAGTCCTGTCCCCCGGTCATGGTCAAACTATATCTGGCGTTTGTCGCGTGGCAAGCCCCCCAAGCCCTGTGTCGCGCATGCCGGCCCGTTCGTCCCTTTGGTTGCACGGCAAAGTGACAGCGCCGTGACGCCCGCCCCCACTTTGGTCCCCCGCCCCCACTTTGGTCCAATGTCCCGCGCGCCCCCCGCCCCCTATCGTACCTGCATGCGCCGCCTTCTGACTCTTCTGTGGTTTCTGATCGCCGCCCCCGCGTTGGCCGAGCCCTTGCCGCGCGCGGCGATAGAGCCGTTCATCGCGCCACCCATGGCCCTGGGCGAGCCGCTGAATGACCAGGGCCTGTGGTCCTTGCGCAATTCGGGCGGGGCCGAGGCGGGTTATGTGTTTGAAACCGCCCCGATGGCCCCCCTGCCCGGCTTTTCGGGCGCGCCGATCAACCTGTTGGTCTTGCTGGATTTGCAGGGCAGCTTCATCGATGTGAAACTGCTGTCGCACAACGAGCCAATCTTTGTGTCGGGTCTGGGCGAGGCGCCGTTCCTGAAATTTCTGGAACAGTACCGGGGCCGTTCGATCAATGAACCGCTGGTGGTGGGCACGCCTTACGGCAACGGCGGGGCGGGGTCGGATCTGGTCTATCTGGACGGGGTGACCAAGGCCACGGCCTCGGTCCGCATCGCGCATGAATCGCTGCTGGCCGCCACCTTGCAGATTGCGCGCGAAAAGATGCAGGGCGTGCAAAGCGCCCCCCCCGCCCGGCCCGACCCCGATGTGAACGAGGCGCTGAGTTGGGATGATCTGGTCGCCAGCGGCATCGCCCGCAATCTGCGCGTGACCAATGCGCAGGCTGACGCCGCCTTTGCAGGCACGATCTGGGCCAGCGATGACCCCGAGGCCCAGGCCGATCCTGACGGCCTTTACCTGAACCTCTGGGCGGTGGACATCGGCCCGCCGTCGATTGCCCGCGCCGTGCTGACCGACGGCTCGATGGCAGAGCTGACCCGGTTCCTGACCGTATCGCCGGAACAGGAACCCATTCTGGTGATTGACACCGCCCGCCATGGCCTTGTCTCGCCGGACTTCGTGCGCAACACCGCGCCCGACCGTCTGGCCGCCACCCAGGGCGGGTTGCCGCTGGCGCTGCGCGATGCCGACCTGGTTTTCGAGACGCGGCCCGAGGTGCCGCAGGGCACCGCGATGATCCTGCGCACCGACCGCCGCCTTGGCTTTGACCCTGCCGCCGACTGGCAGCTTGTGGTGCAGGCCGCGCGTGCCCATGGCCAGTTCCAGCCCCAGATCGGCTCGGCGCATTTCCCGCTGACCCTTGCCACGCCAGAGCGGTTTTTCCTGCGCGCGGCCCCGCCGGTGAAACTGGCCCCCTGGGTTGAGGCCCTGCTGAACCGCAAGGCGGACCTGATCTTGCTGGGCGCAGGGCTGGTGGCCCTGCTGGTGCTGCTTGGGCCGGGGCAGGACCGGCTGGCGGGGCATCGCTGGTTTACCGGGGTGCGGTTAGGGATACTCGCCGTTGTCACCCTGTTCATCGGCTGGTGGGGTCAGGGGCAGTTGTCCATCGTCACCCCGTTGGCCGTGTTGCGCACGGGGGCAGAGGGCGGCAGTTTCGGCTTTCTGCTGTATGATCCGTTCTCGCTGCTGATCTGGGCCGCGACGATCATCGGCTTTGTCCTTTGGGGCCGGGGGCTGTTCTGCGGCTGGCTTTGCCCGTTCGGCGCCTTGCAGGAATTCGCGCATCACATCGGGCGCTGGCTGCGCCTGCCGAAGGTCGAGGTGCAGGCCTTGTGGGACAGTCGCCTGAAGCTGGTGAAATACGTCCTGCTGGCAGGCATGGTGGCGACCGTTTTCCTTGCGCCGGACCGGGTAGACACGGTGGCCGAGGTTGAACCCTTCAAGACCGCCATCACCACCTTCTTTATCCGCGAGTGGTACTTCGTGGCCTATGCGGCGGGCTGGCTGGTGCTGGGTCTGTTCACCTTCAAAGGGTTCTGCCGCTATGTCTGCCCACTGGGTGCGCTGATGGCGATTGGCGGGCTGCTGCGGGGCCGCGACTGGATCGCGCGGCGGGTGGAATGTGGCACGCCCTGCCAGCTCTGCCGCGTGAAGTGCAGCTACGGGGCGATCAAACCCACAGGGGAAATCGCCTATTCCGAATGTTTCCAGTGCCTTGACTGCGTGACCATCCACAATGACGAGGCGAAATGCGTGCCGCTGATCCTTGCTGCCCGAGGCCGCACATTGAAGGTGGCCGCATGACGATGCCTCGCCGCCGTTTCCTGAACATCCTTGCCGCAAGCGCGCTGCTGCCCTCGGCGGCGCGCGCCATGACATGGCAGGGCCAAGCCCTGGGGGCCGAGTGCAGCATCACCCTGTCCGGCGCGTCCGACCGGGCAGAGGCGGCGCTGGCCGCCTTGCCTGCCCTTCTGCGCCGCATCGAGGCCGAGTTTTCGCTGCATGATCCGGGGTCTGCACTGTGCCGCCTGAACGCGGCGGGCAGCCTGCCCGATGCCTCGCCCGCTTTCCACGCCCTGATCGCCCTGTCCGATCAGGTCAACCGCGCGACCGACGGGGCCTTTGACCCCACGGTGCAGCCGCTGTGGCAGGCGCTTGCCAGCGGGCAACCCAGCCTTGCGCCGATCGGCTGGCACCAACTGACGCTGGACCCGCTGACCCTGAAACCCGGCATGGCGCTGACGCTGAACGGCATCGCGCAGGGCTTTGCCACCGACGCCGCCCGCGCCTTGCTGGCCAGCCACGGATTTGACCATGCCCTGATCAACATGGGCGAACAGGCGGCCCTTGGCGGCCCGTTCCACATTGGCATCAGTGACCCGCAATTCGGCATTCTGGCCACCCGCAGCCTGACCAACCGCGCCATTGCGACCTCGGCCCCGCGCGCTACTCTGGTCGCAGGCCAGCCCCATATCCGGCATCCGCGCGGGCTGCCCCCGCTGTGGTCAAGCGTGACGGTCGAGGCCGACAGCGCCGCCATGGCCGATGCCCTGTCGACCGCCCTTGTGTTTCAGGGCGCAGAGTTCATCCGCGCCCTGACACTTCCCGGCCTGCACTCTGTCAGCGTGGTCACACCATCGGGTGATTATGCGACGCTTCGCCAGGCTTCGTTTTCCACAAGGACACCAGCACCCCGGCGGTCAGGATGGCAAAGGTGATGCCAAGCGACCAGCTTGCCGGAAACTTTTCCCAGCCCATGGCCTCGGCCACGAACACCTTGGACCCGATGAACACCAGCAGCAAAGCCAGCGCATATTTCAGGTAGTGGAACCGGTGCAGCACGGCCGACAGGGCAAAGTACAGCGCCCGCAGTCCAAGGATGGCAAAGATGTTGGACGTATAGACGATGTAGGGGTCTGTGGTGATGGCAAACACCGCAGGCACCGAATCCACCGCGAACACCAGATCGGCAATCTCGATCAGCACCAGCGCCAGAAACAGCGGCGTCATCCATGTGGACAGCTTGCCGGTGGCCGGGTCGGCCTGACGCACGAAGAAATCGCTGCCATGCAGGGTTTCCGTCACCCGGAACCGCTTGCGCATGAAGCGCAGCACGGGGTTGGTGGTCAGGTCCATTTCCTTTTCATCCGTCACCAGCATTTTCAGGCCGGTGAAGATCAGGAAGGCGGCAAAGATGTACAGCACCCAGCTATACTGCGCGACCAGCGTGGCCCCGACGCCGATCATGATGCCGCGCAGCACGATCACCCCCAGAATGCCCCAGAACAGCACCCGGTGCTGATACTGGCGCGGGATGGCGAAGAAGGAAAAGATCAGCGCGATGACAAACACGTTGTCCAGCGCAAGGGTCTTTTCCACCACGAAAGCGGTCATGTATTCGGCGGCCGGCTGCGCGCCCAACTGATACCAGACAAAGCCACCGAAGGCGACGCCAAGGGTGATGTACAGCGCCGACAGCTTCAGGCTTTGGGTCACGCCGATTTCGTCGTTGCCCTTGTTCAGCACGCCAAGGTCAAAGGCCAGCAGCGCCAGAACAACGGCAATGAAGGTGAACCACAGCCACAGCGGGGTTCCCAGAAACAGGGTAAAAAGCAGATAATCCATGTGCGTCCTCTCGCGATATGAGAAGCGCGCGCAATTCCGGCCCGAAGGGTCGCAAGATTTACCGGGCTGGCATCGAGCACGCTCGATGCGGTCCGACATCACGACATCCTGTCGTCAGAGGGGCCCGGTCCGCGCAGGTAAGCTATGCCGCAAAGCAGCATGTTCAAGGGGCTGCGGCAGAAATTTCGACACCGCCTTGTCCGCCCGGCCCGGATGGCGGCGCGCAGGATGGTCAGTCCCGCGCGCCGCAAGTGTCAAGCCGCAGGTTTCAGGCAGCCGCCTCGACTGCGCGGCGGGTCAGCACCTTGACCAGATTGGCGCGGTAGTCCGGCGTGCCGTGCAGATCGCCGATCATGCCCTCGGACGACACTTTCAGCCCCGAAATCGCACTTGCCGAAAAATCCGCCGACAGGGCGCGTTCGGCCTCGGTCCAGCGGAACACGCCGTCATTCGACGCGCCCGTCACCGCCACCCGCACGCCGCCCGCGTATTTGGCGACGAACACCCCGGTCAGGGCAAAGCGGCTGGCCGGCTGGTTGAACTTCAGATAGGCGGCCTTTTGCGGCACCGGAAAGATCAGCGAGGTGATGATCTCGCCCTCTTCCAGCGCGGTGGTGAACATGCCCTGAAAGTAGTCATCCGCCGCGATTCTGCGCGTGTTGGTCACGACTGTTGCCCCCGACGCCAGCACGGCAGAGGGATAGCAGGCCGCGGGGTCATTGTTGGCGACCGATCCGCCCACCGTGCCCCGGTTGCGCACCGCCGGATCGCCGATCCCGCCCGCCAGCGCCGCAAGTGCGGGGTACAGGGCCTTCGCGTCCCGCGCCACCACGGCATGCGGGGTGGCCCCGCCGATGTGCAGCCCCCCCTCGCCCATGCAGACGCCCTGCAACTCGGCGATGCCGGTCAAGGACACCAGCACAGAGGGCTGCGCCAGCCGCTGCTTCATGGTCGGCAGCAAGGTCATGCCGCCTGACAGCGCCTGCGCGCCGCCGTCTTTCATCGCCGCCACCGCCTCTGCGACAGAGGCCGGTTTCACGAATTCGAAGTTGTGCATAGCCGTTCCTCCCTTAACCGTGGATCGCCGTCCACACCCGCGAGGGCGAGACGGGCATGTCGATGTGCGTGACGTGGGTATGACCACCGCGTTGCAGCGCGTCGATCACCGCATTGACCACCGCGGGGGGCGAGCCGATCGCCCCGGCCTCGCCACAGCCCTTGACCCCAAGCGGGTTGTGGGTGCAGGGCGTGGCGCAGGAATGATCCACCGTATAGAACGGCACATCGGACGCGCGTGGCATGGCGTAATCCATGAACGATCCGGTCAGAAGCTGGCCGTTTTCGTCATAGGTGGTGTTTTCCAGCATGGCCTGGCCGATGCCCTGGCCCACACCGCCATGCACCTGACCTTCGACGATCATCGGGTTCATCACATTGCCAAAATCATCGGCGCAAGTGAAGGACGCGATGTCGACCTTGCCGGTTTCGGCATCCACCTCGACCTCGCAGAAATAGGCCCCTGCGGGGTAGGTAAAGTTGGCGGGATCGTAGAAGGCGGTTTCCTCCAGCCCCGGCTCCAGCGTTTCAAGCGGATAGTTGTGGGGGACGTAGGCCGAAAAGGCGATCTCGCCGAAGGTTTTCGCCTTGTCGGTGCCCGCCACGCTGAACTTGCCACCCTCAAAGGTGATGTCGCCCTCGGCCGCTTCCAGCATGTGGGCCGCGATCTTCTTGCCCTTGGCGATGATCTTGTCCACCGCCTTGGTCATCGCCGTGCCGCAGACCGCAAGGCTGCGCGACCCGTAAGACCCCATCCCGAACGGGATTTTCGAGGTGTCGCCATGGATGATCTCGATGGAGGATTCCGGGATGCCCAACTGATCCGCCACGATCTGCGCGAACACGGTTTCATGCCCCTGCCCGTGGCTGTGCGCGCCGACCATGACACTGATATTCCCGGTGGCGTTGACCCGCACGGTTGCTGCATCAAACAACCCGACCCGGCTGCCCAGCACGCCGACAAGGTTTGACGGCGCAATGCCGCAAGCCTCGATCCAGGTCGAAAGGCCCATGCCGCGCAGCTTGCCCTTCCTGGCAGACTCGGCCCGCCGCGCCTCGAACCCGGCCACGTCGCCCAGTTCGATCGCCTTGTCCAGCGTGGCCTGATAGTTGCCGGTGTCGTACATCAGACCGACCGGCGACTGATAGGGGAACTGGTCGGGCGTCAGCAGATTGCGGCGGCGCACCTCGATGGGGTCCAGCCCCAATTCACGCGCCATCATGTCGACCACCCGTTCGATGGAATAGGTGGCCTCGGGGCGACCCGCACCACGATAGGCGTCGACCGGGGCGGTGTTGGTGAACACGGTTTTCACGTTCACATAGACAAGCGGCACCTTGTAGGGGCCGGACATCAGCGTGCCATGCAGGAAGGTCGGCGTCGCGGTGGAAAAGTTCGACAGATAGGCGCCCACATTGGCCAGCGTGGTGGTGCGCAGGGCCAGCATCTCGCCTTGCTTGGTGCAGGCCAGCTCG
This sequence comes from Pseudomonadota bacterium, assembly GCA_040385825.1. Classification (GTDB taxonomy): domain Bacteria; phylum Pseudomonadota; class Alphaproteobacteria; order Rhodobacterales; family Rhodobacteraceae; genus JANNNF01. The sequence goes on along the minus strand of JAZKGQ010000040.1, from coordinate 21,784 downwards.
ATCCTGGTCACATGGTCGCGGCCATGGGCATCCGACAGGAAGGATTCCCCCCGATCTGCCGTCCAGCGCACCGGGCGGCCCAGTTTCTTGGCCGCTGCCAGCACCAGCGCTTCCTCGCCATAGTGATAGATCTTGGACCCGAACCCGCCGCCCACATCGGGGGCCACCACCGTCAGCTTGTTTTCAGGAATGCCCAGCACGAAGGCCGCGATCAGCAGGCGCGACAGATGCGGGTTCTGGCTGGTGGTGGTCAGTTTGTAATCGCCGGTGCCGGTGTTGTATTCGCCGATGCTGGCGCGCGGTTCCATCGCGTTCGGCACCAGACGGTTGTTGATCAGGTCCAGCGTCACCACATGCGGGGCGGCCTTGATGGCGGCATCCACGGCGGCGCGGTTGTCCTCGATCCAGCCCCAGTCGAAACACTGGTTGTCGGGGATTTCGTCATGCACGCGGTTGGTGTTGTCGGCCAGCGCTGCGGCCATGTCGACGATGGCGGGCAGCGATTCAATCTGGGTGTCATCCTCGATCTGCTGGGCCGCGTCGCGGGCTTCCTGATAGGTTTCGGCGATCACGGCGGCATAGGCGTCGCCCACGTGGCGCACCTTGCCATGCGCCAGCACCGGGCGCTTGGGTTCGCGCATCGGGGTGCCGTCGCGGCTGTTGATCAGCCAGCCTGCGGGGTTGCCGCCGACGGCCACAAAATCCTCGCCGGTGAAGATCGCCAGCACGCCGGGCATCGCCTCGGCCGCCGTCTTGTTGATCGACACGATCCGGCCATGGGCCACGGTTGACCGCACCATCACGGCATGGGCCTGCTTGTGCAGCGCCATGTCATCGGTATAGACGCCCTTGCCCGTCAGAAAGCGCACATCCTCGCGGCGTTTGGAGGACGCCCCAATCCCAGTATCCTTCGGCATCTGAATCCCTCCCTATTCTGCGGCCAAAGCCGTTGCGTCCTGCCCGGAGGCAGCCAGCACGGCCTTGACGATGTTGTGATACCCGGTGCAGCGGCAGATGTTGCCTTCCAGATGGTGGCGGATTTCCTGCTCGGACGGCTTTGCGTTCTGCGCCAGCAGCGCCGCCGACGCCATCACCATGCCCGGTGTGCAGAACCCGCATTGCAGCCCGTGATGGTCCTGGAACGCCTGCTGCATCACGCCAAGGCTGCCATCCGCATTGGCCATGCCTTCGATGGTGGTGACAGAGGCCCCCGCCGCATCCATCGCAAAGACCGAGCAGCTTTTGACCTGGGCACCGTTCAGATGCACGGTGCAGGCCCCGCATTGCGAAGTGTCGCAGCCGATATGGGTGCCGGTCAGGCCCAGCCCCTCGCGCAGGAAGGCCGACAGCAATGTCCGCCCTTCCGCCTCTGCCGAAACGGTTTTGCCGTTCACGGTCATCGTGACTTTCGTCATGTTCATCCTCCCTTGGATATCCCTGGGTCTTTTCTGGAAATTGCGCTTTTTATCTGGTTCAGCCGCCAATCATGCGCTTGAACCAACCCTTCTTCTTTTCGCCCGACTCGGCAATGTCTTCTTCTGCGGCCTCCTCGACAACCGCCGGTCCCTCTACCGCCGCCTGAAACCGCGTGAAGAATTCATCCGCCATCTTCTTGGCAAAGCCGTCGATGATGCGGCTGCCCAGTTGCGCCAGCTTGCCGCCGACATTGGCCTCGACGACATAGGACAGGCGGGTGCCGGTGGGGATGGCCTCCATCGTGACCTTTGCCCCGCCCTTGGCAAAGCCCGCAGGCCCGCCCTTGCCTTCGCCGCTGATGGTCAGGCTTTTGCCCGGCACCATGTCGGACAGGTTCACAAGGCCGGTGAACCGCGCCGACACCGGGCCGACCTTTTGCTTGACCACGGCCTCGAACCCGGTTTCGGGGGTGCCGGTCATGCTTTCGCAGCCCGGCACGCAGTCTTTCAGCACATCGGGGTTCAGGATCGCCGCCCAGACCACATCGGGGCTGGCCTTGATGTCGCGGCTGTCGGTCAGTTGCATGGTGCTGTCTCCCTTGAGGCAAAGCGTAACGCGGGGCACCGGCCCCGGCTATGGAACCTTGGTCGTACCTGTCATCTTTCGGGCGGGGTAAAATCCAGCCCGTACATTGCATAAGCGGCGGCGATGCGCCCATCGGCCAGCCCTGCAACAATGGCATCATCCACCGCATAGGCAAGGTCGCGGTGGCTGGTGTGAATCGCCAGCCCAAGCGTCCAGCGCCCGGTGGCAAAGCCTGGCATCGGCGGGGTATGCACCGCGATGCCGTCGCCCGCCCCCGCCTGCAACTGCGCCAGCGGCCCCATCACGGCCATCACCTGCCCCGCCTGCAACGCGGCCATCGCATCGGCGATCTGCGGGAACCGCCGGATCTGGGCCGCCGCCTGCGCGCCAAGGGTCGAGGTCAGGTAGAAATCGGCAATCGAGTCGTTCTCGATCCCCACAGTATCATAGCGAAAGAAGGCAGGCACCGGGGCGCCCTCGTGGCGGCCAGCGGCCGTGGGGCCGGGAATGGCCTCGGGATAGGCCGCCGTCGCATAGGCAATGCCGATGCGCTCGCCCGCATATTGCCCGGTGAACACCACCTGTTCGACCCGGCAGGTGAAATCCGAATTGTAGGGCACCCGCAGCATCACGCTGGACACATGCCCGTCCACCGCAGCGCCCTTCCAGACATAGTTCAGCAGATCGGCCTCCAGATTTTCGCCCGCCTGCACCAGACGAAAGCGCGCCTCGACGCCAAGGCCTTCGGCGATGATGCGGCCCACCTCGATGTCGACGCCCCTGGGGGTGCCGCCGTCGTCATAGGAATAGGGCGGAAAATCTTCATAGACCGCAAACTCGATCCAGCCCTGATCCACGATGTCATCCAGCGTGGTGCCGACAAATTCGCGGGCGGTGTTCTGGGGCCTTGCCCCAGGCACATAGGTTTCGCAGCGGGCAAAGGCAGCCCCCGGCAGGGCAAGCAGGACAGCAAGGATCAGGGCGCGCAGCATTGCCGGATCACTGTGCCGCCGACATGCCGATGGTCAGGGTGTCAAAGGCCAGCTTCCTGCTTTCGGGCGTGTCGCCCAATTGCTGCGCCGCCCGGAACACCGCCGAATCCGCCACCGGCGCGCCCGATGCCGTCACCACCTGCGCGGCAATCTCGGTCAGTTCGGTCTTCATGGCCGCCGCATCGCCGGTGCCTGCGCCCAAAGCCTCGCGGATCTCGACAAGCCGGTCGTTGTAGGCATCGAATGCGCCATCCTCGGGCCGGGTTTCGATATAGGTCCGGATCGCCCAGGCGGCCTTCTGCCCCAGGGTGTCGCCAAAGGCGGGCATCCGGGTGGTGCCATCCTGCGTGTAGCCCGCGATGAAGCGTTCGGTATACCATTCGTCGCCATATTCCGCGGCCTCCAGAAAGCGCAGATCGGGGGCCAGACCGCCCGAGACAACCCCAAGCCCGTGGCAGCGCGCGCAGTTCTGGATATAGCCGCTTTCGCCGATATCAACCGCCGTCTGCCAGACCTCGGGGCCGACCTTGTCGGCGCGATAGGGGTTTTCGGTCAGCCAGTCCTCGCCCACATCGGGCAGCGCATCGGTGTTCACCGGCTCGATGGTCAGCGGCAGGCCGGCCGCCATCACGGTCAGGGTGGTGGCACAGATGGCCAGGGCTGCAAGGGCTGCATGTCTGCAAACGGGCATGGGCTGTCTCCTCGATCCGGTTTGTCCAGTGCTAACCCAAGCCGGTGGCGGACCGATATTAGACCTTTGTGCCGCCACCGCCCCCGACCTTTGTCGCGGTTCCCCTGAGCCGCCTGTGCGCCCACCTTTCCATCAGGGAGGACCAGACATGCGACTTTTGCCCCGCGCGCGCCGTGCCGCCGCAACCGGCCTGCTGGCCCTGCTGGGTGCAGTACTGGGCGCGAATGCTGCCCTCGCCGAATTGCCGGTGGCGATCACCTATCTGCGCGCCGAGGTGGACCGCCCCCCGGTGCTGTCCAATCTGGACCCCGTGCCCGATGATCTGGGGATTGCCGGGGCAAGGGTGGCGCTGGCCGACACCCAGACCACCGGCAGCTTTCTGGGCCATGCCTATACCCTGTCAGTGGTGTCCGTGCCGCCGGGCGAAGATGTGCTGGCGGCGGCAACGGCTGTGCTGCAATCCAGCCGGCTGGTGCTGATCGATGCGCCCACCGACACCACCCTTGCGATTGCCGACCTTGCGCAGGCGCGCGACGCGCTGCTGTTCAACGTGGCCTCGGGGGCCGCCCGCCTGCGCAGCGCCGATTGCCGGGCCAACCTGCTGCACACCGCCCCCGAAGATGCCGCGCGCGCCGATGCGCTGATGCAGGTGCTGGTGGCGCGGCAATGGACGGATCTGGTGATGCTGACCGGACCCAACCCCGCCGACCGCGACTGGGCCGAAACCCTGCGTGCTTCGGCCACCAAGTTCGGGCTGACCATCCGCGCGGAACAGGCCTGGACCTTTGACACCGACCTGCGCGAATCGACGATGGAGGAAATTCCCCGTTTTACCCAAGGCCTGCCCGATCATGACGTGCTGCTGGTGGCCGATGCGACCGATGACTTTGGCCGCTATGTCGAACACCATACCTGGCTGCCGCGCCCGGTTGCGGGGTCCGATGGGATGGTGCCAACCGCCTGGTCCCCGGTGATCGAGGCCTGGGGGGCGGTGCAGTTGCAGAACCGCTTCAGGCAGGCCGCCGCCCGCCCGATGCAGGGGCAGGACTATGCCGCCTGGACCGCGATCCGCGCCATCGGCGAGGCCGTGACCCGCAGCAATACCGCCGACCCCGCCAGCTTGCGCGCCTATCTGCTGGCCGACGGGTTCCAGATGGACGGCTTCAAGGGGCGCGGCCTGTCGTTCCGCGCCTGGAACGGCCAGATGCGCCAACCCATCGCCGTCGCCAATGCGCGCGCGTTGATCAGCCTCGCCCCGCTGGCAGGGTTCCTTCACCAGCGCAATGAAATGGACACGCTCGGGATGGACGCCCCCGAAAGTGCCTGCACCGCCTTTGGAGGATGAATGCGAACCCTTGCCCTGCTTGCCTCGCTTGCCGCCCTGCCCGCCACGGCGGCCGAAGTCTGGGTCACCAACGAAAAGGACGACACGATTTCAGTGATCGACACCGCCACGATGGAAGTGACGCGCACCATCCCCACCGGCGAGCGCCCGCGCGGCATCACCTTTTCCAAGGATTTCAGCCGCGTCTACATCTGCGCGTCAGACAGCGACACCGTGCAGGTGATGGACCCGAACACCGGCGAGATCCTGCATGACCTGCCCTCGGGCGAAGATCCCGAACAGTTTGTCCTCGCCCCCGATGACATCCATCTTTACATCGCGAATGAAGATGATGCCGTAACCACTGTCGTCAACACACAAACCCGGCAAGTGGTGGCGCAGATCAACGTCGGGATCGAACCCGAAGGCATGGCGATTTCGCCCGATGGGCGCACCGCGATCACCACGTCGGAAACCACCAACATGGCCCATTGGATCGACACGGCAACCAACAGCATCAAGGCCAACACGCTGGTCGACAGCCGCCCGCGCCATGCCGAATTCACCGGCGATGGCCGCCAGTTGTGGGTATCGTCGGAAATCGGCGGCACCATCAGCGTGTTCAATGCCGAAGATCAGACCCCGATCGGCAAGATCCGGTTTGAAATCAAGGGTGTGAACGCCGATCTTGTTCAACCCGTCGGCTTTCGGTTTACCCCTGATGGCAAGACCGCCTTTGTCGCCCTTGGCCCGTCGAACCATGTAGCCGTGGTCAATGCCGAAACGCTGGAGGTCGAGAGCTATATCCTGGTCGGGCGACGGGTGTGGCACATGGCGTTTTCCCCTGATGCGACCCAGTTGTTCACCACCAACGGAGTATCGGGTGATGTGACCGTGATCGACGTGGCTTCGCGTACCGCGCTGAAATCGATCAAGGTCGGCCGGTTTCCCTGGGGGGTGGCAGTTCGCCCATAAGCAAGGAATATCAACATGCTGAAGACCGTTATTATCGCAGCTTTGCTGCTGTGTCCCGCACTGGCGCTGGCGCAGGAGGCCGAACTTGGCATGGCGGGCCTGTTGTCGTCGGGCAACAAGCAAGACCTGCCGCCGATCACTCTGTCGGCTGGCCAGCCGCTGGCGGCAGCGCCGCTGAAACTGAAATCCGGCACCTATTACGAAATCGAGATCGAGGCCGATGGCAGCCAGGAACTGGGCCTTGCCGGAGCGGGGTTTTTCCGCGCAATCTGGATCGACGAGATGGTGATTGAAGGCATCGAGATCCGTCCGCTGGGTATCGACTCGGTCGAATTTGACGAAAGCGGCACCATGGAAATCGGCTTTATCGCGATCAAACCGGGCAGCTATTCGCTGTCGGTGCCCGGATCGACCGGCGACAGCCAAAGGCTGGAGATCACCATAGAGTGAGCCTTCGCGTTGAAAACCTTGGCTTTTCCTACGGGGCCACATCGGCGCTGACAGATGTCAGCTTTGATCTGGCGCCGGGGTTTACCGCGCTGCTTGGCCCCAACGGGGCCGGAAAATCCACCCTGTTCGGGCTGCTGACGCGCCTGTTCACCAGCCCGCAGGGCAAGATTATTGTCGCGGGGCATGATCTGACAGCCTGTCCCCGCAAGGCCCTGGCGCAGATTGGTGTTGTTTTTCAACAGCCTACACTGGACCTTGACCTGACCGTGCGCCGTAACCTGTTGTATTTTGCGGCCCTTCATGGTGTGTCGGGGCGCGAGGCAGACCGCCGCGCCATGGCCGCGCTGGCCCGGCTTGGCATGGCCGAACGCGCCGATGAACCCGCGCGCAACCTGAATGGCGGCCATCGCAGGCGGATGGAAATTGCCCGCGCCCTGATCCACCGCCCTACCGTGCTGCTGCTGGACGAACCCACGGTGGGGCTGGATGCGGCGGCCCGCGCCGGGATCACGGCCTATGTGCATGATCTGGCCGCGCAGGGGCTGACCGTGCTGTGGGCGACCCATCTGACCGATGAAATCGGGGCAGAGGACAATCTGATGATATTGCACAAGGGACGCTTTGCAACACACGGAAAAACAAAGGATATCATCGGAAATCGAACCTTGGCGGAAACCTTTCTGACCCTGACCGCACCATGATCTACCTGACCGCCCTGACCGCCATCCTGCACCGCGAGGCGCTGCGGTTTCTGGGCCAGAAAAGCCGCCTGATCGCAGCTTTGGTGCGGCCTTTGGTCTGGCTGTTCATCTTTGCCGCAGGCTTTCGCGCGGCGCTTGGCCTGTCGATCACGCCGCCCTACCAGACCTATATCACCTACGAGACGTACATCCTGCCCGGACTTCTGGGAATGATATGCCTTTTCAACGGGATGCAGTCCTCTCTTGGTCTGGTTTACGACCGCGAGATGGGGTCGATGCGCCTGTTGCTGACCGCGCCCTTGCCGCGCTGGTGGTTGCTGTTTGCCAAGCTGCTGGCGGGTACGCTGGTGTCGCTGATCCAATGTGCGGCCTTCCTGGCGATTGCCGCAGCTTACGGCATCCGCCCGCCGATCATCGGCTATGCCCTTGTTTTGCCAGCCCTTGTCCTGACCGGTCTTATGCTGGGCGCGATGGGATTGTTGCTGTCATCGCTGATCCGGCAGCTTGAAAATTTTGCCGGGGTGATGAACTTCGTCATCTTCCCCATGTTCTTTCTGTCTTCGGCGCTGTACCCGCTGTGGAAAATGGCCGAAAGCTCGCCTGCCCTTGCCACCGCCTGTGCGCTGAACCCGTTTACCCAAAGCGTCGAGCTGATCCGCTTTGCACTTTACGGACAAATTAACCTTGCGGCCCTGGGCTGGACGCTGCTTGCCACCGCCGTCTTTGCGGCAGGTGCGATCTGGGGCTACGACCCGGTGCGCGGACAGATGAAATCCAAGGCGTAACCCTATGTCAAGGTTGCGAAAAATGCTTCAAGAGCGCGGGCGTCTATCGGCTTCATCAGCATCTCTACCTCGGCGGCCAGACACAGGGCGCGCACCTCGGGGCTGCGGTTGGCGGTGACGATCCGCGACGGCACCGCGCCATAGCGCGCGCGCACCGCACAGACGAACTCCACCCCCGTCATGCCATCGCCCAGTTGGTGATCGACCAGAAACACATCCGGCAGAATGCCGATTTCCTCGATCAGGGCCAGCGCCTCTTCGCCAGATGCCGCATCCAGCACCGACATGCCCCATTTTTCCAGCAGCAGGCTCATGGCGCGGCGCAGGTCTTCGTCGTTTTCCACCAGAAAAGCGATCTTGTCCTGCGCCCGTACCCGCCGACCTTGCGACGGGGCGCGGATCACCAGTGCTTCGGGCTGCCCCTCTGACAAGGGCACCTGCACCATGAAGCAGGTGCCCTTGCCCATCTGCGACGACAGACCCAACGGATGGCCCAGCAAGGCACAGGCGCGTTCGACGATGGCCAGCCCCAACCCCATGCCTTCCGACGCCGAGGCGCGGGCGTTCAGGCGGTGGAACTCTTTGAAAATGTTGTCCTGTTCATGTTCCGGTATGCCCGGCCCGGTATCCCAGACCTCCAGCCTTATCATCCCGCCCCGGTGCCGCGCGCCGACCAGAACCCGGCCCGAGGTGGTATATCGGATGGCATTGCCGATCAGGTTCTGCAAGATACGGCGCAGATAGGCCGGGTCCGACAGCACCACCGCATCGCAGGCCTGCACCCGCAGGGCCAGCCCCTTGGCCGCCGCAATCGCCGCAAATTCCTCGTTCAACTGGCCCAGCAACCGGTCGAGCCGCACCGGCCCCACCGACACCGCCGCCTTGCCGGATTCCAGTTTGGAGATGTCGAGCAACGCGTCCAGAATGCCTTCCACCGACACCAGCGCATTCTGCGCCTTGTCCAGCGCCTCGCGGACCGACGGGGCAATCGCCTCGTCGTCAATCGAGGCGATGAACAGTTTGGCCGCCGACAAAGGTTGCAAAAGGTCATGGCTGGCGGCGGCGACAAAGCGGGACCGGCTGGCATTGGCGCGTTCGGCATGGCCAAGCGCATCTTCCAGTTCAAGCGTGCGTTCCATCACGCGGGCTTCCAGCGTTTCATTGGCGCGGCTGAGCCCGTCAATCGCCGCGCGTTCGGCGGTGACATCGGTAAAGCTCATCACGAAACCGCCGTCGGGCATTTCCTGCGCGAACACATCCAGGATCAGTTCCGGCCCGCGCCGCACCTGAAACGACAGGGCTGCGCGGCCCGTGCCCGCCTGCACCCAGGCCTCGAGCATCGCGTCCGTCATGCCCTCGCCAAAGGCAATCTCTTGGCGGAAGCGTTGCAGCAGATAGTCGAACGAGGCCCCGACCCGCAGCCGCGCCATGGGGATTGCCAGTAAGGCACCAAGCCGCTGGTTCCAGCCCACCAGCCGCGCGCTTGCATCAAAGATCGACACGCCCTGGTTGATGTGGTCCAGCGTGGCGCGGATCACCCGCGCCTGATCGTCCAGCAGCTTGCCGCGTTCGTGGCGTTCCAGCCGGATGATGTCGGTCACATCGGTCTGCAGGATCACCGTGCCACCATCGGCGGTGCGGTGTTCGCTGACCTGCATCCAGCGGTCCCAGATCAGGCGCACGTTGAAAATGACATGCCGGTCCTGATGCCGCCGCTTGCGCCGCACGGCCCAATCCTCGGGGCGTTCATTGTCTGGCAGCGCCAGATAGCGCGACAGGCTGACCCGTTCGACATAGCCCGCAAAGGTCAGGCCGGGTTTCAGGTCTTCATGAATATCAAGCATGTGCATCCCGAAGCGCGAGTTGCACATCACCATCACATCGCCCGCGTCAAACAGGGCGAACCCTTCCTGGATCGTCTCGATCGCATTGGCCAGGTTCTGGCGGGCGGCCTCGGTCGCCTTGTTGGCCTCGGCCAGACGCGCGTTGGAATCGTTCAGCAGATCCAGCGCGCGTTCCAGATCGCGCGTGCGTTCGCGGACCTGATCTTCCAGCAGGGCGGCGCGCTGAAACTGGGCGTAGGCGGCCCCAGAGTCGTCGGTGATCTGTTCCACCCGCCGCATCAGCACCTGTGCGATGGTCAAGAGCTTGGCATTCTGCCGCTCGACCGGATCATTGGGGTTGATCAGCGCCGACAGCATTCACGGCCCGTCCGGCGGATAGATCGCAACGCCCGTCATCGTGTGGTTGACGTGCATCGAGTTCAACTGCTCGCCATAAGTGGAAAATCCGGTCACCCGATGCTTGCGCAGCAGGTGCGAGATGGCGCCGTATTTCTGTTTTTCCAACGCTTCCATCCGGCGCAGGATACAGTCGCAGGCCAGAATGGCCGCAGGCGCGCCGCCTTCGGACAGGGCCGAAAGTTCGGCATCCAGATGGGCGATCATTTCCTTGGGTTCGGCCAGCGTCAGCACCAGCCCTTCGTCGATGGCTGAAAAGAACACGAGGTCGCCGTTTTCGGCCACCTTCTGAATCGCGCGCACATGATGCTTGCCGCCCACCCGCACCACCACGGGGTGGGCTGCGAAGGTGAAGGTCGTCAGTTGCGCGGGGTCTTTGCCAAGGATGCGGGCATATTCGCGCGCCGCAGGTTCGGCGTTGATCTGGCGCACGGTACGGTCGCGGGGGTTGGCCTCGGTCACCACCATGCGGCGGTCGGTGGGCACCAGATGGTCAAGGTTGAACACCTTCACCCGGCAGTTGCTGCGCACCATGGTCAGCACCGCCGCATTGCCCAGCATCTGCCCGTCATACAGCACGAAGGTTTCCTTGAACCGCGTGCCGTCGCCCGCCGACCCGCCAAACAGCGGCACCGGCCCAAGCCCCGAGGCCAGCGCCGAGGCCAGTTCATCCTCGCGGATCGACAGGCCATCGACCATGAGAAAGGCAAACTCATGGTCCCAGTCAGGGCGCAGCCGTTCCAGCGCGTGGCGGGTGCGGATCAACCGCCCGATCAGGTCTTGCGAATCCAGCACCTGCAAATCCGGCACCAGCATGCAGTCCACCGCGAAATGCGCGGCAGGCAGGCCCACGGCCACCACCTCGCCCTCGGTATAGCCATCGGCCGAAATCTCGCCGGCCGTGGTGCAGCCGATCACCGGAACGCCGGGAAACCCCGCCTGCATCGCGGCGCTGAGGCCCGCCATATCAGCCTCGGGCGAGATGAACAGGATCACGGCGGCAAACGGGCCCGGCCCCAGACCGGCGCACAGACCGGCCGCAGCCTGGGCGTCTGACGCCAGCACATGGGCGGTCGGCATCAGGTCAGCCTGAACCGGCAGCGCCGCCTCCAAAGCCTCGACTGCATCCATCGCCAGCACTCCCCCTGGGCCAGAGTAGGGCGCAAGCGGCGGGGCTGGCAAGGACGCAATCCGCAGCGTGGTGTCAGCCATCCTCGGGCATCAGGCTGGAAAAGCTCGTCTCGTTGGCGATCAGCACGGCTTGGGTCCGGCTTTGCACCCCCAGTTTGCGCATGATGGCGGTGACATGCGCCTTGACCGTGGTTTCGGCGATGGTCAGCTCAAAGGCGATCTGCTTGTTCAGCATGCCCTCGCAGATTAGTTGCAGGATGCGCGCCTGTTGCCGGGTCAGCAGGCCCAGCCTTGCAATCGCCTCCTCGCGCTGGCTGGCGGGGGCCTTGGGGTCAGCGCTTGGCACATAGCCTTCGGGCAGATAGCCGCGCCCGGCGCCGATCGCCTCGAATGCCGCCCGAAACACCTCGCGCCGCGAATGCTTGGGCACAAACCCTGCCGCCCCGGCCTTGAGGCAGGCCCCGATGATGCGGTTGTCGGCCAAGGACGACACCACCACCACCGGCACATCGCCCGCCGCATGGCGCAGGCGGATCAGCCCGTCCAGCCCGTTCACATCGGGCAGGTTCAGGTCCAGCACCACCACATCGGGCAACATCCCCCGGTCCAGCTTTGCAATCGCGGCCTCCAGACAATCCGCCGTCTCGATCTGGGAAATCCCGGCCACCGCCTTCAGCGTCATCGACAAGGCATCGCAGAACAGCGGATGGTCGTCTACGATCAGCGCGGATGTAAGGGTGCGCCCCCCGAAACTCTGCATGGCCACCATGACGGACCTTTCCGGCGTTGTCCTGACCTCCAGCCTACCAAGGCAAACCCCCTGCGCAAAGCGAAGTTCGGCCATGCAAGGCTAAAGTCCTATACCGCTGGGTCTTTGTGCAGTTTCCCGCCCGCACTGCGCAAAACCGCTTTTCCCGCCCGGCCTGCCCCGCTATCACGCCGCAAACCGCAACCGGAGCCGCCCCATGCCCATGTCCCTGACGCGACGCAGCACCTTTGGCCTTCTGGCGGGGCTTGCGCTGGCCGCCTGTGGTGCCCCCGCCCCGCGCGACGACAGCCCCGGTCGTGCCAACCTCTATCCCGGCGAAACACCGGACATGCGCCGCCTGATCCGCAAATATGCCGCGGTGCATGACATTCCCGAAAGCCTGCTGCACCGGGTGATCCAGCGCGAAAGCGACTATAACCCGCGTGCCCGCAATGGCCCCTATTACGGGCTGATGCAGATTCTGCCGCAGACGGCCGGGACCATGGGCTACAAGGGGCCGGCCTCGGGCCTGCTCGATGCCGAAACCAACCTGATCTATGCGGGCCGCTATCTGCGCGGGGCCTGGCTGGTATCGGGTGGCAACGAATCCCGCGCCGTGATGTGGTATGCCAAGGGCTATTACTACGAGGCCAAGCGCCGGGGCCTGCTGGTGGAAACCGGCCTGCGCCGCGGATGACGGTGCTTGCCTCGGTCGAGGGGCTGATCGCGGCAGGGCTGGCCCCCGATGCCGACCGCACCCTGCTGGCCGAAGTCGCCGAGACGTTCCGCATCCGCATCAGCGCCGAGATGGCCGGGGCGATGACCCCCGCCCTTGCCGGGCAATTCGTGCCGACCCCGGCGGAACTGACCATCCGCCCCGAAGACCTGACCGACCCCATCGGCGACGCCACCCACAGCCCCGCCCCCGGCCTGACCCACCGCTACCCCGACCGGGTGATCCTGCACGCAACCCAAACCTGCGAGGTCTACTGCCGCTTCTGCTTTCGCCGCGAAACCGTGGGCGATGCTGGCCCGCTGGCCGAAGCCGAGCTTGACGCGGCCCTCGCCTACATCGCCCGGACCCCCGCCATATGGGAGGTGATCCTGACCGGCGGCGACCCGATGGTGCTGTCGCCGCGCAGGCTTGGCGACCTGCTGAACCGGCTGTCCGCGATCCCGCATGTCCAGATCATCCGCTTTCACACCCGCGTCCCGGTGGTGGCCCCGGCCAGGATCACGCCTGCCCTGCTGGCCGCGCTGAAAACCCGCGCCACCGTGCAGATCGTGGTCCACACCAACCACGCCGATGAACTGACCCCGAACGCCCGCGCGGCCCTTGCCGCCCTTGCGGGTGCAGGCATCCCGCTGCTGTCGCAAACCGTGCTGCTGGCCGGCATCAATGACGACGCCGACACCCTCGCCACCCTGTTCCGCACGCTGATCGTGAACCGGGTAAAACCCTATTACCTGCACCATTGCGACCTCGCGCGCGGGGCCTCGCATTTCCGCACCACCATCGCCAGGGGCCAGGCCATCATGGCGCAGCTGCGCGGCCGCCTGTCCGGCCTCTGCCTGCCGCTCTATGTGCTCGACATCCCCGGCGGCCATGGCAAGGTGCCCATCGGCCCCGGCTACCTGACCCAAACCTCCCCCGGCCAGTACCAGGTCACCGACCCCAACGGCCAAACCCACGCCTACGCCGACCCAACCCCCTAAAACTTGTCTAAAATTTGCATCCTCTGTGCAAAAATATCCTCGGGGGGTGAATTGGCGCAAAGCGCCAAGAGGGGGGCAGACAGCCCCCTTTCTTCCCTGAAAACCCTACAAAAAAACACGCCGCGAGAACCCCCGCAGCGCGCCTCTGTCATGTCAAACCCGACCGGAGGGGGTCAGTTCGCCATGGCCAGTTCTTTCGGCAGCTTGAAGGTCCAGACCGTGCCGCCCTGGTTCAGGTAGTTGACCTTCTTGGCCACCTCGCCGCCCCACAGCGGCACCGCCCCGCCCCAGCCGGAAATCACCGACACGAACTGCTCGCCCTCCTGCTCCCAGGTCACCGGCTGGCCCACGATGCCGGACCCGGTCTGAAAGCTCCACAGCACCTCGCCGGTTTCATCATCCAGCGCGAGGAATTCGCCTTCGGGCGTGCCCATGAACACCAGCCCGCCTGCCGTGGTCATCACGCCCCCCCACAGCGGGGCCACGTTCTTGTATTCCCACTTCCATTCGCCGGTCATCGGATCGATCGCCTTCAGGCTGCCGATGTGGTCTTCGTAATTCGGCTTGATGGTAAAGCCGGACCCCAGATAGGCCGCGCCCTTCTTGTAGGTGATGGGCTCGTTCCAGATGTCCATGCCCCATTCGTTCGACGGCACATAGAACAGTCCGGTGTTCTGGCTGTAGGCCATCGGCATCCAGTTCTTGCCGCCCAGGAAGGATGGTGACGAGAACACCACTTCGCCCTTGGCCCCATCGGCGCTGGCCGCAGGGTCGCCGGGGCGGTTTTCTTCCACATAGACCGGGCGGCCATCATCGCCGATGTCCGAGGCCCAGGTGATGTCCTTCACAAAGGGCCAGGCATCGACGAACGACCCATCCTCGCGGTTCAGCACATAGAAGAAGCCGTTGCGGTCGGCGGTGGCGAATTTCTTCTTGCCGTCCTTGTCGACGAAGGCCACCACTTCGTTGACCCCGTCATAATCCCAGCCTTCGCGCGGGGTGGTCTGGAAATGCCACTTGATCTCGCCCGTTGCCGGATCGATCCCAAGGCGGCTGGCGGCATAAAGGTTGTCGCCGGTGTTGCCCTCGACAGGCTTGCCCGCATTGCGCAGATGGCTGTTCCACGGCGCCGGGTTGCCTGCCCCGAAGACCAGCGTGTTGGTGTCAATGTCATACGACCCGCCCAGCCAGGTCGCCCCGCCGCCGGTTTTCCACAGATCCCCCGGCCAGGTCGCGTTCAGCGTGCCGGTCATGGTCGACGGCTTGCCGTTCAGCGTGCCGACATGGCCCTCGATCACCGGGCGGGTCCAGACCGTTTCGCCGGTCAACGCATCACGCGCCTGCACTTCGCCGATGATGCCGAACTCGCCACCCGAGTTGCCGGTGATCACCAGCCCGTTCACGATCAGCGGGGCTGCCGTGTAGGAATAGCCTTCCTTGTATTCCGCGATCTTCTTGTTCCAGACCACATCGCCGGTCTTCAGGTTCAGCGCCACGATCCGGGCATCCAGCGTGCCGAAATAGATGTTGTCGCCAAAGATCGCGCCGCCCCGGTTGACCACGTCACAGCAGGGCAGAATGCCTTCGGGCAGGCGGGCGTCGTATTGCCACAGTTCCTTGCCGGTCTTCACATCCACCGCATAGAGGCGGCTGTACGACCCGGTGATATACATGATGCCATCATGGATCAGCGGCTGGCTTTCCTGCCCGCGCTGCTTTTCGCCGCCAAGGCTGAAGGCCCAGGCCGGCATCAGGTTCTTGACATTGGCCTTGGTCAGGGTTGCAAGCGGGCTGAAGCGCTGCAGATCACGCCCCATGCCGTTGGTCAGGATATCCCCGGTGGTCGAGGAATCCTTGGCGATGTCTTCTTCTGTCACGCCGGCAGAAACGGTGCTTGCCAGCATTGGGCTTAGCATCAGCATTGCCGCTGTCACGGCGACCACAAAACGGTTCATGGGTGTCCTCCCTCCAGATGTCCTAGGACGGCGCGGTGCTGTCGGCCCCCCTCCGGGTCTGGCACCTTGTCCGCTTTCGATCATCAGGCAGGGGCCACGCGGGCGATATTGCACATTGGTCGTACTGAGATAATCGGGGGGTCGCAGGCCCGCCACAACAGGCAAAGGGGCGGCATTGCGGCCCCCCTTCTTTGGTCGCATGCCCATCCGCCGGCATCAGAACAGCGGCGCGTATTTCCAATTGTCGGCGTCGGGGGTCACCTCGTCCAGATCATAGCCCGCCGCTTGCAGCCGCTGTGCCACCGGCAGGCCCTGCCCCGCGGCGGCGTCCACCATCGCCCGGCCTGCGGCCAGATCCCGCACCACGCCGCGCCCGCGCATCAGATCCAGCCCATAGTTGAACTGCCCCACCGGATCGCCCAGATCGGCGGCCTTCCTGTCCCACCGGGCGGCGGCATCGGGGTCTTCCGCGCCACCCAGACCGTTGTCCTCCAACTGCCCCATCCAGGTCATCGCCCCCGGATAACCGGCTTCGGCACAGGCCCCGAACACGGCCCGAGCCTGCCCGTGCCGCCCCGATTTGGTGATCATGTAGCCCGCCGCGCAGTTGGTCATGCGGGTGTCCCCCCGCGCGATCTGGTCGATCACCGAATTCAGGCTCAGTTCTTCGGGGTTCAGCGTGCCCAACCCCTCGGCTTCGGCGAATGCGGGGGCGGCAAGCAGGCAAAGGGCAACAGCAAGGCGCATGGGGATACCTCCGGTCTGCGCGCAGCCTAGCAGACCCACGCCGCCAGCGCAGCAGCGCCATGGTCGTAGGGGCAGCGCCCCTTGACCATGGCAAAGGCCGGTTCAGGTCACCACATCCGGCGCGGTGCGCCCGGTGTAGGAGGTGATCCCTGCCAGATCATGCGCCGCGCGGATCACCGGGGCCAGCGCCTCTTGCGGGTCGTGGTGCAGCCCGTCCGGCCCGGCCTCATACCGTTCCAGATAGAGCCGCAGCGTCGCCCCTTCCGTGCCGGTGCCCGACAGACGCAGCACGATGCGGGCACCACCGCCAAACAGGATGCGCACGCCCTGCGCCTTGCTGACCGACCCATCCACCGGATCGGTATAGGCGAAATCATCCGCCGCCTCGACCACCAGCCCCTCCACTTCCGTCCCCGGCAGGGTTGCCAGACGCGCCCGCAGCGCCGCCATCATCGCATCGGCCTTGTCACTGGCAATCGCCTCGAAATCGTGGCGGCTGTAATAGTTGCGCCCGTATTGCGCCCAGTGGCTGGCCAGGATCGCCGCCACCGATTCACGCCGCACGGCAAGGATGTTCAGCCACAGCAAGATCGCCCAAAGCCCGTCCTTTTCGCGCACATGGTCTGACCCGGTGCCGAAGGATTCCTCGCCGCACAGCGTGGCTTTGCCGGCATCCAGCAGGTTGCCAAAGAACTTCCATCCGGTGGGCGTTTCATACTTGCCGATGCCCAGGGCATCCGCCACCCGGTCTGCCGCAGCAGAGGTCGGCATCGACCGCGCCACCCCCGCCAGACCCTGCGCATAGCCGGGCGCCAGATGCGCATTGGCCGCCAGCACCGCCAGACTGTCGGACGGCGAGACATAGATCCCGCGCCCCACCACCATGTTGCGGTCGCCGTCGCCATCGGATGCCGCGCCAAAATCGGGGGCATCATCGCCCATCATCTCATCCATCAGGGCCTTGGCCCAGGTCGGGTTGGGGTCGGGGTGCATGCCGCCAAAATCCGGCAAGGGCGTGCCGTTGATCACGGTGCCTTTCGCAGCCCCCAGACGGTTTTCAAGGATTTCAACGGCATAAGGCCCGGTCACGGCACACATGCTGTCCATCCGCATCCGAAACCCGCCCGCGAACATCGCACGCAGCGCGGGGAAGTCGAACAGCGTCTCCATCAGGGCGGCATAATCCGCCACCGGGTCCACCACATCGACGATCATGCCGCCCAGATGCTGCCGCCCGACGGTGCCAAGGTCCACATCCTGCGCCTCGATCATCTTGTACTCGGTGATCAGGGTCGTGCGCTGATACATGGCCTCGGTCACGCCTTCGGGCGCGGGGCCGCCGTTCGGCATGTTGAACTTGACCCCGAAATCCTCATCCGGGCCGCCGGGGTTGTGGCTGGCCGACATGATGATGCCGCCGTCGGTCCTGTTCAGCCGGATCAGGTGACTGGCGGCAGGGGTCGACAGGATCGCCCCCTGCCCCACGATCACCCGTGCCGCGCCATTCGCCGCCGCCATCCGCAAGATCACCTGCGCCGCGCGGTCGTTGAAATAGCGGCCATCCCCGCCCAGAACGAAGGTCTTGCCTTGCGTGCCCACCACATCGAAAATCGCCTGCACGAAGTTTTCAAGGTAATGCCGCCCCATGAACACGGGCGTCTTCTTGCGCAGGCCGGATGTGCCGGGCTTTTGTCCGGCGATAGGTGCGGTCTTTACCGTCGTGATCATGTCTTTCCTCCCACTGGCCGGTCGGGGGCAGCCACCGACCGGAATATCAGAACCGATTGCGCCGGGGCCTTTGGCCCCTGGGTCAGCGCCGCCTCCTCGGGGCGGCTGGTGTCCAGCAGCAATTCCCAGCCGGGCGCCGTGGCGGGCAGCACCAGCGGCTCGGCCGGGCCGCAGTTGAACACGGCAAACACCGCCGCCTCGCCCGCATCCACGCCCTCGGCCGCCATCCGCAATTCCACGCACAGGCAGCGAAACGCCGGGTTGTGCCAATCCTCGGGGCGCGGCGTGGTGCCATCGGCGCGGCGCCAGATCGCATCGGGCAACCCGTCGGTGCTGCGTGTCTCGGCGTGCAGGAACCGCTTTTGCCGCAGCACGGGCAGGCTTTTGCGCAAGGCCACCAGCCGGCCCACAAACTCGGCCAGGCCCTTGTCCGCCTTGGCCCAGTCCAGCCAGCTTACCTCGTTGTCCTGCGCATAGGCGTTGTTGTTGCCGCCCTGGCTGTGGCCGATCTCGTCGCCCCCCAGGATCATCGGCACCCCCTGCGACAGCATCAGCGTGGCAAACAGGTTGCGCTTGCGGCGCGCGCGGGCGGCGCGCACCACGGGGTCGGCGGTCGCCCCTTCAAAGCCCAGATTGTCGGAATGGTTTTCCGAATGGCCATCGCGGTTTTCCTCGCCATTGGCAAAGTTGCGCTTGATGGTAAAGCTGACCAGATCCTCCATCGTGAACCCGTCATGCGCGGTGATGAAGTTGACCGAGGCCGTCGCCGCACGGCCAGAATGGTCGAACTTGTCGGCGCTGCCCAGCAGGCGGTTGGCAAGATCCGATGTCAGCCCCGCATCACCGCGCCAGAACCGGCGCACGCCGTCGCGGTACTTGTCGTTCCATTCCATGAACGGATGCGGATAGGCCCCCAGTTGATAGCCGCCGGGACCGATGTCCCACGGCTCGGCAATCAGCTTGACGCGGCTCAGAACCGGGTCTTGCCGGATCGCATCGAAGAAGCCGCCGTTGGGATCGAACCCATACGCCTCGCGCCCCATCACCGTCGCCAGATCAAAGCGGAACCCGTCGACATGCGCCTCCTCCACCCAGTAGCGCAGGGAATCCAGCACCAGCCGCAGCACCATCGGATGCGTCAGGTTCAGGGTGTTTCCGGTGCCGGTGTCATTGGCATAGTAGCGCCCGCCGTCGGTCAGGCGGTAATAGCTGGCATTGTCCAACCCGCGGAAACTCAGGGTCGGGCCATGGCCGTCGCCTTCGCCGGAATGGTTGTAGACCACGTCCAGAATGACCTCGATCCCCGCCGCGTGGAACCGCCGCACCATGGTCTGAAATTCCCACAGCGCGCCTTTCGACATATAGCGCGCCTCGGGGGCAAAGAAGGCGATGGTCTGATAACCCCAGTTGTTGCGCAACCCTTTGGCGATCAGAAACCGTTCATCGACAAAGGCTTGCACCGGCAGCAGTTCTATCGAGGTGACGCCCAGCCTGACCAGATGTTCCAGCACCGCATCCGAAGACAGGCCAAGATAGGTGCCCCGCAGCGGCTTGTCCACGCCGGGATGCAGCATGGTCATGCCCTTGACATGCGCCTCGTAGATCACCGCCTCCGACGCCGGAACCCGCGGATGCGTGTCATTGCCCCAAGTATAGCTGCTGTCGACCACCACCGATTTCGGCACCGCAAAGGCACTGTCGCGGGTGTCATAGGACAAATCCCCGCGCGGACTGCCCACCTTGTAGCCCATCAGGCTGTCAGACCATTTCAGCCGCCCCTCAAGGCCGCGCGCATAGGGGTCGATCAGCAGCTTGTGCGGATTGAACCTGTGCCCGCGTTCCGGCTGATACGGCCCATGCGCGCGAAAGCCGTAGACCGCCCCCACCGTCAGCCCGCCGACATGAATGTGCCAGACATCGCCGTCGCGTTCGCGCATCGGCAGGCGGGCCAGTTCGCGCTTGCCATCGCTGGAAAACAGGCACAGTTCGATCAACTGGGCATGGGCGGAAAACACCGCGAAATTCACGCCGTCGCCGTCGAAACTCGCGCCCATCGGCCAGGGCAGACCCGGCCCTATGGCATGGCCCGGCAAACGCGCGGGCAGCGATGTGGTCGGCGTCACCGCAGCAACCTTTCGTACAGCCCCGCATAGGCCGCAGCCGAGGTTTCCCAGCCGACCGGATGTTTCATCGCGTTCTTCTGCGTCTGCGCCCACAGTTTCTTGTCGGCATGCAGCGCCAGCAACCCGTGCAGCGCCTGCCCGAAGGCCAGCGCATCGGTCGGATGAAACGCAATCCCGGTGGCCACCCCGGCAGCCAGTGCCGCAGGCGAGGCCGAAATCACCGTATCCGCCAACCCCCCGACCGCCGCCACCACCGGCAAGGTGCCATAGCGCAAGCCGTACATCTGCGTCAGACCGCAAGGTTCAAACCGGCTGGGCACCAGCACCGCATCGGCGCCCGCAAACAGCCGGTGGCTCAGGGCTTCGTCATAGCCGATGCGCACTGCCACCCGGCCGGCATGCCGCGCGGCCAGACTGCGCATCGCCCCCTCCATGCCGGGATCGCCCGACCCCAGCACGATCAACCCACCGCCCTGCGCCACAAACTCCGGGATCACGGCGGGCAGCAGGTCTATGCCCTTCTGGTCGGTCAACCGGCTGACGACAATGGCCAAAGGCCCCGGCACATCCACCCCGAACTCCTGGGCTATCGCCGCCCGCGCCCGCGCCTTGCCTGCCATGGATTTCGCCGAGAACGGGTCAGGCTCGGCCTCAGGCGACCACACGCCGGTATCGACCCCGTTCAGAATACCCGATACCCGCGCGCCGCGTGCCGCGATAACCCCTTGCAATCCCATGCCAAACTCGGGCCGCATCAGCTCGGCCGCATAAGTGGGCGACACGGTCGTCACCCAGTCCGACGCGACCAACCCCGCCTTCAGGCTGGACAGACCGCCGTAATATTCCAGTGCCGCCGGGTGAAACTGCGCCGCAGGCAGCCGCAGATCGTTCAAGGCCGAGGCCGGCGCCCAGCCCTGAAACGCAATGTTGTGCACCGTCATCACCGATTTGCAGGCCGCATCGCCGCCATAGGCCAGATAGGCCGGCGCGAACCCCGCCTGCCAGTCATGCGCGTGCAAAATGTCAGGTGCCCAGCCATCGGCCAGCCCTTCGCGGGCAATCCGCGCGCCGACCCAGGACAGCGCCGCAAAGCGCTGCGCATTGTCGAACCAGTCGCCGCCGGGGCCACCATATGGCCCGCCCTCGCGGTCATACAGATGCGGGGCGTCCAGCAGCATCACCTGCATCCCCGCCACTTCGCCCGCGAACACCACGCCGATCCCGCCAAACAGCGACGGCTCGCGCCAGACCTCGGGCCAGCCCGCCACCTGGCCCCGCAACGACCGGTAGGCAGGCAACAGCACCCGCATGTCCCAGCCCTGCCCGGCCAGCGCGGCAGGCAGCGCCCCCACCACATCGGCAAGCCCGCCGGTCTTGATCAGCGGCACGCATTCCGAGGCCACCGACAGCACCCGCCCCAGCACCCGCCCCCTGATCTCCATGCGCCTATCCCATCATCTGTTCATAAATATCCCAC
>JAZKGQ010000039.1:0-7508 GCA_040385825.1 Pseudomonadota bacterium | reverse complement strand
TCGCCATCCTCGGCTATGGCAGCCAGGGCCATGCCCATGCGCTGAACCTGCGCGATTCGGGCGCAAAGAACCTTGTGGTGGCGCTGCGGGCAGGCTCGCCTTCCGCGAAAAAGGCCGAAGGCGAAGGCCTGAAGGTGATGGGCATTGCCGAGGCCGCCGCCTGGGCCGACCTGATCATGTTCACCATGCCCGACGAATTGCAGGCTGAAACCTACCGCAAATACGTGCATGACAACATCCGCGAAGGCTCGGCCATCGCGTTTGCCCATGGTCTGAACATCCACTTCGGCCTGATCGAGCCGAAAAAGGGCGTGGACATCATCATGATGGCCCCCAAAGGCCCCGGCCACACCGTGCGCGGCGAATATGTCAAGGGCGGCGGCGTGCCCTGCCTTGTGGCGGTTCACAACGACGCCACCGGCCGCGCCATGGAAATCGGCCTGTCCTATTGCTCGGCCATCGGTGGCGGGCGGTCGGGCATCATCGAAACCAACTTCCGTCAGGAATGCGAAACCGACCTGTTCGGCGAACAGGCCGTGCTGTGTGGCGGTCTGGTCGAGCTGATCCGCATGGGCTTCGAGACGCTGGTCGAGGCGGGCTACGAGCCGGAAATGGCCTATTTCGAGTGTCTGCACGAGGTGAAGCTGATCGTCGACCTGATCTACGAAGGCGGTATCGCCAACATGGATTACTCGATCTCGAACACCGCCGAATACGGCCAGTATGTGTCCGGCCCGCGCATCCTGCCCTATGACGAGACGAAAGCCCGGATGAAAGCCGTGCTGTCGGACATCCAGTCGGGCAAGTTCGTGCGCGATTTCATGCTGGAAAACGCCGTTGGCCAGCCGACGATCAAAGCCTCGCGCCGGTCGAACGACGAGCACGAGATCGAACTGGTCGGCAAGAAACTGCGCGACATGATGCCGTGGATTTCCAAGGGCAAGATGGTGGACAAGGCGCGGAATTGATTTTCGCGACGACGGATTGACGGCGGGGTGAACCCCGCCCTACCGATAACGGGCGGCTCGCAGGGGCCGCCCGTTTTCATTGGGGGGCATCATGGGCAGCAGGCTGGCAGGCAAGGTGGCGATCATCTCGGGCGGGGCGACGGGGATGGGCGGGGCGGCGTCCAGCCTGTTTGCGGCAGAGGGCGCGCGCGTTGCGATCATCGACCTGAACCTTGCCGCGGCCGAGGACCGGGCGCATCAGATTGCGCAGGCCGGGGGCGAGGCGATTGCCCTGCGCGCCGATGTGTCCGATGCGGCGGCGGTCGAGGCGGCGGTGGCGGCGGCCACCCGCGCCCATGGCCCGGCATCGGTGCTGTTCAACCATGCGGGCACCATTGTCATCAAACCGTTTCTGGAGACGACGGAACAGGAATGGGACTGGCTGCATGCGGTGAACGTGAAGTCGATGTTCCTGATGACACGCGCGGTGTTGCCGGGGATGATAGCGGCGGGGAAAGGGTCTATCGTCTGCACCTCGTCGATTTCTGCGGTGGCGGGCACCCCGATGGAGGTGCTGTATGACACCACCAAGGGCGCGGTTCACATGTTCGCCCGTGCCATCGCGGTGGAATTTCGCGACCGGGGCATCCGCTGCAATGCCGTCTGTCCGGGATTCATCGAAACCCCGCACGGCCTGCGCGAGGTGCGCGATTTGCAGGCGCTTGGCGTCGATGTGTCCGAGGCCGCGATCAGGGCCGCACAAGGCCGCATTGGCCGGGCCGAGGAAGTGGCCGAGGCCGCGCTGTTCCTGGCCAGCGATGCGGCCAGTTTCGTCAACGGCACGCATCTGTTTGTGGACAACGGCTTTACCGCGATCTGACTGCCTGATAGCCAAGACCCATGCTGTCATATCAACATATCTACCACGCCGGGAACCTTGCAGACGTGCAAAAGCATGCGCTGCTGGCGGTGGCGCTGGACTATCTGACGCAGAAGGACAAGCCCTTCAGCTATATCGAAACCCATGCCGGGCGGGGGCTTTATGACCTTGGGTCCGAGGCGGCGCTGAAGACGGGCGAGGCCGAAAAGGGCATCGCGGCGGTCGAGGGGTGGTTCCCGAAGGACCACCCTTACCGCCAGCGTCTGGCGGAAGTGCGGGCGCAATATGGGGCGACCGCCTATCCCGGATCGCCGCTGATCGCCGCGCTGACGCTGCGCGCGATGGATACGATGCATCTGTGCGAGTTGCACCCCGCCGAGGCGCAGGCGCTGCGCCATGCCATGCTGCCATGGGCCGCCACCATCCACCCCGCCGATGGCTGGCAGCAGGCGCTGGCCCTGTCGCCGCCGACCCCGCGCCGGGGGATGATGCTGATTGACCCGTCATACGAGGTGAAGGCCGATTACGACACCATCCCCGCCACCATCGGCCATATCGTGCGCAAGTGGAATGTGGGGATCATCGCCCTTTGGTATCCGCTGCTGACCGGCGGGCCGCATGGACCGATGCTGGGGCAGTTGCAGGCCGACCATCCCGGCGCCTTGCGGCACGAGGTGCGCTTTCCCCCCGCGCGCGACGGCCACCGGATGGAGGGGTCCGGCATGTTCATCATCAACCCGCCTTACGGTCTGGACGCAGAGGCGCAGCGGCTGACCAGGCTGTTCAAGGGGTTGAAGTGACCCTGCCCTTTTGCGCCCTGCCGATGTCGCGGATGTGCGGCTTTGATCCCTGCAATGACCTTAGGCTGATCCGATGATCCAAACTCTGCTGTCGCGCCTTCTGGCCCCCGCCCCTTCTCGCCTGCCCGAACCCGACGCCGCCCTGGCGCTGGCCGCCCTGCTGGTGCGGCTGGCCCGCAGCGACGGGCTGTATTCCGGCGAGGAGGTTGACCGCATCGACCGTATCCTTGCCATCCGCCATGGTCTGGACGCCTACGCCGCCGCCAAGCTGCGGGCCGAGGCCGAGGATCTGGAAACCCAGGCCCCCGATACCGTGCGCTTTACCCGTGCGCTGAAGGCCGCGACCGCCCCCGAGGATCGCGACGCCCTGATGCAGGCAATGTGGACGGTGGCCCTGTCGGACGGCTTGCGCGATGATCAGGAAGACCGGCTGCTGCGGCTGGTGGCGAACCTGCTGGGCCTGTCCGATGTGGAAAGCGCGCTGGCCCGGCAAAAGGCCGAACGGGGATGATCGCGTCCTTGGGCATGTATGACATGCCGCCCGTTCAGGCGGCGAATGACCGCTATTGGGCGCTGATCGCCGAGGCGCTGAATATTGACGTGCCGCTGACACGCGGGCCGGGCGCCTATTGGGACGCCTGGGCATCGCCCGACCTGATCCTGTCGCAGACCTGTGGCTATCCTTACCGGGCGCGGCTGCATCATCAGGTGACGCTGGTGGGCACGCCGGATTATGGCCTGCCGGGCTGTGCGCCGGGCTATTACTGTTCGGTGTTTGTCGCCCGCAAGGATGACGCGCGCGACAGCCTTGCCGCGTTCGACGGAGCGCGGTTTGCCTATAACGAACCCCTGTCGCAATCGGGCTGGGCCGCACCGCAGACCCATGCGCTTGGCCTTGGCCTTCACCTGCCGCCCAGCTTGCAGACCGGCGGACATGCGCTGTCCGCGGCGGCCGTGGCCGAGGGCCGCGCCGATATTGCCGCGCTGGATGCGGTGACCTGGGGCCTGCTGCAACGCCACGCCACGGCCCTGCCCTTGCGCGAACTGGCCCGTACCGCCCCCACCCCCGGCCTGCCCTACATCACCGCCCGCCACCGCGACCCCGCACCGGTCTTTGCCGCTGTCGCGCAGGCGATTGCGGCCCTGACGGCGGATGACCGTGAAACCTTGCAGCTGCGGGCCTTGGTCGCCATTCCGCAGGCGGCCTATCTTGCAGTGCCCATCCCGCCCGCACCTGACCAGATTGCGCAACGTCATTAGGCAGTTTGCAAAGGTTTGCCTTTCCGGACGCCACAAAGCACGTTGCAATGGCGCAAGAACTGCGCCCTACTGCCTGCCAACAGTCCGCATCAGACGGGCGTTCCCTGCCAACAGAGACACATGACCGATACCCCCGTCATCGCGATCCGCGACCTGCACAAAGCCTATGGCAGCCTTGAGGTTCTCAAGGGCGTCGATCTGACCGCGCCGCGCGGGCATGTGGTGTCGCTGATCGGCTCGTCCGGCTCGGGCAAATCCACCCTGCTGCGCTGCTGCAACCTGCTGGAAGACAGCCAGCAGGGCGACATCCAGTTTGAGGGGGAATCGGTGCGCTGGAAGGGCGAAGGGCTGGGCCGCCACCCTGCCGACCGCGCGCAGGTCACCCGGATGCGCACCAACCTGTCGATGGTGTTTCAGCAATTCAATCTGTGGTCGCACATGACCATCCTGCAAAACGTGATGGAAGCCCCGGTCACGGTGATGAAGCGCGACCCGAAAGAGGTCGAGGAAAAGGCGCGGCATTACCTTGCCAAGGTCGGCATCGTGGAAAAATGCGATGCCTGGCCTGCGCAGCTTTCGGGTGGGCAGCAGCAACGCGCAGCGATTGCCCGCGCGCTGTGCATGGAACCCCGCGCGCTGCTGTTTGATGAACCGACATCTGCGCTGGACCCGGAACTGGAGCAGGAAGTCATCAAGGTGATCAAGGCCTTGGCCGATGAAGGCCGCACGATGATTCTGGTGACGCATGACATGAAGCTGGCGGCGGATTGTTCGGATCACGTCATCTTTCTGCATCAGGGCCGCATCGAAGAACAAGGCCCCCCCACCAGCCTGTTCGGCAACCCGCAGACTGACCGTCTGCGCGGGTTTCTGTCGGCCACCGCCTAGACCAAAACCACAAGAACCAGATCCAAAAGGGAAGAACCAATGAAAAAACTGATGCTCGCCACGGCCATGCTGGCCCTGACCACCGGCTTTGCAGCCGCGCAGACCGTGCGCCTTGGCACCGAAGGCGCCTACCCTCCGTTCAACTTCATCAACGATGCGGGCGAAGTGGCGGGCTTTGAGCGCGAGGTCGGCGACGAACTGTGCAAGCGCGCCGCCCTGACCTGCGAATGGGTGACGAACGAATGGGACAGCATCATCCCGAACCTGCAGTCGGGCAACTACGACGTGATCATCGCGGGCATGTCGATCACCGACGAGCGCGAAGAAGTCATTGATTTCTCTCAGAACTACTTCCCGCCTGCTGCGTCCGCCTATGTGGCGGCCACGGCAGATGTCGACGTGAAAACCGGCGTCGTGGCGGCGCAGGTGTCGACGATTCAGGCAGGCTATGTTGCCGAATCCGGCGCCACCGTGCTGGAATTTGCCACCCCTGACGAAAGCGTTGCCGCCGTCAAGAACGGCGAGGCTGTGGCCGTGTTCGCCGACAAGGATTTCCTTGCCCCGATCGTGGCGGAATCCGGTGGCGCGCTGATGTTCGTCGGCGAACCCGTGCAGCTTGGCGGCGGTGTGGGCCTTGGCCTGCGGTCGTCGGACACCGAGCTGAAGGAAAAGCTGAACGCCGCCATCCAGTCGATGAAGGATGATGGCAGCCTGAACGCGCTGATCGAAAAGAACTTCGGCCCCGAAACCGCCAAGTTCTAAGGCATGGCGCCCCCCGGTCTTTCGGGGGGCGCGTCCGCATCATGTTCGCGTCCTGCGCCGATCCAAAATCCATCGAGGGGCTGTCGTGGTTCCTGTGCTACCTGACCACAGGCAAGCAGATCGATTTCTATTGGTCCTTCCTGACCGTGCTGACCCTG
This sequence comes from Pseudomonadota bacterium, assembly GCA_040385825.1. Classification (GTDB taxonomy): domain Bacteria; phylum Pseudomonadota; class Alphaproteobacteria; order Rhodobacterales; family Rhodobacteraceae; genus JANNNF01. Next base: position 1,813 of record JAZKGQ010000039.1, on the reverse strand, counting down.
ATCGCCATTACTGCGCCTGTGGCCCTGACCATGGGGTTTGGCGGTGCGATGGCCGCGCGCAGCCCGTTTCTGCCGCTGCGGATATTGGGCAAAGGCTATACCGGCATGGTGCGCGGCATCCCCGACATCGTGTTTTTCCTGTTCTTTGTCATTGCCCTGGACCAGGGCATCGAATGGGTGACGCATCAGATCCGCTGCCCGGACTGGACCGAGCCTGTGCGCCAGGGCCTTGAATTCCGCGTCTGCCCCGAGGCCAAGGTGCCGTCGAGCAATTCGCCGCAGGTCTGGCATCAGATCTACGGGTTCTTCCTTGCGGTGTTCACTTTTTCCATCGTGTTCGGCGCTTTTGCCGCCAATGTGCTTTACGGCGCGATGAACGCGGTGCCGCGCGCGCAACTGGAAACCGCCGAGGCCTATGGCATGTCGAATGCGCAGGTGTTCCGCCGCATCCTGATGCCGCAGATGTGGGTGTTTGCCCTGCCCGGCCTGTCGAATCTGTGGATGATCCTGATAAAATCGACACCGCTGCTGTTCTTGCTGGGCGTCAAGGACATCGTCTATTGGGCGCGGGAACTGGGCGGGTCCAAGACGCAGGCCTATGAATATCCGCACCCCGACTGGCGGCTGTACTACTTCCTGTTCCTGCTGGTGTTCTATCTGTCGTTCACCAAGCTGTCCGAACTGGCCCTTGCCCGCATTTCGGCGCGCCTGTCCAAAGGGCAGGCCACAGCCGCAGGCGAAGCCATGCGAAAGGCGGGCGTATGAGCTGCCTTGAAACCATCGGCCAATATGCGTTCCGCTCGCTCGGCTTTGGCGAAAAGCTGCTGCCGCGCAGCGATTTCACCCTGTGCCAGCAGTTCACCCTGATCGGGTCGGGGCTGATCTGGAACATCTATTTCGGGGTTCTGGCCCTGATCTTCGGGTTCTTTCTGGCCAATGCCATCGCACTGGCGAAATCGGCCCGCAGCCCGTGGGTCCGCAAACCTGCCGAATGGTTCATCTTCGTGTTCCGGGGCAGCCCGTTGTTCATTCAGTTCTTTCTGGCCTATGAGGCCTTGCAGATGCTGCCCAAGGCCGGGCTGAACGTCTTTGGCCTGACCGTTGAAACCGCATGGACCACCCGCGCCTGGGCCGGGGCGCTGTTCGTGCTGTTCCTGAACACCGCCGCCTATACGGCCGAGATTTTCCATGGCGCGCTGCGGTCGATCCCCAAGGGCGATCTGGAGGCCGCCGATGCCTATGGCATCACCGGCTGGCAACGGTTTCGCCGCATTCAATGGCCCACCATGCTGCGACTGGCATGGCCTGCCTATACGAACGAGGCGATCTTTCTGTTTCACGCCACCACGCTGGTCTATTTCAGCGGCTTTCCGGCGTTTCAGCAAAAGGGCGATGCGCTGTATTACGCCAACTATTTTGCTGACAAGACCTTCAACCCCTTCGTGCCCTATCCCATCGTTGCCTTCTATTTCATCTGCCTGACGCTTTCCTTGGTCTGGCTGTTCGCGCGGGTGAACACCTACCTCAACCGCCACCTGCCCTCAAACCAGAAAAGCAGAATTCGCTTGCGTCCTCAGGTGATCCGGTAGTACGCTTGATTTGATCAAATTATCCGGGCACCCGCCCGGACCCGTGTGGGGCCTGCGGGCAGACCATGGGCAGGGATCGAAAACATAAGGGAAGGATCAAGGGCATGATCCAAACCTCGCACATCAGGCGCCTTTGGGGCGCCATGGGCGGGTAATTGTGCCCCGTCCAAGACAAACATGATGAAGGACTATCTGCGTAAGCACCCGCAAGTGCGTACCATCCG
>JAZKGQ010000038.1:8910-44820 GCA_040385825.1 Pseudomonadota bacterium | reverse complement strand
CCGCCCGAGGGGGCGGTCGGGCATTGCCCGGCGCGCTACGCGCTTGATTCCGGGCTGAAGAAAAATGCGTTCAGTGAAGGTTCATCCGCTACACGCGTCTGGGGCGGGTCTACGCTGCGTCTTGCATGGAAGTATATCGCCGCTACCGCGTCCGCCGGAAAAAGCGCGACCTGTCATACAGCGTCTCCAGCCGCTTCAGGCGGCCTTCGGTGACATCCCAGGTCAGATCCTGCACCGCCGCCAGCAGCGTTTCCACCAGAACCATGATCGACACCGTGCTGTCCCAGGCCGACGGGGCCTCGATGTGGCAGGCCAGCGTATGCCGCGCCTGCGCCGAGGCGGGCGACACCCAAGGGTCGGTGATCAGCACCACACAGGCCCCCTGATCCACCGCCAGATCCACCAGTTGCAGGATCGAATTTTCATACCTGCGAATATCGAACACCAGCAGCACATCCCCCGCCTGCATTTCCAGCAAGGCCGAGGGCCAGGAATTGGACATATCGGACAACAGCGTCACATCGGGGCGAACCGCCGTCATCAGGGTGACAAAATAATCGGCCATCGCATGGGTGATCCGCCCGCCCATGGCAAAGACCGCGCGGCCGGGATCGGCCAGCAAACCGGCCACCGCGTCAAATTCGGCATGGTCGATCTGGTGCAGCGTGGCTTGCAGATTGGCCACCACCGCATCGGCGAAGCGGTTCAGGATATGGGTGTCGGGCACCCCCCCGGTCCAGCGGTCATGCTTGGCAAGCGGCGAGACAAGCATCGCCTCCACCTCGCCGCGCAAGGACGCCTGATAGTCCGGGTAGCCCTTGTAGCCCAGCTTTTGCACCAGCCGTACCACCGTGGGCGTCGACACTTCGGCCGCCTTGGCCAGCGCGGTGATAGACCCCAGGGCCGCCACCGGATAGTGCCGCAGGATATGGGTGGCAAGCTGCCGCTCGGCACGGGTCAGCCCCGGCAAGGCGCTGCGCATCGTGTTTTCCATGGTCATCGCACCATCGCAGCCGCCCCCCCTATGCGCCAGCCTTTGTGCCCGGTTCGACAAAACCCGGCACCTGTTTAGAAAACATTGTAACAAGGATTTTGCGAGTGAAATATTCTTGACAGACGGCCAGCCCGCAGCCCAGCCTGTGGCCCGAAGTGATGTCTTGCCCCAGAGGCCGCGCCCCGCCCATGACCACCCTCCCGCCCCCTCTTGGCCCGATCATCGAGGGCGACTCCGCCGCCAGCCCGGTGGTGCTCGTCTGCGAACACGCGTCAAACGCCTTTCCTGCGCCATGGGGCACGCTTGGCCTGACGCCGGATCAGCAACAGGCCCATATCGCGTGGGACATCGGCGCGCTTGGCCTTGCGCGCGGGCTGGCCATGCGGATGGGGGCCACGCTGGTCCATGCCCCGGTCAGCCGCCTGATATACGACCTGAACCGCGCGCCGCATCAGACGGGGGCCATGCCCGCGCGGTCCGAAGTCCACGATGTGCCCGGCAACCAGACCCTGACCGCGCAGGACCGCGCCGCACGGGTCGCGGCGGTGTATCTGCCCTTCCATCACGGCCTGCACGCGGTGTTGATGCAGCGGTTGGCGGCCGGCGTGGTGCCGGTGGTGATCACGGTGCACAGCTTTACCCCCGTCTATTTCGGCACAAGCCGCGCGGTGGAATTTGGCGTGATCCACGATGCCGACCCCAGCCTTGCCACCGCCATCGTGGCCGAGGCCCGCACCCGGACCGATCTGCGCTGCGCCTTGAATGAACCCTATTCTGCCGCCGATGACGTGACCCACACCCTGCGCCTGCACGCCACCCCCTACGCCCTGCCCAATGCGATGCTCGAGGTCCGCAATGACCTGATCACCACCCCGGCCCAGCAGGACAGCATGGCCGACATGCTGGCCCCGGTACTGCTGGCCGCGCTGCAAAAGGGGGCCGCATGACGCCCATCCACCCCGTTGCGCCAGCCCCGCGCAGCCGATATGATCAAATTATTCATCTCGGGAAGCGATCCATGGGGCCAGCGCCAGAACCACAGACCAACGGCCCCGATTGCTGGCCGCGCAAGCCGGAATTCGGTGGCGCGGACGGGTGCAGGGCATGGCAAAAGCGCCGCCAAATCCTTCCCCCGAATTTTGAACCGAAAGGCACCACATGCCCGGAAACATGACCTTCGCCGCCCTGAAAAACGCCGTCGCCGATGGCACGATCGATACTGTTCTGGTCGCCGCCATCGACATGCAGGGCCGCCTGATGGGCAAGCGGTTCCACGCCGCGTTCTTTGTGGACAGCGGCTACAAGGAAACCCATTGCTGCAACTATCTGCTGGCCGTGGATATGGAGATGACCACCGTTCAGGGCTATAAATCGGCAGGCTGGGAATCCGGCTATGGCGATTATGTGCTGCGCCCCGACATGGCAACGCTGCGCCCGCTGCCATGGCTGCCGGGCACGGCGCTGGTGCTGGGCGACCTGCTGGATCACCACACGCATGAAGAAGTCGCCGTTTCCCCCCGTGCCATCCTGAAAAAACAGGTCGCCCGCGCCCGCGCCATGGGGTTCGAGGCAATGATGGCCACCGAACTGGAATTCTACATCTTCGAGAATTCCTATGAAAACCTGCGCGATGGCGGCTTGTCGGCCCTGACCCCGATCTCGGCCTATAACGAGGATTACCACCTGTTCCAGACCACCAAGGAAGAAGGCCTGATGCGCGCCGTGCGCAACGGTCTTTATGGGGCGGGCATCCCGGTCGAGAATACCAAGGGCGAGGCGGATGCCGGCCAACACGAGGTGAACTACCGCTATTCCGACGCGCTGGACACCGCCGACAACCATGTGATCACCAAGCAGGCGGTCAAGGAAATTGCCCATGCGCAGGGCAGATCCGTGACCTTCATGGCGAAGTATCACCACAACAAGGCAGGCTCCTCTGCCCATATCCACCAGTCTTTGTGGACGCTGGATGGCAAACCCGCCTTTGCCGATGACAAGGACGCGCATGGCATGTCGGCGCTGATGAAGCATTTCATCGCGGGGCAGCTTGCCCATGCGCGTGACATCACCACCTTCCTTGCGCCCTATGTGAACAGCTACAAACGCTTTACCATCGGCATGTTCGCCCCCACCAAGGCGGTGTGGAGCGCAGATAACCGCACCGCGGGCTTCCGGGTGTGTGGCGAGCATACCAAGGCCGTGCGGGTGGAATGCCGCATCCCCGGCAGCGACGTGAACCCCTACCTCGCCTGCGCGGCCCTGCTGGCGGCGGGGCTGGACGGGATCGAACGCAAGCTGGAACTGGAGCCCGAGATGAAGGGCGACATGTATGCGGCAGGCGGCATCCGTGAAATCCCGCGCACCCTGCGCGAGGCAGCAGGTCTGCTGCACGGCTCCTCCATGCTGCGCGCGGCGTTCGGTGAAGATGTGATCGACCATTACCACCACGCCGCCCAGTGGGAGATTTCGGAAACCGACCGCGTGGTCACGGATTTCGAGCTGCAACGCCTGCTGGAACGCGCCTGATGTAGGATGGGCAATCTGCCCATCCTCCGCACCCCCAAAAAATACCCGAACGGACACCCCCATGAAACCGATAGACCTGATTTCCCCCGTCGACGGCTCCGTCTATGCCAGCCGCACGCCCCTGACCCTCGCCGCAGCGCAAGCCTGTGTCGCCACCGCAAGGACAGCGCAGAAAGCCTGGGCCGCGCGCCCCCTCGCCGACCGCATCGCCCTGGTCAAGGCCGGGGTTGCCAAACTGAATGAGATGAAAGACGTGGTGGTCACCGAAACCGCCTGGCAGATGGGCCGCCCCACCCGCTTTGGTGGTGAGTTTGGCGGCGTGAATGCCCGCACCGAGTATATGTCCGACATCGCCGCTGAAACCCTCGCCCCGATCGTGGTCGAGGATTCCGACGCATTCCAGCGCAGCCTGCACCGTGACCCCGTGGGCGTGGTGTTCATCGTGGCCCCGTGGAATTATCCGTACCTCACCACCATCAACACGCTGGTCCCGGCCCTGATCGCGGGCAACAGCGTGATCCTGAAACACGCGAGCCAGACCATGCTGGTGGGCGAACGGCTGGCCGAGGCCTTTCATGCGGCAGGCATCCCCGCCGATGTCTTCCAGAACGTTGTGCTGGACCATGCGACCACCGAGGCGCTGATTGCGGCCCGGTCCTTCGGTTTCGTGAACTTCACAGGCTCGGTCGGTGGCGGGGTGGCGATGGAAAAGGCGGCGGCAGGCACCTTTACCGCCTTGGGGCTGGAGCTGGGCGGCAAAGACCCTGCTTACGTCCGCGCCGACGCCAACCTTGACGCGGCGGTCGATACGCTGATGGACGGCGCGATGTACAACGCCGGCCAATGCTGCTGCGGGATCGAGCGGATTTATGTCCACGAGTCGCTCTATGACGCCTTTGTCGAAAGATCCGTGGCCTGGGTGAAAACGCTGAAACTGGGCAACCCGTTCGATCCTGAAACCACCCTTGGCCCGATGGCGAACAAACGTTTCGCCGCCGTGGTGCGCGGCCAGATTGCCGAAGCCGTGGCCGCAGGGGCCACCCCCCTGATCGACCCCGCCCTGTTCCCGGCGGATGATGGCGGGGCCTACCTCGCCCCGCAGATCCTGGTGGATGTGGACCATTCCATGCGGGTGATGATGGAGGAATCCTTTGGCCCTGTCGTCGGCATCATGAAGGTGCGGGACGATGCCGAGGCCATCGCGCTGATGAACGACTCTCCTTACGGTCTGACTGCCAGCGTATGGACGCAAGACTACGAAACCGCCGCCCAGATCGGCGCGCAGATCGAAACCGGCACCGTGTTCATGAACCGCGCCGATTATCTGGACCCCGCCCTGTGCTGGACCGGCTGCAAGGACACCGGGCGCGGCGGGTCGCTGTCCTATCTTGGCTTCCACGCCGTCACCCGGCCAAAATCCTATCATTTCAAGAAGGTGTCTGCATGACCCACGCTGTCCCCAACCGGAACTGGTCCTATCCCACCGCCATCAAGTTCGGCGTGGGCCGGGTGTCGGAACTGGCCGAGCATTGCAAATCGGCGGGTCTGAAAAAGCCGCTGCTGGTGACGGACAAGGCGCTGTCCAGCCTGCCGATCACCGCCGCAGCGCTGGATGTGCTGGACGCGGCCGGCCTTGGCCGCGCGGTGTTTTCCGACGTGGACCCCAACCCGAACGAAATCAACATGGCGGCGGGCATCGCCGTCTACCTCGCCGGTGGCCATGACGGCGTGGTGTGCTTTGGCGGCGGGTCGGCCTTGGACCTTGGCAAGATGATCGCCCTGATGGCGCATCAGCGCAAAGACCTGAGCGTCTGGGATCTGGAGGATGTCGACGACTGGTACACCCGCGCCGATGCCACGAAGATCGCCCCGATCATCGCGGTGCCGACCACGGCGGGTACGGGTTCTGAGGTGGGCCGTGCCGGCGTGTTGACCAATTCGGAAACCCACAAGAAGAAGATCATCTTCCACCCCAGACTGCTGCCCGTCGTCACCATCTGCGACCCGGCGCTGACAGTGGGCATGCCGCGTTTCATCACCGCAGGCACCGGGATGGACGCGCTGGCCCATTGTCTTGAGGCCTATTCCAGCCCGTTCTACCACCCGATGAGTCAGGGCATCGCGCTGGAAGGCATGCGGCTGGTGTTTGAAAACCTGCCGAAGGTCTATGCCAACCCCAACGATCTGGACGCCCGCGCGCATATGATGTCGGCGGCCGCCATGGGGGCTGTGGCGTTTCAGAAAGGGCTGGGGGCGATCCACAGCCTCAGCCACCCGATCGGCGCGGTGTACAACACCCATCACGGCACCACCAATGCCGTGGTGATGCCGATGGTGCTGGACTTCAACAAGGCCGCGATCGAGGACCGCATCAATGCCGCTGCCGCCTATCTGGGCTTTGCGGGCGGTTTTGCGGGCTTTCATGATCAGGTGATGGAGTTGCGGGCGCTGCTGGCGATTCCGGCCAATCTGTCGGCCATGGGCGTCCTTTACGCCGATCTGGACCGGCTGACCGACATGGCGCTGGAAGACCCGTCATGTGGCGGCAATCCGGTGGCGATGACACGCGCCAACACCCGTGCGCTGTTCGACGCCTGCATGTAGGCCCCGCATCGGACCCCGGATGGCACAGCACAGAACGACCGAAATTGCCATCCTTGGCGCCGGGGTGGTGGGCCTCGCGATTGCCGAGCGCCTGCTGGCCGAAGGGCGGCAGGTGGTGATCGTCGACCCCGGCCGCCCCGGCATGGGGGCCAGCCATGGCAACGCGGGCACCATCGCCGATTACGCCATCAGCCCGGTCGGCACGCCCGATGTGCTGCGCAACCTGCCGTCCTTGCTGTTCAACCGCGACTCGCCGCTGTCGATCCGGCGTGCGGCCCTGCCGTCGCTGGCACCGTGGCTGTTGCGGTTTGCCCGCCAGTCGCTGCCGGGGGCGGCCCGGCGCAACATGGCGGCGATTGCGGCGCTGATGGCCGATGCGGCCCCCCTGTGGGACGACCTTGCCAGCCGGATCGGCGGGGCGGCCATCTTGCAGAAACGCGGCTGCCTCTATGTCTACGAATCCGCTGCCGCCTTTCGCGCGGCGGATGCGGAAATGGCGGTGCGGCGGCACCACGGCGTCAAAGTCGAGCTGCTGAACCCCGCCGCACTGGCGGCGATGGAACCGGGCCTGCCGCGCGCCGAGGGGGCTGCGTTCTTTCCCAACGCGGTCTTCCTGTCGGACCCAGGCCGGATGGTGGGGTTGCTGGCGCAGGCCGTTGCGGCGGCGCCGGTCATCGCGGCGCGGGCAGACCGCCTGACCCGCAAGTTCGACGGCGTGCTGGTCGAAGGGCCGGGGCTGCATCTGCACGCGGCCCATGTGGTGATTGCCGCCGGGGCGCATTCCAGGGCCCTTGCCTTGCAGGCGGGCGACCGGGTGCCGCTGGATACTGAACGCGGCTATCACGCCGAATGGGACATGGCGGTGCCAAGGCTGTCGCGCCCCACCTGCCCCACCACACGCGGGTTCTATCTGTGCCCGATGGACGGACGGCTGCGGGTGGCGGGCACGGTGGAACTGGGCGGGCTGACCGCCCCGCCCTCGCCGCACCGGATTGACAGGCTGGTGCAGGGCGCGCGGGCGATCTTTCCCGATCTGGGCGCGCCGGACCGGACCTGGATGGGCTTTCGCCCTTCGATGCCTGACAGTCTGCCGGTGATCGGCCCCTCGGCGGCGGGGCGCAACGTGATCCATGCCTATGGCCATGGCCATATCGGGCTGACCCTTGCGCCGATCACCGCGCGGATCGTGGCCGATCTGGTGGGGGGGCGGCCCGTCGGGATCGACCTTGGCCCCTATCTGCCGACCCGGTTCTGACCCATTCCCATCACAGACAAAAGCCGCCCCAAGGGGCGGCTTTTGCATCGGGCATATCGCAGGAAATCAGTTGGCCAGATAGGCCAGCACAAACGGCTTCACTTCATTCCAGCCTTCCCACATCATCTGCAACGCCACATAGACGATGATCAGCAGACCGACATAGGCGATCCAGCGATGCTTGTTCAGCAGACGGGCGATGAAGCTGGCGGCAAAGCCCATCATCGCGATCGACAGCGCAAGGCCGATCACCAGAACGGTGGGGTGATCCTTGGCGGCACCGGCCACAGCCAGCACGTTGTCCAGGCTCATCGAGATGTCGGCAATCACGATCTGCCAGGCGGCCTGCGCGAAGGTCTTTTTGGGCGCGCCACCGGCGACGGTGCCATCGGCGTTCAGGTCGGTTCCGGTCAGGGCCTCTTCTGCCATGTTGTCGGTGCCGTGGCCCTGACGCAGTTCGCTCCACATCTTCCAGCAGACCCAGAGCAGCAGCAGACCACCGGCCAGCAGCAGGCCCACGACGGCCAGAAGCTGCGTCGTGATCAAAGCAAAGCCAATGCGCATCAAGGTGGCCGCAATGATCCCCACAAGGATCGCACGGGCGCGCTGTTCCTTTGGCAGACCGGCTGCCGCAAGACCGATGACAATGGCGTTGTCGCCTGCCAGCACAAGGTCAATGCCAATGACCTGCATCAGGGCGACAAAGCCCTCATATGTGAAAATTTCCATCGCTGTCCCAGTTTTTGGTTGATTTGGGCGGTAGGTAAGGGCTGCACGCCCCGGTTTCAACCCGCGAGTTGGCAGGAAAGTGCCGACAGCGCAGATTGAGGCTGGATCGCCCCCATCAAGGCCGGACCGGCAGCGTCAGTTGCAGGTCAGCTTGCCCGCCCGGCGCACGCAGCCGCCGCCCGTGCTTTCGACCGTGCCCTCGCCTGCGCTGATCGTGGTGGCGGCGGGGGCGGCGGCCTCAGGGGCGGCGTCGGCGACAATCACCTCGGCCTCGGGGGCTTCTGTCATCGCCATCAGTGCCGCCGCGTTCAGCCCCTGCAAGATCGGCAACAGCGCCTCGTCGTCGGCATTGGTCACCACCTCGACCTCCAGCCGGCCCTCCAGCCCGGCCCAGAAGCGGCGGTATTCGACCGGGGTGGTCGCCCCCGTGGCCGGGTCGATCGTCACCTGCTGCATGGCATGAAAGCGCAGCGCCCCGTTTTCGGCAAAGACCGCCGCCGAAATCAGGCTGTCGCGCAGCTTGGCCTCGGCGCGGCGTTTCAGCTTGGCACTGGGGCTGAACTGCTTGCCGGGGGGGGTAACTTCTACCCGCAGGGCCACCACGGCATCGGTCGACACATAGGCTTCAACGATGCGGCGGTCGTCGTAGCGGGGCAGCAGCAGGCGTTTGACAATATCCTGCGTCAGGTCGGGGGCCGCGTTGTCCTTGTCATAGGGCAGCCCGGTGATCGCCTCGGCATCGGCCTGGGTCAGCGGACGGCGTTCCCAGCCTTGCGGGGCCGAAGGCAGATGATCGGCAATTGTGACAGGGGGAGTGCGGTCCAGCAGCGGGGCAATCCCCGCGGTCAACTGCGCAAAATAGGCGCGCGGCCCGCCGTCGCCTTCGGCCCTGGCCGCAAAGCGCTGAAAATCCAGCGCCACAACCGCGCCCAGCACGATCACCCCGAAGATCGCCGCAAGAACCTTGCTGATACCGTTGCCCATCTTCGCCCCCATTGCGCCTGCGCAGACCAGACCACGCGATGACGGCAGGCCTGCGGAGGAATGGCGGCAATTTGGCGGCGGGCTACAGCATTCCCGGCACCACCAGATCCGGCGGGCGGTGGCCGTCGGCGAAGGTCTTGATGTTGATGATCACCTTTTCGCCCATCTCGACCCGGCCTTCCAGCGTGGCCGACCCCATATGCGGCAACAGCACCACATTGGGCAATTCGCGCAGGCGCGGGTTGATCTCGGCCCCGTGTTCGTACACGTCCAGCCCCGCCCCCGCGATCTCGCCGCTGCGCAGGCCGCGGGTCAGGGCGTTTTCGTCGATCACCTCGCCGCGCGAGGTGTTGACGATCACCGCCGAGGGTTTCATCAGCTTCAGCCGCCGCGCGTTCATCAGATGAAAGGTCGATGGCGTGTGCGGGCAGTTGACCGACAGAATGTCCATCCGGGCCACCATCTGGTCAAGGCTTTCCCAATAGGTCGCCTCCAGTTCGGCCTCGATCTCGGGGCGCAGGCGTTTGCGGTTGTGGTAATGCACCTGGCATCCGAAGGCCCGTGCGCGCCGCGCTACAGCCTGCCCGATGCGACCCATGCCCAGAATGCCAAGACGCCGCCCGCCCAGACGCCCGCCCAGATTGGCCATCGGCGACCAGCCGGGCCAGTTGCCCGACTGCATCAGCGCCAGCCCTTCGGGAATGCGGCGGGTGACGCCCAGGATCAGCGCCATCACCATGTCGGCGGTGTCTTCGGTGACCACGCCGGGGGTGTTGGACACCAGGATCCCCCGGCTGCGGGCGGTGGCCACGTCGATATGATCGACCCCCGCGCCGTAATTGGCGATCAGTCGCAGCTTCGGCCCGGCAAGCCCGATCAGGCCTGCGTCAATCTGGTCGGTGATGGTGGGCACCAGCACATCGGCACGGGCCATGGCGGCGGCCAGGTCGTCGCGGGTCATGGGGGTGTCGGGGTCGCGCAGATCCACGTCGAACAGCTCTTTCAGCCGGGTTTCCACCGCTTCGGGCAAGCGTCGCGTTACGACCACACTCAGGCGTCCTGCGGGCATCGGCATCCTCCCTGCACTTGCAAAATCGCGCATCCTGAGGCCAAAGTGACGACAAGCGGGGCAAGGTACAAGCCCCGGCAAATCAATCGGCAGGCAGCAATGGCACACACGGGTTTTCTGGCGGTTCTTCTGGTGGCGGCGCTTGGCACCGCCTTTGCGGCTGCAGGCCAGCAGGCCCCGGTCGAAGCGGCAACCGAAGCCGCATCCGAGGCGGCGGTAGCGGTCCAGGCGGCCAAGAAACCGCAAAAGAACTGTGTGCCCGGCATTGGCTGCGTGACAAACCTGCCGCTGCCGCGCTTTGTGTCGCTGAAAACCGGCGACGGCAACGCCCGGCGCGGGCCGGGGCTGACCCATCGCATCGACTGGGTGTTCACCCGCGCGGGCATGCCGCTGCGCATCACCGGCGAATTTGACAACTGGCGCCGGATCGAAGACGCTGAAGGCGCCGGGGGCTGGGTGCATTACTCGCTGCTGTCGGGGGTGCGCACGGTGCTGGTGGCGCGCGACATGGCCGAATTCCGCTCGGCCCCCGAGGACGGGGCAGATGTGGTGATCCAGGCCGAACGCGGCGTGGTGGGCAAGGTGCTGAAATGCACGCCGGACTGGTGCCGCGTGGGGCTGGGCGGTGAAAAGGGCTGGGTCCGCAAATCCGCACTTTGGGGGGTAGAGCCGGGCGAGGTGATCGAGTAAGCCGCAACCCTTGCCGCCCGCCGCCCCGGACGGCTCTCAAGGCGACGGCGCGGAAGGCGACGACGAGCGCGGCGCAGGAAAGACACGCAGATGCCACATGATACCTTCCACTGCGACCACGGCAACCGGATGAACCTGGTTGTCGCGCTGGCCTCGGTCAGTGTGGCGGGGGTGCTGGTCGCGCTCAAGCTGTGGGCCTTGGGCGAAACCGGGGCCTTGTCGGTTGCGGCCTCGCTGGCGGACAGTGCGATGGACCTGATGGTGTCCCTGGGGGCGATGGCGGCCATCTGGTATGCCTCGCGGCCCGCCGATGAGGACCACGCCTTTGGCCACACCTCGGCCGAGGATCTGGCGGCCCTGGGGCAGGCGCTGTTCATTCTGGTATCGGCAGGGGTGATCGCCACGGCGGCGGTGCTGCGCCTGCTGTCGCCGGTGCCCGCCACCATCATGGCCGAAGGCCGGGGCATGGGGGTGATGGCGGTGTCGATCCTGCTGACGCTTGGGCTGGTGATCTGGCAGGGCCGGGTGGCCAGACGCACCGGCAGCCGGGTGGTGGCCGCCGACCGGCTGCATTATCTGGGTGACCTTCTGCCCAACATCGGCGCGATCCTGTCGCTGTGGGCGGCGCAGCAATACGGGCTGGCGTCGATCGACGGGGTGGTGGCCCTGGGCGCGGCGCTGATGCTGGCGCTTGGCGCGCTGCGCATCGGCAAGGGCGCGTTCGATGCCCTGATGGACCGCCGCGCCGACCCTGCGGTGATCGAGGGGATCGCCAATATCGCCCGCACCTGGCCCGGTGTGCGCGGCTTTCACGACCTGAAAACCCGCACCGCAGGCAGCCGCGTCTTCGTGCATATCCATATCGAGCTGGACGGCGACCTGCCCCTGCGGGTGGCCCATGGCATCGGCGCCAGCCTGCGCCGCGCCATCCTTGCCGCCTATCCGCAGGCAGATGTGATCATCCACAAGGATGTTTGGTCTGATTGAGACATGAAATTGCCGCATTCTGTGTTGCTGATGGCGTCCCGTCCGCCCAATTATGCAACTGTATAAATGCGGAGCCAGCCGATGACCGACGAACGCCGCAGCTTTCGGCGCGAGCCTGAAGAAAAGCGGCGCGAGGCGCTGATCGCGGCGGCGCAGTCGCTGGTCGCCGAAGGCGGGCCGCAGGCGGCCACAGTGCGGGCGATTGCGGCACGGGCCGGAGTGACGGCGGGGCTGATCCGGCATTACTTCCAGACCAAGGACGATCTGACCCGCGCGGCCTATCTGGCGCTGATGGACGGCATGACCCATGCCAATACCGCCGTGCTGGACACCGTGGGCGATGACGCCGAACTGCGGCTGGCGGTGTTCGTGGCGGCCTCGCTGCGCCCGCCGGTGATGGCCTTTGACCGTGTGGGGCTGTGGGCCGGGTTCCTGCATTCGGTGCAGCAGGACGCCGCCCTGCTGGAGGCCCATGAAGCCGGCTATCTGGGCTACCGCGACACGCTGCAAGGACTGATCGCGGCGCTGGACCGGCCTGCCATGTCGGCGCAATTGCGCAGCGATGCCATTGCCTGCAACGCGGTGATCGATGGGCTGTGGCTGGAAGGGTCGGTGATTCCGCATGCCTTCGGCCCGGATGAATTGCCCCGCATCGCGCTGCGGTCGGTGGGGGCGATGCTGGGGGTCGATCTGCTGGCCCATGCCGCGATTGCGCTGAACCTGCCTTTGGACGACCCGAAACCGGATGCGGACCCCGCCGCCCCCTTTGACGAGACGATGGAATGACCTATGCCAGCCTGACCACCCGCCTTGCCGATCTGGGCGGGGCCAAGTGGGAAATCCACGCCCGCGCCCGCGCGATGAAAGCCGCAGGCGATGCGGTGATCGAACTGACGATCGGCGAACCCGATGTGCCCACGCCCGCCGCCCTGCTGGACGCCGCCTGCGCCGCGATGCGGCAGGGGCGCACCGGCTACAGCAACGGGCAGGGCGAGCCTCGGCTGCTGGCGGCGCTGGCCGCGCGCTATACCGCGCGCCGGGGCCGGGAAATCGGCACCGATCAGGTGATGTGTTTTCCGGGCACCCAGACCACGCTTTACGCCGTGATGATGGCGCTGGCGCAGACGGGGGACGAGGTGCTGGTGGGCGACCCGATGTACGCGACCTATGAAGGCGTGATCGTGGCAACCGGCGCCAGCATGGTGCCGGTGCCGCTGCGCCCCGAACACGGGTTCCGCATGCAGGCCGCCGATGTTGCCGCAAGGATCACCCCGCGCAGCAAGGTGCTGTTCCTGAACTCGCCGCACAACCCCACAGGGGCGGTGCTGACCCCCGCCGACCTTGCCGCGCTTGGGGCCTTGGCGGTGCAGCATGATCTGTGGATCGTGGCGGATGAGGTGTATGAGGATCTGGTGTTTCCGGGGGTCAGCTTCGCCTCGCCCCTGTCTGACCCTGCCTTGGCCGACCGGGTGATCGTGGCCTCGTCGATCTCGAAATCCCACGCGGCACCGGGGTTCCGGTCGGGGTGGTGCGTGGGGCCTGCCGAGTTCATTCGACGGTTGCTGCCCCTGTCGGAAACCATGCTGTTCGGCAACCAGCCCTTCATCGCCGACATGACCACGCTGGCCGTTTCCACCCCCTCTGCCGTCGCATCCGGCATGGTGGCCCGATTTTCGGCGCGGGCGGCGATGTTGCACCGGCTGCTGGACGGGGTGGCCGGGCTGCGGGCGAACCAGCCGCAGGCGGGCATGTTCGGGCTGGTCGATGTGCGCGCGACCGGGCTGTCGGGTGTCGAGTTTGCCAACGGGCTGCTGGACGCCCAAGGCGTGGCCGTGATGCCGGGCGAAAGTTTCGGGGCGGGGCTGGCGGGGTGGCTGCGGCTCAGCCTGACGCAACCCGATGATCTGATTGCGCAGGCTTGCGCGCGCATCGCGGCCCATGCCGTGACAGTGGGGGGATAGGCGATGGCAACAGTGGGGATGCGGCTGGTCGAAGGGCTGGTGGCGCGGGGCGTGGATGTGGTGTTCGGCATCCCCGGCGTGCATACGATCGAGCTGTACCGGGGCCTTGCGGGCGAGGCCTTGCGCCATGTGACGCCGCGCCACGAACAGGGCGCGGGCTTCATGGCCGATGGCTATGCCCGCGTGTCGGGCAAGCCCGGCGTGGCCTTCGTGATCACCGGGCCGGGGCTGACCAACACGCTGACCGCGATGGCGCAGGCCAAGGCGGATTCGGTGCCGATGCTGGTCATATCAGGCGTGAACCGGCGGGCGTCCTTGGGCAAGGGGCTGGGATTGCTGCACGAATTGCCCGATCAGGCGGCCATGCTGCGCGCCCTGTGCCCGACCTGGCAGGTGACGGACGCGTCCGCGCTTGGCCCCATACTGGACCGCGCCTTTGCCGCGATGGCGACCGGACGGCCGGGGCCGGTGCATATAGAGGTGCCGACCGATGTGATGGGGCTGGACTGCCCGCCCCTGCCCCCCCCTGTTGCGGCCATGCGCCCTGCCCCCGAGGATGCGGCGATCACCGGGGCCGCCGCCCTGCTGAACGCCGCGTCCCGCGTGGTGATCCTTGCAGGCGGGGGCGCGCGCGGGCAGTCGGCGCTGCTGCAACGGCTGGCCGAAGCGCTGGACGCCCCGGTGATCCAGACCGTCAACGCGCGCGGCGCGCTGACGGGCCACCCGCTGGTGGTGCCCGCTTCGCCCAGTCTGGATGCCACCCGCGCGCTGATGGCGGGGGCGGATCAGGTGCTGGCGATAGGCACCGAGTTTGGCCCGACCGATTACGACATGTATGTGCGCGGCGGGTTGCCCGACCTGTCGGGGATGATCCGCGTCGATGTCTGCGCCGACCAACTGGCCCGCCACCCGGCAGGGCTGCCGGTGCAGGCCGACACCGGGGCCTTCATCGCGGCGCTGCTGCCGCAGCTTGCCGCTCGCCAAACCGATGGCGCTGTGCGGGCCGCGACCACCCGCGATGCGGCCCGGGCCGAAACCGCAGGCCTGCACCCGGCAATGGCGGCACAGATGGCGATGCTGACAGCCCTGCAAACCGCGATGCCGGGGGCGATTGTGGTGGGTGACAGCACCCAGCCGGTCTATGCCGGGAACCTGTACCACGGCCACGACCGCCCGGATGGCTGGTTCAACGCGGCCACCGGCTATGGCGCTTTGGGCTATGGTCCGGGGGCGGCGGTCGGGGCGGCGGTTGCCGCGCCGGGCGTGCCGGTGGTCTGCCTGATCGGCGATGGCGGGTTGCAGTTCAGTCCCGGCGAACTGCGCACGGCACGGGATGAGAATTTGCCGATAACCTTCCTTGTCTGGAACAACGCAGGCTTTCGCGAAATCGCCGAGGCGATGGTGGGGGCAGATACCGAAGTGGTCGGCTGCACGCCCAGCCCCCTGAAGATGGCACCCTTCGCCGCCGCCTGCGATCTGCCGTTCGCGTCAGTGCCGCAAGACCCCGAGGCCCTGATCGCCGCCTTGCGCGCGCCCTGTGATGGCCCGCGCCTGATAGAAATACGCGCCCTCTGATCAGAGGGCGCGTATCCTTGGGTCACTCGTTAACAACTATGGCTGGACGGTTCAGGACGTAAAGAAGAAGTCCGCGAACACCACATGGTGGTTCAACACCTGCACCTCGAAATCGGTCACGAGGTCGCCGTTGGTGTCACCGCGCAGGAACGAATTCGCCCCGTCGATCACCGTGATCAATTCACCCACGATTCCCGAAAACGCCGCGGCACCCGCGCTGAAGTAAGAGAAATCGCTGACGCTCAGGATGATGGATTCCGACTGGCTGGCGTCGAAATCCGCGATGATGTCCGGGTCGGCCGGTGTGGAATCGGACGCGCGGAACATGAAGCTGTCTCTGCCGACACCCCCGACCAGAATGTCCGTACCTGCGCCGCCGACCAGATAGTCGTCGCCGACACCGCCGCGCAGATCGTCATTGCCTTCGCCGCCATACAGGTTGTCGTTGCCCGCAGCACCGCGCAACGAGTCGTCACCGGCACGGCCATCCAGCGCGTTGCTGTTTGTGTTGCCGACAATGACGTTGGCGACCGAGTTGCCCAGAATGGTCTGCGACAGGTTGTAATTTGCCCCGACGCGGATGTTTTCAAAGTTGTCCCACAGCTCGAGCGCATAGACTTCGTTCAGGATCACCGTGTCGGTGCCTTCACCCGCGTTCTCGAACAGCATATCGCCAGTGGACAGCGCATAGTCATAATCCCAGTCATAGGTATCATCGCCCAGACCGCCGACCAGCACGTTGACGCCGCCCGCGCCAAGCAGGATGTTGTCGCCGTCATCGCCGACCAACGTGTCGTTGAAGGCCGACCCGATGATGTTCTCGATCGACACCAGCGTATCGGTCGCCGCATCGCCGGTGTTGTGCGAGACATTCGACAGATCGACCACAAGCCCTTGGGTCGACGTGCCGTAGATCGCGAAATCCGACCCCTCGCCGCCGTTCAGCACATCGGTCCCGGCATCGCCGCGCAGACGGTCATTGCCATCAGCGCCGAACAGCGCATCGTCGCCGCCGCGGCCCACGATGGTATTTGCGGCCCCGCTGCCGGTGATTTCATTGGCGCGGTTGTTGCCACGGCCATGGGTCTGATTGGTGGTCATGGCAAAATTGGCGCCCGAAGCCACGGTCACATCGTTTTCATAGGTGACGGTGTAAACCTCGGTCCAGCTTTCGCCGTCGATCACCCAGCTCGTGTTGGCGATCTCGAACGAGAAATCAAGCCCGAGGTCGATCGAGCCATCGGCCAGGGTAAACTCGAAGGCGATCGGATCGTCGAAGTTGTCATAGACCAGCGGAATATCGATCGTCAGCCCGAACTCGGCATAGAACAGCTTCCAGTCCACCGCGGCTCCGGTCACCAGCGAGGTGATCAGGTTGACGGTCGTGTCGGCGTCGTAGGTCGCGGTGACGGTAAAGGACCCTTCGCCTTCTTGCTGGCCTTCCTCGAACAGATAGTCTTCGCCCAGACCACCGGCCAAAGTCTCGCCGCCGTCCGACACCAGGGTAACCGAGGTTTCGGGGGTAAAGGTGATCTCTTGCTCGAACGACAGGCCGACATTCAGCTTGGCGTCGAAAATCCCGACCTCGGCCTTTGCGAAGATCACGTCGAGGATTTCTTCTTCGAATTCAAAGCCCAACGGCGGGACCGGCAAGAATGTGTCCAGATCGATTTCGACGTTCAGAAACGCCTCTGTCGCCCCGGTGACCACGGTGCTGCCGTCGTCGTTCAGCACGGCGTCTTCGTATTCAAAGACGGGAAAGCCGAACTGCAAGGCGCCAAAGCCCAGATCGACCTCAAACAGCTTGCGCGCATCCAGCGAGTCCAGCACGTCCTGCAAGGTGAGGTCGATCAGATCACCGCCAAGGTCAAAGCTGACCGCCTCGTCGATCAGTGTCAGATCGGTTGACCCGATCCCATAGGCCCAGAAGTTCGCATTCGCATAGATCGACGCATCAAGCCGCGCGATCAGGTCGATGTCGATATAGGTTTGTTCCGGATCGGGCGAGGCCACAGCAACGGTTGTTTCAATTTCGGCGTCTGCCGTCGAGATGCCACCGTTGATCGCGACCGCGTTGGAGGTCACCGCGACTTCGGTTTCAATGCTGCCAAGGTCGACCCGCGCTTCGCCGGTGATGCCGAACGCCATGTCATACGAGGCCTGGAAATCAAGACTGGCGGTCAGATAGTCGTCATCCTGATTGCCATAGTCATAGGAAAAGTCAGCGTCGGCGGCGCTTTCAAAATTCCAGTCGTCAAAGGAATAAGACCAGTAGGTGGGGCTACCGGCGCCAAAAAGCCCGGAAGTGTAGGACGTGGTATGCGTTTCAGAGGCTTGATCTAACGGGGGCATGATGAACTCTCATTCAGTTGAAACGCCCGATGCGCCGGGCATTGATTGCTAAGCCACGACGCTGCACACTTGGCCTTCTGGCGGCCCGTCCCCACAGGGGTTCGAAGGCGGGTATGCGAACATCGAACCTCCAGTTCCGGCCAATTCGAGCAAAACTCAATCCACCTGCGCGCGGTTTGGAGTGAACAACAGCCGTTTGGAGTGAACGGCAGACGGCCTTTCCAGCGCGGGTTGCGGCCTTGTGCAAAGGCGACAATCTGGCCGTGTGCACCTTGTGCTGCGGCCCCGGCACGGGTGTTGAAGGCAGGTCACTTCCATTTGATCAAATTATCCGCTATGCCTGATGCGTTCCTTGCAAAGGTCAGGCCATGCCGCGAAAGACCACTCCCCTGATTGCGGGCGTATCACCCGACCGCCTGACCGCCCTTGCCCGGCGCGAGGCTGCGCGGTTCATCGCCAGCCGCCCGCGGTCACTGGCCGCGATGGCGGCGGGGTCCGGGGCCTATCTTGGCGGGGTGCCGATGCACTGGATGGCAGACTGGCCGATGCCGCATCTGCCGCTGGTGGCCCATGCGCGCGGCGCGCGGCTGACCGACATCGACGGCTATGGCATCGACGATTTCTGCCTTGGCGACACCGGGTCGATGTTCGGCCATTCGCCCAAACCGGTGGCCCGCGCGATCCGGGCGCAGGCGCGGCAAGGGCTGACCTACATGCTGCCGACGCAGGATGCCTTGGCGGCGGGGCAGTTGCTGTGCGGGGTGTTCGGCGCGTTCAAATGGCAGATCGCCACCACCGCCACCGATGCCAACCGCTTTGCCCTGCGGGTGGCGCGGGCGGTGACGGGGCGGCCGAAGGTGCTGGTGTTCAACGGCTGCTACCACGGCACGGTGGATGACGCGATGGTCACGCTGGACGGTGGGACAACGGTCAACCGCCCCGGTCTAGTGGGGCAGGTGCAGGATCTGTCACGGGGCGCTGTGGTGTGCGAGTTCAACGATCTGGGCGGGGTCGAGGCGGCCCTGGCGCAGGGCGATGTGGCCGCAATCCTGACCGAACCCGTGATGACCAATTCCTGCATGGTGCTGCCCGCCCCCGGTTTCCATGACGGCCTGCGCGCCCTTGCCACCCGGTATGGCGCGGTTCTGATGATCGATGAAACCCACACCATTTCCACCGGCCTTGGCGGCTATACCCGCAGCCACGGCCTGACACCCGACATGTTCATCGCGGGCAAATGCGTGGCAGGCGGCATGCCCACGGCCGTCTGGGGCATGACCGATGCCATCGCCACCCGCTTTGCCGCCTTTGACGCGACACGGCCAAGCGGCCATTCCGGCATGGGCACCACCCTGTCGGGCAACCCGATGCAATTCGCCTGCCTGCGCGCGACGCTGGCCGAGGTGATGACGGCGGATGCCTACGCCCATATGGAAAAGGGCGCGGCACGGCTGGAGGCTGGCCTAGCCGAGGCCATCACCCGCCACAACGCGCCCTGGCATGTGGTGCGTGTCGGGGCGCGGGTCGAATTCATCTGCGCCCCCGGCCCCCTGCGCAACGGGGCCGAGGCCGCCCTCGCCCACCAGCCTGCGCTGGAGGCCGCCATCCACACCAGCCTGCTGAACCGCGGTTGCCTGATCGCGCCGTTCCACAACATGATGCTGGTCAGCCCCGCCACCAAAAAGCGCCAGATCAACGCCCTGATCGCCGCGTTTGACGAAACCCTTTCCGCCCTTTTCACCTGAGTATCCCGCATGATCAGCCCCTCTGGTTCTACCGTTTCCGAAGCCGAAGCCTTCCTCGACGCCCACCCCGAGATCGAGGCCTTCGACATCGTGCTGCACGACGCCAATGGCATCGGGCGCGGCAAGATCATCCGCCGGCATGAACTGCTGTCGTTCTTCAAGGGCGGGCGGCATCTGCCGATCTCGATTCTGGGCCTCGACATCTGTGGCGAGGATGTGCATGAAACCGGCCTGATCTGGGATGAGGGCGACGGCGACCGCCGCGCCTGGCCCATTCCCGGCAGCCTGCGCCCGATCTTTGGCAGCAAACCACCGCGCGGCGAAGTGCTGATGACCGTTTACGATCTGGAAGGCGCGCCCCTGACCTGCGACCCCCGCCACGCCCTGCATGCGCAGGTTCTGGCGCTGGCGGCCGAAGGCCTGCACCCGGCGGGCGCGTTCGAGCTGGAATTTTTCCTGCTGGAAAATCAGCGCGATGCCAATGGCAAGATGGTCCCCGCGCGCGACGTGCTGGATGGCCGCGCCAACCGCAAGACCGATGTCTACTCGGTCGATCAACTGCACGGCATGTTGCCGCTGTTCAACGATGTCTACGCCGATGCGGCCCTTGCGGGCATCAAGGCCGAAACCCTGATTTCCGAATTTGCCCCCGGCCAGTATGAACTGACCCTGCATTACCGGACGGATGTGATGCAGGCGGCGGATGACCTTTTACGCCTGAAACGCATGGTGCGTTATCACGCCCGCCAGCACGGGGTGACGGCCTGTTTCATGGCCAAACCGAACGAGGATTATGCCGGGTCGGGGATGCATTTCCACGTCTCGATGCTGGACGATGCGGGGGCCAATGTGTTCGTCGAACCGGTGGAGGGCGCGTGGAACCCCACGCTGTTGCACGCCATCGGGGGCCTGCGCGCCACGATGGGGGAATCCATGCTGATCTTCGCCCCGCATGCCAATTCCTGGCGGCGGTTTGCGTCCAATTCCTATGCCCCGGTCAGCCCGACATGGGGGGTGAACAACCGGTCCGTCGCCCTGCGCATCCCGGCCGGCGATATTCGGGCGCGGCGGATCGAACATCGCCCGGCAGGGGTGGACGCGCAGCCCTATCTTGTGGCGGCAACCGTGCTGGCGGGCATCCGCCACGGGCTGGCAGGCAGGATCGATCCCGGACCGGAAACCACCGGCAACGGCTATGACGGCGCACAGGATGCGCCGCCGATCCCGGTTGACTGGCGCGGGGCGATCGAGGCGGCGCGGGGGTCGGCCTTCCTGAAAGAAGCGCTTGGCGCGGACATGCACCGCACCTTCATAGCCATCAAGGCGGCAGAATACGCCCGCGTGGCGCGCACGGTGTCCGAGGTGGATTTCGACCTGTACCTGCACACGGTTTAGGCTGCGTTGGTTGCCCTTGCCAAATGCTCAACGATGCGATTTCATTGAAGAAATCGTCACGGATCCGTCGAAAACTCCGTCACGCGGCGGTTCCAAGGCGGGATGAACCCTCGCTGAACCGACCTTCTTCTGCCCGGAAACAAGCGCGAAGCGCGCCGGGCAATGCCCGACCGCCCCCACGGGCGGGCATTCTGCAACGTCACCAGCAGAAATTCCGTAGGATGTGTTGAGCCATAAACCGCGTAGAACTTGCGTTGCTTGCCCACCCGGCGGTCGGGCAATGCCCTCTCGTCGCGCTGGATTAAAGGCAGACCGGAACACATGGCCGGTTCCATGAAGGGTCATCCTGCGCTAAGCTGCGCGCCAGCGACACTCCTGCGTGCAGACAGGCTGACCTGCCACAATGGCCTGCGCGATCAGCGCGGGGATGCGGGGGTCTGCCCCTACCGGTGGCAGCAGCGTTCCGCCAAAGCCTGACGCGACCAGGGCCTGTGGAATGTCCTCGGTCACATGCCCGCCTCCGGCCGCAAAATACGGCAGGCACAGGCTGCGCGGGCCAAAGCCGCCGGTGTGGATCAGTTGCGGCGCCTGGTCGATGAACGCCACCTCGGCCCGCATCAGCGGCAGCGCGGCGGTGATGCCGCCCAGCACATGCCGCGCAATATCGGACGGCACCGGGCTGCGGCCAGACCCGTGGGCGGCAAGGATCAGGCTGGTGTCGGCCACGTCCCACCCCTGCGCCGCCACCGCCTCGGCCACCAGCGCCTTCGCCAGATCATGCAGGGCGGGGGCGCAGCCCAAGGGTTCCAGCACCTGCCAGCGCGCCATATCGGCACCTGCGCCCTTCAGCCGGGACGGCAGGTGGATGCGGGTGAACCACCCCCCCGCCATGAACAGCGGGAACACCACACCGCCCCCCGCAACCGCCCGTGTCAGGCTGGCCTCATCCGCCAGGGTCGCCGACCCAACCGTCCAGCCCGGCAGATGCGCGGCAACCCTGACAGCCAGGGCGGCAAGGTCGGCCTCGGCAGGGGCAGGGTCGGACGGTTGCCCATGGGCGATGATCAGGGCCTGGGTCATGGTCCGTCCTCGGGGGCAGCTATCGTCAGGCCGGGCAGGGTGGCATCCGTCACCACCTCGCCGCAATGGTCCAGAAAGGCGCGGATGGTCTGCGACGACCGCCCGCCTTCAGCCAGCACCAGCCCAAGGTTCAAGGGTGCAGGGCCGACCAGCGGCACGAACTGCAACTGCCGCCCGTCTGGGGCCATATCGCTGGCGGGGCGGATATTGGCGATGGAATAGCCAAAGCCGTTGGCCACCATCGACCGCATCACCCCCATGTCGCGGGTGCGCTCCACTATGCGGGGGCGCAGGCCATGGGCAGTAAACACCCCCATGAAATAGTCGGTGGAAAACGGCAGATCCAGCAGGATCATCGGATGCGGGGCCAGATCCTGCGGCGTGACCGCCGTGCTGCCTGCCAAGGGGTGTCCGGCATACAGCACGGCGTAAGGGGGCAGCGACAGCAGGGGGATGAATTCGAGATCGGCAGGAATATCAAGATCATAGGTCAGCGCCACATCCAGATGCGCCTGCCTCAGGCCATCAAATATCCCGGCCTGGTCGCGTTCATACTGGCGTACATCCACATCGGGGTAACGGTCGGCAAAGCTGCGGCGGACCTGCGGCAGGATCACTTGGGCAAAGGTCAGAAGACAGCCGATGGACAGCGGCCCGCGCACCTTGCCGGTGATGTCATTGGCCAGATCGTTCAGCCGGCCTGCGGCGGCCAGCACGCCGCGCGCCTCCTCGACAAAGCGCCGCCCGCCGCTGGTCAGCGACAGGCCCTGCGCATGGCGGCGGACGAACATCTGCAACCCGAACTCCTGTTCCACCTGTGCGACAGCCGCGGAAATCGATGGCGAGGAGACATTGACCCGCTCGGCGGCAAGCTGGATCGACCCCGCATCGCCGACAGCGACAAGGTATTCCAACTGGCGCAGGGTGAAACGCAACGGCATGGGGCAAGGCTACCCTCGGGCGGCGGGCTTGCCAATGCGGCTATTGATCCCCCGGAACACCATAGCTGGGGGCCTCACGCGGATCGCGGGCGCGCTGGATATAGGCGGGCATCTGCGGGGCATAGACCGCCCACGCCCGCGCGACCGCCTCGATGGGCCGCGCGTCATCGGCCCAGTCGCAGCGCAACTCGGCCACGGGCCAGCTTTCACGGTCTACCATCAACAGCCCCGCCGAATGCACCGGCCCGGCCTCGCCCCCCGCCGCAGCCCCAGCGATCAACGCGGCAATCAGACGGTCGCCCAGATCGCCGGATGCCGCCTGAAACCCCGCGACCATGGCGGCAGGCACGCCGTCCTGCGCCAGCAGATTGCCCCCCGCAATCACCCCCGGCCCCTTGGCCCAGCCCCAGACCCCAAGCGTGCGGGGGCCGGAATGAAACGCCACCTCGCCGTTGTGATCCACCACCATCAACTGGCGATAGGCGATGAAGGGGGCCGCAGCCAC
The DNA here is from genome assembly GCA_040385825.1 of Pseudomonadota bacterium. Classification (GTDB taxonomy): domain Bacteria; phylum Pseudomonadota; class Alphaproteobacteria; order Rhodobacterales; family Rhodobacteraceae; genus JANNNF01. The sequence continues at coordinate 21,428 of JAZKGQ010000038.1, read as the reverse complement.
CACCTGCGCCATCGCGGCCTCTGCCCCCGCCCCCGCCGCCATGGCATCCAGCAGCGCCGCCCCCAGCCCCGGATCGGTGATGTTCTGGCTCGCCGCCACCCCCACCCCCGCCCGCGCATGGGCACAACGGGCAGCGACGGCAGGCGAGGACGAGGCGATCACCATGCCGAAACGGCCAGTGTCGGGGCAGCGGGCAAGCAGCGAGAATGTCATAGGTAGGCTTTCGTTGAACGCGCCGGGGGCGCTTCGCCCCCCGGACCCCCAGAGGATATTTGTACCAATGTGAATTGGCTGGCTTTCATGCTGGCCCAAATATCCCACGGGGGTCCGGGGGTGTGAAACCCCCGGCGGTTGGCAAAGATCAATCCGGGATCACGGCAGTCGCGTCGATTTCCACCAGCCAATCCGGGCGGGCAAGGGCCACCACGGTCAGCCCGGTGCACACCGGATGCACGCCTTTGATGTATTCGCCCATGGTGCGGTAGACGGCCTCGCGGTGGCGCACGTCGGTCAGGTAGACCACCAGTTTGGTCACATGTTCCATCCTGCCGCCGCATTCCTCGACCAGTTGGCGGATGTTCTGCATCACCTTGTGGGTTTGCTCCACCGGATCGTGGCTGTTGATATTGGCTGCGGTATCAAGGTCTTGCGGGCACTGGCCGCGCAAAAAGATCATGGTGCCACGGGCCACCACGGCTTGGGCCAGATCATTGTCCAGCTTCTGTTCGGGGTAGGTGTCGCGTGTGTTGAACTTGCGGTGGCGGGTATGGGCCATTTGGCGTCCTTCGGGCGTTGGTTTGGCAGCAGGCGCCCGTCAGGGCATCCGGCTGGCGATGTATTGGGCGAATTCAAAATTCGGGCGCTCCAGATGGCTGAGCGCACCGGGCGACGACAGGTTGGCGCAGAGGCCCTGATAGACCTTTTCCACACAGCCCTTGTCCTCGATGTTCACATCGTCGAGCAGCGCCTTGATAGTGGACAGGTGATGCTCGGCCTGCGGGTCGGCGCACCAGTCCGCGCTCATCCCGCCACCGTACAGCACGTTGACATGGCCGGGGCCATCGGGGGTCAGGCACAGATACCAGAAATACCCCGGCGTCAGCGTGATCAGCAGCGCGGGGTAGATCGACAGCAGCCAGGTGATGCGGCGTTCGTCCCCTTGCAGCGTGGTGTTCGACGGATGCGCCAGCGACAGCGGGATGGTGTCGTTCTTCAGGATGTAGTGATAGTTGAAGGACGGGAACCCTTCCGGGCAGGTCATCTTCAGCAGGTCCACCGACCCGCCGATGGTGCCGGAATGGCAGACCGGCAGGTGATAGCTTTCCATGAAATTCTCGGCCAGCACCTTCCAGTTGGTGGCCCAGCGAAACTCCTCGCGGAACGTCTCGCGGTAGCTGGCCATGTCCAGATAGCCGACGAGGTTTTCCACGTCCTTGAGTTGCGCCGCAGGGTCGGGGGCATCGGGGTTCAGCGTGACCATGATCCAGCCCAGCCAGTTTTCCACCCGGATGTTCGGCAGCGCGATCTGGTCCTTGCAGAACGTCTCGTTCAGCGTCATCGCAGGGGCGCCGCGCAGGGTGCCGTCAAGGTTATAGGTCCAGGCATGATAGGGGCAGACGATCGACCGCACATTGCCGCGCCCTTCCAGCAGGGTGGACATCCGGTGGCGGCAGACGTTGGACATGCCGCGCAGCGCGCCTTCGCGGTCGCGCAGGATGATGATGGGTTCGCCCGCGATCTGCATGGTCAGATAATCGCCGGGGTTCGGCAGCGCCTCGGCCCGCCCGGCACAGAGCCAGTCCTTGGCAAAGATATGCTGCAATTCCGCGTCGGCAAAGTCGGGCGAGGTATAGACCGATTTCGGCATCGCGCGCGCCGCGTTGAACGGCACGGCGACATTGGCGCGCAATTCCTCAAGAGCCGTCTGGCTTTCAGGAACCATCTGGGCGGGATCGTGGCTGGTCATGGGCTGCTCCGCTGTTGAAGGGTTTATCGTGCCATGGATCGGGGCGTTGTAAAGGCCGGGGTTTCAGGCGGCCCCGGCTATCACTTCGGGTTTGGGCTGATACGCCAGATACCCGCGCAGTTTGCAGATGTGATCGACCACGAATTTCGCATCATGCCAGCAGCCCCAGATGAAGGCCGACCCCCGGCGCGATTGCCAGGGCAGGCCCATGAAATAGACGCCGGGTTCAGACGACACGCCGCGCTGATGCCGGGGGCGGCCGTTTTCGTCAAAGGCATCGACCTGCAACCAGGAATAATCCTGCGCATAGCCCGTGGCCCAGATGATCGAGGTCACGCCCTCGGCCGCAAGGTCCAGCGACAGGCGCGGATCGGTCATGCAGGGCGGATCGGGCAGGATGATCCTGGCCTCCGGCTCGGGCGGCAGGTCCAGCCCGTTGCGGGCGGCAAAGGCGTCAGCCTCCTCCAGCACCGACAGGTAATCGGCATCGCCGCGCCGGATGTTGGTGGCAAGATCGGGGGCAAAGTTCAGCACGCCGCTTTCATGGCTTTGCGTCCGGCCCACAAGCTGCATCCCCTCGGCCGCCAGACGGCGAAAGTCGATGGTCTTGCCGCCATCCGCGCCGCTGACGGCGATGGTCACATGGTCTGTGCAGGGCGGGGCCTCGATGTCCCATTTGTTCAGCACGCCCAGCCACCAGCAGAAATCGCGGCCCCGGTAGGCGCGCGGCGGGCGGCCATGCGGACCGACGGACAGGAACACCCGGCGCCCCGACTGGCGCAGTTCATCCGCGATCTGCGCGCCCGACGATCCGGCCCCCACCACCAGCACCGCGCCCGTTGGCAGTTGCGCGGGGTTGCGGTAGGCGGCGGAATGAATCTGCATCAGGCCGTCGGTTTCCGGCACCAGCCCCGGCATCACCGGGCGCTGAAACGCCCCGGTGGCGGCGACGATCTGCCGGGCCTCGATCACCCCTTGCGAGGTTTCCACCCGGAAACCGGGGCGACCGTCCAGCCTGCGCACCGATTGCACCTCGACCCCGGTCCGCACCGGCGATCCGATGGCCCCGGCGTGGGCGGCGAAGTAATCGGCCACGCCCTCCTTGCCGACAAAGGCGTCCGGGTCACCCGCGAAATCCCGCGTCGGGAACCGGTCATGCCAGGCAGGACCATTGGCCACCAGCGAATCCCACCGCCCCGACCGCCAGCGCTCGGCGATGCGCCCGCGTTCCAGCACCAGATGCGGCACGCCTGCCCGCAACAGATGTTCGCTGGTGGCGATGCCGGCCTGACCGCCGCCTACGATCAACACGTCGGTCTGTTCAATCGCCATGTCATGCCCCCTTTGGTGCGGCAGGCGGAATCGCCTGTGCCTTGCGCCAAGGATTGCACTATCCTTGCTTTGGTAAAAAGAAATGACTTACGCATCTGTGATTAGGAAAAACCTAATCATGGAAAGTGATGGTGGATGGCCTGGGCAAAGGCCTCGGCCAGCACCGGGTTGGCACTGGCGTCATAGTGGATGCCATCCACGACCGACACCTGCACCAGCGGCCCGATGTCCAGAAACGCCACGCCCTGCCGCGCCGCCACCGCCTGCATCCGCACCGCCAGCCCCTGCGACCTCAAAGCCCCGCCTTCAAACATTTCCGCCAGACAGCCGACCTCGACAATCGGCGGCGGTGCGGCGATCAGGATGGCCGGGGCCGCGCCAGCCGGCCCTGCCCCGCTGCCGCGCACCACGGCAATCAAGCGGTCCAGCGACAGGGCAATATCGCCTGCATTCATCGCAAAGCGGGGTTTCAGGTCATTGGTGCCCAGCATGATCAGCACCACATCCACCGGCCTGTGCGATTCCAGCAGCGCGGGCAGCACGGTCAACCCGTTGCGATGCGGGCCTTCCACCGGGTCGTCATGCACGGTGGTCCGCCCCGGCTGGCCCTCGGAGATCACCTCCCAATCGGGCAGCAACCGCGCCAGCCGCCCGGTCCAGCGTTCGTCCCGGTCAAAGCGCCCGGTAAAATCAAGGTCGGGCATCGGCATGGTGCCATGGGTGTTGCTGTCGCCAAAACAAAGCAAGGTACGCATCGTGGTCCTCAGGTTGGGTAGGGCCAGTTGGCCTGACTGAACGCCCCGCCGTCAACCCACAGCGTCTGCCCGGTGACAAAACCCGCGGCCTCTGACAGCAGGAACAGGATCGGCCCGGTGATGTCGGCAGGCACCCCCACCCGGCGCAGGGGGGTCACAGCGGCCCATGTGGCCGCATAATTCCCGGCCTCGGCAGCGGTGCGCGCCGTGGCAATCGCGCCGGGTGCCACGCAGTTGACCCGAATGCCATGAGGCCCCAGTTCCACCGCCGCCGCCTTGGTAAACTGCTCGATCCCGCCTTTTGACGCCGTGTAATCCACCAGTTTCGGGAAGGCCAGTTTGTTGCACCCCGACCCAAGGTTGACAATCGCCCCCCCGATGCCCGCCGCCACCATCGCCCGCCCCGCAGCCTGAGTGTTCAGAAACGTGCCGCGCAGATTGGTGCGCATCACCGCGTCCCACTGATCCGCCCGCAGATCGAGCAGGCTCGACCAGGTCTGTATCCCCGCATTGTTGATCAGGGCAGACGGCACCGCCCCCGCCCAATCGGCAGCCCTTGCATGAAATGCCGCTACCTGAGCCTCATCCCCCGCATCACACTCCATCCCCAAGGCCAGCCCCCCGGCCTCGCCGCACAACGCATCTGCCTCCGCCGCCGACCCCAGATGCGTGAACCCCACCCGATAGCCCGCGCCGATCAGCGCCAGCACCAACGGCCGCCCGATCGCCGAAGTCCCCGCCGTCACCAAAGCCAACATGCCACTATCCCTTTCGCACTGGCCCAAATATCCCCGCGCGGCGCGCTTCCCCGGTCAAGGCATCACCTCGAACCTGTCCACATCGACCATCCCCATATCGGTGATCTTCAGATGCGGAATGACCGGCAGGCACAGGAACGCAAGCTGCAGGAACGGCTCCTCCAGCGTCACGCCCAAACTGCGCGCCGCAGCCCGCAAAGCGACCAGCGCGTCGCGCACAACCTCGAACGGCTCAAGGCTCATCAACCCCGCCACCGGCAGCGCCAGCTCCGCCAGCACAACCCCGCCCGCCACCACCACAAACCCGCCCTCGATCTCGCCCAAACGGTTGGCGGCCAGCGCCATGTCGCCATAATCCACCCCCACTACCGCGATGTTGTGATGGTCGTGGCAAACGGTCGACGCTATCGCCCCGCGCGCCAACCCGAAGCCGCGCACGAAACCGGTCGCGCGGTTGCCGTTGACCCCGTGCCGTTCGATCACCGCGATCTTCACCAGATCACGGGCCAGATCGGGCCGCTTGTCACCATCGACCGGGGCAATATCAAAGGTCAGATGTTCGGTGATGATCTTGCCGGGCAGAATCCCGATCACCGGCGTCTCCACCCTGTTGCCCCCATTCGTCAAATCGGCCGTGCGGAAATCGCGGGCCGCGACGCGCGGTGCCTGCACCGAGTGTCGCCCTACAGGCCGGGTGGTGGGCCGGGCGGCGAAGGCCGCTCGGTCCGCCACCCGGCCACCCGCCAGCACCATGCTGGCATGACACCCCTCAAGGCTGTCGATCACCGCAATATCCGCCCGCTTGCCCGGTGCGATCAGCCCGCGGTCCTTCAGCCCGAAGGCCTCTGCCGCCGACAGGCTCGCCGCGCGGTAGACCGCCAGCGGCTGCGCGCCAAGCGCAATCGCGGTGCGGATCATGTGGTCGATATGCCCATGCTCGGCAATGTCCAGCGGGTTGCGGTCATCGGTGCAAAGGCACAGATAGGGCGCGAACCGTTCGGTCAACAGCCCCGCCAGCGCGTGCAGATCCTTGGACACCGACCCTTCGCGGATCAGCACCCGCAGCCCCTTGCGCAGTTTCTCCAACCCCTCGTCGTAACTGGTCGCCTCATGCTCCGTCCGTATCCCGGCAGCAATATACCCGTTCAGATCCAGCCCCCGCAGCAGGGGAGCATGCCCGTCGATATGCCGCCCGGCAAAGGCCTCCAGCTTGGCCAGACAGCCGGGGTCTTTCATCAGCACGCCGGGATAATTCATGAATTCCGCAAGCCCGATCACGCCGGGGTGGTCCATCAGTGGCACCAAGTCAGCCGCCTCCAGCCGCGCGCCGGTGGTTTCCATATGGGTCGACGGCACGCAGGACGACAGGTTCACCCGAATGTCCATCAGGGTCTGCGCGGCGCTTTCCAGAAAGTAATGAATCCCCGGCAGGCCAAGCACATTGGCAATCTCGTGCGGATCGCAGATCGCCGTCGTCACGCCCCGAGGCGTGACGCAGCGGTCAAATTCATGCGGGGTGACAAGCGAGGATTCGATATGCAGATGGGTGTCGATGAACCCCGGCACCAGAATGCGCCCCGCCACATCAATCTCGCGCCCCCCCGCATAGTCGCCAAACACCCCCACGATGGTATCGCCGCAGATCGCCACATCGGTTTGCACCAGATCGCCGGTGATCAGGTCGAAGACGCGCCCGCCCTTCAGCACCAGATCGGCGGGGGTCAGGCCACGGCCCTGGTCAATGCGGTCTGAAAGGGTCATCGGCGCTCTCCTGCATGCTGGCCCACCAAACCCCGGCGGGGCGGCGGCGTCCAGACCCTTTCCCCTTGCACCCTCGCGCGCGGGATGATCCAACAGGGGCATTCCCGGATGAGGTTTCCCATGCGCCCGCTGCGCGGCATTGCCCTGAAGGTCGGATCGGTGCTGATCTTCATTGTCATGGCCTCGATGATCAAGGCCACCGCCCAGCACGTGCCCGCCGGGCAGGCGGTGTTCTTCCGGTCGTTCTTTGCGATCCCGGTGATTCTGGTCTGGCTTATGCTGCGGCGCGAATTGCCCTCGGGCCTGAAGGTGGCCAGCCCCATCGGCCATGTCTGGCGCGGGCTGATGGGCACGCTTGCCATGGGCCTCGGATTTGCAGGCCTCGCCTATCTGCCGCTGCCCGAGGTCACCGCCATCGGTTACGCCGCACCCCTGCTGACCGTGATCTTCGCCGCGATGTTTCTGGGCGAGGAGGTGCGCGCCTTCCGCATTTCCTGCGTCGTGTTGGGCATGATCGGCGTGCTGATCGTGCTGACCCCCCGCCTGACCCTGCTGAACGGCGAGGTGGGCCATGCCGAGGCATTTGGCGCGATGGTGGTGCTGGGGGGCGCGGTGTTTGCCGCGCTGGCGCAGGTCTTCGTGCGCAAGCTGGTGATGACCGAAAAGACCCCCGCCATCGTGTTCTACTTTTCCCTGACCGCCACCGGCCTGTCCCTGACGACCCTGCCCTTCGGCTGGGTCATTCCCACCGGGCCAGAGGCCTTGTTGCTGATCGGCGCGGGGGTACTGGGTGGGGTCGGGCAGATCCTGCTGACCTCCAGCTACCGCGAGGCCGATGCGTCGCTGGTCGCCCCCTTCGATTATGCGTCAATGATCTTTGCCCTGCTGATCGGCTATTTCGTGTTCGCCGAGGCGCCGACCTGGACGATGCTTCTGGGCGCGGCCTTGGTGGTGATCGCAGGCATCCTGATCATCTGGCGCGAACGCAAGCTGGGGATCCAGCGCGCCAGACAACGCAAGGCGATGACGCCGCAGGGGTGATCAATTTCACATTGGCCCAAATATCCCGAGGGATGCGCGAATGGTTTTCACCGTTCGCGCGAGGGGCTGGCCCCGGTCCCTGAGGTGGCAACAATATTAGAGCGCGATGAACCTTCGCTGAACCACCTTCCTCAGCCCGGAATCAAGCGCGTAGCGCGCCGGGCAATGCCCGACCGCCCCCTCGGGCGGGCATTCTGCAACGTCACCAGCAGAACTACTGTGGGAGAAGTTGACCCATAAACCGCGTAGAACTGCCGTTGTCTGCCCACCCGGCGGTCGGGCATTCCCCTCTCGTCGTGCATGTCAAGAAGGCACGCCGGAAAACTGGGCCTGTTGCAGGAAGGATCGTCTTGCTCTACCCATCCACCCGGATACGCGCGTTGCTTGGATCGAACGGGCTGTCCTCGACCACCACTGCGTCCCATTCGGCCAGCAGCATCTTGACCTTCAGCTTGGTGCCCACCTCGGCCAGATCGGGGCGGACATAGCCCATGCCGATCTGCTTGCCAAAGGCCACCGACCAGCCGCCCGAGGTCAGACGGCCCACCTTCACGCCGTCCACCAGCAAGGCTTCCTTGCCCCAGGGATCGGTGTCCGACGGGCCGTCGATCAGCACTGTCACGCATTTGGACCGGATGCCGGTGTCCAGCATCGCCTGTTTGCCCTGAAAATCCTTCGACAGGTCCACAAACCGGTCCAACGCGGCCTCCAGCGGGGTCGCATCGCGGCCCAGCTCGTTGCCGAAGGCGCGGTAGGATTTTTCCTGCCGCAGCCAGTTTTGCGCGCGGGCACCAACCAGCTTCATGCCGTGCTTTTCGCCAGCCTTCAAAAGCTGGTCCCACAGATAGCGCTGCATCTCGATCGGGTGGTGCAATTCCCAGCCCAGCTCGCCCGTATAGGCCACGCGGATCGCATTGACCGGGCACATGCCCAGTTCGATCTTGCGGGCCGACAGCCAGGGAAAGCGCTTGTTGGACAGCGCGGTTGCAGGGTCGGCATCCTTGATCAGCTCGGCCAGAATCTTGCGGCTGTTCGGACCGGCAATGGCGAAGACACCCCATTGGGTCGTCACGTCATGCACTTCGATATAGCCGAACTCGGGGGCCTTGTCCTCGGCGCATTTGCGCAGATAGTCGCCGTCATAGGCCGTCCAGGCCCCGGCGGACACAAGGTAATAGTCGTTCTCGCCATTGCGCACGATGGTATATTCTGTGCGGGTGGTGCCGGTGGGGGTCAGCGCATAGGTCAGGTTGATGCGGCCAACCTTGGGCAGGGCGTTGCAGGTGAACCAGTCAAGGAACGCCGTCGCCCCCGGCCCGCGCACGATGTGCTTGGTAAAGGCGGTGGCGTCGATCAGACCTGCCGTTTCGCGGATGGCCTTGGCCTCCTCCACCGCATGGGGCCACCAGGTGCCACGGCGGAACGACCGCCCGTCATGGTCGAAATCCTCGGGCGCATCGACAGGGCCGTAATAGATCGGGCGTTCCCAGCCGTTCACCTGCCCGAACTGCGCGCCAAGCGCCTTCTGGCGGTCATAGACCGGGGCGGTGCGCAGGGGCCGGGCGGCGGGGCGTTCTTCATCGGGGTGATGCAGGATGAAGACGTGGTCGTAGCATTCCTCGTTCTTGCGCGCGGCATATTCGGTGGTGATCCAGTTGCCATAGCGGCGCGGGTCAAGGCTGGCCATGTCGATCTCGGCCTCGCCGTTCACCATCATCTGGGCAAGGTAATACCCGGTGCCGCCCGCCGCCGTGATGCCAAAGCTGAAGCCTTCGGCCAGCCACATGTTGCGCAGGCCCGGCACCGGGCCGACCAGCGGGTTGCCATCGGGAGTATAACAGATCGGGCCGTTGAAATCGTCTTTCAGACCAACGGTTTCGGATGACGGCAGGCGATGGATCATCGCCATGTATTCGGCCTCGATCCGCTCCAGATCCAGCGGGAACAGATCGGCGCGGAAGCTGGCGGGCACGTCATATTCAAACCGGGCGGGGGCGCCCTTTTCATAGGGGCCAAGAATCCAGCCGCCGCGTTCTTCGCGCACATACCATTTCGCATCGGCATCGCGCAGAACCGGGTGTTCCGGGTTGGTCTTGCGATATTCGACCAACATCGGGTCGGGTTCGGTCACGATATACTGGTGTTCCACCGGAATGGCCGGGATTTTCACGCCCAACAGACGCGCGGTGCGTTGCGCATGGTTGCCGGTGGCGGTGACCACATGTTCGGCGCGGATCTCGAACACGTCCTCCGAGGCCACCAGATTGCCGCCCTGTTCGACCATCCGCACGCAGGACACGATCCATTCGCTGCCGGTCCAGCGATAACCGTTGACCTGAATCTTGCGCTCGATGGTCGCCCCGTGCTGGCGCGCGCCCTTGGCCATGGCCTGCGTCACGTCGGCCGGGTTGATGTAGCCGTCCTGCGGATGGTACAGCGCGCCCACCAGATCATCGGTGCGCAGCAGCGGCCAGCGGTCCTTCATCTGGCCGGGGGTCAGGAATTCGTGATACACCCCGGCGGTTTCAGCGACCGACGAATAGAGCATATACTCGTCCATCCGGGCCTGATGCTGCGCCATCCGCAGGTTGCCGACCACGGCAAAGCCTGCGTTCAGGCCGGTTTCAGCCTCCAGCGATTTGTAGAAATCGACCGAGTATTTGTGGATATGGGTGGTGGCATAGCCCATGTTGAACAGGGGCAGCAGACCCGCCGCATGCCAGGTCGACCCGGCGGTCAGTTCATCCCGTTCCACCAGCATGGTGTCCCACCCGGCCTTGGCCAGATGATAGGCGATGCCGTTGCCGACAGCCCCCCCGCCGACAACCAGAGCTTTGACATGGGTTTTCATCGCGGACACCTCAGATTTGATTTGCCCCATATGTGCCCGATGCAGGCGCAAGAGGGCAAGACGGGCCGACCTTTGGCAGAGAAAAACGACATGATGCGCAAAAAACGGCATGGGCTTTGCGCGTTTTGTCACGCTTGACCGGGCAAGCCGGACACCGCTATGCAGCCGCATGACCGGCCTCCGCCCCCCCATGGCTCTGTTGCGCCGCATCGCCCTGGTGCTGATGCTGCTGCCGTTCGGGTTGCTGGCGCTGATCCCTGCGGCGGCGATGCCGATGCAGGGGGCCGATGGCCGCATCGTGATGGTGCTGTGCACCACCGATGGCCGGGTGAACGTGCTGTTCGACCCCGCAACGGGCGAGGTGTCGGACCTGCCGGCCAAGGCCCCCGGCACCTGCGACTGGGCGGCGGCTGCCGGGATCGTGGCGCTGGCCGACGCCCCCACCCCCGCCACGCCGCCACGGCTGCTGACGCAAGCCCCCCCTTCTGCACCGCCGCAGTTTGCCTATGCCCCGGCGCATGATCCGCGCGGGGTCTATGCGCGGGGTCCGCCTGCGCTGACCTGATCTTCGCCCCTCAATCGAAAATCAAGTCAAGGAGTTGGCCGGATGCAATCCATCCCGTCCGAAGCCGCCCCGCATGCGGGCGCACGTTTCTATTTCATCGCATGGCGCTGGCATTTCTATGCCGGGCTTTATGTGATCCCCTTCCTGATCATGCTGGCCACAACCGGGTTGATCATGCTGTGGATCGCCGCCCTGTCCGGCCTGAACGGCGAGCAGACGCAAGTGCCCGTCGGCGCCACCCTGATGGCCCCGTCTGCCCTGCAAGCCGCCGCCGAAGCCGCCGTGCCGGGGGGCAAGGCCAGCCAGTATATCGAGCCACTGGCCGCAGACCGGGTTGCCGTGTTCAAGGTCGACGCGGGCGATACCGCGACCGCCGTACTGATCGACCCCTATTCCGGCGAGGTCCGGGACGTGGCCCCCTGGCAGGCCGGCTGGTATGATCTGGCCAATGAAATTCATGGCACCCTGTTGCTTGGCACGCTTGGCGACCGGCTGATCGAGATTGCGGCCAGCCTGTCCATGGTTCTGGTGGTGACAGGGGTGTATCTGCACTGGCCGCGTGGTGCGGGCTGGCGCGCGGCTCTGCGCCCCGATCTGGCGGCCAGGGGCCGGGGCTTGTGGAAATCCCTGCATGGGGTGGTGGGCCTCTGGGTGTCGCTGCTGCTGGTGGTGTTCCTGATCTCGGGCCTGTCCTGGACCGGCATCTGGGGCGAGCGGCTGGTGCAGGCCTGGTCGACCTTTCCGGCAGAGAAATGGGAGGCCGTGCCGCTGTCGGATGAGACTCATGCCAGCATGAACCACGGCGCCGCCAAAGAGGTGCCATGGGCGCTGGAGCAGACGCCGCTGCCGCTGTCAGGATCGCTGGCCGGGGTTCAGGCGGTGACAGGTCCGGTCAGTCTGGACAGTGTGGTGGGCTTTGCCCGCAGTCTTGGCTTTGACGGGCGGTTTCAGGTGACGCTGCCGGGCGATGCCACGGGCGTCTGGACCGTCAGCCATGACAGCATGTCGAACGACGGTTCCGACCCAACGGGCGATCGCACCCTGCATGTCGACCAGTTCACCGGCAATGTGCTGGCCGATGTGCGCTTTGCCGATTATTCGGCCTATGCCAAGATGATGGCGGTCGGCGTCGCCTTTCACGAGGGCGACATGGGGCTGTGGAATCTGGTGCTGAACACGGCGTTCTGCCTGTCGATCATCTTCATGGCGGTGTCGGGTCTGGTGATGTGGTGGAAGCGCCGCCCGACCGGGGCCGCCCGTCTGGCCGCCCCGCCCAGACCGCTGGACATGCCGCTGTGGAAGGGGGCGGCGCTGCTGATGCTGGCCTTGGGCGTGCTGTTCCCGCTGGCCGGGGCCACGATGCTGGCCGTGGTGGTGCTGGACTGGGCCGTGCTGCGCCATCTGCCCCGCCTGCGCCGCGCGCTGTCGTAAATCCGCGGGGGGGGCGGCGCGAGGGTGTCCTCTGGCGGCGGAAGCTTGGGCGGAGGAA
>JAZKGQ010000038.1:0-8900 GCA_040385825.1 Pseudomonadota bacterium | reverse complement strand
CCCCGCCCCTGTCCCGGACCCTAGCCGCGCCGCATGCGCCCGAAACTGGCCGACAGCGCGAACACCGCCGCCGCCGCCGCGATGATCGACGGCCCGGCAGGCGTGTCCTGCCACAAGGACAAAGCCAGCCCCGCCACCGATGCCAGCGCCCCGATCAGCACGGCAAACCCCGCCATCGCCTCGGGGCTGCGGGCCAGCCCGCGCGCCGCTGCCGCCGGAATGATCAGCATTGCCGCAATCAGCAAGGCCCCCACCAGCTTCAGCGCCACCGCCACCACCAGCGCCAAGGCCAGCGTCAGGATCAGCCGTTCCCTGTCGGGGTTGATGCCGCTGGCATGGGCCAGATCCTCGTTCAGGGTGGCGGTCAGCAGGGCCTGCCAGCGCCAGGCCAGCAGCCCCGCCACCAGCAGCGCCCCGCCCCAGACAAAGGCCAGATCGCCGCGCGACACCGCCAGAATATCGCCGAACAGATAGGCCGAAAGGCCAGTCCGCGCGCCGGGCACGAAACTGACCGCGACCAGCCCGATGGCCAGCGCCGCATGGGCCAGCACGCCCAACGTGGTGTCCATCGCCCAGCCCCGCGCCGCCAGCGTCGCCACCGTCACCGCCATGACCAGCGCCACCGCCAGCGTGCCCAGACCAATCGGCAGATCGGTCGCCAGCGCCAGCGCCACCCCCAGAAGCGCCGCGTGGCTGGTGGCATCGCCGAAATAGGCCATGCGCCGCCAGATCACCAAAGCCCCCAAAGGCCCCGTCGCCAGCGACAGCCCCACCCCCGCCAACCCGGCGCGCACAAGGAAATCATCCAGCATGGCTGTGCCCCGCGTGATCATGGTGGTGGTCATGCGGGGTCGCATGATCGTGGTGGTGGTCGTGATCGTGGGCATGCTGATACAGCGCCAGCGCCCCTTGGGTGCCCAAGCCGAACAGCGCGCGGTATTCTGCGGCCTGCGACACCACGCGCGGCGTACCTTCGCAGCAGATATGCCCGTTCAGGCAGATCACCCGGTCAGAGGCCGCCATCACCACATGCAGATCATGGCTGACCATCAGGACGGCGGCCCCGGTGTCGCGCCGCACCTCCTCGATCAGGCGGTAGAACCCGGCCTCGCCCGGCTGGTCCAGCCCTTGGGTCGGCTCGTCCAGCATCAGCAGGGCAGGCCGCCCCAGCAGGGCGCGCGCCAGCAGAACCCGCTGCACCTGCCCCCCCGACAGGCCCGCCAGCTGCTGCCCGCCCTGCGCCGCCATCCCCACCCGGTCCAGCGCGGCCCCGGCCTCGGCATCCGTCACCCGCACCGGCAGCGACAGAAACCGCCGCACCGTCATCGGCAGCGTGTGGTCGATGTGCAGCCGCTGTGGCACATAGCCCAGCCGCAGCCCCGCCGCCCGCGTCACCTGCCCCGCCGCCAGCGGCAGAATGCCCAGAAGCGCCCGCAGCAGGGTGGATTTGCCCGACCCGTTCGGGCCAAGGATCGTCACGATCTCGGCCGGGGCGACCGACAGGCTGACATCATGCAGCACCTCGGCGCCCCCCTGATGAACGCAGATGTGCTGAGCGCGGATCAGTGTCATGCCGGCCTCTGGCAGGCCGGGCACAGGCCAAGCGCCTCGATGCTGGAGCGTTCGATCACGAAGCCCATGGCCTCTGCCGCCACCCCAAGCGCTGCGCGCACCGGGACGGCGGGGGCTTCGGCCACAGTGCTGCACAGACGGCAGATCAGGAAGGCCGGGGCATGGGCCTCGCCGGGGTGCATGCAGGCGGCAAAGGCGTTCAGCCGGGCAATGCGGTGGGCAAGCCCCTGTTCCACAAGGAAATCGAGGGCGCGGTAGGCCACAGGCGGCTGGTTGCCGAAGCCTTCCGCCGCCAGCCGTTGCAGCACGTCATAGGCCCCCATGGCGCGGTGATCCTCCAGCAATATCTCCAGCACACGGCGGCGCACCGGGGTCATGCGCGCGCCGCTGGCCTGCGCCATGGCCTCGGCCCGGATCAGCACATCGCTGCTGCACAGCGCATGGTCGTGGGTGGCAAAGGCCAGATCGGGCGCGGCGCATCCGGGGCAGGCGTGGTCATGCGGCATCGGCAAGGCCTCTTGACGTGTTATGATATTACATTCATATGGCAGCCCACCGACAAACGAAAGGCCAAAATCGATGCGTCATATCATATCTTTTCTGTTTGCCAGCACCGCGCTTGCCCTGCCCGCCATGGCCGAGGTGCCCCGCGTGGTGACCGACATTCCCCCGGTGCATGCGCTGGTCAGCCTTGTGATGGGTGATCTGGGCCAGCCCGTGCTGCTGCTGGACAAGGGCGCATCGGAACATGACTTTCAACTGCGCCCCAGTCAGGCGGGCCAGATCGCCGATGCCGGGCTGATCGTCTGGGTCGGGCCGGACCTGACGCCATGGCTGACCCGCGCCCTCGGCAGTCTGGGCGACACCGCCCCGACGCTGGCCCTGCTGCGTAACCCGGAAACCGACACCGAGGCCTATGGCAACCACGATGACGATGACAGCGACGATGCTGACGGCGCCGCCGCCCGGTCCGGCATTGACCCGCATGCCTGGCTGGACCCCGAAAATGCCGAAGACTGGGTGCAGGTGATTGCCGACCGGCTGGCCCGCCTCGACCCGGCCAACGCCGCAACCTATGCCGCCAATGCCCGTGCCGCCGAACAGGCGATCGAGGCGCTGGACGATGAGGTGGAGCGCATCCTGGCCCCGGCACGGGCCACGCCGCTGATCATGGCGCATGATGCCTATGGCTATTTTGCCGATCACTATGACCTGACCCTGGCCGGCGCTGTCGCGGGCGGCGACGCCAGCGCGCCGGGGGCCGGGCGGATTGCCGAATTGCAGGGCCGGGTGGCGCAAGGGGCCTGCCTGTTCCCCGAGGCCCAGCATGACCCCGCCCAACTGGCCCTGCTGGCCGAGGCGACCGGGGCCAGACTGGGCGGCGCGCTGGACCCGATCGGGTCCACCCTGAGCGCCGGTCCCGAGGCCTATGCCACCCTGATGCGCGGCATGGCGCAGACCATCGCCGCCTGTGCTGCGCGCTGACAGCCCTTGACCAAGGGCGATTGCCCGGCCATGCCAAGGCAAAAGAAGGATGCTTGGCATGGCCCCTACCCCTTTTGGCACCACCACCGATGGCAAAGCGGTGGACAAGATCACCCTTTCGGCGGGCGATCTGACCGTGGCGTTGCTGACCTGGGGGGCGGTGGTGCAATCGGTGCGGCTGGCGGGGGTGGGGTATGACCTGTCGCCGGGGTCGGATCTGCTGGCGGAGTATGAAGGCCAGATGCGCCACCACGGGTCGCTGATCGGCCCGGTGGTCAACCGCCTGACGGGCGCCAGCGCCCCTATCAACGGCCAGACCCACAGGTTCGCGGCCAATCAGGACGGCCAGCATACCCTGCACGGCGGCGCTGCGGGCACCCATCTGAAGGTCTGGCACCTTGCCGACCACAGCGCCACCCACGCCACCCTGACGCTGACCCTGCCGGATGGCGAGGGCGGCTTTCCCGGCAACCGCACGCTGACCGCGCGGTTCACCGTCCTTCCCCCCGCCACCCTGCGGCTGGAGGTGACGGCCACGACCGACGCCCATACCCTGGTGAACGCGGCCAATCACAGCTACTGGAACCTTGACGGCACCGCCAACTGGGCGGGCCATTCGCTGCGCATTGCCGCCGACCACTACCTGCCGACGACCGATGATTTCTGCCCCACCGGCGAGGTGCGGCCCGTCGCGCACAGCGACCACGATTTCCGCAAGCCCCGCGCCATTGCCCCCGGTGCGCCGCTGCTGGACAACGCCTTTTGCCTGTCCACCACCCCGCAACCCCTGCGGGACGTGCTGTGGCTGACCGGGCAATCCGGGGTCCGGCTGACCGTCGCCACCACCGAACGGTCGGTGCAGGTCTATGACGGGCGCCACGCCATCCGCCCCGGCCACACCGCGCATGAGGGACTTGCGATCGAGGCGCAGGGCTGGCCCGACGCCCCCAACCATGCGGGCTTTCCGTCCATCGAACTGACCCCCGACCAGACCTATCAGCAGACCACCGAATGGCGGCTGTCGCGGCGCTGAGCCGCCGTTACAGCCCGCCCAGACAGGCCTGCATCAGGGGCGAGTCCGCCTGACCATAGCCGTCGATCACGTCGTAATGATGCCGCCCGGCGTCAACGGTCCAGCCGCAGCCCCAGGCCTCGGACAGCACCCGCGCCTGCCACAGAAAAGCCGGGCGTTCCTGCCCGCCGACCCAGACATGCGCCTGCACATCGGGGCGCAGCGCCAGCCGCGCGGGGGACTCGCGCGCCACCTCGGCCTCGTCCAGATGCAATGCCGCATTCATCGCGGTGCCTGCCAGCGGTGACAATTCCGCAAGGGGCGACAGCGGCACCACCCTTGCAATCGGGCCTGCATCCATCCCCACACAGCCCATCCGCGCCGCCAGATGCCCGCCCGCCGAATGGCCCGTCACCACCACCGGCCCCGCCACCCGCGCCGCCGCTGCCTGCACCGCCAGGACCACCTCTGCCGTCATCGCCGTGATCCGCGCCGCAGGGGCCAGCGCGTAGCAGGGCAACGCACAGGCCCAACCCCGCGCCACCGCCCCTGCCGCCAGATGCGACCACAGGCGGGGGTCGGTTTCCATCCAGTAGCCGCCATGCACGAACACCATCAGCCCGCGTGCATCCCCCGCCGGGTGGAACAGATCAAACCACTGCCGCGCGCCGGGGCCATAGGCCAGCCCCAGGTCCGCCCGCGCGCCCATGCCCGCCCGAAACGCCGCCGCATCCCGCGCCCACCGGGCCGGATATTCACTGCCCCCCGCGATGAACGCGCCATTGGCATAGGCCAGATCCAGATCCATCCCGACACCTCATTTGATCAAATCACGCGACAAACCCTGCGCAGGAACTGGACAAGCCCCCGCCGCCCATGCTTTGCATGTGGCGTCACAAAAGGGGAGACTCCCATGCTCGATTCCGTCACCGACCTTGCATCCTTGCTGAAAGACCCCAGCCTGCTGGCGACCAAAGCCTATGTCGCTGGCCAATGGATTGATGCGGACGATGGGGCGACCTTCCCCGTCACCAACCCCGCGCGCGGCGATGTGATCGCCCATGTGGCCGACCTTGGCCGCGCCGAGGTCGCCCGCGCGATCGATGCAGCCAACGTGGCGATGAAGGACTGGGCGGCGCGCACCGGCAAGGAACGCGCGCAGGTCTTGCGCAAGTGGTTTGACCTGATGATGGCCAATCAGGACGATCTGGCCACCATTCTGACCGCCGAAATGGGAAAACCGCTGGCCGAGGCCAAGGGCGAGATCGCCTATGGCGCGTCCTTCATCGAATGGTTCGGCGAAGAGGCCAAGCGGATCTACGGCGAAACCATCCCCGGCCATCAGCGCGACAAACGCATCACCGTGATCAAGCAGCCCATTGGCGTGGTCGGGTCGATCACCCCGTGGAACTTTCCCTGCGCGATGATCACCCGCAAATGCGGCCCGGCCCTTGCGGCGGGCTGCGGCTTTGTCGCGCGCCCTGCGGCGGAAACCCCGCTGTCGGCGCTGGCGATGGCGGTGCTGGCCGAACGGGCGGGCGTGCCTGCCGGGGTGTTCTCGGTTGTGCCCTCCACGAAATCGTCGGACATCGGCAAGGAGTTCTGCGAAAACCCCATCGTGCGCAAGCTGACCTTCACCGGGTCCACCGGGGTCGGGCGCATCCTGATGCGGCAGGCCGCCGAGCAGGTGATGAAATGCAGCATGGAACTGGGCGGCAACGCGCCCTTCATCGTGTTTGACGACGCCGATCTGGATGCCGCCGTGGCCGGTGCCATGATGTCGAAATTCCGCAACAACGGCCAGACCTGCGTCTGCGCCAACCGCATCTATGTGCAGGCCGGGGTCTATGACGCCTTCGCCGCCAAGCTGCGCGCGGCGGTGGTGAAAACCCGCGTGGGCGATGGTCTGTCCGAGGCGGTGGAATTCGGCCCGCTGATCACCATGGCGGCGGTCAGGAAGGTGGAAGAACACATCGCCGACGCCACCGCCAAGGGCGCGAAGGTGGAACTTGGCGGCAACCGCCACGCGCTTGGCGGGTCGTTCTTTGAACCGACCATCCTGACGGGTGTCACATCCGACATGCTGGTCACCAATGAGGAAACCTTTGGCCCGCTGGCACCCTTGTTCAAGTTCGAGACGGAGGAAGAAGCCATCCATCTGGCCAATGACACCATCTTTGGTCTGGCCAGCTACTTCTACAGCCGCGACATCGGCCGGGTGACGCGGGTGCAAGAGGCGCTGGAATACGGGATTGTCGGGGTCAACACCGGCATCATTTCCACCGAGGTCGCCCCGTTCGGCGGCGTCAAACAGTCCGGCCTGGGGCGCGAAGGGTCGCACCACGGCATCGAGGATTATCTGGAAATGAAATACATCTGCCTGTCGATCTGACAGGCTTCGGGGTCGGGGGGCCTAACAACAGTGCCCCCGACCCTGATCAGGTGGTTTCGCCCCCGCCTTGCAGCCGTGGCGCGCGCAGATCAGCCGCCGACCGACCGCGACGCCGCCGACGCGCCAAACCCGCCGCGCGCGGCCACCTGGGTCTTGGTCATGGGGGCGACGCCCTTGGTCACGGGCGCCTTGTCAAACGCCGCCGCCGACACCTTGCCGCTGGAGTTCAACTGCCCGATGCTGCTGCCCCCCGGCGTGGCAAAACCGCCCCCGGCCTTGGACACCACCGGCTGCGCAATCGGCCTGCCGCCGCCAAACGCCTGCCCGATCATGTAACCCATGAAGAACGGCATGAACCCCATGCCGCCCCCGCCCGACCCCGAAACCGAATCCGCCCCGCCTGCCGCCGTATCGGCCCCGCAGGCCGCAGCCCCGTGTTCGGCCTCGCACAGCTCCTGGCTTTCATAGCGGGGGGCGGTTTCTTCGTGCAGGGCCTTGGCCTCGGCGAAGGTCGCGTCACAATCGGCCGCCGAAAACCAGCCGCCGCTTTCCGCCGCCGCCTTGCAGCTTGCCACATCGGGAAAGGCGGCAGCCTCGGTCTGGGTTTCCTGACACCCGGCCAGCGCAAAGGCCGCTGCCCCCAGGATCACCACCGACACATGCGAAGACCGTTTCATGACCCCTACCCTTCAATGAAATGCGGCTTGAACCGCGACATATCCTGCGTGATCAGGCCCGCGTCTTCCCGCAGCCCCATCCCCACACACGTCTCGCCCACCACCCAGGCCCCGATGACCGGGTGCATGCCGCCAAACTGCGGCAAAGGCTGATAGGCCTGCACGATGCACGGGTGGCCATCATAATCGCGGTTGGACGACGAGGCCAGAACCCGGCCACCCTTATGAATGGAAATCGACGCCCCTTCGCGCGAAAACAGCGGTTTTTCCACATGGCCATGCGGCATCTGGTCGGCGTCTTCCTCGCCCGCGAAAAAGCTGGGCAGCAGGTTCGGATGGGCCGGGAACATCTGCCACAGCACCGGCAGGATCGCCTTGTTGGACAGCAGCGCCTTCCATGGCGGCTCGATGAACCGACAGCCGGATGCCGCCAGATGGTCGGCGAACGGGTCGCGCAGCAGGTCTTCCCACGGGTACAGCTTGAACAGGGCGCCGATCACCCGGTCATCAGCATCGGCAAACTGGCCGTCCCTGGAAATGCCGATCTTTTCCAGCTCGGTGAAATGCGCCCCCAACCCGGCCTCGCGCGCGGCCCAGGCCAGGGTTTCGACCGTGGCATAATCCTCGGGGGCATCGGTGATGGCGGCGAAATGCAGATCGGTGCCGCTGGCGAACATCTGGCCAAACCGGGCCACCAGCGCCTCATGGATGCCGTTGAACTGGTCGGCCCCGCCCGACAGCACCGCGGCCGCCTGCTGCTGTTCAAACCACAGCCATTGAAAGCCCGAGGATTCATACAGCGAAGTCGGGGTGTCGGCGTTGTATTCCAGCAGCCTGGCAGGCCCCTGCCCGTCATAGGCCAGATCAAAGCGCCCGTAGAGTTCCGGCTCTCCTGCCGCCCAACTGGCCGCCACCAGATCCCAGTGCCCCCGCGGAATGCCCATCCGGCCCATCAACCCCTCATCCGCAAGGATCGCCGCCACAGCCTCGCGGCACATGGCATGCAACTCGGTGCAGGGGTCTTCGATGCGGGTTTCCACCTCGTCCAGCGTGAAGGAATAGGCCGAGGTTTCATCCCAATAGGGTTCGCCATGCATGTCGGCAAAGGTGAACCCCAGCTTTTCAGCCTCGCTGCGCCAGTCGGGGCGTTCGGGAAGGCGCAGTCGGTCCATGCAAGGCTCCTTTGGGGTCTTGTGCGATATCGGGCGTCACGGCGGGGGGCGCAAGGGGGATTAGGTGGTTTCCTTCGCCGCAAGCCTGACCTAGGCTGGCGCAAAGGCAGGAGGATACATGGCACAGCGCATCGCCGTGGTCACGGGGGCGGCGGGCGGCATGGGGCGGGCAATCACCGACCGGCTGACCGAAGACGGGCTGCATGTGGTGGGCGTCGACATCGACGGGCCTGCCCTGCTGATGATGGCGGCCGACCTTTCCGGCTTTACCCCCGAGGCGGTGGACCTGACCGATGCCGATGCGATAGCCGACCTGTTCGACCGCATCACCGCGCGGTTTGGCGGCGTCGATGTGCTGGTCAACAATGCGGGCACCTGCTTCATGTCGGACTTCCCCGACATCTCGTCGGCGGAACTGGACCGACAGATGGCGGTGAACTTCTCATCCGCGTTCCATTGCTGTCAGGGCGCGGTCAAGGCGATGGCAGACCGCCCCGGCGTGCGCAAGATCGTGAACATCTCCTCCAACGGCGCCTATAATTTCGACGTGTTCGACCCGCCGCATTACCGCGCCAGCAAGGCCGCGATGG
>JAZKGQ010000037.1:0-42390 GCA_040385825.1 Pseudomonadota bacterium | reverse complement strand
CGCAACGTACCGCGACATGACCAACGTCGCCCTGCTGCGCGAGGCGCGGCGCGCATGACATCCCCCGGCCGCAAACCAGCGCGCGTGCCCGGCCTGCGGGAACGCACCCGCAGCGACGGCACGATCCGGGTGTGGTGGGAACCCACCCCGCAGGCCCGCGCCGCAGGCTGGCGCGCGGTGGAGCTTGACGCAAACCGCATGAGCTGGTCGCGCGGCGAGGCGATGCGGCTGAACAGCGACGTGGCCAAGGCCCTGTCCGGCGATGCGGGCCGGTCTGCGGATCGCCGCACGGGGCACCTGTTGGCCGACCTGATCGTCGCCTACCGCAAGACGCCGCACTACACGCACAGCCTCGCAGAGGCCACCCGCGTGAGCTATGGCAAGCTTCTGACCATCATCGCCACCAAATGGGGCACGCACCCCGTCGCCGCCTTTGACAGCGCGGTGATCGACGCCTGGTATGAAACGCTATTTCACGCGCGCGGCGCACGGCAGGCGCAGGCGCTGATCCGGCAGATGTCGATCCTGTTCGAGCTGGCCGAACGCAAGACCTGGCGGCCCAAGAACTCCAACCCCGCCGCGCGGCCCAAGATGGTCACGCCCCCACCACGCAGCCGCGCTGCGGACTGGGCGGAGCTGGACGCGCTGGCCGCCGCCGCACAGCGCCTCGGCCTGCCGGGCATGGCGCTGGCGATCATGATCGCGGTCTGCCAGGGCCAGCGCCAGGCCGATCTGCGGTTGGCCAAGCGCGGCGATTTCCGGCTGCTCCCGATCCTGCATCCGGGCGAGGCAGAGGCCCGGCCGACATGGGTCTGGCGCTTCACGCGGTCGAAGCGGCGCAATGATGCGCTGGTGGTGGTGCATGACGAGGTGATCCCCCTGCTGCGCGCGGCGCTGGCCGATGCGGGCACGGCTGACGCGCCGCTCACGGCGGAGGATGTGCTGATCCGCGACCCGGCCACGGGGCAGGGCTACAGTGCCGACCTGTTCCGCAAGCGCTGGTCTGCCGTACGGGCGGAGGCCTGCCGGGCCGCGCTGGCGGCAGGCGGCCAACCGACGATGGCGGATCTCCAGTTTCTCGATCTGCGCCGCACCTTCGGGGTGCTGGGCCGTGCCGGTGGCGCCAGCCGCGATGACCTGGGCGATGTGCTGGGCAACTCGGCCGCCGTCAACCCGCTGTTGGGGGAAACCTACATGCCCCCGTCATTCCACACCGCCAGCCGCGCCGTGCAGGCGGTCCAAAGGCCGAAGGCCACCACCGAGGGAAGGAAGAAGGCATGACCAATTTCATGGATGACGCGCGGGTCGATGCGGCGCTGGAGGAGCTGAAGGCGGCGCTGGATCAGGCGATCGCGGCAGGGGGGGGGTGAGCGCAAGACGCTTGCCGTCATCGTGCATTCGTCACTGGGCGCGGGCGGCGCGGTGATGGGCTGCGACTGCACCGCCTGCCAGATCGGACTGGCCATGAGCTTTGCCCGCGTGGTCGGGGCCTCGATGGAGGTGAAGACAGAAGCCGGACCGCGCGCCAAGCCTGCGCGCAAATCCACCGGCGTCCACTGATTCCTGCCAAGGTGGCACCTGCCGCCCGCCTGCCCCGGTGCGAAAGCATCGGGGCTTTTTCAATCGTCGGGCGGGGTTCTGTAAGCGGGCCAGACGGCGTGCATGGGTGGCCTGAAACAGACCATGGGCGGGGTGTGCCCGACGTGCGGGCGACTGCGCGCGATGGCGTTCTGCTGCGAGCTGTCCAGCGTGATCACCGCGTCGGGCATCATGTGGCAATCCCGGCAATGGTAGCGCCGCAGCACGGCCGACAGCAGCGCGCGCGGGCCGTGGCGCTCCACCAGCAGGCGTCCGGGCACGATAACCGCGCGCCCGCATTTCCGGCACACCATGTGCAAGGCCGCGTTTTCGTCAGCGATGATCTGCATTGTTATCGGCATTCGGAGAACATATGCAGAACGCGCCGGATCAGGCAAGCGTCTGGCCCGTTTTCCGTCCGAACCGGACGCATTCGGACGCTCGGACGCATGCCGTTGTATGCAAAGAAAATCTAATATTATCAGTAGGATATGGTGAGCGGGGCGGGTATCGAACCCGCGACCCGCTGATTAAAAGTCAGCTTTTTGACAAGCAAAATCAATGGGTTATGGATACGAAAATTGCATACTGATTCGGTGTGTTTTGCAAAGTTGCATAGGGTGTTTTAGCGCCGCGAGACCCAACGTGAATGAGAAAGCGCGGCGCTACGGCCAGTCCCAGACAGCGCCCGGCCCATAGGTCAGAAACATGTTGCGCGCGAAAATCGACGGGTTGTTCGTCCCGCCGTTTTTTGCGCCCTTGCCGACCTCTGATCCCGGATCGCTGTAGAGCGTGCGGTAGTGCATGCGGTCCATGTAGTCAAAGACCACCTGATTGTTCCACATCGCCTTGAAGCCGGGAAAGATCCCGGCGAGCGCATGAACGCCCGTCATGTGGACGTGGAACATCTCCTGATAGGCGCGCCGCCAGAACGTCCTGATCGGATAGTCCTTGACGACAGCCGACCCCCAGGATGTCGGCCCGGCAAACCACCAAGGAATGCCTTCGTCCTCCGGCAGGAAACCACTGGTCACCCCGGCCACGCCGCTGCCGAAGCGCGTCAGCATCTCGGCGTTGACATACTGGCAATAGGCATCCTCGCTCGCCCAGTCGGTGCGCTGCGCCCATGACGTCATCAGGCT
Organism: Pseudomonadota bacterium; assembly: GCA_040385825.1. Lineage (GTDB taxonomy): Bacteria > Pseudomonadota > Alphaproteobacteria > Rhodobacterales > Rhodobacteraceae > JANNNF01. Next base: position 39,670 of record JAZKGQ010000037.1, on the reverse strand, counting down.
GTCGCCGGTCAGCAGCGCGCCCATGACCACGATCATCTTGCGGCCGTTCTGCACGCCCCCGTCGGTCTGGGGGTGATTGAACCGCATCCCGCGCTCCAGGCTCTGCACCAGGTTCTCGGCGTGGATCACGGTCCAGACACGCAGCATGGTTTTCACATCCGCGTCGGTGGTCAGGCACGAGCACAGCAGCGCCTCGATCGCCAGCTTCGCCGCATCGCGCCGGAACTGCGGCTCGAACCCTGATCCGGTCAGACGGTCCGCCTGTGGCCGAACCGGGTGCTGGTCTTGCCAGTTCCAGCGCCAGGCGTTGAGCACGATGGCGGGGTTCGGCGTGGCGAAGCCGGGAGACAGCGACGGGTGCAAATCCATGTCGATGTCGGCAAGTGTAAAGCGGCTGATGTAGCTGGGCGCGTTGATCGCCGGGGGCAGCGCATTGGCGGGCGGCTCAGACGGCACGACAAAGACCGGAAGCCGCCACTTCAGCAGGGCATCCCGGCTGTCCCAGACCGTGCTGACCGATTTGACGATGCACCGGCCTTCGCCCGCCGGGATGGTGATCGGCACGCCGGTCGCGCCCGGATCGACGTTGTTGCCCGCAGCATAGGCCAGCGGCAGGCTGGTGTAGGGTGTGCCCCCGTCATAACCCTGCGGGGTGCCGGTGAAGGATGCCACTCCGTCGATCCCGTCATTGTCCATTGCGCCGTGCAGCGCCCGGCCCGTTGTTGTGCTGCCCATGGTCTGTGTCTGCACAACCGACGCCGGGGTGATCCCGGTGATCTGCACACCGCCGCCACCGGCCGGGTTTACGATGAAGCGGGTGCCGCCAAGAAACCGTCCGATATTAGGCATCAGGCCACACTCCACACAATTTCGCCGCCTGCCATCGTGATCGTGCTGCTGCCCGACGATGCGGCATAAGACATAAGGTCACCCGTCTCGGGTGACGGCGGCACATAGTCCGGCCAGTAGGGCGCGGGCGCGTTGTAGCCGCAGGAATAATAGTGGCAGGTCTCTGACCCGCCTGAGGCGCGCACGCCCAGTGCGGGGCCACGCAGGCCCGCCATGGCACCGCCATGTGTGCGGACGCTGGACCAGAGCTCCGGCTCGGCAAGGCCAAAGTCCCAGATGCGGACGCGCGAGACCGCACCCTCCACCTGCTGCCTGACCCAGAATTGCTGTGCGGCGGTCAGCGTCTCGACCGTCACGCCAGTCGCAGCGGCCTCGTCCTCGCCCGGCATCTGGTGCCTGACAACATTGGCGCGAATGTTCACGCCCGGCCCTGCGGCCCCGAGATTGAGGGCAGCATCACGCGGGCGCAGGAAAAACGTCGGCGTGATGCCGCCGGTATGTTCGATCAGAAACAGCTCTTCGTAGACCGCGAATGCGTGCGCGCCCCCGAATGTGTCGATGTCATTGCGCCAGGCCCCGCGCGTGGCGGAGGCGCTCTCGGTCCATGTCAGGGCCTTGACGGCAGGTGCGATCGCAGACGCCACCACACTGGCCAGCCAGGTGGTGTTGTTGCGGGTGAAGCCGCCCGCCAGCACCTGCGTTTCGGTGTTGCCGACCGCGAAGGCTGCCCAATCCTCGGCAAACTGCTTGCCGACCACCGCGCTGGCCGTGGCCCGTTCGGTGACGCTGCCCGCCGCATTGGTCAGGGTCACGTCACAGTAGATGACCAGCCCATAATGGGCGTCGGTGAGGGCATAGGTCGCCGCGATATCGCCCGGATCATCGCCGCCCGCGATGGAGCCCCATTGAAAAGACGTGGTGACCGGCTCGGTGCCGCTGTGGCTGAATTCGGCAATCTCCAGAGTGCGGCCGGACAGCAGCTCGCCGAACAGTGTGGGCATGGTGACAAACGCCGGGGCAGCAGGCGCGGCCGCACCGCCCCGTCGCCGGGAGAAGCCGGTGAAGCCGCCGAACCCCTCACGCATGGCTCACCTCAACGGTGCCGGCGGTCGCGGCATAGGCCCAGAGGCGCGTTGCCGCGATGCCCGGGAACAGCGCGGCCAGCGTCTCGCCCACGGGACCGTCACCGCTGCGGTAGCTGTACCAGAGGCCCGTGACTGGGTCGGGCGGGGTGGCATCGACCGTGGCGGTGACGCGCAGAATATCGCCGGTGCGGTTCTGGAATGTGAACTTAGTGTCGGCGGCCAGAGCGGTCGCGGTCAGCTGAAGAAGCTGGCCAGAGGCGAAGACAACGTTTGCATGCCGGGCCATGGGTTACTTCACCCCCCATTTCGCGAAGACCGCGCCGGACAGGCTCAATCCACCGGCAACGGCGGCGGCAAGGCCGGTCACGCTGATCTGGAGCATGCCGGTCGCCTCGTTGAACGTGACGAAGCCCGCCCAGCTGGCGGGGATCATGCCGATGATGATCGACAGGACATAGGTGATCAGGCGGATGTAGACGGGGTTCATGCGGTGTCCTTTCAGAATTCGTTGACGGATTTGGGAATGCCCGCCTGCGTCATGCGCGGCAGGGCAGCGTGCTTGTGTGGGGCGGTGGCGGGCCAGCGGCTGCCCAGCAGGCGATCTTTGGCGATCCGGGTGATGTTCACGCCGTTGCCCTGATTGCCGCCGAGCACATAAAAATCTGTGCTGTCCTGCCCGACGGCAAACCCGACATGCCCGCCGCCGTTGCGGCTGAACACCAGAACGGCCCCATAGGTCGGCGGCACGGCCTGGCCGAAGAACAACCAGTTGCGGGCCCAATAAGGGTTCTCCTTCAGCGCCGACGGGTAGGGTTCGGTTTCCAGCGCGTTCCTGATGCAGGTATCGACATAATCCCCGCACCACGGCAGGGCCGCCGGATCTCCCAGCGTCTCGCCGTCCGATCGGAGCCAGAGCCGCAGCGTGGCGTTGTCGCGCGTCTCGTGCAGGCCGAAGACGCTCCGCGCCTCGATCATCCAAGGCAGATCCGGTGACAATGGTTTCACCTTCTCAAGTGCTGCATCCGCCGCCGCCAGCGCCTTGGCGGTCATGCTGCCCCAGCGGCCATCGACCGGGCCGGGGCTGTGGCCTAGCGATGTGAGGATGCGTTGCAGGGCGCGGGTTTCATCGGTGTTCATGGGCGGTCCCTTCATGGCCAGAGGCGCGCCAGAAGGCGCTCCCAGAAATAGACGATCAGCGTAATGATCGGCGTGCCGACGAGGCCCAGCACCAGCAGCGCCCCGGTCAGGCGTGACCGCCAGTCGGTGACCAGCATGGTCACGGCCTCGGCCCGGTCCATGCGCCGCGCCAGCGCCTCGCTGGCGGCGGTCAGCGCATGCAGCCGCTCGGCGACCGCCGCGCGATGGTTCGAGGCTTCGCGCTCCGCCAGTTTGCGTTCGTCGCGGTCCTCTTCGGCCCGGTCGTTCATGGTCTGCATCAGTGCGGCGAGTGCTGCCACCTCGGCGGCGAGGGTGCGGGCCATCAGTTCGGCACCCGCAGGTGGCGGTATCCCGGCCCGCCGCTGTCGAAGGCCCCGACGCTGACCTGCCGCAGCGTGGTGCCGCCCGCGATGTTGACCAGCAGCTGCGCGCCGACCAGCGTGTCGGCCCCCGGAAGCATCACCCGCGCCACGTCGGTATCATCGGCCCGCAGGGTCAGATCCCGGTTGGCCGCCGAATAGGTCAGGCCTGCGTCGTCGGGCTGGGCGGTGGTGCCCAGCAGCACCCGCGCCGAACCGGCAGGGCCGGTGCCGATGCTCAGGCCAGCGGCGGTGGGATCGGTGATCACCAGGTTGTTCGCGGTGGCCTGGGGGATGTAATCCGCCAGCTCGCCCTTCGCCACATGCAGCAGACCGGCGGGCGCGGGCGTGCCGATGCCGACATGCCGGTCATCGGTGCCGGGAAATTCGGTCGTGCCCTCAACCACCGCTGGGATGCGGAAATCAAGCAGCTCCAGCGTGGCGCCGACGATTTCCGCAAGGCCCCGGCTGGACCAGTGGTTGATCGCATTGCCGCCCTCGCTGGCAGATGCCAGCCAGGGCGCGCCAAGGGCATCCTCGTCCGCCAGCGAGGGGAGGAGGCGCAGATAGGCGCACCGCCTGTAGACGGCGCTCATGGCCTGTGCCAGCGACGGCGCGCCGCTGGTGGCCACCATGCTGATGCGCGGGGCAAAGGTGCCGCCCATCCGGCGGATCAGGTCGCGGAACACCTGCACGCCGTTCAGGAAGACCTGTGCCTGATCGTCGCGCAGGCTGATCACCAGCAGCAGCGTGCCGGTGACCGGCACGGTCAGGCCGGTGTCCACGGTCAGGTAGCGGCCCGGCCCGTCATCGATCTCGCCGAACACCAGATCGAAGCGCCCGGTGCCCGCGTTGCGCGTGAGCTCGATGAAGCTCTCGCCGTTCACGCCCTGGTAGGATGTGCTGACGCGCAGCTTGCGTGTGGTCCAGGTGCTGGCGGTGTTCACGATCGACAGTTCCAGATCGAAATCCAGTTCGGTCGTGCCGGTCAGGGTGGCGGGGGTCACGATCGCCTGCGCCGCCGGTGCGCCGTCGATCACGCGGGTGCGATGCACATCGACGCCCTGCACCAGCGCCATGTGCATCCGGTGAAAATCGATCAGGGCGCGGCGCGTCATCGCGGCGGTGCTGGCGATGTGATGCGCGGTGGCGGTCGTGCCGATCTGGGTCGCGGCGTCGGTGGCATTGCCCAGCGTGGCGGCGCGCGACCATTGCGGGCCGGTGACCCAGATCAGGTTTGCCTGCGGGCAGGCAGCCAGAAACCCCGCCTCCACCGCGCGGCGCTGTGCCGGGGTGTAGTTTTCCTGATCGTTGGTGCCGCACAGGATGATGATGATGTCGGGCGTGCCCTCCTGCGCAACCGCATAAAGGGACTGCGCCTCGTTTCCCGTGGCCCAGGGGCCAAGCGTGAAGCCCGCGTCGATCATGGCCTGAAGGGTGGGCATGTTCAGGCTCGTGAAGGTGGCCCCGCCATAGGCGATGTTGGTCTTGGTGATCCGGCAGAACGGGTTCGCCCGCTCGAAGGCGCGCAGGATCTGGCCTTCGGCACTGTCCATCTGGCTGAAGGTCAGCTGCGGCGCGGGCACCAGGTTGCTCTCGCCGACGAACAGCAGCTTCACCGTCGGATCACCGCCGCCCAGCGAGGTCAGATGCGCGGCGTGGGCCGCCTTGCGCAGGTGGTAGGCCGGGATCAGCGTGCGGCGTTGCAGCGCCATGTGGACCGATGCGGCGACGTTTGCGCCTTGAACCTTGGTGTTCATGATGCCCCCTCAGTTGTAGGCGATGAAGTCGAAGACGAGGTTGTTCGTCCCCGCCGGTGCGGTGGTGAAGTTCAGGCGGAAATGAACGTTGGTCATGTCGTCCACATAGAAACCGGAGGCCAGCGCGGTGCGGGCATCGGCATTGCGGGGGGTCAGGAACACGGAGGTCGGGGTGAAGCTGACACCGCCATGCGCCACGTTGACGACCAGTGCGGCACCGGCACCTGACAGGGTGGCCTGGCCAAATACCGCGACCTTGCCTGCGATGCTGGCGGGCGCGAACATCGGCGAACACCAGCCTGCGCCCCGGTTGATGTAGATGATCTCCGTCTGCAACCCGTCCGACAGCATGCCGGACATGCCGCGCGCCGGGGTGGAGTAGTTCTGGAATTGAAGCAGCGTTGCGCCGCCGATGAAGCGCACAAGGCCGGTAGACCCCAGAAGGCACGAAATGTTGCCCGCGATATACTGCGCAGGCAGGTTGATCTGGCATTGCGGGGCGGAGCTGATGATCACCGGCAGGGGCGCGCCCACCACGTCGATCACGCTGCGGCTGGCGCTCTGCACATCCAGCATGACCGAATTGGTGGTCTCGTGCCGGGTTGCATTCAGCTTGATGTCGCTGCGGGTGGCGGTCTTGGTCTCGGCCGTGCTGCCCAGCTTCAGGATGGTGGCATCGACCTTCAGACTTTCCTGAATGATGACAAGATCCGCACCGTCGCATTTCTTGATCCAGGCACCGCCGCGCGGGGCCAGCACGATCACGAAGCCGGTCAGCATGCCGGTGTCTTCCACGATCAGCCAGTCGCGGTTGTAGACGATCGGGTTGACCACCTTCAGGCCGACGAAGTTGACGCCGGTGTTGCGCTTGTTCCCGTCCTGGGCGACCAGGATGCAGCCATAGCGGCTGGTGCGGAGCGCGCCTTGCAGGCTGACCATGCGCGTGGCCGTGATCTCGACCGATGCCTTTTCATAGTACATGCACTGGTTCTGCACCTGAAAATCCACGTCCGACACGACGGTGCCGCTGGACCGATACCACTGGCCGCAACTTGCCCCCCGGATCCTGAAGCTGTTGTTGTCGGGGCTGGCCACGTCGTCGGGCTGGGTCACCAGCGCACCGGCCAGATGGGCGGCCGCCGCGGTGCCGCCGACGAGGCCGCGCGCGGTCAGGGTCAGCACATCGCCGACGCGGGTGTAGGCCACGATCTCGGCGTCGATCGTGGCATTCGAGGCGATGCTGTAATACACGCCCGATCCCGCAGGCGTCAGGGTGATGGTCTGCCCGACGGCGGCGGTGATGTCGGCCGTCAGCGCGCCACTGACTTCGGGCGCGGTGCCGACCGAATTGTCGTTCACCAGCCCGTGGCAGAAATAACCCTCCACATCGAAATTGGTGCGCTCGGTGTTGCCTGACACGGTAATCGCCTGATCACAGCGCAGGGCGGACACGCGGATATTGCCGAAGGGAAGTGCCAGGCCCGACACTTTCACCGCCGAAATCTCGCCCGCGACCTTCTTCCAGTTCCCGGCGAAGACGGCTGTGGAAGGCTGCGCCACCAGCGCGATCAGCAGATCGCCCACGGCGAAACTCACACCGCCCACCGTCCCGGCCACCGTCACCTTGAAGCTGCTGTTCAGCCCCATGGTGTTCGGGGCCTTGTAATCGGTATAAAGCGGGAAGGCTCCGGAGGCAGCGCTCCAGGTGCCGCGCACCTCGCCGAAGAAGGAACCGCCGTCCACATACAGCGCGTGATCGGCGCGGCCGTCGCGCAGGGCGGCTTCGGTGCCATCCAGCACGACGCATTTATCAGCATCGGCCCCGAAGGTGGGCAGCACCTTCAGACGGCCGGGGCTTGCGCCGAGACGGGCGCGCATGTCGATCTTGCCCGACACGCCGTAGATCTTGTTCAGGCTCAGCTCGCGTCCTTCGACCGCCGCCGCATAGCTCGCCGCCAGCTGCACCGCCTCGGTATCGTCCTTGATGCCGTTGCCCACCCCGCCGAAATGCTGCGGGGTGACACGGCCGTCCGACGACTGCCACGCCATGAAGTTCGGATCGCCGCTGCCGTCGCTCTGCTGTTCGTCCAGCACCCAGGTGCTCAGGCTCTCGGAGGCCAGCGACAGCGGGGCCGCCACGTCCAGCGTGCGCAGATCATAATGGTTGCCATATTCGTTCGCGCCCGTGCCGCCGGTCTCGGCGATGCCGATGTCATTGCCGGTGATGTCGGCCTTGATCCGGATCGCATGGCAGGTGCCGCTGATCTGGATCGCCGGGCGGCCGGGGGCGGGCAGGCGCGCGCCGGGCCGGATCTGCACGTCCAGATCCAGCCCGTTCTTTTGCGAGATGAACACGGCGTGGCTGTCATTCACGCCGTCGTCACCGATGAACAGCGAGCCGTCGGGCATGTAGCCCCAGTCCTCGATCGTCATCTGCACCTTGCCGCCGATGCCGCTGCGGTCATCCAGCGCGCGCCGCCCGGTGTTCTTCGCCTGATAATTCTGCACTTGCAGGTTGCGGCCGGGGAAAATCTCGGACCCGTCATCCACGGCAGCGAGGAAGATGTTGGTCTTGCAGTCGCGCCCGACGCGGTTGATGATGCCCAGCGAGCCGTGGCCGCGCGCCGACTTGATGTCGAGGTTGCAGCGCAGAGCCTCGCCGCCGTGGAACCGGGTGCCATAGCCATCATCGGCAAAGCCCATGTCGGCACCGCCGGAAATATAGGCCGCCAGATCGCACATGCCGGTGGCGACATAGCCGAAGATGTCAGAGCTGTTGCAGTCGGTCAGGGTCAGGCCGCTGTCGCTGCGCCGGGTCAGGATCGGGTCATACCAGCGCCCGCCGTTGTTGACGCTTTCCATGGCACCGTCCCAGTAGACGCGGCCCCAGCCGGTCAGGTTCGGGCCGCTGCCCGACGACTGCGCCACGACATATCCCATGTTCGACAGATCGAAGCGCCCGCCCCGCAGGCGGATGGTGCTGCGCGTGGCGCTGCGCAGGCGGACCAGCGGCACCCGCGAGGCCACTACCATCGTCGTTCCGATCGGCAGCAGCACGGTCGGGGTGATCACCGGCCCGGCCATCGCGTAGTCGGTGCCTGCCACCATCGTCACCGCGTCACCGGCCCCGTCCACCGCCATGAGGCTGACGCCTTCGTCAAGATACGGGAAGGCGTCGATGGTGAAGGCGGTCTGCACGCCATTGCCCGCGAAGTGCTGGAACTGGGTCTTCCCGAACAGCTCGGCCCCGCTGAAATCGAGGCTCACATCGCCCGGAACGACCAGATCGGCAAAGCGCCCCTCGTAGGGTTCCGGGCGGCCCAGCTTGCCCATCCATTTGTGGGTGGAGCAATCGGCCACGAACTGGCTGAAGATGCCGCTGAAGTCCGATGCGATGTCGGAGGCGGACCCGGCCAGCCCGAAGTCGAACTGCCCGCCCGCCGGGTTCCAGCGGCGCAGGTTGGCCGTCTGGATCACCCCGTCATCGTCGGCCTCGACCACCGACGCATTCACCAGCGCGCGGCCGACACTGGCGGGCGGGCTGGCGGCGACGAAGGTGTCGCGGCTGGCGAAGGGCAGCGGCCGCGCCGCCAGCTGGTCATAGAGCGTGCCGCCCTCGGTCATCACGACATTCTGTTCATGCACCTGCGGGATTTCGATGGTCTGGATCAGATCCACCTCGCCGATCATGCCGCGCGGCACCGGCGTGAAGAAATGCAGGATGGTGCCCGTCACCGAATAGGTGCTGCGCAGCTGGTAAGCCGCACCGAAGTTCACGCGGGTGTTGCCGATATTGCCGGGGGCAAAGGGCAGCGGCCAGTCGGTGCGCTCGCCGTCGCCTGTGATCGTGATCGTCACCACGTTCAGATAGCCATCGCCCCCGGTGCCGGTGATCGGATAGAGTACGACATTGCCGTCATCATCGAAACCCAGAAGTGACTGGCCCAGCGGTGTCAGCTTTTCCTGCGGATCGCGCAGGCGCAGGGTGCGGGTCAGCGCCGCCTGGATCTCCTGATCCACCAGGCTGTCGCGGTCCAGCTGCTTTTCCACCCCCTCGGCACCGGGCGTGGCGGCGTAAAGCTGCACCGCCGCCGTGTTGCGGAACAGGCGGAAGCGGCCATATCCGCCGGGCAGATCATGCAGCATTTCGACACGGCCGACATTCGCCAGCGTGTCGCCTTCAGGCCAGACGCGGAAATCAACGCCCAGAACCGCATCGGCGATGAAGCGGCCATCGGCGTCCAGAAACTCGCCACGATGGTGCCCGGCAGCCATATAGCGCCAGGGCACCGTGGCAACGCCGTCGAGAGGCAGCACATAGGTGACATTCTCAATCTGAAGTGCCTGTGTCATGGCGCTGCTCCGGTGGCATTGGAAAGGTTGGGGAGGCGGGATGGCAGGGCCTGCCCCTGCGGCCAGTAGGCTGGGTTGCCAAACTCTTTGACGCGGCGCTTCTCGGCCTGTGACCAGGCCTTGGCTGCGCCACCGTCCAGCCATTCCTGAAGGTTGTCCCAGACGAGGCGGTCGAAGGCGGTGTTGAGATACCAGAGATTGGTCGGCCCAGAGAACTGGTTGGCAAAGCGGATTGCCTCGCGCTGCGCCTTGTCGATATCTTCGGGGTCGCGCGATGTCAGCGCCTTGTAAAAGGTGTCACCAAGGCCACCCACCCGATCGGCAAACGCAACCGGGGGGCCAGCCAGCGATGTGGCCCATCCACCGCCGAAGCGGTTTTCGGTGGAGTAGAGGAAATCGCCAAACAGGCCCAGCCCGCCACCCTGCAACACGGCGGACCACCAGAATTTGGGGTCCGTCATGTCACGCAGATCGCGACCCTTTGCTACTTCCTTGAACTGGCTGGCCATAGCCCCGCCCAGGGTGGTGATCATCCCGAACATGAGAATGTTGGTGAAACGTGTGCCGCGCACCTTCTGGTAAAGCACGCGCCCCAGCTGGTTCTGCATCAGGGTCAATGGGAAATTCTTGTACATCAGCGCCGATCGGGCCAGCTCGCCGCCCGCCGTGCCAGGCTGACCCTTCTGCCAGGCGGCGCGGGCGCGCAGGCTCGCGTTGGGCACAAAGAATTCCTTCTGGTTCTGGATCGCCGCCCCCAGCTTCAGCGACAGGTCCAGCGCCACATCCGGTGCCAGATCCGTGCGCTTGCGGATGTCGTCGGGGATCAGGAACGTGGCATCGGCATCCTGCGGATGGCGGAACAGATCCGTCTTGCGGATCACATCCCATTCGTCAGCGGTGATGCCGGCGGTTGCCAGGGCATTGTCCCGCAGCCAGGGATTGATCTGGTCCCAGCTTTTGGCGGTGTTATCCGCAAGAAAGCCATAGAATTCCAACTGCGACACCCCGCGCGCGATATCGGTCCAGGCTGTGAGGCCCGACGCGCGCATGGTGAATTCCGACAGGTGCTGCCAGATGCCCGGCCCCATGGCCTCGCCCATCAGACGGGCCTGCGACACGCCGGTCGCCGCCATGCTTTCAGCAATGATCCCGGCGCGCACCAGCAGCGCGCGGTTGTCGGCCGATACCAGCGTCTTGAAATGGCGGGCCAGCGTGCGCTTGGGGTCGATACCGACGTGCCGCGAAGCCATGCCCATAAAGCCCACATCGGTCACAGCCGAAAGAATGGCCCCGCCAAGTTGGGATGCCACCAGCATCGGGCGGATCTTGGCGCTCATGAAATGCGCAAACAGATCCATCTCAGGCTGATTGGCGGCACCTGTGATCAGATCCAGCATCTGTCCCGCGTGGCTCGCCACGGCCTTCACCTCTGCCTCGGGCGTGCTGTAAAGCGAGAGCCCTTTGCCAAAGGCTTCCAGTGATTTGTTCGGTTTCCACGGCCGGTCTGTCGCCAGCTTCAGCGCGGCCTGACGACCATATTCCAATGTCGCATAGGGGTTCGGCCCGAGAATGCGCATGATGGCGGTATCGCGCGCCATGGCTTGCAGATGCTCAACGATGGCCGAAAACGGATCGGCCGTGCCGTATTTGTCATTCATCGCCAGCCAGCCGTCGGCCGTCTTGAAGTGCAGCACGCGCGGATCGGCCCGGCTGTTGCCTAGCGATGACCCGATCGTCACCCCGGCAGGCTCCCGGTTCGACCAGCCCCCGGACTTGATGCGGGCGTGGATGGTTTTCAGGAAGGCATCCCGCGCCGCGACGGTGGACTGGCTGAAAGGCAGATCCGTGTCGCGGTCAACAATCCTCTCCCAGTCCATCTGCTGGGTCATGTCCCGCACGAACTGATCTTCCGGCACCTTGCCGACCAACTGGCGATCCCAGTGATGTGGCAGGTCATAGCCCTCCAGCTTGCCGATATTTCCGCCGGCCGCGTTGTGTTCCTGCCGCGCGCGTTCAAGGGTGGCACGGACGGCTTCGGCGATGGACTTTGACCGATCATCGCCGGTCGCCTCGCCCTTCAGCTCGCGCACCACATTGTTCAGCCGCGCCCGCTGGCGCACCGCGCCGGTGAACTTGTTGCGCTTGTGCGCCAGGATCAGATCCGACACGTCGCGCATGTAGCTCATGGACAGCGCCTCCCGCACGGAGCTGACCGATTGGTGCGTTGCCGATTGCCCCCATTCGACAAACTGGCGCAGGGCAGATGCCGCGTTCGGTTGCCCGTCAGCATCGCGGTGGCGGGCCAGCGCATCGGCGACGTTCATCTGTGCCGATGCCTGCATGTATGCACCACGCCGCTTGCGGATCGCCTCCTTGCGCAGGAACACCCACACATCCTCGGCGGCCATGGCCTCGGCCCCCTGGCCAAGGCTGGCATGGGCCGTCAGGCGTTCGGCATAAAGGGCCTGCGCCCGGCGCGCACGAGCGGGCGGCAGAGCGTCGTCGTCGATCGCGCGCTGAAGGCAGTCATGCAGGCTCACGGGATCAGCTCGCCCTGCGGCATCACGAACCAATCCTGCGCCAGCAGCTCGTCCGCCAGATGCTGCGGCTTCCAGTCAATCAGACCGGACCGCGAACCTGTCGTGACCAGCTTGCGCCGCGCGCCGCTGCGTCCACCAGCCTCGACCGCCAGCAACATATAGCCGGGCGCCCAGCCAGCGCGGCATGCGCCATGCCCTGCGGCCAACTCGCCAGAGGGGAAGGGGCCAAGGGCGGGCAGCGCAGCTTCCTGTGCCAGCCGTGCGGTCTCTGCGTCGGCGGCCTCCTGTGCCAGCCGCGCGGTCTCTGCGGTCTGGTCGTCCTCGGGTTTTTCGGCTTTCTTCGTCATGTCAGCTTCCTTTCGGCATGCAGATGGTTTTCAGGGCGTCTACAAAATCGGCTTCTTCGTTGAGATCGGCGACCAGTGCGCGCAAGGACTGGCTGGGGCCGTCCGGCGCGGCCGTCAGCGGCAGGGCAAGATCAAATGCGGGGTCTGCGAGACGCACCGTCATTTGCCGCTCCAGCGTGTCCAGGCGGCGTGTTTCGGCCACGTCATCCACCGGGTCATCAAACAGACCGCGCTGCATGCGGGCTTCGCCCTCGGCCGGCAGATCGGTCAGGCGGGGCGGATCTAGGGACGCAGGCGCAGCCCCGCCTCCACCAGCTCCATCCGCAGCAGCTCCACCCGCACGCGCATCAGCTGATCGTCCGAGAGCGTCGAAGACCGCGTTGGCGGCGGCGTCGATCCTTGTTCCGCTGCGGAGCGCCTTTGCGGCGGCGTCGATGGCGTCCCGGACGGGGCCGGGCTGGTCGGCAAGGATGAGGACGCGGGCAAGGGCCTGTTCGGCAAGCTCGGCCCGGCTGAGGTTGGCTTCGCGGTCAAGGACATTGCCTGCCTCCTGGATGGTTTCAGCCTGCTTTTCGAGGCGCGAGAACAGCGCGCGGTCGGCGCGGGCATCCTTGATCACGCGGTCGATCACCTGGGCACGTTCCGAAATCACCGTGTCGCGCAGGTTGAAACCAGCGCCGAACATGTCGAGCTGCGCGTCGTCTGCCCGCTTTTCCAGCCCAAGGCGGCGGATGTCGCGGATGATGCTTTCGGCCTGTGTTTCGTTGGCGGGCCTCGCTTTGGCCAGCGTGGCGATGGCCACCCCTTGCAGGCGGTCATCATCCGGGATGACCCGGCCCACGATCGCACCGAAGTTCTGCGGGATCACCTCGTTCACCACGGCTTGGAACGGACCGGGTGCGAGGTCCGACAGGCCCTGCGCCTGTGCCATGAAGGGGCGCGACCGGCTGATCTGGCTGGCCAGTTCCGGGCTGTCACGCAAGAGCTTGGCCGCGTCCAGCGGGGTGCCGCTTTCGGAACGGATGTTCTTCAGCGCGGCGGTGGCGCGCACTTGTTCGACCGTCCAGCCATCGGCCTCGCGCATGAGAAAGCCCTGAAGCTCGATCCCGTCGCCGCCCCGGTTCAGAAGGCGGTTCGCCAGACCAAGGCGCTGGTGGCCATCGGCGATGTAGCGGATGCCGTCCAGACGTTCATGCACGATCACGCCCACGGCGGCGCGCGCATCCCATTCCCGTTCCGATTGCAGCCGGTCCGTCACACCGTAGCGGTCGCCGCCCAGCTTGTACTGGTAGGCGTTGGCATCGGTCAGCAAGTCGCGCGGGTTGAAGCTGACGACGCCGGATGCCAGCGCGTCGTCGCCGGGGTTGCGCCACTTGCCGGGGGCACCGCCCTTGGGCACCTGCCCACCCTCATACTGGCTTGCCACCATGCGGGCATAGGCCATGCGGCTGGACAGGTGCGGCACGCCCGGCCGCCAGAAGTGTTCAGACGCGATGCGGGCCGCTTCCGCCGCGTCGGTTGCGGCAAAGAAAGCGGCCTTGGTTTCGGCGTTGGTCCAGCCCGGCCCCTGCATTTCGCGGTGCAGAAACTCGACCTGAAGGTCGATGTCGCGCCAGTCCACGCCGCGCGCCTCGGCAAAGCGGTGCAGGGCACGGCGGCGCGGCCCGTTCCACTGGGCCATGCCATTGGCGTTCCCATTGTCGCCGATCGCGCCGGTGTTCAGCCCCTTGCCGCTTTCGACCATCAGGTTGCCCAGGATCGCAGCGGTCTGCGGGGCGTCATAGCCCTGATCCACCAGCTTTCCGAAGACATAGCCCACCTGGTTGGCATCACGGGCCGCATTGCCGCCAGCCGCATAGTCGAACACAGGCGGGGTGCCGGGCGTGGCGCGGGCGGCAGGGGCGTCGGCCCCGTCCATGCGCGGCACCACGTCATCGACCCGCACCATCTCGGGCGTGTCATTCAGCAGGGCACGTTCGGCAGCATCGATATTGGCCACATGTGCGTCGTGGTTGCTGCCCGGAAGCGCCGTGTCGCGGGCGGCTTCGTCGCGGGCCAGCACATGTGCGGCACCGCGCTGTTCATCGGTGGCATCGGCCGCGCGCGCGAACCCCAGCAATTCGCGGTTGGTCACGCGACCTGCCGGGGTAAGAGCATTTGCCCCGAGACGGACGGCGCGCCCGGCCAATGGCAGGGCCGCGCCAAACGTCGCCCCCATCAGAACCTGCATCACCGGATCAGGCGCGTTCGTTCCAAGCCGTTCGGCCTGGCGCTGGTAAGCCGGGATCGTGATCGCCTCGGAAAAGCCGCCGATGAAGCTGTTGATCAGCATCGTGCGCGCAAGGCTGCCGGCACCGGCACCCAAGGGCAACGTCATCACACCTTCAATGTCGGTGACAGCGGCCGCCGCATCCCCCGCGAAAGAGGCCATTCCGCCCAGGACGTTGGGATCGCTGCGGCTGGCGATACGGCCTTCCGCGTCAGCCTTTTCGTCGGCGATTTCTTTCGATGCCGCTGCGGCCGCCCGGAAACGCAGATCGTCGCGGTCCATCGGAAAGTTGGCAAATTCACCGGCGCCGGGGTTGTTGCTGCGCACCCGGTCCAGCATCTCGAACATGCGCTGTTCGGCAGCATCAAGCGGGTTACGGGCGGCCGCCAGCGGCGTATCGGGCGGGGTGTAAAGATCCTCTTTCCATTTCTCAGGGTCGCCGAACATGGCTGCAGACAGGCTTCCCAGCTCGTCCATGACGCGGCTTTCCGTGCGGCGCTGGTGCATCCACATGTAATTGCGTTCGGCTGTCGCCTGATCGAACTGTGCGCCAAACAGGTCCAGATCATCGGTTTCAGGGCCGATGTCGATCAAGGGCAGTTCGTTCATTGCGATGCCCTCCCGGTCACGAGTGATTGGAGGTCGAACCGGAAAAGCCCGTCCGTCTGGGAATTGTCCCGCAGGTACACGATGGTGCCGTCTCGCTGCGCATAGCCCAGGGCATACATGCCGCTGCCCAACGACACGATGTTCAGCCGTTCGCGCTGGTCACGATCCGTCTGGTGAACAGCTTTGCCATCGCCGAAGGTCGGGGCATGGCCGGTGGCCGACGCCCGCTTCCAGTGCTTCTCGTCATAAAAGACAAGCGCCTGTTCGACTTGCTGCGGGCTCAGGTTGGGCGGCAAAACTGCGGCACGACCGTTCACGGGTTGCGTGCCGCCATAGGCCACCCCGCTGCGGGTGGTCTGGCCAGTGACTGCCTGCCACGCCGCGCGATACCCGGCTTTTGCTGCCTCCGATTTGGGGTCGGCAATACCAAGGCCGGAGGCGGCAAAATACGCATCTGCGGCGGCCTGTGCTGCGGCCAGGCGCGGTGCGGCGGTCGGGCCAGCAAAGGAACTTGCGAATTCCGCGACGACGCCGCGCTTTGCCTCTGCCGCCAGTTTCCCGCCCTGGCCCGCCTTCAGCATGGTCCGGCCCTGAAGCAGCGTGCGGGCGGTGTCGATCTGTCCGGTGTCCGATACCAGCGCACCGGCCAGCTGCGCGACGGGATCTGTCGCGCCGATCTGCGAATAGGCCATGCCGGCCGCTTCACCGAAGTTGCGGTCGATCGCGGTCAGAACGGCCACCGCCTGATCCGTGTCAGGACTGGCAAGGATCGCTGCAAGCCGTTCCGCTTCGGGCTTGTCGAAATACTGGATTTCGGCGGCTTCCGGCGTAAATTCGCGGTGGACGGTTTCCGCCTCGGCTCGGCGGCGCGCCACACTCTGGGGATCGCCGATGTCCACGGGATCGATCGGCATGATGCCGCGTTCCCTCACATGGGCCAGCCGGTCGGCATCAAGGCTGGCCTTCGTCCGTTCCGCCACGCCCTTCAGGCGGTTTACGCGGCCTACATCGGACGGGTTCTTCGTCGGCGTGGCCTCCAGCCGCGCGAGGGTTTCTGCCTGTTCGGCAGGCGATTGCAGTGCAAAATTGCCCGCCGTCTGCTGGGCGTCTATCGCAGACAGCACCCGGTCATAATGCGCGGTGCCGCTGGTTTCGCCCAGCAGATCCGACAGGCCATCAAAGGGGCGGCCGTCTTCGATGATGCGGATCGCGTCGTCGGCCTTTTTGGCGAGCTCACGGTCAGCGGTCTTGGCTTGCAGTTCGGCCTCGCGCGCGGTGCGGGCCGCTGCGGTGGCCACCGCCCCTTTGGCTGCGACACGGGACCGGGCGGCTTCCTCGGCCGTCAGACCACTCAGCTCGCCGCTGTCCAGCGCCTCCAGCAGACCGGCGGGATCATCGTCCAGCATGGTGTAGGCCGCAATGCGGTCGCTGTTGGCCGGGATGTCGGACAGGATCTTGTCGGCCTCCACGCGCGACACAAGACCTGCATCCACGGCGGCACCCACGGCCGCAGCCGCCTCGGCCAGCACCTGGTCGCGGCTGGCATCGTCGGGGGCGGTCGCCGCCGATTTTTCATAGCGCCGCAGG
Organism: Pseudomonadota bacterium; assembly: GCA_040385825.1. Taxonomy (GTDB): domain Bacteria; phylum Pseudomonadota; class Alphaproteobacteria; order Rhodobacterales; family Rhodobacteraceae; genus JANNNF01. The sequence continues at coordinate 22,754 of JAZKGQ010000037.1, read as the reverse complement.
TCGCCGTTCAGCGCCGCCATTTCGCGGTCCTGAAACAGGGCGTATTCGCGCCGGCGGATCGCCGATGTCTGCGGGGCCACCATCTCGCGGATCGATGTCTGGAAATCGGCCCGCAGATGGACAGGCAGGCCCTTGGCGATGCTGCCTGCCACGGCATCGGCATCGGCGGACCAGCGTTCGGTCAGACCGTCAAGGTTGGTATCGGTCTCATATTTGAACCGCACCTCGTCCAGCTGTTCGATGGCGGTCAGGCGGGCCTCGCGCAGTGTGCGGTCGGTTGCGGCCTTCTTCTTCTGCGCCACGATCTGAAGACCGGTATCGGCCAGCGCCGCCACTCCGTCGCCGATATTGGGCGCGTTCGGGTTCAGCCGTGGCTGTTCCACCAGGCTGAACGGCGTCTGCGCTTCGGGGATGATCAGCGCCATGTCACGCCCCCTGAAGCTCGGGCCACAGGTCCAGCGACTGGCCAAGGGCCTTGGCCCCGGTGCCGAACACGCCGTTCACCAACGCGGTGCGCGCGGTGTAATCCGAAATGGCCGCCTCGTTCAGTTTGGACTTCACCCGCACATCCGTGTTGAACCGGCTGGCCTGTGCCTCCATGAAGTTTTCTTTGGCGCCCTCTTCGCCAAGGTCCAGGGCGGATGCGCTGTCCAGACGCACGCCGCGCGCCGCCAGCTGGCCGCGCTGGCGGGCGATCAGGCGGCCCATGCGGTCGCGGGAACGTGCCTCGTTTGCCTTGCCGATCTCGCGTGTCTGTTCGGCTTCATAGCGCGCGAAGGCCGCGTTCTGCTTTGCCATCTGGTTTTGCGAATAGGCGGAATAGACACCGCCGCCGACCGAGAGACCAAGAAGGGCAAGTCCGATATCGCACATCTCAATCGTCCGTAACCATGAGGGTGGGGGTGCGCGCCGTCAGCGTCAGCGGCGCGCCGGGGATCGGGCGGATGCGCAGGAACAGCTGGTAATTCCAGCCTTTTGATCCGGCGAGCTCGAACACACCGCTGCGCAGCACGGGTGTTTCAAAGGCGTTCAGATTGAAGATTGGCAGCACATCGCCGGGCACTTCGGTGCCGTCCGTGGTGCCGATCACCTGAAAGGTGCCCCCGGCCGTGCGATGCAACCGCAGGGCAGAGGCGCGGTGCGTGCGCAAGCGACCATCATCGCCGCCGTCGGGCTGGCCGCTCACGATGTCCAGCGTGTCGAACATCTGGCTGTCTGTGCCGTCGATCCCGATGATCGCTGATGTGACTGCGCGCGGCAGGGTGATGGCGGCCGCCTCGACGGCCAGGCCGGTGAATGCGCCGAATTCGGTCCAGGCGGTGACCACCTCGCCGTTCAGATGCGCAAGCCCGCTGATGGTGGTGGTGGCAGCACCCTGCCAGCGCAGGGCGCAGAACTGGTGCCAGGCGTCGGCCATCACGCCCGGCGTTCCGTCCAGCGCGATGAAGGGCTTTTCCATCCGCTCGACGCAGCGCCGGGTCACGCCATTGATGGTGCGGCGCACCACAAGCCACAGATCCTGCGACCGGCCATCGTCGGATGGCAGGATTTCGATGTCTTCGACCACACCGCCGCCGATGCTGTGGCTGTGGAACCCGACCGCCTGCTGGCTTGGCACATAGGTCAGCCCGGCCAGGCGGCCATCCTCCAGCATGGCCCAGATGATCGGCACCGGCAGTTCCTGCCGCAGGATCTTCGTGCAGCCTGCGCCAAGAATGTGCCGGGCGATCTGGGTCAGGTCTTCGCCACGGTACTTGCCGGTCTGGGGATCGAGCTGCATCACATAAAGGCGCGTGCCGGATTTGTCGATGAACAGGGGCGCGCCTGACACGATGATCGGGTCGATGTCGGCGCCACCGATCCGGTCTTCGCTGGCAAAGCGCGCCGTGTCGCGGGCAAAGGCGCGGTCGCCGTCGGTGGCGCGCCCGAAGCTTTCATCGGCGCTGGTGCCGACGAACAACGCATCGCCCAGATCCAGAAGACAGCGGATTTCGCCGGTTTCCTTCGGCGGGCTGGTCAGGATGTAGGAAAACCCGTCGTCGTCATTGGTGCCGGTGGTCATGTCGACCGTGCCGCCGATCACCGAACACCAGACGGTGCGCGGCTGCTGCGGGGTGCCCGCATAGATGTGGCGCTGTTCATAGCCGCCGATCGCGCGCGGCCAGCCCTGCACGTCCGACCAGGCCTGTTCCGACCAGCGGTAGGTTGGCTTGGTCAACAGGCCGTCCGGCAGGCGGCGTTCCACGGTGCCGGTGACATGCCGGGCATCAGTGATCGCCGTGATGCGCACGATGCCGGAACCATCGTGCAGGGCTTTCCAGACCGGGCCACCCTTCTCTGCCAGCCACAGGCCTTCCTGATGCACCGGAGGATTGACGCCGGTGGTTTTCTTCTTGCTGGGCGAGACGGTGAAGCCGACCACTTCGGCGGTGATCGCGCCCGCAGCGAAATAGCGGCGGTTGCCGACCTCTTGCAGGCTATCGGGTGTCCAGGCCGCATAGCCGCCGCTGTTGCCATCGGCGAACCATTCCCACAGCACCTCGTTGTCCGGCGCGATGGTGTCGGGGGTGCCCGGCGTCACCACCGGCTGCACCTCGCCCGTGCGGCCCGCCTGATCGTCGAAGGCCACGATCTGATAGCAGCGGGTGTTGTAATACACCCGGTCGCCGATCTTGGCGGCGATGTCGGAACTCCAGTAGGGGGTATCCGATGTGTCGATTTCGACCAGATGGAACAGCGTGCCCACATGATAGGCCGCGAAAATGTCCGCGCTCGCAGTCAGGGTGACGACGCCTGTCAGGCCGGATGATCCGACCTCTTTGGTTTCGTCCAGATTGCGCGGCGCGAACGGCCCGCCGGTGAAGGGCGTGGGTTCAATGGTCCAGTTGGTCAGGCTGAAGCGGCTCAGGCGGTGCGGGCGCTGCGTGCCTTCGGTCAGATAGATGCGGTCGGCGGATTGCAGCGATTGCAGCCGGGCGGCACGGTCCTGAAGATAGGGGGTGGCGATGCTGTAAGGCACACCCGCCAGCTGCACCAGACTGCCGCCGCGCCAGAAGCGCAGCAGGTTGTCGGTCCATTCCAGCAACACCGCATCTTCGTCGCGGAAAGTGAAAGCCATCAGGCGCGCAGGCAGGTCACCCCGCACGAAACCCATGAAGCGCGTGCCGGGCAGGCGGGTGATCGGGCCTTCGGGCAGCGGGATGAAACCACGCAAAGCGCGCGCGCCATTCTGGAACCGGATGAAGTCCCGGCGGCCATACATCAGCTCGGACAGTTCGCCCGATGCGACGGAATAGGTCGGCGGCGAAATGCGCACCATCAGTCGAGCCCCCGCGACCAGGGGAAGGCGATGCTGTCCACCCATCCACCATCGGCATAGGCGGGTTCTTCGCTGCGTTCGGCCGCCTCGATCGCGTCGGCCTCGTCCATGGTGCGACGGAAGTTCGCCAGCATCATCTCGCTGCGGTTGGCCGACCGCGCGTAGAGCATCGAAAATTCCGATGCCAGCAGGAATTCCAGCGCCTGGGTGAAGACCGGCGGGAACAGTGCAGGGTTGTGAAAGTCGGCGGTGTAGACGATCTGCACAATGGCGGCGTCTTGGGTGAACAACACCTCTTCGCGCGAATGGCGCAGCAGGCGGCACCCGTCGAACACGCCACGGATGCGCAGGCATTCGGGCGGCACCGTCCAGGCGCGCGGCAGATCGGCGGGGGTGGCAGCGGCGGTGACCGCCTGGGCGATGGCGCGGCGGCGCGCAAAGCGCCAGTCCATCGCTTCCAGAACGGTGCGGCGGCGCATGTCATAGCGCAGGCGGGCCTCGCGGGCCAGTTGCGAGGTGTCCTCCAGGCTCTCGAACGTGTTGCGGTGTTCGGCCAGCCCAAGGGCGCGCTGGCAGATCACTGTTGCACTTTCGGCCTGGAGGCTGGGCATCGATGCGCCTCAGAGATACAGGGCGTAGTGGATGTCGAAATCCAGCGTGCCCGCGCCGGTCGCGTCGGCCTCGGCGACGGCATAGAGCTTGGCAAAACCCTTCAGCGGCGCAGATGCCAGCCCCATCTGACCCCAGAACGGCAGGTTCCACTTGGCGCCGAAGATGGTGATCGGCACGTTGCCGGTGGCACCCCCCGTGGCGCGCGCCACGTCAAGCAGCCCGTCGCTGTCTTCATCGGTGCCGATCACCGCTTGGGCAAAGCCCCAGGCCGTGGTCATGAACGCCGTGGGCGGCAACAGGATCGCAGACCAGGGCAGCTCGCAGATCAGGTATTTCGACAAGTTGCTGTCACCGGCACCATTGCTGATCCGGCCTGCAACGCGGTGGATCCTGCCGTCACGGGCAGAACCGTTCGGGGCGGTGTAACCAGCAACGCCGGTCACACCGAAGACGGTGGATTTCAGATTGACGATTGCCATGTCCATGGCCTCCTGTCGGTGAAGGGGGGAAGGACCGGGCGCGCACCGCCCGATCAGATCAGCGGATCAGGCGAGGCTGCTTTCGATCTCGTTCACGCCGGTTTCATCCAGGCGGCGGCAGTCCATGTTCGCCTTGACGATCATGTAAAGCTCGTTGTCGGCCTCGGGGATCGGGTAGGCGTTGGATGTCACATCCATCCAGACACCAAGGCGCACACAGGATTTCAGGTAAGCCGGGTTCCGCTGGGTCAGAACGCCGCTGACCAGCTTGGTCGGCAGATCCTGATATTCCAGAATGAAGTGGTTCCAGACTTTCGACAGCTTGCCATCGCGCGAGAACGCCGGGCCTGCTTCCTGCCGGTAGTCCGCGTTGGTCAGTTCGATCTCGTTCGACAGATCGTCGATCTGTTCAGCGGTCACCAGCAGGAACGGCTCCTCCATGGCGAAATCATGCTTCGCCAAGGCGAACTTCTTGCGGCTGGCCTTGATCTTCTCAAGGTTCATGCCGACAGCACCTGTGCCCGCGCCCTTCTGCACGGTGACGCCGATCAGCTGGGTGGCCGGGAAAGGAATGATCGTGCCGCCCACGTCGCCTTCATAGGCCTGCCCATAAATGCCTTCGAGGATCACGTCACGATCGATAAACCGGCGCACGTTGCCGAAATGATGGTTCATCAGGGGCGACTGGAAATTCGTCATCCCCTGGAATTTGTCATTGCTGTCGATCGCCTCGCCACTGTCGAACGTCGGCTGGTATTTCAGCCAGCGGCGGCGGCGGTTGGCCGGCGTATCGCGGATGCGGGCCAGACGGCCTTCGCGCCGCTGTGCCTGCCCGCTGTCATAGTAGGTGACCGGCGACGACATTTCGCCTTCACAGGGCTGCTCGCTGACCGTCTGGCGCAGCTTGCTTTCGTTGTAATCGGCGGCAAGACGCGCCGCGTCGCCATAGTTGATCTTGTGGGTTTGCGAAAAGCGTTCAGCGTAGCTCATGGGCCCCTCCTCTGAACATCGGTTGCGGACAACTGTGTTCGGAGGACCCCCCGGTTTGCACCGGACCCGACCTATGCGACATGCAACCCGAAGGTCTGCACCGCTCGCGTGAGCGTGGGGCCTTTCCCCCCGGTCAGCGGACCCCGGTGCAACCCGAGACTACCCGCCGTTGAGAATCACGCTTGCCTATGGACAAAGCGACTGTCAAGCCCTAAATATAGCGCCGGAAACGGACGCCTCGCAGGTTTTACGTCTCCAGCGCCCGTGCTGGCCCCCCGCCCACGGGCGCACCCATGTGCAGGTCAGCCGTGCTGTGCGATGATCGCGTTCAGCCCTTCCAATTCCTGCCGCAAAGCCGTGATGCGCTTGTTGTCGCTCGCGCGGGTCGCAAGGGCCATTTCGCCACTGTGCCGGGTCATGATGACTTCCTTGCGCTGCTGTGCATCGGCCAGTTGCAGGGCAGGGGCGTTGCCGCCGCGCGGAATGGCAAGAGTGTCTTCGCCCATGCGGCTGGACAAGCTGTGGAAGAACTTCAGCAGGGTCGCATCGCCCAGCCCCTCGTTCAGCTTTTCTGCCAGCAAACCAGTCTGCTCCGGTGCCAGTTTCATCTCGGCCGCGAGTGCCTGGAAGGTCCGCACCGCCAGCTGCTGGTTCTGCTTGTAGTTCTGGCCCCAGCTCGTCTGCAATTCGCCGGTCAGGTTTTGTTCCGCCTGCGCCGCCTTTGCGGCTGTGGCGGTGTAACGGCCGCCCATGGTCGATGCGAAGAAATCCACGGCATCCTGCACCAGCGCCGGGGGAAGGCCCTTGTCCAGCGCATGCGCCTTGTATTCGGTCAGCAGGGCCTCGTCCATCGGCATGGCCTTGGGCAGGTTCTCGGGCAGCTTCACCTCGTATTTGTCGGCGCTGTCGGGCACGCCGAAGGTCTTGGCATTGGCTTTCAGCCATTCCGTGACCTTCTGGCCCTCGGCGGGGGCATCCAGCAGCGTGGCCGGGTTCTTGCCCAGCCGCGTGGTGGCGTGCAACTCGCCCTTCAGCGCCCGCTCAAGGGCCTCGTCCGCTGTGCCGCGATGATAGCCGGATTTGATGAGGTGCTGCTTAAGCCCGTCATCGGCCCATTGGCGGTTTTCATACCAGGGCTTGTCGTCGCCGCCTTCTGCGCCCGGCACGATTGCGGGCGGCACAACAGCGACGGGCGGCGGCGTATCGCCAGGCGGCGGCACGATGGCACCTGGCGCGCCTTCGCCTTCGGGGGCAAAGACGATACGCTCACGCATCAGACCCAGCATCATCATAGTCAAAAGCGTCATTCCGGTTCTCCATCCGTATATGGTTCAGTTCGTCTTGCGTCACCTCGCCCCGCGCCAGCAGCATCAGGGCAAAGGACTTGCGGGCGGCACGGGCGGTCAGCTCGCCGCCCTCGTAAAGCCGCCCGGTGGCAGGGTCGATGTCCGGCTCGAACAGATGGCCCATCACGCACAGATCATGCAGCACCTCGCGGTGCTGGCGCATGATCCGCCAGCCTTCCGCAAGGGCGGTGGTGCGCCGCCAGCCGAACAGGGCGCGGTAGGCGGCAAGGGATGCGATGCGCAGGGCCTGCATCACGCCGCCCCCTGTTCCGGCTGCATTGCCGCCATATCCTTGCCGATCCCGGCCGCCTGCTCGGCCATGGCCATGGCTTGCTGGATCTGCATCTGTTGCGCCCGCGCAGCCCGGATCGCTTCGCGGTCATCCGGGCTGCGGGTCACGCGGGCGGGCGCGCCGCGCGCCTCGGCCAGCACGGCCATGGCGTTGTCCTTGTCGATGTTGTCCCAGACCTCCATCGCCGCTTCGGGCGTCGGCTGCGCGCCTGCCAGCGCATAGGTGTCCTGCAACAGCCGGGCCGTGGCCACGCCGTCCGATGCCTTCTGCGCCAGTGCCGCGACCGACGTGTAGCGGATTTCCAGCGGCTGGCCCTGCATCGACCGGGGCGGCGGCGGAAACTGCCCGGCGCGGAACATCAAGCCAAAACGCCGCTCTGCCACCATGGTCAGACCCTCGCTCTGCATCCGGCCAAGGTAGGGGGCCTGAAGGCGAAGCCGTTCTTCCTCGCGTTCGATCACTTCCAGATTGCCAAGGCCGGTGCGCCCGACCAGCGTCAGCAATTGCGCGTGCCAGCCGTTCTCCACCTCTTCGATCGCCTGGCGTTCCATGTCGGCGGTGATAGGCAACCCGTTGTTGACCATGATCGGCTGCATGAGTTTTTGCCCGGTGTGGCTGATCGCGCCATGCAGGAACTGACCGGGCGCAATCTTGGCCCCGTCGCGCATCGCCTTCGTGCCCACGGTCCCGATCGGTGGCTTGGCCATCAATGCGCCGGCGGTCAGGTTGTCGCGCGCCTGTGCCTGCAACTTGCGCCCCGATGCCAGGTTCAGATAGCCCAGGCCGCGCCCCCAGGGATTGCTGCCATCCACATCCCAGCGGGGAATGGCAAAGCTCTGCTCATAGGTGCCGCCCTGGCGGACCACGGCCATGCCGTCTTCGCTGATATGGCTGGACACGAATGGTTTCCCCTTGGCGTCGAACCGCCCCGGCACGAAATCATCATTCGGCTGCATCGCCTGGATAAACCGGGTGCGCTGGTCGGCCTTGCCTTGCACCGCGCGCTCCCGCAGCTTGGGGGGCAGCGCGTCGATGCCATAGAACCGCGCCGCCTGCACCGGGGTCAGCCAGCGTTCCGTAATCAGCTCGTCCGCCATGCCATCGGCATCGACCGCGAAGACGGCATCCGCCGGGCTGATGCAGCTGTCGATCAGCCGCTTGCGCCCCCGGCCTTCGTCGCTGACGATGAACCCGGTGCCCAAAGCGACGCAATCGGCGGTCCAGGACACTGCGCTGCTGTAGAAGTTCGACATGCCGGGGCCGAAGCTCATGAGCATGCGGCGCGACACGATGTCGAGCCACGCCTTGTTCTCGTGGTATTCCGCCGCCTCGGGATCGGGCGTCGTGGCCTGAAACCAGTCATTTGCCGGGTTGCAGAGGGTGGAATACAGGCTGGCCGACATGTTGCCGGCCGATGTCAGGGTGCGGCTGTTGAACAGCTCATGCAGGTTCCAGTCGTCGCGCCGTTCCGTGCTGGCGCGAAAGCCTGTGCGCTGCGGGCGGTAGATCCGCGCCACCGCATCCAGTTCGGGCGCACGGTGGTTGCGGTCCTGCTTCAGCTCTTCGTGGCGGGTAAAGATCATCTTCGCCAGGCTGCTGTTTTCCGCCCCGATGGCACGGGCGTCAGGGGCGGTCATGTTGCGCCCTCCGTCGATGCAATGAAGGAAAATCGCGGTGCGCCCTGATCCTCTGGCTGAACCTCCCAGCCCTCGATCAGCAACACACGGTCGGCGTCATCGACGCTGTAGCGGAAGAAGGTGCAGCCTTCAGCATGGGCATCGGCCTGCGCCTCGCGAAACCATGCGAAGGCGTCTTCGCCGGTCATGCCGGGCCATTTGGCCAGCTGGCGGATGTAGCGCGGCTCCATCACGCCGCACTCCCCGGCAGGCCCAGCGGCGATGTCAGGATGTCCTGCGCCACGCCGGACCGCTGGCGGCGCAGAAGGCGTTCGAATTCGCCTTCGCGCTGTGCCGCGTCCGATGTCGGCGCGGCAAACCGCTGCACGGCGGGGGTTCTGATTTTGGGGGCACACATGGTCATTCTCCTTTGGTTGCAGGGACGGTTGCGGGGGGATCTCGCAGCTCATGTGCCAGCCAGACGAAGGCCTGAAAGGCTTCCCCTGCCTTGCCCATGGCCAGACGTGGCGGGCCTTCGGGCCGGGCTCCGCAGCGGCGCAGGAAACGGTGGGCCCAGCGGTAATCGGCCAGCGACAGGGCTTCGACCCGGTGCATGCCCATGGCGATCATCGCCGGGATGCCGCGCAGACGGATGCGATCGGCAATCTGGCAGGCATCGGCCCATGTCAGTTCATCCGTGCCGATCAGGTGCGCCTGCCCGCAGCCCGGCGACGTGCCGATGCAGCCGAACAGGGCAATCGGGCGCAGTCTGTTGGCAGGGCGGGCCAGCTCGAACCACAGGTGCCGGGGCCCGATGGCCGCCATGTCGCGGTAGAGCGACCAGGCGTCCATATCCGGGCGCATCGCGAAGATCTCGGCGGCATCGGTCGCGCGCATCATCGTGCAGACATGCAGCACCATGGCATCGTCAAAGGGCTCATAGGCCAGTGGCCGGACCGAGGCGCGCGCCTGCATCAGATGCCCTCCAAAGGATTGAAATCATAGCGCCCGGTGGCCGTCGTGCTGCCCCATGTGTCGGCACCGGCACCCAGCCCGCGCGCGCCCAGGACGGCATCGCGGGCCTGTTCGGCAAGCTCGGCCGTCTTGGGGCGGCCATCGGCCAGGCTTTCGCCCAGCATCATGTAACCGCCCGCGTCCAGCGCATCGGCGGCGCGCACACCGCGTTTTTTCGGCACGCGGTCGCGGTTCTCGGCCTTCTCGGCGTCTTTCGACCAGACGTAATCGTTCGCCAGACCCCGCAGCACCCACTTGCAGCTGGGGTCGATCAGCAGGCCCGGCTCGCCGAAGTGATCCCAGTCCATCGCCGCGCGCCACACAGCCAGGCGCGGCTCGATCCGGTTGCCCCCAAGCCGTTGCGGTTCGATCACCAGCCGGGAATGCTCCGCGACCGTGTTCATCCAGGTCACATCTTCCAGACTTTCGTTTGCATTGCCGGCCATGTCGCAGAAGGCCGGGTTGTAAATCGGGTGGCCGGGCCAGCGCGCATCCAGCATCTCGCGCAGGGCGGTGCCAAATTGCGGGGCGAACGATCCATCCTTGAACACCAGCTCGCCCAGAATGCGCCACTGGAACGGCGGCAGGAACTGCCCCACCAGCGCCGCCCCGAAATATCCCTGGTCCAGCCCGATCCGCAGGGGCACGCCCGGAATGGCCTCCAGCGGGGCGCGGGCCTTGTGGACGTTGGGCTTGTAATGGTCACGGAACACGGGATCGCCTACCCGGATGAAGCCGATCCGGTTGTAAACCAGCCGTTCCACATCGTTGCCGTGGCCCTCGGCCCGCATGCCGGTGATGGCACGGGGGTAATACTTCGGTCCAAGGTTGTGCAGGTTCTCGCACCCTGGTTCGTCAAAGCCCGGCTGGCGGAAAAAGGCGATCTTGATGCCTTCCTCGGCCATGCTCTTGCGGATTTCCTTGGCCTCGGCGTCGGCGTCAACGCCCTGACCTTCCAGCACCCGAACGGTCCAGTTGTCCTCGTCCGGTGCGTTGTAGGAACAGGAAATCTGCCCGTAGGACTGCAAGGCGCGCGGCAGATGCGCGAAATGGTCCGGCTCGGGGTAGCGGTCGATCCGGGTCAGGCCCTTGGTGAAGCCGGCCACCGGGTTGGTATCGGCCTCTTCCAGCGCCAGATCGGTGGTTTGCACACCGCGGATGTTCGCGTCGATTTCCGCCGCGCTGGTGCCGAAGGCCATGAACTCGGCGATGAACTCGATCGGGCCATGGGCATCCTCGAACCGCACGATATGGGTCACAGGATCGCCCCTGCCGCCCGCCCAGTGGCCAAGCCGCTTCGGCATGACCGACCACCAGCTGGGGATCGTGGTGGCCCACAGCTGGCGGTAGGTTTCGCGGGCGATCACCACCTTGTAGCGCCGCACGCCGTCGATCCCGGACCGGGGCATCATCTTGGCCCTGCGGATGCGCGAACGCAGATGTGCAACGGTCTTGCCAGACCCGACAGGGCCGCGTATGCCTATCACGTCGGCATCGCTGTTGAAAAACGCATTTGCCACAGGGCCGGGGGGCTTCCACAGTTCGACATGCGGGAAATCTCCCGCTTCCATGATCCCTCTCGCGCTCATGTCCGGCACAGTCGTGCCGTCGATCCCGCGCAGGGCATCCTCGCCCGCCTCGATCAGCCGGAACAGGTCAAAGGGCATGCTTCACCCCCCAACCCCATTGGCGGCGGGGAAATGTCGAATTTTTCACCCTGCCGGGCAAGCGTCCTGACCGAAACCTTGAATGGGGTCGGACAGACGGGGATAGGCAACAGGGCGGGGGGGTGCCCCCCCCGGTCAAGGCCGGGCAGGCCAGGGCGCGGGCAAGGCAGGGGGGGGTGGTCGAGCCCTGCCGGGCCGCAGGCAGGACGCGGCGCATCCGGGCCGAGGTGCCAACCGATTGCAGCGACGGGTGCGCAAGCCGCTGATTTTCGATCAGCGTTACAGGTGCGGATTTGTGCTGTGCTTTCAAGGCCTTACCTCTTGCGTCCGAATGTCGCCGTCCGAACTGTCGGGCGCGCCATCGCTAACCTGTTGAAATTGCTGGCTTTCGCTGTTGCGTGCCAGGCGCACATCCAGTGGCGCGAACGGATCGTCGCCATCGCCCTGCATGCTGGCGATGCCACCAGGTCCAGCCATCAGGATGTTGACCGCAGGCGTGGTGATCGCCACGTCCGGCGTGATCCTGGCATGCCAGTAGGGCATGAGCTCTGCCGCCGCCTGCCGCATCAGCCCAGCCACCGCCGTGACCGGCTCGCCCAGCTGCGCCGCGATCTGCGCGGCATAGCCCAGCGGGTGCAGGTCAGGCCGGTCCAGCCCCGCCAGCATGGCAAGCTGCGCCGCCGGATCGCGGTAGCCCTGCGCCGCCATGTAATCCCGCAGCTTGGCCTTGAGGCGGTTGCCTGACCCCGCTGGCCGACCCGGCCCGACGCGCGCCTCCACCGGCACCGCAGCACCCTTGTCGTCGCCGAACATGTCCAGCTGCCCACCAGGCGATCCGGCATCCAGCAGGTTGTTGCCGCCGAGGCGCGCCAGATCCGCCCGAGATGGCTTGTCACTGCCCATCGGCACCTCCGAAGGCAATAAAAACCGAATATTTTATTTGTTTCAGAGGCTTAGGAACCCCACAACGCCCGCCACAACGCCGACCAGCGCTGCCGTTGTGGGCATCACCCTTCTTTTCTTCTTTTCTTTCAAGGAGATAAGGAAAAGACACAACGCCACAACGCCACAACGGCACGCGCATCCGCACAGGCGCACGCACACACGCACACATGTAAGGGGGAGGGTTTTTGCCGTTGTGGCGTTGTGGCTGGCGATAACGCCTTGATCTGGTTCGCAAATAACCCACAACGGTGCCCACAACGGTTGGAAAATCTGCCGTTGTGGCGTTGTGGCCCGGACCCATGGGCGTAAGGACCGGCCCGCGTTGATTATGGCCCAGAACGGGTGTGGGTGAAAGCGGCAAAAGATCAGGCCGCGCCAATGGGTTAGGGCAATTTCGCATGGTTAGGCCCACTCCTCCGGGGCTGATGAGAGGGTTTGCGCGCGCGGTATGGCCAAAGCCTCGCTGCCATCGGCAGGCATGCCGAAGAGGCCCGGCATGGCCTGAAACGGGATCATCCAGCCGCGTGATCTTTGACCACACAACGTCATCGGCTGATCGGGGCAGGTGGCACCGGGAATGCGCGCGGCCGACTGTTTCCACACGCCCTTGGCCCACCGCGTCTTGTCGAACAAGTCCAGAAGAGGCTGGATTTCCTTGTTCATCAGGAACAGCTGGGCATCGGTGCCCTTGCCGTAAACACGCAACCCGATCTCGCCCAGCTTGGCGTTGACCGCCTTGCAATAATCCTCGGGGTCGCTGTAGCTGCTGCCGTCCAGAAGGTTGCGCGGGCCGTCCTTCAGGCCGCCTGCGGCCATCACCCACTGTGCGACCGAGAACTTCTGGCCGCGCCGGTAGATGTCGATCGGCTGGCTCAACAGATGGGTCAGCAGCTCGTCCTGGTCGCCGCCCAGCTCGGCCAGGTCGGCCTTGATGTACTTGGCCACCTTGGCCGTCCACCCCGCCAGCTCGTCGCCGGTGGGCAGCGCCTCATTGCTGGCCATGCAGGCCATCGCCATGACGGTCGCCCAGTTGTCGGCGTTGCGCCCGGTGATGCCATGCACCGCAAAGGCCTCGCGCCACAGATCAAGCCGCTCTGCCCATGTAGGCCAGCGGTCGATCAGCTGACGCTTCAGGGCGGCACCCCGGCTGCGCCACGTATCCGCCCGCGTGGGTGGGGGGCGCGAACCTTCGGGCAGCTTGCCCAGCGACAGGATGATCAGGCGCTGAAAATCCTGACTTTTCAGGACGCCGGGGATCAGCACCGACGAGGCCATGAACGATGACTGGATCACCGTCTCGGACACCGACTGATCAGGCGCGGATCGGATGCGCCGGCCACCGCTGGACGCGATGCGCATCAGCTCCACGATCTGTTTTTCTTTCGCGCTGCCCGCGTCATCGGGCTCCAGCTCGTCCAGCATCACCGGCAGGGTGCGGTGCCCGATGAAATTGGCAATGGATGCCGCCGTGGCGTTCTCCGCTTTGATCACGCCCTTGTCGCCGCCATGCAGCTGCATGATGGCGCGCTGAAGCTCTGATTTGCCGGACCCCGGCCCGCCGCTGACCCAGACGTTGTTGCGCCAGTGCAGGGCACCGCCCAGCATCTGCACACCGTTGATCCCCAGCACCAGGCGGCTGTCGATCTCGGGCCGCGTCCATTGCCAGGTGTCATAATCGTCCAGGATTGACTGCACCGGGTCGCGGTGTTTTCCGGCCAGCGCGGGGTGCGGGATGACGGGGGCGGCAGCATAGATCTTGCCCTGGTGCAGCGTCAGGTCGCGGGTCTCGCCGCCCATGATCAGCGCATCGCCGGTGTGGTAGATCAGCTGGTCATCATCATCGATCCATGCGCCCACGCTGCGCACCGATCCCACCGGGTCAAACAGCCCTTTGTCGGCGCAGGCCGCGATGATGTCGCCCGAAGCCGCCGTGGCCTCGAAGCGGCCCTTGGTGGGCTTTTTCGCGCCGCGCGCAAACACGGGATAGCGATGGTGCAGCTGATGTTGCAGGTTGCCGAACAGCGTCATGATGGTCTGCGCGTCCAGCTTGGTTTCCGGGCGCAGCTGGCCATGCACATCCAGCAGGTATTGCACCTTGCCCTGCACGCCGAGCGCGATGACAGGGCAGCCATCCCACATCTGGCCATGCGGGCGCGGCGGCTTGCCTCCACGCGCTGGCGGCTCGGCTGGCTTCGGATCGGGCGGATCGAGGCCTTCACCGGGGCGTGAGGACGCCGGGGCAGGGCCTGCCGCGATCGGGGGCTCGTCCAGCTGTGCAGCCAGCGCTGCCAGCGGGCGCAGGGCCGTGACGGTGGCCCCCTTGGGCTTCGGGGCGGGCTTGGCCTTTGCGCGGGCCTTGGCGGGCTTGTGCGCGGGCGCACCCACTGCACGGGGCGGGGGTGCGGGGTTGGACAGCCAGTCGTCGGGCGCGTCAGAGGTCATCAGGCACCGGCGGGCGGCACGCAGCGGAACGCGACCAGCGTGCCGGGATTGGCCACCGCAAGCGTGCGGGCCATGGAATGACCGGCGATCAGGCACAGCTGCTGCGAGGCCATCTGCCCCGCCTCCACCTCGGCGGACTGCGGGCCAGCGGCGAACATGAGGATGAGGAGCAATTCCATCAGGATCGCGCCTCGGCCCGGTCCAGCCGTTCGATTTCGGCCAGTATCAGCGCTGCCGCTTTGACAAGATTTCGGCGCGGTGTTTTGGGTTTCCACCAGGCGCGCGACCATGGCCAGACATGGGTCGGACCGCCCGCCATGGATCCGTATCGACCCGTTGAAAGCAGGGTATATTCTGCCGCCGCGAGGGCGAGCTCGCCGCCGATGTATTTATCATCGCTGTCAGATGTGAAGCCTACCTCGTTCCACTGCCGATCACGCTCGTTCATGACGTCGATCAGTGCTTTCGACAGGTCGGTCGGGTCCAGCCAACCGGCTTCCATCGCCGCGTCGAACGCGGATGGTTCATCGTTGTCACCCCATGCCTCGTAACTCATGATGCCCCCTGATCCTGCGGCTCTGTGGCCTGTTCGCGCAGCACGCGCTGCAATGCGTCGTTGAAATCCTCGCCGGGCACGTCGCTGCGCCAGACGCGGACGGTGCGGCCCTTGGCGACGTGGGCGGCGATGGCGGCCTTGAAGGCGGCGGCGGCCTGCGGGTTGCCCTCGTCAGCATCCGCGATGATCACCACCTCGGCCACGTTGGCAGGTAGCTCCACCTGGCCCATGTTGCCCA
Source organism: Pseudomonadota bacterium (assembly GCA_040385825.1). Classification (GTDB taxonomy): domain Bacteria; phylum Pseudomonadota; class Alphaproteobacteria; order Rhodobacterales; family Rhodobacteraceae; genus JANNNF01. Next base: position 7,238 of record JAZKGQ010000037.1, on the reverse strand, counting down.
AGCTGACGGCGGCCAGCACGCGGGCCTCGGGGCGCAGCACCACGGCGGACAGCGCCGTCTCGATGCCCTCTGCGATGTAGACGCGGGTGCCGGGCGGGCAGGCATTGAGGCTGCCCGCCTTGCCACCGCGCGCGCCGGTGCCGGATGACAGGCTGATGCGGCCACCACGAAAATCGCCCAGCACCTTCTTGGGGGCGGGCAGCCGCGCCTTGGTCCAGATCCCGCCCGGCCCGATCGCCAGATAGGTGCGGTGCAGAGCAATGGTGTCGCCCTTGCCATTGGCGATGGCCGCGACCATGGCGGGCAGCCTGGCTTCGGTCACCTCGCCGGTCTCGGCATCGGTGTGGGTGTAAAAGCACTCGGCCAGATAGCGCAGCGCGCCGGGCTGGTGGCCCAGGGCGCGCAGATCGATGCCCCGGCCCTTGAGGTAATGCTCCACCGGCGTGCCCGCGATGCGCGCCTCGGCGGACAGCCAGATGGCCTGTGCCTGCTTGGCCTTGCGGCGCTTGTCGTCACGGGTGCGGCGCTCGGCCTCGGCGCGGTTGGCGCGGGCCCGTTCGGCGGCCTCGGCGCGGGCGCGGACCAGCTCCGGCGTCTCATGCTGCAAGCCCAGAAAGGCGCGCGCCTCGCGGATCGCGTCGGAGGCCGACAGTTGCAGGCTCATGCCGATCAGATCCAGCAGATCGCCACCGCGCGGATCGCTGGCGTAATCATACCAGCGGCCTGCCTTCGGCCCGGTCAGGTGGATGCAGAAACTGCCGACGCTGCGATCCGCCCGCCCCGGATTGAGGGTGAAATACAGATGCCCGTCGGTGTAGCTGCCAGACGCGGGCGGCGCATAGCGCTGCGCCACCTCGCCGATCTGCGCCAGCAGCAGATCCTTGATCTGGTCGATGGTGTATTGCTGGCGCGTCATCGGTCAGAGCTGCGACAAGCGGTTGGCGCGCTGGCTGATGAGGTCCAAAGCGCGCTCCAGCCGTTGCAGCGCGCTTTCGAAATCGGACAGGACGCAATTCTGCTGGGGCATGACTTCCGCCCCCTTGCTGCCATTTTGCGGGTCTTCGCCCATGAGGCGACTTTCGATCGCGGCGAGCCTGTCCTGCTGGTCAAACGCAACATTTGCGAGGTAGTGGACACGCTGCACCATCTGCATCAGGTGACCATCGGCATTGTCGCGCAGCGAGGGTTCAGCGCGTGCGGCACCAGTCAGATGGGAGGGGCGGGGATCAAGAGGCATGGTCGTATCCTTTCTGGGTTGGGTTTCAGGCCTTCAGCGCGGCCAGCACGGGGGCGGGGTGAAAGTTCGGGCGCTTCAGCACCGGGTCGAATTGCAGCAGCTGGTCGCTGCGCCGCTTGATGGCGGGCACGTCGCGCTTGATGTCGATGGCGATTTCGCCGGACTTGAAGCCTTTCGCCAGAAGCTCCAGCAGTTCGATGTCCTCGTCACGTGTCCACTCGCTGGTGGCGGGCAGGGCGGCGAGGTGGCGTGACAGGGGCGTGGACGGGGCAGCCGCAGGGGGCTGCACCCGCGCGGCCTTCTCGGCGGCCACACCGCGCGACAAGTCCTGATTGGTCAGGAACAGGGCCACCGCCTGCACACGGCGGTTCAGCCGTGCCGCGATTGTCGGGCGGTCGAGGCCTTCATCCGTCCAGGCCATGATCTGCTTGCGCTCGTCCTCGTCCAGCGCGCCGGTGCGCAGGGTGTCGGGGGTGTCGGGCAAAGGCTCCGCTGCGGGGGCGACGTCTGCTTCGCCGCCCCCGTGCGGTCCGGTGGCCTCCGGCGCAGCATCGCCGTCAGGCCCCGCAGCGGCGTGGGCGCTGCGGTCCGGGATCTCGGGTGGCGTGTCCGCCGCCCCAGCCACGGCGACGGACACAGGTTCCAGTGCGGGGCCTTCGCCTGTCGCTGCGATAGCTCCCACGGCTTCAATGGGAACTTCCTTCACAGCATCGGTGGCCACGGCCACCTCGGCGGGCTGGCCCGCTGGTATTTCAGGGTCGATCCACTGGTCGGGTTCGGGCGCGGGATCGGCGGGAAACAGGATCTCCGGCATACCGCCCAAGGGATCGGCTTCTTCCCGCGCCAGTTCGGCCTGAAGGCGCGACAGGGCATCGTCGCGCCGCACGTCAAGCGCCATGATCCGCGAGGCCCGCATGTAAACCGGACCAGTCATGCTCAGCGGCTTGCCGGGCGTCAGATCAAACGTGACCGGCAAGCCTTCGGTGTCCATCCGATTGGCGATTTCTTCCATCACGTTCAAGGTTTTGGACAGCAGCCACAAATCCAGCTGCGTCATGCAGGAGAGGTCGGGCATCAGGCAGGCTCCTTTGTGGCGAACAGATCAGGGGTTTCAGTGGGCACTTGCGCCATGCGGAAGGCGTCCAGGGCCCCGCCAGCGCGCCAGAAAAAGATTGCCGCCAGCGCGCGGTCCAGATCGAGGCAGGCGGCCCACCAAGTGGTTCCGATCTTCCGGCGATTGGGCGCGGCGGTATGGATTGCGCCGGCGGCTTCCGCGAGGGCGGCGAGCAGGGGGTGCGTGCGGGTGACGTGCGGCAGCACCTCGGCCAGCGCATCGAGGGCGACGGCGGTGTTCGCGTCGTCCATGGTCTGGGCACCCAGATAGCCGCAGAGGTTGATCAGCGCCTGATCGGCCAGCGACAGGCGAAACGGGGCGTCAGCCATGGATATCCCTCCGGTCGCTGTCCACCGCATCGGGGATCAGCGCCAGCTCCACCGCGCGGGCCAGACTGTCGCCCAGGGCCACCCAGGCGGGCGGGTTGTGGCGCACGGCCTCGAACTGCGTGGCAAAGCCGGTGATCGCCCGGCGCAGCGGCGCGTCATCGGGCAGCAGCTGCTCGGCCTGCGTGCGCAGATGGTCCACGTCCAGCGCAGTCAGCCCGCCGGTCTTGGCCCGCAGGGCGACGGCGAAAGCGGCGCTTTCCACCGCGCGGCGCATCATGCCAGCCTCCAAGACGCGGCCGGGCGCTTGCACACCCGGCCGCGCTGGCGTCCCCCAGCCATTGCCAGAGCGGGGGCCGTCACGGGGAGCCTACTCCCGTGTGTCAATGCAAAGGGGCGGGGCGTCAGGGAGGTGGAGACGCCCCGCCAGTCGCACACCCGCGAGGCAGCCCCGGCAAGGGCAAGAGCGGGTGCTTGGGATGTCTTACCCATGGTCAACCTCTGGCTTGGCAGAGGGGACGGACTGTCCTACGCTTTCGCGAAGGTCAGCCGGGGGTGCGACATGGATGTTTTTGGGATCGGCGTCGAAGATATCAATGGTGTCATCAACACCGCCAAGAATGGCGGCGGGCTGATAAAAGACGCTTTTGGACTGGCCAAGACAATACGCGACGCTGTTCGCTCGCCCACGGAGCCGGTGGACCGCCTCCAGATCACCGCCTTGGTCGGCGAACTCTCGCAAAAGCTCGCTGATGCGCAGATTGCGCAACTGGAGCTTGTAAATCTCCTGATGGAGACCGAAGCTGCCCTTAAAGCCGCGAAACAGAAGCAGGATGAGGCGGGCCGTTATGAATTGACGCCGCTGCCCATGGGTGGGTTTGTGCTGGCGCTGAAGCAGGGTGATCCCAAAGGCGAACCCTTCCATTACCTTTGTCAGCCCTGCGCCGACGAGGGCAAGAAGCGCATCCTGCAACCGATGGGTCGATCGACCTATGCGTTGGAATGCCCGACGTGCAAACAGGTCGTTCGGCTGCGTGACAGCGGGGGTGGACGTCGCGAAATGACCGGAAGCTATGGCTTCGATCCGTTCGGCGGGGCCTGAACGTTTCATTCCAGCACCTCTACGTTGGTCAGGAAGGTGAACGATACGCCTTCGCCCGCGAACGGACGCAGATAGCCCCCGGCGCACGCGGCGTAGCCCACTGCCTTGCCCGCGCGAAACACCGTGCCCGGCTCGATCATCTTCAGTGCGGCGCGCTCGGCGTCGTTTTCGGGGATCAGATCCAGCTGGCGCTCGCCGCTGCTGATGATGAGAACGGCCTTCATTCTGCGGCCTCCACGCGGGGCTGCATCGCGGCGACCAGCGCGTCGATCTCCGCCTCGGGCGCGCCCCAGATCAGGTGATCGGCGGTCAGGGGGATCTGACGCGCGCGGGCGTGGGTCAGCAGGCGGCGCTGATATGCCGTGAAAGGCAGATCTCCTGCCTCGCGCAGACTGGAGGCATTGCGCCACGGATAAGGAGTTTTCGGATCGACACCCAAGATCAGCCCGATGATCTCGGGCTTGCCGATCAGGCGCTCGCATACTTGCATTGGTGTCAGGTGGCTACTCATAGCGCCAGATATAGCGCGCACACTGTGCGCATAGTCAAGGCATTTTGTGATGTGATTGTTCGCGTTTGGAACTTCATTGTGAGGTTCCGGGTGGCTACTTCCCACCGCATGGAAGCAAGTTGGTTCAAACAAAAACAAAAGCAGGCAGGGCTGACCAGCTTTGACCTGGGAAAAATCCTACAGCGTGATCGCTCGGTCATCTCGAAGATCATAAATGGCGGTCAGAAGATGACGCTTGAGCAGGCAAAACTGCTCGCGGAAGCGCTCGACGTGCCGCTATCCGAGATGCTGGAAAGGTCCGGCCTCGCGGATGCACCTACAGCCCAGCAGTTTGCGCCTGGCTTTGCGGAAAGTGACGCCTCGCCTTTTGTTGCTCAGTCGACATCACCTGGCAAGTTCGCGCTGATCGGGGAAATGTTCGGCGCTAGGCCCGGCGTAGACGTGTGGTTGGTGCGAACCAGATCGATGGAATTGGGAGGCTACTTGCCTGGGGACTTTATTCTGGTGGACACACATCAGGCCGAGCGTAGCAAGGCGGGGGATGTTGTAATCGCTCAAGTTTACAGTCGAACTGGCGCGCGAACCGTTTTGCGCCGGTTTATGCCCCCAGTTCTCATAGCCGCGACAGCACCGTCTTCGGACGAACCTGTCTATGTCGTTGACAATGATATGGTTTCGATAAGGGGCAGGGTCACTGCCAGTTGGCGACTGCCAGCAACAAACCTGTAAAGCGAGGCGACTAAATGAGGAAATACTTGACGGTGATCGTTGCGCTGCTGGCATCTTCTGCTGTCGGTAAAGCAGATGAACCAAGCCAGCTTCAGATAATGCTTTTACAGGACTACGCGGTCTACAATGAGATTTGTCGCGGAGGGTCTGGAAGTGAAACTGACACCTCTATGGCTTGTGGCGCTCGGGACTATTCCGCCTACATGATCGCGCTGCTTTTCGGCTGGTGCTACGGGAAGCAAGACCAATCGGGCTATCTGATGCGATGGCATAAGTGTGAACCCGACTCGGTCGTCCCCACAAAGCCGTAGCAAGTGTTCTATTTTTGCACATTGTTCTTGACAGTGTGCGGTGGCCACCCCTAACTCTTGTGCATCCCGCTTGCACAGGAGCCCCGCATGCCCACAGCCTCGCCTCCCGCCGTCCCGCCTGCCCATGGCGGCCCCGTCACCGACCCCATCCTCGAACAAATCATCGAGATTGCCGGCCGGGTGACCACCGGCACCGTCACCGATGCCGAAGCCACGCTGTTCCTGCTGACCGCCCAGCCGCTGCTGGACGAGCTGCTGCAACACCGCCGCAAGCTGGCGCTGATCGCCGACCTGTCCGAACCCGGCAACGTGCTGATGTTCCGGGGGGGCCGCTGATGGAGCGTGATCCGTTTCAACCGCTGTCGGCCAAGGTCAGCCGCCCCGCCTTCAGCAACGGCGGGCGCGAGCTGAAGGCCGAACGCCTGAAGATGGCGACCTCGCAATCTGCCGCTGCCGCCGCCCGCCGGATCCAGGCGCGCCGCGATGCGCGCAAGACCCGGAAGGCGGTGCAGGCATGAACGTCAACCAGACGATCACGCTGGCGCGCCAGCACCTCGCCCGTGGCAACCGCGGTGCCTATGAACGGATCATGAGCGCCGCCCTGCGCCGCGCCAGCAGCGACCGCGTGGCGCAGATCATCCGCAACGCGCTGTCCGAAGATCTGGGGGTGGCGGCATGATTTCGCTGGAACACTCGGTCAGCGGTTCTGAACTTGGCCAGAAGCTGGCTTATGACGAAGAGGAACTCGGTTACGCCCTTGTGGCCGTCATGGACACCATCAAGGACGCGAAGGCGCTCGGGCAAGAATTGGAAGGCCACTTGCTTGCTGACGATGGAAGCAGGCTGATCGTCTTTCTGCGGGCACTGGCGGACGGGATTGAGGAGGCGGCATGAAACAGGTCGGTCGCCTCGCACTGCGCCATGAAGGCAACTTCTGGAACGCCTACTACGCCGACGCTTGCACGATGGATGGCGCTGCTCTGATCGGATCCATCGCCATGGGTGCGATCGCGGGCAACCCGGAGCGCAAGCGCGCCTTCATGGATCTGATGAAGGATGTGGTTGCCGAGTTCATAAGTGACATCGGGGGCATAGATCCCGAATGGGCTGATGAACGCCGTGCCCCTGAGCATGAGCGGGGTGGCCACGCATGACCCTGCCCATCCTCCCCATCGGTCGCCACATGACCGATGACGAAAAGCGCGGCTTTCGCATGGCCTGCGCCTGTTTCGCCACCTGGGGCCGCCAGTTGCAGCACAGCCCCTCGGTCGTGCCGGTGGCGGGCGATGACCTGACCCCCACGATGCGCAGGGCGGGCGAGCTGATGCAGATCGGCGCGCAGGCGCTGGACCGGACGCTCGGCCGTCACGGCTGATCCATGCTGCCGGGGGTCGCCCGTGGTGCGCTGCTCGCCACCGCCCCTGAAATTCCCAAGCCACGCGGCAGGCGGCACGCGGGCGTATTCCTGAAGGACGATATGGATCTCTGGTTCTGGATAACCTTCTTCGGCCTGATCTGCGTTTTCGTGCTGGCCTGCGCAGCCATGGCGCTGTTTGCGGTCAACAGCGGCGTAGAGGACGAGGACGAAGCCACCGACTTCGACCGTTCCGCCGCCCGCTGGGGCCACCTGCACGATCAGCGGAGGGGCGAATGAAACCCTTCGTGACGACAAGCGAGGTGGCGCAGCTGCTGGATCTGTCGGATGCCACGTTCCGTGGCAAGCGCGCGGGCCTGATCGCCGACCATGCCTTTCCGCGCCCGATGCCGCACTCCCTGCGCCCGCTGCGCTGGCGGCGCGATCAGGTGATGGGCTGGATTGAGGATCAGGGCGGGCCACCCGCCCCGCCGCAGGACGCAACGTACCGCGACATGACCAACGTCGCCCTGCTGCGCGAGGCGCGGCGCGCA
>JAZKGQ010000036.1:0-19380 GCA_040385825.1 Pseudomonadota bacterium | reverse complement strand
GTGCAGGCAGTAGCTTAAATCATCCCAGAAACTGTCCAAGGATCGGGGAGTAGCTCAGGGGGCTACGGCGCTGCACCGCGGCCACCAGTCCGGGCAGGATATGGGTCGAGGCCGAGGCCCCGAACGACGCAATCCGCACTGTGCCGCTGCCCTGAACGCGGGCCTCCTCCAGCCTGAGCCGAAGGGCCTGTGCCATCTGGTCTTGCCGAAGCGCGTGGTCGGCAAGAATATGCCCTTCAACGGGCAGGCTGACCGGACGCCGGTCGCGCCGGATCAGGCGCAGTCCGCTTTGCCCCTCGGCCCGCGGTATTGCCTTGCTGGCGGCGGGCTGGCTGATGGCGCAGAGGCGCGCCGCCTCGGTCAGATTGCCGGTGCTGGCAATCTGCACCAGCAGACGCAGCAGGGATGGAGCAAAATCATCAGAAAAGGGCTGCATCATAACCCGTGGTTATTTCACCATGCCAGGGCATCACCCTATGGCATGCTGTAACGCAATTCAGTTCAGCAGGTGTGTCTTGCCATCCCATGCAGCCTTTCCCGATCTATCGCAGCCCAACCTTTCGCCGCTTGTGCGGGCCATACCGCGAAATCCCCTGCGTGCGCTTTTTCCCTATGCGGCACAGCCGGGAATGCTGAACCTTGCCAGCGGCCATCCGTCCCGCGATGCCTATGATACTATTGGCCTGACCGAAGCCAGCCACCGAGCGGCCGAAGATCCTGCCGCCTGGAGCTATGGTCCATCGCTTGGCAATCCGCAGTTCTTGGCGGCGCTGGCCCCTCTCAGCCCGCCGCACCCGGAGGGACATCGCCTGATCGTGACATCGGGCGCACAACAGGCGGTGGATCTTGCGTTGCGCTGTCTGGCCAGCCCCGGCAGCACCGTCCTGCTGCCAGAGCCGATATATCCCGCGATCCTGTCGATCTGCGCGGCGGCGGGGCTGCATGTGCGGCGTTACAGGGTCGGGGCGGATGATGCGGGTCATCATCGCCAACGGCAAGAGATGTGCTTCGAGGACTTCGTGATCGCACACGAGTTCCTGCATCTACGGGTTCCCAATCATGGCAAAGTTTTCAAGGAACTGTTGACAGCGCATGTGCCCCGGTGGCGCGACCACGATAAGCATCGCCCGGCCGGTAACCGGTCAGGGATTTCTAGATGATCGGGCGGCACCACGCAAATTCCAATTGAGGACCGACGGCACAGCCCAGTCACTTCGTAATTCAACAAAAGGTTCGATTTCTGTTCCTTCTCGAAGAATGTCCCTGAAATCGAAGTGCTCAACAGGCAGGGGGTTAACCGCTTCAATTTCAATGGGTTGTCAAGAATTCACCAAATCGGCGCAGTCATGAGGTCTGGAGAATGTCGGCCCGGAGAGAACGCGTGTGCGCCCATTGGGGCGTGAGTCGATTAACAGCCCCACCCGCATAACCCCCGAAAACAACGGAAAAATCCGGCCGCAACCGAATTGGGAGAACGCTTTCGCGAGGGCAAGTGGCGGAGGGAACGGGACTGCGGTCGAACCATCTCTGGGTTGGTTCGACCGCAAATTGTGGCCGTGCTCTGCGCCGTCAGTCAGGCCGCGAACTACCCGCTTGTGGTGCCGAAATCGTCCTTTGACGGCGGGAAATCGCCTGTATCCAGCTTCGCAGCTCGGCGCCGAACGGTTTTTCCAGAGCGGCGGGATCCCAGGCTAAAGAATAGGGCTGCGACAGTTTTAGCCGGATGTCGAAAGGCACGACAAGCCGTCCGGAGGCGATGTCCTCAGTGGCCATCGAAAGCTGTGCCAGCACAAAGCCACGGCCATTGATTGCCGCATCAATCGCCGCGCTGGACATCGCAAAAGTCACCTCGCCCATGGCTTTCCTGCGCGACACGCCGATATGGGCGGCCCAATCGCCCCAACCGGGTGCGGCACCCTGCGCCCGGTCCCATTCGATTCCCAGAAGCGGCGCATCGAGTATGTCTGCCGGCAGTTCCGGTTTCAGGCGGGCAAGAAGTGCCGGTGAACAGGCCGGGACAACCCAATCGGTGAACAGTTCCGTCCGGTGGTCAAAGCGGGTGATCAGATCGCCATAGGACAGGCGGAAATCAACCTCGTCAGACCCAAAGCGCGGTTCGGCATCATCGCCAATCAGGCGCACCGTTGCCGCGGGGTGGGCGGATTGCCAGTCGAACAGTTGCGCGCCGATCCATTTCGAGGCCAGCGACGGCAGACAGGAAATCGTCAGGATCGCCTCTGTCCGCGTCCGCTCGATCCTGCCCTGAGCGTCGCGCAACAGATCGAAGGCGGCTTTCACCTCGTCATGGTAAAGCCGTCCGCGTGCCGTCAGGACGATGGATTTTCCCTTGCGTTCCACCAGCCGCAGCCCGACCTCTGCCTCGGCTTTGCGCAGTTGCTGGCTGACAGCACCCACCGTCACCCCCAGTTCTGCCGCCGCCGCCGTGGCGCTGCCAAGACGGCCGAATGCCTCGAAAGCCTGTAGCGCGCGCATGGATGGAAGAGTCTGCAAGGAGGTTGCTCCGGCTGGTAACAGTTTAGTTTTTCTAAATTAGAACGCAGAAGCAATCGCTTTTTGCATCGGCAAATCTGGGCTAGAAATATGTCTATACATATAGCCGGGAGCAAATCATGTACCTTCGCAACAGCTGGTATGTCGCCGCTTGGGATCACGAGGTTGGCAAAACCCTTTTCCCGGTCAAGATACTCGGCGAAGAGATCGTGCTTTACCGCAAGACCAACGGCGAAGTGGCGGCCCTTGAAGACGCCTGCCCGCACCGCAAACTGCCGCTGTCGATGGGCCGCATCAAGGGTGATCAGGTTGAATGTGGCTATCATGGCCTGACGTTTGACAGCACCGGCACCTGCACCCGCGTTCCCGGCGCCGAAAAGATCCCGCATGTTGCCTGCGTGCAATCTTACCCGATCCATGAACGCTATGGCCTGCTTTGGGTCTGGATGGGCGATGCCGAAAAGGCCGATCCGGCGCTGATCTTTGCGGTCGATCACTGGGGCGATCCGGCCTGGGGCATCAACCGTGGCGAGTCGATGGTGCTGGATTGCAACTATCTTCTGATGACCGACAACCTTCTGGACCCGTCGCATGTGGCCTGGGTTCACCCGTCGTCGTTCGGAAATTCCGCGGCGGAAGAAGCGCCGCTGGAAACCACGGTGGGCGACGATGGCGTGACCGTCTGGCGCTGGATGCTGGATGTGGAACCCGCGCCGTTCTACGCCCCCTACCTCGCGTTCAAAGGCAAATGCGACCGCAAGCAGCACTACGAAGTGCGCTACCCGGCAGCGGCGATCATCAAGGCGATCTTCTCGCCCTCGGGCACCGGGGGTGAGGGGCGTCCGCTGCATCCCGACACGTTCCTGATGGACAGCTACAATTTCATGACCCCGGTCGATGAGAACCAGACCAAATACTATTGGTTTCAGATCCGCAATTTCGCGCCCGATGATGCCGAGGTTTCGGCCCAGTTCGCAAAATCCGTGCGCGGCGCCTTTGATGAGGATCGCGCCGTGCTGACAGCGGTTCACAAGGGGCTGGCCAACAAGCGCACGCCCAACCTTGATCTGAAGATCGACGTGGGGCCGATGCGCTTTCGCCGCAATCTGGCGAAGCGGATCGAGGCCGAGCAGGCGCAGAAAGTCGCGGCGCAATGACCTCCGGGGCCGATCAGCCTGTGCAGGGCAAGGGTGGCTTTCGCGGCCTGAAGGTGGTGGCCAAGATCGTTGAAAGCAGCCTGATCACCTCGTTTCATCTGCAAGCGGCGGATGGAAGCGCGCTGCCGCCGTTTCGTCCGGGGCAGTTTCTGGTGTTCAAGATCCCCTCGGGCGATGGCAAGGGCCATGTGCTGCGCAATTACAGCCTGTCGGGATCGCCGGAGGATTTGAGCCACTACCGCATCTCGGTCAAGCGCGAGCCCGCGGCGGGGCCGGACCTGCCGGTGGGGCTAAGCTCCAACCACCTGCATGACCATGTGGAAGTGGGCGATGTTCTGACAGCCGATGGCCCGCGTGGCGAGTTTGTGCTGGATGAAACAAGCGCGCGGCCAGTTGTTCTGCTCAGCGGCGGGGTCGGGCTGACGCCGATGGTGGCGATGCTGCATGCGCTGGCGCAGCGGTCGGATCGTCGCACCTTGTTTCTGCATGCCTGCGAAAACGGCAGCGTCCATGCGCTGCGCGATGAGGTGAATGCCCTGATCGCGCAGCGTCCAGGTCTGTCGGCGCATTACTGCTACCGCGCGCCAAGTCCCGAGGACCGCGCCGCAGGGCGGTTCAACAGCGAAGGCTTCATCACCCGCGAAGTGCTGCAAGACCTGCTTTGCCTAGACGACTATGATTTCTACCTCTGCGGGCCGCCGCCCTTCATGCAGGCGATGTACCAGACCCTGCGCGGGCTTGGTGTGGCCAAGGACCGCATCGCATATGAATTCTTCGGCCCGGCCACGGTGCTGGAGCGGGATATGAAACCCCTGCCCCCGGCTGCCCCGGCCCCGCCTGCCGCTGCAACGGGCGCCATCACGGTGGAGTTTCGCAAATCCGGCATCACGGCTGTCTGGGACGGGGCGGCGCAGTCGCTTTTGTCATTTGCCGAAGATTACGGCTTGTCGCCCGAATTCAGCTGCCGCGCCGGGGTTTGCAGCACCTGCAAGTCGCAGATCATCGCCGGCGATGTCGCATATTTCGATGACCCGCTGGACGATCTGGAGGCCGGAGAGCTGCTCTTGTGCTGCTCGCGGCCAAAAACCTCGGTTGTTCTGAACCTGTGACGATCTGCCCGCAGCCGACGCGCCCCCTTGCCAAGAAAGCTGACCCGATGGATGTGACCCGGCTTTGATAATTTGACCGCCCTCAGACGGCATCTACGTGCCAAGGTGGGTCTGCGAGGACCCACAAGGGGGAATGGACATGTCGGAAATCATCACGGTCGGGCTCGACCTGGCGAAGACTGTGTTTCAAGCGCACCCCTCAGTGAAACCTGGCGTGAAATCTGGTCGCGGTCAGCGATACATGGGTGTTCAGCGGCGTGGCCTGCTTGCCGACAACGGCATTACCTGTTCCATGAGCCGGGCGGGCAATGGGCGTTGTTGCACAACTCTGATCGGAGGGGATTCAAAACGTGAATCCATGCGGTTAGACAGGCTCCATAAGCAAGGCGATACCCGCCCGCTACCGCACGACGAACTGGTCCAGCAACACTGCTTCGCTTCGTAAGCGCGGGTCGCTGCTAATCTGGTTGGACAAGGAGATGACCTGGCTCGCGCCGCATGACGGTCGCCCCGGTCGCCCTGCGGTCTTCTCGGATGCCGCGATCCAGTTCTGTCTGACCATCAAGCTCCTATTCAAGCTGCCGCTCCGGCAAACGACAGGGATGGTGGCCAGTCTGCTGAAAATGGCGAGCGTGGACTGGGCCGTGCCGGACTACACGACCCTGTGTCGGCGGCAGAAGACGCTCGCCGTCCAGATCTCTTACCGGCGCGCCGATGGCCCGCTGAATCTGCTCGTGGACAGCACTGGCATCAAGTTCCTAGGCTATGGCGAATGGCAGACGCGCAAGCATGGCGTGCAGGGCCGACGCCAATGGCGCAAGGTGCATCTCGCCATGGATACGGCCACTTCGGATATCCTGGCGGTGGATTTCACCCCCAGCAGCGACGGAGACAGTCCAGTATTGCCAGAGTTGCTCAACCAGATACCCGAAGGTGAGAAGATCGGCACCGTGACCGCCGATGGGGCGTATGACACCCGCCGTTGCCACACCGCCATCATCGACCGACAGGCCACCCCGATCATCCCCATCCGCAAGAACGGGCGACCATGGAAAGAGGACTGCCCTGCCGCAATCACCCGAAACAAAACCCTCCGCGCCACGCGGCACTACGGTCGTGCATTCTGAAAGCGGAGGACCGGATACCACGCCCGAAGCCGGGTCGAGGCGAAGAAGCGCTGTCTCAAAGCCGTTGGCGAGTGCATCGCCGCAAGAGACCCAGACCGACAGACCGCCGAAATCCAAATCCGCGTCGCCCTCATCAACCGCTTCAACGCCCTTGGGACCGCCGAGGTTGTCCGCATCGCCTGACATCAACCGGGAAAGGGAAAGTCATGCCTCAGGCGTGAGTTACGCATCAACGCCCTCTCGATGCAGCATGCCTTGCTCCCCGCCCGGTCTCCTGCCCCCTCAGCGCGCCGCCCTGGCGAGGTCGAGAAAACCCGCGACGTAGTCTGTCGTCTCGTCGCCCTTCCGCAGGCCAAGGTGGATGCTCTTGTGAATGCCTGCCGAACTCAGACGGACCGGCGCAAGCGGCAGATGCGCGCCTTCTTCCCGCAACAGCCAGTCCGGCACCACGCTGACTCCGCGGCGCGAAGCAACGAGTTCCAGCATCAGTTCGGTGGTCTCGGCGGTGCGGTGGCGGCGGGGACGGCAATGGCCGGGCACGAGGAACTGCGTGTAGACATCCAGCCGCTCAAGTGTGACCGGATAGGTGACAAGCTCTTCATCGGTCAGATCGGCGGGGACGGCCGCCGCCTTCCGCGCCAGGGGATGGTCGCGGTGGACGGCCAGAACCAGCTCGTAGTCGAAGACCGGAACGTAGATCAGCCCCGGCAATTCCACCGGATCGGGCGTGATCAGGATATCGATCTGATGCCCGGTCAGGGCGGCGATGCCGCCGAAGCGAAAGGCGGTGGTCAGGTCGAAATCCACGTCCGGCCAGGTCGCGAGATAGGGTGCTGTCACCCGCATCAGCCATTTCTGGCAGGGGTGACATTCCATGCCAAGGCGCAGCATCCCCCGCTGGCCGCTCGCATAGTCACCGATGACCCGTTCGGCATGGTCAAGCTGGGGCAGGATCCGCTGCGCCAGCGCCAGCAGGAAGTCACCCGCCTGGGTGAAGCGCAGGCTGCGGCCCTGCTTCCTCCAGATGGTGACGCCGTAACGCTCCTCGAACTTGCGGATCGTATGCGACAGGGCGGGCTGGCTGACGCCCATCCGCTCGGCGGCAGCGGTCAGGCTGCCCATCCGATCCACCTCGCGCAGGATCAACAGCAGTTGACAATCGATCATTCATTACCCTCGCTCATGGATACATAAGAAATCAGTATTTCTGCTTATGCTAGACCACTGCTATTGCGGCGGCAAGTTTCCCTGATCGAAAGCCACGCCATGACGACCGACCCCAAGCACCGGCAGGTGTTCATCCTTGCGACCTCTCAGGCGCTGTTCCAGACGGTATCGGTTCTGGTGATGACCGTGGGGGGCTTGGCCGGAGGTGCGATCACCGACCGGCCAGAGCTTGCGACGGTGCCGATTGCGGCGATGTTCCTTGGCACCGCCGCCGGGACCTTTCCGGCGTCCCACCTGATGGCGGTGACCGGACGCAGGCCCGGCTTCATGCTCGGCGCGGCGCTTGGCGTGGCGGGCGGGCTGATGGCGGCGCTTGGCGTCTGGATGGCCAGCCTGCCCCTGCTGGCGTTCGGAACCTTCTTGGTCGGCGCCTATCAGTCCTTCGCGCAGTTCTACCGTTTCGCGGCCTCCGAGGCCGCCGATCCGGCCTTCCGGCCGCGTGCGATTTCGCTGGTGCTGGGCGGCGGCATCGTCGCGGCCTTCCTCGGCCCTTTTCTCGGCCGCATCGGTGGGCCGCTGTTGCAGCCGACCTATGTCGGGTCGTTCCTGCTGCTTGCCTGCGTGTCGCTGGTCGCGGTGACGGTGCTGTCCCTGCTCGACATGCCCGTTCAATCTGCGGATCACGTCGACACGACGAAGGGGCGGCCTTGGTTGCAGATCGTGACCCAACCCACCTATCTGGTGGCACTGTTCGGCGCCGTCACCGGTTACAGCATCATGATCCTGGTGATGACCGCGACCCCGATTTCGATGACCCAGCAGCACCATGACCTTTCGACCGCATCGACCGTGATCCAGCTGCATGTGCTGGGGATGTTCCTGCCCTCGTTCTTCACCGGCAGCCTGATCGCGCGGTTCGGCGTGCTGAAGATCATGTTCGCGGGTGTCCTTCTGATCGCCGCCGAGGTCTTGATGAGCTGGTCGGGCACCGGATTTGCCTCCTATGCCAGCGCGTTGATCCTGCTCGGCGTCGGCTGGAACTTTCTCTACATCGGCGGCACGACCCTGCTGACCACCACCTACACGCCCGCCGAGAAATCGCGCGCACAGGCCACCAACGACATGACGATCTTTGCTGTCGGACTGGCGTCCTCGTTCAGCGCGGGCGGTCTGCTGTCGACCTTCGGCTGGCAGACGCTGAACGGTCTGATGCTGCCCTGGTTGGCGCTGGCCGCAATGGCCATTTTCTGGTTGGGCACCCGCTCTCGAAGGGCCGTGGCCCCCTAGCCACGGCCAGGTCACCGCCCCCTGCGTTCGTACCCAGATGCGAGCGATGCCAGTTAGACAGACGCGAGGGGCTTGCTTGGCAGCGCTTGTCGTAGCGGGTGACCGGCCTCCTGCCGACATGGATGGTCTCGAGATGCGTGTTGCGCACGCAGAGCACTGCAATGGTCTTGGCGAGTTTGGCCGCGATACATCTTTCGGCTTCATCGTTCATGAGGCAAACATATTTCACGCTGATCAGTCCGAACAGATGCAAGAGGGTCAAAATCCCGAAAGGATCAGTAATCCGTCTCCACGTACGCACCCGAGCAGTCGTAGGCGACTGCTGCTGCCGTGGCGCCGTTGTTCATGAACAGCCGGGGTGACAGGAACTGCGTGTTGACTGGCAGGTCGGCGGTGATCTCCTGCTCGAACACTGCGCCGGAAACCTCGTCGACCGTCGGCACCCAGACCGAACTGCCATTGGGCGGTGCCGCGATAAACAGCGTCAGCACCCCACCCGTCGCGATGCCGAAACTCGCCCCCATGTCCGTCAGCGTCGGCGCACCGGTGCCGTCGTTCGAGACCAGTTGCCAGCGGGTGTGGGTGCCGCGCTGGAAGCCGATACCGATACAGTTGATGACTGTGGCCAGAGTCAGCGTGGTGGCAAGCGCTGCGGTTGATCCGTAGAGACCGAAGAACCCCATGCCGGTCGCCTGCAGCGTCGTGAGCGAAATCCGCGTCACGAAGGTCCAGCCGCCCAGTCCCGCCGCATTGCCTCGCCAGCAGGCCCAACCTGCTGAACGTTGCTCGGCCACCGAATCCACCAACGCCGCTGAAGTCAGACGCCAGCGCCGCATGCTGGCGGCAAGGTTCGTCGCAGCCAGCGTCGGGTGCGAGACGGTGCCGACGTTGGTGATCGGCAGACCCTCGGTGGTGATCGTAGTCGTGACGGACGGCGACCAGTTGGCGATGCGATTGACGCCGAAATGGGGCTGGAGCGGGAAGTCCCGGCCGGAGGGGCGCATCACGTCGATCCATGGTGCCCCCGCCCGGTTGCGCGCATAGACGGCAGCCTTGCCGGAGGGCGGCGGCGATGGGGCGGTGCTGAGCCCCGGCAGGATCGTCGGTTGTGGCAATTCCACCTGGCCGTTGGTGCGGTCAATCTTCAGGGCATCGAAGAAAGCCGAACCATCCGGGCTGACCTTGAAGCTGAAATCGTCGTTGCCCAAGAGGCCGATCAGCGCCCGAGCCGAAAACCCGGTCTTGAAAGCGAAGGCTGCATCGTTCCCGGCGGCCGCCTTGTTGACGGTGGCCTCGATCCCGGCCCCGGCGTTGTTCATCAGCACCGCAGGCGTGTTCATCGACAGCCGGTTGGTGCTGTCGGCCGAGGCCCCGCCGAGCCCCAGAAGCTGGGCGGTCAGGTTGTCTTGCGACATGCCAACCTGCGTCACCGCATTGGCGAATGTGACGGTCGGCGTGTTCACGACCGTCCTGCCTGCAGCCCCGGCCGTGGCCGAGCCGATATTGACGACCGTGGTCGATCCGGAGGCACCGCCCAAGCCAAGTTTCACGGTCTTGGTCACCCCGTTGGTCGTCGCCCCGGTGCCCATACCGTAGGTGGCGGTCGTCGTCGCCGTACCGATGCTGGCCGAGGCCGCCGACACCGTGACGGCGCCTGAGGCGGTCAGCGTGCCCGAGAAAGTCTTGTTGCCGGTGAAGGTCTGGGTGCCCGCGAGGATTGCCAGTTCGCTCGAGGTGTTGGGCAGGCTGTAGGTTCGGGTCGTGCCTGTGGTGATCCCCGACAGCGAAAACAAAGCCTTCTTGGTCGGATCGGCATCATTCACCAGGCTGAAGATGGCGTCGAAAACGTCTTGCGGCACACCGACGGAACCCCAGATGCTGCCATTCCAGACCAGAAACAACCGTTCCGCCGCGACCCAGACCAGCCAACCTGGGCGCGGCACGAGGCGCAGCCAAGCACCATCGATCCAGAAGGCGACATTCAGGTCCAAACCGGTCCAAAGTCCCGTCGCGCCGGAGGCCACAAGGTGCCGATCGCCATCGGCAGGGCTGGCCGGGGGTGCCGTGCGGGTGCGGTCGAGGACCGAGAGCTGCACCATGGCGTCGAGCAGCCGCAGGGCCTCGTTGTGGGTGACATGCTTCTGGGCTTGGGCCGCGAGGAGATACGGCAGGCCGAGGTGGGTGGAGGTGTCGGACATGGAGCGGGCCTTCAGAACTGGAGGGTGACAGCAACGGGATCACCGCGACCGAGACGGTTCGAGAGCTGGTAGATGCGGACGGCCAGTGTCTGACCGGGGCCAAGCGGCGCGCCCCAGTCGTCGGTCTGCTGGGCGGCGGAGTAGAGGACGGAGGTCGTGCTGCTGGCCAGCGTCCGCTTGACAACAGCCCCGTCGAGGATCTGGACGTCGTAGCTTTCCAGGTCCTCGGCCAAGGGCACCTCGACTTGCTCCCAGGCATCCGCCACCAGCGCGCGGGATCGCCGCGTCCAGCGGATCGTCAGATCGCCCGGACTGCGTGCTGTCCGCCACGGTTGTGCGACATGGACCGGGGCGAAGGGCACGAGACCATGACCAGCTGGCGTGAAGGCGAGCGCGGTGTAGCTTGCGGCATTGACGGCCCTTGCCGCAGGGCCGATGCGCCAGTTCCATGGCAGACCGAGATCGGCTTCGGCAATGGGCAATGGGGCAAGGGCCGAGTCCAGCACCACCACCCGCGCGCCTGCCGGGGTCGGATTGCCCATCGCGGCTTCGGTGCCGCGCTGGCCCCGCAAAAGCCGGGTCAGGCGATAGCGGCCTAGGGTGATCAGTTCGGCGGCACCCGCCTGCACGATTTCCCATTTGCCCAGTGTGGATTCCACGGCCAGCGCATTGGCACCACCGAACAGGGTCATATCGGTGACACTACCCAGCGTGCCAGAAGCCATATCGACCACCAGAGCATTGCCGAGATCGAAGCGCGAGGTCGGACCGACATGGAAATCCGACACCAGCGTGCCGATCCGGGCGCGACTGCCAAAGGTGGTCAGCAAGGCAAAGCCATCGGTCGAAGGGCTGCGGAACACCGCCATCTCGCCCGGCCAGGGAACGGCGTGCGCCGCGACGATTGGCCGGTGCGCGGGTTGGTCCTCGGAAAGCTGCGGCAGGTCGAGCAGCACCACATCCGGCGCGACGAAGACAACGGACCGGGTCAGCGAGGCTGGGCGCGGATCGCCAGGCGGAAGATCATAGGCGGCGCGGTCCTGGCGGACGGCCTCGATGCCCCGGCCATCAGAATCGGCGATGGACACCAGCCGCAACTCGATCTCGCGACCATCATGCACCAGCCGGATCACGTCGGCGGGGTCCAGCGCCAACCGCGAGGGCGGCAGGCGGAAGGTGGCGCTTTCGCGGCCAATCCACGCTTCCATCAGCGCACGACGGCAACGGCGTTCGGCCTCCTCGGGCGGGATTGCCATCGGGAAGCTTTCCGAGGCGATGCGGGTGGTGTCGACGGTGATGCGGCGGGCTTCGACAAGGGCGGCGTCATAATCCTCGTCAGCGCGGGCGACCTGCCACTTCAGCGCCTGTGGCAGTTCGGTTTCCTGCGCGCGGACCAGTTCCAGCGCCTCCCCCTCGCGGGAGGCGACGAGGTGGTCATGGGTCAGCGTGATGCTGGACGCCCGCCCGCGCATGACGAAGCGGATCATGCCTTCCGTCTCGATGGCATCAAAGCCAAAATGCCGGGCCAGCGTGCTGATCGAGGATCGCGGCGCTTCAAGTGCTGCGATGGCATAGCCTTCGACTGCACCCCAGAGGCCAGACACGTCGATCAGCGATTCCGGCATTCCGGCGCGCAGGCAGAGGTGGCGCACGAGAGCTGCCAGCGACACCGCCCCCAGCCGCCCGGTCAGCCAGTGCCCGAGCCGCCAGTTCGGGCCATCGGTCCAGACGTCGGTCAATTCGGGAAAGAACGGATAGGGCCGCGCGTCCCAGGTCCAGGCGGCGCATTCCGGCACATGCACCATGCGGCCGCGGTAGATGCTGGAGATCGGGTTGTTTGCCGGGTCGCCCCAATGCAGGTAGCTGGCCTCGAGATAGGCCCGCTGGATCGCATCGTCGCGCCAGCCGCGCGAGAAATACGGCGTAAAACTCTCCGACGACTTCGGGTCGAAGAAGACGTTGGGCTGATTGGTGCCCCGGTCGATGGCGGGGCAACCCAGTTCGGTGAAGCGGATGGGCTTCGATTGCGGGATCCATCCGGTCGGCGTCCCGCTCTCGACCCCGCCCGGTCGGCTGTAATGCGGGTTCGCCCACCACGCGTGCAAGTCCTTGGGCCGGAAGACCCACGGCTTGCCCGCCGCGCCATCGGTGATGGCCGTGCGGATCTGGGCGGAGCGGTCAGCTTCGCTTGCATAGAACCAGTCGAAGCCTTCGCCCCCGGCGATGTTCGCCTGCAGATAGGTACGGTCGTAGATCGCGGGCCAGCCTTCCAATGCATCGGCATGGTCGAAGCCATCGCGCCAGTCCGACAGCGGCAGGTAGTTGTCGATGCCCACGAAATCGATGTTGGCGTCCGACCAGAGCGGGTCGAGGTGGAAATAGACGTCGCCACTGCCGTCTTGCGGATGGTGGCCGAAGTATTCCGACCAGTCGGCAGCATAGCCGATCCTAGTACCCGCGCCGAGGATGCTGCGAACGTCGGCCGCGAGGGTCTTGAAGGCGGTGACGGCGGGATAGGTGCTGGCCCCCGACCGGATGGTGGTCAGGCCGGGCATCTCGGTACCGATCAGGAAGGCATCGACCCCACCCGCCGCCGCGCAGAGGTGCGAATAGTGCAGCACCATGCGGCGCAGGCCCCAGTCGGAAGGCGAGCCGGTGAAGCTGACGGTCTCGCCCGACACGCTGAAATTGCCCGTCGTCGCCGCCCCGAAGAGCGCAGACACTTGCGTTGCGGCCGTGCCGCTCTTGTCCGCCGATCCGACAAAGCCAGCAGCCGGAGAACACGTGATCCGCCCCCGCCAAGGGAACGCAGGCTGGCCGGGAGTGGCGGCATTGGCGCTGTAGGGGTTCGGCAGGGTATTGCCGGGCGGCACGTCCATCAGCAGGAAGGGTGAGAGCGTGACGCGCAGCCCGCGCGCCTTCATCTCCTGGATCGCCTGCACCACCGCGAAATCCGCCGGCGTGCCGCCATAGACCGGGCGGTCCTCGGCGTCACGGCTGACCAGATGGGCGCTGGCCCGGCTGACGCCATTCACTGACCAGTTGGCGGGTGTGGTGGCCTTGGACGCGACCTCGACTCCGGGCTTTACCTTGCACGAGCCCGCGCGCAGGTCGTTGCCAAACCAGGCCACGACGAGGCTGACGCTCTCGACGGCCGGGGCCATGGCCTGCAACCGGTCCAGTGCCACCACGATGTCGGGCTGGTCGGGCAGCGCGTTCAGGTTCTCGGCGACCGTCGCACCGCCGCTGCCCTTACGAATGGCGTCGGTGGCATAGGTGAACTCGCCCGAGGCCGGGATCAGCGTGACGGCGCGGGTCAGTCCCTCGGCAGTGTCGGCATCGGCCAGCGGGCGGAACACCTCGAAGCTGAGTTGCGGCAGGCGGTTGCCGAAGGTGGCCAGCGCCAGATCCTCGAACACGACATAGGCCGTGCCGCGATAGGCGGGCGTGTTCGCCGCTCCCATCTTGGCGGCGATGAAGGGATCGGCCGTCTGCGCCTCGTTGCCGGGATACCAGCGCCAGGTCACGCCGGTCATGTCCATCGCCTTGCCATCGGCCCAGACACGGCCGATGCCGGTGATTGGACCCTCGCACAGCGCCACGGCGAAGGACGCATAATAGAGGTATTCGGTTGTCTTGACCTTGCCGCCGCCGCCGCCCTTGCCGCCGCCTTGGGTCGTGGTCTTCGTCTCCTCCCGGAAATCGGTCGCCCAGATGATGTTGCCGCCGATGCGCATCCGGCCGTAAAGGCGCGGGATCACTGCCCCTTCGGTGGCAGAGGTAATGCGCAGCGTGTCGAGCCGCGCGCCCTCGATCCGCTGGGCCGGGGCCAACGACGACACAATCCAGCTGTCGACCACCGACCCCACGGTCGAGCCGATGAAGCCGCCGATGGCCGCCCCAGAAAATCCGAGGATCGCGCCGCCAAAGGCCCCGCCGATGGCAGTGCCGACAGCGCCGAGGACGAGCGTGGCCATGGAAAACTCTCAGCGTTGGGGAAACAGGAAGGCGAAGGCGATGCAACGTCGCCATATCGGGGTGAGCGGTTCCTCGATCACGCCGAGCCGCTCGTAGGCATGCAGGAAGGTGTCGGGGCCGGTGAGGATCCCGACATGCTTGGCGATGGCGCGCGGAAGCATGCGGAACAGGATCAGCGCGCCGGGTGGGGCATTTACGGGTGCGATCTCCGGCATCATCCGCCGCGCGCCATCGGCCAGCACTTCGCGCGGACCGCTTTCGCCCCAGTCCCGGCTGTAGGGCGGGATCGGGAACGGTTCGGGCCCCACGACTTCGCGCCAGACACCGCGCGCCAGACCAAGGCAATCGCAGCCGACGCCTTTCAGGCTGGCTTGGTCGTGGTACGGGGTGCCCAGCCAGGACCGCGCGATGGCAATGACCAGATCGGGATCGGCTGCGATCACAGCAACGCCCCCTCGTGGCCGCCATCAGTGGTGGCATAGCGCAGGACAGCATCCTGGCCGGGGATGTTGGGGAAGCCCCGGAAGTTGGCGACGTTGGCGAACTTCGTGCCGCAGGTCGCGATACGTTTGTCGCACCCGGCGCGGATCGTGAACGTGTCCGTCCCGGCGATGGCGCGTACGGGGGCTTCCAGCAGTGCCAGCACGGCGACGCCGTCGACGAGGTCGTGCGCCAGCACTTCGGCCCGTCGTCCGGCATTAGCCCCGCTGGTCCAGTCGAGGGTGCCGAAGGTGAACCAGCCGGAGGAGAAACCGCCAAGCCCCGAGGCGGTAAAGGCGCGGTCGCGCAAAAGGTCGATGATTGCGCCGGTTGCCTTGAGTGTCGGGGCCTCGAGATTGACCCCGCAACGCGCATCGCCAAGGGCAGCATCGCAACTCGCCTGAAACGTCCGCCCGACCGTCTGGCCCAGCACATGGGCAAGGCTGCGCACCTCGGCGACGAACGCCAGCCGCCCACGCCGGATCTGGCCAATGGCCCCGCGCCGAATCAACAGGCGCTGGCTGGTGGCGGCCCAGTTCACCCGCCAGACCTCGACCGCCGCATTGTCCCAGCGGCCGTCGATGATGTCGGTCTCGGTGATCCGGTCGGAAGTCAGGACGCCTTGCGCGTCCTGCGCATCAACGGAGAGATCAGACCCCGACCGCACCTCGGAGGCCGCGAAACCGCTCTCCGGCTCGAAATCGGTGCCGTCGAACGTCAGGGTGCGGTCGTGATCGGTGAAGCCAAGCGTCACCCCATCGGCCCGCACGACCCGCCAGCACCAGGCCAGCGTCGTCGTGCCCTCGTCGAGATGAGCCTGAAGCGCGGATGGGAGCGCCTTCACTTCCGCCCCCAGCCCCGCCACAGGGCGACCGAGGCCAGCGCCGAGGAAATCACGCCCCCGGCGGTGCCGGTCAGGGCGTAAAGATTGAAGGGGCGCAGGTCGAAGCTGCCAGTCACCAGATCGAAATCCGCCAGCCCGGCCATGGCCAGCCCGGAGGCGGCAAGACAGGCCAGATAGACCAGCCCGCGTGCGAGGTTCCAGTTCATGATGTTGCCTTTCCTTTGAGAAATTCCATCAGCCGCTGCCACCACGAGGGGGTTGGCGCAGTTTTGTTCGGCATCGGCGGCTGCTGGATCGCCGGGCGCAGCAATGCCAGCGCCTCCGTCTCAGTCAGTCGCAGGATCGGCCGCGAGAAATCCACCCGCCCGTTGCGGTCGACCGCCCATACCGGGATGGTGCCGGTCGGATAGCGGCCATCGCGGAACAGGTCCCGCTCGGCCTCGCGGCGAGACCGGATCGTGGCGGGTCGAAGCCAGCCCATGAACCCCTGCGTGGCGGCGGAGCGATTGCCTGCGTTCAGGTGGCGGGTCAGCGAGGCCTTGGCGATGCCGCCTGTATTGTAGTGGAAGCTGACCAGCGCATCGAACTCGTGTGGTTCCAGCGGCACCTTCACTTCGTGCAGCACCTCGGCCTCATAGGCCACGATGTCGGCGCGGAAGAGCCGGAATGCCTCGCGGATCCCGGCGTCGAGATCGGCGGGCATGTCGCGCGGCATCCCTGCCGGATCGGGCGGTCCTGCCGAGGCAGTGTGGCCGATGCCGAAGGTCCAGACTTTTTTGACATCGAGATAAGGTCCGGGCACGAGTCCTTCGTGCCGGACAAGGGCCAGCAGGCCCCGGTCAGTCATGTGCATGGGATCACCCGAAGAAGGAGGAAAGGATCAGGATAAAGGCGGCAACCAGCAGGCCGATGCGCAGGCGATGGCTGAAGGCTTGGCCCGGATCGGCGGCGTCGCAGCGGAGGACGTGCGCGAGGCGGAGAAGTTCATGCATCGGTGCCGCCCCCCTTGCTGCTGCGCAGCCGGGCGAGAACAACTTCGATGAAGGCAGGGCCGAAGACGCCGACCAGATAGGCGGCCGACCCTGCCGCACCCCCGGCCGGTATTGCCTGTGATGGCAGGCCAAGCCAGGCAGTAATCACCGCCATCGACAGGCTGCCCATCCCGGCCGCGATCAGACCGCCGAGAAGAATGTGGCGCAGGGCGTCGCGCAGCCGCATCCGTGTGGTCAGGGCGTTGGTGGCCCCGCCAAGCGCGCCCCAGGCCGCCAGAATGACGGCGGTGGAGGTTGCCAGATCGCGCAGCACGGCAGCGACAAAGCCGGTTTCTTCGTTCATCGCCGGATCTCCAGCAGCGGGATGGATGTGATCGACCCCAACCGCTCGAGGTCGAGGGTGACGTCGAGCATGTCGGTGTCGAAACGGACCGGGACGTCGAACTCGAAGCCTGCCGCGATTGCGACGCCCGCGCCGGGGGCAGTGGTGAAGGTGACGTTGCCAGTGGTGGTATCGGCGCTCCAGCCCATCATCTGTTCGACGCCGTTCAGAGCGAGGCGGACGGTCCCTGCCACCGGCTTGGCGATGGCGCGGGTCCAGCTTTGCGCCCCAGAAGTGTAGCGCTTCAGCAGGGCGAAGGTGGTGACAGCACCATTGCCGGTGCCGATGGGCTGGTCGGTCGGGGCCACCGCCTGCGACGGCTGACAGGACTTGTAGTCCGCCCAGTCCTTGTAGCGGAAGCCATGCAGGCGGCCGTTGCGGGCCTCGAAGAAGGCAACGACCGCCGCCAGATCATCGGCGCGGCGGATGCCGTAGGCGACATCGTAGCGGCGGCGGGAGTTGGCCCAGCTGGCGTTGCGCTCCTCATCACCAGAGGCCAGTTCGACCACTTGCGTGCGCCGTTCCGGCCCCCCGCGCGCCCCGCGGCTGATGTTGTCGGGGAACCTGACTTCATGGAATGCCATCACATGCCCCTCCGGCCCAGCGACACGGCCCGAGCGATGTCGCTGGCCACCTGTGTGCGCGATTGGCGGAAGCTTTCGGAATCGCGCGCCATGATTGTGACGTTGACGGCGGGTGCGCTGGTCTGGCCCTGGCCATATCCAGCGGCCTCGCGGCGTGAGAGGACACGCTCACCGCGTTGCAGGATCGCCGGAACCTCGTCGGGCTTGATCCCGGCCCAGCCGCCCGCGTGCATGCGTGGGGCATTGGCGAAGGCGAGCGCCGGGACCATTCGCCCCGGCCCCGGCAGTCCAACCATGCCACCGGCATGCAGGATGTTAGCGAAGAGTGCGCCCGACAGGGCGTTTGCAATGGGGCCAAGGATGAAGGTTCGCGCCGCCAGCTTGGCCAGATCGGCGATCATCGACGTGACCAGATCGCGGAAGTCGAGCTTGCCGGTCTTGACGAACTCGCCCACCGCATTCTCGGCCGAGGTGAAGGCCCCGACCAGCGCGCTCCCGATATCGCCGCCGATGTTGCGCGCCTTGGCGGCGTAGTCAGCGAGCGCAGTGACTGCGCCCCACCCGGTCGCGGCTTGGTCGGCCCCTGCGGCAGCTTCCGCCCCGGCATCGCGCGCCGCAGCGCCCGCACTCCCGGCAGCAGCTGCCGTGTCGTCCAGTTCGGTGTTAAGGGCATCCGCCGAACTCGCCGCGTCTGCCAGCGCCGTTTCGGCATCCGATCCGGTGCCGGTCACCGCGTCGCGCAGCGCCTGCCAACTGGCCAGCGGACGACCCGCAGCATCGGCCAGCATGCCCGCCGCCTCGCGATAGCCGTCGGCCCCGCCTCGCGCATCGTCGGCCATCGCGCCAAGCCCGAGGTCGGGTGGCTCGAGGTAGGTCCGGGACAGCGCGGCTGAGAAGGCATCGGCTGCAGCAGCCCCGGCGGCGGTTGCGGCACCCTCGAACGGGTTGCTGATCCGCGTCAGTTCCACCGGGTCAAGTGTGCCGATCCGGACCCCGCCTTCTCCGGTAATCCCCCCCGAAAGTAAGGGGCTGCATAAGTAGAATTTTCTGCGCAAGATGCATGAGGAGATTCTGAATGAAGACAAGCAGATACACTGAGGCGCAGATACTTGCGATCCTGCGTCATGCTGAAGGCGGCATGCCGGTGGCTCAGTTGTGCCGCGAACACGGCATGAGCAACGCCTCGTTCTATAAATGGCGGGCGAAGTATGGCGGCATGGATGCGTGCCTGATCAGCCAGATGAAGGCCATGGAAGATGAGAGCCGTCGGCTGAAGCGGATGTATGCGGATTTGAGCATGCAGGCGGACTTGCTGAAGGAAGCGCTTGGAAAAAAGTAACCGGGCCGTCTCGACGCCGAGAGATGGCCGCAAATGCCGTGGCGCGACGCGGGGCAAGCATTGCCTTGGCTTGCCGAGCCTTCGGGGTCAGCGAGACCTGCTATCGCTATGGCCCCAAATTGCGTGCCGAGAACGAAGTGATCGCTGATCTGCTGGTAGGGCTGACGGAGGCCCGGCAGACTTGGGGGTTCGGGCTGTGCTTCCTGCATTTGCGCAACGTCAAAG
>JAZKGQ010000035.1:0-44352 GCA_040385825.1 Pseudomonadota bacterium | reverse complement strand
TGTAGGAGGGGTGGTTGTGGCTCTCCATCTTGAAGATCACCGCCTGCCCGTCGCCAATGTCCACGACGCCCGCATTCTCGCCCGGTCCGCAGATCACCTGCGGCCCGGTGGTGGGCAGGGTGCGCAGCCATTTCTTGGACGATTTGTAGGAACAATGTTCGTTCCACATCGCGCTGAAGATGCCCAGTTCGGTAAAGGTCGGCGTGCGCCCGATGATCTCCAGAAGCCGCTGGTATTCGTCGGGCTTCAACCCGTGCGAGGCCACCAGGTCCGGGGTGATTTCGGGTTCGGTCATCATGTGCCTCCAACGGTCATCCTTGCGCGCGCTCTTAGGGCATAGCCTTGGCAAGGGGAAGATCAAAGGGGCAATCCGGGCCTTGTCTGGCCGGGTTTTTGAGCTGTGGTTTCTGGCCCGACATGCCCCTTGGCCCGAAAAAATCGCAGAGGCTGGAAAATAAAATGCGCGGCGCTGTCGAAATTGACAAATGCCGTGCGTCCTTGGGGTATCGAAACACTGAAACCCAAAAGGAACGCCTGATGATCTTTACTGTGACCCCGCTCTATGCCCTGCCGCTGGCTGTGATTTTTCTTGTGCTCTGGTTCCGTGTCAGCGGCGTGCGGTCGGCGACCGGCATTTCGTTCGGTGATGGCGGCAACGTCGATCTGCTGCGCCGGGTGCGCCAGCATGGCAATTTCGTCGAATGGACCTGCTTTGTGCTGATCCTGATGATCCTGGCCGAGGGCATGGGCGCACCGGCGCTGTATCTGCACATCTCGGGCGCGCTGCTGCTGATCGGGCGCATCGCGCATCCCTTTGGCCTTGCGGGCACCTCGGCGGCCAATCCGCTGCGCTATGTCGGCAATGGCACCAATATTCTGGCCACGCTGAACCTGATCGTCTGCCTTGTCGTCAAATCCCTCGGCTATTGACCCTGTGAACGGAGACATCCCATGCAGTACATGTTGTTGATCTACAGCGACCCCGCCCGCGAACCCGCCTATGGCACGCCTGAATTTCAGGCCATGATGGGCGGCTATTTTGCCCTGAACGAACAGATGAAGGCCGATGGCGCGCTGGTGTCGGGCGAAGGTCTGAAGGGGGTGGAAACCGCCACCTCGCTGCGGATCAAGGGCGGCGCGGTTGAAACCATGGACGGCCCCTTTGCCGAAACGCGCGAACATCTGGGCGGGTTTTATATCGTCAACGTGCCCGATCTGGACGCCGCGCTGCGCTATGCGGCCATGGTGCCGTCGGCCAGCTTTGGCACCATCGAGGTTCGCCCCTTGATGGATTACAACCCGGCTGGCGCATAGGCCGACCATGACCGAGGCCGCCCCCCAGCCCATGCCCGTCGAACACGCGCTGAGCGCCGTGCTGCGCCGGGACAGGGGGCGGCTGATGGCGGCGCTGATCGCGCGGTTGCGCGATTTTCAGCTTGCCGAAGACGCGCTGCAAGAAGCGAGCCTGTCGGCCCTGACCCACTGGGGCAGGACAGGCCTGCCGCAATCGCCGCAGGGCTGGCTGTTGCGGGTGGCGCTGCGCAAGGCGATCGACCGTCTGCGCCTCGCCACCCGCAGCGACCGTACCGCCGCCGAACTGGCGCGGCTTGGGGTATCAGAGGCCGATGAAACCGACCCCGACCTGATCCCGGATGTCCGGCTGCGCCTGATCTTTACCTGCTGCCACCCGGCGCTGGATGCCAAATCGCGGGTGGCGCTGACCCTGCGCAGCGTGGCGGGGCTGACCACGGTTGAAATTGCCGCAGCCTTTCTGGACGAGGCCGCGACCATGGGCCAGCGGCTGTCCCGCGCCAAGGCCAAGATCGCCGCCGCCGGTATTCCCTTTGCGGTGCCCGAGGCGGACGAGATGGCCACCCGCCTGCAATCGGTGCTGACGGTGGTCTATCTGATCTTCACCACCGGCTATACCAACGGGCCGGGGCAGGACCGCGACCTGTGCATCGAGGCGATCTTTCTGGCCCGGCTGCTGGACCAGCTTGGGCCGGGGCAGGCCGAGGTGGAAGGCTGCCTTGCCCTGCTGCTGATCACTCATGCCCGCCGTGCGGCGCGGGTGGGTGGTGCGGGCACGATTGCCCTGGCCGATCAGGACCGCAGCCTTTGGGATCTTGCGGCCATCACTGACGGTCTGGCCCTGCTGGACTGCGCGATGCAGCGCCGCACCCCCGGCCCGTTCCAGATCAAGGCCGCGATTGCCGCCTGCCATGTGCAAGCCGCAACCCCCGACTGGCGCCAGATTGCCATGCTTTATGATGCGCTGCTGCGGATGGAACCGACCCCCGTGGTGCGGTTGAACCGGGCCGTGGCCTATGCCGAGGCGGTTGGTCCCGAGGCCGGTCTGGCGGCGCTGCTGCCCCTGATGGTTGATCTTGACGGCTTTCAGCCGTTTCACGCCGCCCATGCCGATCTGCTGGCGCGCACCGGGCGCGTTGTCGAATCGAAAGCGGCCTATGCGCGGGCAATCCTGTTGGCGACCAACCCTGCCGACGCTGCTTTCCTGTCCCTTCGTCTGCAAAATCTGCCGAACTGACAGGCATCCCGAAAACATTTGCGTAAAAGCAAAAAAAAGGCCGAGCTTTCGCTCGGCCAAGTCCAACAGGGAGGTATGAGGTAGGTGAGAGAAGTCTCAATCACCCGCCTCAAGGTGGGAGATAGGGGTGTGGGCGATTCCCTTCAAGTGCAATCAAGCCAACCGCGCGTCATGGCAGCCATGCGCGCGGTGCATGGCTTTGCCGTTAGTTTGGGTGGGTTGCCGTGTTTTTGGGCGATTCGGGAAAAATGCCTAAACTTGCTGCCGTTTGCGGTAGGTCATGATCTCGTCCGTCACGAAATCCCGAAACGCGCCGACCCGTTTTGAGTGGCGCAATTCCTCGGGGTAGGCCAGAAACACCGGCACTTCGGCGCTTTCGGTATCGGGCAGCACCCGCACCAGATTTGGGAAATCCTCGGTGATGTAATCGGGCAGAACCCCGATGCCCAGATGGTTCAGCACGCCTTGCAACACCCCGAAATAGTTGTTCACCGTCAGGGTGGACGGAATGTCATGGCTCATCAACTCGGCCACCAGCAGGGCACCCGCCGCCACCTGGCTTGTGCCCGCGTGCTGGCAGATCAGCCGGTGCTGGGTGAAGTCTTCCATCGCAACCGGCGTGCCATGTTCGGCCAGGTATTCGGGCGACGCATAGAGCCGCATCTTTATGTTCATCAACCGCTTGCGGATCAGGTCGGCCTGACTGGGTTCCTTCATGCGGATCGCCACGTCGGCCTCGCGCATCGGCAGGTCCAGCACGCGTTCCTCCAGCATCAGGTCGATCTTCAGGCTGGGGTATTTCTGATAGAGCTTGGCCAGACGCGGGGCCAGCCACATGGTGCCAAAGCCGGTGGTGGTGGTCACCCGCAATTCCCCGAACACCTCATCCTCTGAATCGCGGATGCGGGCGGCGGTGGCGTCCAGCCGCTTGACCATGGCCTGCGTCGCGTCAAACAGCAATTCGCCCTGTTCGGTCAGGATCAACCCGCGCGCATGGCGGTGAAACAGCGTGACGCTGAGGGATTCTTCCAGCGCCCGGATCTGGCGGCTGACCGCCGATTGCGACAGGTGCAACACCTCGCCCGCATGGGTCAGGCTGCCCTTGTCGGCCACCGCGTGAAAAATCCGTAGCTTGTCCCAGTCCATCACCATATCCGTCTTTGCCGCGCGGACCCTACCACGACATCGGCCGGAACAGGAACAAGACTTGCGCGCAAATGTCACGATTGGCGAAACTTTCCCCCCATGGGTGCGCTTGGGCGAGGGGGCCTTGTGTCATTCTGCTGTCACAGGCCCTTGGCACAGTGTCTCCCGCGCGGCCTGCGCCCCGCTTGTGCCCGCCACAGCCTTCAGGATCGGCCATGCCTCTTGCCCTGCCCACCCGCGCCGACAGTACCCGCGACATTTCCTACGCCTCTTCGGCCCGGTCGCGCCCGGCGCGTGCGGTGATCCGCGTGCTGGAAAACGCCACCGGGCGGCTGTCGCTGATCCGCCGGGCGGCGGGGTACGAGGCCGAGGTGGCGCAGGGGCGCAGCTTCTGGCAGGTGATCCCCGACCGGTACGGCCTGACGCTGGATGTGGCCGCCGGGGCCTTGGCCGACATCCCCGCCACCGGCCCGCTGGTGCTGATCGCCAACCACCCCTACGGCATTCTGGACGGGCTGATGATGGGCCATCTGCTGGATGCCGTGCGGGGTGATTTCCGCATCCTTGCCAATTCGGTGTTTCTGCGCGCACAGGATCTGAACCGCGTCGTGCTGCCGATTTCCTTTGATGAAACCAAGGAAGCCGTCCGCCAGAACCTGGACACCCGCGCCACCGCCTTGCAGTACCTGTCGGATGGCGGGGCCATAGGCGTGTTTCCGGGCGGCACGGTGTCGACCGCCGCCAGGCCGTTTTCCGCGCCGATGGACCCCGGCTGGCGCAATTTCACCGCCAGGATGATCGCCAGATCTGGGGCGACCGTGGTGCCGGTGTTCTTTCACGGCCACAACTCGCGCCTGTTCCAGATCGCCTCGCATCTGCATTATTCCTTGCGCCTTGGTCTGCTGATCAAGGAATTCCGCGCCCGCACCGACCATGCCGTGCGCGTCACCATCGGCGCCCCCCTCCCGGCTGCTACCCTGGGTCCGCTGCAATCCGACCCAACCGCCCTGATGGATTTCCTGCGCCGGGCCACCTATGCCCTTTCGCCAAACCCCAGCCCGTCCTATGATCTGGGCTATGAATTCGAGGCGAAGTATAAGCGCCAGTAAACGGGGGGCAGATATGGCAGTGGGCATTTTCGATTCCGGCATCGGGGGTCTGACCGTGCTGGATGCAGTGGCGCGGCGTCTGCCAGAGGTGCCCTTCGTCTATCTGGGCGACAACGCCCATGCGCCCTACGGTGTGCGCACGCATGACGACATCTTCAACCTGACCACGGCGGCCACGGAACGGCTGTGGGACGAAGGCTGCGATCTGGTGATCCTGGCCTGCAACACGGCGTCAGCCGCGGCGCTGAAGCGGATGCAGGAAACCTGGGTGCCGCGCGACAAACGGGTACTGGGCGTGTTCGTCCCGCTGATCGAGGCGCTGACCGAACGGCAATGGGGCGACAACTCGCCCCCGCGCGAGGTGGCGGTGAAACATGTGGCGCTGTTCGCCACCCCCGCCACGGTCGCCAGCCGCGCCTTCCAGCGCGAACTGGCCTTCCGCGCCATCGGCGTGGATGTCGAGGCGCAACCCTGCGGCGGCGTGGTCGATGCGATCGAACAGGGCGACGAGATTCTGGCCGAGGCGCTGGTGCGCAGCCATGTCGAGGCGCTGAAACGCCGGATGCCGCATCCGCAGGCCGCCATCCTGGGCTGCACCCATTACCCCCTGATGCAGGCCGTGTTCCAGGAGGCTTTGGGACCAGAGGTGAAGGTCTATTCCCAGGCCTCGCTGGTCGCCGAAAGCCTGTCCGACTATCTGACCCGCCGGCCTGAAATGCTGGGGCAGGGCAGGCAGTCCAGGTTCCTCACAACCGGCGATCCGGTGTCGGTGTCCAGCAAGGCCACGCAATTCCTGCGCAAACGCGTGGCGTTTGAGGCCGCGTGATCGGGGGATGGGCAAATTGCCCATCCTACGCCCGTAGGATGGGCGATTGCGCCCATCCCTGAAACCGCCCCGCACCCGAAAGCCCCCGCCAATGCTGCCCCTTTCAGACCACCGCGCGGCCCGCCTTGCCGCCCTGACCGCGACCGATGGCTGGCTGAACCTTGTGGCCCGGATCGAGATTGGCATGGGCGTGCAGACCGTGGGCGCGCAAGGCGACATCCGGCTGCCGTCTGGCCCGGACCATCTGGGGCGGCTTGTGCCAAGCCAAGAGGGCTACAGCTTTGAAACCGCCTCTGGCACCCACCCCTTCATCCCCCGCCCCGACACCCCGCCGCAACTGACCGTGCCGCCGTTCCTGCTGGAGATTCATGGCGTTGACGGCCAGCCCGCGCTGCGGGTGCGCGATCTGACTTTGCCGCGCGAGGTGACCTTGCGCTATTTCCCGACCAACCCTGACTGGATCATCCGGGCCAGATGGCAGGCGCTGGATGCCCCGCAATCCCGGACCATCGACCAGAAGGGCGCAGGCGCCACCACTGTCTCGCTGACCCACACCGCCAGTTTCACCCATCAAGGCCAGACCGTCACCCTGCTTGCCACCCATTGGAAGGCGGGCAAGCCGATGTTCGTGATCCGCGACCGCACCAGCGGGATTGAAACCTATGCCGCCTCGCGCTTTCTGATCGGCGAGGATGTGACCGAGCATGAGATCACCCTCGATTTCAACCGCGCCTTCACCCCGCCCTGCGGGTTCACCGACTTTGCCATCTGCCCGCTGCCGCCCCGCGAAAACAGTCTGCCGTTTCGGATAGAGGCCGGGGAACTGGCGCCCTGACCCCGAACCGCCCTGACTGCGAAGAACCCCGATCCCGAACCACCTCAGGCCACCGGCGCCCAGATCACATCGTCGATCCTCGGTGCCCCCGTCGCCAGCATCACCACCCGGTCAAAGCCCATGGCAATCCCACTCGCCGCTGGCATCAGGGCCAAGGCGGCAAGGAAATCTTCGTCCAGCGGGTAACTCTCGCCGTAAACCCGCAGCTTTTCGGCCATCTCCAACCCGAAACGGCGGCGTTGTTCCACCGGGTTGGTCAATTCGCCAAAACCATTGGCCAGTTCCACCCCGCAGGCATAAACCTCGAACCGTTCCGCCACGCGGGCGTCATCCGGCGCAGGGCGGGCAAGGGCGGCCTCGGCGGCGGGGTAGCGGTCCAGCATGGTGACGCGCCCCAGCCCCAGATGGGGTTCCACCCGCTCGCCCAGCACCCGCGACAGGATGTCCGACCAGGTGTCATCCCCCGCCACCCGAACGCCCGCCGCCATGGCCTGTGCGGCCAACCCGTCACGGTCCGTCTGCCCCCCCGGCAGGCAGGTCGCCAGCAGGTCGATCCCGGCATGGGTCGCAAAAGCCTCGGCCACCGACAGCCGTTCAAAGGCCTGGAACGGATCACAAACCTTGTCGCGGTATCGCAAAACCGCAGACCCCGCGGCAGTACAGGCCAGCCGCAGGAACGCCGCCACATCCTGCATCAGCACCGCATAATCCTGCCCCACCCGGTACCATTCCAGCATGGTGAACTCGGGACTGTGCAAGGCCCCGCGTTCGCGGTTGCGAAAGACATGGGCGAAGGCGGCAATCCGGGTTTCTCCCGCGGCCAGCAGCTTTTTCATCGCAAATTCCGGGCTGGTCGCCAGATACATGGACCGCGCCACCCCGTCATTGCCGATGGCATCGGTTGCAAAGCCATGCAGATGCGCCTCGTTGCCCGGTGACACTTGCAGGCAGACCGGGTCCACCTCGGTAAACTCCTGCTCGGCCAGCCAGCCCCGGAAGGCCGCCTGCACCCGGTTGCGGGCCAGCAGCACGGGGCGGCGGGTTTCGTGATTGCGCGGCTGCCACCACGCGAAGGCATCGTCGGCTTTCATCTGGAGATTTCCATGCAGATGGGGTAAGGCCACCCCGATATGCAGCAGCCCTAGCCGGGCCGCCGCCCAAGAACAAGGAACCATCCTCTTGAAAGTCATCGCCTCGTCCTTGCGCAAAGGAAATGTCGTCGAGATGGACGGCAAGCTTTATGCCGTTCTGAAATCTGAAAACTTCCACCCCGGCAAGGGCACGCCGACCACTTCGGTCGACATGCGGCGCATATCGGACGGGGTGAAGGTGGCCGAACGCTGGCGCACCACCGAGATGGTGGAAAAGGCCAATGTCGATGACCGCGAGTATGATTTCCTCTATGAAGACGGCGAGGGCTTTCATTTCATGGAACCCACCACCTACGAACAATTCGCAGTGCATCCCGATGTGGTCGGCGACGACAAGGCGTTTCTGACCGACGGCATCAAGGTGTTCCTGAAAACCTATGACGGTGTGGCGATCGCGATGGAACTGCCGCAGCGCGTGACGGTGGAAATCACCGAAACCGAACCTGTGGTAAAGGGGCAGACGGCCTCGTCGTCCTACAAGCCTGCGATCTGTTCCAACGGCATCCGCGTGATGGTGCCACCGCATATCGGCCCCGGTGCCCGCATTGTGATCAACACCGAAGACTACGCCTATCAGGGCCGCGCGCAGGACTGATCCTGTTGCCACCGGCGCAAAAGGGCGGTTCCGGTCGGGGCCGCCCTTTTTGCTGCGCCCCTTGCGCGAAGCCTGTCGGCACGTCACGCTGGCACAGCGGCAACAGGGGGATGGCGATGAAGGATTTTGCAACCTCGTGGCAGATCTGGGCGCTGCTGTCGGCCAGTTTTGCCGCGCTGACCGCCATCTTCGCCAAGGTGGGCATAGACGGCATCAACGCTGACTTTGCCACCTTCCTGCGGACTATCGTGGTCCTGGCGGCGCTTGGGGTGATCGTGTTCGCCACCGGCCAAGGGCAGGCGCTGTCCGGCATTTCTGCCCGCAGCTATCTGTTCCTCACCCTGTCCGGCCTTGCGACGGGTGCGTCGTGGCTGTGCTATTTCCGCGCGCTGAAACTGGGCGACGCGTCGCAGGTGGCGCCGCTGGACAAGCTGAGCGTGGTTCTGGTCGCCATCTTCGGCGCGGTGTTTCTGGGCGAACGGCTGGCCGCGCTCAACTGGCTGGGCGTCGCGCTGATTGCGGCGGGGGCGGTGCTGGTGGCGGTGCGATAGCCCCTTTCCATCGGCGCTGGTTCGGGTAGCAAGGGCCACCCATAACCCACGAGTCCCCCGATGTCCCTTCGCCCCCAGACCCTTGGCCTGCTGTTGCTGATCGCGGGGGCGGCGGTCGACAGCACGTCGGGCCTGTTCACCCGCCTGTTGCAGGTGGACGGTTTCACCACCGCCTCGGGGCGCGGGTTCTTTGCCTTTGCGCTGCTGTTCGGGGTGCTGGTGATCCGCGACCGGGGCCGGGTGGGGGCCTCTATCCTCGGGCTGGGTCTGTGGGGGGCGGTGTTCGTGGGCTTGAACGCCTCGGCCATGGTGATGAATGTGCTGAGCCTGAAATTCACCGCGGTTGCCAATTTCTTCATGATCTTTGCCACCGCGCCTTTCGTGGCCGCCGTGATGGCGCGGGTTGTCTTGGGTGAACGTCTGGACGGCGCCACCCTGCTGGCCTCGGTCGCGGGGTTTGCGGGCATCGCGGTGATGATGCTGGGGTCGGCGCAGGCGGGCGGCATGCTGGGCAATCTGCTGGCGGTGGCGGTGGTGCTGTCCTATGGCGCTCTGGTCCTGATGATGCGCCGCACGCCCGATATCGACGTGCTGCCCCTGATCACCATGACCGTGCTGGCCAGCGGCGTGATCGCCTGGCCGTTTTCCGACTTTTGGCGCATGCAGGGGGCGGGGGACTGGTCGGTGCTGGCGGCCTTGGGGTTCGTTCAACTGGGTCTGGGCAACATGCTGATCTACAGCGCGATTTCCCGCATTGCTGCCGCACAGGCCGGGCTTTTGGGCATCCTGATCGCTGCCTTCGCGCCGCTGTGGGTGTTCGTGGTATTGGGCGAGGTGCCGCCCCTGGCCACCCTGATCGGCGGGGCGATCATTCTGGGGGCGGCAGGGCTGCATTTCCTGTGGACCCTGCGGCACAACCCCACGCCTGCGTGACCCCCGCGAATTTCGCTTGCATCGCAAAGCCGCTGGTCGCATCACTCGCCCCGATCCTATCGCCACGAGGTTTGCCATGACACAACGCATCGCCATTCTGGGCGCGTCCGGGTATACGGGGGCCGAGTTGGTGCGCCTGATCGCCACCCATCCGGGCATGCGGATCGTGGCGCTGTCGGCAGACCGCAAGGCCGGCATGGCGATGGCCGATGTCTTCCCCTTTCTGCGCCATCTGGATCTGCCGACCCTGGTGAAAATCGACGAGATCGATTTTTCGGGCGTCGATCTGTGTTTCTGCGCGCTGCCGCATGCGACCACGCAAGTCGTGGTGTCAGCCCTGCCCAAGACCTTGAAAATCGTCGATCTTTCCGCCGATTTCCGTCTGCGCGATGTGGCGGAATATGCCAGATGGTACGGCCAGCCCCACACCGCGCCGGATTTGCAGGCCGAGGCGGTGTATGGCCTGACCGAGTTCTACCGTGATGACATTGCCAAGGCCCGTCTGGTCGCTGGAACGGGCTGCAACGCGGCGACCGGGCAGTTTGCCTTGCGCCCGCTGATCGCGGCCGGGGTGATCGATCTGGACGACATCCTGATAGACCTGAAGGCAGGCGTCAGCGGGGCAGGGCGGTCGGCCAAGGAAAACCTGCTGCACGCGGAATTGTCCGGCGGCACCCACACCTATTCGGCGGGGGGCAAGCACCGGCATCTGGGTGAGTTTGATCAGGAGTTTTCCAGGATCGCAGGCCGCCCGGTGCAGGTGCAGTTCACCCCGCATCTTTTGCCGATGAACCGGGGCATTCTGGCGACGGTCTATGTCAAGGGCGATGCGGCGACCGTGCATCAGACCCTTGCCACCGCCTATGCCACTGAACCCTTCCTGCGCGTGCTGCCCTTTGGCAGCCTGCCCTCGACCCGCGACATCGCGGGGTCGAACTTCTGCCATATCGGCGTGATCGGCGACAGGATCGCCGGCCGCGCGGTGGTGGTGGCGGTGCTGGACAACCTGACCAAAGGCTCGTCCGGCCAAGCGATCCAGAACGCCAACCTGATGCTGGGCCTGCCCGAAACCCAAGGGCTGATGCTGGCCCCGATCTTCCCGTGAGGCACGCATGGCAGGCTTGAAAGGTCTTAAGAAACAACGCCGGGTTCAGGTGATCGTGCTGGCCTTCGTGGCGCTGGCCCTGTCCACCGCGCTGATTGGCTATGCCATGCGCGACGGGATCAACTTCTTCCGCTCGCCCAGTCAGGTGGTCAGCGACCCGCCCCGCGCGGGCGAGGTGTTCCGCATCGGCGGGCTGGTCGAGGCAGGATCGCTGATCCGGGGGCAGGGCGAAACCGTCAGCTTTGCTGTGACCGACACCAACCAGTCCATTCCGGTGCAGTTCACCGGCGTTCTGCCCGATCTGTTCGCCGAAGGGCAGGGCATGGTCGGCACCGGGCAGATGCAGGGCGAAACCTTCATCGCCACCGAAATCCTTGCCAAGCATGATGAAACCTACATGCCCAAAGAGGTGCTGGACGCGCTGAAGGAACAGGGCGTCTACGTCGACCCGCAGCCCGAGACATAGACCGCGCGCCCGCTTTTGCCCGCGTTAACCGCGTCGTTCCACCCTGAGGCCGTCCAGCCTTTGGAGAGAACCATGAAAACTGTCCGCGCCCTTGCCGAAGAAATCGTCGCCCGAGAGGGCGGCTTTGTGAATGACCCCTCTGATCCGGGCGGGGCCACCAACCACGGTGTCACGATCCAGACCCTGCGCCGCCTTGGGCTTGACCTGACCCGCGATGCCCGCATCGACACGGCGGATGTGCGCGCCCTGACAGCGGCGCAAGCGGTTGATATCTATATAGAGCACTACTTCCGCCGCCCCGGCGTCGCGGCCCTGCCCGAAGTCTTGCAGCCGTCGGTGTTCGACATGTATGTCAATGCCGGGTCCAATGCGGTCAAGGTGCTGCAACGTCTGCTGACCGACATGGGCTTTCCCTGCGACCCCGATGGGGTGATCGGCCCGCAGACCCTTCGCGCAGCCCAGCTGGCCGCCGAGGCCGCCCCCAGCCATCTGGCCGATGCCTACGGCATCGCGCGACGCAACTATTACTACGCGCTGGCCGACCACCGCCCTGCCAGCCGCAAATACGCCCGCAGGCGCGATGGCGGCAAGGGCGGCTGGATCACACGGGCCGAGGAATTCATCAGCGCCCGCTATCACCTGACCGCAGCCCAGCACAGCGCACGGGTGGCAGCATGGGGGTGATCGGCAAGATACTTGGGCAGGCGGGCACGGTGACGGCGCTGGCCGATGCGGCAACGGGCGTGGCCGAAGTGTTCACCCCGTCGGCCACCAAGCGGATGGAGCTGTCGGCCGCCGCACAAATGGCCGCTCTGAACCAGCTTGGGCAGGAATACGGGCAGGC
Source organism: Pseudomonadota bacterium (assembly GCA_040385825.1). Taxonomy (GTDB): domain Bacteria; phylum Pseudomonadota; class Alphaproteobacteria; order Rhodobacterales; family Rhodobacteraceae; genus JANNNF01. The sequence continues at coordinate 32,243 of JAZKGQ010000035.1, read as the reverse complement.
CAACGCGGGCTGGTTTGACAGTCTGGTCGACGGGCTGAACCGCCTGCCGCGCCCGCTGCTGGCCTTTGGCACCATCGGAATGTTCGTCTATGCCATGGTCGATCCGCCGCAGTTCGCGCAGCGCATGGTCGGGCTGAACGCGGTGCCCGAACCCTTGTGGTGGCTGCTTGGGGCGGTGGTGGCCTTCTACTTTGGTGCGCGCGAGACGTTCTATTTCCGCAACCGCGCCGGAACGGGGGCGCCGCCTCTGCCTGCAACACCCGCCCAGGATGCCGAAAACCCGGCCTTGGGCGATTGGCGGCGCGGGGAATAGCCGCCCGCACCGCAATCGGCGGCGCCATGACCAAGCCCCAATGCCTTGACCTGTCTCGCAGCCTCTGGCATCCCCAGAGCCTGTGAGACAGGATTTGATCAGATGAACCTCTTTGCCGATATCCGCAGCCTTGTCGTTGCGGCGGTTGCCGATCTTGTGGCGGCGGGCGTGCTGCCCGGCGGTCTGGATACCGCGGCCATCACCGTGGAACCCCCGCGCGAGGCCAGCCACGGCGACATGGCGACCAATGCCGCGATGGTGCTGGCAAAACCCGCCAGCCTTGCTCCCCGCGTCATCGCCGATGCCCTTGCGACCCGGCTGCGGACCGATCCGCGTGTGGCACGGGTCGATGTGGCAGGCCCCGGTTTCCTGAACCTGTCGCTGACCCCGGACCTGTGGCAGGGCGTGGTCAAGGCCGCGCTGACCATGGGCACCGAATATGGCAAATCCAGCCTTGGCGCAGGGCAAAAGGTCAACGTCGAGTTTGTCTCTGCCAACCCGACCGGCCCGATGCATGTGGGCCATGTGCGCGGTGCCGTGGTGGGCGATGCCCTTGCCCGGCTGCTGGCCTATTCCGGCTGGAACGTGACGCGCGAATATTACATCAACGACGGCGGCGCGCAGGTCGATGTGCTGGCGCGCAGCGCCTATGAACGCTACCGCGAGGCGCATGGGCTGGACCCTGAAATCGCCGAAGGCCTGTACCCCGGCGATTACCTGATCCCGGTCGGCCAAGCGATGAAGGACAAATGGGGGGCCACGCTGCTGGACCAGCCCGAATCCGTATGGCTGCTGGATGTGCGCGAATTTGCCACCAGGATGATGATGGACGAAATTCGCGGCGATCTGGCGATGCTGGGCGTGCAGATGGATGTGTTCTCGTCCGAAAAGGCGCTGTACGGCACGGGCAAGATCGAGGCCGCGATCCAGACGCTGCGCGACATGGGCCTGATCTATGAGGGCACGCTGGAACCCCCAAAGGGCAAGACGCTGGATGATTGGGAACCCCGCGTCCAGACCCTGTTCCGCAGCACGGCGCATGGCGATGACGTGGACCGCCCGGTGATGAAATCCGATGGCGGCTGGACCTATTTCGCCCCCGATATCGCCTATCACTTTGACAAGGTGCAGCGCGGCTTTGATCAGTTGATCGACATTCTGGGCGCTGACCATGGCGGCTATGTCAAACGGATGAAGGCGGCGGTTTCGGCCCTGTCCGGGGGCCGGGTGCCGCTGGACATCAAGCTGGTGCAACTGGTGAAACTGTTCAAGAACGGCGAGCCGTTCAAGATGTCCAAGCGCGCGGGCACCTTTGTCACCCTGCGCGATGTGGTCGAACAGGCGGGGGCCGATGTCACCCGCTTCATGATGCTGACCCGCAAGAACGACGTGGCGCTGGATTTCGACTTTGCCAAGGTGCTGGAACAGTCCAAGGACAACCCGGTGTTCTATGTGCAATACGCCAATGCCCGCGTGAACTCGGTTCTGCGCAAGGCGCGCGATGCGGGGGTGGCCTGCGACGATGCCACGCTTGCAGCCGCCGATCTGGGCAAACTGGGGCACGAGGCCGAACTTGCCATGGCGCGCAAGCTGGCCGAATGGCCGCGTCTGGTGGAAATCGCCGCCCGCGCCAACGAACCCCACCGGGTGGCCTTTTATCTGTTTGAACTCGCGTCCGACTTTCACGGGCTGTGGAACAAGGGCAATGACGAGGCCTCGCTTCGGTTCCTGCAGGAAGATACGGCCATATCGCAGTCGAAAATCGCCCTCGCGCGTGCCACCGGCGTTGTCATTTGCGCAGGCCTTGGTATCTTGGGCGTGACGCCGGTCGAGGAAATGCGCTGATCGAACGCAAGGGCCTCATGGCGAAGCAGGCAAATGCAGGGGGGGATCAACCACCCCGCAGGCAGAGGCACGGCATGGCGGATCCGGAATATGACGAATTCGACGGCTATTCCGCCCCGCGTCCGGGGCGCTATCAGCGTGTGATCAACCTTGCCGGTGCGGCAACCTCGCTGGCGCTGGTGATCGGGCTGGGGATCTGGGGCTACAAGCTGGCGGTGCGCGATGTGACCGGCGTGCCGGTGGTGCGCGCGGCATTGGAGCCGATGCGCATAGCCCCCGAAAACCCCGGTGGCACGGTGGCCGATTATCAGGGCCTGTCGGTCAATGACATCGCCGCCGAAGGCACCGCCGCCCCGCCACCCGACCGTCTGGTGCTGGCCCCGCGCCCGGTGGAGCTGAGCCTTGAGGACGGCGCAGGGCTGACCGCGGCGCCCCCGCTTGACCCTGCGGCCAGTGGGGCCGCAGAGGCTGCCGCAGAGGCTGCCGCAGCGCTGCCCGTGGCCCCCGCCGAAACCGAGGCCATCCTTGGCGCGCCGGATGTGACGGCCCCTGTCGCCCCGACAGAAACCGCCCCCGTGGCCGAATTTGCCACCGATGCTGTAACCGATGCTGTCACCGATCCTGTGGCCGACAGCTCGATCAACGATGCCGTGACGGCCGCCCTGGCCGAGGCTCTGGCAGATGGCAGCCCCGACCTGTCCGATCTGACCGAGCCAGAGCCGGATGCGGCCCCTGACGGGGCGGTCACCCGGTCGCCCCTGCCAAGGCGGCGCGGCGGCGATGTGGCCTCTGGCCCGACCCCCGGCGTACAGCAGGCACCGCCCGCCGCCGCCGAAACAGCCGTTGCCGCCGAAACCGCACCTGCCGAACCCGCCACCGCCACAGCCGCCACCGCCGAGGTTGACGCCGCCACCCTGACCGCGGGCACAAGGTTGGTCCAGTTGGGCGCCTTTGACAGCGCCGATCAGGCGCGCGAGGAATGGGGGCGGTTGCAGGGCCAGTTCGGCGCGCTTCTGACCGGAAAGTCGCTGGTCGTCGAACCGGCCACCAGCGGCGGCAGCACGTTTTACCGCCTGCGCGCCCTGGGGTTTGAATCCGAGGATGACGCCCGCCGCCTCTGTGCCGCGCTGATGCCCGATCATGACAACTGCATTCCCGTGACGCAAAGATGAGCATGTCTGGTACCGGAGCCACGATCTTTGGCTGTGACGGGCTGACCCTTTCGGCCTCCGAGCGTGATTTCTTTCGCGACGCGGACCCGATGGGCTTCATCGTCTTTGGCCGCAATGTCGACAATCCCGCCCAACTGTCGCGCCTGACCGCCGATATGCGCGCCGCCGTGGGCCGCGATGCCCCGGTGCTGGTCGATCAGGAAGGCGGGCGGGTGCAACGCCTGCGCAGCCCCCATTGGCGCGAGTTCATCCCGCCGCTGGATCAGGTGCTTGGCGCAGGCGATCTGGCCGCTGCTGCCCGCGCCATGGCCCTGCGCTCACGGATCATTGCCGCCGAACTGCGCGCCGTGGGCATTGATGCCAACTGCGCGCCTGTGGCCGACATTGCGTCTGACCTGACGCATCCGTTTCTGAAGAACCGCTGCTATGGCACTGATCCCCATACGGTTTCCGCGATTGCCCGCGCCGTGGCCGACGCCCATCTGGCGGGCGGCGTGTTGCCGGTGGTCAAGCATATGCCCGGCCATGGTCGCAGCCGGAACGACACCCATCTGGACCTGCCCACCGTCACCACCGACCGCGACACCCTGATCGCCACCGACTTCGCCCCCTTCGCCGCGCTGCGCGATCTGCCGATGGCGATGACGGCGCATATCATCTTTGCCGCCTATGACGCGGACAACCCCGCCACCCAGTCGCGCGTGATGATCGACGTGATCCGCCACCAGATCGGCTTTCAGGGGTTGCTCATGACCGACGATCTGAACATGCAGGCGCTGTCGGGCAGCCTTGCCGACCGCACCGCGCGGTCGATGGCGGCGGGCTGCGATATTGCGCTGCATTGCAAGGGCGACATGGCCCAGATGGTCGAAGTGGCAGCCGCCGCAGGCACCATGACCCCCGCCACGCTGGCCCGCGTGCAGGCCGCACTCGCCCTCCGCCACACGCCAGAATCGGTCGATCTTGCGGGGTTGGAGGCCGACCTTGCAGCGCTGATGCCGGCATGAATGACGATTGGGCAGAACCGGACCGGATCTCGACCGCTGACCGCATCGCCGCCGAGGCGCTGATCGTCGATGTCGATGGGTTTGAAGGCCCGCTGGACCTGCTCTTGATGCTCAGCCGCACCCAGAAGGTGGACCTGCGCAAGATCTCGGTGCTGGATCTGGCCGAGCAATATCTGGGCTTCGTGCAGCGCGCCACCGCCCTGCGGATCGAGCTTGCCGCCGACTATCTGGTGATGGCGGCCTGGCTCGCTTTCCTCAAATCGCGCCTGCTGCTGCCCCCCGAACCTGGCGAGGATGGCCCGTCAGCCGAAGATCTGGCCGCCCATCTTGCCTATCAGCTGGAACGGCTGGCCGCGATGCGCCAGGCCTCGGCAGACCTGATGGCGCGTGACCAGTTGGGCCGCAACTTCTTTGCCCGTGGCCTGCCCGAGGATGTGACCCTGCACCGCAAGGTCACTTACGGCGCCACCCTGATCGACCTGATGCGCGCCTATGCCCGCATCCGCACCAAGGATGAATTCCGCCCCTTCGTGATGGACCGCGACCATGTGTTCACCATGGAACAGGCGCTGGACAGGATGCGCGGGCTGATCGGCTATATGGGCGATTGGGCGGACCTGACCACCTTCCTGCCCGATGGCTGGGATGGCCACCCGATGCGCCGCCGCTCTGCCACCGCCGCCCATTTCGCCGCCGTGCTGGAACTGGCCAAGCGGGGGCAGGTGGCCCTGCGCCAGGGCGACACTTTCGCGCCCATCCAGATCCGGCGGACACAGATATGACCGATTCCTTTGAGAAAAGTCTGTTTGACGCCCCCCCGATGGGCGAGCAGGAACGCATGGTCGAGGCTATTCTCTTTGCGGGTGCAGACCCGATGACAGTGGCGGAACTGGCCGCGCGGATGCCGCATGGCTGCGACCCCGCCGAGGCGCTGGCCCATCTGCGCCGCCGCTATGAGGGGCGGGGGGTCAACCTCGTGCGGGTGGGGGATGCCTATGCGATGCGCACCGCGCCCGATCTTGGCCACCTGATGCACAAGGAAACGGTCGAGCATCGCAAACTTTCCCGCGCCGCGACCGAAACCCTGGCGATCGTGGCCTATCACCAGCCCGTCACCCGCGCCGAGATCGAGGAAATCCGCGGCGTCGCGGTCAGCCGCGGCACGGTGGACCAGTTGCTGGAACTGGACTGGATAAGGCTGGGCCGCCGCCGCATGACGCCGGGCCGCCCGGTGACCTTCGTGGTGACGGACCATTTCCTCGACCACTTCGGCCTTGAATCCGCCCGCGACCTGCCGGGGTTGAAGGAACTGCGGGCTGCCGGGTTGCTGGACAACCGGCCCGTGCCCGGCGCAGTTCAGAAACCGGATGAAGAAGACGAGCCAAGTATCGGACAAACCGAACTTTTCGAGGATTAGAACAATGGATGTGAACCGCATTGTGCAGATGGTGCTGAATCTGTTCATCCGCAAAGTGGTGAACAAGGGCGTCGATATGGGCATCGACTATGCCAGCCGCCGGGGCAAACCGGCCTCCGAGGCGACGCCGGCCGATCAGGCACAGGCCAAATCCAGCCGCGACATGGTCAAACGCGCGCGTCAGGCCGCCCGCATCACCCGCCGGTTCCGGTAGGCTTACTTGAACTGCTTGGCCAGTTTCAGCCCCTGACCCTGATAATTCGACGCGATCCCCGCGCCATACAGGCTTTCGGGGCGCGTGCTCATCCGTTCATAGACCAGCCGCCCCACCCCCTGTCCATGTTCCAGCACAAACGGGGCCTCGTGGCAGCGCACCTCCAGCACGCCGCGCGACCCCGCGCCGCCTGCGGTGGCATGGCCGAAACCGGGGTCGAAGAACCCGGCGTAATGCACCCGGAACTCGCCCACCATCGCCAGATAAGGGGCCATCTCGGCGGCATAGTCGGGCGGGATCGTCACCGCCTCGCGGCTGACCAGAATGTAGAAGGCGCCGGGGTCCAGGATGATGCGGCCTTCGGTGGTCCTGATCTCCTCCCAGAAATCGGCGGCCGGGTAGTGGCCGATGCGGTCCAGGTCGATCACCCCGGCATGCGGCTTGGCGCGGTAGCCGACAAGGTTGCCCTTGGCGGGCCACAGATCGACCGAAAACCCCAGCCCATCGGAAATCATCGCCTGCCCTGACACCAGCGGCTCTGCCGCGTGCAGCGTGGCAAGGTCGGCATCATTGACCACCGATTGCCCGGCGCGGAACCGGATCTGGTTCAGCCGCTGCCCCGCCCGCACCAGCACCGAAAAGCTGCGCGGGCAGACCTCGGCATACAAGGGCCCGGTGTACCCTTCGGGAATCCGGTCGAATTCCACCCCGCCATCGGCGATCGTCCGCGTCAACAGGTCCAGCCGCCCGGTCGAGGATTTGGCATTTGCGACCGCCGTGATGCCCGCAGGCAGGGTCAGCCGTTCCGCCAGCGGGATCACATAGACGCAACCTTTTTCCAGCACGGCCCCGGCAGACAGATCGACCCGGTGCATTTCAAACTCGGCAATCCGGTCGCTGACCTTGCGCCCGGCCCCCGCCAGAAACGACGCCCGCACCCGGTAGGCGACAGTCCCAAGCCGCAGGTCCAGACTGGCGGGCTGGATCTGGCTGTCGTCGATTGCCGGGCTGGCCGTGATGGCCCCATCGGCGATCATCGCCCGCAGGGCCTGTGCCGGAAGTACGCCGGGTGGTGTCATCAAAGCCCCCTCAAGTCGCAAAAAGAAACCGCCCGCGCGACCTTGCGGCCGGCGGGCAGGTTTACTTTGGTCGGGCCGGAGAGATTCGAACTCTCGACCTCCCGCCCCCCAGACGGACGCGCTAACCAGGCTGCGCTACGGCCCGACACAGGGGCTTCATACCCCATTTTCGGGCGGGGGCAAGCAGATAAGCGCATCTTTTGCCGGGTTAGTTGCGTGGCGGTGAAACCGGGTTGGCCAGACGATTGCGCAGGGCCGTCAGCCGCGCCAACGCGGCGCGGGCCTCGTCTTGCCGCGCGGCAAGCGCGGTGCGGGGCAGGGCGCGCAGACGGTTGCCAAGCGGCGGTGGCGGCGGCTCTGCCCCCTCGGGCGCGGGTTCCGGGGGCGCCGATTCTGGGGGCGCTGCGGCGGGCAAGTCCGGCACCGATTCTGCCGTTGCTTCCGCTGGCAGGGGCGCGGGCGTCCTTGTGGCCCCGGTCACCGAGGTCAGCGTCAGCGCCGGGCCTTTGGGCGTGGCGGGCAGTTCTGGTCCCGGCCCCACGTCTACCGGAGCCACGTCCACTGGCGCCACGTCAACCGGCCCCACATCTGCCGCATGAAAGGTGATCTCGTCTGTCATCTCATCCTGATGGTTCGGCGCGCCGGAGGAATCGTCGGGCAGGGCGGGGGCCGGCGTCACAGCCGCCTCTGCCATCGCCTCGGGCAAGCGGAACGGCAACACCACGGCCACAGGAGCGGCGTCAAGTGCGGCCTCCAGCGCCAGCGCCTGTTCGGCGGCGATTTCCAGCGTGGTGCGCGGGAAAACCTCTTCGACATCCAGCCGCGCCAGCATCGCGGCCTCCAATGCTTCTTCCTCGGGCGACGGATCGTCGGTCAGTCCCGCCACATGCCGCACGCCCTGTTCGCGCAAGATGCGCTGCACACCCCGGATGGTCATGCCCTCATCATGCAGCAACTGCTTGATTCCGGTCAGCAAAGCCACATCCGACGGGCGATAGTAGCGCCGCCCCCCTGCGCGCTTCACAGGCTTGATCTGCGGAAACCGGCTTTCCCAGAACCGCAGCACATGGGCCGGGGTTTCCAGCAGATCGGCGACCTCGCTGATGGTGCGGAAGGCGTCGGCAGACTTCTCCATCCGCTACCCTCGCCTCAGCGTTTTTTGCCGGCCGCCACGCGGTCCTTCATCAGGTGCGAGGGGCGGAAGGTCAGAACACGGCGCGGGCTGATCGGAACCTCATCGCCGGTTTTCGGGTTGCGCCCGACACGGGCCGATTTGTCGCGCACCGAAAACGTGCCGAAGGACGAGATTTTCACCGTCTCGCCGCCCGCCAAGGCATCGGACATGTGCAGCAACACCGCCTCGACCAGCGAGGCAGATTCGTTGCGGCTCAGCCCCACTTCGCGGAACACGGCTTCGCTAAGGTCCATACGCGTCAGAGTCTTTTCGCTCATCACATCCCCCCGGACTATTTCGGCATACGATGCGCGGGATGGAATTGTGAGTCAAGACCAACTGTCTGGACCCACTGTCTGGAACAACCATTTGGAACAACCACTTGGAACCCGACTTTAAGACGGCCCTACCAGCGCAGAACCACCGAACCCCAGGCCAGACCGCCGCCGATGGCCTCGGTCACGATCAGATCGCCGCGTTTGATCTGGCCCCGCGCAACCCCGACCGACAGCGCAAGCGGGATCGAGGCCGCCGAGGTGTTGCCATGGTCCTGCACGGTCACCACCACGCGGTCCATGCCGACGCCCATGCGTTTGGCCGTGCCTTCGATGATGCGGATATTGGCCTGATGCGGCACGATCCAGGTCACGTCATCCGCCCCAAGCCCGGCCTTTTCAAGGGCTGCATGGGCGGTTTCTGCCAGCTTTTCAACGGCATGGCGGAACACTTCCTTGCCCTGCATCCGCAGGTGCCCGGTGGTGCCGGTCGAGGTGCCACCATCGACGAACAGCAGATCCTTGAACCGCCCGTCGCTGTGCAGATCGGTCGCAAGGATGCCGCGGTCGGTCGAATCGCCCGCACTTTGCGTGCCTTCCAGCACCAGCGCCCCCGCCCCGTCGCCAAACAGGACGCAGGTGGACCGGTCCGTCCAGTCCATCAACCGGCTGAAGGTTTCGGCCCCGATCACCAGCACCCGGTTGGCCTGCCCCGACACGATCAGCGCATTCGCCGTGGTCAGCGCAAAGACGAACCCGGCGCAGACCGCCTGCACGTCAAACGCAAAGCCCCGCGTCATGCCAAGCCCGGCCTGTACCATGGTGGCCGCCGAGGGAAAGGTCAGATCGGCGGTCGAGGTGGCCAGCACGATGGCGTCAATGTCATCGCCCGCCAGCCCCGCATCGGCCAGTGCGGCCTGGGCCGCCCGCAGCGCGAGGTCTGAGGTGGTCTGCCCTTCGGCGGCAAAGTGGCGGCGTTCGATGCCGGAGCGGGTCTTGATCCATTCATTGGTGGTGTCGACCAGCGATTCAAGATCGGCATTGGCGACAATCCGGTCGGGCAGATAGTGCCCGACGCCCCTGACCGTGGCGCGTATCGTCATTCGACTTGCCCGTCCCCTGCGCCGATTGCGGCGTCCTGCCCATCTGTATCCTGGCCCGCCTGGTGCATCGCCGCAACCCGTGCCGCCAGCCTGTCGTTGAAACCCGCCGCCGCCAGTTGCGACGCAAGCCCGATCGCCGCCGCAACCCCGGTGGCATCGGCTGATCCGTGCGATTTGACAACCGTGCCGTTCAGCCCCAGAAACACGCCGCCATTCACCCGGCGCGGGTCGATGCGTTTTTGCAGCCGTTTCAAGGAGTTCAGTGCCAGCAGCGCCGCGAATTTCGACAAGATGCCCGCGTTGAACGCCTGTTTCATGAAATCGGAAATCAGCTTGGCGGTGCCTTCGCCGGTCTTCAGCGCGATGTTGCCGGTGAAGCCGTCAGTCACGATCACATCCACCCGGTCAGACGGAATATCGCCGCCTTCGACAAAGCCGACATAATCGTAATCGCCCTGCGCCGCAGCCTCGGCCAGTTTGTCATGCGCCAGTTTCAACTCGGCCCGGCCCTTGTGTTCCTCGGTGCCCACGTTCAGCAGGCCGACACGCGGGCGGGCAAGACCCATGCCGTTGCGGGCATAGGATGCGCCCATGATGGCGAATTGCAGCAGGTCATCGGCCTCGGCTTTGATGTCGGCGCCCACGTCCAGCATCACGTTGAACCCGCCCGGATTGCGCGACGGCCACAGGCAGGCGATCGCCGGGCGGTTCACCCCCGGCAGCTTGCGCAGGCGGATCATCGACACCGCCATCAGCGCGCCGGTATTGCCGCAGGACACGGCAACCGTGGCCTCGCCATTCTTGACGGATTCGATGGCCGACCACATCGAGGTGCCATCGCCGTGGCGCATCACCTGACTGGGCTTGTCATTCATCGTCACCACGCGCGGCGCATGGCGCACCGTGCAGCGCGGCGCCAGATCGGGGTGGCGGGCAATCAGGCGGTCAAGTTCGGCCTGATCGCCATGCACGATGAAATGCAGCGACGGGTTGCGGGCGGCCGAATCGACAAGACCGGCAACAACGATTGCCGGTCCCTGATCGCCACCCATGGCATCAACGGAAATAACCACAGGCGCAGCACGTCTGGTCGCCGTATCCAAGGATGCGTTGGCCATCTGCGAGACTGCGCGCGATGACAGGCGGCTTACGCCGCGTCCTCGTCAAGGTCCACGTCGCGGGTCACGGCCACAACTTCGCGGGCGTCATAGTGACCGCAGGCACCGCACACGTGGTGCGGGCGCTTCAGCTCGCCACAGTTGGAGCATTCGTTGGGGTTTGCGGCAACCAGCGCGTCGTGCGAACGACGCATGTTGCGGCGGGATTTGGTGGTGCGGTTCTGCGGGACAGCCATGGTCACGACCTCGGGTAGTGGGGACGTGCCCCGGAGTTTCCTGTATAATCAGCCCGTTAAGCGTTCAACGGGCAAGACCCGACCGATGCTGTTCACAGCCTGAATGAAGCGCGGAACATACTCGGATTTGGTCCGGGCGCAAGCCCCATTGTTTCGCGCAACGCATGGCAGGCACGGGGCGGCAAAACTCAGCCCGTGCTGCCCTCGTCGTCGCCCGGTCTGGCGCCGGACAGCCGGTCCTTCAACCCGGCCAGACCGGCAAAGGGTTTCAGGTCGGCATCGGTCAGCGGCGCATTGCCGGGGGCGGCAAACACCGTCTCGGCCAGCGCAGCCCCCGGCGCGCGCGGATACAAGGGCAGCGCCAGCGCCAGCGCCTCCAGCGCGACCTCGCCCACATCCAGCACTTCGGGCAGCGGGTCCAGCGTGTCGTCCAGCATCTCGACCTCCTCGCCATCGGGTTCCAGCGCATCGGCACTGTAACGGCGGTTGACGGTTTCATGCAGCGTCACCGGCACCGGGGCCAGCGTCACGATGCAGGCCTGCACCACCCGCGCCTGCATCTCGGCTTTCAGGCGAAAGTCATGGCGGCCCGAGGGGGTGATCTCGCCCTCGAACTGGAAATGGGTCACGGCCAGCACATCCAGGGCTGCGGCCATCGCGGCGCGGGTGTCGGCATCGGGCGTCAGTTTGAACCGGGTGGGCTTGCGGTCCGACAGCGCCGCGCTGCGGTAGGGCAGGGTCAGCGGGATAGAGGGGGTCTGGGTCATGTCGATCACCTTCTGGTGGGGCGGGGCGCAGCTTGCCCCTTCTTTTGCACCCCGACTTTTGCACCCTGTCACAAGGATTGCCGGGGCCGGACCTTTCTTCCTTACCTCTGTTCCTTTCTTGAACAAAGGGCGGGGCTTCTGTTATCCGGGGCACAAGGGCAGGGGACTGCCCGAGGATCAGGACTTTCCGATAGAAGGCTTCTCGTCGTCGTGCAAGGGTGGCATGGCGCAACGGGCGGGGCGCAGCGGGCAGATCAGGGCAGGGCAAGGTTGCATGAGGGCAGGAATGGCAAAGACTTTACAGGCACGCACAGGTGGCACGGGCCTGAAGCGTGCGGCACGCATGCTGGCGGCGGCGCTGCTGGTCATGTCGGTCGCAGCCTGTGCTGCAACCTTCCGCAACCATGGCTATGTCCCGACCGAGGCTGAACTGGCCCAGATCGAGGTGGGCAAGGACACGCAAGATACCGTGGCCGAAAAGGTTGGCCGCCCCACGGCGGCCGGTCTGCTGAACGACGAAGGCTGGTTCTACGTCCAGAGCCGCTATCGGTTTTTCGGCCCGCGTGAACCGCAAGAGATTGACCGTCAGGTGCTGGCCATCACGTTTTCACCGGCAGGCACGGTGCAGAACATCGAACGCTTCGGGCTGGAACAGGGGCAGGTCGTGGCGATCTCGCGCCGTGTGACCGAATCCAACATCAAGGGCATCGGCCTGATCAACCAGTTGTTCAGCAACTTTGGCCGTGTCGGCGCGGATACGCTGCTGCAATAGCCGGGCCTGCCTCAAGCCGCCGGGGCAGACGATGCCCCGGCGCGTTGTTCCTGATCAGTCTGCGGCAGGCTCGAAGGTCATCGCCACGCCGTTCATGCAGTACCGCAGGCCGGTAGGGGCCGGGCCATCGGGGAACACATGGCCCAGATGCGCCTCGCAGCGGTTGCAATGGACTTCGGTGCGCTTCATGAAAAAGCTGCGGTCCACGGTTTCGCCCACCTGTTCGGCCCCGAGCGGCGCATAGAACGACGGCCAGCCGGTGCCCGATTCGAACTTGGTCGCCTGATCGAACAGCGGCGCATCGCAGCAGACACAGCGATAGGTGCCGGGGCCTTTGGGGAAATCGTCATGGCTGCCCGCGCGTTCGGTGCCATGTTTGCGGGTGACCTTGTAGGCCAGCTCTGACAGTTGTGCCCGCCATTCCGCATCCGATTTTACGATCTTGTCCATCCTGCCTGTCCTTTGCCCATGTCTTGTGCGGGGGGCGGCGACACGTCTTGCACCTGTCGTCCCTTGCCGCCAAACTTAAGGTCCGCGCGCGCAGGCGCAAGAGGAGGGGCCGTCCGTGCAGCCGATTGTGAAGGGGCGCTATACCGTGCGGCTGGCTGCCGGCCCCGCCGACCTTGCCCGCGCGCAAGACCTGCGCCATCTGGCCTTTCGCGCCCGCCGCGGGCTTGGCGACCGGCTGGATGGGGATGCCTACGACCGCACCTGCCAGCACATGCTGGTCGAAGACCACGGCGCGGGCAATCTGGTCTGCTGTTTTCGGCTGCTGCTGCTGCCCGCAGGGGGCATCGGGCACAGCTATGCCGCGCAGTTCTATGATCTGCACCGCTTGCAGGGCTTTGCCGGCCCGACACTGGAACTGGGGCGCTTTTGCCTGCATCCCGATCATCCTGACCCCGACATCCTGCGTCTGGCCTGGGCCGCGCTGACCCGCATCGTCGATGCCCAAGGGGTGGGGCTGTTGTTCGGCTGTTCGTCCTTTCCCGGCGCGGATGCCAGCCGCCATGCGCAGGCGCTGGCGCTTCTGGCACAGGCGCATCTGGCACCCGGCCGCTGGCGCCCCGCCGTCAAGGCCCCCCACATCTACCCCTTCGCCACCGCCTTGCAGGCCATCCAGCCCGATGCCAGAGCCGCCCTGTCCGCGATGCCGCCCCTCTTGCGCACCTATCTGATGATGGGGGGCTGGGTCAGCGATCACGCCGTGCTGGACCATGATCTGGACACGCTGCATGTGTTTACCGGCGTCGAGATTGCCGCCATCCCTGCTGCCCGCGCGCGGGCCTTGCGCGCGCTGGCCGGATAGGGTTTTTCGCCGCATCTGCACGGTCAGCCGTTGACGCCGCGCCCGCGCGCCCTTACCTGCGGCGCATCATGGCACGCGCACCCCTTCTTCAGCTTTCGCAGATTTCGCTGACCTTCGGCGGCAATCCGGTTTTTGACGGTCTTGATCTGGTGGTCCATCCCGGCGACAGGGTGGCGCTGGTGGGCCGCAACGGGTCTGGCAAATCCACCCTGATGAAGGTGATGGCAGGTCTTGTCGCCCCCGATTCCGGCACCCGCGTCGTGCCGCCGGGCGTGCAGGTCGGCTATATGGAACAAGACCCCGACCTGTCGGGCTTTGCCACCCTTGGCGATTACGCCGCAAGCGCCCTGCCGGATGGCGAGGAATACAAGGTCGCGATGGTGGCCGAAGGGTTGAAGTTCAACCCCGAAACCCCTGTGTCCACCGCATCGGGCGGCGAACGCCGCCGCGCCGCCCTTGCCAAACTGCTGGCCGAAGCGCCCGAGCTGATGCTGCTGGACGAACCGACCAACCACCTCGACATTCAGGCGATCGAGTGGCTGGAGGCGGAACTGTCCGGCACCCGCACCGCCTTTGTGCTGATTTCCCATGACCGCGCCTTCCTGCGCGCCTTGACCAAGGCCACGCTCTGGATCGACCGCGGCGAAGTGCGCCGCCGCGAGCTGGGCTTTGAAGGGTTCGAGGACTGGCGCGAAACTATCTGGGCTGAAGAAGACGAGCAGCGCCACAAGCTGGACCGCAAGATCAAGGCCGAGGCCAAATGGGCGGTCGAGGGCATCTCGGCCCGCCGCAAGCGCAATCAGGGCCGGGTGCGGGCGCTGGCCGCGCTGCGGGATGAACGCGGCGCACAGATCCGCCGTCAGGGCACCGCCGCGATGGAATTCGAGGCAGGGCCGCAGTCGGGCAAACGGGTGATCGAGGCCAAGGGTCTGACCAAGATCTTCGATGACAAGATCATCGTGCAAGGCTTTGATATCCGGGTGCTTCGGGGCGACCGGGTGGCTTTCGTCGGCCCCAATGGGGTGGGCAAGACCACGCTTTTGAAAATGCTGACCGGCGAGATCGACCCCGACGCAGGCAGCGTCAAGCTGGGCACCAATCTGGATGTCGCCGTCTTTGACCAGACCCGCGCGCAACTGGATGCCAACGCCAGCCTGTGGGACAATCTGACCGGCGATCCGACCATGGCGGTGTCGGGGGCTTCGGACCAGGTGATGGTGCGCGGTGTGCCCAAACATGTGGTGGCATACCTCAAGGATTTCCTGTTCGACGAACGCCAGGCCCGCGCCCCGGTGAAATCGCTGTCGGGCGGCGAAAAGGCCCGGCTCTTGCTGGCCAAGCTGATGGCGAAACCGTCGAACCTGCTGATCCTTGACGAACCCACCAACGATCTGGACGTGGAAACGCTTGACCTGTTGCAAGACATCCTCGGCGACTATGACGGCACCGTGCTGCTGGTCAGCCACGACCGCGATTTCATCGACCGCATCGCCACCGCCACCGTGGCGATGGAAGGCCGCGGCCGCGCCACCGCCTATCCGGGCGGCTGGTCGGACTATGTGGCGCAGCGCGTGGTGTCGGCCGTGGTGGAAACCGCCGACAACTCTGCCAGATCAAAGCCTTCTGCGGCAGAGCTGAAGTCGGACCCCAAGCCCGCCCCCACCCTGACCTTCACCGAGAAAAAGCGCCTGGACCAGTTGCCCGACCAGATCGCCAGGCTGGAGGCCGAGATCGCCAAGCTGAGCGCGATGATGGCCGACCCTGATTTCTTCACCCGCGAACCTGCCAAATTCGCCAAGGCCTCTGCCGCCATGGCCGACCGCCAGAAGGCAATCGCGGTGGCCGAGGAAGAATGGCTGGCGCTGGCCGAACGCGCCTGACCGGAACCTTGGCCTTTTTCCTTGGCGAGTTGCGCAAAACCGGATAGCACGGGCGGCATGAGATTGGCATTTCGCCCCTTCCTCTGCTGTATTCCCCGCTGACGCATCGCCGCGCGGGGCCATCTTTCGTGTTTTGCTGAAAGACCGAAGTTGATAGACCCGCGCAGGGGTGTGGTTTGCGCCCAGGACCAAGGGTTTGGACCATGACGACGATCAGGCTGCATAACACGAAAACCCGCCGCAAAGAGGCATTCACGCCGCTGGATCCGTCCAATGTGCGGATGTATGTCTGCGGCCCCACCGTCTATGACCGCGCCCATCTGGGCAACGGACGGCCCGTGGTGGTGTTCGACGTGCTGTACCGTCTGCTGCGCCATGTCTATGGGGCGGATCACGTCACCTATGTCCGCAACTTTACCGACGTGGATGACAAGATCAACGCCGAGGCTTTGCGCCGCCGCGCGGCAGGGGCTGCAGGCTCGCTGGAAGACCTGATCCGCGCCCGCACGGATGAGACCATCGCCTGGTATCACGCTGATATGGACGCGCTAGGCGCGCTGCGGCCCGATGTGGAGCCGAGGGCGACGGAATATATCGGGCCAATGGTGGCGATGATTGAGGGGTTGATTGCGGGCGGTCACGCCTATGCGGTCGAGGGGCATGTGCTGTTCCGGGTGCGGTCCTACAAGGATTACGGCGCGCTGTCGGGCCGGTCGGTCGATGACATGATCGCAGGCGCACGGGTCGAGGTCGCGCCGTTCAAGGAAGACCCGATGGATTTCGTGCTGTGGAAACCGTCTTCTGGCGATGAACCGGGCTGGGGCTCGCCATGGGGCCGGGGCCGCCCCGGCTGGCACATCGAATGCTCGGCCATGGCGCATGAATTGCTGGGCGCGTCGTTTGACATTCACGGCGGCGGGATTGATTTGCAATTCCCCCACCACGAAAACGAAATCGCCCAAAGCGCCTGCGCCCACCCGCATGCCGATTTTGCGAAAGTGTGGATGCACAACGAGATGCTGCTGGTGGACGGCAGGAAGATGTCGAAAAGCCTGGGGAATTTCTTTACGGTCAGGGATTTGCTGGAGGTTAGGGATCACAATGGTCATCAGAGTTTTCCAGGTGAAGTTATACGGATGGTGTATCTGGATACTCACTATTCAAAACCGATGGATTGGACGGCTGTTAAGGCCATAATTGCCGCTTCTACATTGAACGGATTTATTGCTCTCCTAGAGCAGTTTGCAGACCTGAATATTGCAAAAAATCTTGAACCTGATGCCAAGATTTTGTCGGCACTCTACGACGATCTGAACACCCACCAGTCCATTGAAGTTCTTAAAGAGCTTGCAGGTTCCACGAAGGCCAACGAACTCGCCCGTGGAATCGAGTTTTTAGGCTTGTTGTCATGGGAACAAATGGAAAATCATATTGCAAGATATCGAAAAATTTTGAAATTGCTTCCACCTCTTGCGGAAAAGCTACAACATTTACGTTTAGAAGCAAAAGCTACCAAAAATTACGCACTCGTTGATCGTCTAAAGAGCCTTTTAAGTATGGCAAATGTGTCAATAATGATGAACTCGGGCGGCGTCGAACTTAGGCCGGAGGTAGATGTTTCTCTGGAACGGCTCGAGGCTCTCAAATGACCTCCCCAAATCCAACGCAAACAAACCAACCTCATCGCCCGGCGCATGCGCAAACCAGCGTCCCCCCCCTCTCGCCCCGGCGCAGGCCGGGGCCTCGACCGACCACAACCAACGCCCAAGACCTGCTGGCCAGCCCGCAAGGCCCGAGGCCCCGGCCTGCGCCGGGGCGTTGTGAAACGGCGGTTGCCGTCATGCCCGACTCCCCCAAACATGACCCATCCCCTTAACGAACCCTTGACCCCTTCCCATAACCCACTGAAATCCCAAGTCGTCCCGTCCCGAGACCCCCACCCCGAAAGCCCGCCATGACCCGCGAACGCCTCTATCTTTTCGACACCACCCTGCGGGACGGCCAGCAAACCCAGGGCGTGCAATTCTCGACGGCCGAGAAAATCCAGATCGCCCGCGCGCTGGACGGGCTGGGCCTTGACCACATCGAAGGCGGCTGGCCGGGGGCCAACCCCACCGACAGCGATTTCTTCGCCACCGCCCCCAAGACCCGCGCCACCATGACGGCCTTTGGCATGACCAAACGGGTGGGCCGGTCGGCGGCCAATGACGACGTGCTGGCAGGCGTGCTGGATGCGGGCACCCCCGCCGTCTGTCTGGTCGGCAAGGCGCATGACTTCCACGTCACCACCGCCCTTGGCGTCACGCTTGAGGAAAACCGTCAGGCCATTGCCGACAGCATCGCCCATGTTGTTGCCAAAGGCCGCGAGGCCTTGCTGGACGCCGAGCATTTCTTTGACGGCTACCGCGCCAACCCCGCCTACGCCCTGTCCTGCCTGCGCGCCGCCCTTGATGCAGGCGCCCGCTGGGTCGTGCTGTGCGACACCAACGGCGGCACCTTGCCCGCCGAGGTAGGCCGAGTGACCGCCGAGGTGATCGCGTCAGGCATTCCGGGTGACCATCTGGGCATCCATTGCCACGACGACACCGGCAACGCGGTCGCCTGTAGCCTTGCCGCCGTCGATGCGGGCGCGCGGCAGATTCAGGGCACGCTGAACGGTTTGGGTGAACGCTGCGGCAACGCAAACCTCGTGACCCTCATTCCGACCCTGCTGCTGAAGGCGCCCTACAAGGACCGGTTTGCAACCGGGGTGTCCGGCGACGCCTTGGCATCCCTGCTCAAGATCAGCCGCACGCTGGATGACATCCTCAACCGCGTGCCCCTGCGCGCCGCCCCCTATGTCGGGGCAAGCGCCTTTGCCCACAAGGCGGGTCTGCACGCCAGCGCCATCCTGAAAGACCCCACCACCTATGAACATGTGCCGCCCGATGTGGTCGGCAATGAACGGGTGATCCCGATGAGCAATCAGGCCGGGCAATCCAACCTGCGCGCAAGGCTGGCCTCGGCAGGGATCGTGGTGGACCCCAGGGATGCGCGTCTGGGCCGGATACTGGAGATCGTGAAGGACCGTGAGGATCAGGGCTATGCCTATGACGGCGCGCAGGCGTCGTTTGAACTGGTGGCCCGCGCCGAACTGGGCCTGTTGCCGCTGTTCTTCGAGGTCAAGCGCTACCGGGTGACGGTCGAGCGGCGCAAGAACAAGTACAACCGCATGATCAGCCTGTCCGAGGCGGTGGTGGTGGTCAAGATCGGCGATCACAAGATGCTGTCGGTCAGCGAAAGTATGGATGAAACCGGCACCGACCGGGGGCCGGTCAACGCGCTGTCCAAGGCGCTGGCCAAGGATCTGGGGCCGTATCAGGCCTGCATCGACGACATGAAGCTGGTCGATTTCAAGGTGCGCATCACCCAGGGCGGCACCGAGGCGGTGACGCGGGTGATCATCGACTCTGAGGACGGGCAGGGGCGGCGCTGGTCGACTGTCGGGGTCAGCGCCAATATCGTGGACGCGAGCTTCGAGGCGCTGCTGGATGCGATCAACTGGAAGCTGATCCGCGACGGCGCGACACCGGCCGGAGGGTCGGCAT
Organism: Pseudomonadota bacterium; assembly: GCA_040385825.1. GTDB lineage: Bacteria > Pseudomonadota > Alphaproteobacteria > Rhodobacterales > Rhodobacteraceae > JANNNF01. Next base: position 12,975 of record JAZKGQ010000035.1, on the reverse strand, counting down.
GACCGCCGACGCTTGCGCAGCTTTGGTGCAGCGCGGCGACCCCGACCGTTTTGCCGCCGTGATGGCCGCCCCTTTGGCGGCGCGCGAGGCGTTGTTCATCCTCTACGCCTTCAACCTTGAAATTGCCCGCGCGCCCTGGGTCAGCAAAGAGCCGATGATCGCCGAGATGCGGCTGCAATGGTGGCGCGATGTGGTGGCCGAACCCGCCCCCCGTGCGCATGAGGTGGCGGGGCCGCTGCACGGGCTGATCGGGTGGGCGGGCCTGCCGCAAGATGTGCTGGACCGGCTGATAGCGGCGCGGCGGTGGGATATCTACCGCGAGGCCTTTGCCGACCGGGCGGCGTTCGATGCCCATATCGACGACACGGCGGGCGGGTTGATGTGGCTGGCCGCACGGGCCCTGGGCGCGCCCGACGGGGCCGAGCCGGTGGTGCGCGACTATGCCTGGGCCGCAGGGCTGTGTGGCTGGCTGCGCGCGGTGCCGGGGCTGGAGGACCGGGGCTGCCTGCCGCTGGTGGACGGGCGGCCTGCCGCGGTGGCGTCGCTGGCCCGCGAGGGGCTGACACGTCTGGCCAGGGCACGGGCCGCGCGCAAGACCTTGCCGCGCGATCTGGCCCCCGCCTTGCTGACAGGCTGGCAGACCGGGGCCCTGCTGCGCCGGGTGGTGGACGATCCGGCCTGTGTGGCCGAAGGCCGGCTGGAGCTGTCAGAGTTTTCCCGCCGGGGGCGCTTGCTGTGGCAGGCGGTGTCGGGGCGCTGGTAGGCAGGGGCCATCGATATGTCGCAAAAGCTTTACAAAACCTTCACATTTCCGGAATGACAGTCTAGCCTGCGTCTGCGACGACCAAGGCATTGACGGCAAAGGAACCAGGCCCATGACAATTCTGCTGGAGGCTGCGGCCATAGACATGGGCGTGGCCTTGGCCTGCGGGGCGCTGATCGGGTCGGAACGGCAGGTCCGCCAGCGCATGGCGGGGCTGCGCACCAATGCGCTGGTGGCTGTGGGTGCTGCCAGTTTCGTGATCTTTTCCCAGCTTTTTCCGGGCGAGGTCAGCCCGACGCGGGTGGCGGCCCAGGTGGTGTCTGGCATCGGGTTTCTGGGGGCGGGCATCATCTTTCGGGATGGGTTCAACGTGCACGGGCTGAACACGGCTGCCACGCTGTGGTGTTCGGCCGGGGTGGGCATGATGGCGGGGGCGGGGGCCTGGCCCTTTGCCGTGCTGCTGACGGGCATGGTGGTGTTCATCAACCTTGGCCTGCGCCCCTTGGTCAAGTTCCTGAAGCGCAAGACCAAGGCCGGTGTGCCGGTGACGCGGTCGTTCCGGGTGATCCTGACCTGCCTGCCCGAACAGGAAGGCGGCGCGCGCAGCCTGATCCTGCGCACGCTGACGCTTGGTGGCCTGCATCTGTCCGAGGTCGGCCTGCGCCCTGCCGAGGACGGGGTGGGGATGGATGTGTCGGCCACGGTCAGCGGCGAAGGCACCACGGATGCGATGCTGGAACAGGCGGTTCAGCGGCTGGCCGCCGAACCCGGCCTGTTGCGGGTGCGCTGGTTGCCGCTGGATGAGGTTTAGCGCGGTTCAGCCAGTGCTGAAACGCGCGTCGATCTGCGTTTCAGCAAGCCGAGAGGCCAGCTTTTCCGATTCCCTCAAACCGGAACGGCCCTGGCCGGCAATGCGGTTTGTATCCGCCACGCGCGATGCTAGACTTTGGCAGGGTCTGCGGGTAGAAAGCAGTCGTTAGCGCTAACACTGCGCTGATGATTGCCAGAAACGTCTCAACCCCGATCCGAACAAACGAGGTAAAGCCATGGTGTCACGCGTCATTCCGGTCGACTGTTTCGACCTTGTGATCTTTGGTGGCACGGGCGACCTTGCGCGCCGCAAGATATTTCCGGGTCTGTACCGGCGGTTCCTGTCGGGCCAGATGCCGCCGACCAGCCGGATCATCGGGGCGGCGCGGGCTGACCTGACGGTGGCAGCCTTCCGCGACATGGTGCAGGCGGCGATTGTCGAGTTTGTGGCAAAGGACCGGCAGGACAAGGCGATGATCGCGGCCTTTGTCGCCCAGATCGGCTATGTGGCGATCGACGCCAAGGGCACCGGGGGCTGGGATGCGCTGAAGGCCGAAATGCGCGACGGCGTGGTGAAGGCCTTCTATTTCTCGGTGGCGCCCAGCCTGTTTGGCGATCTGGCCGAACGGCTGCATGACAATGGCATCGCCGACAGTGCCAGCCGCATCGTGGTGGAAAAACCCTTTGGCCGCGATCTTGAAACCGCCAAGGCGCTGAACGCAGTTCTGGCCAAGCATTTCACCGAGGCCCAGATTTACCGGATCGACCATTATCTGGGCAAGGAAACCGTGCAGAACCTGATGGCGGTGCGCTTTGCCAACATCCTGTTTGAACCGCTGTGGAAGGCCCAATACGTCGACCATGTGCAGATCACCGTGGCGGAAACCGTGGGGGTGGACGGGCGCGGGGCCTATTACGACACCTCTGGCGCGATGCGGGACATGGTGCAGAACCATCTGATGCAACTGCTGTGCCTGATCGCGATGGAGCCGCCCTATCACTTTGACCCGAACGCCGTGCGGGACGAAAAGCTGAAGGTGATCCGGGCGCTGGACCCGGTAAAGCCTGAGGACATCGTGCGCGGCCAGTATCTGCCCAGCAAGGGGCAGGGCGGCTATGTCGAGCATTCGGAAAATCCGGCCAGCCTGACCGAAAGCTACATCGCGCTGAAAGTGGGGGTGTCGAACTGGCGGTGGGCCGGCACGCCGTTCTATCTGCGCACCGGCAAACGGCTGCGGGCGCGGGCGTCGGAAATCGCCATCACCTTCAAGGAACCGCCGCATTCGATCTTTGACGATGCGCCGGGCTGGCGTGAAAACGTGCTGGTGATCCGCTTGCAACCGGATGAAGGCATGGATCTGATGATGATGATCAAGGAACCGGGGCCGGGCGGCATGCGCCTGATGCAGGTGCCGCTGGACATGTCCTTCGCCGATGCCCTGGGCGCGGATGCCGAGGACATTCCCGATGCCTATGAACGCCTGATCATGGATGTGATCCGGGGCAACCAGACCCTGTTCATGCGCGGCGACGAGGTGGAGGCCGCCTGGGCCTGGGCCGATCCGGTGATCAAGGGGTGGGAGGCCCGCGGGGATAAACCGCGCGGCTATGATCCGGGGTCGTCGGGGCCGGAAGATGCCCTGATGCTGATGCACAAGGATGGCCGACGCTGGCGGGAGATCAAGGAATGAACTTCCGCAGCTATCCGGACCGCGAGTTCATGTTCCTGTCGCTTGCCAATGACATCGCGGGGCAGTTGGGCGAATTTCTGCGCCGCGACGGCAAGGCATCGCTGTGCGTGCCGGGCGGCACCACGCCGGGGCCGATCTTTGACACGTTGTCGGGGGTCGATCTGGACTGGGCCAATGTCGCGGTGTTTCTGAATGACGAACGCTGGGTCGCGGAAGACAGCCCGCGGTCCAACACCCGCCTTCTGCGCGAACGCCTGTTGCGCGGCTTTGCCGCGCGCGCGCGGCTGGTGCCTTTGTATGCCCCCGCCGACCAGCCCGAGGAGATGCTGGAGGCCCTGGCCGACGGGCTGACCCCGCATCTGCCGATTTCGGTGCTGCTGCTTGGCATGGGCACTGACATGCACACCGCCAGCCTGTTTCCGGGGGCCGATCTGCTGACCGAGGCCTTGGCCGCGGGTGCTCCGCCCCTGATGGCGCTGCGGGCCGATGCTGCGGGCGAACCCCGCATCACCCTGACCGCGCCGGTGCTGAAGGCGGCGTTCAACATTCATATCCTGATTGCCGGCGCGGAAAAGCGCGAGGCCATCGAGCGCGCGGCAAGCCTGCCCGTGGCCGAGGCCCCGGTCCGGGCCGTTCTTGACAACGCAACCGTGCATTGGGCGGAGTAACGCTATGAAAGCTGACTGGCAGGCGCTGAGCGCATATCACGACACGATCAAGACCCGGTCCATCCTGTCCTTGTTTGACGATGCGGGCCGGGCTGGCGCCTTCAGCGCCCGCGCGGGCGAGATGCTGTTTGATTTCTCGAAAACCAACCTTGATGCCGGGGCGATGGACCTGCTGCTCGGGCTGGCAGACCATGCCGGGGTGGCGGCGAAACGCGCGGCGATGTTCGGCGGGGTCAAGATCAACGACACCGAAGGCCGCGCCGTGCTGCATGTGGCGCTGCGGGCCGGGGACGGCGATGTGATCAAGGTCGACGGCGCGGATGTGCTGCCCGAGGTGCGCCGCATCCGCGCGCTGTGCGCGGCCTTTGCCCGCGACGTGCGGTCGGGGGCGTTCCGGGGCCAGGGCGGGGCGATCTCTGATGTGGTCAATATCGGCATCGGCGGGTCAGACCTCGGGCCTGCGATGGCTACCCTTGCGCTGGCACCGTTCCATGACGGGCCACGGGTGCATTTCGTATCCAACGTCGACGGCGCGCATATCCATGACGTGCTGGCCGGGCTGAACCCCGAAACCACGCTGGTCATCGTGGCCTCGAAAACTTTCACCACCATCGAGACGATGACCAACGCCGACACCGCCAAACGCTGGATGGCCACCAAGGTCGCAAACCCCGGCGCGCAGTTCGCCGCCGTATCCACCGCAGCCGACAAGACCGCCGCCTATGGCATTGATCCGGAACGAGTTTTTGGGTTCGAGGATTGGGTCGGCGGGCGCTATTCCCTGTGGGGGCCGATCGGGCTTTCGCTGATGCTGGCGATCGGGCCAGAGTCGTTTGACGATTTCCTTGCCGGTGCCCGCGACATGGATCAGCATTTCGCGGCGCAGCCTTTCGCGCAGAACCTGCCGGTGCTGCTGGCGCTGGTCGGGATCTGGCACAACCAGATCTGCGGCCATGCCACCCGCGCCGTGCTGCCCTATGACCAGCGCCTGTCGCGTCTGCCGGCCTATCTGCAACAGCTTGAGATGGAGAGCAACGGCAAGCGCGTGGCCGTTGACGGCAGCGATCTGCCCACCCATTCCGGCCCGGTGGTCTGGGGTGAACCCGGCACCAACGGCCAGCACGCGTTCTACCAGTTGATCCACCAGGGCACCCGCGTCGTGCCCTGCGAGTTTCTGGTGGCGAGACAAGGCCATGAACCCGACCTTGCGCATCAGCACCTGCTGCTGGTGTCGAACTGCCTTGCGCAATCCGAGGCGCTGATGCGGGGGCGGTCACTGGCCGAGGCGACCGCGATCATGGCGAAAAAGGGCGCAACGGGGCCTGAGTTGGACCGTCAGGCGCGCCACCGGGTGTTTCCGGGCAACCGCCCGTCCACCACGCTGGCCTATCCGAAACTGACCCCGTTTGTGCTGGGCCAGATCATCGCGCTGTATGAGCACCGGGTGTTTGTCGAAGGGGTGATTCTGGGCCTGAATTCTTATGACCAGTGGGGGGTGGAACTGGGCAAGGAACTGGCGCTGGCGCTGCAACCGATTCTGGAAGGGTCGCAGGGCACGCAGGGCAAGGACGGGTCCACCGCGGCGCTGGTGGCCTATCTGACAGACCGGGGCTGACCCCCGGTCCGGTCGCCTTCGGTCCGGGCGGCGTCCCGGCGGGCCGGGGCGCTGCACCATCCGCAACAGGCAGCACCTGCAAAAAAAAGCCGCCCCTCGGGGCGGCTTTTCTATGGATGACTTCTTGTCAGTCCTTGTTCTTGTTGCGCTTGCGGTCGTTCGGGTCCAGCCAGCGTTTGCGCATCCGCACCGATTTGGGCGTGACCTCGACCAGTTCGTCATCGTCGATATAGGCGATGGACTGTTCCAGCGACAGCTTGACCGGGGTGGTCAGGCGCACCGCCTCATCCGTGCCGCTTGCCCGCACGTTGGTCAGCTGCTTGCCCTTCAGCGGGTTCACTTCCAGATCGTTGTCGCGGTTGTGCTCGCCGATGATCATGCCGGTATAGACCGGTTCCTGCACGCCGATGAAGAAGTGGCCGCGATCTTCCAGTTTCCACATCGCATAGGCCACCGAAATGCCGGTTTCCATGCTGATCAGCACGCCTTGCCGTCTGCCCTCGATGGCGCCCTTGTGCGGCGCCCAGTCGTGGAACACCCGGTTCAGAACGCCGGTGCCGCGGGTGTCGGTCATGAACTGGCCGTGATAGCCGATCAGACCGCGCGACGGCACATGGGCGATGATGCGGGTCTTGCCGGCGCCTGCCGGTTTCATTTCGACCAGATCGCCGCGGCGCGGGCCGGTCAGTTTCTCGATCACGGGGCCGGTGTATTCGTCATCCACATCGATGGTGACTTCTTCAATCGGCTCCCATTTCACCCCGTCGATGTCCTGAAACAGCACGCGGGGACGGCTGATGGACAGCTCGAACCCCTCGCGGCGCATGTTTTCGATCAGCACGCCCATCTGCAATTCGCCGCGGCCGGCCACCTCGAACGCGTCGCCGCCGGGGGTGTCGGTCACCTTGATCGCAACGTTGATCTCGGCCTCTTTCATCAGGCGTTCCCGGATCACGCGGGACTGGACCTTGGACCCTTCCTTGCCGGCCAGCGGCGAGTCGTTGATGCCGAAGGTCACCGAAATGGTCGGCGGGTCGATCGGCTGTGCGGGCAGGGCGGTTTCCAAATCCAGCGCGCACAGCGTATCGGCCACGGTGGCCTTGGACATGCCGGCAAGCGTCACGATGTCGCCCGCCTCGGCGGCATCGATCGGGGTCTGCACCAGGCCACGGTAGGCCAGCACCTTGGACACCCGGAACTGCTCGATCTTTTCGCCGTCGCGCGACAGGGCCTTGATGGTTTCGCCCGCGCGCAGGGTGCCAGCTTCGACCCGGCCGGTCAGGATGCGGCCGATGAACGGGTCGGCCGACAGGGTGGTCGCCAGCATCTGGAAGGGTTCGGCGCGGCGGGCGATCTGCGAAGGCTGCGGCACATGCTTCAGAACAAGTTCATACAGCGCCGACAGATCCTTGCGCGGCCCGTCCAGCTCCACATCCGCCCAGCCCGACCGGCCCGAGGCATACAGCACCGGGAAATCAAGCTGGTCGTCGTCGGCGCCAAGGTTGGCGAACAGGTCGAACACCTCGTTCAGGGCGCGGGCGGGTTCGGCGTCGTGCTTGTCGACCTTGTTCAGTACCACGATGGGGCGCAGGCCCAGGGCAAGCGCCTTGGAGGTCACGAATTTGGTCTGCGGCATCGGGCCTTCGGCCGCGTCCACCAGCAGAACCACGCCGTCCACCATGCTCAGGATCCGCTCCACCTCGCCGCCGAAATCGGCGTGGCCGGGGGTGTCGACGATGTTGATGCGCGCGCCGGCCCATTCCAGCGAGGTGCATTTCGCCAGAATGGTGATGCCACGCTCGCGCTCGATGTCGTTGCTGTCCATCGCGCGCTCGGCGACGGCCTGATTGTCGCGGAACGAACCGGACTGCTTCAGCAGTTCGTCAACGAGGGTGGTCTTGCCATGGTCAACGTGCGCGATAATGGCGATGTTGCGAAGCTCCATCGGGTGGGGTCACTTTCTATTGTCAGCTATCGGCTGCTGTCAGCCTTGGGCCAGTGTCAGCTTTGGGCCGGGCGATACCTCAGACAGGCCGGAAAGGCCAGAGGAACCTTTGCAGGTGCAGCGCTCAGGTCGCGATGTAGCGGTCGCGGCGGTGATTGATCGCCAGAAACAGGTTGAAGGTGACCGCGCCAAGGAACGACCAGCCCAGAACCACCGGGTCGATGAACAGCGCCGACAGCGCGAACAGCCCCACATCAAAGATCAGTTGCGCATAGCCCGCCTGAAACCCGGTGCGGTCCTGCAGCAGCAGCCACAGGATGGAAATGCCGCCAAAGCTGCCGCCATGGCGCACCACCGCCAGCGCCGCGATGCCGAACAGGATGCCGAACAGCACGGCGGCAAGGGCAGGCGAGATGTGGGCAAAGGACAGCCAGCGCGGCAGCAGCGCGGTGGCCAGCGACAGCGCCGCCACCGTGATGAAGGTTTTCAGCGCAAAGCGCGGCCCCATGCGGTGATAGCCGAACCACAGGAAGGGCAGGCTGATGGCGAAATAGACCAGCGGAAAGGGCCAGCCGGTGGCATAGCTGATCAGGGCGGCAACCCCGGTGGTCTGCCCCGCCACAAAGCCCATGTAGGTCAGGATATGCATGCCCACCGCCGCCATGCAGACGCCAAAGGCGATGCCTTGCGTGTCCTCGATCAGCGAATGTTCGACCTTGGCTGGCATCGGGGCGCTTTCGTAGGATGGGCAATCTGCCCATCTTCCCAACCTAGTCGCAAATCACGGCTGGCCGCAACGCAACAGCGGCAACAAAAAACGGCCCCCGCCTTTGGCAGGGGCCGCTCTCGTCATGTCATCCGCGCTCAGCGACGGTAGGTCAGACCGGCATAGGCCCGGCCTTCATCGCGGTGCGCACCGCCGCGTACCGCCGCTACGGTGGCCGCCGCCGCCGCCACCAGCGACGCCGCCGTCAGCAGGAAGGCCGACAGGATCGTGCTGATCCGAGCGGTTTCGGCCACCTCGATGGCCGTCGCCTTGGCCTCCTCCAGCGCCGCCGCGGCCTCGGCGCGCAGGCTTTCCGCCTGGGCCAGCGCCGCATCGACACGCGCCGTCACTTCAGCGGCGGGCAGGCCGGTCTGGGCTGCGACCGAGGCTTCAAGATAGGCGCGGTCAGCGTCTGAAATCTCGCCCGTCGACATGACGTTGCCCAGAATGGCCGAGGTCTGGCGGGCAGCCTCCTCGGACGGCTGGGCAGGTGCGCCCGCTGTCGCAACCGGCGTGGTGCGCAGCAGGGTGTCGGTCGCAAAGGACAGCGCAGCATCGCCTGCATCTTCCGGCAGCGCAGCACCTGCGGCAGCCAAGGCGCCGCCTGCTGCGGTGCCAGCGGCCGTCACGGCAGTACTGGCCACGGACCCTGCGGCGGACACGACATTGCTGGCCGCGTTGGTCAACAGGATCGCCGTCACCAGCATGCCGACCGCCCAGACCGCCAGCCCGTTCATCCCGTCACGCACCGAAACCTCATCGCCTGTCGCCGTGTCGATGCGGGCGGTGTCGATCCGGCGGCGCATCCGCCCGGTGACATAGCCACCCGCGCCATAGCTTGCGACCAGCGTAATCACCAGCCACAGCGCGCCGATCACCATGGCCACATTGACGGACCCTTCGCCCGGTTCCGCCGACACCGCCGACAGCCCAAGCGCCGCGCCAAAGGCGGTGGCCAGCGTGCCGATGGCTGCGGCAATCGCGGCCCCGGCAAGGATCGCCGACCAGTCGATATAGCTGCCGCCCGCATCGATCACGGGTGCCGATGTGCCAATTGGTGCGGCTGTCATCGTTTCATTTCGTTCCATGGTATCCTTCCCCTTGACGTTTGTGGTCAGCGAATGCCGACAAAGGACAGAACCGCCAGAACGACGACCACAAGCCCGATCAGATAGATGATGTTGTTCATCACGATAGTCCCCATTTTGCGCGCCAACACGACACGGTTCGTAGGATCACAACTCGGAGAGCGGGGCTTTGGTTCCGGCCTGATCTTGTTCAGGCCAAAGAAAAAGGTGCCCCGAAGGACACCTTTCTTGATACGACCAAGGGGGCAGACCGGCAGGGTCAGCCTGCCAGCGCCTTGTTCAGGTAGTCGTCCACCTTTTCCAGATAGCCCATGGTGGTCAGCCATTTCTGATCGGGGCCGACCAGCAGCGCCAGATCCTTGGTCATGTGGCCATCCTCCACCGCCGCCACCGTCACCTGTTCCAGCGTGGTGGCAAAGCGCATCAGCGCCTCGTTGCCGTCCAGCTTGGCGCGGTGCTTGAGGCCGCCGCTCCAAGCATAGATCGACGCGATGGAGTTGGTCGAGGTCTGCTCGCCCTTCTGGTGCTGGCGGTAATGGCGGGTCACGGTGCCATGCGCGGCCTCGGCCTCGACCGTCTGGCCATCGGGGGTCATCAGAACCGATGTCATCAGGCCAAGCGAGCCGAACCCCTGCGCCACGGTGTCCGACTGCACGTCGCCGTCATAGTTCTTGCAGGCCCAGACATAGCCGCCAGACCATTTCATCGCACTTGCCACCATGTCGTCGATCAGGCGGTGTTCGTAATGGATGCCCTTCTTCTTGAACTCGGCCTCGAATTCGGCCTCGTAGATGGTCTGGAACAGTTCCTTGAAGCGGCCATCGTAGTATTTCAGGATGGTGTTCTTGGTCGACAGATACACCGGCCAGCCAAGGTTCAGACCATAGTTCAGCGACGCACGCGCGAAATCGGCGATAGAGTCGTCAAGGTTGTACATGCCCATGTAAACCCCGGCCGAAGGCGCGGTGTAGACATCACGTTCAATCGTGGTGCCATCGTCGCCCACGAATTTCATCGTCAGCTTGCCCGCCCCCGGAAAACGGAAATCGGTCGCGCGGTACTGATCGCCAAAGGCATGGCGGCCCACCACGATGGGGCGGGTCCAGCCCGGCACCAGACGCGGCACGTTGCGGCAGATGATCGGCTGGCGGAAGATCACCCCGCCCAGAATGTTGCGGATGGTGCCGTTGGGCGATTTCCACATCTGCTTCAGGCCGAACTCCTCGACCCGGCCTTCGTCGGCGGTGATCGTCGCGCATTTGACGCCGACGCCATATTGCTTGATCGCATGGGCCGCATCAATCGTGATCTGGTCGTTGGTTTCGTCCCGCACCTGGATCGACAGGTCGTAATATTTCAGGTCGATGTCCAGATAGGGCAGGATCAGCTTTTGCTTGATGAAGTCCCAAATGATCCGGGTCATCTCATCGCCGTCAAGCTCGACAACGGGGTTGGCTACCTTGATCTTGGTCATCGGGGCCTCTTGTGGGTTGGGATTCGGGTTGCGGCCCTGTTAGCCGAAAAACCGGGTGCAGGATAGATGGTATGCAATGGTATACTGAAAATGCCTGCGGCCTCAGCCAAGGAATGCGGCGGATCTTGCCTTGACGAATTCCCATAACCCCGCAGAACCTTTGGCGATTTTGCTGCCGACCCGTGCGTGGAGCTGATCTGCGGTGACGTTGTACGTCACCCATGTTCCACCACCTGATTGCACATTCGCCATCACGGGTTGCACACGGTCGAGGCTTTTTGCGAACACGGCGTCCGGCGTCTCGGCCGCCTCAAACTCATCCCACAGCGCGCGCAAGGCCACGGCCTGATCCGGCGGCAGCAGGCCGAAGATGCGGTCGGCGGCGCGTTGTTCGGCGGCGATGGTGGCGGCGCTGGCATGGGCCTGACCATTTGCCGAATGGATCGGCACATCGCCCACGTCAATTTCCACCAGATCGTGGATCAGCAGCATGCGGATCACCCGGTCGATGGACACGCCGGGGGCGGCCTGATCGGCCAGCACCATCGCATAAAGCGCCAGATGCCAGCTGTGTTCGCCCGAATTTTCCCGCCGCGACCCGTCGCACAGGGTGGTGGCGCGCAGCACCGATTTCAGGCGATCCGCCTCGTTCAGAAACGCAAACTGCGCCTCCAGCCTTTCGGTCAATGCCCGACCCCGTAATCCTTGGGGGCTTCGGGGGCCGCGCCGCCGTCGCGTTTCGCGACCAGCGCCTTGTCGAAGAACGCCCGTGCCCGGCGTTCGGCCAGCCGGATGCGGATAGAGGTCATGAAGGTTTCCTGCAGGGTGGGCGAGGATTCCATCAACACCCGCGCCACCTTTTCGTAAAAGCGGTCGTCGCCAAGCTCGTCCTGGGCCTCCAGCACGTCCTTGGCCAATTCGTCGCCCAAACCTTCGATGAAGCCCGCCATGTCAGCGCGAAGCCTCGGTCAGACGACGTTTCACATAATCGCTGACCGTGGTGATCATGGGGTTCATGTGGGTTTCCTCGTCCTTGAAGAAGTGATCGGCCCCTTCCACCACGGTATGGGTGATGGTGATGCCCTTCTGTTCGTGCAGCTTGTTCACCAGATTGACGGTGTCCTTGGGCGGGGCGACCTTGTCCGCGCTGCCATTGATGATCAGCCCTGACGAGGGGCAGGGGGCAAGAAAGCTGAAGTCGTAAAGATTGGCCGGGGGGGCGACCGAGATGAAGCCGGTGATTTCGGGCCGCCGCATCAGAAGCTGCATCCCGATCCAGGCGCCAAAGCTGAAGCCCGCCACCCAGCAATGCTTGGCGTTCTGGTTCATCGATTGCAGGTAATCCAGCGCCGAGGCCGCATCCGACAGCTCGCCAATGCCCTGATCGTATTCGCCCTGGCTGCGCCCCACGCCGCGGAAATTGAACCGCAGCACGGTAAAGCCCAGTTTGTAAAACGCGTAGTGCAGGTTATACACCACCTTGTTGTTCATCGTGCCGCCATAGGCCGGGTGCGGGTGCAGCACGATGGCAATGGGGGCATCGCGGTCTTTTTGCGGGTGGTATCGGCCTTCGAGCCGGCCCTCTGGGCCTGCGAAAATTACCTCGGGCATGTGCCTGTCGCCTGTCTTTCCTGCGAGCGGTTTCTTGACGGGTGCGCTCGGCTAAACTAGAACCATTCTAAAGACGGCAAATGCGCCGCCTCGGGGTCGGTTTCAGGTAATGGCCCTGTGGCCTTCCGTCAATGGAATTGCGTCCATATCAGGGGTCTGCCGATGAAACTGTCCACCAAAGGCCGTTATGCGATGGTGGCGCTGGCCGATCTGGCGCTGGCGCAGGGCAAGGCGGATGCGCTGGTGTCATTGGCCGAGATTTCAAAACGGCAGGATATTTCGCTGCCCTATCTGGAACAGCTGTTCGTCAAGCTGCGCCGCGCCGGGCTGGTCGAGGCGGTGCGCGGGCCGGGGGGCGGCTACAAGCTGGCGAAATCGCCCGATGAAATCAGGATCAGCGATGTGATGGAGGCGGTCGAGGAATCGGTCGATGCCATGCATTCGGGGGCAGGGGCATCGGGTGGCGTGTCGGGCACGCGGGCGCAAAGCCTGACCAACCGGCTGTGGGAAAGCCTGTCGGCCAACGTCTATGTGTTCCTGCATC
>JAZKGQ010000034.1:0-54904 GCA_040385825.1 Pseudomonadota bacterium | reverse complement strand
GCCGGGCCGGGAGGCGGGCATTGCCCGGCGCGCTTCGCGCTTGATTCCGGGCAGAAGAAGACGGTTCAGCGATGGTTCATCGCGTTCTAGCGGCTCGCGAAGTCCGCAAACAGGGCCAGCGTGCGCTCGCTTACATGATGCTCGATCCCCTCGGCATCGCGTTCTGCCGTTTCGGGGTCAAGCCCAAGCCGGAGCAGGAACCGCAACACGATTTCGTGCCGGTGGTGGCATTCCTGTGCCAGGGTCCGGCCTTCTTCTGTCAGAAACACCGATCGATACTTGGCGCGGGTGATCAGGCCATCGCGGGCCAGACGGTCCAGCGCCTTGGCCACGGTGGGGGCGGTGACGCCCAGCTTGGTGGCGATGTCGACAGGGCGGGCTTCCCCCTGCGCATCGATCAGTTCGGCAATCAGCTCGACATAATCCTCGGCCAGTTCATTGCGCCGCGCCGCGCGCACGCCCTGAAACGCCTCGGCGCGGGTGGTGGCGGGGCGCGCGTCAGGCGCGCCAGCCGCAGCAAGGTGATTTTCGGTTCTCATCGCTTCAGCTTTGCACGATTTGGATTGACAGGTAAAGCCGCAGAGTGGATTGTTAGCCTCGTCTAACTTTATGCGCCCCGCCTTTGGCGCTGCCTTGCAAGGAAAGCTGATCCATGGCCGCCGACACTGTACCGCCTGTTGATCCGTCGCGCCGCGCCCTGCTGGTCGGGGGCCTTGTGGCCGCGGGTGGCGCCGCAGTCGCCGCGGGAAGCGCGCGGTCGCAAAGCACGCCGGCCCCGATGGCCGGTCACGACATGTCTGCCATGCCTGCCGACCCCTATGCCGCCCCGATGCCGGGCATGGCGCATGGCAACATGACAACGGTCGGGTTCGTGGACCATACGCGCAACGGGTTTGATCCCACCGCCATGCTGACCGACTGGGACACGGGCCGCACCGAAACCCTGCCCGATGGCCGCATCCTGCGCACCTTCGAGGTGGATGCCATCGACAAGACAATCGAGATTGCCCCCGGCATCTTCTTTCCCGCCTGGACGTTCAATGGCCGCGTCCCCGGCCCGGCCCTGCGCGCCAAGGAAGGCGAAAAGCTGCGGATCATCTTTCGCAACCTTGGCTCGCACCCGCATTCGATGCATTTTCACGGCATCCATGCCGCGCGGATGGACGGCATCCCCGGTGCGGGCCTGATCGGGCCGGGCGAGGAATTTGTCTATGAATTCGACGCGAAACCCTTTGGCTGCCATCTGTATCATTGCCACGCCCTGCCGCTGAAACGGCATATCCACAAGGGGATGTATGGCCTGTTCGTGATCGACCCCGACCCTGCCCGCCAGACCGACCCCGCCCTTGCTGCCGTCGCCGCGTCGCGCGTGCTGGGCAGCCCGGAAAATGCCGGCTGGCAGGAACTGGCGATGGTGATGAACGCCTTCGACACCAATTTCGACGGCGCGAACGAGGTTTACGCCGCCAATACTGTGGGCCAGGCCTACATGAACGTGCCCATCCGCATCGACAAGACGCGGCCCGTGCGCGTCTATCTGGTGAACGTGACCGAGTTCGACCCGATCAACTCGTTCCACCTGCATGCCAATTTCTTCGACTATTTCGATACCGGCACCACGCTGACTCCGACGCTGCGGACAGTGGACATCATCATGCAATGTCAGGCGCAGCGCGGCATTCTGGAATTCAGTTTCGCCGAACATGAGGACGGAATGTACATGTTCCACGCCCACCAGTCGGAATTCACCGAACTGGGCTGGGTCGGCATGTTCGACGTGAAAGGACCAGAGGCATGAGCGACCAGACCACCCCGACCCGTCCGCCGCTGATCCGGTTGCTGCTGGTTCTGCTGCCTCTGGCGGCGATCCTTGGCTCTTTCGTCTGGATCGCCTCGCTTGATCCGCTGCGCGGCTTCAACAACGGCGCCCCCCCGGTGGAATCGCTGACCATCGAGCGCACCGTGCTGGATGAGACGGGCATTACGCTGGTGGTGCGCGCGGGCGGGTCCGAGGCCATGAACATCGCGCAGGTCGCAGTCGATGACGCCTTCTGGAGCTTCACCCAAACCCCCCCCGGTCCGATCGCGCGCGGCAGCGCGGTGCAGGTGCAAATTCCCTATCCTTGGGTTCTGGGCGAGGCGCATGTGGTGGCGTTGCTGTCGAACACCGGCACCGTGTTTGCAGAAGAAATCGCCGTTGCGGTGCCGACACCCAAGGCGCAACCGGGGCAACTGCGGCTTCAGGCGCTGGTGGGCGCACTGGTCGGTCTGTTGCCGGTGGCGCTTGGCCTGATGTTCTACCCGGCGATGCGCGGCTTCGGGCGGTCGGGCATGAACTTTGTGCTGGCGATGACCGTGGGCATGCTGGCCTTTCTTTTCCTTGGCCTGCTTGAAGAGGCCAGCACGCTGGCGCTGACGGCGGCGGCGGTCTTCCAGGGCTCGGCCATGGTCTGGCTGACGGCACTGGCAAGCTTCCTGATCCTCATGGCCATCGGGCGCTGGCGCGGCCAGCCAGAGGGGCTTGCGCTGGCTTACTTCATCGCGCTCGGGATCGGGTTGCACAACTTTGGCGAAGGGTTGGCGATCGGCGGAGCGTTCGCTGCCGGGGCGGCGGGGCTTGGAACCTTCCTTGTTCTCGGCTTTTCGCTGCACAACGTGACAGAGGGCATCGGCATCGCCGCCCCCATGCTGCGCATCCGTCCCCCGCTGTGGAGCTTTGCCGCGCTGACGCTGCTGGCGGGGGGACCGGCCGTTCTGGGCATCTGGGTGGGCAGCCTTGCCTATGCGCCGCAATGGTCCGCCTTTGCGCTGGCGGTCGGGGCGGGGGCCATCGTGCAGGTGATTGTCGAGGTCACATCCTACCTGATGCGCCAGAACACCGACCGGCAGGCGGTCCTCTATTCGCCTGCGGTTCTGGGCGGATTTCTGGGGGGGCTTGTGTTCATGTATGCGACGG
Source organism: Pseudomonadota bacterium (assembly GCA_040385825.1). Lineage (GTDB taxonomy): Bacteria > Pseudomonadota > Alphaproteobacteria > Rhodobacterales > Rhodobacteraceae > JANNNF01. The sequence continues at coordinate 51,948 of JAZKGQ010000034.1, read as the reverse complement.
CAGCGCTGATCAAGGTGTGATCGCGGCGGGGTCTGCAAAGGCTTGCCCCGCCCCGGTCAGCAGGGCAATACAACAAGAAATGTGGATACCCTGCTGCCACCGCGTGCTACCAAGGGTCCAGAACTCTTACACAAGGACTTTGCGTGCATGAACACCGCCCCGCATCTTGCCGTGAAACAGGCGCGGCCTCTCCTGTTGTCGATTGCGTTTCTGGCGCTTGGGGCCTGCGCCGTCCCGGTCGGCCAGAAGGTTGACAAGACCACCGGCTTTCTGACCGAATTGCCCGAAGGCGTGGCGCAGATTGCCGCCCCGTATCAGAACCTTCAGGAAGTGCTGCTGAAACCCGAGGACGGCTGCTACTGGTATCGCCATACCGGGCCGGTCGAGACGACCATGCTGCCGCTGCGGTCGGTGCGCGGCAGGCCGATCTGTATCAATGCCGAAGGCAAACCCGCAGTCTGAGCTTGGCTCAGAACGGTTGGCCCAGATGCCCCGCCCTTCCGGGCGGGGTTTTTCGTCAGGCGGTGGTGGCGATGTTGCCTTCTTCGGCGGGGTACAGATGCGCTGTTACCCCGGTTTCGACCTGCTCGAACAGATCGTTGATATGCGGCATCACCATGCGCACACAGCCCGAGCTGGCCCGGCTGCCGATCGACCCCGGCAACGGAGTGCCATGGATTCGCAGATAGGTGTCGCGCTCGCCCAGAAACAGGTACAGCGCCCGCGATCCCAAGGCATTGGTCGGGCCGGGGGGCACGCCGCCGGCAAATTTCGCATAGATTTCCGGCTCCCGCTCGATCATCGCTGCGGTCGGGGTCCAGACGGGCCATTTTGCCTTGCGGCGGATGGTGTAGGTTCCGGGTTCATACAGACCGTCGCGCCCGATGGCGACGCCATAGCGCATCGCCGTGCCGTCAGGCTGGATATGGTACAAATACCGCGCAATCGCATCGACGTGGATATCGCCCGGCACCAGCCCAGCCCGAGCCTGAACGCGGACCGGCAGCAGGCGGGGGTGCAATCCCCACGGGTTGCTGGTGGCCGCGTCATAGCCAGGCGGCGTGACTTCGGCATCCCAGGCCGCCCATTGATCCTGCAAATGCGATGCCGCAAAAGCCGGGGCGGCAATCGGCCCCGAGAACAGCGCGGCAGTCGTTGCAATGAAGTGGCGTCGTGTGAACATGGGCATCGCTTTCTCAAAATATCGCAGCGCACAATCCTTCGATTGCACGTGTCCGGTCAAGTCAGCCGCAGGGAAACCGGCGCGGATGTCCAGTCAAGTCTGTGTGACCTTGCCCGCTGATGCCGGTTTTTCGCCCGGCCTTCTGACAATGGCGTGAGCGGTCAAACAACGGGTTGAACCTCTAGTTGCTGGAGCCGTCACTGTTGGCAGACGTGAACGCCCTTGCAAAGGGCTGCTTCTGGACAAGGATATCGCAGTGATCGGACCGTTGCTTGGCGCCATCGGATTTGTCTGCGGCTATCTTCTGGCGCGCGGGCGCGGCGGCACATGGCTTGACCGGCTGCAATATGGCGCGGGTTTCGCCATTGCCTTCGGGCTTTTCGGCAGTCTGACCGGAATTGCCCTGGGGCGATTTCTGGGCGCACCATAGGTGGCGAGCCCTTGCCGGGGGGCAAAAAATCACGGCAATGTCATTTGATCCTCTGGTTGCTCAAGGGTCTAGGCCTCTCGAAACCTTTCCTTGTTTGGACAACGCATGCGCCTCAGCCGCCTTCAGATTGGACTATGGGTTGCCGCCATTGCGGCGATGATCATTTTTGCCTCGGCACGGTGGTCCGGTCAGGACAAGGATGTTGCCGAAACCGTACCGGCTTTCACGCCGGGCTTCAGCCTTGCGGATGATGCAGGCCGGACCCGCACAGAGGCCGAATTCCGCGGCAAGTTCCTGCTGGTGTTCTTCGGCTTTACCAATTGCCCCGATGTCTGCCCCACAACCCTGTCCGAGGTCGCGCAGGTCATGGATGATCTTGGCGCAGAGGCCGGCAAGGTGCAGCCGCTGTTCATCTCGATCGACCCCGAGCGCGACCGCCAGCTTGGCCTTGCGGACTATACTGCGGCGTTTCATCCGGCAATCCTGGGTCTGGCGGGGACCGAGGCCGAGACGCGGGCCGCCGCTGAAAGCTTCAAGATCTTCTACGAGCGCGAACCAGACACCACCGCCCCCGAAGGCTACACCATGTCGCACAGCCCCGGCCTTTTCCTGATAGGCCCTGATGGCGTATGGATTAGGCAGTTTTCGTATGGCACGCCGGCTGCCGATATCCTTTCCGACCTTCAGACGAGGTTCTGACCCATGAAGCACCTGATTGTCGCGGCAGCGCTGTCGCTGGCCGCCTCTGCCGCCCATGCCTGCGAAACCGTGACGGTGGGGGACATCACTGTCGGACAGGCCTGGTCCAAGGTCACCATCGGCGCGGGGCGTCCGGGCATCTTCTATGTCTCGATCCGCAATGCAGGCACCACCGACGATGCGCTTGTCGCCATCTCGACCCCCGCCTCCGGGGGACCGATGCTGCATGAAACCGTGGTCACGGATGGCATCGCCTCGATGCCGCATGCCAAGTCGATCCCGGTGCCCGCGGGCCAGGACGTGCAGCTTGCGCCCGGCGGCTATCACGGCATGCTGATGGACCTGACCGCCGCGCTGAAACTGGGTGACAGCTTTCCGGTCACCCTGTCATTCGAGAAGGCGGGCGACGTGACGGTGACTGCCGAGGTGCTGCCCCTGCGGTCGGAGGGTCCGGATTGCATTCCCGCAGGTCAGTAATCCTTGGCACTGGTGCCGCCGCGGTCGGGGCGGTGGCCTTCATGCTGGGCCTTGGTGCCTGGCGCACGCGCAACCGGCCGGTCGCAAACGCGTCGCTGCCTCTTTCGATTGCGGACATGCGCTGGCAGTTGACCGACCATCGCGGGCAACTCGTGCAGCCCGCAGACTGGATCGGGCGGCCCACGATGGTCTTTTTCGGCTTTACCTGGTGCCCGGATGTCTGCCCGACCACGCTGAGCGACATCTCTGTCTGGCTGGAGGAACTGGGGCCGGATGCCGCCCGTCTGACCATCGCGCTGATTTCGGTTGATCCTGACCGCGATACGCCCGAGGTGCTGGCCGATTACCTAGGCAATTTCGATCCGCGCATCATCGGGCTGACCGGGCCGGCAGACCAGATCGCCCTGGCGGCAGCCGATTTTCGCGTGACCTACCGCCGCGTGCCGCGCGACGATGGCGACTACACCATGGACCATACCGCCGGGGTTTTCCTGTTCCAGCCGGACGGAAGCTTTGCCAACATCATCGACTTTCACGAGGACCGGGCTTTCGCCGTACCCAAGATCCGGCGCACTCTGGGCTGAAAGGCCCAGCCTTCCCGCCTGACGGCGGTTACAGGACAGCGCGGATCTGTGCGGCGGTGTCGGCACTGTCCCAGTTGAACGGGCCTTGCAGCCGCCCGATCTCGCGGCTTTGCCGGTCGATCAGCAGCGTTGTCGGCAAGCCGACAAAGGCAAAGGCCAGTTGCACGCGCAGCGGATCGGCCCAGTAGAGCGGCAGGTTGGCTATGCCGATCTCGTCATAGAACTGCCGCCCCCGGCCAATGCCGTCCGCATCGATGCACAGCGCAAGCACCATGAAATCCGGCCCGCCAAGCCGGGCCTGAAGCCGGTCGAGCGTCGGCATTTCCGTGCGGCACGGCGGGCACCAGGTTGCCCAGATGTTCAGCAGAATGACCCGCCCGGCGAAATCGCTCAACCGGCGTTCGCTGCCGGCTTCGTCCAGGATCGGTGGTGACAACACGGGTTGCGGATCTGCGCGCAGCCGGAAGGGGGGGCGCGCCTGGGCAGGCGCTGGCAGGACGGACATGGCCAGTGCGGCCAGAACGGCACGTCGCCCAAGGACTTTCGTCATGACCTGTCTCCTGCAAAAGGGCCGTGGCCAGCATCAAGCGCGCGGGCCACGGCGGCTGTCATGCCCTTACGGCAAACTCGGTCATCATGCCTGTGGAAAGATGCGGCATGTGGTGGCAATGCAGCATCCACCGTGCGGCTTCGCCTGCATCCAGCGCGACCGTCACCATGCCCATGGGCGGCACATGCACGGTATCGCGCACCGCCCCCGCAAACCGCGCGCCCCCCGTGCTGACCACCTGAAACGCATGGCCGTGCAGGTGCATGGGATGCGCCATCATCGACATGTTGTGGAACATGATCTCCACCCGGTCGCCGGACTTCGCGGTGACAGGGACATGGCTGCCCCAGGTCTGGCCGTTGATCGTCCAGACATAGGGCATCATCGACCCGCCCAGCATCAGCATCGGCTGCGAGGTCGCCGCACGGTCCGGCAGGGACGTGACGGCGCGCAGGGCGGATTCCTGCGCCAGATCGGCGCTGAAGGCCGGATGATCGGCGTCCGACAGGCCTGCGATCTTCGTTACCGCAGCCCCCGGCGTGGCAAGGATCAGGCCGGTGCGTTCCTTTGCCCCTTCGCGCAGCGCAAGGATCGGGAACGCCCCGCCCTCACCCGGCACGTCCAGTTCAAGATCAAGCCGCTGCCCCATCGCCACGCCAAACCGGCTGCCGGGCATCGGCTGCACCGGCTCGCCGTCCACGGCAACCAGACGGCCCGGCAAGTCGCCGGTGTCGATCCAGAACACCGTCGCCGCCGCCGCGTTGATGATGCGGACCAGCACGCGACCGCCTTTGTCGACCTGCACCACCTCGGGGTCGTCCAGCGTGCGGTCATTGGCAAGATAGGCGTCAAAGTTGTAGTCGTTCAGGTCCATTTCCATGGCCCCCATCCCGTCCATGCCGGGCATCGACATCGCCCCCATGTCCATCGCGCCGCCCGTTGCGCCGCCCGTTGCGCCCATGTCCATCCCGGCCATGCCGTCCTGCCCCATCTGGCTGTGATCCATCACGGCCATCGACGCGCCGCCAGTGATCTCGGCCAGCACCTCGGACGGTGGGCGGAACGAGAAGTCATGCAGGAACAGCGTCACTTCCTGCCGGTCCGCCGCCACATCCTCGGGGCGGCGCACCACCAGCGGGGCGGCCAGCAGCAGCATTTCATGCTCGGGGATATGGGCATGCATCCAATGCGTGCCGGGTCGCGCGGCAAAGTCATAGGCGCGGCTCTCGCCCGGTTGCAGCATCGGCATCGGCAGGTCCGGCACGCCGTCCTGCGCATTGGGGGGGATCTGGCCGTGCCAGTGGATGATGGTCGGCGCGTCAAGCGTGTTGGTCACGTCAACCGCAAAGGCCTGCCCCGGATCAAGGACAAGGCCGGATCGGCCGTTGCCGTCCAGCAGGCCCCAGACGGTCGCGGCCTTGCCTTGCACCTCGATGGTGCGGGTGGTGGCCGAAAGGGTCATGCGGGCGGATTGGGCCCGCGCGCGGGCGGGCAAAAGCAGGGTGGCGGCCGAAGCCGAAGAAGCGGCCAGAAAGCCGCGCCGGGTCAAAAGCGACATGTGAATTCTCCTGTAAGTCGCAGAAAATGACACAGGGGGGCGCGCAGAGGCGCCCGACCTGCGGGTCAGATCCTTGCGGTTTTGGGAGGATGTCCGGGCGGCGGCACGGCCAGAGATGAGGCGAAGGCATCGCCTCCGGCCTGCATGTCAATCGGATGCGCCAGAATTTCAACGGACTGATCCGCCACCGGCAGGGTCGCCACCGCGACCAGACAATGCTGCTGGCACAACAGCATCTGCGCCCCGCCCATACCGGCCATTGCCATGTCGGAACCGGGCATCTGCGGCATTTCCATGCCCGGCATGGCCATCGCATGGCCCGCCATTGCCATCATCTGCGCATGGTCTGCCCCTGACGGCCGCCCGGCAAGAGCCAGACCGGGCAGAAGAAGCGCCAGCAGATAGCCGGCGAAAACCAGACCCCGCGCAAAGAGACAGACCATATTCATGCCTCAGGGTCTAGCAGCCTGTTCCGCCCGCGTCATTTGACATTTTGGTGTCCCGCCACGCGACAGCGCATGCTCAAGGGGGTAATCTTTCGGTGATCGGGCCGCAATCGGCCGAAGATCGGTGGCCTGCCCGCCTTGCGGCCCCTACATTGGCCTTGGGCAACAGGCCGGGAAGGACCAGGATCATGCAGGTAACGCGACGCACCGTGATGGGCGCAATCAGTTGTGCCATCGGCCTTGCCACGCTGCCCGGCCAGGCCGAGACAGACGCAAGCCTTCATGTCGTCAAGGATCCGGGCTGCCCGTGCTGCAATGCCTGGATCGGCCATGTGCGCGAGAACGGCTTTCGCGTCAGCTTTGAAGAGCGCAGCGCAGACGAGCTTGCCGCGTTCAAGCGCGAACGCGGGATTCCCGAAGATCTTGCCTCGTGCCACACCGCAACCGTCGGCGATTACACCATCGAAGGCCATGTGCCGGCTGCCGACATCCGCCGCCTGCTGGCCGAACGCCCGGCGGCCATCGGGCTGACCGTACCGGGCATGCCCTACGGCTCGCCCGGCATGGGGCCGGAGGCCGAACGGGTGGCCTTTGACGTGATCCTGCTTGGGCAGGACGGCGCAAGCGCGGTGTTCAGCCGCTATCCCGCCGCCTGATCCGGCTTCAGTCGGCGGCGCGGGCCGCTGTCACGGCTTCAACCAGTTGCGGCTTTTCCACAAAGCCGGGGATCAGCTGATCGCCGATCACAAAGGATGGCGTGCCGTTGAAGCCAAGCGCCTCGGCCATCCGCATCGACGTGGCGATATGCTCCTCGACTTCGGGCGATTTCATGTCGGTCTTCAGCTTTTCGACATCAAGGCCGATCTCCCCTGCGATGCGCAGCACGGTGTCAGCCTCGACCTTGCCCCGCATCGTCATCAGGGCATCGTGCATTTCGGCATATTTGCCCTGCTGGCGGGCAGCCAAGGCGGCGCGGGCGGCAAAAGCGGACCCTTCGCTGAGGATCGGCCATTCGCGCAGGACAAGCCGCACCTTTGTATCTTCGGCCAGCAGGGCCTTGATCTCGGGCATGGCGCGTTTGCAATAGGGGCAGTTGTAGTCGAAGAACTCGACAATCGTGACATCGCCCTCGGGGTTGCCCAGAACCGGGGCATTCGGGTCGCGTTCCAGCGTGTCGCGTTCTTCTTTCAGGGTTGTCATGGCGGCGGCTGCCTGTGCCTCGGCCTGCCGGGCTTCCAACGCCTGCATCGCTTCCAGCACCAGTTCAGGGTTCTCGCGCAGCGTTTCGGCGACAAGCTCCTTGACGCGGGCATCGGTCATGTCTTGGGCCAGCGCTGGTCCCGCCAACAGGGCGGCAAACGTGGCGGCGAGGATCATTGGGGAAATGCGCATGGGTATGGCCTTCTGAGAAGCGGAACGGATTTTGCGTCTTGTGAACCCTCTGGCCACTGGAAAGGCAAGCGGGATTTTCGGTGTCAGGAAATCGTGATGCGGGGTCGGCGCGCAAAGGGTGGCGCAGCCCGCGTCACGTCCGGCTGACAATCTGGCCCGGATCGTCGGGGGGCAGGATGCGCGTGGACAACTGGGCCAACTGCTCGCCCATGCGGGTTCTTTGCGCGGCGGGATAGGACTCTTCCGGCGGCAACCCGCCGTGCTGCGCAAACAGCATGATGTCGCGGGCAATCGGCGCGGCGGCGGTCGACCCTCCGCCGCCATGTTCGACAACCACCGTCACGGCATAGCGCGGCGCGTCGAACGGCGCGAAGGCGACAAACAGCGCGTGGTCGCGCCGGTTCCACGGCAGTTCGGCCTGGGTGCGGACACCCGAGGCGCGTTCCGCCGCCGAGATCGAGAACACCTGGCTGGAGCCGGTCTTGCCGCCCATGACCTTTGCCGGATCGGCAATTCTTGACGCATAGGCCGTGCCGCGTTCGTGGTTCGACACCTGGAACATGCCCTGCCGGACAATCGACAGCGCCTCGGACGACAGCCCGAGCGGCGCGGCCGCCGGGCTGACCGCTGGCGTGCCGCCGATCGCGCGCACCACGCGGGGCAGCACGGCGTTGCCCGATGCCAGCCGCGCGACCATGGTGGCAAGCTGTATCGGCGTCGCCAGCGTATAGCCCTGGCCGATGGAGGCGTTGATCGTGTCGCCGACCAGCCAGTCCTGCTTGTAGCGCTGCTGTTTCCAGGCCCGCGACGGGTTGGTGCCGCGCACCATGCCGGACAGCGGCAGGTCGTATTTCTGGCCCAGCCCAAGCCGGTCGTTCATGGCATAGATCCCGTCAATGCCGATGCGCTGTGCCACTTCGTAGAAATAGACATCGCAGGATTCGCGCAGCGCCCCAATCATGTCGACCCGCCCGTGCCCGCCCTTTTTCCAGCAATGGAACCTGCGGCCCGAAATCTCGACATAGCCAGAGCAGCTGACGGTTTCGCCGGGGTCCATCACGCCGCTTTCCAGCGCCGCCAGTGCGTTGGACATCTTGACCGTCGATCCCGGCGGATAGGCGCCCTGCACTGTCTTGTCGGACAGCGGGCGGTATTCGTCGTCGCGCAGCGTGCCATAATCGCGGCTTGTGATGCCCCGCACGAACAGGTTGGGGTCGAAGGACGGCGCCGATGTACAGCCCAGCACATCGCCATTGGTCACATCCATGACGATGGCGGCCGCACTTTGCCCTTCAAGGCGGACGCGCATGAAGTTTTGCAGATGATGGTCCAGCGTGATCTGCAAATCCGGCCCGTCGGTGGGCGGATCCAGCGCCAGTTCGCGCATGCTGCGGCCCGACACATTGACCTCGACGCGCCGGGTGCCCGGCTGGCCGCGCAGGGTGCGTTCGTGCCTGCGCTCGATCCCGTTCTTGCCGACCTCGAAATCGGGCAGGCGCAGCAGGGCTTCGGCCTCGTCCTCGTCTTCTTCCAGATCGCTTTCGCTGACCGGGCCGACATAGCCGACCTGATGCGCAAAATCCGCCCCGAACGGATAGACGCGCGACAGCACCATTTCCGGCTGCACCCCCGGAAGCGCCGGGGCGTTCACCGCCACGGTCGACAGTTCTTCCCAGGTGACGCGGTCTTTCACGGTCACGGGCACAAACCCCCTGCCCCGGTCGATCTGATCTGCCAGTTTCAGCATGGTTTCGTCATCAAGGCCCAGAAGCCGGCGCAGTTTCGCAAGCACGGCGTCAAGATCCTCGACCTCCTCGCGTACCAGCGTGATGCGGAAGGCCTGCTCGTTGTCGGCCACGATCGTACCGGTACGGTCATAGATGCGTCCCCGGTTGGGGGGAACAAGCCGCAGGCTGATGCGGTTTTCTTCGGCCAGCAGGTAATACTGATCGGCCTCGCGCACGCCCAGTTGCCACATCCGCAGTCCAAGCACGCCGACAAACGATGTCATGACGCCCCCCATCAGGACCGCCCGGCGCGAGGTCTTTCTGGACATCAGGGCAAGGTCACGCTCAGACCGTCGCATGGCCACCTCCGTCTGCAAGGGGGCGCGATTTCGCCTTTGCCCGCACGGTCAGCCACCAGAGCGGCAGCACACCCATCTGCAGAAACTTCCAGCCCGAGACGCCAAGCCGGCGCAGGGCGATGTCGCTTGAGGTCGCGGCCAGCAGGATCGCAAGCAGCAAGGCGGCAAGTCCGATGGCATTGGCCAGCCCGAACCCGTGCTGGAACATCACATAGGTCAGCAGTTCGGGATGCCATTCAAAGCCGAAAAGCCGCATCAGATCCCATTCGACCCAGACAAACAGGATCACGGCGGCATGAACGATGGCAAGAAGGCAGCCGTAGATGCCAAGCTCACGCCGGAAGGGCAGAACCCGCACGGCACAGCGCACAAACCGCGCCAACGGCCCCAGGGCGACAGACAGCGCGACCAGCACCATTGACGCATCGCCAAAGGCGCGGTTCCAGCGGTGCATCGGGCTGAAGTCCACATGAACGGCGGAAAACCCAAGCACCAGCCCGGTTGCCAGCACCGCAATCGCCGCATGACGCACCGCCACCCGTTGCGACAGGCGGCGCGGCCCGGCCACTTGGCCCGATGTTGTCGACATTTTCATTTGCTGTCTCCGGACGGGGTGGATGGGGCACTTGGGCATTGCGACTGCGTCATGCGGAACTCACGGAAGGCCCGCCATACGCGTAGGGCTGCGAAGGCCATCACGATGACACCTGCGGCCGCCAGATAGGGCCGAATGGGGTCGAACCACGCCAGCAGAGCGGGACCGCCGAAGATCAGCATGAGAACCTTGTTGCAGGTCGGGCAGGCGATGCCGAGAAAGCTTGCAAGCCCGCCCGTCCCGGATGTTCGCAAACGGCACTGGGGAACCCAGAGGCCGACGATCACGCCTGACAATATGGCCGTCAGCGTGGTTGCCCCAAGTTCCCAGGGTCCGACAGCGGTCATGCGCACGAAGAAGGGGTTGATCCAGACCGCCGTGACCGTGCCCAGCACCGCAAACAGCGTCAGCCCCGCAAGAGTGCCGCGCAAAAGCCGGTGCAGCCCATCCGCCCGCAGCCTGCCATGCAGGAGGGTTTCAGAAGGCATCGAACTGCACCTCTGCAAATTCTTCGGCAAAGCCGACGCTGACAACCCATTGCCCGGCCATCGGCAGCTTGAGGTTGATGCGCCAGGCCCCGGCCCCGACCTGTTCAAGCGGCGGGGAAATCCCGTCCATGTGCATCTTGACCATGGCCAGGTTGACATCCGGGGTCAGGCCTGGCTGCTCTGCCGGCCCCGCGTCCGGGATAAAGCGGATCTCGATGCGCACGTCCCGGTTGCCCAAGGCATAGACCTGCATGTCAAGCCGCCCCCCCGGCAGCAGTTCGGAAATCGACGCCGTCGGCGCGGCCCCGCTGGCCGATGTCTGCGCGGCCCCCGGCGGGCGCATCACCGCCCAGAGGAACGACCCGACGAAAGCGAACATGACAAGGCAGATGCTCAGGGCCAGAAGTCTAGTTTTCATTGGTCATGCCCATTTTAGAGTGATCCATGCCGCCCATGGCAGGGTCGGCAGGCGGTGTTGCAGAAGGCGGCGTTGCAGAAGGTGGGGCCGATGGCGGCGCGGCCACCGTGCCGGTGGCTTCGGGGTCAAGCAGGTAGGTTGCGATCGCCTCGCGGTCCTGATCGGTCAGAAAGGATGTGCCTGCCGTGACCACCTCGGCCATGCTGCCGCCAAAGGAATCTCCGCTTGGCAGCAGCCCGGATTGCAGCGCATAGGCAAGATTGGGCACGGTAAACCCGGCTGCCGCAAGGTCGGCGACAAGGATCGACGGGGCCTTGCTGCCACCGGGCAGGTTGGCATTGCCGGCAAACCGCGCGCTGTCCTTCAGCCCGCCCAAAAGATTGCGGCCCGTGTGGCAGGCCGCGCAATGGGCCGCCCCTTCGACCAGAACCCGCCCGCGGTTCCACGGCGACGACGCGCCCATATATGCGTCGGTGACCGGCGCGGACAGATACTTGGCCCGCCACAGCTTCAACCCCGACCGGAAGCTGAAGGGAAAGCCCACATCATGCGCAGGGGCCGCTTCGGCGACCGGCGGGACGGTCCGGAAGGCCTCCCACAGATCGGCGATGTCCTGGTCGGTGAACCCGGCGTAGAAGGAATAGGTGAACACCGGATAGTAGGGGTCGCCCTTGGGCGAGATGCCTTGGCGCACGGCACGCGCGAAATCCTGAATGGTCCATTTGCCGATCCCCGCCACAGGGTGCGGCGTGATGTTCGGCGGCACGAATGTCCCGAACGGCGTGTCAAGCGGCGCGCCCCCCGCCAGCGACGCCCCCTTGAGCGCCGCATTGGTGTGGCAGGACACGCATCCGCTTGCACGGGCCAGATAGGCACCCCGTTCGACATCGCCCACGGGAAAGGAGGCAGGCTCTGCCTCGCCGATGGGCCAGAATGCCAATACCCCGGCACCAAGCCCGGCCGCCACGGCGGGAAGGACTGCAAAAAGCCGGATCAGGCCGCGCATCGTCAGTTCCTGCCCGTGCGAAATTGGGCATGGCAGGACGAACAGGTGCCGCTGATGCGGTTGAACAGATCATCCGCCGCAAGACTTGCCAGAGTCGGCGCAACCGAGCCAGGGTCTGCCTGTCCGCGCGACACCGGGCTGTCGGGCGCCCGTTCAGCATAGCCCATCAGCTCTGCCACCGTGGGACCGCGCGCGACCTCTACTGCGGGAGGCATGGCCATTCCGGCCATCTCTGCCGCGGGTGCGGGGGCCGGTTCAAGCCCGTTCGGGGCGGCTTCGGCCAGCGCATCGGCATAAAGCTTCATTTCTGCGGCCAGCGTCGTGAATTCCTGCCAGTTGGACCAGATCTCGGGCTTGGCGTAGGTCACCCCTTCAAGGCTGCCATCGGGGAACAGCGACAGCATGGTGTTCCCGGCGTGGCTGGCGATGACCGCCGCCCCTTCCGACACGATGAACGCGTCGTAGGGCACGGCCCCCTGCATCATCGGGGCCAGTTCGGCCACGGTATCGCGCATCGCTGCCATGCCTTTCATCCGTTCCAGAACGACTCCGCTCGCCCCGCCATGCGCCAGCGCAACCGCCGCAACTGCGGAGGCTGCAAGCGCGATTGCGCCTGTCCATTTCATTCTCATTTGCCTGACTGCCCTTGGTTTCTTGTTTTTCCACCACCGCACACCGCCCTTTTGGCGGGTCGCGGACTGCGCGCATCTTCCGGGTCAAGATTGAACGGCATCACCATCGACCGCGCCTGCAAGGCGCGTCGAACCATGGCTGCCGCCAGAACTGACCGTCAGGTCAGCAGGCGTGGAGGGGGAAGACTGACAGAGGGGCCACCAAAGCGGGGCCGGGTCTGCGCAAACTCGGGCAGCAGCACCACCGCATAGCCGGAAACGAAGGCACCGGTCGCACCGGACGGGATGACGAACGTCGCGCAGGCCAGCGCCGGATGGCAGGACAACACCACAGCCGCCGGTTCGGCCCAGGGGGTGCCCGAGGACGTGGTCGAGGAGGTGGCATGATGATCCGGCGCGGGAAAGGCAGAGGCCGACTGGCCAATGATCAGACTGCACAGCAGCACGATGGCAAAGCAGAAGGCAGACAGATGCCGCACCATCCTGCCCGCAGGCAAAAGGTTCAACGCGGCCCATCTGATTGGCGTCTGCATCATGGTGTCAGATCAACTTTACCTGTGCCCCGACCGCAACCTGGCCAAGGATGTCTTCAATATGCCCGTTGTGCCGGGCGATGCAACCATTCGAGCGCCACAGGCCGATATTCTGCGCATTCTGGCGCGCCAGTCTGGCGAGGGGGCTTGATCGCATGGAGGGATCCTTGTTTTCCTGCCTGATGCAGCCTTCCCCTGTGGGAAGGTCAAACGGCTTTGTCGGATCGGTGGTCACAAACCGGTGACAACGTGGCGCTTTCGCCGCGCTGTGCGAAAATCGCGCTGCTCACTTCGATGTGAACATCCCTTCGGAGTGGGTGTGACTCTATGTAGGGGCATGTGCAGACTGCTAGTTCTTTTGTGGAGTGTCATCGTGCTCGCCTCTCTTTTCGGAGAGGTGCGTACTGGTCATGTGCTGTCCCAAAGCGCGGGGCTGGAAACCCATGTGGCGCCCAGGACACACGACTTGCAATGCGCGGGCGGGGCTGGCCATGTGGCCTGCCAAAGCCTGCTGGCCGGCCAGACCGCGTCGCCGACACGGAAATTCGCCTTTGTGTCGCCGCTGTTTGAAATCGTGCCGGTCCGGGCCCGCAGCCGCCTGTCCTCGCCACAACCGCCCCCCCCGCGAGATGTCGCCTGACCAAACCGCATCCCGATCGTTCCATCTCAGGAGACAACATGATTTCCCGTCGTTCCCTCATCAGCGGTGCCGCAGCGGCCGCTTTTGCCGCCCCTGCTGTCCTGCGCGCCCACACCGCCGAACCTTTCGTTCTTGCGGAACAGTTTCAACCGCGCGAAGTGCGCGTCCGCGAGCAGCATGCTCCGGGCCAGATCCTTGTCTTTCCGCGCAACTTTTACCTTTACCACGTCTTTGCCCCGGAACGCGCCATCCGCTATGGCGTCGGGGTCGGCAAGGCGGGGCTGGAATTCAAGGGCACCGCGATCATTGCGCGCAAGGCCGAATGGCCGTCCTGGCGCCCGACGAATGACATGATCCGCCGCGATCCGGGCCGCTATGCGCAGTTCGCGGATGGTGTGCCGGGCGGGCCGGGCAATCCCCTGGGGGCACGGGCGCTGTATCTGTACAAAGATGGCCGCGACACCTATTTCCGCATCCACGGCACGACAGAGCCGAATTCGATAGGGCGGTCGGTGTCCAATGGCTGCATCCGCATGCTGAACGAACATGTGATGCAGCTTTATGACAAGGTGGCGGTCGGGACGCTGGTGACCGTGCTGTGACCTCTGCTCGGGCCGAGGGTCCCGCCAGCGGGCGGGACCGTCGCCTTGATCTGCCACCTGCGCAACCTGATGCGGGCAAGGCGGCCAATGGCCACGCCGCCCGCAGCGCAGGCCGGATCACATGCCCTTGGCGGCAAGCCAGGCGTTCATGTCGGCAATCTCGGCTTCCTGGGCCGCGATCACTTCTTCAGCCAGCTTGCGCATCTCGGGGTCTTTGCCGAATTCAAGCTGCACTTTCGCCATGTCGATGGCAGCCTGATGATGCGGGATCATGCCCTTGACGAAATCGACATCGGCATCGCCGGTATAAGGCGCCATGTTGGCCATCATGCCATCCATCGCGGCGGCATAGCCCTTGACGGCGGCGTTGTCGGCCAGTTCCGGCGGGATCATGGCGGTATGGCTCATCATGGCCATGCCATCAGTGCCCATGCCCATGCCCGCCATCGAATCGGACTGGGCGTAGACATAGCCTCCGGCAGCCAGAATTGCGGTGAACACGGCGGCGGTTGCGATCTTGTTCATGTCGAGGGTTTCCTTTCAGTCGTGGTGCAACGTGTTTGCGACAGGGTTTGCGCTGTCACGCAGGGGCATAGCCGACTTCGGTCAGCGCGGTGACCAGCCGGTCGCGCGGGGCCGAAGTCTTGACATCCACCTTGCGCGCGCCGGGGTCGGTGTTGACTTCCGCCATGGGATCAACCGACTGGATGGCCTTGGTCACGCTGCGCGCGCAGCCGCCACAGGTCATGTTTTCAATATGGAACTGCATGAGTACCTCCTTGGGGTTTCGTCTCATGCAACGTCATATGGGGCTTCCCATCGTTGTAAGGTCAAGTACACAAACCCGTGAGCGGAAAATCAGGATCAGCCCTTGACCTTGCCATCATGGGAAGCCTTATCTCGACAGGCAGATGCATTTGCCGAAGGAGTTCCGCAATGAACATGCAGGCCAAAACACCGCCAGCCGCCGGGTCGGAAACGTTTGTTCTCGACGTTGAAGGCATGACCTGCGCCTCTTGCGTGGGGCGGGTGGAAAAGGCGCTGAAGGCGGTGCCGGGGGTCGAGACGGCCTTTGTCAATCTGGCCACCGAACGGGCCGAGGTGACTGGCGCCACCGTTGACCGGGCCTTGCTGGTCAAGGCTGTCGAGGACGCGGGGTATGATGTGGCGTCGCGCCCTGTCGATCTGGTGATCGAAGGGATGACCTGCGCGTCATGTGTGGCGCGTGTGGAAAAGGCCCTGAAAGCCGTGCCCGGCGTGACCTCTGCGGCGGTGAACCTTGCGACCGAGCGGGCGACCGTGACAGGGACCGCCGATCTTGGCGCCCTGATCCGCGCCGCAGAGGCTGCGGGCTACGACGCACAGGCGGCAGCCCCCGCCACGGATGCGGCGGACGAGACTGCGGCCCGGAAGGCGGCCGAGGAGGCCGGCCTCAAGCGCGATGTGCTGATCGCGGCAGCGCTGACCTTGCCGGTCTTTGTTCTGGAAATGGGGTCGCATCTTTTTGCTTCGGTCCATATGGCCGTGATGAACAGCATCGGCACGCAGAACAGCTGGTATCTGCAGTTTGCCCTGACCACCGTGGTCCTGTTCGGCCCCGGCCTGCGGTTCTACCGCAAGGGACTGTCGGCGCTGGTCCGTCTTGCCCCTGACATGAACAGTCTGGTGGCGGTGGGCACGCTGGCCGCCTATGGCTATGCGCTGGTGGCGACCTTTGCGCCGGGGGTGCTGCCCGCGGGCACCGTGAACGTCTATTACGAGGCTGCGGCGGTCATCGTCACGCTGATCCTGCTTGGCCGCTATCTTGAGGCCCGCGCCAGGGGCCGCACCTCCGAGGCGATCAAGCGGCTGGTCGGCCTTCAGGCCAAGACGGCGCGTGTGCTGCGCAATGGCACGATCCTTGAACTGCCCGCCGCCGAGGTGCGCCCCGGCGATGTGGTCGAGGTTCGCCCTGGCGAACGGGTTCCGGTTGATGGCGAGGTCACGTCCGGCGCAAGCTGGATCGACGAAAGCATGATTTCCGGCGAGCCGTTGCCGGTGGAAAAGACGCCCGGCAGCCCGGTGACAGGCGGCACCGTCAACCAGACCGGCGCCTTCAGTTTCCGCGCGACTGCGGTCGGCGAGGCGACGATGCTGGCGCAGATCATCCGCATGGTCGAGGCGGCGCAGGGTGGCAAACTGCCGATACAGGCGCTGGTCGACAAGGTGACCATGTGGTTCGTGCCTGCCGTCATGACCCTGGCCGCGCTGACCTTTGCTGTCTGGCTGATCTTCGGGCCAGACCCCGCGCTGACCTTTGGCCTTGTCAACGCTGTCGCCGTCCTGATCATCGCCTGCCCCTGTGCCATGGGGCTGGCCACGCCCACGTCGATCATGGTCGGCACCGGGCGCGGAGCGGAACTGGGCATCCTGTTCCGCAAGGGCGAGGCGTTGCAGACCCTGCACGCTGTCCGCGTGGTGGCGCTGGACAAGACCGGCACCCTGACGATGGGCAAGCCGAAACTGACTGATCTGATGCTGGCGCCAGGTTTTGACCGTGCCCCCGTTCTGGCAGCGGTGGCGGCGGTCGAGGCAAAATCGGAACATCCCATCGCCCGCGCCATTGTTGCAGCGGCGGGTGAGGAGGGGCTGAGCCTGCCCGAGGTGACGAGCTTTGAGTCCGTCACCGGCTTTGGCGTTTCAGCGCAGGCGGGGGACCAAAGGATCGAGGTCGGGGCCGACCGTTACATGGCAAAGCTGGGCCTTGACGTGACCCCCTTTGCCGAGGTCGCCGCGCGGATGGGAGATGAGGGCAAGTCGCCGCTTTATGCCGCCATTGACGGCAGGCTGGCGGCGATCCTTGCGGTTGCCGATCCGGTCAAGGACACCACGCCGGATGCGATCCGCGCCCTGCACGCGCTTGGGCTGAAGGTCGCCATGATCACCGGTGACAATGCCCGCACCGCCAATGCCATCGCCCGCCAGTTGGGCATCGACGAGGTGGTGGCCGAAGTGCTGCCCGACGGCAAGGTTGATGCGGTCAAGCGACTGAAGGGTCTGGGCACGCTGGCTTTTGTCGGCGACGGCATCAATGACGCGCCTGCACTGGCCGAGGCCGATGTCGGCATCGCCGTCGGCACCGGCACCGACATCGCCATCGAGGCGGCGGATGTGGTGCTGATGACCGGGCGGCTGACGGCGGTGCCCGATGCCATCGCGCTGTCCAAGGCCACGATGCGCAACATCCGGCAGAACCTGTTCTGGGCCTTCATCTACAACGCGGCCCTGATCCCGGTCGCCGCCGGTGCGCTCTGGCCTGCGTTTGGCCTGCTGCTGTCGCCGGTGTTTGCGGCGGGTGCCATGGCGCTGTCGTCGGTCTTTGTCCTTGGCAACGCGCTGCGGCTGCGGCGCTTTGCCCCTTTGCAGGAGGTTGCAGCATGAACATCGGTGAAGCGGCAAAAGCCTCGGGCGTGTCGGCAAAGATGATCCGCTACTACGAATCCACCGGGCTGATCCCGGCGGCAGGGCGGACCGGATCGGGCTACCGCGTCTATTCAGACACCGAAGTCCAGATGCTGCGCTTTATCCGGCGGTCGCGCGACCTTGGCTTTCCGGTCGAAAAGATCGAGGAGCTGCTGGCACTGTGGCGCGACCGGTCGCGCCAGAGTGCCGATGTCAAGCGGCTGGCGCTGGATCAGATCGACGGGCTGGCGCGCAAGATCAGCGAAATGCAGGCCATGATGGACACCTTGCGCCACCTTGCCGACGCCTGCTGCGGCGACCACCGGCCCGATTGCCCGATCCTTGTCGATCTTGGCAACGGCCCGGCACAGGGGCAGGCCACAGCCCGCACGGCGCGGCGATAAGGGCCTTGGGTGCCTGCAGGCAAGGGTTGGTCACAGATCGACCCGCCGCAGCCGCAGGGCATTGCTGATGACCGAAACCGAAGACAGGCTCATCGCCGCCGCCGCGATCATCGGTGACAGCAAGACCCCGGTCGCGGGATAAAGCAGCCCTGCCGCGATCGGCACGCCAAGCGCGTTGTAGGCAAAGGCAAAGAACAGGTTCTGCTTGATGTTGCGCAGGGTTGCGCGGGCCAGCTTGCGCGCCCGCACAATGCCCATCAGATCCCCACCCAGCAGGGTGATGCCCGCGCTTTCCATCGCCACATCCGCCCCCGTTCCCATCGCAATCCCGACGTCGGCGGCGGCCAGAGCGGGGGCGTCGTTCACCCCGTCGCCTGCCATGGCGATCTTGTGGCCATCGCGGCGCAACTGGTCAATCAGGTCTTTCTTGGCCTCGGGCAGAACGCCTGCGCGCACGTCGTCGATGCCCAGCCTGGCGGCCACCGCCTGCGCCGTGCGGGCGTTGTCGCCCGTTGCCATGATCACGCGCAGCCCCTGGGCGTGAAGTTCCCTGATCGCCTGCGCGGTGCTGTCCTTGATCGGGTCGGCCACCGCCACGATGCCAGCCAACGCCCCGTCCACCGCGATGAACATGGCTGTCTTTCCATCGGCGCGCAGGGTGTCGGCCCGTGCTTCGGCTGCGCTCGTGTCCAGCCCCATCTCTGTCATCATCGCCGCATTGCCAAGCGCCACAGCGCGCCCGCCAACCTTGCCGCGCACGCCCTTGCCGGTGACGGCCTCGAAGTCCGCAGCCTCTTGCCGCGGGGCACCCTGCGCTTCGGCGCCTTCGACAATCGCTTCGGCCAGCGGGTGTTCCGATCCGCGCTCCAGTGCTGCGGCCAGCGAAAGCAGGTCTGCAACAGCCACATCCCCCAGCATCACCGTATCGGTCAGCTTTGGTTTGCCCATGGTCAGGGTGCCGGTCTTGTCAACGATCAGCGTATCGACGCTGGCCATCCGTTCCAGCGCCTCGGCATCCTTGATCAGCACCCCCGCCTGTGCGCCGCGCCCTGCCGCCGTGGTGATGGAAATGGGCGTGGCCAGCCCAAGCGCGCAGGGACAGGCGATGATCAGCACCGACACCGCCGAGGCGATGGCAAAGACCAGCGCGGGTTCGGGGCCAAAGACCATCCAGGCCACGAAGGCAACAATCGCGATGCCGACAACCGCCGGCACAAAGATCGCCGACACCCGATCCGCCAGCCCCTGAATGGGCGCGCGCGACCGGCGGGCGTTCGACACCATCGTCACGATCTGCGCCAGAACGGTATCTGCCCCCACCCTGCCCGCCTCGATCACAAGGCTGCCGTTCTTGTTGATCGTGGCCCCGGTCACCGCATCCCCGGCGACCTTTTCCACCGGCATCGATTCCCCGGTCAGCATGCTTTCATCCAGGCTGGACCGGCCTTCGATCACCACGCCATCCACCGGCACCGCATCGCCAGGGCGCACGCGCAGACGGTCGCCCTGCATGATGTTTTCCAGCGGCACGTCATATTCCGACCCGTCGGGCAGGATCCTGCGCGCCGTCTTGGGTGCAAGGTCCAGCAGCGCGCGGATCGCATCGCCAGTGCGTTCGCGCGCCCGCAGTTCCAGCACTTGCCCGACAAAGACCAGCGCCACGATCACCACCGCCGCCTCGTAATAGGTTCCGACGCCATGACCCATCCGATAGGCGTCCGGGAAAACGCCGGGCAGAAAGGTGGCGACCAGCGAATAGAGATAGGCCGCCGCCACGCCAAGGCTGATCAGCGTCCACATGTTGGGCGACCGGTTCACCACCGAGTCCCATCCTCGTTTGAAGAATGGCAGCGCCGCCCACAGGATGATGGGGGTTGCCAATGCAAATTCAAGGTAACTGGCCGTCGGATCGCCGATCCAAGCCCGCACCGGCAGGCCAACAAGTTCGCCCATGGTCAGCACGATCAGCGGCACGGCGGCGGCTGCCGAAACCCACATCCGGCGGGTGAAATCGGTCAATTCATGGCTGGGCGCGTCCGAGGGCAGCATCGCTTCCAGCGCCATGCCGCAGATCGGGCAGGCCCCCGGTGCATCGCGGATGATTTCGGGGTGCATCGGGCAGGTGTATTGCGCCGCCACCACCGCCACCTTGCCGTGCTTTGCGCTGTTGCCCGAAGCGTAAAACCACGGGTCAGCCTTGAATTTCGTCTGGCATTTGTCCGAGCAGAAATGGAAATCGGTCCCCTCAAAACCTTCTGTCCGGGTGCCGGGCTTCAGGGTCACGGTCATGCCGCAGACCGGATCAAGCGCCGTCTGCCCTGCCCCGCTTTGCCCTGCCCCGGCCATTTCGGGGTCTGCGGGCCTGTGGCCCTTGTGCGGATCCGGGTTGGACATGGTGTTCCCCTTTTGCAGTCTGTGCAGCGCAAAGGCCAAAGGTTTCGGCCTTGGGCAACAGCATGCGGCTTGCCAGCATTGGAAGGTCAAGCCCGGATTGCCGCCGCGAGATCAAGCGGGCGACCGCATCGCCGCCAAGGCCGGGGCGGTGTCACGCATTCTGGGAGCAGGCATTTTGGGCGGATCAGCAGAACCTGCCCCCCCTGCCGCATGGGCCTTGCCTACGGCAGTAACAGGATTCGTTCCCTTGCGCCTTCAAACGCGTGCGGTCTGCCGGGGCGGTTATGGAATCGCGCGAGTCGGTCTTTGAACACAATGGCCGACAAATCTGCGGCAATCGCGTTACTGCTGCGAAACGCACAGTCTTGCGACCTTTGCCCTTGCAATCTGCGCAATGCGGCCTGTGGATAAGTCTTTGACAGTTTTCTACAACAATATCAATATACTGCCAGACACTTCTGCGATGGCACATCAACTGCATTCAGGATCTGGTGGTTTGCGATCCGTTTGCCACAAGCGCAGGCAGAAGAATTTGTCTTGAGTTTCTGTCGCAGCAGCGTCATATCTGTAACGCGAAAACAACAATAACATCATCCATCGCGTTCCTTGCCACTTTCTGCGAAAGATAGGGTCAAGGAACGCGAAAGCGACGATACGGGACAGGCGGCGAATATGCATCCAGTGCTGCACAGCAAACTGAAGGCCGATGCGGAACGGCTGTCAGAGGCTTTGGAACACATGTCCAAGCTGTTTCTGGCGCCGAAAGAGGAAAAGACGCTTCGCAGCTTCAACAGCGCCGAGGTCGGAGAGCTTTTGCGCGTCAGCGATGGCTATTTGCGCAAGGCCCATTTCGACGGCCGCATTCCCGAGGTCGAGCAAGGGCCGGGCAACAAGCGGCTTTATACCGCCGAGAACATTCTGGAAATCCGCAGGACGCTGGCACAGAACGCCAAGGATCCGCTGCAGTTTCTGCCGGGCCGCCGTCCCGGCGACAAGTTGCAGATCTGGTCCACGGTCAACTTCAAGGGGGGCAGCAGCAAGACGACGACGACGGTGACCCTTGGCATGCGGCTGGCGCTGCGTGGCTACCGGGTGTGTCTGGTCGACGCGGACCCGCAGGCATCGCTGACCACGTTCTTCGGCTATCAACCAGAGATCGATTTTCGCCAGGGGGGAACGCTGTATGACGCGATCCGCTATAACGATGGCGAAACATCCCGGTCCCCGATCACCGACATTCTGCGCAAGACCTATTTTCCGAACCTTGATCTGGTCCCCGGCGGGATCATGCTGTCAGAGTTCGAGACCGAAACCCCCATGGCGTTGAGCCGGGGGGAACAGCCGGTTTTCTTCAACCGGATCCGGGATTCGCTGCGCCAGGTGGAAGACGATTATGACATCGTCCTGATCGACTGCCCCCCCCAGCTTGGCTATCTGACAATGGCTGCGGTCTGCGCGTCTACGTCGCTGCTGATGACCATTATCCCGGAACGCGTCGATCTGGCCTCGGCCAGCCAGTTTCTGACCATGGCATCGGGTGTGCTGGAAGTGCTGTATTCCAACGGCGGCATCGGCGCCTATGACAACTTTGCCTATCTGCTGACGCGCTTTGACACGGCGATCAGCACGCAGCAGGATCTGGCGGAATGGCTGAGGCAACTTCTGGGCGACAGCGTCATCACCACACCTTTCGTCAAATCCTCGGCGGTCAGCGAGGCCGGCCTGTCACAGAAGACAATTTTTGAAGTCGATCTTGCCACCGCGAAGAACCGGAAAACCTATGAACGGGCACTGGAATCGGTGATGAGCTTTTCCAATGACATCGAAAAGATGATCCAGACCGCCTGGGGTCGCGGAGGCAACCATGAAGCGTGATCTGCTGGCAAAAAGTCTGGCTCAGATGGGGTCCAGAACCGCAGAGGCTGCGGGTGCAAGGCCGGATGATCCGCCGGCGGCGCCCCGATCCCTGAAAAGCATGTCGGATGTCCTGTCTCAGGTATCGGCGCAGGCGGCGCAGGAGGTGGACATCAGCGATATTGCCGAGTCCGAAATCGCCGACCGCTTCGATGTGACCGAAGGCCTTGAGGATCTGATTGAATCGCTGCGGACCTCGGGGCAGCAACTGCCTGCCCTGCTGCGCTACCGGCGTGGCCCCGGCCCGCGCTACGAGGTTGTCTATGGCCGGCGCCGGATTGCGGCCTGCCGTGTGCTGGGCATCAAGGTCAAGGCCTATATCCGGGAAATGGACCATCGCGAGGCGCTTGTCTCGCAGGCCCTTGAAAATTCCGCCCGTCTGGAACGCAGCTTCATTGAACAGGCGATCTTTGCGGTCAAGCTGGAGGAGCAAGGCTTTTCGCGGGTCGAGATTGGCGATGTGCTTGCGGTCGACAAGGGCACGCTGAGCAAGCTGATCGGGGTGGCGCGCGATGTTCCCGACGCGGTGATCTACAGGATCGGCGCGGCCCATGATGCGGGTCGTCGCCCCTGGCTGGAACTGCGCCGCCTGATCAAGGAGGAGGCAGCACCGGCAGAGGCGGTGATTGCGTCGCTGGTGCCCCAGACTGGCCCTGCCGCCGAACGGCTCGGGGCGGTGATCACGGCGCTTCAGCGGTTGCAGGAGGCGCGGCTGGTTTCGGCAAATGCCATCAGCCCCGCCGCCCCCCCTGCCCCGCTGAACCAGATGAAAGATGCGCCCGTGGCGTTCAAGTCGCGTGGCCAGCGTCTGCTGATCGAGGTTTCCGATAAATCCGCACGCGGATTTATCGCTTTTGTCGAACAGCGGCTTGAGCGTCTTTATGACGAGTGGAAGGCCAAACCCTGACAGCTGCGTCAGACAAGCTATTGATTTACAAGGGTTGGCCACGGCCAACCTAGACCGAACCGACAGAAACCCAACAGCAAGGAGGCAGACAGTAGCGCAAAAAGAAACCCCCCGAAGGCGGTGAAGCACTCCAGAGGGTCCCGATTTACTCGCACTTTATTGGTACCCCCAAAATCGAATCGCTGCAACACCGATTTCGGTGACAGGTATCAATTTGCCGTCTGAAATCAGATGGAACACACACAGGTCACGACACTGAATGTCGGGGCACGGCAAAGCTGTGCCTTCACGATGGATGATGCCTTTTCTGGCGTCGGCACGATCGCGCAGCAGCCTCATTTTGCGGCCGTCACGCGGCGCGACTTGATGGCCGCGGTCAACACGGCAAGCCGCGAGCTTGGCCTTCGGGCCGCCTCTGTCGTGGTTCTGGACGCCTTGTTGAGTTGCCTGCCTTGCCATGACGCCAAGACCGGGAAAGACGGGCCGATCACGCCTTTGACCTTGCTGACGGTTTTTGCCTGCAACGATACACTGTGCTTTCGCGCAAAAGGCATCACCGACCGGCAGCTTCGCCGGCATCTGGCAAGGCTGGAGGCGGTTGACCTGATCCAGCGGCGGGACAGTGCCAATGGCAAGCGGTTTCCCATCCTTCGGAAGGGCAGGGTGATCGGGGCCTTTGGCATCGACTTGTCACCGCTTCTTGCCCGCTCGGGTCAGATTCTGGCGCTGGCGCAACAACATCGCGACGAGGCCAGCGAGCTTCGCGGGCTGAAGTCCTTCGTCCAGAAACTGCGGATCGAATGTCTGGCACAGGATCTGGCGGATGACGCCCGCGGCTTTGTCGAGGCGACCCGCAACATGCTGCGCCGCACCGGCACCACGCGGCTTCAGGCGCTTGCCATCATCGACAGGCTGAAAGCCATTCTGAACGGGACCATCCGCCTTGAGGACACACGGCAGCACGCAGGGCTGACCCTGGAAAATCCGGCCGACACCGCCACCATCGACAACAGCCATACTGCCCTGATCCGCGAAGAAAAGACCGGCACAGACGGCCAGAATGTCCGGCACAAAGAGACAGATAAACCATATACAAAAAAAACCATGCCGCTCTGCATCACAGAGCTTTGGGCACGTCTGACGACGATCCCGGCATTCTACCCCGAAGTGCCATGTTCGGAGCATGGGTTGCTTCAGCTTGTATTCGGGTTCGGAAAGATGCTGAGAATACAGCAAGGCGTACTTGCACGGGCCATTTCAACCCTTGGTCTGTGGGAAACCGTGATGGCGGCCGACCAGATGGCCGACAAGGCCGATGAGGTGATATGCCCTGACAGCTATTTGTCGCGGATCATTGCCTTGGGGGCGGGATCACAGGTTGGCCATGGCCAACTGGCATTCGCCCGATGACACGGGCAAAGGGTTCTTGTCTGCAAGGGCAGGGCAGGGGGGTGACGCCCGCATTCAATGTATTGAATATGCTTGTATTTTTTGTTTGGGGGCAGGGGGGTCAGGCCTTCATTCGCCCCGCCGATGGACAGCACATCGTCGATGCTTGGGTCGGACGCGCAAGCAAGCTGCGCGCCCGGCAAGGCCGATGGTTGAAACGTGCGGCGTCAGATCAGCCGATACTGCGCCGCCTTGTTGCGCAGGAAGGGCAGGCCCTTCGACATCACCTCGTCATGGCTGTTGGCCACCGGCCGCCAGACGGCCAGGCCATAGCCGATTTCCGGCGGCATGTTGATGAAGCTTTCCATTGCAAGCCCGCCCTTGAACCCGATCGCCGCAAGGGTGGAATAGATTTCATCCCAATCGCAGGTGCCTTCGCCCGGCGTGCCGCGGTCGCTTTCGCTGAGATGGATATACTTCAAAAACTCGCGGGCATCGAGGATGCCGTTGCCGGCACCCTTTTCCTCGATGTTCATGTGATAGGTGTCAAGGTGGATGAAGATGTTGTCCGCGCCGATCCGATGGATCATGTCGCGCGCCTGCCAGCCGGTGTTCAGCAGGTGGTTTTCGTAGCGGTTTACCGGCTCGATCCCGAACAGCAGCCCGATCTTCTTGGCATGCGCCGCAGCGACAGTCAGCGCTTTGGCGATGTTGTCATATTCGGTCGCGGTCGGGGGCAGGCCGGTGCGTTCGCCAATACCGCCGAATGTTACGCCCGAAAGGGCTTCGGCCCCGCAGGCCTTGGTCTTGTCCAGCGCGAGCTTCAGATAGTCGGCGGCGCGTTCCGGATGCACCGAGGCCCAGCATTCCTGCGGCAGGCCCAGCGAACAGACGGCGCGCAACCCGCTTTTTTCCAACAAGGCCGCGGTGTGGGCGGGGTCGATCTCATGCGGGCGAAGCATCGGGATCTCGATAAAATCAACGCCATATTGCGTGGCGCCGGCGACGGCGCGCTCGGCGCCCGCGCGGTCCCAGTTCATCGTCCACATGCTGGTGTGAACGCCAAATCCTTCCATGGTGTCAGTCCTTTCCAAGAAAAAATGCAGAGGCAAATCCGGATCGCAAGATCATGACGGCGATCAGGAACAGGCCCCAGACGGCAGTTGCGAGGTGTTGATTGGCCCCGATCAGGTTCAGCCCCGAGGACAGGATCTGCAGGATCAGGATGGACAGGATGACCGGGGCAACCTTGCCGTGCCCGCCGAAGGGATCTATCCCGCCCAGGAATATCGCGAGCACGGTGACCAGCAGCAGCGCCTCGCCATGCCCGACTCGGACCGAGTTGAACCGGGCCAGCATCAGGATCCCCGCGATGGCGCAGACCATGCCGGACAGGGCATAGATCATCACCAGCGTACGTTTGGTGTGCAGCCCCGCATATGCGGCGGCCCGGATGTTGGACCCGACCATGTAAACCGAAAAGCCGTGTCTGCTGCGGCGCAACAGGATGTGCCAGGCCAGGGCGACAAGACCGAAAAGGATCATCGGCACCGGCACGGCGAGGACCGTGCCATGCCCCAGAAAGGCGATGGTTTCCGGAAAGCCCGAGATGTCGCCGCCCTTGGTCAGAAACTCTCCCAGACCGCGCAGGAAGATCATCATTGCCAAGGACACAAGGATCGGATGTGCCCCGACATAGGCAATCACCACGCCCATCACCGCCCCGGCCAGCGCGCCGACGGCTAGCGCCGCCACGACGCCCGCAAGGATGGCACCCGGCCCGGCCTCGACCCCGCCGAATTGCAGCAGAACCCAGGCGAAGGTCAGACCCGAGATGTTGGCCGTGTAGATGACTGCAAGGTTGAACCCGCCCGAAATCATCGGGGCCAGCATGGCAATGGTCAGCAGGCCCAGCAAGGGGGCCTGAAACCCCATCGAGGCCAGATTGGCACCGGTCAGGAACCGGGGGCTGGCAAGGCTGAAGGCCAGCACCATGGCCGCCATCAGCAGGATCAGACCAAAGGTTTCGCGGCCCAGAAAGCTGCGGCACCGGTCAAGAAGTCCGGTCATCTCTGCCTCCTTTGCCCGAAGGCCGCAAGTTTGCCGAAGTTGATGTTGGAGGTTGAAATCGCCACAAGGATCGCGGCGCCTATGATCATCTGAAAGGCGAAGGGCGATATGCCCAGCAGGTTCAGCCCGTTCTGGGTGATCGCCACGAACATCACGCCAAGGATGCAGCCGGTGATGGTGCCCTTGCCACCGCCAAGCCGCGCCCCGCCCAGCACGACGGCGGCCAGCACGTCCAGTTCGCGGCCGTACAGCGCGTTGGGCACCACTTCCTTGACGATATGCACCTGCATCAGGGCGGCGATTCCGGCCATCAGCCCGCACCACCCGAAGGCCAGCCCCTGCATCACGGCAATGTTCACCCCGGCCCGCCGCGCCCCTTCGGGATTGTCACCAAAGGCGTACAACTGGCGGCCAAGATTCATCCGGCGGATCAGGAACCAGGTCGCCCCGACGCAGGCCGCCATCACCGCCACCGGCAACCGCAGTTCCGCCCAGGTGCCATCGGCCGCCTGATGCTCCAGCAGGATCACCCGTGCCGACCACCAGTCCGGCAAGGCATAGATGCTGCGCCCGCCGCTGAGATACATCAGAAGGCCGAAATAGGCGTTGAAGGTGGCGATGGTGACCACGATCGAAATGATGCGGAATCCGTGGATCAGTGCCGCATTGATCAGCCCCAGCATCACCCCCAGACCGCCGCAGACAAGAAAGCCCAGCACCCAGTTGCCGCCCCCCATGCCGATCAGCAGCTTGGCCGCAACGAACTGCACGACCGAGGAGGCCACCGCAAACGAAATGTCGATGCCGCCCGAGATCAGCACGACCAGCAGGCCCACCGACCAGATCAGGTTGACCGAATTGTTGTTCAGCAGCGCGCTGAGGTTGCTGGCGGTCAGGAAAGTGGTGGTTGTCAGCGACAGGCCGATGCACAGTGCGATCAGCACGATGAACAGCCGCAACTCGACCTGTCGGTTCCGCAGATAGCTATGCATAGATCGCCGCCTCCAGTTCGGCCACCGAGGTTGTGCGGGGGTCATGGCTGCCAACGATCCGGCCCTGCGCCAGATGCAGCACGCGGTCGGAATTGAACATGGCCTCGGTCGCCTCGTCGGAAATCAGCAGGATCGCCAGACCCTGATCGGCCAGATCGCGGACAATGCGAAAGATGCCTGCCCGCGCGCCGACATCGACCCCCACCGTCGGACTGTCGAGGATGAGCAGCCGGGGTTCTGTCGCCAGCCACTTGGCCAGCACCACCTTTTGCTGATTGCCGCCGGACAGGGTGGAAACCGGGTTCGCGGATGTGCCGATCTTGATGCCCAGTTTCCTGACCCAGCCTGCCGTCAGATCCTGTTTCCGGCTGGCCGAGATCAGCCCGAACCCATCGAGCAACCGGTCAAGAACGGAAATTGCGGTGTTGTCGGCGATGGACTGCTTTTGCAACAGCCCAAGCTGCAAACGGTCTTCGGACACATAGGCCAGCCCCCGTGCAATCGCCTCGCGGATCGAGCCGGGGCGGTAGGGTTTGCCGTCCAGCAGCATCTGGCCCGAAGCCGGCCGGGTCATTCCCATCATCGCATGAGCAATCTCGGTTCGCCCGGCACCGATCAGGCCGATCAGCCCGACCACCTCGCCCGCGCGGATGGTAAGGTCGATATCCGAAAACTGGCCGGGCAGGGACAGGCCCCGCGCCTCGAACACGGGGCGCGCCGCAGTCTTGTCACGGGCCACCACTTTTTGTTCAAGCACCTGGCCTGTCATCAGTTCGCCCAGCCGGGCCTGCGTCATTCCTGCGGTCGGGTAGACGCCGACAAGACGGCCATCGCGCACAACGGTCACGCGTTCGGCAATATCCAGCACCTCGGCCAGACGATGGCTGACGAACACCACGGCCACGCCATCGGCCGACAGCTTGCGCACGATGTCCAGCAGATGGTCCGTTTCGGACTGGGTCAACGAGGCCGTCGGCTCGTCCATGAAGATCAGCCGCGCGTCATTCAGCAGCGCGCGGGCAATGGCCACCACCTGCCGCTGTGCAATCGGCAGGGTTTCCAACGGCGCGTCCAGATCAAGCGTGACCCCGAGGCGCAACAGAACGGCGCGCGCGCGGGTCTTCATCACGCCATAGTTCAACCCCCGTGGCCGCAAGCCGACCAGATCATCGAAGGTGATGTTTTCGGCCACGCTCATGTTCGGGAACAGGGCCAGATCCTGCCAGATCACCGACACGCCCTTGGCCCGCGCCAGAACCGGCGTGATGGTGTCAAGCCGTTCGCCGAATAGCTCCAGCAGGTCGGCCGAGTTCGGGCGATACACACCCGTCACAATCTTGATCAGGGTGGATTTCCCGCAGCCGTTCTCGCCAGCAAGGCAATGGACCTCGCCTGCCTTCACCTCGAAATCAACCTGGTCGAGGGCCTTTATCCCCCCGAACAGTTTCGTGACGTTCTTCAGGCGCAGCGCATGCTGCCCTGCCTTGGTGTCGGCCATCGCAAATTCCCCCCCAGGCTGCGATCGCGGGCGGGCAGCCGCCCACGATCCTGTCTTGTCACACCCCCTGGATCAAAGCCCCATGGCGGCAAGGCCGTCCACGGTTTCCTTGTTCAGTTCCAGCAGGTTGTCGGTGATGATGTCCTTGTTCGCCACGTCAGGTTCCACCACGCCAAGGCCCGGAATATCGGTGCCCGCCGTGATTTCCTGACCGTCCATCATCATCTTGCCCAAGGTCACGAACACTTCGCCGGCCTGCGACGGGTTCCACATGTAGCCGCCGGTGATGACATCGCTCTGAACCATCTGCGCCCCTTGTCCGGGCGAGAACGGGCCAAGCACGAAGATCTCGCCAACCTTGCGGCTTTCCTCGACCGCCCGCCCGGCTCCGATCGGGCCCTGGCTGCCGAAGGCAAGGAAACCCTTCAGGTCAGGGTTCGCGGCGATCAGGTCAAGCGCGGTGGCGCGGCTGTCATCCACGTTTTCGGCCACGCCATAGCGCTCGCCCACCAGTTCCAGATCGGGGCGGTTGGCCTTCATCCAGGCAATGGCCGCATCCGCCCAGGCATTGTGCAGCGGCACGGTCAGCGAGCCGACATAGACGGCATATTTGCCCGCACCCTTGATCTTGTCGGACAGCAATTTGGCATGAGCCTCGCCGAAGCCCTGGGCCGAGGCCAGTTCAAAATTCCAGTCCACGTTGCCCAGACCCGGCCCTTCATGCGAAATGACCTTGATGCCCGCATCGCGTGCCTTTTGCAGCACGGGTTCAAGGGCGGCCTCGTCATTGGGCACGACGCCAATCACCTTGACGCCCTTTGCGATCAGATCTTCGATGGCCTGAACCTGCAAGGCCGGGTCTGCCGAGGTCGGCCCGATCATCTCGGCGGTGACGCCAAGTTCCGCCGCCTTCTTGGTGATGCCCGCTTCCATTGCGTTGAACCACGGAATGCCGCCGATCTTGACGACCACGCCGATATCCTGCGCAAAAGCGGCGCCCGCCAGACCTGCCGACAGCGCAAGAGCGCTGGCAAAAGCCAGATACTTTTTCATCGATCTCCTCCCCTGGGGTTCCCCCCTGATGCTTACCCCGTTCCGCGAGGTTCGGTTGTGCAATCGATTGTGCAGCCGCGATCAAAAAAACGCTCTTGGTTCAGCCTCCAAACTGAAACGCGAGCGACCCCAAAGCACAATCGATGTTGCACGCTAAGCGAATCGCGGGCAAGCTGTCAAGTAGCACGGAATATGGTGAAGGCTTGCAGGATGAAGCCCACGCAAAAACAGACGATCTATGACATCGCGCACAAGATCGGGGCCTCGCCCTCAACGGTCAGCGCCGCGCTGAACGGCACCTGGCGCAGTCGGCGAATCAATGAAAAGACCGCCGAAAGCATCATCGAACTTGCGCGGCAGATGGGCTATTCCGTCAACCTGCAGGCGCGGGGGCTGCGCACCGCGCGGTCGGGGCTGATCGGGCTGATCCTGCCCGAACACAACAACCGCTTCTTCTCGGATCTCAGCCAGAGCTTCACTCTGGAAGCGCGCGCGCGGGGGCAATGCCCGGTCATCATCGCAACCCAGCGTGACCCCGAGGCCGAAGTCAGCACCGCACAGGATCTGATGGCCTATTCGATTGACGCCCTGTTCATCGCAGGCGCCGCCGACCCCATGCGCGTCAGCCGCCTGTGCCACGCGGCGCAGCTTCCGCATGTTTTCATCGACCAGCCCTGTCCGGACGCGCCATCGGTGATCACCGACAACGAGGTCGGCGCGCGCCGCCTGACAGAGATCATCCTTTCCACGATGCGTCCACATCCGCAGCCGGACCGGAACAAGGTCTATTTCATCGGTGGCGATGCGCGTCTGCATGCCTCGTCCCGGCGGATCGCGGGATTCCGCGCCGCCATCAACGCCCATTCGGGGCAATGCGAAGACAGCCAGATCATTGCCTGCGGCTATGACCCCGACGTGGCCCTGGCCGAGATCATTGCGCTCACTCATCGGTTGGGGGGGCTTCCGGCGGGGCTGTTTGCCAATTCCATCAATGTCTTTGAAGCCCTGCTGCGGTTCCTTGGGGAACTGCCGGAAGCCGAGCTGCGGGCCATGTCGATCGGCTGTTTCGACTATGAACCCTATGGCGAGCTGTTGCGCTTTCCGGTTCACATGGTCCGCCAGCGGCATCGCCAACTGGTGCGCCGCGCATATGAACTGCTGGACCAGCGCGCCAACGGCAATGTTCTGGTGACGGTAGAGCCGGAACTCTACCCCGCGCATGGACCGGGCCCGTTCAAAGGCGCGGAGCCTGACGCAACAGCCGGGTCGGCACAGTAGCCATGCTGGACCCTGAAATCATTCACTTTGCGCCCGGCAGCGGGGCACTGGCCCCGGAAACAGGCCGTTACACCAGACATCTGAGCGATCTGAAGGGGCTGTTTGCGGACGCCGCCGCCTGTGACGCGCTTTTGCGGGTGGCGGACCCTCTGGTCTACGAGGTGCGCGAGTATCGTCAGCCGGGGGCCGATCTTTTCTGCGGCACGACCACGATGCAGCCGGGCAGGGTGGGCGCCGAGTATTTCATGACCCGCGGGCATTATCACGCGCGCCCCGATCTTGGCGAAGTCTATGTCACGCAGTCCGGGTCGGGCCTGTTGCTGCTGGAAAATTCGCAGGGCGAAACCCGACAGGTTGAAATGCACCCCTCCAGCATCGCCTTCATTCCGCCCGGATGGGGTCACAGGTCCATCAACACCGGCAGCATGCCGCTGGTCTTTCTGTGGGTGCTGAACGGGGATGCCGGCACCGACTATGCCAGGATCGCGGCATTCGGCATGCGGCAGATCGTGGTCGACATGGAAGGGCCAAGGATACTGCCAAATCCGCATGCCCGAGATCCCGGTCGATCGCCCTTGTTGTGATCTCTGCCGCCAAAGACGAGATTGCGGTCAATTTCAAGAAAGCGCCGACGCAAGAAACGTGCACAGCCGATGGCGGCATGACAGAATCCGCGAGGCCGGCCTGCCAATGGCAATCCGCACCGGGTTCAGCAAACCGGTAGGGTGGCCAGTCCCGGCTGCACATGAATGACCTGTAATCTTGATTATGTCATATGAAATGCTCTCATCACGCCTTGCGCAAGTCGCGCTTTGACGGCTGCCCCACAGGCGGATCGTGGGGCAGCCGTCCGTTGGGACGGATCACGGCGTGATTGCATGGGCTGCGGGTCGCGGTTCTGCAACCCGCAGCCCATGGCCCTTGATCAGCGCATAGACCGCCGGAATGACCGCCAGCGTCAGGACGGTTGACGACACCATGCCACCGATCATCGGCACGGCGATGCGGCTCATCACCTCTGACCCGGTGCCATCCGCCCAGAGAATCGGCATCAGGCCCGCCATGATCGCCACCACCGTCATCATCTTGGGTCGCACCCGTTCGACAGCCCCCACCATGATTGCGGCGTCCAGATCGGCGCGGGTGAAGGCGCGCCCGGCGCGGGCAACCTCGGCGCGGGCCTCGGCCAGCGCATGGTCAAGGTAGATCAGCATGATCACCCCGGTTTCCGCCGCCACCCCGGCAAGGGCGATAAAGCCGACGGCAACCGCGACCGACAGGTTGAACCCCATGATCCACATCAGCCAGACGCCCCCCACCAGCGCGAAGGGCAAGGACAGCATCACGATCAGGGTTTCGGTCAGCCGGCGGAAGTTGAGGAACAACAGCAGAAAGATCACCGCCAGCGTGATCGGCACCACGATGGCAAGGCGGGCCTTGGCGCGTTCAAGGTATTCAAACTGCCCGCTCCAGCCCAGGGAATAGCCAGGCGGCAGGGTGACTTCGCCCGCCACCGCCGCCTGCGCCTCGGCGACATAACCGCCCAGATCGCGGCCCGCGATATCGACGAAGATGTAGACCGCCAACTGCCCGTTTTCGGTGCGGATCGAGGTGGCCCCCCGGTTCCGTTCCACCTGTGCCACCTCGCCCAGCGGCACCGTGCCGCCCCCCGGCAAGGCCACCTGCACCTCGCGCGCGATGGCGTCAGGGTCTTGCCGCAGCGCCGCCGGATAGCGCAGCGCCACGTTGTAACGCTCGCGCCCCTCAACAGTCTGGGTGATGGCCTGCGCCCCAAGCGCCATGGCGATCACCTCCTGCACATCCGCGATTGACAGGCCGTAACGGGCCAGCCGCGCGCGGTCGGGCACGATGTCCAGGTAATAGCCGCCGATCACCCGTTCAGCATAGGCGCTGGTGGTGCCGGGCACGTTGCGCAAGACCGCCTCGACCTGCCGCGCGATACCCTCCATCTCGGTCAGATCGGTGCCGAACACCTTCACGCCAACCGGTGTGCGGATGCCGGTCGCCAGCATGTCGATGCGGGCGCGGATCGGCTGGGTCCAGGCGTTCGACACGCCGGGAAATTGCAGGGCGGCGTCCATTTCCACCCGCAGGCTTTCCATCGTCACACCGGGGCGCCAGTCGGCTTTCGGCTTCAGCTGGATGATCGTCTCGAACATCTCGGTCGGGGCGGGGTCGGTCGCGGTCAGCGCGCGGCCTGCCTTGCCGAACACGGTTTCCACCTCGGGGAAGCTGCGGATGATGCGGTCCTGCATCTGCATCAGTTCCGCCGCCTTGGTGACCGACAGGCCGGGCAGGGTTGTGGGCATGTACATCATCGTGCCCTCGTCCAGGGCCGGCATGAATTCCGACCCCAACTGCCGCGCGGGCCAGACGGTGGCGACCAGAGCCACCAGCGCCAGCAGAATCGTGAACACGCGCGCGCTCAGCACCCACTGGATGATCGGGCGATACAGCGCGATCAGGGCGCGGTTCACCGGGTTGCGGTGTTCCGGCACGATCCGCCCGCGCACGAAAATCACCATCAGCGCAGGCACCAGCGTCACCGACAACAGCGCCGCCGCCGCCATGGCAAAGGTCTTGGTCGCGGCCAGCGGGCCGAACAACCGCCCCTCCTGTCCTTCCAGCGCAAAGATCGGCAGGAAGGATACCGTGATGATCAGCAGACTGAAGAACAGCGCCGGACCAACCTCGGAGGCCGCATCGATCAGCACCTCGACCCGAGGCTTGGCGGGGTCTGCCCGTTCCAGATGCTTGTGGGCGTTCTCGATCATCACGATGGCGGCGTCGATCATCGCGCCAATGGCAATGGCGATGCCGCCAAGCGACATGATGTTGGCCCCGATCCCAAGCGCGCGCATCGCGGTAAAGGCCATCAGCAGACCCACCGGCAGCATGATGATGGCCACCAGCGATGACCGTACATGCAAGAGGAACACGAATGTCACCAGCGCCACGACGATGCTTTCCTCCAGCAGCGTGGTGCGCAGAGTCTCAATAGCCGACAGGATCAGGTTCGACCGGTCATAGACCGTGACGATCTCGACCCCCTCGGGCAGGCTGGCGGCAATGGCGTCAATCTCGGCCTTGGCGTTGTCGATCACGTCCAGCGCGTTCGCCCCCACCCGTTGCAGCACGATGCCAGAGGCAACCTCGCCAGTCCCGTCCAGTTCGGCAATGCCGCGGCGTTCGTCCGGCACGATTTCCACCCGCGCCACGTCGCGCAGCAGGACCGGCACGCCGCCAATCGCGCGGATCGGCACCATTTCCAGATCGGCAATCCCGCCCAGATAGCCGCGCCCGCGCACCATGAATTCAAACTCGGACAGCTCAACGGTGCGCCCGCCGGTGTCCATGTTGCTGGCCGCCACCGCCTCGCCGATCTCGGAGAGCGTGATGCCAAGCGCCCGCATCCGCACCGGATCGACAGTGATCGAGTATTGCTTGACGAAACCGCCGACGCTGGCCACCTCCGATACGCCATCGGCGCGGCTGATGGCAAAGCGCATCACCCAGTCCTGCAAGGACCGCAACTCGGCGAGGCTGAGGTTTTCACCCTTCAGCGCGTATTGGTAAACCCAGCCGACCCCGGTGGCATCGGGGCCAAGCGCGGGCGTCACCCCGTCGGGCAGGCGGGCGACGGCGGCGTTGAGGTATTCCAGCACACGCGACCGCGCCCAGTAGGGATCAACCCCGTCCTCGAAGATGATGTAGACAAACGAGATGCCAAAGAACGAGAACCCCCGCACCACCCGCGATTGCGGCACGGTCAGCATGGCCGAGGTCAGGGGATAGGTCACCTGATCTTCCACCACCTGCGGGGCTTGCCCCGGATATTCGGTCAGCACGATCACCTGCACGTCCGACAGATCGGGAATGGCGTCGATCGGCAGCGTGCGCAGCGACCACAGACCCGCCGCCACGGTAAACACGGTGGCAAACAGCACCAGCACCACATTGCGCGCCGACCAGGCGATGATACGGGCGATCATGGGTTGGCCTCCGGCGCAGACAAGGCGGCAAGGGCCGCGTTCAGGTTGCTTTCGGCATCGATCAGGAAGGTGGCGGTGCTGACCACCACGTCACCCGCCGCCACGCCGCTGATGATCTCGACCCTGCCGCCCCCCCGGCGACCCAGCGTCACCGGTGCGGGCCGGAACCGGCCCTCGCCCAGATCAAGGATCACAACCTGCCGGTCGCCGGTGTCGATCACCGCGCCTTCCGGCACCTGCACCACGGGCGTCTGCCCCAACAGGATGTCCACATCCGCAAACATGTTGGCGCGCAACAAACCGTCTGGGTTGGGCAGTTCGATGCGCAGCTTGCCGGTGCGGGTCATCATGTCGAGTTCGGGGTAAATGGTGTCGATCCGGCCCGTCAGCGGCGCGCCGCCAAGACCGCGCAGGGTGATGCGGACTTCTGCCCCTGTCTTGACCTCCATCAGCGCCGCTTCGGGAACCTCGGCAATCACCCAGACGGTGGAAGTATCGGCGATGCGGAACAGGGCCTCGCCCGCGTTGGACATCATGCCTTCGACGGCCATCCGTTCCAGCACCACGCCGCTGCGCGGGGCGGTGATCGGGATGCTGACGGAGGCCAACCCCTCGGCGGCAATCCGGTCGATCACCCCGGCCGGCACGCCAAGGTTTTCCAGCCTTTGCCGTGCCCCCTGCTGTTGCTTACCTTCGGCGCGCAGACCCGTGACGAACTGGGCCAGTGCGGCCGCGATCTCGGGCGAATACAGCGTCACCAAAGGCGCGCCTTGGGCAATCGTGCTGCCGGTGGTCACATCGGCCACGGTTTCGATGAAGGCATCGGCGCGCAGCGAAATGACGCTGACCTTGCGTTCGTCCAGCACCACGATCCCCGGCGCGCGCAGGCTGGCGGCCAGCGGCTCCAGCGTGGCCGGGCTGGTCCGCACCCCGGTACGTTGCAGCTTGCCCGGCGATACGGTGATCGCCCCGTCGTCGCCGCCTTCACCCGCATAGACCGGGATGTAATCCATCCCCATCGAGTCTGTCTTGGGCACTGGCGAGGTGTCGGCCAGGCCCATCGGGTTGCGGTAATACAGCACGGTTTTTGCGCCCGCCGCCGGTCTTTGGCGCAGCCCCGTCGGCGCGGGGGCGGCAGCCGGATCCAGCGAAATGTCCTCGCTGGCCCGCACCGGCAGGAATGCGCGGCCATCCGCCGTCACCGCCTTTGTGGCCGACCATTCCGGCAGCCCATCGGGGTGCCGCCAGTAGATGACCTGCCCTGCTGCTGCGGCGCTGGAAGGTTGCGCCCCCGGCATGGCGGCTGCGTCGCTGCCCATCAGGGCGGCAAGCCGCGCTTCGGCCAGCCCGGACAGGCTGGCAACGGTTATGCCCCGCTCGCCTGCGGTCAGTCCCACCAATCCGGCGGTGCCTGCGACAAGCGCTGCGGCGGTCAGCTTGCCAAGCGCGCTCATGGGGCGGCCCGCAGGTCAAGCGCGGCGGAAACCGTTTCCGGCTCGCCCTGCACCTTGGCCGCGACCGAGAATCGCCAGCCGCCGGCCATCACCAGATCGGTGGCAAAGCGGTAGGTTCCGGGCACGTCAGAGGGCATCGCGGTGACGGGTGCGGTCATCGTCGCCATGCCTTCGGGGGCCATGTCCATGCGGGTGGCGTAGATCACGGCCCCCGCGACCGGCGCGCCGGTGCGAAGGTCGGTCAGGCGCAGCGCCAGAACGCTGCCAGATCCGACACGGTGGTCAGTAGAGACAAGCTCAAAGCGATAATCGGTTGCCGCCGCCAAAGCGGCTGAACCGGACAGGACAAGCGCCAGCGC
This sequence comes from Pseudomonadota bacterium, assembly GCA_040385825.1. Taxonomy (GTDB): domain Bacteria; phylum Pseudomonadota; class Alphaproteobacteria; order Rhodobacterales; family Rhodobacteraceae; genus JANNNF01. The sequence continues at coordinate 14,463 of JAZKGQ010000034.1, read as the reverse complement.
GCCCCCGCAAAGGCGGGCAGAGGTGGTTTTCATCGGATAGACCCCATTGCATTGCTGAAGATGCAGCCCTGTGGCCTGATCGGCCCGGCTGCCTGCGGCATCATCCGCGCGCCAGCGCACGCGGCGGGGTCAGAGGCGCGGAGGTCGCTTCAATCCGTCGGGGGCGCGTTCGCCCAACTGCCAGGGCGGCCCGGCCTCGGGCACGTTGGCGGTGGCGGCAAGGTGCAACATGGCGGGGGGCGACGGCGGGACAAAGCCCATCGTTGCGGTTGCACAGCGCATCATGGCCATGCAGGGCATGTCGCAGTCCATATCCTGCGGACAGCCATCATCGCAGCAAGGCATCGCTGCCATTGCCATCTCTGCCGTCAGGGCCGTCGCAGGCTGAGAGATCGTCGTCGCAAGCAGCGCGACGGCGAGGACCAGCGATGACAAGAGACGCGCGACGATCTTCATTCGCGCACCATCGCCCAAAGCGCACGTTTCAGCAAATCGCTTTGGCGTGACCATCCGCCCGCCCGGTGACAGGGCTTTTTCACGCCCGCCGGGGCCTGTCATGGTATCAAAAGGGCCTTCCATCACCCCACAGGGGCCACGCCGCGCCACAAACGCTGAAAAACCCGGCACAGGCCTGCGCGGCACCCCAGCAGCGCGGCAGACGGTGCCCCATGCGGGAACATTCTGCAGAATCGGCCATAATCTTTTGAAACCATTACAGTTCTTTGGGAACATAGACCTGACAGCCCCCGCCCGGCTGCGCAGATGTCTGTGCCGGCGGGGGCTGCGGGGCCTGGAAGATGTGTGGCCGGGGCAAAAGAAACGAAATTAATATCTATACATTATTGATCACCCTGCTAGGCTTTCAAAAAAGTGCAACAACAGGGGTAAGCCATGCTCAAACTTGATCGTCGATCCTTCCTTGCCACCACGGCGGGACTGTCCTTCCTTGCCGTCCTTCCGCGCGTCGCTTTTGCCGATGGCCACGCAGATACCCTGCGTGTCGCCATCGCGGGCGAAACGGGCGATCTGGACCTGCTTCAGAACGTCTCGACCCTGTCGTCCTATTCCGCAGTGTTCGACGGGCTGATCCATTACGGCGCCGGCGGCACGCTGGAGCCGGGTCTGGCAACCGCCTGGACGGTGGCGGACGACGGGCTGTCGATCAGCTTTGATCTGCGCGAAGGCGTCACCTTCTCGGACGGCACGCCGTTTGATGCGGCGGCCGCCGAATTCAACCTGAAGCGCTGGATGGGCGTGGCGGACTTCTCGTGGATCGGCATTGCCGATGCCTATGAGTCCATCGTCATCGATGCGCCGAACAAGATCACCGTCAAGTTGAAGCGCCCGGTTCCGGCAGCGCTGCTGGAGCTGACCATCGTGCGTCCCGTGCGGTTCCTGTCGCCCGCCGCGGCCGAAGGGCAGCCGATCGGCACCGGACCGTGGATCGTGGAAAGCCACGCCTCGACCGGAACCGTGCTGCTGCGCAACGATGCCTATTGGGGCGAAAAGCCCGCCTTCGCCCGGATGGAGCTGAAAGTGGTGCCGGACGAACTGGCCCGCGCCAATGCCCTGCGGGCAGGCGAGCTGGACGTGATCGGCGGCGACTGGGTGGCGGCGCTGTCGCCCCGCCGCGCACAGGCACTGGCCAGCGAAGGCATGACCATCGTGGCCGAACCCGGCACCGCAACGACGATCCTGGGCTTTTCGCCCAAATCGCCGATGATGCAGGACAAGGCCGTGCGCGATGCGATCTTCCTGGGGCTCGACCGCGCCGCCGTTGCCGCCGTGCTGTTTGAAGGCTTTGCCGACCCGACCGTGGACATCTTCCCTTCAACCGTGCCGACCGCCGGCAGCCGCACCCCGGTTCCGGCCCGCGATGTGGCCGCAGCCCAGGCCGCGCTGACGGCAGGTGGCTGGGCGGGTGACGGCGCTGGCTGGACCAAGGACGGCAAAGCGCTGGAAATTGCCTTCCTCGTGTCGGAAGAATCCTTCCCCGGTTCGCGCCGCATCGCCGAGATGATTCAAGGCATGCTGAGCGAGGTCGGCGTCAAGACCAACATCGAGACGGTGGACAATGCCTCGATGCACGACCGCCGCCCGAAGTTCGACTATGACCTGACGTTCTTTGCCACCTATGGCGCGCCCTACGATCCGCATGGCTCGCTTGGGGCGTCGTTCGTCACCGCGTCGGACACCGGGCCGGATGGCAAGATCTATGTCCATCCCGATCTGGACGTGCTGGTGGCCACCGCGCTGGAAACCGGCGGCGAGGCGCGCGAGGCGGCGATGCAGGCGGTTTACGACTGGCTCCGCTCCAACACGGCGGCCTGCCCGCTGGTTGTGACGCAGCGCCTGTGGGCGGTGCATCCGCGCGTGGCAGGGTTCAAACTGCCTGTCACCGACTATGACCTGCCGTTCAAGGGCATCACACTGGGCTGACCGGACCCAGGGAGGGCGAATTCAATGCAACGCATGTTCATGCGAAGGACGGGGCTTGCCCTTCTTCTGATGCTGGCGGCAACAGCGCTGACCTTCTGGTTGGTGACCGCCGCCCCCGGCAACGTGGCCGCCCTGATCGCCGAACGGGCGGCAGGCGCGGGCGCGGATGGCGAGATGATCGCCAGAATTGCCAATGATCTGGGCCTGAACGACCCCCTGCCGGTGCGCTATGCGCGCTGGCTGGGCAACGCGCTGACCGGGGATTTCGGCATCAGCCTGCGCACCGGCAAACCGATGGCGGATGAATTCGCCGAGCGAATTCCGATGACGCTGGCCTTGCTGGCCGGGGGCGGCGTGCTGGCCCTGATCCTGTCGCTGGCCATGGGCATCGCGGGGGCGGCGTCGAATGGCGGCCCGCTGGACCGGGCGCTGCACGGGCTGGCGCTGGTCGGGGCCTCGACCCCGAACTTCTTTGTCGCCGCCCTGCTGGTGATCGTGTTTTCGGTCTGGCTGGGTTGGGTGCCGACCTTCGGGACGGCTGGCCTGACCTCGTGGCTGCTGCCCTGGATCACCATTGCGCTGTTTCCGGCCTCGGTTCTGGCGCGGGTGGTGCGGGTGAACCTGCAAGACACCATGTCGCGCCCCTTTGCCACCACCGGCTTTGCCAAGGGCCTGACCCGGCAAGCGGTGCTGCTGCGCGAAGCCCTGCCCAACATCGCCATCCCCTTCATGACCACCTTCGGCGCGCAATTCACCCTGATGATCATTGGCGCGATCGTGGTCGAACGGGTGTTCGGTCTGAACGGCGTCGGTGCCTTCTTCATCGAGGCGATCCGGTTCCGGGATTTCATCGGAATGCAGGCCACGCTGACGTTGTTCGTGGTGTTCTTTGTGTCCATCAACCTGATCGTGGATCTGCTGGCGATGCTGGCCGATCCCCGCCTGCGCAGACCCAGAAAGGCATGAGGGACCAAGCATGAAAAAATGGCCCTGGGCGATCCTTGCCCCCGCAATCCTCTTTGTTCTTATCGGCATCTTCTCGCCCTGGCTGATGACGCATGACCCAGCAGCACAGGACTATAGCGCGCTGCTGACCGGGCCGTCGGGCGCGCATTGGCTTGGCACCGATTATCTGGGCCGCGACATGTTCAGCCGGATCATCGGCGGCGCGCGCACGTCCCTGGTGGCCATGGTGTTCGTGCTGGTGGCGGCCTTGGCCATCGGCGTCGTGATCGGGTCTTTCGCGGGCTATGTCGGTGGCAAGACTGAACTCGTGCTGATCTCGGTGATCGACATTGCCTTGGCGCTGCCGTCGCTGGTGATTGCCCTTGCCCTGATGGGGGTGTTTTCCGGCGCGAATTTCGACTGGATGTCTGACTACTGGAAGATGATCGTCGCGCTGACCATGGCCTGGTGGGCGAACTATGCCCGCATGAGCCGCGCCGTCGTGGTGGCCGAATTGCAGCAGCCCTATATCGAGGCCGCGCGGGTGATGGGGGCGTCGCATATCTGGATCTTCTCCAAACATATCCTGCCGCATGTTCTGGGTCTGGTCGTGGTCTATGCCAGCGCCGACGCGGGGGCACTGGTGCTGGCGATTGCCACGCTGTCCTTCCTGGGCCTTGGTGTGGCCCCGCCCACGCCGGAATGGGGGCAGATGCTGGTCGATGGCATGTCCTATATCGAGGAAAACGCGGCGCTGGTGATCATCCCCGGTCTGGCACTGACCGCCGTGGTGGTCAGTTTCAACCTGCTGGGTGAGGCGTTCGCGCTGCAAAAGGTGCCGCGCGCGGTGCGGGGGCGGTTGCTGTCGCGCAAGAAGGCGGCGCGATCTGCCGAAGATGTGGCACGAAAGGCGGTAGAGGCATGAGTGCGCCGATTTACGAAGTCGAAGGTCTGGTGATCGACCTTTACACCCCCACTGTTTCGGTCCGCGCGGTGGACGGATCCGGGTTTCATGTATCGCCGGGCGAGACGCTGGCGATTGTGGGGGAATCCGGGTCTGGCAAGACCGTGATGACTCTGGGGCCGTTGGGCCTGCTGCCCGAAGGCGTGGCGGTGGACCTGCGGGGCACGGCCCGCGCCGATGGCAAGGACATCCTGTCGATGTCGCCGGGCGACCTGTCGCGCCTGCGCGGCGGGTTCTTTGGTGTGATCTTTCAAGACCCGATGTCTGCGCTGAACCCGATGCTGAAGATCGGCCCGCAACTGGCCGAACAGGCGCGGCGCTATGCGGGCCTGTCCGCCGAAGCCTCGCGCAAGGAAGCCGTTTCGCTGCTGGCGCGGTCGGGCATCCCCGACCCCGAAGACCGCTACGACCGTTACCCGCATGAACTGTCCGGCGGGATGCTGCAACGCGCGATGATCGCGCTGGCCTTGGCTGCCCGGCCAAGGGTGCTGATCGCGGATGAACCGACGACGGCGCTGGATGCGACGGTGCAGGCGCAAATTCTGGCGCTGATCCGGCAGATTCAGAAGGAAGACGGCATCGCCGTTATCCTGATCACGCATGACATCGGCGCCGTGTCGGTGCTGGCCGACCGGGTGGCGGTGCTTTACGCAGGCCAGGTGGCCGAAGAAGGCAGCGCCATCGACGTGCTGACCGCCCCGGTGCATCCTTATACGCGGGGGCTTCTGGCCTCTGTCCCCGACTTCCGGTCGGACTCGGCCTCTGGCACCAAGGAAATTCCCGGCATCCCGCCCAATCAGGCGCAACTGGTGGCCGGTTGCCGCTTTGCCGACCGCTGCGACCAGGTAGAGCCGCAATGCCACACCCGCCGTCCGGCCTTGCAGACCGTGGGTGTCGGACCTGTGCCGCACCGCGTGGCCTGCCCTGTCGTCATCGCCGCAGAAGGGATCGTGACCCATGACTGATGCCATCGTTGCAAAGGGTCTGAAGGTGCATTTCCAGACCGCCGCCGGGTTGGTGCGCGCCGTTGACGGCGTGGACCTGACCGTCGCGCGTGGTGCCTTTCACGGCATCGTGGGCGAATCCGGTTGTGGCAAGACCACGCTGGCCCGCGCCATGATCGGGCTGCAATCGGCGACCGAGGGGCAGGTGAATATCCTTGGCCGCGACCGCGCCGAATGGGCAAAGACCGACCGCAAGGGTTTTGCCCGCGCCGTGCAGTTCATCTTTCAAGACCCCTTGGGCAGCATGAGCCGCCGCCAGAGCGTGGGCCAGACGCTGGAGGAACCGCTGCTGATTCACGGGCAGGGCGATGCCAAGGCCCGCCGCGCTCGGGTGGCTGAACTGCTGGATCTTGTGGCGCTGCCTGCGACCGTGCTGGACCGCCTGCCGCGTTCCCTGTCGGGCGGGCAAAGGCAACGGGTGTCGATCGCCCGCGCGCTGGCGCTGTCGCCGCAACTGCTGATCTGCGATGAACCCTTGTCGGCGCTGGATGTGTCGGTGCGGGCGCAGATCGTCAATCTGTTCGCCCGGCTGCGCGACCAGCTTGGCCTGACCATCGTCATTGTCGCCCATGACCTGGCCATCGTGCGCGAGGTTTGTTCGGCGGTGACGGTGATGTATCTGGGCCGGGTGGCCGAAGAAGGGGCCGCCAAACCGCTGTTTTCAGACCCCGCGCATCCCTACAGTCAGGCGCTGCTGTCAGCCGTGCCGTCCCCGGACCCGCGCATTGAGGCCACACGCCCCCGCATCCTGTTGGCAGGCGATCCGCCTTCCCCGCGCAACCCGCCGCCCGGTTGCCGGTTTTCCACCCGCTGTCCGGTGGTGGAACCCCGCTGCCGCGAGGCCGAACCCGCCCTGCGCGCCGTGCAACATGGGGGTGCCGCCGCGTGCCACCTTGCGGACGCGGGCGTTCATGCCATGATCTGACCCATGCATGATCTTGCCGCCGACGCCCGCCCCGCAACCCTGCACGCCCGCATCCGGGCCGAGGTCGAGGCGCGCATCCTGTCGGGCGAATGGCGGCCCGGCGACCGGCTGCCGACCGAAACCGAACTGATGGCGCGGTACGGCTGTTCGCGGATGACGGTGAACAAGGCCATGGCCTCGCTGGCCGCGACAGGGCTGATCAGCCGCAACCGCCGGGCGGGAACCGTGGTGGCCCGCCCTCGGATGCATGTTGCCGCGCTGAAAATCCCCGACATCCGCGCCGATGTCGAGGCCCGCGGCGCGGCCTACGGCTATCACCCGCTACTGGACGAATTGCGCCCGCCCTGCTGCGTGCATCTGGGGGCCGAGGGGCATCATCTGGGGCACAGCCGGTTTGTCCGGTCGGTGCATCTGGCGGACGGTAGCCCGGTGTTGATCGAGGACCGCCATATCTTTCTGGATGCCGTTCCAGATGCCGCGAGCGCGGATTTCCGCAGCGAACCGCCGGGGCCGTGGCTGCTGGGGCATGTGCCCTGGACCGAGGCCGAGCATCGCATTGCCGCCATTGCGGCGGATGCCGTGGTCGCCCGCGCGCTGGAGGTGGATTTCGGCACGCCCTGCCTGCTGGTGGAGCGCCGCACCTGGCGGGGCGAAGAAACCCTGACCATCGCCCGGCAGGTGTTCCGCGGCGATGCCTTCGATCTGACCGCCCGGTTCGGACCAACGCCGATGACCGGATGAGAGGGTGTATCGGGGCCACCAATGCGGCGGCCCCGATGCGCGGTCAGGGCTGCTTGACCTCGACCATTTCCGCATAGCCCCCGCCGACGCGCAGCCGGACCGTGACCGGCTCGGTGCCGCGGTTGCGCCAGAACCAGCCGTGCTTGCCCGCAAAGGGCGCGGTCATGGTGCCCTGTTGCCCGGCGGCGGCGCGGCCATCTTCAAACCGGACCTCGTTTGCGCCGCCATCGTCGCCGTGCTGGGTATAGTTCACCCCGCTGCCGTCGGCGCCCCATTCAAAGGTCGCAGCGTCGCCTGCCGCCATCACCAGCTTGATTTCCTTGGCCTCGGTGGGGGCAAGGGTGAACACCAGCTCGTCGCGCCAGCCGGCGGCGGCGGCTTCGGGCGCGATCGGTGCGGGTTCTGCTGCCAGCTCTGGCGCCAGTTCTGGGGTCGGCTCTGGTTCCGGTGCGAGTTCCGGGGCCACTGGCGCCACGGCGGCCGGGGCCAGCGGGGCCATGGTGACCTCTGCACCGATGACGGCGGCGATCTGGGCAAGCTGGGTGTCGATCCGGTCCAGCCGGGCGGCAACATCGCCCGGCAGCGAGGGGGTCACGCCCCCCGCCACAGAGGCTGCGGCGGCTGCGGCTGCGTCCTGGGCCGCGGCCTCGCCGGCAAGCTGCTGCTTGATGTCGCCCATTTCGGTCAGGCCCAGAAGGCCGCCGATGCCGGTGGGATCGACGCCGTATTCCGCCGGCAGCCAGAAGAAGGTCAGGATGGCCAGCGCCCCGCCCCCGGCCATCAGCGTGCTGCGGATCAGCCCGCCGGACGTGGTCGCAACGCCCTGGATATGACCCGCACCACCGCCTGGTTGTGTGTATCTTGGCTCGGCGCGCAGCGGGGGGACGGGGGCTTTGCCGATGTCGAATCGTTGTTGTTGCATCTTGGTATCTCCGGTTGTCACGCGATGGCCAGACCGACGAGCTGGTAGCCCATCAGCGCAAAACCCGCGGTCATCATCAGAACGTTTGCGGCATAGGCCTGCCGCGCGAACGAAGGTGTGGCCCGCCAGCGGGTCATCACCAGAAGGAAGGCCGCAAGAGCCAGAAGCTGACCGATCTCGACACCCACGTTGAAGGCCAGAAGGTTGGGCAAAAGCCCGTCGGACGAGATGCCGTAGTCGAGGATTTTCGAGGCAAGGCCAAAGCCGTGCAGGAACCCGAAGATCAGCGTGGCAACCTTGGTGTTGGGCTGCACCCCGAACCATTTCTGGAAGGCCCCCAGATTGTCGAGCGCCTTGTAGACCACCGAAAAGCCGATGATGGCGTCAATGACATAGCTGTTGATGCCAAAGCTGAACCACACGCCCGCCAGCATCGTGGTCGAATGGCCGATGGCGAACAGCGTGACATAGGTGCCGATCTGCTTCATCCCGTACAGAAAGAAGATCACTCCGAACAGGAACAGCAGATGGTCATAGCCGGTGACCATGTGTTTTGCGCCAAGGTAAAGGAAGGGGATGATCTTCACCCCGGTCACTTCCTGGATATAGCCCTTGTCGCCAAGGGTGACGCCATGCGCAAGCGCAGGCGCCGCCGCGGCAACAAGCAGGCCGAGAATGAGCAGCATCAGTGCCCATGGCACATGTGGCCCTGCCGCCGTCCGGCGTAGGATTGGAACAGTCATTTTTGTGTCCTTGAAAAAGCGTGGTGTCCGTAAAAGCCTGCGGCTTGTCAGATCAGCGCATCACGCGGCGGTCGGCGCGGCCCATCCCGGCTGTGCCCGTCTGCCAGAGGCATGTCGCGGAAAAGAACGGCCGATTGCACCGTGAAGCCGGACTTTGCCGTCCCTGCCAGAATGGCGGACACCTGATGTTCGTGGTCGGTGGCATCGTGCTGCCCCACCGCGTCCTGATCATGGGAATGACCATGGGCCTGCTTGGCAAGGTCAGCCTTCTGCGCAAGGTAAATCGCGCCCGGCCCATGTGACGACTGGATGGCGGCAGGCACCAGGAGCAGCGCTAGCATCAGCAGAAGCGCCACGACAAATCTTGCCGCAGGTGCCGATGCTGCACGCCTATGCTGGGGTCTGTCCACGCTCTGCCTGACTTCGGTGTTGTTCTATCCCCCCCGGGGGGTTAGGCTGAATATATGACACAAGACCATCTGCATGCAACCCACCCGGCCATTGTCACGCGCCTCAGGCGCGCCGAGGGCCATTTGCGCCATGTGATCGGCATGATCGAGGCAGGCACCCCCTGCCCCGACATCGCCACCCAGCTTTTCGCGGTCGAGCGGGCCATCAGCGAGGCAAAACGCACGCTGATCCATGATCACATCGACCATTGCGTCAGATCTTCGGCCTCCGGCGATCTGGCCGAAATCAAGGCCCTGACGAAACTTCTCTGAAAGATGCCCCATGCTGAACGTTCTTGCCAACCGGACCTTCCGGCACCTGTTCGCGGCCCAGCTTATCGCGCTGATCGGCACCGGGCTGGCCACTGTGGCGCTTGGCCTGCTGGCCTGGCAGCTTGCGGGTGATGATGCGGGGCTGGTGCTGGGCACGGCGCTGGCGATCAAGATGATTGCCTTTGTCACGCTGGCCCCGGTCGCCGCCGCGGTGGCCGAACGCCTGCCGCGCCGGGCCTTTCTGGTGGTGCTGGATCTGGTACGGGCGGGCGTGGTGCTGTTCCTGCCCTTCGTCACCGAGGTCTGGCAGATCTATGTGCTGATCTTCTTCCTGCAGGCGGCATCTGCGGGCTTCACCCCGGCGTTTCAGGCCACCATCCCCGACGTGCTGCCGGATGAGCGCGACTATACCAACGCGCTGTCGCTGATGCGGCTCACCGAGGATCTGGAGCAACTCGTCAGCCCGATGCTGGCCGCTGCCCTGCTGACGGTCGTGACCTTTCCGGTTCTGTTTGGCGGGACGGTTGCGGGGTTTGCCGTCTCGGCCCTGCTGGTGGCGACGGTGGCCCTGCCCGCCCGCGTGGTGGGCGAACCGCAGGCGTTCTGGTCCTCGGTCACAAAGGGCGCGCGCATCTATCTGGCGACGCCGCGCCTGCGCGGGCTGATGGTGATGGAGATGTCGGTCGCCGCCGCCGGGGCGATGGTCTATGTCAACACGGTGGTTCTGGTGCAGGCCCGGCTGGGTCTGAACGAGCCGCAGGTGGCGCTGGCCTTTGCCGCCTTCGGGGCCGGGTCGATCCTGGCCGCGTTCCTGTTGCCGCGCATCCTTGACCGTTTTGCCGACCGGCCAGTGATGATTTCCGGCGCGGCGCTGATGGTGGTCGGCGTGGCTGTCACAGCACTGGCGGGCAGCCTTTCGGGGCTGCTGGCGCTGTGGGCGGTGGTGGGTTTCGGGTTTTCGCTGACCCAGACCCCGATCGGCCGCATCCTGAACCGGTCCGCCCGCCCCGAGGACCGCCCTGCCGTCTTTGCCGCGCAATTCGCGCTGTCGCATGCGGCCTGGCTGATCACCTATCCGCTGGCGGGCTGGGCCGGGTCGGCGTTTGGCCTGCCCGCCGCCGCCATGATCCTTGCGGCGGTCGGTGCGGTGGCGCTGGTCGCGGTCATGCTGCTGTGGCCGTCGCAAGACCCTGCCGACATTCCGCATGACCATGCCGACCTGCCCCCCGACCACCCCCACCTGCGGGAACATTCCACGCAGGGCCACCGCCACCCTTACCTGATCGACGATCTGCACCGCCGCTGGCCAAAGGCCGCCTGACGCGATGATGACCCTGTCGGCGATGTTCCTTGCGGCCTTCCTGGCCGCGACCCTGATCCCTGCGCAGTCCGAGGCGGTGCTGGTGGGCATGCTGCTGGCCGAAACCAACCCGGTCTGGCTGCTGCTGCTGGTTGCCACTGTCGGCAATGTGCTGGGGTCGCTGGTCAACTGGGCGATTGGCTGGTTCTTGCAAGGGGTCACGCCGCCGCGCTGGTTTCCTGTGTCGCCCGGCCAGCTTGCCCGCGCGCAGGGCTGGTATGCGCGCCGGGGCTGGTGGACGCTGTTCGGGTCATGGCTGCCGATCATCGGCGATCCGCTGGTGCTGGCGGCCGGGCTGATGCGAGAGCCTTTCTGGCGCGTGGTGCTGGTGGTCACGCTGGCCAAGGCCGGGCGCTATGTCGTGCTGACCTGGATCACCCTGCGCCTTGCCTGACCGTTACGCGGCGGCTTCGGCCTCGGGGTGGCGGTGATCGGTTGCGCAAAGGGAATGGTCGCCCAGCACTTCGATCACCCGGCAATCGGCAATCCGCCCGCCGGCGCATTGCAGGACCATCCGCTCCAGTTCCGCCTTCAGCACGGCCAGCCGCGCCAGCCGGCTTTCAACCTCGACCAGTTGCGCCCTGGCAATCGCATCGGCGGCAGCGCAGGACTGGTCAGGCCGGTCCGACAGGCTGAGCAGGTCGCGGATCGCCTCAAGCGTGAAGCCCAGATCACGCGCATGCCGGATGAAGGCCAGCCGTTCCATGGCCTTGCGGCTGTAAAGCCGCTGGTTGCCTGTGCTGCGCTCGGCCTCGGGCAAAAGGCCGATCTGTTCATAATAGCGGATGGTCGGCACCTTGACTCGGGCCTGCGCGCCCAATTTTCCTATCGTCAGCATAAGATTTCCCTTGAAGCTATAGTTGCTAGAGACTTTAATTTGCCGAATCGATGAATGCAACTGCCCGCAAGGGCTGGGAGAACATAATGGCTGAGACACAATCAGGCACGGCCTGCGACTGGACCGTATCTGGCATGGATTGTGGATCCTGCGCCAGCAAGATCAAGGATGCCGTGGCGCGCCTTCCCGGTGTCAGCGGTGTCGAAGTGGGCCTGATGTCCGAACGGCTTCGCCTGACGCTGGATGAAACCAAGACCGGCCGCGACAAGGTGGAAAAGCTTGTGAAGTCCCTGGGCTATGGCCTGACGCCTCGCGCGGTGGCGGCGAAGGCTGCCCCGGCGAAGAAGGATTTCGTGATGCCGGGGGCTCCGGCCAAGGACCATGGCGACGAGCATGCAGGGCATGATCACGAAGGTCACGACCATTCCTCCTGTGGCGGCCATTCCGGGCATGACCACAAGGATCACGACCACAAGGGCCACGATCATTCGGGCCACGATCATTCGGGTCACGACCATTCCGGGCATGACCATTCGGGCCACGACCACGGACCGAAGGCCGTCGCCGCCGTCGCAAAGCGTGACGACTCGGGTCACGGCAGCCCCGGCCATGTGCATGACGACCCCGCCGACCGGGGCAAGCGCTGGTATCAGACCGGCAAGGGCAAGCTGGTGATTTTCACCGCCATCCTGCTGGCATCCGCCTATGCGGTGAACCTGGTCGCTCCGCAGATCGGCAAATGGGCCTTCGTCGCCGCCTGCATCATCGGTGCGGCCCCCGTGGCGCGGCGCGCCTTTGCCGCCCTGCGGGTGGGCCAGCCCTTCACCATCGAAAGCCTGATGACCATTGCCGCCATCGGCGCCCTGTTCATTGACGCGGCCGAGGAGGCGGCGCTGGTCGTGTTCCTGTTCGCCGTGGGCGAGTTGCTGGAAGGCGTCGCCGCCGGCAAGGCGCGTGACGGCATCCGGGCGCTGGCCAATCTGGTGCCCAAGACCGCGCAACTGCTGATCGACGGCAAGACGCGCGAAGTTCCGGCCTCCAGCCTTGAGGTGGGCCAGTCCGTGCTGGTGCGCCCCGGCGACCGCGTGCCGGCCGACGGCGAGATCACCGAAGGCAACAGCGGCGTCGACGACAGCCCGGTGACGGGCGAAAGCGTGCCGGTGAACAAGGGGCCGGGCGACGCGGTCTATGCAGGCTCGATCAACACCGAAGCCGTGCTGAAGGTGAAGGTCACCAAAGGCCCCGAAGACAACACCATCGCCCGCATCATCCGGCTGGTCGAGGAAGCCGAGGAGGCGCGCGCGCCGACCGAACGCTTCATCGACCGTTTCAGCCGCTGGTACATGCCGCTGATCGTGGTGCTGGCGGTTCTCGTGATCCTGGTGCCGCCGCTGGCGACCGGCGCGGACTGGAACACCTGGATCTACCGGGGCCTGACGCTGCTGCTGATCGGCTGCCCCTGTGCGCTGGTCATCTCGGTGCCTGCTTCCATCACTTCGGCGCTGTCTTCCGGCGCGCGGCGCGGGATGCTGCTGAAAGGCGGTGCCGTGATCGAGGCCGCCGCCAAGGTCAGCCGCATCGCCTTTGACAAGACCGGCACCCTGACCCACGGCAAGCCGCGCGTGACCGATGTGGTGACCTTCGGAACCACGACCGAGGCGGAATTGCTGGCCGTTGCGGCGGGTGTCGAAACCGGGTCCAGCCATCCTCTGGCCATCGCCATCCTGAACAAGGCCAAGGAGGCGGGCGTCGAGGCCCTGCCGTCGAAGGATGCCAAGGCGCTGATGGGCAAGGGCGTGATCGCCACGGTGGGCGACGCGCCCGCCTGGGTCGCTTCGCCCCGCTATGCGAACGACAACGGCGGGCTGGATGCGGCAGGCCTTGCTCGTGCGGCGGTGTTCGAGGAAGAAGGCAAGACTGCCGTCGCCATCTACCGCGACAAGACTCCGATGGGCCTGATCGCCATGCGCGACGAGCCGCGCGCCGACGCGATGGAGGGGATGCGCCAACTCCGGGCCATGGGGATCACGCCTGTCATGCTGACGGGCGACAACCCGCGCACGGCCAAGGCCATAGCGGGCGGTCTGGGGATGGAATTCCAGGCCGACATGATGCCCGAGGACAAGCTGAACTTCATCAAGACGATGAACGAACAGGGCGGCGTCATGATGATCGGTGACGGCATCAACGACGCGCCTGCCCTGAAGCAGGCCAATATCGGCGTCGCCATGGGGTCGGGTACCGATGTGGCGCTGGAAACCGCCGATGCCGCAATCCTGCGCGACCGGGTGACCGACATTGCCGGGGTGATCCGGCTGACACGCGCGGCGATGGCCAACATCCGCCAGAACGTGACTGTCGCGATCGGCCTGAAGGCGGTGTTCCTGGTGACGACGGTGCTGGGGCTGACCGGATTGTGGATCGCCATTCTGGCCGATACCGGGGCCACCGTGCTGGTCACGATCAATGCGCTGCGCCTGCTGCGCTTTGACCCCGACCGCGAGGCGTGAGCCTATGATCTCGGCTCTGGGCTGGGCCGCGCTGGCCCTTGTGGCCGGCTATCTGGCGCTGTTCTTCTGGGGCAGCGCCATCGCGGCACAGGCGGCAGACAAACCCGTCTGGCTGTTCGCGCAGGCCAGAGGGCGCGACCGCGCGGCGGCTTTCGGGTTTCGCGCGGCCTTCATCCTGGCGTTCTTCGGGCCGCTGCTGTGGATGATCTGGCCTGTGCTGCACAAGACCGATCCCTTCTGGACCGAAGGCACCGATCTGGCCCTGGGCATCACCGGAATTCTTGTCGCAGGCCTGGGCGCGATGGTGGCCTTTGCCGCGCAGATGTCGATGGGATCATCCTGGCGCGTCG
>JAZKGQ010000033.1:0-38657 GCA_040385825.1 Pseudomonadota bacterium | reverse complement strand
TCACTTCGCGCGGGGCCTTGTAGCTGCCGTAGTACAGGCCGCGGAAGATGTGCAGATAGACCGCGAAAAAGAACAGCGATGCGCCGTTGGCATGCAGATAGCGGATCATGTAGCCGCCGTTCACGTTGCGCATGATATGTTCGACGCTGGCAAAGGCCATGTCGACCTGCGGCGTGTAATGCATGACCAGCACGACGCCGGTGACGATTTGCAGGGCCAGACAGAAGGTCAGGATTATGCCCCAGATCCACATCCAGTTCAGGTTCTTGGGTGTGGGGGCCATGATGGTGTCATAGGCCAGCCCCAGAATGGGCAGGCGGCTGTGAAGCCATTTTTCAGCGCCCGTCTTGGGCTGATAATGGTCGTGCGGAATTCCGGCCATGATGTTTCCCCTTACCCGAGCTTGATGGTGGTTTCGTCAGTGAACGCAGCGACCGGCACCAGCAGGTTGCGCGGCGCGGGGCCTTTGCGGATGCGGCCGGCCTGGTCGTAATGCGACCCGTGGCACGGGCAGAACCAGCCACCGAAATCACCGGCCCCGTCCCCGATCGGCACGCAGCCCAGATGGGTGCACACGCCCACCATCACCAGCCATTCGCCCGCTTCGTCCAGCGTGCGGTTCTGGTCGGACGCATCGGCCCCTTGCAGGGCATTCGCGTTTTCCGCGCCCTGATCCGGCAGATCGGCCAGCGGTGTTCCGCGTGCGGCCGCGATTTCCTCGGCGCTGCGGCGGCGGACGAACACCGGCTTGCCAAGCCATTTGACGGTCAGCTGCGTGCCCACCTCGACCGCCGAGACATCGACGAAGATCGAGGCCAGGGCCTGCACGTCGGCCGAAGGGTTCATCTGGTTGACCAGCGGCCAGACCGCGGCGCCGGTTGCAACCGCCCCGGCGCCGGCCGTGGCGTAGTACAGGAAATCCCGGCGGCTGCCGGTGGTTGTGCCTGCGTGGTCGTCTGCGTGGGACACGAGGTATTCTCCCTTCCGGGGCCACCCAAGGTGTGACCCATGAACGTAGGGGGCGGCGGTTTCCCGCTACCCGGATAGAGCCGCTTTTAGCCAGTCAGCCTTCGCCCGTCCAGCGGACAAACGGGCGCAGTCTGGCACAAATGCGCAGGATTTCCGGGCCTGTGGCAGATCGGACGCCCGGTCCTGCCCGCCCGGTCCTGCCCGAAGGTCAGCCGGGTGGCCGCGTTGCCGCCATCGACGGGCGTTCGGCAAAGGTTGCGGCCCAGGCGGCCAGACGGGGGTGACCGTCGCGCCAGCCCCGCGCATCCAGCCGGAAATCGACATAGCCAAGCGCACAGGCCAGCGCGATATGCGCCATGTCCATCGGGCCGGTCAGGTGATCCATCCAGCGGCTTTCCACCGCATCCAGCGCGCGGGCGACCTTCAGCCACTGGCCCTCGACCCAAGGGTCATAGCGGCGATCCTCGGGTCGGATGCGCTGTTCGTAGATCATCAGCAGGGCGGCATCCAGAATGCCGTCGGCGGTGGCCTCCAGCGTCAGGGTATCCCACAGGCGGGGGGCGGCGGGGTAAAGGTCGGCCCCGGCCACCGCGTTCAGATACTGGCAGATCACCCGGCTGTCATACAGCGCATTGCCATCGGGGCGCAGCAGGGCGGGCACCTTGCCAAGCGGGTTTTCATCCACCGGCATCGACCCCGGATCAACCGGCGTGCCTGCGGCGGGAATCAGCGTGACCTGATGCAGAATGCCGGTTTCATGCAGCAAGACCATGACCTTGCGGACATAGGGCGAGGTGGGCGAGTGATAAAGCTTCATGGTTCAGCCTTCTGTCTTGCGCAGCCGCAACCGGGCCAGCAGGCCTGCGTCCAGTTCATAGGTCTGGCCGCGAAACCGGATGGTGCGGCGCAGGCGGGCGGCGGCATTGGTCTGGGCGTCGTCGGTGCGGTCTGCCGGGCGGTGCAGGGCGAGGCCTTCGTTCAGATCATCCAGCGCGTCTTCGGCCCGCTGGTCGGTGCGCCCGGTGTGGCTGCGGGCAAGGATGAACCGGCGGGCGGCAAGGCCAGCCGCCGCGACCGCGCCAAGGCGCAGGGCAAACGGGATCAGGGGGGCAAGGGGCAAGGGCATCGCGACCTCCGGGTCAGGGTTGCGGCGATGGTAGGGCGCAGGCGGGCGGGTGTAAACCTTGGCCTATTCCGGCAGGTCGCGCATCAGGGCGGAAATCGCCTGCGCGCCCGCGCCGGGTTGGGCGGCAAGGGCGGCCGCGGCTGCGTCCCGCACGGCGGCGGGTTTGTTCTGGTTCAGCTTCCATGTGCCGTCAGTGGCGGTGACGACAAACCGGAACGGCAGAATCATCCGCATCATCCGCGGCATCACGCCTTCGGTCATTTTTGACGACAGCCACGGGGTTTTCGGCAACAGACGGTTTTCATGTTCCGCCGACAGGGCATCGACATGATCGTGCAAGGCCTCGTCCGGCAACGGGTGCAGCACACCGCGCAGATGCACGGCGATGTAGTTCCACGTCGGCACCTGATCGGTCGCCCCGTACCAGTCGGGCGAGACATAGGCATCGGGACCGGACACCATCAGCACGGCAGGGCCGGGCTGGGTGCGGGCAATCGGGTTGCTGCGGGCCAGATGCAGGTCGGCATGGCTGCCATCCTCGGACAGAAGGAAGGGAACATGCGCCGCCAATGGGCCATCGGCCCCGTTGACCGACAGAATCCCGAACCCCCGCGACCGGGCAAAGGCCAGGTTCTGCGCATCGGGCGCGCTGCGGAAGGCGGGGTTGGGGTGCATCTGCGGGCCTCGTGGGCTATGGAAAAGGCCGCCCAGAGCAATCTGCGGCGGCCTATTCGGTGATCTGCTTTTGCTGAACGCTGTCCCGGAGGATCAACCCAAACGGGCTCAACCCTGACGGGCCTTGTAGCGTTTCTGCGTCTTGTTGATCACATAGACGCGGCCTTTGCGGCGCACGACCTGGCAATCGCGATGACGCGTCTTCAGCGAGCGGAGCGAGTTTGCAACCTTCATCAGGCATCTCCTGTTCGCGGCGCGTCTGCGCCGAATGAAAACAACGTGCCCCCTTGGCAGGAGGCGGCGAAAATGGTGGGCGGTACAGGGATCGAACCTGTGGCCACTACGATGTCAACGTAGTGCTCTACCGCTGAGCTAACCGCCCACATGACCTAACATTCCCGCCCTGCCCGAAACGAAAAGGACGCGGGCGGAACCGCGTCGGCATGGCGGGGCTATAAACAGAGTCGCGCAGACCTTCAAGGGGTTTTGGCTTTGCGCCGAATACGGTTATAGCAAAGCTGTGACAAAGGAATGCAGATGACCGCTTTGGGCTATACGTTGCGCCGACCGCTGCGGCAAACAACGCCGGTGATCTTTGCCTCGCCCCATTCGGGACGCGAGTATCCCGCCGATTTCCTGAGGCAGAGCCTGCTGGATGCCACCGCCATCCGGTCCTCCGAAGATGCCTTTGTCGACAGGCTGTTCGACATGGCCCCCGATCTGGGCGCCCCCCTGCTGGCCGCCCGCGTGCCGCGCGCCTATATCGACCTGAACCGCGCGGCGGATGAGCTGGACCCCGCGCTGATCGACGGCATCGCCCGCAGCCCGCACAACCCGCGAATCTCCTCCGGCCTTGGGGTCATCCCCCGCGTGGTGGCCGGGGCACGGGCGATCTATCATGGCAAGCTGACCCAGGCCGAGGTCGCCGACCGCATCACCCGGCACTGGCACCCCTACCACACCGCGCTGCAAGGGCTGATCGGCGAATCCTGTGCTGGCTTCGGGCAGGCGGTGCTGATCGACTGCCACTCGATGCCGCACGAGGCGATCGAGAGCCACGTCCGCCCCGGCCACCCCCGCCCCGAGGTGGTGCTGGGCGACCGCTTTGGCGCGGCGGCCAGCCGCGAGGTGATGACCCATGTCGAGGCCGCCTTCCGCAACGCCGGCCTGCGCGTCGTACGCAACGCGCCCTTCGCCGGGGCCTATATTGCGCAGGCCTATGGCCGACCGGCCAAGGGACAGCATGTGGTGCAGGTGGAAATTGACCGGGCGCTGTATATGGACGAGGCGCGGGTGGAACCGAGGCCGGATTTCGCCGTGTTTCGCGGGCTGATGGCGGGGGTGGTGGCGGAGATTACCGGGGCTTGGCGGGTCGAGGTGCCGCTGGCGGCGGAGTGAGGGGGGGGCTAAAGATCTGGAACAGATGCGACCCAACCTCTAATAAAGACATCCCCGTCAGCATCAATCTCGCAAACGGCATCAAGTCTGCCGCCCGGTCCTATGCCCGCTTCACTGTCAAACGAGGTTACTTCCTGATCTGTAGGTTTTCGGCAAACTGACCAAGTTTTTTGATACCAGCGCGGCACATTGTTGGCATTATACGACATGTACTGCCGCGATCCATCCTTGTCGCCAAATCCACGCATAACACCTTTCAGGCCGTCTTCACCTTTGAAAACAAGTAGAAAATCTTGTTGTCCTACCTGCGGTGCATCGTAATATGGACCTGTATAAAATTTATATGCAGAATAACCAATACCTGCGACTATTATAGTCGAAAAAATTTTACTCAACATCCAGCCAACGTTCCTTCAAAGCTTTTCATTCACTCGCTGTGACAAAATGGAACGTCGCAAGTGTACCTCTCAACCAGCCTCATTAATTTGCCATATTTGTCAAGATAATATATTAATGCCCCCCTCACCGCAACGCCCGCCCCTTGATGATCGCCTCTTTCCCGAACCTTGCCCTTATCGCATCCGTCGCGCGCTCCGCCGCTGCGCGCTTGGCGGCGCCGGGGTCCAGCAGGTCGCCCGACGTATCTGCCTGATCCTCGGGCACAAGGTCGCTGATCCCGACACCGATCAGGCGGAAGGGTCCCGCGCTGCCTGCATGGTCGAACAGGCTGCGGGCGGTGTGGTAGATGCGGTCGGCGATTTGCGTCGCGCCTTGCAGGCTGTGGCGGCGGGTCAGGGTCTGGAAATCGCCCTTCTTCAGTTTCAGCGTCACCGTGCGCCCCGCCAGAGCCTTCGCCTTGGCGCGGTCGGCGACCTGTTCGGCCAGCCGCCACAGATGGCCGTCCAGCAGATCGGCGTCCGAGGTATCTTCGTTGAAGGTGGTTTCCTTCGAGATCGACTTGACCCGTTCATCGCGGTTCACCCGGCGGCTATCCTGCCCCTGCGCCAGCGACCACAGCCGGTCGCCCATCGAGCCAAAGCGGGCGACAAGATCGGCCCTGTCCCACCGGCGCAGATCGGCGATGGTGCGGATACCTGCGGATTCCAGCGCCGTCTGGGTGGCGGTGCCGACACCCCAGATGATTCGCACCGGTTTGGGGGCCAGAAACGCCACCGTCTCCGCCCGCCCGATCACCGAAAAGCCGCGCGGTTTATCAAGGTCTGACGCGATCTTGGCGAGGAATTTGTTGTGGGACAGGCCAACTGATCCCGTCAGCCCCAGTTCGGTTTCCATCCGCCGCACAAGCCCCGCCATCAGCGCGGCAGGGGATGCGCCGTGCAGGCGGGCGGTGCCGGTCAGGTCCATGAACGCCTCGTCCAGGCTGAGGGGTTCGATGGCGGGGGTCAGCGCCTCCATCATCGCGCGGATGGCGCGCGAGGCCTCGACATAGGCAGGAAAGCGGGGTTTGACGACCACGGCCTGCGGGCACAGCTTCAGCGCCTGAAACATCGGCATGGCGGACCGCACACCATGGATGCGCGCCAGATAGCAGCAGGTGGACACCACCCCCCGCGTGCCGCCGCCCACGATCACCGGCTGGTCGCGCAAGGCCGGATTGTCGCGCTTTTCCACGCTGGCATAGAAGGCGTCGCAGTCCATATGGGCGATGGAAAGCTGGTCGAGTTCCGCATGCGCCAACACGCGCGGGCTGCGGCACGCAGGGCACCGCGCGCCGGTCTGGAAAGAGGTGAGGCAATCGCGGCACAGGGCGGGCATGGGGGGCCTTGGAGTTAGCGGCGCAGCCGGTCCATCGCCAGCACCAGCGCCTCGGAAATGCCGGGTTCGGACAGGGCGTGGCCTGCGACGGGGATCATTCGCAGGGTGGCGCGGTCCCAGCCATCGGAGAGTTTCCAGGCCGATACGGGCGGGCAGATCATGTCGAACCGGCCTTGCACGATATCGGCAGGCAGGTGTTCGATCCGGCCCCGTTCGCGCAGGATCCAGCCATCGACCTGCAAGAAGCCCGCGTTGTGGAAATAGTGGTTTTCCAGCCGTGAAAAGGCGCGGGCATAGTCGGCGGGGCTTTCGCCCATCGGTCCGTCATGGTGAACCGAGGCAAGGGCGTTTTCCCAATTGGCCCAGATGCGGCCAAAGCGGGTTTCCTCCATCATGTTGCCGGAAAACAGGCGGCGGTGGTAGGCTTGGATCAGGTTCTTGCGTTCCCCCACCGGAATGGCCCCGGAAAACCGCGCCCAGAGTTCAGGGAAGAACGACCCGGCACCGCCGCCGTAGAACCACGCCAGTTCGGCCTGCGTCATCAGGAACACCCCGCGCAGCACCAGATGGGCGACATGGGCCGGATGGGTGATCGCGTAGATCAGCGCCAGCGTCGCGCCCCAACTGCCGCCAAACAGGATGAACTTTTCGATGTTCAGCGCTTTGCGGATGGTTTCGATGTCTTCGACCAGATGCCAGGTGGTGTTGGCGATGATGCTGGCATGGGGGCGCGACCGCCCGCAGCCGCGCTGGTCAAACAGCACCACGCGGTACACGGTCGGGTCGAAATACCGCCGCATGGCAGGGCTGCATCCGCCGCCGGGGCCGCCATGCAGAACGATCACCGGAATGCCATCTGGCCTGCCGCATTGCTCGACATAGATCTTGTGACCGTCGCCCACGTCTATTGTCCGCTGATCGAACGGGTCGATCGGCGGGTACAGAAACTCGACTGCGCGCTTTTGGCCTGATCTGTGATCCATGGATGCTCTATATAACGGGACATGGCGCAGGGCGCTACCGGGCAGATGAAGGGCGAGTGTAGAATGCAGACCACCGTAGACCCAGCCGAAGTGGCGAAATTCGAGGCGATGGCCGCAGAATGGTGGAACCCGGCGGGCAAGTTCAAACCGCTGCACATGCTGAACCCCTGCCGGTTGGATTACATCACCCGCCAGATCGCGGCCGAGTTTGACCGCGACCTGACCGCGGCCTTGCCCCTTGCGGGTCTGCGTCTGCTGGACATCGGCTGCGGTGGCGGGCTGCTGTCGGAACCGATGGCCCGGTTGGGGGCCGATGTGGTGGGGGCCGATGCCGCGCCGCGCAACATTCCGGTGGCGCAGGTCCACGCGGCGCAGTCGGGCCTGAGCATCGATTACCGCCACACCACAGCCGAAGACATGGCGGCAGGGGGCGAGCAGTTCGATGTGGTGCTGAACATGGAGGTGGTCGAGCATGTGGCCGACCCGCTGGCTTACCTCACCGCCTGTCAGCAGTTGCTGAAACCCGGTGGGCTGATGATCTGTTCCACCCTGAACCGCAACGCCAAATCCTTTGCGATGGCGATTGTCGGGGCGGAATGGGTGATGGGCTGGTTGCCCAAGGGCACGCATGACTGGCGCAAGTTCATCACCCCGGACGAACTGACCGACCTGATCCGCCGGGCCGGTCTGGACCCGGTGGATTCCAAGGGCATGGTCTTCAACCCCCTGGGATGGAGCTGGAGCCTGTCGGCGCGCGATCTATCGTGCAACTATGTCACCGCCAGCGTCAAGCGTTAGCCGGGTCAGGCGCTGATCGGGGGGGTGGGCAGTTTGTCCCTGGCGGCGCGGGTTCTTGACGGGCGGGGGCTTGGGTTTCCGGGCCGCAGGGCGCGGGCGAGGCTGGCGAAATGGTCGATCTCGGCGGTGGAATGATCGGCCATCAACTGCAACCGCCACCGGGGCGCATGCCCGGCCACGGCGGGGTTTTCCAGCAGGGTCACAAGCGCGCCTTCAGCCTCTACCGCTGCCGTCATCTGGCGGGCGGCGGGCAGGCTTTCCAGCCGCACCGGAACAAAGGGCGCGCTGCGCCCCATCAGCACGAACCCGTCCGCCATCAGATGGTTGCGCAGGCGCAGCACATTGGCCAGCAGCCGTTGCCGCCGTACAGCCCCTTCGGGGCTTTCGACAATGTCGAATGCCGCCAGAATGACCGCCGCCTGAAGCGGTGACAGCGCCGAACTGCCGCCCTGGCCCGCGCGCGAAAACCGCAGCGCGGGTTTCAGGGCGGGATCGCGGCTGGCGACAAAGCCGCCGTTGCTGCCAAAGCATTTGGCAAAGCTGCCGGTGACCACATCCACCCGCGCCAGCATGGCCTGCAATTCCAGCACGCCCCGCCCGGTCGGCCCCATGGCCCCCAGATCATGCGCCACATCGACCAGCAGTGTGGCGCCGTGTTCGCGGCACAGATCGGCCAGCGCCGCCAGATCGGGAATATCGGCGCTGAAGGCCGCAACGGCGCTGGTCACGACCAGCAACCCGGCCTTGGGGTTTTCCCGCCGCAACCGCCGCAAGCGGCGTTCCACCGCATCGGCTGATGCCGGGGGCGTGCGATGGACATGGCGGGTGATCGCGCGGGCCGATTCAAAGAAGGCCGAATGGGCGCCCGCGTCGATCACCACATGGTCCCCCGCGCGGATCAGGGTGCGGATCGCGGCCCGGTTGGCCTCGGCCCCGCTGGCAAAGACGGCGGCTTCGGTCAGGCGCAGGAATTGCGCCACACGGGTTTCCAGCGCGATCAGCGGCGTTGACAGCCCCATCAGCGGCGGCGAGCCGTTGGCGTGCAGCCCGCCCCGTCCGGCCGTGACGCCGACCGCCGCATGCAGCGCCGGGTGCTGCGACAGGCTGAGGTAATCCTGCGATGCAAAGTTGACGCCCGACAGGGGCCGCCCTGCCGGGTCCAGCGCCATCATCTTGGTCGCGGTGCGCGACATGGCCACCCGCCCCTGCGGATGCAGCCCCGCCCCGATACGCGCCGCCTGCCACGCGATCAGCGGATGCCAGCGCGCGCACAGGCTGCGGGCCTGGGCATCGTACTGGCTGCTGGTCAGCGTGCCATACAGATCGGGGGCAGAAACAGGCATCGGGGTGGTCCTTTTGTCGGCTGGGCTGTTCGGGCAGTCCTGCCCGGTGATCTGATGGATCGATCATGCCCCCGCCCCCGCTGTGAACGCGCGTTAAATCATCGTGAAATGCACCCCGAACCGGCACGGACCAGCACGGGGCAGGCGAAATGCGCAATGACCTGTGGCAAGCTGCGGGCATGGTTCAGCCAAGTGGCAGGCATGGAGGCAGATATGGAAGCGGCAGAAAACACAGGCTGGATGATGCTGCGCGACGGGCTGGCCCATGGCGGCTATGTCGCGTGGGAGGCCGCATCGGACCCGCCGCCGATGCCGGGCCACCGCCGTCTGGTGCCGGTGTTTGCAAGGCTGAAAGACCCCGGATTTGGCGACAGGGATCTTGCCGGGGTGATTGCCGCCTCGCTGGCGCTGCCCGATGTCCTGTATGCGCAGCATGAACGCGATCTGCTGGAGTTCGAGGCCACATGGACCGGCACCGGCTGGCCGCCGCATGAGGTGCGGCTGGTCGCGTGGTGCCCGCGCGCCTTGCTGGCCGCCGTGCCCGCGTTCTGGCAGGTGCTGCATGTCGGTCGTTCGGTGCTGATGCCTGCGGCGCCCTCGCCCGACGCCTCTCTGGCCCCGCGGGTGCGGCACAGGCACAGGTTTGTGCCGGGGCGCCCCGTGGTGGCGGTGATCGATGATGGCATCGGCTTTCTGAACGCGCGCTTCCGGGCCGATGCTGCGCATACGCGGGTGTCGGGCCTGTGGATGCAGGCGGCGGAACGGGTCGGGTCCGACCCTGCCGACGGGGTGGAGGATGTGCTGTGCGGCCGGATGCTGACAGGGGGCGGGATTGACGCGATGCTGGCCTCGGGCGGGTCCGAGGCCGAGATATACGGCCTGCTGAACCGCGCGCTGGTGCCCCGGACGGATCGGTCCGGCACGAACCACCGGGTGGCGCATGGCACCCATGTCATGGATCTGGCCGGGGGCGGGGATTTTGCGGACGGCGACCCGATGTCGGGCCTGCCTCTGCTGGCGGTGCAGGTGCCCTCTGCCGCGATCCGCGACAGCAGCGGGCGGCGGCTGGAAGGCTATGTGGCGCAGGGCATACGCTGGATTCTCGCGCAGGTCTTGCAATCCGCACAAGGCGATGGCCGCGTGCCGGTGGTGGTGATCAACCTGTCGCTGGGGTCTTTGGCCGGACCGGGCGACGAGACGGCCTTTCTGGCCGACTGGATGCGCCATGAAATCGCCCGCCACGCCCGCATGGCCGGGGGGGCCGAGGTGCGGATTGTTGCCGCCTACGGCAATGCGCGCCGTCAGCGGCTGGTGGCGCGCACCGATTTCCGCAGGGCAGCGCCGCTGCATCTGGACTGGCGCTTGCTGCCGGACGACCACACCCCCAGCTTTCTTGAACTGCGGGTGGGCAAGGGCAATCATATCGGGCTGCGGGTCGGGCTGGTGCCGCCGGTGGGGTCAGGCCTGCCACGCATTGATCTGGACTGGCCCATGGCGGGCGAGGGCCACCGGCTGAACACGCCGCAGGGGCCGGTGGCGGCCATCGTTTCGGGGCAAGAGGCCGACCATGACCTGCTGCATCTGACGCTTGCGCCCTCGGCGGGCATTGGCCCTGCGGCACTGGCTCCGTCAGGGCTGTGGCGCATCGAGGTGGTGACCCTGACCGCCGAGCCGGTGCGGCTGACAGCAAGGGTTCAGCGCGATGACACGCCGTCCGGCTATCGCATTCTGGGGCGGCAAAGCTGGCTGGACCATCCCGATGGCTGGGACTGGGATGACGAGACACGCGATTTCACCGCGCCCGTGCTGGCGGGCCAGGAACCGGGCTGCCCGGTCACGCGCGAAGGTACGGCGGTGGCTTTTGCGGGGGCGGATCATCCGTCGCTGTATTTTGTCGGGGCGGCGCGCCCGTGCCCCGGTCAGCCGGGCGGCTATCGCGCCAGCCGCTATTCGGCCTCGGGGGCGGTACATCTGAGCCGCCCGGACGAATCGGCGGGGCCGTCTCTGGCGGCGCGGGGGGATGATGGCATGATCCTGTCCGGGCTGCGGGCTGCGGGGGTTCTGTCGGGGTCGGTTGCGCGGATCTCGGGCACCAGTGCCGCCGCCCCGCAGGTCACCCGGCGGCTGGCGCTGTATTTCCTGACCACGCCGCCGCATCTGCGGACCGCCGCCGCCGAACGGCTGGCCCTGCTGGGCCCGACCGCGGCGGGGCCGCTGTCGCCAGTGCTGGGGGCAGGGGTGCTGAGGTCTGGGGTGCCGGCGTAACGGCAAAATGGCGTAACGGCCCCCCGTCGGATCAGAGCAGGATCGGCGGCACCGGCAGCGGGCCCCATTCTGCCACAGCGGCAGTCCACAGCAGGGGCAGCAGATGCCAGTCCTCGGCCTTGGCCAGGGCGACCGGCTTGCGCCGCCAGCCACGATCCGGCGCATCCCCCAGGGCGGCACACCATTTGCGCAGCGTGAAATCACCCGGCCAATCCTCGGCATCGGCCTGCCATGTCGGCACCTTGATCCCCTCCCCGCCGCCCAGGCAATGCCCGATGAAGGCCAGCGTCGCCCCCAGGCCGAACAGCCCGCCATGGGCGGAATCCACCGGGTAATGCACCCCCGCCACAGTGCGGTTGTCGGCAATCCGCGCCGCCAGACGGAACAGCAAGACATCCTGGTCCATTGTCGAGGCCGACACCATCACCGGCAACAGCCTGGCCAGCAGCGCCGGGATCAGATCTGCGGCGGCAACCCCGCTGCCGGCCAGCCGCAGGGCGGCGATCAGGCTGGCAAAGGCAAAGGCTTCGGTCGCATGGCCGGAAGGGTAGGCCGAATGGCCGGGGGTCTGGATCATCGGCTGGATCTGCGGCCACAGCTCGATCGGGCGGGGGGTCGAGCAAAAATGCTTGATCCGCATTTCCTGCGGGATCAGCCCGGCCATCAGGGCCTGCAACAGCAGCATGGTCGCGGCCTTGCGGCTGCCCACCAGCATCTGCTGCGCGCCGAAGAACGACAGAAGGTCGGTCTGCTGCACCAGGATCTCGGTCATCCGGTCGGCGCGCAGATCCATCGCGCTGCGCAGATCGGCCATCTGGGCTGCGGTCTTGGCGGCATTTGGCGGGGTCAGATGCACGACCAGGCCGGCGCCCGTTTCTTTGTCTGCCGACTCTGTGGGCCGATCTGTGGGCCGATCTGCGGCCCGGCTTGCCCGCAAGGCATAGCCTGCCCCCTTCGGCACCACGGCGTACAGCGACATGGCCTCTTGCATCAGGGTCGCCATGCGGGCGTCGGGCTGCATCCGCAGCAGCCGGACAAAGGGGTCGGCGGCAATATGCGGGCGGGGGGGGACGGTGCCATCCCAATAGCCCATCAGGGCCTCGGCAGTCTGGGCCAGGGCATGGGTCAGCGCGGGCGAGGCCCCGCCGCCCGCGTGACTGCCATGGTTGCCGTGGTTCCCATGATTGCCATGGTTACCATGGTTGCCGTGATTTCCATGGTTGCCATGGTTGCCGTGATTTCCGTGATTGCCAAACACCGACATGAAACGCTCCTGACCAAACTGGCCGCCCAACAGGCCCCCCAATGGACCCAGAGTGCCGCCAATTCCCCAATTCTCAAAGGGCCCGTTCGGCTCTGCGCCGCGCTTTAACGAAGATTTCACGGCGTTTGCACATTGGCGGCGCTGCGCTATGGTCGGTCTGACCTGAAGCATGGGATCAAGGATGCAAATTCGCCTCGTGGGCGTGTTCGAGATGCGCGACAGCCTGGGGCGCGATTGCACGCCCCGCGGGGCAAAATCGCGGGCGCTGCTGGCCATGTTGTGCCAGACCCCGGACAGGCGCCGCACCCGCCGCTGGCTGGAGGCCAAGCTCTGGTCCGACCGCGCCCCCGAACAGGCCAGCGGCAGCCTGCGTCAGGCCCTGATGGATATTCGCCGGGCCATGGGCGATGGCGCAGACCTGCTGCACGCCGACCGCGATTCGATACGGCTGGCCGAGGTGAGCACTGATTTGCAGGATGCGGCGGCGGTGACGGCCTCGTTGATGGCGGGGCGCGAGTTTCTGGAAGGCATCGACATCGTCGATCAGGCCTTTGTCGACTGGTTGCGCGACGAACGCGCGCGGATCGATACGGTCTTTGCGGTGCCGCGTGTGGTGGTGGTGCCCCCCGCCGCCGCCCCCCCCGTGGCGCAGATGCCTGCGCGGATGCCCTTCGTGATCCGGCTGGGCAGCCTGCCTGCCGGGGTGGGCAGTTTCATGGGCATGGCGCTGGCCGACAGCATTGGCCGCCTGATGGCCGAGTTTGCCCATATCGACACGTTCGGCGCAGGCGGTGCGGCCCTGCCACCCGACCTGCCGCCCGAAGGCATGCTGCTGCATGTCGAGGGCGCGCAGATCGGCGACCGCATCCATATTCTGGTCAGCCTGTCCACCCTGTCGCACAATCAGGCGATCTGGAACCAGCGGGTCACCTTGCCGATGGCGCAGGCCGATTTCATCAGCGGCGGCACCTTCCCGTCGCTGGTGTTTCAGGCCGCCGAGGCCGCGCTGTCGCATGTGCCGCGGCTGAGCGCGGGCCTGGGCGGGGCGTGGCGGGCCAATGCCCTGATCGCCCGCGCCCTGCCCGAGATGTTCAGCTATGACGCCGCCCGCCTGCGCGATGCCGATGACATGCTGGTGCAGGCGCTGGCCATCGCCCCTTCTGCCCGCGCCTATGCCTGGCGGTCGCTGGTGCGGCAGATCATGTATGTCGAACGCACCGAACCCGATCAGACGCGTCTGACCGAGGAGGCCGACGCCTATGCCCGCAAGGCGCTGGAACTGTCGCGCGCCAATCCGCTGGTGCTGGCGCTGGTGTCTGCCGTGCGGGTGATGGTCGATGAAAACCCCGAGGCAGGCACGGTGCTGGCGCGCGATTCCGTTGCGCTCAGCCCGTTCAACGCCTTTGGCTATGCCGCGCAGGCCGGGGCGATGATCCGGGCGGGGCAGTTTGCCGATGCGCTGGCCGCCGCCCGCACCGGGGCCGAGATTGCGGCGCGCACCAGCTATGTCCACTGGTGGGAATCGCTGTCGGGGTTGGCGGCGATCCGGGCCGGCATGTACGATGTGGCGACCGCCCATTGCGAGGCCGCGCATTACCGATCCCCCACCTTTCGCGGCGCGATGCGGCCGTTGCTGTTTCTGTATCTGGCCGCAGGTGCCCGCGAAAAGGCCGCCCGCGTCTTGCGCAACCTGCAGCGCGCCGAGCCGGATTTCAGTCTGGCGCTGATCCGGGATGATCCCGACTACCCGGCGATGACCTTGCGCCGCGCCGGGTTGATCGCGCGCTATGGCGGCGATCTGGAGCAGTTGATGAAGGGGCGGATTTCATGACCAGCCGGGCGGGGGGCGTCACGTCCCCCCCGCCCGGCGACGGGCATTTCTTACCAACGCCGGGGGACTTCACGTCCCCCACGACAGATTGGCGGCCGCCAATCTGTCTCCCCCTGTGGGATATTTGGGCACAGAGGATGCAAGTTTCAGTCAAGTTTTAGGGGGTCAGTCGGAGGAGGACTTTGCCCAGAGGTTGATGTCCTTTTCTTCGGATATCGCGTCGATGCGGGTCAGCTCGTCTGCGGTGAAGGTCAGGTTGGCGATGGCCCCGGCGCAGTCAGTGACCTGTTCGGGTCTGGAGGCACCGATCAGGGCGGTGGTGATGCCGCCGTTGCGCAGCACCCAGGCCAGCGCCATCTGCGCCAGGGTCTGGCCGCGTGCCTGTGCCATGTCGTCCAGCGCGCGGACGGATGCCAGGGCGCGGTCGGTGATGGTGGCGGGGTCCAGGCTTTTGCCCTGTGCGGCGCGCGATCCGTCGGGGATGCCGCGCAGGTATTTCTTGGTCAGGATGCCTTGCGCCAAGGGGGTAAAGGCGATGGACCCCACACCCAGATCGGCCAGCGTGTCCTTCAGCCCATCGGTTTCGACCCAACGGTTCAGGATGGAATAGCTGGGCTGGTGGATCAGCAAGGGCGTGCCAAGCGATTTCAGGATGGCATGGGCTTCGCGCGTGCGGGCCGAATTGTAGCTGGAGATCCCCACATACAGCGCCCGGCCAGACCGCACGATATGGTCCAGCGCCTGCATGGTTTCTTCCAGCGGGGTGTCGGGGTCGACGCGGTGGGAATAGAAGATGTCGACATACTCCAGCCCCATGCGTTTCAGGCTTTGGTCACAGGACGCGATCAGGTTCTTGCGGCTGCCCCATTCGCCGTAAGGGCCATCCCACATCCGGTAGCCGGCCTTGGAGGAGATGATCAGCTCATCCCGGTGGCTGCGGAAATCGGTTTTCAGGATCTCGCCAAATGCTTCCTCGGCGGAACCGGGTGGGGGGCCATAGTTGTTGGCAAGATCGAAATGGGTGATGCCAAGGTCGAAGGCCGTCTGGCAGATGGCGCGTTTGACCTCATGCGGAGTGTCGTGGCCGAAGTTGTGCCACAGGCCAAGGCTGATGGCGGGCAGCATCAGGCCCGAGGTGCCACAGCGGCGGTAGGCCATGGTGTCATAGCGGGTGTCGGCAGGGGTATAGGGCATTGCGTCCTCGGGGTTTGGTCTTTGGCGCAACATAGCGCGGCGGTGGCGGGAAGTCAGGGGCTGCCTCTGCGATTGCGCTGGCAGATCGGGGCGGGCGGGCTAAGATCAGCGCATCGGGGATGCGGAAAGGGCGGCAATGCGGGGCATGTGGCGGTTTGGTGGGGCCGTCTGGGGCCGGATGGGCGACAGCCATTTCGGGCTGATTGCCGCCGGGGTGGCCTTCTACGCCATGTTCGCCGTGTTTCCCGGCCTGACCGCCACCGTTTCGATCTGGAGCATGGTGGCCGATCCTGCCGTGATCAGCGGCTATCTGGCGGTGGCCGAGCGGTTCTTGCCGACCGATGTGGCCAAGCTGCTGCATGATCAGGTGGTGGGCCTGATGCAGACGCCGCGGGCGCGGCTGGGCTGGGCCACCGGCCTGTCGCTGGCGATTGCGCTGTATTCGGCGCGGGCCGGTGTGGCGGCGCTGATCCAGGGGATGGATGTGGTCCATCGCGCGCAGCCCCGGTCCTGGCTGTGGGGTTGGGCGGTGGATTTTGCCATGACGGCGGCGCTGATCGTGGCGTTCATCGTGGCGCTGTGTACGGTTGTGGTGGTGCCGCTGGTGCTGAACCTGTTCTCGCTTGGCGCGGTAGAGGCGGTGCTGCTGACCTATCTGCCCTGGGGGGCCATGTTCCTGCTGGTGCTGACCTGTCTGGGCATCCTGTACCGCTATGGGCCGAATGTGGGGGCGATGCGCGACCCCTGGGTCAGCCCCGGCACGGTGATTGCGGCGCTGGCCTGGGCCGGCGTGTCGATTGCCTTTTCCGCGTATCTGGCGAATTTCAACAGCTACAACCGGATTTACGGGTCGATCGGTGCAGTGATCGCGCTGCTGATGTGGCTGTACCTGAGCGTCTGGACCGTGCTTCTGGGGGCTGCGGTGAATGCCGAACTGAGCGCGCCATCCGGGCCGCGCGCCGGGTGAAATCGCCGGGGGCTGTCTGCCCCCGGACCCCCGAGGATATTTGGGCCACTGTGAAATCAGGGGCGGCTGATTGTGGCGGGCGCGTTGGCGGGCAGGGTTTGCCAGTCGCTTGCCGTGCCATCGGGCCAGATCACCCGGACCTCGGCCTTGGTGGCCGTGCCAAGCCCGAAATGCGCGGGGCCGTAGGTGCCGCCCGCATGGCCGCCGCCGACGGTGATTTCCTGCCGCTGGATGGCCTCGCCGATGCGGACCTCGATCCAGGACCCGATGGCATCGACATTCGGGGCGGGCTGGTCCAGATCGACGGTTATCCAGTTGGCGACAGGGCCGCTGTTGCGCCAAAGCTCGGTCGGGCCGTTGCGGTTGACCACCACCAGATCGACCGCGCCATCGGCATTGAAATCGGTCAAAGCCGCCCCGCGGCCCTGCAACATTGACGCGACACCGGCCTTGTCGCCGGATTCGACGAATTTGCCCTCGGCGGTTTGCAGCAGCAGGTTGTTGGGGTCTTGCATGGCAAAGTCCGGCATTTCCCAGACATTGCCCTTGGCCACGAACAGATCGGGCAGGGCATCGTTGTTCACATCGCCAAACTGGGCGTGCCAGCCGGTCGAGGGTTTCAGGTCCGGCCCGGTATAGGGGCGATGCGCCGTTACCCCCTTGGCAAAGGCGATATCGGCGTATTTCGGCACGAGGGGGCCAGCGGCAGCATCAGTGTTGGCCAGGCTTTGCAGCTTGTTGTCGGCCATGCTGGTCAGGAAGTAATCCGGATAGGTGTCGCCGTTGATGTCGCGGCTGGCGATGCCCATGCCCCAGATGCGCAGGCGCGCCCAGCCTTCCTTGTCGGTGTAGGGGGTGGGGTCGGCACCGGGGGTGACGTGCCACAACTGTTCTTGGCCCCCCTTGTAATATTCGCGGTCGTTGGACACCCGCAGCGACGGTGTGCCAGACCGGTTCCAGTCGGTGAACAGCATCGACAGGGCGCAGAAGCTGGGTTTCAGCGGGAATGGCGCAGTATATTTGCCCTCTGCCGCGCGGTAGAGGCTGTTGTCGGTGCAGTTGCCCCAGGGAAAGGCTTCTTCCTTGCGGTCGATGTAGGTTCCGATGGCAAGAGTGGGCAGGGTGGCGCCCTTTTCCCACATGGCGGCAAAGGCGGTGGACCAAGCGTCGCCGCCGCTGAACCCCCAATCCTCATTCGCGCGGGCGAATTTGCAATCCCCCAAGCCGCGCATCAGAACGTCTTCGCCGACCCGCAGCAGGGCAAGGTCGGTGATGCCGTCGCTGTCCACGTCCAGCGCATAGGCCCCGGCCACTTCGGTCAGTTCGGCCCCGCTTTCCGCTTTGGTGAAGGTCAGCGCATCTGCCGTGCTGGCGTTCAGCCACAGGCTGGCGGGGGCGGTGCCGCCCGCCAGCAGCATTTCGGGCCTGGCGTCGCCGTTGCAGTCAAAGGTGGCGACGCCGCCGCCGACGATCTGTTCCCATTCGCCGGTAAAGCTGTGGGTCAGGCCGGAGCTGGCGGTTTCGTCCGCGAACAGGGGGATGGTCTGGGCGGTGGCGGGGCTGGCAAGTAGCGACAGGATCAGGGCGGTGCGCATCACAATGTCCTCAACGCGACAGTATAGGCACCGGTGCAATAGCCCTGGCGCAAGCCGGCCTCGATGGCGGCGCGGAAATGGATGCCGCCGTACAGGCGGGAAATCCCGGCTTCTTCGGCGGCGGCCATGAAGGACGGATAGTCGCGGCCTTTCATGCCCTCATCGGCGTTGGTGGTGTCGAGAAAGCTGTACCCCTCGCCGAAGAACGCGGTCAGCACCACGGCGGCCGCCCCCGATTGGGTGGAATGGCCCGAAGGGTATTCCGGGAAGGGCGGCGTGTTCAGCAGGGGTTCCCATTTGGGATCGATCACCCGCTTGATATAGGTGATCGGGCGCAGCAGATCATATCGCACCTTGCTGGCCCAGCAGGCGATGAAGGCATCGGCCACAGAGACGCCGATACGGGCCAGCAGATCGGCGGCGCGGGGGGCTTCCATCCCGGTGGTCTTGATCAAGTCCACGACGATGTAGAGCCAATGGCCCGGCGGGGTCGAGGACAGCATCGGATCATCCGACCAGAACCGCGCGATGGCCTTTTGCTGGTCGGTCAGGGCCAGGCTGGTGTCGTAAACCTCTTTGGCCTGAAGGAAGAATTCCGAGGCCGGGTCTTCGCTGTATTCCGGCGGGGCGGGCAGGCCGCAGGCCATATCCATGCCTTTGGGCATAGCGAAGGGTCGGTTCTTGCCCCAGTCGGGCAGCAGCGGGGCCTGTTGCAGCGCCACCTTGCTGGTCGGAACCCAGTGCGAGGGGCCTTGCGTCAGCGTCCAGTTCAGCGGGAAGCCCATGTTTTCGACATTGGCCCCGCCGTCCGTGGCGGCCCAGGCGATGATATGTGCGGCCACCGCCTGCCCATGGGCCAGGCTGCGGTCCACCACATCGGCGGGCAGGCCGGCGGTCAGATCAGCGGTCAACTGGCGTTCCACCGCGTTCATCGCGCGCTGGCCGGTGGGGCCGGTGTTGCCAAAGAAATGCCGGATGGCGGCTGTCATCGCGCCATGCACCACCAAAGCCTCGTCATGCAGGGCATCGGGGCGGGTGGGGGTCGGCGTCAGGTCGTTCAACTGCCCGGCCAGTGTGGTCATCGCCGGGTTGCCGGTGGCGAGGGATTCGTAAATCGTGACCCCCACATAGGCCATCGCACGGCTGGCGACGGGCGGCGTCTGCGTCGCGGTGTGGCGGATCAGTTCCAGCACAAGGCGATACCACTGGGTCATCACCCCGGTCGGGTTGGCGGGGGGCGAAGCCGCCACCGCGGGCAGGGCAGACACCGACAAGGCGGCAGCGGCAAGTCCCAGAACACGGCGGCGGTTCAGCATGGCAGTCTCCTCAGACGTATTTGTTCCACATGTTTTCCAGCCGTTCCTGACGGCCCGATTTCGGCTGCGGTTCCAGCCCTTCGGCGGTCACGCGGGCGGCGGCCTGTTCCAGGCTGCCTTTCAGCATGGCTTGCGCGGCGGGGGTCTGCCACCCGGCGTAACGGTCGGCTTTCGCGGCCTCCATCTCGCCGCTGTCCATCAGGCTTGCTGCGGCTTTCAGGGCGCGGGCGCAGGTGTCCATCCCGCCGACATGGGCAAGGATCAGATCGGCGGGGTCCAGCGACTGACGGCGGATCTTGGCGTCAAAGTTGACGCCGCCGGTTGTGAAACCGCCTGCTTTCAGGATTTCATAGAAGGCCACCGCCTTTTCGGCATGGTTGTTCGGGAACTGGTCGGTATCCCAGCCGGACTGATAGTCGTTCCGGTTCATGTCGATCGACCCAAAGATGCCAAGCGCGGCGGCAAGGGCGATTTCATGCTCGAAGGAATGGCCTGCAAGAATGGCGTGGCCCTGTTCGATATTGGTCTGAACTTCCTTTTCCAACCCGAATTCCTTGAGGAAGCCGTAGACGGTGGCCACGTCGTAATCGTACTGGTGCTTGGACGGTTCCTGCGGTTTTGGTTCAATCAGGATCGCGCCCTTGAAGCCGATCTTGTGTTTGTATTCAACGACTTGCTGCAAGAACCGCCCTGCGTGTTTGCGTTCTGCCGCAAGGTCGGTGTTCAGCAGGGTTTCATAGCCTTCGCGGCCGCCCCACAAGACATAGTTCTGCCCGCCCAGCTTGTGCGTCGCATCCATGTTCGCCTGCACGGTGGCGGCGGCATAGGCGTAGACATCGGGGTCGGGGTTGGTGGCGGCGCCCGACATCCAGCGCCTGTGCGAGAACATGTTCGCCGTGCCCCACAGCAGTTTGGCCTTATGGCCTTCCTGCTTTTGCGCCAGATACTCGACCATCTCGTCCAGATTGCGCTTGGATTCGGCAAAGGTCGCACCTTCGGGGCGCATGTCGGCGTCGTGGAAGGCATAGAACGGCGTGCCGAGGATATCGAACATCTCGAACGCCACATCGGCCTTCAGGCGGGCAAGCGCCATCGTCTCGCCAAACCACGGGCGGTCAAAGGTCTGACCGCCAAAGGGGTCGCCGCCCGGCCATGCGAAGGAATGCCAGTAGGCGACGGCAAAGCGCAGGTGATCTTCCATCCGCTTGCCCAGAATGACTTCATCGGGGTTGTAGTGGCGGAAGGCAAATTCGTTAGTGCTGGCGGTGCCCTCGAACTTGATTGCGGGGATGCCTTGGAAAAAATCGGTCATGTCAGGGCCTTTATAGCGGTTTGGGCGGCGCGGTAGCGGGCATGGCCCGCATCGAACGCGTCAGTCAGGGCCAGATCGGGGTCGATCTGGCGGGCGATCCTGGGCAGGGTGGCAATCTCTGCCCCCGCCCCGGTGGCGGCCATGATGGCCAGACGGGCGGCACCGAACGCGCCGCCAAAATCCCCCGCGACGGGCAATTGGATCGGGCAGTTCAGGGCGGTGGCGATGGCGCGCAGCCAGTAGTCGGACTTGGCCCCGCCGCCAACCGCCAGCACATGGGTCAGCTTGGTGCCGGTGGCTGCCAGTGCATCGCGGCTGTCACGAAAGGCGAAGGCGACGCCTTCCAGCACGGCGCGCGTGCCCGCGGCGCGGTCGGTGGCGTGTTCGAGGCCCGTGAACGCACCCCGGATGGCGGCAGAGTTCAGCGGCGTGCGCTCGC
Organism: Pseudomonadota bacterium; assembly: GCA_040385825.1. GTDB lineage: Bacteria > Pseudomonadota > Alphaproteobacteria > Rhodobacterales > Rhodobacteraceae > JANNNF01. Next base: position 17,406 of record JAZKGQ010000033.1, on the reverse strand, counting down.
CGCCCAGATAGGGCAGGAAGGTGGTCTTGGCCGGGGCTTGCAGGGGCCCGAGCTCACCCGTCAGGGTGGCGGCATCCTGCCCCACCAGCTGGGCGTACCAGTTCAGCGCATCGGACGCGGCAAGGATCACCCCCATCTGGTGCCAGGTTCCGGGCAGGGCGTGGCAGAAGGTGTGAACGGCAGTGGCGGGATCGGGCTGATAGCCGTCATTGGCGGCAAAGAGCACGCCGCTGGTGCCAAGCGACACGAACGCCTCGCCCGCGCGAACCACGCCCACACCCACGGCAGCGGCGGCATTGTCGCCGCCCCCGCCTGCCACGATCACGTCCCGCCCAAGGCCCCATCGGGACGCCAGTTCGGCGCGCAGGGTGCCGGAGGCTTCGGACCCTTCCACCAACCGGGGCATCTGGGCACGGGTCAGGCCGGTGGCCGACAAAAGGCCATCCGACCAGTCGCGCGCCCCGGTATCCAGCCAGGACGTGCCTGCCGCATCGGACATTTCGGCCACATGGTCGCCGGTCAGCCAGAGGCGCAGATAATCCTTCGGCAGCAGGATCTTGGCGACGCGCGCCCATACCTGCGGTTCATGCCGCTGCACCCAGACCAGTTTCGGCGCGGTAAAGCCCGGAAACACGATGTTGCCGGTGATGCGGCGGAACATCGGGTCGTCGTCCAACTCGGCAGCTTCAACATGGCTGCGGGTGTCATTCCACAGGATGCAGGGCCGCAGCACCTGATCGGCGGCGTCCAGCAGGGTTGCCCCGTGCATGTGACCGGACAGGCCAATGCCCTTGACGGCCCCGAACCCCTGCGCCGACAGCGCATCCAGCACCGATTCCGCCGCCCTGATCCAGTCGGACGGCGATTGTTCCGACCAGCCTTCCTGCGGGCGCTGCACGGTCAGGGGCGCTGTCGCCTCGGCCAGCACGCGCTGTGTATCGTCGATGAGAACGCCCTTCAGACCGGACGTTCCCAGATCAAGCCCAATGTACATCACGCAGCCTTTGCCGGTTTCTTGCCAAGGATGATCATGCCAAGGATGTCTTCGTCGGTGACTTCATTCACGTTCACCGTGCCGACCAACTGGCCGTTCTTCATCACAGATGCACGGTCGCACAGCTTCATCACGTTGTGGATGTCATGCTCGATCAGGAAAATGCCCAGACCCTGGGCCTTCAGCTCCTGAATGAGGTCCGACACCATCTGGGTTTCATGCGGGCCAAGGGCGGCGGTGGGTTCGTCCATGATCAGGATTTTCGCGTTGAAATACACCGCCCGCGCGATGGCCACCGACTGGCGCTGCCCGCCCGACAGGGCCGATACCGGAACGCTGAACTTGCGGAAGTTGGGGTTCAGCCGCTTCATGATCTTGCGGGTTTCGGCCTCCATCGCGGAATCGTCCACAAAGCCGCCGCGCCCGACCAGTTCACGCCCCAGAAACAGGTTCGAGGCCGCATCAAGGTTGTCGGCCAGGGCCAGCGTCTGATAGATCGTTTCGATGTTCTGCGTGCGGGCGTCGCGGGGATTGTTGATCTCGACCTTCTGACCATTGATCAGAATGTCGCCGCTGTCGGCCTTGTAGGCCCCGGACAGACATTTGATCAGCGTCGATTTGCCCGCGCCGTTGTGGCCCAGAAGGCCCACCACCTCGCCGGGGTAAAGGTCAACGGTCACGTTATCGACCGCCTTGATGCCGCCGAAGGAGATAGAGATGTCGCGAAGTTCGACCAGCGGAGTGCCTGAGTTTGCCATGGTGTTCCCCCTCACTTGATTTTCTTGCGGTAGAGGATGTCGAGATAGACTGCGATGACCAGTGCCGCGCCAATCACGATCTTGCGGTATGACCCGTCGCCAAAGCCGATCAGCACCATGCCGGTCTGCAACGAAACCAGCACCAGCGCGCCGATGATCGCGCCATAGATGGTGCCCACGCCCCCCGCCAGCGAGGTGCCGCCCACCACGGCCGAGGCGATGACGTAAAGTTCGTCAAGATCGCCAAGCGCGTTGGTGGCCGAGTTCAGGCGGGCCGAGGCGATGACCCCCGACAGCCCGGCAAGCCCGCCCATCAGGGCAAAGATCTTGACCGTCATCGCACGGGTGTTGATGCCCGACAGGGCCGCAGCCTCGGGGTTGCCGCCGATGGCAAAGACATAGCGGCCAAACCGGGTGCGGGTCATCAGAATGGTCATGCCGATGGCGACAACCGCAAGGATCAGCACGGGATAGGCATAGCCGTGGCTGATGAAGACCCCTTCGGGAACCGGCAGCCCAAGCGTGTCATAGTATTGTTTGAGAATGCCCTTGGGCCAAGGATAGGAATTGACGACCAGCGTGGCAATCAGGATCAGGCCGACGCCAAGGATGCCCATGAACCATTCGGCCCAGACCGGGCGCAGCGGAAAGCCGTGCTGCTTGCGCTTGGCGCGGCCATTCACCACCAGCCAGATCACCCCGGCGGCCATGATGGCGGCCACGATCCAGCTTCCGGTGGCCCCGATGGCCCCGTACGGCCCGCCGCCGATCAGCGCAAAGGTGGAATCGACCGGCGAGATCGTGCGCCCGTCCGCAGCAAGAAAGGCCACCCCGCGCCAGACCAGCAACCCGCCAAGCGTGACGATGAAGGACGGGATCGACAGATAGGCGATCATGCCGCCCTGCAGCGCGCCGATCAGCGCCCCCAGCACGATGCCGAAAATGACGGTGACGATCCAGATGGCCGGATGGCCAAGGCCCAGAATCTGCGGCAGCCATTCGACCTGCAACAGGCCCATGTACATGCCCGTCACACCGACGATGGACCCCACCGAAAGATCGATGTTGCGGGTGATGATGACCAGCACCATCCCGGTCGCCATGATCCCGATGGAGGCGGTCTGCACCGACAGGTTCCACAGGTTGCGCGCGGTCAGGAAAGAGCCTTCGCCCAGCACCAGCGCGCCATAGACGTGAAAGCCGACCCAGATCATCAGCAGGGCACCAAACATGCCCAGAAGCCGGGTGTCGATCTCTGTCGCGCGCAGGAACCGGCCGACCGGACCGAGGCCTGTGTCAGCCAAAGCTGTCTTGTTCGTATTGTCTGTCATGTCCTCGTCCACCCTGTCTGAGGATCTGTGCCGCACGGCGGCGGGCATGATGGACCTATTGTCCATCCCCTGCTCATGCCGGTGCCGGGGCGGCGGAACCGGGCGGCGCGGTGGCCTGATCCCGGACGAAAGAAAGCGGGCGCCGGGAAAACCCGGCGCCCTGAGGTCGCGATTACTCGCAGCCCGTCACGCCAGCCACAGCGCCTTCGCAGGCCTGTTCCTTGGTGATGTGGCCCGCGTCGATGGCCACGTTCAGGTTGGCCTTGGTCAGCGGGGTCGGAGCCAGCAGGATGGCGTTCATTTCAACGCCCTTTTCGCCGCCCGAGAACTTGGTTGCGCCGGCAACCGCGTCCAAGGCCCCGCCAGCCGCCAGTGCCGAGGCGATCTCGCCTGCGGCCTTGCCCAGTTGGCGCGCGTCTTTCCAGACCGAAACGGTCTGGGTGCCACGGGCCACACGGTTGATGGCGGCAAGGTCGCCGTCCTGACCACCCAGAGGCACGTTCAGGCCCTGCGCTGCCAGTGCGGCAGCCGCACCACCGGCCATGCCGTCGTTCTGGCTCAGAACGGCGTCCACGGCGTTGTCGTTGGCGGTCAGGATCTGTTCCATGTTCTTCTGGGCATTCTCGGGCTTCCAGCCGTCCGAGTTTGCTTCGCCGACGATCTTGATGTCGCCCGACGCCACGGCCGCACCGATCACTTCTTCCATGCCAGCCCGCAGGAAGCCGACGTTCGGATCACCGGGGTCGCCCTTGATGATCGCATAGTTGCCTTTGGGGGCTGCGGCGAACACTTCCTGCGCGATGATCCGGCCCACGCCGACGTTGTCGAAGGTCAGATAGAAGGTGCGCGCATCTTCGATCAGACGGTCATAACCGACGACCGGAATACCCTCTGCCGCGGCCTTTTCGATGGCCGGCCCGATGGCGTCCTTGTCCCATGCGTTGATGATCAGCGCATCCACGCCCTGCGAAATCAGCGCATCCACGTCGGAAAGCTGCTTTTCGGCCGAAGACTGGGCATCCGCCGAGACATATTCGTTGCCTGCGGCTTCGATGGCGGCCTTCATGGCTGCTTCGTCGATCTTCCAGCGCTCTTCCTGGAACTGTGCCCAGGACACGCCGATCTTCTTGCCTTCAGCCAAAGCCGCCGACGAGAATCCTGCCGCCGCGATGACGGCGATGATGATTGCATTACGCATGAGTATCCTCCCTATGGATGCGGCCAGCGCATGGCCGGTCCGACAGATTCGTCGGCACGCCGCGAAAATGCCGCGAATAAATTCAGTTGTCAAAATAAAAATTGTGGGCAAAGCTGACATCGCCTAACAATCAGTCCAATTTATGCTGCCGTGCAGCAATTTTCGGGCGAGATTGTAGGAATGCGTATGATTTTTTCTTTGAGGGCCGAATAAATGCAGGTGCAGCCGCAGCGAGAGGATGGGCGCAAGGGGGTCGGTCCGCTGATTCCGCCGCTGTCCGATACGCTGCGCCCGCTGCGTCAGCAGGTGTTTGAACGGGTCAGATCGGCGGGCCTGATTCCGCGGGTGCAGGTGGCCAAGGATCTGGGGGTCAGCCCGGCCTCTGTCACCACCATCACGTCAGAACTGATCGAGGCCGGACTGATCGAGGAGGTGGCGGCCCCGCGTGACGGCGATGCCGGGCGGGGGCGGCCTGCCGTGGCCCTGGGCGTGCGCGCGCAGGCCCACCGGGTGGCGGGGATGAAGCTGTCAGACCGCGAACATACCGCCGTGATCGTCGATTTCGCGGGCAACCTGATTGCCGATGACGTGATCCCCCGCAAGCCGGGGCCGATGACCGTGCTGGAACTGGTCGATGCGGTCGAGGTGTTGCTGGGCCGGGTCTGTGCCAAAGCCGGGATTGACCGGTCCGATCTGTCAGCCATTGGCATGGGCGTGCCGGGTTTTGTCGATGTGGCCGAAGGGGTGGTGCTGTGGTCATCGGTGCTGACCGAACGCGGCGTGCCGCTGGCCGCGGTGGTCGGCGCCCGCGTCGGACTGCCGGTGACGATCGATAACGACGCCAATCTGGTGGCCATGGCCGAACTGTGGTTCGGCGCGGGGCGGGCGCTGTCGGATTTCGCCGTGGTCACGATCGAGCACGGGGTGGGCATGGGCTTTGTGATGAACCACCGCATCTATCGCGGCGCGCAACGGCTGGGGATGGAGTTGGGCCATACCAAGGTGCAACTGGACGGGGCCTTGTGCCGCTGCGGCCAGCGGGGGTGCCTTGAGGCCTATGTGGCAGACTATGCCCTGGCGCGCGAGGCCACGACGGCGCTGAACTGGGGGCACAAGGAAGGCCAGAGCATCGCCGTGCTGCTGGAGAGCCTCTACGACCACGCCAAGGCCGGCAACGCGACCGCCCGGTCGATCTTTCGCCGGGCGGGGCGCTATCTGGCGGTCGGGCTGTCGAACGTGATCAACCTGTTCGACCCCGCGCTGATCATCCTGTCGGGCGAGAGGATGCGCTACGACTATCTCTATGCCGCCGAGACTTTGGCCGAGATGGACAATCTGGTGATCAACTCGGGCCGCCCGCGCCCGCCGATCGAGATTCACGCCTGGGGCGATCTGCTCTGGGCGCATGGGGCGGCGGCACTGGCGCTGTCGGCGGTAAGCGAGGGGATTCTGGCCGCGTAGGCCCTGCAAAATCAGACTTTGTGATTGCAGCGTGCTGACATAGGGTCTGAGTCTGCGGCCCGTGGTTTGGTGGGCCAGACCGTCTGGATTGATTTTGCCCCGAGGCCTTTATGCCGCAAACCGATATCAACCTGTACCGCGCCCTGCACAAGGATGGCATCACGCCGCCCTTCGTGGTGTCGGGCGAACCCAAAGAGTCGCTGCTGGACCCGCGCTGGACCGACACCAGCTATTTCGCTGGCGGTCAGGAACGCACCAGCCGCGCCGACGTGACCTATGCCACCAACCCCACCACCGGCGAGCGCGAAGTGCAGCCCGGCGGTGGCACCTCGATGCACGATGCCGAAGGGATGCTGGGCTTCGGGTTCTTCAAGTATTTTCATGTGCCGGACGGCACCGAATACCCCGACAGTCTGGTGATCACTGGTGGCGGCGAGCGCAAGTGGAACCGCGCAGGCACCGTCCGCGCCGCGCATTACCAGATCGAACCTCGGGTGCCGATGACGGTCGACGCCTTGAAAGGCGCGCTTGACAACTTTGCCCGCAATGCCGTGGTGCGTCAGGTTGCACTGGCGAAATAGGAGCGGCAGATGGCCGAGATCAACGACAGCACGCTTGTCATCGTCATTCAGGCGCTGGAGGCCGAAATGAAACGCTTCCGCGCCAAACCGGACGCCGATCTGGTGCCGGGCGACGAGATTTTCTACGACGATATGGCGCGCGCAGCCTCCGACCTGAAACACGCCTATGTGCAGTCGATGAAGGCCGACCCGGACCTGCCACCCTATGCGCAGCTTATGGGGCGGCGGGGGTAGGGCACTTGCGCCGCGCGCCCAAGTCGGGCATCTGGTCACGCTATTAGACATGCAAAGGCCCACCCATGGACTACGGCAAATCCGGCAATGCTGCCGCGGACAAGAACACCCCCAAACATTCCGAGGCAAAGGCCAAGGGGGCGGCCAAGGTGCCGCAGACCGAAGCTGCCAAGAAGCAGGCCCTGCTGGCGCGGATGAAGGCGGCGGCGCAGAAGCCGGAATAGGCTGACGCTACGTCGCCCCCTGTACAGGCGGTGCGTGCCCGTGTATGTGCCCCTCACGGCCCGATGATTCCGGGGTTGTCGGCAGGGAGGCTGACGACCGTAGGGGAACGCAGGTGCCGGCCATTCTGGCACCACTGGGCGCATAAGCCGCCCCCCTGATTTGGGCAAAGACATGAGTATGACACTGATCGCCGCGCCGCTGGCTGCGGCGTTGGCCGCCAAGGGCTATGAGTCCCTTACCCCCGTGCAATCCGCGATGCTGACCGATGATGTGGCGGGGCGCGATCTGCTTGTCTCGGCACAGACCGGGTCGGGCAAGACGGTTGCCTTCGGCATCGCCATCGCCCCCGAACTGATGGCGGGCAAGGACAAGCTGCTGTACGCCGACACCCCCGGCGCGCTGATCATTGCGCCGACGCGCGAGTTGGCGCTGCAAGTGGCGCGGGAACTGGAGTGGCTCTATGCCAGCGCCGGGGCCAAGATTGCGACCTGCGTGGGTGGCATGGATTACCGCACCGAAAAGCGCACGCTGGAACGCGGCGCGCATATCGTCGTCGGCACCCCCGGCCGTCTGCGCGACCATATCGAGCGCCGTTCGCTGGACCTGTCGGGGCTGCAAGCCGCCGTGCTGGACGAGGCGGATGAGATGCTGGATCTGGGGTTCCGCGAGGATCTGGAGTTCATCCTTCAGGCCGCACCCGAAACCCGCCGCACCCTGATGTTCTCGGCCACAGTGTCGAAGGAAATCGCCGGGTTGGCCCGCGAATTTCAGCGCGATGCGCTGCGCATTCAGACGGCGGGCGAGGCGCGTCAGCATGTGGACATCGAGTACCGCGCGCTGTCGGTGGCCGTGCGTGACCGCGAACACGCGATCTTCAACGCGCTGCGGTACTATGAGGCGCAGACCGCCATCGTGTTCTGCAAGACGCGGGTGAACGTCAACCACCTGATGGCGCGGATGGGCAACCGGGGGTTTCAGGTTGTGGCGCTGTCGGGCGAGCTGTCGCAGTCCGAACGGACCCACGCCTTGCAGGCGTTGCGCGATGGTCGTGCGCGGGTGTGCATTGCAACGGATGTGGCCGCGCGGGGCATCGACCTGCCGGGGCTGGAACTGGTGATCCATGCCGATCTGCCGTCGAATTCGGAAACGCTGCTGCACCGGTCGGGTCGTACGGGCCGGGCGGGCAAAAAGGGTGTGTCGGCGCTGATCGTCGCCCCGTCGGAATTCAAGAAGGCGCAGCGCCTGTTGCAGGGCGCCAAGGTCGTGGCCGAATGGGGCCCTGCGCCAAGCGCCGAAGACGTGACGACGCGCGATGATGTGCGGATGCTGGAGCATCCGGCCCTTGTGGCGGGTCCGGGGGATGAGGCCACGATGGTTTCGGCCCTGCTGGAACGCTTTGGCCCCGAGGCTGTGGCGGCGGGTTTCGTGCGCATGTGGCGCGAGGGGCGGTCTGCGCCCGAGGTGCTGTCGGAAACCTCTGGCCCCAGGGCGGATTCCGCGCCGAAAGAGCGTGGCGAGTTTGGGGCCTCGGTCTGGTTCAGCCTGTCGGTGGGCCGGTCTGGCCGGGCCGAAGCGCGCTGGTTGCTGCCAAAGATCTGTGACGCGGGCGGCATTGCCAAGGATGGCATCGGCGCTATCCGCGTGCAGGAAGACGTGACCTATGTGCAGATCGCCGAAGGCGCTGCGGGCCGTTTTGGCCAGATGATGGAACTGGAACAGGGCCTGATCATGGAGCGGATCGCCGGCGAGCCGTCGCTGGACCGCCCCGAACGCGCGCCGCGCAAAACGCCTGTGCGGGCAGAGCGCCCGGAACGCGCAGAACGCCCTGAGCGGGCGGAAAAGCCCGCCTATACGCCGAAACCGGCGCGTGTGGTGGACGAGGATGAGGCCCCGCGCAAAGCCTGGTCGCCGGTGGCCGACGTGGCCGATGCCGTGCCTGCAACCGCTGCGGAACGTGCGCCCAAAGCCTATGTGAAGCGTGAGGATGCGGACCGTCGTCCGGCGGCACCGAAGCCCTATGCCAAGCGTGACGATGCGGCAAAACCCTATGCGCCGAAGCCCTATGCCAAGCGCGACGATGCCGAGAAAAAGCCGCGTTGGGCTGCGGGGGCGGAAAAGCCTGCGGGAACCGGGTTCAAATCGGCGGGCTACAAATCGCAAGGCGCTGCTGCGGGCAAACCGGCCCGCGCGGCGGGGTTCAAGAGCCATGCTTCTGAAGGTGCGCCGTACAAGGCCAAGGCTGATGGGGAAGGCACCGAAAAGCGCACCTATGCGCCGCGCGGCGACGATGCCAAGCCCTATGCCAGGAAGCCGGGCTTTTCCAAGGATGGCCCCGCAAAATCGGCAGGTTTCAAGACTCAGGCCGCTGATGGCAAGAAGCCGTTCGGCAAACCCAAACCGGCAGCGCCGCGTCTGGATGCCAAGGACACTTCCAAGCGGTTCGTGCCCCCGAAAGGTGCCAAGCGCTGATGTCCGAATGATCGATCATGTAAGGCCGCCTTCGGGCGGCCTTATGCGTTCAACAGTGCCATGAACCCGGCATGAACCCCCGGCGGGGCGGCGATCACGCCCTTGGCCAGCGGGGGTGTCTGGTTGAACCGCAACGCGGCCCCGGTCTTGTCGCTGACCACGGCCCCCGCGCGACTGGCGATCAGACTGCCCGCCGCAATGTCCCATTCCCACGCATCGCGCATCGTCAGCATGCCGTCATGCCGCCCTTCTGCCGCAAGGCACAGCCGGTAGGCCAGCGAGGTGCGGAAACTGCGTCTGATGTCGGGCACGCCGCGCGGCCAATGATCGGGCGCAAGACTTGCCTGTGTTGTCAGGATGTTGGCCCCCTGCGCCTCGGTCCGGGCGCTGCACCGAATGGGCTGGCCATCCTTCATCGCAGGGGCTGCGATGCTGGCGGTGTACAGCCGGTCCAGCGCGGGCAGATAGACCACCCCCGCCGTCACCACCCCCTTGTGCGCCACCGCCAGCGAGTGGGAAAACGTCTCCTCGCCCGCAATGAAGGCCCGCGTGCCGTCGATCGGGTCCACGATGAACACATGGTCGCACGCCAGCCGCGCGGCGTCATCGGGCGTTTCCTCGGACAGCCAGCCATAGCCCGGCCGCGCGCCCAGAAGCACCGATTTCAGCCTGTCATTGACGGCGATGTCGGCCTCGGTCACCGGGCCCTGGTCGCCCTTTTCCCAGACCTGCGGCGACTGCTTCCAATACCGCATCGCGATGTCTCCCGCGGCGCGGGCGGCGTCGGTCAGCAGGGCAAGGTCATGCGCCGGCAAGGGTCATCCCATCAATCAGGATCGACGGCACGCGGAACGACAGATGATCCCGCGCGTCATTGGCAGGCACCATCCGCAGCAGCATGTCGCGCAGGTTGCCCGCAATGGTGCATTCGTTGACCGGGTGGCTGATCACGCCACGTTCCACCCAGAACCCTGCCGCCCCGCGCGAATAATCGCCGGTGGTGGGGTTGATGGTCGACCCGATCATCGAGGTGATCAACAGCCCGGTTCCCATCTGCGCGATCAGGTCGTCACGGGTGAAAGCCCCCGGAGTAAGATCGATGTTGGTGGTGTTGGGCGAGGGCGGCGCCGAGGTGCCGCGGGACGCATTGGCGGTGGAGGCCATTCCCAGCTTGCGCGCCGTGGCAAGGTCCAGCACCCAACCGGTCAGCACGCCGTCCTGCACGATCGCGCGGCGCTGTGTCGGCAGGCCTTCGGCGTCGAAGGGCCGGGATGACCCGATCCGGGGGCGGTGCGGATCTTCGACCACGGAAAACCCGGCGGGCAGAACCTGCGTGTCTTTCGCGTCGCGCAGCCAGGACGCGCCGCGTGCAATCGCCGAGCCGTTCACCGCGCTCAGCAGATGGCCGATCAGGCTTGCCGCGACCCGTTCGTCAAACAGCACCGGATAGGTGCCGGTCTGCGGCTTGACCGCCCCAACCCGCATCAGCGCGCGTTCGCCTGCCAGCGTGCCAATACCCGCCGCGCTTGGCAAATCGGCGGCATAAACCCGTCCTTCGCCTGCCCAGTCCCGCTCCATCGCCGTGCCGGTGCCGGTGAAGGCCACGCCCGACATGCTGCGCGACGACCGCGCATAGCCGCCCTGAAAGCCGTTGGTTGCCGCAATGTGCATCTGGCGGCGGGAATAGCCTGATGAGGCCTCGACCTGGCGTATCCCCGCCACGGCCATTGCCGCGGCCTCGACGCTGCGGGCGTCTTGCTCCAGCTGTGCTGCGGTGGGTTCCTCCGACGGATCGCACAGGTCCAGCGCCGTCAGATCCCACGACGCTGCCAGTTGCCCGGCATCGGCCAGCCCGGCACAGGGGTCTTCCGGGGCCTCATTCGCCATCGCAACCGCGCGTTCCGCCAAAGCGTTCAGCGTGGCGGGCGAGGTGTCTGACGCTGAAACGCAGGCCTGCCGCCCGCCGATCAGCACCCGCAGCCCGACCTCGACCCCTTCGGACCGTTCGGCCTGTTCCAGCGCCCCGGCGCGAATGTCGATCGACAGCGAGGTGCCCGACACCGCCAGCGCATCGGCGCTGTGCGCCCCGGCCCGTTTTGCGGCGGCCAGCAAGGCATCGGTCAGGTCGGTCAAAGAGGGGGTCATGCGCGGCTCCGGTTGTACCGGGAAAGAGGTAGTCCGGCAGGCAAGGCGGTGCAAGCGCGCAAAGAAAAGCCCCCGCACCTGATGCGGGGGCCTTGTGGACCGTGAAAGGATCAGCGCAGCTTCTGGCCGTTGGCGAAAAAGCCCTTGTCCTTGAATTCCAGCGAGGATGTCAGCTCATCCGGCCCGGCACCCGGTTTGGCGAACATGGCGATCATCATGCGCGCGCCCATGGCCTGATCTTCGGGCACCATGCCCATGGCGACCAGTTTGTCCAGCACGCCGTTGGCCCCCTTGATCGTCAGGTCCATCTTGCCCGTCGGCGTCGGCACCCCGTCCCATGTGACCAGATCGGTGTTGTCAAAGGTGAATGATCCGGTGCCCTTGACCTCTGCCCCTCCGGCGCGGGCTTCCAGTTGGGTGACTTCAAGGCTGTTGATCTGCCCCGGAGTCTTGTCGCCCTGGGCTTCTTGCTGCACCGGGTCCATGATGTCGAAGGCCCAGTTGCCGGTGCCCTTGGTGTCGATGATCACAGTGGCGGGATCGCGCGGGAAAGCGCCGGTCGGATCGAACATACCCCAGATCTCGTCGGGCAGATCCATGTCGACGATGCGGGTCAGAAAGGTGAAATCCTGCGGGGTGTCGGATTTGGCGACCGGCATCATCACCTTGAACGCCCCCTCGCCATAGGTCACGTCCAGCTTGGGGAAGGGAATGTCGGCGCCCGACATCGACAGCACGACATTCTTTACCCCCGTGCCATAGGTGATGCGGGTCTTGTCCATGCCGACCTGAAATTCGCCACTGTCGACAGAGCCGGTGATCTGGGTGGGTTTGCCGTCTTCGGTCAGGCCAAAGTCATAGGCGGTCTTGCCAAATGTAAAGGCGCTGTCCATCGCAAAGCCCGCATTCAGCGCGGCCACCATGTCGGCCATATCCACCGTCGGCAACAGCGTGCCGGTCGATGTGCCCGCCATATCGGCGACCGAGGCCGTCAGCCGCACATCGCCGTTGGTTTCGGGATCCTTGGCGCTGACCACGACAGAGGTGGAGGCCGCGGCAAAGCTGGAGTCGAGATCATTGGCATCGCCGTTCTTTGTCAGGGTATAGGCCCCCTCCAGCCCGGTCATGGTGACATCGGCCACCAGATCGACGGCGCTGGCGGCAACGCCTTCGACTGCCTCGATCTTGAGGTTCAGGGTGGGGGCTTCAAAATCATAGCTGCTTTCAGCGTCATCCCCGCTTGCGATCATCGACAGGCCGGGCTGCGACACGGCGATGGTCAGGGTGGTGGGGGTGTCGCCTTCGGCGCTGCCTGCGGGCAAGGACAGGGTGATGGGATAGCTGTCGGACATGGTGATCTCGACAGTGCCGTCGCCCAGATCGGCAAAGTTCACCTCGTCGATGGTGCCGGTCATCGCGGTGCCTTCGCCATCATTGGCGGTGAAGGTCAGCCCTTCGACCACCAGCGTATCACCATCACGGGTGGCCGAGGTGGTGGTGACCGTCTGCCCCGACGAGGCCATCAGGGCCTGCCAGTTTTCCCACACCTGTTCGGGGGTAATTTCCGCCTGTGCGCCCGAGCCACCAATCACCAACACAAGGGCTGTGCTGCCCGCCAGTTTCCACAGTGCCATAACGAAGCCTTTCCGTTGAAATTTATGGCGCGCATCGTCGGCCCGAAGCGGCAAGGCGTCAAGGGATTACCTGTGTCGGCGTGTTGCGGTAGACAGCTTTGTACGGGGTGGCGGTTTCGGTGGCGGAAGGATCGGGCGATGGATGGCAAGGTGGTGGTGATCACGGGCGCAAGCCGGGGCATCGGGGCGGCGGCGGCAAGGGTGTTTGCCGGGGCCGGGTGGCGGGTGGCGCTGCTGGCGCGCACGGGCCACGACATCGCGGCGCTGGCGGGGGAACTGCCGGGGGCGATGGCCGTGACCTGCGATGTGGGGGACTGGGCGTCGATGCAGGCGGCGGTGCAGACCGTGCTGGCACGGATGGGCCGGATTGATGCGCTGATCGGAAATGCAGGGGTGATCGAGCCGATCTCGCGGCTGGCGGAGGCCGATCCCGGCGATTGGGCGCAGGCCATGCAGATCAACCTTGTCGGCGTGTTCAACGGGATGCGGGCTGTGCTGCCGGGCATGAAGGCGCAAGGGTCGGGCACGATCATCACGGTTTCCTCGGGGGCGGCGCATAACCCGCTGGAAGGGTGGAGCGCCTATTGCGCGTCGAAGGCCGGGGCGGCGATGCTGACCCGCGCCGCGCATCTGGAAGAAGCGGGGGCCGGCTTGCGGATCATGGGCCTGTCGCCCGGCACCGTGGCGACTGACATGCAGGTCAAGATCAAGGCCAGCGGCATCAACCCGGTCGCGGCGCTGGATCCTGCGGTTCACATCCCGGCCGATTGGCCTGCGCGCTGCCTGTTGTGGATGTGTGGGGCGCAGGCGGACGGCTATCTCGGCCAGGAGATCAGCCTGCGGGACGAGGGCATCCGCCGCGCCGTGGGCCTGATCACATGATCGGGGTGCAGGACGCGGGCGGGCTGCGGATCATCACCTTGCAGCGGCCCGACAAGGCAAATGCGCTGACCCGTGCCATGCTGGTGGATTTGGACAAGGCGGTGGCCGGGGCCACGGGGCGGGCGCTGATCATCACCGGCGCGGGCAGGGTGTTTTCGGCGGGGGCGGACCTTGAGGAAATGCAGGCGGGCCTTGGCGTGGACCCGGCGTGGGAACGCCTGTCGGCGCGCATCGCCGCCTTTCCCGGCCTGACCATTGCCGCGCTGAACGGCACGCTGGCCGGGGGCGCGATGGGAATGGCGCTGGCCTGCGATCTGCGGGTGGCGGTGCCGGGGGCGTGGTTCTTCTATCCGGTGATGCGGCTGGGGTTCTTGCCGCAACCGTCCGACCCCCGGCGGCTGGTGGCGCTGGTGGGGCCTGCACGCGCCAGGATGATCCTGATGGCGGGCTGCAGGATCGGGGTGGACGAGGCGCTGGCCTGGGGGCTGGTGGACCGGGTGGCCGACGACGTTCTGGGGGTGGCGACGGGGTTGTGTGCGGATGTGCTGACGGCCGAGGCGGGGCATGTGGCGGCGATCAAGCGGCTGATCGGGTGAAGGGGGAGGCGGCGAGGGGGGACTTCACGTCCCCCACGCAACATTGCCGGGCAATGTTGCCCCCCTGTGGGATATTTTCACCAATGCGAAAGCCGCAGGGCATTGGCGAAACGGGCTGTAGAGAATCCATGGCGGCGTTGAACATGTGGAACGGCCCGCCCCCGTTGCCAGGGGCGGGCCGGGATTGCGCCGAAGGGCGGCTTACATCTTGGGCATGATCACCTGATCGATCACATGGATCACGCCGTTCGAGGCCTCGATATCGGCGGTCGAGATGGCTGCGCCGTCGATCTTGGCGCCGCCGTCAAGGGTGATGGTGGCCTCGGACCCTTGCACGGTCTTGGCCATCATGCCTTCGGTCAGGTCGGTGGACATGACCTTGCCGGGCACGACGTGATAGGTCAGGATGGCTGTCAGCTTGTCCTTGTTTTCCGGCTTCAGCAGGTCTTCGACGGTACCTGCGGGCAGGGCGGCAAAGGCGGCGTCGGTCGGCGCGAACACGGTGAACGGGCCGGGGCCTTTCAGCGTTTCAACCAGACCGGCCGCGCCAAGGGCGGCGGCCAGGGTGGTGAAGTTGCCTGCGGCGACGGCAGTATCGACGATGTCCTTGGAATGGCCGTCAGCGAAAGCCGGGCCGGACAGTGCCATGGCGGTGGTCAGGGCCAGAAAGGTTCTGCGGATCATTGGTGTCACTCCCATAGGATCGTGCCGGTATTGGCATGGGAGAGATATGTCCGGCAGGGCGGTTTGGTTCAGTGCCACTTTTGCGTGTGCAGGGCTGTGCGGGCGGAGATTGCGCCCTAAGCCGGGCTTCGCCGACATTTCCAGTCATAATCATGTGATCGCGCGTCATGTAACGTGAGGGCGATGTGCCCCGAAGGAACCGGGGTACAGCCCGATGTTACAGTAACGTGGCGCAGATGTGAGCCGGAATGCTTTGCCTTTTGCCAAGGAGCGGTCATCTTTGCTGGGAACATGTGTGCAAGGGGTCGAGACGATGGCGAAGGCAATGAACTGGTCCGATGTGACGCCCAAGGCAACCTGGCTGAACCGCCGCGCGCTGCTGGCCGGTGGCATGGCCGCGCTGGCGCCGCTGCCGGGGCTGGCGAAGATCGAGGCTGCCAAAAGTGCGCTCTCGACCGACGAGGCCCCGAACACGCTGGAAGAGATCACGACCTACAACAACTATTACGAGTTCGGCTATGGCAAGGAAGACCCCGCCGCCTATGCCGGGGGGCTGGTGGTGGACCCGTGGTCGGTGGTGATTGACGGGTTGGTGGACAAGCCCGGCACTTACGGTCTGGCCGATATTCTGAAGGACGCGCCCTTGGAGGAACGGATCTACCGTTTCCGCTGTGTCGAGGCCTGGTCGATGGTGGTGCCCTGGATCGGGTTCGAGCTGTCGCATCTGCTGGCAAAGGTGGGTGTGCAACCGGGGGCGAAATATGTGGCGTTTGAAACGCTGGTGCGCCCTGAACAGATGCCGGGGCAGCAATCGGTTGGCGGGATCGAATGGCCTTACCGCGAAGGCCTGCGGCTGGACGAGGCGATGAACCCGCTGACCCTGATGGCGACGGGGTTGTATGGCGAGCCGATGCCGAACCAGAACGGTGCGCCGATCCGTCTGGTGGTGCCGTGGAAATACGGGTTCAAGAGCATCAAGAGCATCGTGAAGATTTCCTTGGTGACCGAGATGCCGCCGACGACCTGGAACATGCTGCAACCCAGCGAGTATGGATTCTATGCCAATGTGAACCCAGGCGTCGATCATCCGCGCTGGAGCCAGGCCTCGGAACGCCGGGTGGGGGCGGGGCTGTTTGCCGGGCGGCAGGACACGCTGATGTACAATGGCTATGGCGATCAGGTGGCGAGCCTGTACGCCGGGCAGGATCTGGCGGTGGATTACTGATGTCTGTCGTGGACCGGGTGAACGCGCTGTCGCGCAAGGTGCCATCTTGGGCCGTCTATACTGTGGGTGCCTTGCCTGCGCTGTGGTTGCTGTGGCTGGCGCTGTCGAACGGGCTGGGGGCGGACCCGGTAAAGGCGATAGAGCGGGGGCTTGGCGAACGCGGCTTGCAGTTTCTGATCGCCAGCCTGTGCATCACCCCGCTGCGGTGGCTGGGGGTGAACCTGATCAAGCACAGGCGGGCCATCGGGCTGATCGCGTTCTTCTATATCGTGCTGCATCTGGTGGCCTGGGTCTGGCTGGACATGGGGCTGCGCTGGTCCGAGGTGGTGGCCGACCTCTACAAGCGGCAGTACATCATCGTGGGCATGATCGGGCTGCTGGCGATGCTGCCCCTGGCGGTGACATCCAGCAACCGCGCGATCCGGGCGATGGGACCGCAGGCCTGGGGGCGGCTGCACCGGTTGGCCTATGTGGCCGGAATCGCGGGCGCGGTGCATTATCTGATGCTGGTGAAGGTCTGGAGCCTGCAACCCCTGACCTATGCCGGCATCGTGGCGGCGCTGTTGCTGGCCCGAGTCCTCCGCAGCCTGTCACGCCGCGGCCTGTTCGGCGCAAAGGCGGCCTGAGTCTGTGGATAAAGCGTGCGCGCCGTTAAGAAAGTTGCGCAAATCGGGCCGGCCAATTGGTCAAAATTTCGCCAACCCCAAGATTTTGCAGAATAATCGGGGTTTGCGAAGAAAATGTGATCTTCGGTGTTTTTTCCTCTTGCGGCTTTTGGCGGTGCGGCCTAAACACCGCCTTACCGAAGTGAAACAGCGACGGTGACGGAAAGAAGCGGCAGCGAAAGCAGCCAGGACGATCCGGAAAATCTGAAGACAAGGCCTTCGAGGAAGCGCTAGAACCTAGCGCCCCTTGGAATTTTTGTCTGAATGATCGCTCTTTGACATTGCTAGAATGATGAAGGGATATGTGGGCGGTTTGGGCGCATC
>JAZKGQ010000032.1:0-55242 GCA_040385825.1 Pseudomonadota bacterium | reverse complement strand
TGCTTCAGACGCTGGATCGACTTGGACACGGTCTGCCAGTTGGTCAGCGTGCCGCCCAGCCAGCGGTGGTTCATGTAGAACTGCGCGCAACGCTCGGCTGCCTCGGCGATCGGCTTTTGCGCCTGGCGCTTGGTGCCGACGAACAGGATGCGGCCGCCGCGGGCCACGGTGTCGCGCACCACTTTCAGCGCCTGATCCAGCATCGGCACGGTCTGCGTCAGGTCGAGGATGTGAATCCCGTTCCGGTCGCCATAGATGAATTCGCCCATGCGGGGGTTCCAGCGTGCGGTCTGGTGGCCGTAGTGTACGCCTGCTTCAAGCAGTTGGCGCATGGAAAACTCGGGAAGAGCCATGTCTTTATCCTTATCCGGTTTCGATCCTCGGCAAGGCCACTCATCCCGCATCTGCGAAACAACCGGCGGACAGTACAGGATTTCTCCCTGCAAAGCCCAAGCCTCACCTGTGAAGTGCGCGCCGTATAGCGGGGATGCCGGGGGGGCGCAAGAGTGCGCGGACAGCGAAATTGAAGCAAAACATCAGGAAAGATGGATGCTGGTGCCCCCATACGGACTTGAACCGCAGACCCTCTGATTACAAATCAGATGCTCTACCAACTGAGCTATAGGGGCACATGCCGCCTGAATACCCGCGCGCGCGCCGGGGTGCAAGCCGTTCGCAGCGGGGTCAGTGACGATTTGTGCGCGCCAGCAACCCGACCGCCGCCAGCCCCAGCCCCATGACGATCAGCGCGGCGGGGGCGGCTTCGCCAAGGCGTTCAAGGCTGGCCAGTTCAAAGACCCGCGTGGACAGGGTGTTGTAGTTGAACGGGCGCAGCAGCAGGGTTGCGGGCAGTTCCTTGACGCAATCGACGAACACCACCAGCAAGGCCGTGGCCACCGACCCGCGCATCAGCGGCAGATAGACCGCCGCCAGCGTCCCCCCCGCCCCGCGCCCCAGTGACCGCGCGGCCATCGGCAGCGACGGCGACACCCGGCCAAAGGCGGCATCGACCGCGCCCTGCGCGATGCCAAAAAAGCGCACCACATAGGCCAGCCCAAGCGCCAGCGCGGTGCCGGTGATCATCAATCCGGGGTCACTCCCGGTGACCGCCAGCACCCCATCGGCCAGCCAGTTGTCAAACGCCGCCAGCGGGATCAGCAGCCCGACCGCCAGCACCGCCCCCGGTGCGGCATAGCCGATGGTGGTCAGCGGCAGCACCAGCCGCGCAAAACCCCGCCCCGCCATCCGCACGCCATACACCAGAAACAGCGCCAGCCCCACCGTCACCACAGCCGCCCCGCCCCCCACGACAACCGTGTTGACCAGCGCCCGCCCCAGCCCCGGCGCGGCCCAGACCTGCGGATTGCGCAGCGTGTGGCCTGCCATCACCGCCACCGGCAACACGAATCCGACCGCAATCGGCAACAGGCACAGCGCACAGGCCATCGCAGACCGCAGCCCGTGCAACGGCACCGGCGCCAGCGGACGCGCGCTGCTGCCCAGCCGGTGAAAGCGCGCGTTGCGGCGGCTCAGGCGTTCCAGCATCACCAGCAGAAACATCAGCATCAGCAAGATGCCCGCGATCTGCGCCGCACCGCCCGCATTGTTGCCGTTCAGCCAGGTGGAAAAGATGCCGGTTGTCATGGTCTGCACCCCGAAATGCACCACTGTCCCATAATCGGCCACCGTCTCCATCAGGGCCAGCGCGACCCCCGTGGCAATCGCAGGCCGCGCCAGGGGCAGGCCGACACGAAAGAACACCCCCCATGGCCCGATACCAAGCGCGCGGGCCACCTCGTATGTGCCGCCCGACTGGTCGCGAAACGCCGACCGGGCCAGCAGATAGACATAAGGATACAGCGCCGCCGACAACACAAGAACCGCCGTGGGCAGCGAGCGGACCTGCGGAAACCAGTAGTCGCGCGCCGAGGTCCAGCCGCCGGCCGCCCGCATCGCGCCTTGCAACGGGCCGGAATAATCCAGAAAATCGACCAGCGCATAGGCCCCGACATAGGCCGGAATCGCCATCGGGAACAGCAGCGCCCAGGTCAGCCAGCCCCGGCCCGCAAAGCGGTACATGGTGACCAGCCAGGCGGCCCCGGTGCCCACCGCCGCCGTCAGCGCCGCCACCCCCGCCATCAGCAACAGCGTTGTCACCAGATAGCGCGGCAGCACCGTGGCCAGCAGATGCGGCCAGATGTTTTCGGTCGGACGAAAGGCGATCCAGACCACGGCCGCAATCGGGGCCAGCACCAGCAGCGCAATCGCCAGCGCCCCCACCGTCCAGCGGTCCAGCCCGCCAAACGACAGACCATGCCCCTGCCCCCGATCGCCCGCCGGGTTGGGCGCGGTCGGCAAAGCAGGACTGTCAGGCCGGGCATTCTGGTTGGTCATGGCCTGTGCGGGCTACAGGAAAGCGGTTTAACTGTCCAGAAAAGCTCGTATAGTCGGCACCAAAAGGAAGGCACGCACCCTTCCTGAAAACCAGAAGTAGAGCAGCCCATGCGCATCGTCTATCACCTTGGCGCCCATTGCACCGATGAAGACCGCCTTGTGCGGTGCCTGTTGACCAATCAGGCGGCGCTGGCCGAACAGGGCATCGTGGTGCCCTCGCCGCTGCAATACCGCAAACTGCTGCGCGATACGGCGGTGCAGCTGAAGGGCAGGCCCGCCTCGGTGGACATGCAGGCGCTGGTGCTGGAACAGATCATGCAGCAAGACAGCGCCGACCGGCTGATCCTGTCCTGGGACAGTTTCCTCAGCTTTCCGCAATGGGCGCTGCGGGGGATGATCTATCCCTTTGCGGGCGAACGGATCCGGGCGTTCACCCATATCTTCCCGGAAATCGGCGCCGAATTTCACATGGCGCTGCGCAATCCGGCCACCTTCCTGCCCGCCCTGTTCGAGAAGCAGAAGGTCAAGGCCTATGCCGAATTCATGGAAGGCACCGACCCTGCCCGCCTGCGCTGGTCCGACGTGATCGCGCAGATCCGCGCGCAGAACCCCGATGCGCCGCTGACCATCTGGTGCGACGAAGACACGCCGCTGATCTGGCCCGAGGTGCTGCAAGCCGTGTCCGGCCACCTGCCCGGCACCCGGCTGGCCGACACCGATGATCTGCTGACCAGCATCATGGCCCCTGACGGGCTGGCGCGGATGCGCAATTACATGGAAGGCCACCCGCCGGAAAACCCGCTGCAACGGCGGCGGATCATTTCGGCCTTCCTCGACAAGTTCGCCCTGCCCGACCGGGTCGAGATGGAGTTCGACCTGCCGGGCTGGACGCCCGCGCTGGTTGACCAGATGACCGCGACCTATCTGGATGATCTGTCGCTGATCGCAGGGATGGACGGGGTGACGCTGATTTCGGCGTAAAGGGGGGGAGGTACTCAGGGTTGGGAAGATGGGCAGATTGCCCATCCTACGGAACTTTGATCAGCCCATGCCGAGGGCGGCCTTGTACATGTCCATGATCGCCTCTTCCTCGGCAATCTCGTCGGGCTTGCGCTTGCGCAGGGCAATGACCTTGCGCATCACGCGGGTATCATAGCCGCGGCCCTTGGCCTCGGCCATCAGTTCCTTCTGGCCTTCGGTCACGTCTTTCTTTTCGGCCTCAAGCTGTTCATACCGTTCAATGAACTGACGAAGTTCATCTGCGGTGACGGAATAGGCGTCGATCGGGTCGCTCATCTGGGGCCTCATCTGGGTTTCGTGATTGCGGAACCTTTAGCCTGTCCGGGGCCGCAGGTTCAAGCCAGCATCCGCGCCCCGCTTGCCAAACCGGGGGCAAGAGGCTAGGCCACGGCAGAACCGCGCAGCAAGGGAGAGCGCCGATGAATGCCCTGATCTGGCCGGGGGCCGTGCTGTCCCTGCTTGGCGTGGCGGCCTTGATGTATTGCGTGATGCGCGCCCTGCGTGCCCGCCGCAACAGCCCGTCGGACGAAGCCCTGCGCGCCGAATTGCAGCGCATCGTGGTGATCAACATGGCTGCCCTTGCGGTATCAGCCCTTGGGCTGATGACGGTGGTGCTGGGGATCGTGCTGGGCTGACGCCGCCCGTTACCGCCCGTTCAGGCTGGCCAGACTGCGGCTTTCGGCGATCAGGCGGTCCAGCAGCGGGGCGGGCTGCCAGACCGGGTCCAGCGCGGCCCACCGCCGCAGATCGGCGCGCACCACCAGCAGGCCGCGCGCATCGGCCAGATGCATCGGCCCGCCCTGATGGCGCGGAAAGCCGTGCCCCGCCACCAGCAGATGGTCGATGTCCGACGGCCTGCGCGCCACCCCGTCGGCCAGTTGCGCAAGGCCCGCGTTGGCCAGCGCCGCCAGCCAGCGCTGCACGATGTCTGCCGATGTCAGGGGCAGGCCTGCGGCGGCAGGGTCGCCCGGACCGGCCCTGCGCAGATCGCGCAGCGTGGGGTCCGTCTCGGGCAGGCCAAAGGCGGTCAGCGCATCTGCGATCTGGTCGGCACCAAGGCCTGTGCGGCGCAGGGCCTGCACGGCCCACCGCCCCGCCATGACCACCGCCACACCCAGCCCCGGACGCTTGCCCACCAGCACCGGCGGCAGCCCGATCCGGCGCAGCACCTGAACCGCCGTGGCCCCCGCCACCGGGGCCAGCCCGTCCGGCAGCGCCAGTTCCGACAGCCGGGCCTGCGGCGGCAGCGTCACCCCCATGGCCCCCGCATGCCCGCCCACCACCATCACCGGCACCCCCGGTGCTGCGCGCGCCACAGAGGCAAGTGTGGCGGCGAGCGTAGTCTCCCCCCCCGCTGCCGGCCCTGCTGCGGGCACCACGATCAGCCCGGCCTCTGCGAGGCTGGCAAAACTCTCGCCTGCGGTCAGCCTGGCCCAGTCGGCGTCGCGCGCCGCCGGGGTCAGGCGGCCGGCGCTGACTTCGGCCTCTTGCCGCAGGGCCAGCGCCTGCAACGCCTGGGTGCGCAGGGCACGGTCCGGTTCGGCCCAGGTGACGGCAAGCCCGCGCGAAAGGGCCACCAGCGCCAGCACCACCGCCGCCGACCCGCCCGCCCCCACCCCGGCAATGCCCATCTGCCCCACCAGCCGGGGCTGGGCGGCGGCCAGGGCGGCAGGCAAGGCCGCGACCCGCCGTTCGGCCAGCGCCGCCGCCCGCAGACCCGCCGCCGGGGCCGAGGCCGCAAGATCGGCCTGCAAGGCCGCCTCCAGCGCCACACCCATGTCGAACGGCAACAGCAACGCGGCCTCGACACAATCGGCCAGCGCCGCCAGCACCGGCAGCGGGCTGTGGCGCGCGCCCGCCCGCGCCTGCGCCACCGCCTTCATGTACCCCGCCGCATCGCGCAACCCGTCGCGCCGGGCCGACACCGGCACAGGCGACGGCATCGACGCCGCCAGCCGCAGCCCCGCCGTCAGCGCGTCGCCTTCCACCACATGGTCCAGCAAGCCGATCACCAGCGCCTCGGTTGCAGTGATCGCCCGCCCGGTGGTCAGCAGCCGCAGCGCATCACCCGCCCCCACCAGACGCGGCAGGCGCTGGCTGGCCCCGGCCTGCGGCAACAGCCCAAGGCCCGCTTCGGGCAACGAGATCCGGGTCTGTTCCGATGCCACCCGCCCATGCGCCGCCAGCGCCAGTTCCGCCCCCGCCCCGATCACCGCC
Organism: Pseudomonadota bacterium; assembly: GCA_040385825.1. Taxonomy (GTDB): domain Bacteria; phylum Pseudomonadota; class Alphaproteobacteria; order Rhodobacterales; family Rhodobacteraceae; genus JANNNF01. The sequence continues at coordinate 49,611 of JAZKGQ010000032.1, read as the reverse complement.
CCGTGCAGCACCGCGACCACAGGGCAGGAACACGCCTCGACCGCATCGCACAGATCGGCCAGCGACGGCGCGCCCTGCATGCCGTCGTCCAGCGAGGTGCCGGTGGCAAAACCGCGCTCCGTGCCGCGCAGCACGATCGCCCGCACCGCCCCCCGCCCCGCGATCGCCGCCAGCAGCGCCGCCCGCACATCGGCCGTCAGAACCACCGTGCCGCCAATCGTGCCGCCCACCGTGCCAGCAGACGCGGCCGCCGGTGTCAGCGTCAGCACCAGCACATCGTCCAGAACCGACTGGCTGACCGACCCTGCCGAGCGTTCCGCTGTTCCCGCCATGCTGCTCTCCGTTCTGCGCCACATCCTTACATAACAAGGTTTTGGCAAGGCTTGGCAAGCACCGCCACAAAGCCCCCCTATGACCCCCCTGCCAATGCCCCCCAATACCCCGCACCATGACTGCCCCGTTCCAAACCATCCACATTGAACGCCCGCAGGGTTTGCCTATATTGAACCTGCCGTCATCCGGAGCTGCGCCATGTCCGATCCTGCGTCCGATCCTGCCCCTGCGTCCTCGCCCAAGGTTCAGGCGATGTTCGACGAAGCCACCAACACCATAACCTATGTGGTGCAGGATCCGCACAGCACCGCCTGTGCGGTCATCGATTCCGTGCTGGACTTCGACTATGCGTCGGGGCGCACCGATACCCGGCTTGCCGATGCCGTGGTCGACTTCATCCGCGGCGCGGGTCTGCGCCTCGACTGGGTGCTGGAAACCCATGTCCATGCCGACCACCTGTCTGCCGCCCCCTATCTGCAAGAGCGGCTTGGCGGCAAGATCGGCATTGGGGCAGGCATCACCACCGTTCAGGATACTTTCGGCAAGATCTTCAACGAAGGCAGCGCCTTTCAACGCGACGGCTCGCAGTTCGACCGGCTGTTTCAGGATGGCGACAGCCTGATGATCGGCCAGATGCGGGTCGATGTGATGCATACACCGGGCCACACCCCGGCCTGCCTGACCTATGTGGCGGGCGATGCCGCCTTTGTCGGCGACACGCTGTTCATGCCCGATTACGGCACGGCGCGCTGCGATTTTCCCGGTGGCTCGCCAGAGGCGCTCTATGCCTCGATCCAGCGCATCATGGCGCTGCCGCCGCAGACCAGGATCTTCGTGTGCCATGATTACAAGGCCCCCGGACGCGAGGATTTTGCCTGGGAAACCACGGTGGCCGCGCAGGCGGCGGGCAATGTGCATGTGGGGGCCGGGCAGACCGAAGCCGCCTTCGTCGCCCTGCGCCGGGCGCGTGATGCGCAGCTTGGCATGCCGCGGCTGATCATCCCCTCGTTGCAGGTCAACATGCGGGCCGGGCACATGCCTGACCCCGAGGACAACGGCAAAACCTATCTCAAGGTGCCGATCAACGGGCTCTGATCACGGTTGCCGTGCCCGCTGTGTGTGCAGCGGTTGACCCGACCGGCCAGACTGCGTAGCGACAGGCCACGGGCGGATACCGGCAACACGGGCGGACAGGAGAATGCGATGCAGGCGGACTGGCTTTGGGCCTTGCTGGGCGGGGGCATGATCGGCGGGGCCGCGGCGCTGTATCTGCTGGTCAACGGGCGGATCATGGGGGCCTCGGGCATTGTCGGCGGGCTGGTTGACCGCGCCCCCGGAGGCGCTGAGCGTCTGGCCTTCGTGACCGGGCTGGTTGTCGTGCCCGCCATCGGGGCCTGGTTTGCGGGCGGAGCCGCCACGGGGCTTGCGGGCAATCCGTGGCTGGTGGCGGTGGCAGGCCTGCTGGTCGGCGCGGGCACCCGGCTGGCCAATGGATGCACCTCGGGCCATGGGGTCTGCGGCATCTCGCGCGGGTCGCGGCGCGGGATCGTCGCGACACTGATCTATCTGGCCGCCGGGATGGCCACCGTGTTCGGGCTGCGCCTTGCCGGGGTCATCTCATGATGCGGTCTCTGGTCGCGCTGGCGTCGGGCGGGCTGTTCGGGGCGGGATTGCTGCTGTCGGGGATGACCGATACCCGCCGCGTGCAAGGGTTTCTGGATGTGACCGGCGATTGGGACGCAACACTGGGCTTTGTTCTGGCGGGCGCGGTGCTGCCGATGGTGCTGGCCTGGCGGCTGGCAGCGGCGCGGGCGGCCCCGGTTCTGGGCGGGGCGTTTCCGCCGCGCGTGACTGCCCGGCCGGATGCCGGGCTGATCTGGGGGTCGGTGCTGTTCGGCGCAGGCTGGGGGCTGGCCGGGCTTTGCCCCGGTCCGGCTCTGGCCTCGATCAGCTTTGGCGGCATGGGCGGCGTGGTCTTTCTATTGGCCATGCTCGCGGGTATGCTGCTGGCAACCGGCCTGCGCAAAGGCCGTCTTCGCCGCACGCAAGGAACAACCATGGACATCCGCGCCCTGACCCCGACCTATGCCGTCTCGCCCCAGATCACCCAAGGGGATCTGACCGCGATCAAGGCCGCAGGCTATACCACCATCATCAACAACCGCCCCGATGGCGAGATCCCGGCAGAGATCCACTCTGCCGCGATGCAGGCCGCAGCCGAGGCCATGGGCTTTACCTTCGTGGTCAACCCGGTGATCGGCGGGGCGCTGACAATGGACAACGTGACCGCCCAACAGGCGGCCATCGCGGCGGCGACCGGGCCGGTGTTTGCCTATTGCGCATCGGGCAACCGCTGTTCGGTGGTCTGGGCGCTGGCCCATGCCGGGCAGATGAGCGCCGATGATCTGGTCGGCATCCCGGCACGGTTCGGCTATCAACTGGATCATCTGCGCCCGCAACTGGCGGCACTGGCCGCCAAGGGCTGACCCTTGTCCGGTGCGCGTTTATAAAGCGCCCGTCACCCGGCGCGCGTTTATCCAGTGCCCGTGTGTCCGGTGCCCGTCTATCCTGTGCCCGTCGCCAGGTGCGGCGCGATGGGGCGGGGATGTGACATTTCGGGCGCATCGGTCAGACGCAGGGCGCGCAGGCCGCGCGACTGGCCAAGCCGCCCCTGCCCCACGGCACGGCCATCGCCGCCTTCCAGCGTGATGCGGTCCAGCGTCGATTGCCCAAGCGGCAGCAGATCGCCCACAGCCAGCCCCATCACCGCCTGCAACGGCAGTTGCACCCGGCAGATCACCGCCTGCAAGGCCGCATCCGCGCCCATCACCGCCTCGGACAGGGCAGCGGAAAACACTGGCCCCGCGATGGCCGCGTGGTCCAGCGCGCCGGGGCGGGCGTCAGGCCTGCGGCCCCGCCCGTCGGCGGGTAGCGCCAGCATGACCTGCCCGGTCCGCACCCCGCCCGCCAGCACAACCTCGGCGGTCAGCACGCGGTAGGGGTGGTCTTCCAGCAACAGCCCAAGGGGCCGCGCATCCTCCAGAAACGAGGCATAGCGAAACCCCCCGGCCCAGATCAGATCGGCCTCTTCGGCCAGCGCATCCTCCAGCCCCGCAAGCGCCACGTCGATCATGCCCGCCACCATCGCCGCGTCGGTGCGGGTGGGTTTGCGCGGCGCCACGGGCTGCGGCGATACCCGGCCCATGGTCTGCACCTCGATCATGCTTGCCAGCACCGACGGCGACAGGGCCAGCAGACCCAGCCCTTCCGCCGGGCCTTCCAGCATGGCCAGAAAGGCAAGGTCGGGCGGCAGGTCCAGCACTTCGGCCTGCGAGTGGCGCATCAGGGTCAACTGCCGCACCTCCAGCCCCAGCCCCATCGTATCGCGCGCGGCCCGCGCCAGCGCCAGCCGCCAGCAGCGGTCGGCCCCCGGCCCGCCTTCGGCCTGCGCCAGCGCCGCGCGCTGCACCTTGCGCCGGATCACGTCTTGCATGGCACCCCTTTCCCTGTGGCCGGTCATTGCGCCAAGGCTACGCCCGCAACCTTGCCAAAGGGTTAAGCCACTTCAGGCTGCCCGCATTTCCAGCCGCAACGGCACCGTCACCCGAAACCCCGCGCCGCCCTGCCCCGGCAGATAGGCAATGGTGCCCCCCAGGGTCGCCATCACCTCGCGGCAGATCGCAAGGCCAAGCCCGGCCCCGCCCGCGCGTGACGCATCGGTCAGCCGGGCGAATTTCTCAAAGATCAGCGACTGGTGTTCCTTGGCGATGCCCCGGCCATTGTCGATGAAATCGACCAGCACCCGCCCCCCCTTGACCCGCACCGCAATGCGCAGCTCGGGCGCTGCCGCGTCGCAATACTTGCGGGCGTTCGAGATCAGGTTGATGAACACCTGCGCCATGCGGTCGGCATCGGTGCGCAGAAACATCGCCTCGGCGGCCGGATCGCGGTGGATGGCAAAGGCGCGGTCGGGCCGGGTCTGGCCTGCGGCCATCACCGCGCGGTCGAGGATCTGCGCCAGACTGGACAGGCCAAGGTTCAACTGCACCGTGCCGTTTTCCAGCACCGACAGGTCCAGCAGATCGTCCAGCAGCCGGGTCAGGCGCTTGGCCTCGTCGTGGATGATGCGGCCAAAGCGGGCGACATCGGCCTCGGGCAGACCGCCTTCGGCCAGCAGGTCGGAAAACGCCCGGATCGAGGTCATGGGGGTGCGCAGCTCGTGGCTGATCTGGCCCAGAAACGTGTCCTTCTGCACCGAAAGCTGGGTCAGCTTTTCATTGGCCTCGCGCAGCGCGCGGGCGGTGCGGGTCAGCTCCTCGCGCTGGCTTTCAAGCTGGGCCGAATATTCCATGATCTGCGCGGTTTCGTTGGCCACGGCCATCAGATCCTCGACCGAGACTGTGGCGCGGCCCATCAACTGGCTGATCATCGCATGGGCGGTGGCGGCCCCGACCGACCCTGCCAGCCGGCGTTCCAGGGCGGCCACGAATTCCGGCGTGGGGTCGGGCAGCATGCCCTCCTTGCCCTGGAGGGCCGCCCCGGTTTCAAAGAACACCTGTGCCGGATCGTCGCCAAGGATGCGCTGTGCCATCACCAGCAGGGCCTCGGGGTCGGCGCGGCCCTGTGCCCAGGCGCGCGGCGCGGTGCCGCCGTCAAACACGTTGACGAAGGCCGCGCCCTGCAACCGTTCCACCGGGCCGGGAAAGGACAGCACCGACCCCACGAAAAACGCGGTGGCGTTCAGGATCAGCGACCAGAACAGCGCGTGCATCAGCGGGTCCATCGCCCGCACGCCGAACAGGGCCTGCGGGCGCAGCCAGCCGATGCCGAACGGGCCCTGGTCGAACACCGCCTGCGGGATCACCGCCCCCGCCCCGAAGGACGGCAGGAACAGCGCATAGGCCCAGACGGCAAAGCCAAGGCTCAGGCCCGCAATCGCCCCGGTGCGGGTGGCCCCGCGCCAGAAGATGCCGCCGATCATCGCGGGCAGGAACTGCGCAACCCCGGCAAACGAGATCAGCCCGATCGCCGCCAGCGCCGCCGAACCGCCCGAGATGCGGTAATACCCCAGCCCAAGCGCCAGCACCCCCGCAATCGACACCCGGCGCGCCAGCAGCACCACCCGGCGCAGATCGCCCGATACCGTGGTGCCGGCCACGCCGCCGCCGGCCCCGCCGCCAAACCCTGCCGGGCCGGGGTGAAAGCGCAGCCACAGCGGCATGACGATGTGGTTCGATACCATGGTGGCCAGCGCGATGGTTTCGACAATAACCATCGAGGTGGCCGAGGAAAACCCGCCCAGAAAGGCCAGCATGGCCAGCCCGCCCCGCCCTTCGGACAAGGGCAGGGTCAGCACGAACATGTCGGGGTTGGCACCGGGGGGCATGCGTTCCAGCCCGATCACGGCAATCGGCACGATGAACAGGCTCATCAGCATCAGATAGGCCGGGAACGCCCAGCTTGCCCGCGCCATGTGGCGGGTGTCGGCGTTTTCCACCACCATGACGTGAAACATCCGCGGCAGGCAGATCACGGCGGCGGCGGACAGAAAGATCAGCCCGGTCCAGCGGCCCGGCTGCACGTTCCAGGTGCCGATGTCGGACGCGGCGATCCGCGTCAGCATGCCCTGCGGCCCCCCCGCCAGACCCCAGACCACGAAGATGCCGACCGCGACCAGCGCCACCAGTTTCACCACCGCCTCGACTGCAATCGCCGTGACGATGCCGTGGTGCTGTTCCTTAGCGTCCAGATTGCGGGTACCGAACAGGATGGTGAACAACGCCAGCCCCCCCGCCACCCAGAGCGCGGTGTTCTTGGCATCGGGCGGGGTCAGGCCATCGGGGGTCGCACTGGCAAAGACGCCAAAGGATTGCACCACCGATTGCAGTTGCAACGCGATATAGGGCGTGGCCGCGATCACCGCCATCAGCGTGACCAGCACGCCCAGCAGGTTCGACTTGCCGAACCGGCTGGAAATCAGGTCGGCAATCGAGGTGACCCGCTGTTGCCGCCCGATCACCACCAGCTTGCGCAAGGCCCACCACCAGCCGACGAACATCAGCGTGGGGCCAAAATAGATCGTCAGAAACTCCAGCCCCGACCGCGCGGCATAGCCGACCGCGCCGTAAAACGTCCAGGCCGTGCAGTAGATCGACAGCGACAGCGTGTAGACCAGGGGCGAGCGCAGCCAGCCCAGCCTGCCCGCCTGCGCCCGGCGTTCCACCAGGAAGGCCACGCCGAACAGGAACACCACATAGGACAGACAGGCCAGAACCAGCAGGTTGAACGGCATCAGTCGTCATCCCCGGCGGTGTCATCTTCCGGCGCGTCCTGTTCGGCGCTGGCCGACAGGCCGGGGGCAAAAGCGGCGGCAAAGGCCACCAGCAGCGCCCAGATGGCAAAGAGATAGACCACATCGCCGCCAGTATCGCGCGCCCCCTCGCCGGGGGCAGACCACAGCAGCGGCAGCACCAGAAACAGCAGCCCGAACACCGGCAGCAACCGCGCCGCATCGCGCAGGCGGCGACGGCGATAGCTGGGCCTTGCCAGAAACAGCGGTCGCTGCGGGCGGCGCGGCATCAGGCCAACCTCACGGCGCGCACCTGCGCCAGCAGATCGGCATTGGCGAAGGGTTTGGTCATGAAATGGCTGACCCCGGCACGCATCGCCGCCTCGCGGTCGCGGCCCTGCCCCTTGGCGGTCAGCATGATCACCGGCAGGCGGGCGGTGGCCGCATCGGCGCGGATCGCGGTCAGGATCTGCAGGCCCGACAGGCCCGGCAGCATCAGATCGAGGATCACCAGATCGGGCGGGCTTTGCTGCAACCGGGCAAGGGCCGCATGGCCATCGCCATGCACCTCGACCTGCCAGCCATCGCGGACCAGCAAGAAACGCATCGCCTCGGCGATGTTGGCTTCGTCCTCGATCAGCAGCACGCGCTGCGTCATGTCTGTGGTCCCCCTTGCGGGCAGTATCGCCGAGGAGCGGGTCGCTTGTCAAAAGCGCAAAACGTCGGAAGGGTTGACAGGAAGAAGGGGGTTTCACACCCCCCGCCCCGGCAAGGGCCGGGGCGCCCCCCGTGGGATATTTTTGCACAGAGGATGCAAATTTTAGATAAAGTTTAGGGGTTCAGGCGTCAGCCGACAGGATCGAGGGTTCGCGGCGTGCCGCACAGGTGGGGCGCGGGCAGATGCGGCAGGTGGAGCCGAGCGGCAACGCCGGGCCATCGCTGGCGGCATCGGGCAGGATCAGCATGGCGGCCTCCTGGAGGGATGGGCCGCCAAAACCCTGCGGATGGCGGGTGGTGCTGATGGCGCGGACCAGCAGCCTGCGACCCGCGCGGCCTGCGGTTTCCACCACCGCCTCGATCGGGGTCAGCGGGCGCGACAGGGCGGCATAGAGCGGCCAGAGCGGACAGGCCGCGCCAAAGCGGGGCATGGCAAAGCCGTCGGTCGGCTTGCGGATCAGCAGGGTGCCGGAGGCGTCGCAGGTCACAAGCCCGGCGGAACTGGCAGGCAGGGTCGCAATGCGGCGCGCCACGGCGATGAGATCGGCCCCGAACAGCGCGGCAAGCCGGGCGGGATCGGGGCCGTGCTCGGCCAGTGCCGCGCGAAACGCAGGCAAAGGCAAGGCCTGCGCATCGGCCTGCGCGCGGCTGACCCAAGCTCGCGCCATCGCCCGCGCGGCCCCGGAGGCAAGGCCTGCGATCTGCGGGTCAAGGGCGATGGTGTCAGGGGTTTCGGCCTCGGGCAGGTGCCAGCCACGGGCGGCGAGCCAGGCTTCCAGTTCTTCTTGCGGCGCGGCAAGGCCCTGTTCGCGGGTCTGGTCGGACCCGTCGAGATAGGCCACCAGCACCTCGGCCCCGGCGGCCAGACGTTCGCTGTCCTGATGCAGGTTGCGGTGAAACCTTGCGCGCCAGTCGGGGTCGATCTGTTCGGTTTCCGCCAGAATCGCGGCGGTGGACCGGACCGAGGACAGGGCCGACAGCAGGTCGTGCAGGCTGGCCGACAGATGCGGGTCATGGGTCATGCGGTCATTCAGCGCCTCGACCGCGCGCTCCAGCCCTTCGCTGCGGCGATAGAGCGCGGCGACAACCCCGGCCCAGCCCGGAAAGCGGCCGGCGAAATCTTCCAGCCGGTCCAGTTCGGCCTCGCCCCCGGCCAAAGCCGCACCCGCCCGCAGGTCTTCGACCATCACCCCGCCTGCGCCATCGGCCAGGGCGGCGGGGTCGATGCCAAGCGCCTGGGCCAGCCGGGCCAGCACATCGGCGGTCACGTTGCGGCGGTTGTGTTCGATCAGGTTCAGGTAGGACGCCGATATGCCCGCCTGCGCCGCAAGGTCCGATTGCCGCAGCGCCAGTGCAAGGCGGCGTTCGCGCAGCAGGGTGCCGGTCAGGGTGGACAGGGGCATCGGGTTCTCCGGGCTTGCCCCTAGGATTTACAAGAAACCGCCCGGTTTACATAGATGTAAAAAGGGGCGCACATTGCGGCACGCCCCCCGTTTGTTGCGCCGTAGGAATTATTGCAGCGCCTTGTCGGTGATCGCACTGGTCCAGGCGCCTTCCGGTGCCTTGGTGATCACCGGATCAGACCCGCCCGACATCAGCGCCTCGACGGTGCGGGTATAATCGGCCTCGTCCAGCGCGCCGTTGCTGCCGGCGGTCAGCTTGGCGATCTCGCCCATCATGCGCTTCTGGTGGGCCTCGGTCTGCGCCCCTGTCGCGTCGTTTTCCAGCACGATGGCGGCGGCTTCATCCGGGTTGGCCTCGGCGTATTTCCAGCCCTTCATGCTGGCGCGCACGAAACGCACCATCTTGTCCTCGAACGCGGGGTCGGCCAGCTTGTCCTCCATCACATAAAGACCGTCTTCCAGCGTGGCGACGCCCTGGTCTTCGTATTTGAACACCACCAGATCCTCGGGGGTCAGGCCCGCATCGATCACCTGCCAGTATTCGTTATAGGTCATGGTCGACACGCAGGCCGCCTGCTTTTGCAGCAAGGGATCGACGTTGAAGCCCTGTTTCAGCACTGTGACCCCGCCCGCCGTACCGTCGGTGGCAAGGCCCAGCTTGCCCATCCAGTTCAGGAACGGGTATTCGTTGCCGCCAAACCAGACGCCAAGCGTCTTGTCGGCAAAATCGGCCGGCGCGGTGATGCCGGACTCCTTGAGGCAGGTCAGCATCATGCCCGAGGATTTGAACGGCTGCGCGATGTTGACCAGCGCCAGACCCTTTTCGCGCGCGGCCAGCGCCGAGGGCATCCAGTCGACCACCACATCGGCACCGCCGCCCGCGATCACCTGGGTCGGTGCCACATCGGGACCGCCCGGCAGGATGGTCACGTTCAGGTTTTCCTCGGTGTAAAACCCTTTGGCCGCCGCCACATAGTAGCCCGCGAACTGGGCCTGCGTCACCCATTTCAGCTGCAGCGTCACATCATCGGCTGCCTGCGCGCCGCTTGCCATCATGGCCAGCATCGCGCCTGTAAGTAGCTTTTTCATCATCAACCTCCAAGTTGAGGGCATTTTCGCCCGTGTTATCCGTTCCGTTGGCTTGGGTGCCAGAATGTCACCCGCCGTTCGATCAGCGCGACCAGCCCGTAGAAGGCCGACCCTGCAGCCGCCGCCACCGCAATCTCGGCCCAGATCATGTCGAGGCCAAGCCGCCCGATCTCTGCCGTGATGCGGAATCCCATGCCCACGATAGGGCTGCCGAAAAATTCCGCAACAATCGCGCCGATCAGCGCCAGCGTTGTCGCGATTTTCAGCCCGTTGAAGATAAACGGCATCGCGGCGGGCAGGCGCAGCTTGAACAGCGCCTGCCTGTAGGACGCCGCATAGGTCGCCATCAGGTCGCGCTGCATGGTGTCGGCGGCCTTCAGCCCCGCCACAGTGTTGACCAGCACCGGGAAGAACACCATCACCACCACGACCGCCGCCTTGGAATGCCAGTCAAAGCCGAACCACATCACCATGATGGGCGCGATACCGACAATCGGCAGGGCGGCCACGAAATTGCCCACCGGCAACAGGCCCTTTTGCAGGAACGGGCTGCGGTCAATGGCAATCGCGGTCAGCACCGCCGCGGTGCAGCCGATGGCATAGCCCGACAGCGCGCCCTTGACGAAGGTTTGCCAGAAATCGGCCCACAGGGTCGGGCCTTCCTGCGCCATCCGGGCGGCAATCGCCGTGGGTGCTGGCAGGATCACCGGGCTGATGCCGAACATCCCCACGGCCATTTCCCACAAGCCCAGCAGGGTCAGGCCGAACACGGCGGGCACGGCGTATTTCACCCAAGGGGCGCGGGTCTGCGACAGGCCTGCGTTCACCGCCCATGCCCCTGCCCAGAAGGCCAGCAACAGCCCGATGCGCCAATCCATCATCGCGCCATCCCCATCCGCCGCAGCGTCACCCGCTCGACCATGCCGATGATCGCCACCAAGGAGGCCGCCACCAGCGCCGCCCCGAACAGCGCCGCCCAGATCTGCACCGTCTGCCCGTAATACGACCCGCTCAGCAGCCGCGACCCCAGACCCGCCACGGCCCCGGTCGGCAATTCGCCGACGATGGTGCCGACCAGCGACGCGGCAATCCCCACCTTCAGGCTGGCGAACAGATAAGGCATCGAAGATGGCAAGCGCAGTTTCGCCAGCGTTGCCCCCCCCCCCGCATTATAGGTGCGCATCAGATCCAGTTGCATCGCATCGGGGGCGCGCAGGCCTTTGACCATGCCGACCACCACCGGAAAGAACGACAGATAGGCCGAGATAATCGCCTTGGGCACCAGCCCCTGCACCCCCATGGAATTCAGCACCACGATGATCATGGGGGCAATGGCGAGGATGGGAATGGTCTGGCTGGCAATGGCCCAGGGCATCACGCTCTGGTCCATGGCGCGGTTGTGCACGATGCCGATGGCGAGCAAGACCCCCGCCGTGGTGCCGATCACAAATCCCAGAAGCGTCGCCGACAGCGTGACCCAGGCATGGTAGACCAGACTGCGTTTCGAGGTGACAGCCTGCCCCGCGATGCCATCCCACAGCCCCTGCGCCACCTGATGCGGCGCGGGCAAAACCGGGCGTTCCTGGGTCAGGGTCTGCCCGATCAATCCGCGCAGATCAACCGCCGCACCGGCCCGCGCCGCCTGATCATAGACCCAAGGCGCATTCATCCACACGGCGGCCACATACCACAGCAGCGTGATCACCCCAAGCACGGTCAGGACGGGCAGCACGGTCAGGACGGGCAGCGCGCTAGACCGCATCGCCATGCCCCGCCCGCAACCCTTCGCGCACCCGATGCGAGATTTCGATGAAGGCCGCGGAATCGCGGATGTCCAGCGGCCGATCCTTCGGCAAGGGGCTGTCGATGATGTCGGTGATCCGGCCCGGACGGGGGGACATCACCACGATCTTCGTGCTGAGGTAAACCGCCTCGGGGATGGAATGCGTGACAAAGGCGATGGTCTTGCCCGTGCGCGCCCAAAGCTTCAGCACCTCCTCATTCAGATGGTCGCGCACGATTTCATCCAGCGCGCCAAAGGGTTCGTCCATCAGCAGGATATCGGCATCGAACGCGAGCGCACGGGCGATAGAGGCGCGCTGCTGCATACCGCCCGAAAGCTGCCAGGGGAACTTGCGACCAAAGCCTTCCAGATCAACGAGTTGCAGGGCGTTGTTGATGCGGGCATCCTGATCGGATCTGGAAAATCCCATGATCTCCAGCGGCAGCCTTACATTGCCCGCGATGGTCCGCCACGGATAAAGCCCCGCCGCCTGAAACACATAGCCATAGGCGCGCTTGCGCCGCGCCTCATCCGGGGTCATGCCGTTGACGGTCAAGGTGCCGCCCGTCGCGGTTTCCAGCCCCGCGATGCAGCGCAGAAGGGTGGTCTTGCCGCAGCCGGAGGGGCCGATGAAGCTGACAAACTCGCCCCGGTTGATGGTCAGGTTCACGTCTTTGAGCGCGTGAACCGGGCCGTCGTTCGTGGGGAACACGAGGTTCAGGTTGCGGGCCTCGACGACGGGACGCCCGGTGACTACGGTATCCTTCATCACACCCCACTCGCCGGAATACCCGTCCGCAGCACGGGCCTTGGGGCAGTCAAATCCTTCCACTGTGTCAGCGCCCGGTTCACCGCCCCGTTCGGGGGGCGCGCGACGAACTGGCCGTGGCCTTCTTGCGTCTTCACCGCCCCGTCGTCAATCGCCACCTGCCCCCGCGTCAGGGTATAGCGCGGCAGGCCCGTCACAACCTTGCCCTCGAACACGTTGTAATCAATGGCAGATTGCTGATTGCCCGCCGTGATGGTTTTCGACTTTGCCGGATCCCACACCACCAGATCGGCGTCTGCGCCCACCAGCACTGCGCCCTTTTTCGGATAGCAATTCAATATCTTGGCGATGTTTGTTGATGTAACGGCCACAAATTCGTTCATCGTGATGCGCCCCGTTGCCACCCCATGCGTCCACAGCATCGGCATCCGGTCCTCAAGGCCCCCGGTGCCATTGGGGATCCTGGTGAAATCCCCCAGGCCGAACCGCTTTTGCGCCGAGGTGAAGGCGCAATGATCGGTCGCCACCACCTGCAACGACCCCGCCGCAAGACCCGCCCAGAGGCTGTCCTGATGGCGTTTGTCGCGGAAAGGCGGCGACATCACGCGGCGGGCGGCGTGGTCCCAGTCGGGGTGGCGGTATTCGCTGTCGTCCAGCGTCAGGTGCTGGATCAGGGGTTCGCCGTAAACCCGCTTGCCGGCCATGCGCGCGCGGCGGATGGCCTCATGCGCCTCCTCGCAACTGGTATGCACGATATAGACCGGCACCCCCGCCATATCGGCAATCATGATGGCGCGGTTGGTGGCCTCGCCTTCAACCTCGGGCGGGCGGGAAAACGCATGCGCCTCGGGGCCGGTGTTGCCTGCGGCCATCAGTTTGCGCTGAAGTTCGGCCACCACATCGCCGTTTTCGGCATGGACAAAGGGCATCGCCCCCAGTTCGGCGCAGCGGGAAAAGCTGGCGAACATCTCGTCATCATTCACCATCAGCGCGCCCTTGTAGGCCATGAAGTGCTTGAAACTGTTGATGCCGGCCTCGGTGACCGTCTTCATGTCGTCAAAAACCTGCTGCCCCCACCAGGTGATCGCCATGTGGTAGGAGTAGTCGCAATTCGCCCGGCCCGATTTGTTGTGCCACATCTGCATGGCATCCATCAGCCCCTGGCCCTGCCCTGGCAGCACGAAATCGACGACCATCGTGGTGCCGCCCGACAGCGCCGCCCGCGTGCCGGATTCAAAATCATCCGCAGAATAGGTGCCCATGAAGGGCATCTCCAGATGGGTATGGGGATCGATACCGCCGGGCATGACATAGCAGCCGGTAGCGTCAAGGGTGGTGTCACCGCGCAGGTTTGGGCCGATGGCGGTGATGATGCCGTTGTCGATCAGGACATCGGCGGCATAGGTGAGGTCGGCGGTGACGATGGTGCCGTTGCGGATGAGAGTGGTCATGGGGTGCCTCGTGACGATTGGATGATCTCGCCCCGGCGCAGGCCGGGGCCTCGATGAAGCAATCGTGCCTTGTGGGTCGAGGCCCCGGCCTGCGCCGGGGCGAGTGCTACAATGGAATTTCGCCAGTCATGTCCCGCCACATGGGATTGACCTCGACAATCAGCCGGACCTTCCAGTTGCGCTGCCATTCCTTCATCTGCCGTTCGCGGGTGAAGGCGGAGGCACGATCGGAGTGTTCTTCGAACCAGACCAGTTGCCGGATGTTGTAACGGTCGGTGTGGCTGCCTTTGAGGCCCGAACGGTGCAGTTCCACCCGCTGACGCAGATTGCCTGTCGAGCCGATATAGATCGCGCCGCAGGGTCGGGAGGCCATGATGTAGACGAAGTGGCGCATGGTGTGAATGTGGACGGGCAAAGTTAACAGGCGATGAATTTTTGCTCCGGCGCAGGCCGGGGCCTCGACCAACCGGGCGCGCGCTTTGGGTGCAGGCCCCGGCCTGCGCCGGGGCGAGATGTGCCAAAACCCTCACCCCACCACCCCCGCCACATCCAGCACCGCGTGCAGCAGCACGTCGGTCCCCGCCGCCGCCCATTCAGGGCTGATCTCCTCGGCCTCGTTATGGCTCAGCCCCCCCACACAGGGGCACATGATCATCACCGTGGGCGCAACCCGGTTGATCCAGCAGGCGTCGTGGCCCGCGCCCGAGACAATATCCATGTGGGAATGGCCCAGCTTTTCTGCCGCCCCGCGCACCACCTGCACCAGCCCCGGATCAAACGTCACCGGGTCGAAATGGCCGACCGCCTCGATCGAACAGCCCAAGCCCAGCTCCGCCGCAACCGACGCGGCAGCACGTTCCACTTCGGCGCGCATCGCATCGAGCTTGGCCTGATCGGGCGAGCGGATGTCCACCGTGAACACCACCCGCCCCGGAATCACGTTGCGCGAATTGGGAAAGACCTTGACCTGCCCCACGGCGCCCACGGCATTCGGCTGATGCGACATGGCAATCTGATGCACGCGTTCCACCACCCGCGCCATGCCAAGGCCCGCGTTGACCCGCATGGTCATCGGCGTGCTGCCGGTGTGGGCATCGCGCCCCGTCAGCGTCACCTCCAGCCACCACAGCCCCTGCCCGTGGGTGACGACGCCGATGGTGCGGCCTTCAGCCTCAAGGATCGGTCCCTGTTCTATGTGCAGCTCGAACATCGCGTGCATGCGGCGGGCACCGACCACCTCATCGCCAACCCAGCCGATGCGCGCCAACTCGTCACCAAAGCGCACCCCCTCGCCGTCCTGCCGCGCATAGGCATAGTCCTGCGTGTGGATGCCCGCGAACACGCCAGAGGCCAGCATGGCGGGGGCAAAGCGCGCGCCTTCCTCGTTGGTCCAGTTCGTCACCACAACCGGATGGCGGGTTGCAATGTTCAGATCGTTCATCGACCGGATCACCTCCAGCCCCGCCAGCACGCCCAGCACGCCGTCATAGCGGCCCCCGGTGGGCTGGGTGTCCAGATGTGACCCGATGTAGACCGGCAAGGCCTCGGGGTCGGTGCCGGCCCGCGTTGCAAACATGTTGCCCATGGTATCGACGCCCATGGCCATGCCCGATTCGGCACACCAGCGGGCAAACAGCGCGCGGCCTGCGGCGTCGGCATCGGTCAGGGTCTGGCGGTTGCAGCCGCCTGCGACGCCGGGGCCGATCAGGGCCATTTCGCCCAGACTGTCCCACAGCCTGCCCGCATCGATCCGATGGTTTTGCCCTGCCGCTGTCATGCCATTCCCCCCGGCCCCAAGTTCGCCCCGCAGGCGATGTCGTGCCCCTTGCGGCGACTCGTTTTTCGACCGTATGGTCAAGGGCAAGCGCACCACAACCTGACCAACCGGTCAACGAAAATATGACAGGGCCTGATGCCGCCACCTGCCCAAATATCCATCATCAAGCCCGGCAAGCGCACGGATATCCGGCGCGAAAATGAGCGTCTGATCCTGGATGCGGCAGAACGGGTGTTTGCAGAGGCCGGGTTTGGCGGGGCCACGATGCAGTTGATCGCCGATATGGCAGGGCTGCCCAAGGCCAATCTGCATTACTATTTTGCCACCAAGGAAGACCTCTATCGCCGCGTGGTGCGCAACATCTTTGAAATCTGGCTGGAAGCGGCTGCCTGTTTTGACGCAAGCCCTGACCCTGCCACCGGGATCGGCGGCTATATCGACGCCAAGATGGATATTTCGCGCCGCAATCCGCATGGGTCCAAGGTCTGGGCGTCCGAGGTGATGCACGGTGCCCCCGTCATTCAGGATTATCTGGAAACCACCCTGCGCGACTGGACCACGGGGCGGATTGCCGTCATTCAGGGCTGGATCGACGCAGGCCAGATGGCGGCGGTCGACCCGCGCCACCTGTTGTACATGCTGTGGGCGACGACGCAGCACTATGCCGATTTCGGGCATCAGATCGACACGCTGAATGGCGGCGCGGCGCTGAGCGATGCGCAATGGGAGGCTGCGAAAACCTCGGTGCGGCAGATCATCCTGCGCGGGATCGGGGTGATATGAAGCGCTTTATCCTGATGGCCGCGATTGTCCCCGGCGCGGCTCTGGCGCAGGTGTCTGAAGACGCGATGGAGATGCAGCGCTGCATCTGGCGCTGTCAGGCCGAACATGGCGCGGGAAATGCGGGCTACAACGCCTGCATCGCGCAATATTGCGAGGATGGCGGGGGCGAAAGTTTCACGCCACCTGTCGCCGCCCCCCCGCCACCCGTGCAGCAGCAACCCGCGCTGCCTGCCGGGCCGGGCGTGTTGGCGGGCATCTGGGCCTTTGGCACGCATCCCGCCCTTGGCCCTGTGGCCTATATCACCACCTCTGCGGGCACGGTGGGGCTTGGGTGCGGCAAGGTCGGCGGCTATACCTTGGGTTTGCGGTTTTCCAACAGTTTTGCTGCGGCAGGGCCGGTCACGCTGATGACCGCCCCCAGCCTGACCGCGGCCAGCTATCCGCGCCGTCAGGGCGACTGGTCGGGCGCAGATGGCGATGTCTGCACGCTGCCGGTCAACGACCTCGCCGGCGGGTCGGCGCTGTACATCCTGCCCGCGCAGATCGAGGCGTTGAATGCCGAGGGCGATGGCACAAGGATCACCCTGTCCGGCGCGGGGCGCACGGCAGATGTCTATACCGCCGCCGAGGCCCTGACCGCCTTTGGGGGCTATGTGGTGCCGCTGGCCGGGGCCGACCGGGCAATCGGGGCGCTGTTGCAGACCTGCCCCAGGGCACAGCAGGACATGCAATATGGCTGCGGCGACTAGAACCGCGACAGGCGCAGGCGACAGAAGGACAAACCGATGACCCCCGATTATCCGATCGACTCTGCCGCGCTGGCACAAGAGGCAGCGACTCTGATCTTTGCGCGGTTTACCGAAGACACCGCGCTGAAGCTGGGGCTGGTTCTGGTCGAGATGGCGCGCGCTGACGGCATGGCGGTGGTGATCGACATTCGCACCGCCAACCGCACCCTGTTTCACGCGGCCCTGCCGGGGTCGGCCCCGCTGAATGACATGTGGGCCCGGCGCAAGTCGAACACGGCCCTGCGGTTTCAACTGGCCTCGTTGCAGGTCGGGGCGGTCAACCGGGAAAAGGGCGAAACCCTTGCCCAGCATGGCCTGTCGCCCGAGGATCATGCCGATCATGGCGGGGCGGTGCCGATCCGGGTCGACGGGGTGGGGGTGGTGGCGGTGGCCACAGTCTCGGGTCTGCCGCAGGTCGAGGATCACCGGCTGGTGGTGCGGGGCATTCAGGCGCTGCTGCGCTGATACGTTTGCATCCCGCCGCCTTTTGCGCCAACAGTTGGAAAAGGTTGCAGCAAAGGTGACGCATCCCATGACCAGACCCCGCACCCGCATTCAGGTCAAGAATTCTGAAACCATTCTGGATGCGGCGCTGGAAGTGTTCTCGGCGCACGGGTTTCGCGGCGCCACGCTGGACGAGATTGCCGATGTGGCCCGCTTGTCCAAGCCCAATCTGCTGTACTACTTTGCGTCCAAAGAGGCGATCCATCAGGCGCTGCTGGCGCGTCTGCTGGAAACCTGGCTGGACCCGCTGCGCGAGATGGATGCAGAGGGTGATCCGGTCGAGGAACTGATGGGCTACGTCCGGCGCAAGCTGGAGCTCAGCCGCGATTACCCGCGCGAAAGCCGGCTGTTCGCGAACGAGATCCTGCAAGGCGCCCCCCGCATCCGCAGCGCGATTGCGGGCGATCTGAAGGCGCTGGTTGATGAGAAATGCCTGACCCTGACCGCCTGGATGGATCAGGGCCGCATCGCCCGCGTGCATCCGGTGCATCTGATCTTCTCGATCTGGGCGCTGACCCAGCATTATGCCGATTTCGACGTGCAGGTGCGCTGCGTGCTTGGCCCCGGCCACGACCCTTTTGCCGAGGCGGGCGAGTTTCTGGACGTGCTGTTCCGCCGCCTGCTGGTGCCGGCGAATTTGGCATGAGTCCTGCCTGATCAAGGCAATGGCAAGGCAAGTCGGGCAAATGCTGCGGGCATTCTTCTGCTGCGGCCCGGCAGCCATGCTATTGTCCGATGTGGGGGGGCCTTCACGGAACGGGTGACTGGGATGGGACCGATCTCTGGGCTGGCGGCGATGGTGCCGCTGCAATACATGACACCGGCGCAAGTGCCCGCCGGGGGGACTGCCGGGGGAACCGTCGGTGGGCCTGCAGGGGGGCCTGCCCCCGCCGCAACGCCGCAGGTGCCAAGAGGGCCAGAGCCTGCCAGCGCGGACCCCTGCCTCTGGGGGCAGGCGAATGCCCAGGCCGTGCTGCTGACCGCCGCGCAAGCCGCTGCCTCGGGCCTGACGGCGGCAAGGGTGACGGCCCCCGCAGGGTCTGATGCAGCGTCGGCGCTGCCCCTGACCGCGGTTCAGGCGGCGCAGGCCGCCATTCCCAAAGGCCCCGCCCCGGCCCATGTCCCGCTTGCGGACTATGCCGCCCCCGACCAGCCTGACGAACAGCCAGACGACAGGCCGAACCTGGCCCCGCCGTCTGGTGATCCGGCCACCGCGCCCTGGCGGCTGGCCTTGCAGGTGATCCGGTCAGCGTGACGGCAAGGCGCCTGCAAGATCCCTATTCGGCGGCAACCGACGGGTTGTTCGGATGCGAGGTCCAGTTGGCATAATCGGCAACCCTGGTGCCGGTGCGCGGGTCGACTGTGCCTTTGGGCAGTTCCACCATGGTAATGCAATCTTCCACCGGGCAGACGTTGACGCACAGGTTGCAGGCGACGCATTCGTCGTCCATCACCTCGAACACCCGGCCCGGCTTCATCGCGATGGCCTGATGGCTGGTATCCTCGCAGGCGGCAAAGCAGCGCCCGCAGCCGATGCAGGCATCAGGGTCGATGCGGGCTTTGGTGACGTAATTCAGGTTCAGATACTGCCAGTCGGTGACATTCGGCACCGCGCGGCCCACCAGATCGGACAGCGCCATGTCGCGTTCGTCCAGATACTGCGACAGGCCGGAAATCATCTCGGACACGATCTTGAACCCGTAGGTCATCGCCGCCGTGCAGACCTGCACATTCCCCGCCCCAAGCGCCAGGAATTCCGCCGCATCGCGCCAGGTGGTGACCCCGCCGATACCGGAAATCGGCAGGCCGCGCGTCGCCTCGGACCGCGCAATCTCGGCCACCATGTTCAGCGCAATGGGCTTGACCGCAGGGCCGCAATAGCCGCCATGGGTGCCCTTGCCGTCGATCATCGGTTCCGGGGCAAAGCTGTCAAGGTTGACCGAGGTGATGGAATTGATCGTGTTGATCAGCGATACCGCATCCGCCCCGCCGCGTTTGGCGGCCTCGGCGGGTTTGCGGATGTCGCTGATATTGGGGGTCAGTTTCACGATCACCGGCATGCGGGTGTGCTGTTTGCACCAGCGGGTGATCATCTCGATATATTCGGGCACCTGCCCCACGGCGCCGCCCATGCCGCGTTCGGCCATGCCATGCGGGCAGCCGAAGTTCAGTTCCACCCCGTCGGCCTCGGTGTCTTCGACATGGGCCAGAATATCGCGCCAGGATATTTCATCGCAGGGCACCATCAGG
Source organism: Pseudomonadota bacterium (assembly GCA_040385825.1). GTDB lineage: Bacteria > Pseudomonadota > Alphaproteobacteria > Rhodobacterales > Rhodobacteraceae > JANNNF01. The sequence goes on along the minus strand of JAZKGQ010000032.1, from coordinate 29,675 downwards.
CTGATCACCAGCGCGCGATCCTTGTAGTCGCGCTTGACCGACTTGATCTCGCGCAGGTTCACCTCCAGCGGGCGGTCGGTGATCAGCTCGATGTTGTTCAGGCCCAGAAGCCTCCGGTCCGCGCCCCAGATCGCGCCATAGCGCGGGCCGTTCACGTTGACGACGGGCGGGCCTTCGGACCCCAGGGTTTTCCAGACCACCCCGCCCCAGCCCGCCTCGAACGCGCGCCGCACGTTGTATTCCTTGTCGGTCGGCGGCGCGCTTGCCAGCCAGAACGGGTTGGGGGATTTTATGCCGATGAAATTGGATGCAAGGCTTGCCATGGGTGCCTCCTCAGGTTTGCGCAGGCGCAATCACACCCCAAGGGGCGGGTTGCGCGGATGACGACGGGATAGGGGTGGTCAGAACCCGAGCGCGGTCCAGATCCAGCCAAATATATGCCCGGCCACTTCGCCGAAGGCAGGGGTAAGATACGCCCAGGCAAGGCTGCCGATGACATTCACCGGAAAAAACAGCCGCATCGGAATACGGGCCACGCCCGCCATCACAAACACCACCGCCCGCAACGGGCCGAAGAAATGGCCGATGAACACGGCGATCACGCCCCATTTCTGAAACGCCGCATTGCCGCGTTCGACCAGATCGGGCTGCTTGCGAAACGGCCACATCCCCAGAATCGCCTGGCCGTACCGAAGCCCGATCCAGTATGACCCGAACGACCCGATCAACGCGCCGATGGCAGAGCCCAAGAAAATGGGCCACATCGACAACTCTCCCGTCGCAACCAGCGCGCCGACCCCCAGCAAAATCGCCGTGGATGGGATGACGATGGAGATGAAGGCGACATTCTCGCCAATCGAAAAGGCCAGCGCGATCCAGAAGGCCCACGCGCGGTTTTCCTGCACGAAGGCCAGAATGCTTTCGATCATGCTGTCCATTGTCGCGCCACCCTGTGCTTGCCACTGGCAGGGGTAGCCAATGAGCCGGGGCGGCGCAAGCCACCATCACAGCCCCGCCAGATAGCTGTCAATCTGCAAGGCGGCGTCGCGGCCCTCGGCCACGGCAGTCACGGTCAGATCCTCGCCCCCCGCCGTGCAATCGCCCCCGGCCCAGACACGGGCCACGGCCCCGGTGATCTTGCCGCCCGACTGGGTGATCCCGTCCGGCAAGGCGGACAGGGTCTGGCCGATGGCCTTGAACACCTGATCCGCCTTCAGGATAAAGCTTTCCGGCCCCACTTGCAGGCCCGTCGGCCCGTCGGCGGTATAGCCGAACTCCACCCCCTGCACCGCCCCGTCGCCAAGAATGCGCAGCGGGGCCGCGTTGTGGATGATGCGCACCCCGGCCTGCAACGCGTGGTCCTGTTCATAGCCGCTGGCCGACATCTTTTCCTTGCCGCGCCGATAGACGATGGTGACGTTTTCCGCCCCCAGAAGCTTTGATTGCACGGCGGCATCCACCGCCGTCATGCCGCCGCCGATCACCACCACATCGCGGCCCACCGGCAGCGTGGCCAGATCGTCGGCCTGCCGCAACTCGGCAATGAAATCAACCGCATTGCGCACGCCCGCCATGTCTTCGCCCGCCGCGCGCAGGGCGTTCACCCCCGCCAGACCGATCCCCAGAAACACCGCGTCATAGTCGGCGCGCAGACCATCAAGGCTGATGTCGCGCCCCAAAGCCTGCCCCAGACGCAGATCAATGCCGCCAATCGACAGCAGCCAGTCCACCTCTTTGGCGGCAAAGCCCCCCGTCGCCTTGTAGGACGCGATGCCGTATTCGTTCAGCCCGCCCGCCTTGGCGCGGGCCTCGTACAGCACCACCTCATGCCCCAGCATCGCCAGCCGGTGCGCGCAGGCCAGCCCCGCAGGCCCCGCCCCCACAACCGCCACCCGCCGCCCCGTAGACGCCGCACGGGTATAGGGATGCCCGCCCGCCGCCATCGCCAGATCGGTCGCATGGCGTTGCAGGCGGCCGATCTCGACCGGGTTGGATTCAGCGGCCTCGCGCACGCAGGCCTGTTCGCACAGGGTTTCGGTCGGGCAGACGCGGGCGCACATGCCGCCCAGAATGTTCTGATCCCAGATGGTGCGCGCCGCCGCCTGTGGCGTGCCGGTGGCGATCTGGCGGATGAACAGCGGAATGTCGATGCTGGTGGGACAGGCCACGATGCAGGGCGCGTCATGGCAGAAATAGCAGCGATCCGCCGCCACCTGCGCTTCGTGACCGTCCAGCGCAGGGGTATGATCGGCAAAATGGTCGCAATAGGCAACGGGGGGCAGCCGGCCGGCAACAACTCCGGGGGTCAGCGGGGTGTTTTGCGCGGTGTTCTGCGCGGGGGGCAGCGGGCTGGGCGTCATGGGTGAAAACCCCTTTGCGGTTGCTTGCTATAATCAAACGCTGGCACAGGTCCGTTTTTTTATCAAACGGTAAATTTTCCGGACCGGCAAAAACCGCAAGCCCGCCGCCGGATGCCGAAAAATCAGGCATGTGCCCGACATATCATTGCGCGCTTTTCACCCTACGAAGGTCGGGCTATAAGCGGTCAACCCAAAGCCGCCCCGCAGGGCAGCGCACGGATCACCAGATGGCAGACAAGCCAACAGAGGACGGCATGAGCAAACATTCCCCCGACGCAGACGTTGCCTTCATTTCGGCTCTGGCAGAGCTTTTGAACAAGAACGAGCTGACCGAGCTGAGCGTGAAGCGCGAATATGGCGAGGATGACAGCCTTGAGGTCCGTGTCGTCAAGCAGGCCAATATCGTGATGACCCAGTCCGCGGCCCCCGTGGCCTATGCCCCCGCCCCGGCGGCGGCGGCGGCAGCCCCTGCTGCGGCGGCTCCGGCGGCGATCGAAGACCCGGCGCAGCATCCGGGTGCGGTGACCTCGCCCATGGTCGGCACCTGCTATCTGTCGGCCGAACCCGGCGCTGCGGCCTTTGCCGCAATCGGCGCGACGGTGACCGAAGGCCAGACCGTGCTGATCATCGAGGCGATGAAGACCATGAACCACATCCCGGCCCCCAAGGCAGGCGTGGTCAAACGCATTCTGGTCGAGGACGGCACCCCCGTCGAGTACGGCGCGCCTTTGATGATCATCGAGTGAGGGTGTCGCTTTGACAAAACCGATCTTCGAGAAAATCCTGATCGCCAACCGGGGCGAGATTGCCCTGCGGGTGATCCGCGCCTGCCGGGAAATGGGGATCAAATCGGTCGCCGTGCATTCCACCGCCGACGCCGACGCGATGCATGTGCGCATGGCCGACGAATCCGTCTGCATCGGGCCTGCGCCCTCGGTCGACAGCTATCTGTCCAAGGCCGCCATCATCTCGGCCTGCGAGATCACGGGCGCGCAAGCCGTGCATCCGGGCTATGGCTTTCTGTCGGAAAACGCGGCCTTCGCGCAGGCGCTGGAAGATCACGGGCTGACCTTCATCGGCCCGTCGGCCCAGCATATCCGCATCATGGGCGACAAGATCACCGCCAAGGAAACCGCCAAGGCATTGGGGATTCCGGTGGTGCCGGGCTCTGAGGGTGGCGTGCCGGACTATGAGACGGCCATTGGCGTGGCGCAGACCATCGGCTTTCCGGTGATCATCAAGGCGACGGCGGGCGGTGGCGGACGCGGCATGAAGGTCGCCAACAACCCTGAGGAGCTGGAGGTCGCCTTCCGCACCGCGCGGTCCGAGGCCAAGAATGCCTTTGGCAACGATGAAGTCTATATCGAGAAATACCTGCAAACCCCGCGCCACATCGAGATTCAGGTGTTCGGCGACGGCAAGGGCAACGCCATCCATCTGGGTGAGCGTGATTGCAGCCTGCAACGCCGCCACCAGAAGGTGTTCGAGGAAGCCCCCGGCCCCGCCATTTCGCCCGAGATGCGCGCCAAGATCGGCAAGACCTGCGCCGATGCGGTGGCCGCGATCAATTACATCGGGGCGGGAACCATCGAGTTCCTCTATGAAAACAACGAGTTCTACTTCATCGAGATGAACACCCGGCTGCAGGTCGAACATCCTGTCACTGAATACATCTTCGGCATCGACCTTGTGCGCGAACAGATCCGCGTCGCGGGCGGCTTGCCGATGTCGGTTCGCCAAGATGATCTGGTGATCAACGGCCATGCCATCGAAGTGCGGATCAACGCCGAAAAGCTGCCGAACTTTGCGCCCTGCCCAGGTCGCGTCCGCATGTTCCATTCGCCCGGCGGTCTGGGGGTGCGGATGGACAGCGCGCTCTATTCCGGCTATTCGATCCCGCCCTATTACGACAGCCTGATCGGCAAGCTGATCGTGCATGGCCGCGACCGGCCCGAGGCGCTGGCCCGCCTGTCCCGCGCCCTGAGCGAGCTGATCATCGACGGCATCGACACCACGATACCGTTGTTTGCAGAATTGCTGGCCGAACCTGACATCCAGTCGGGGGATTACAACATCCACTGGTTGGAAAAATGGCTGGCGGCAAAGTTCGGCGCCTGATGGGAACGCGCGCCGCCTCTGGTGGCGCGCCGTCCAAATTCCTTCCAAGGAATTTGCCAATTTTCTTTGAAGAAAATTGACTGTGCCCCACGACATAACCCCAGACACCCTGCTGCGCGCCTATGCCATGGGCATCTTTCCCATGGCGGCAAGCCGCGAGGACCACAACGTGCACTGGGTTGACCCACGCCACCGGGGCATCCTGCCGCTGGACGGGTTTCACATCTCGGGCAGTCTGGCCCGCCGCATCCGGCGTGGCGGCTTTGCCATTCGCACCGACAGCGATTTTGCGGGCGTCGTCACCGCCTGCGCGGACCGCCCGGAAACCTGGATCAATGCGCCGATCTTTGATCTGTATGTGGCGCTGCACCAGTCCGGTCAGGCGCACAGTCTTGAAGTCTGGGACGGCGATGCCCTGATCGGCGGAGTTTACGGCGTGGTTCTGGGGGCGGCGTTCTTTGGCGAAAGCATGTTTTCGCGCCGGACCGATGCGTCGAAACTGGCGCTGGCGGCGCTGGTGCACCGGTTGCGGGCGGGCGGCTTTGCCCTGTTCGACACGCAGTTCCTGACCCCGCATCTGGCCAGCCTTGGCGGCGTCGAAATTCCCCGCGCCGACTACCGCCGCCGCCTTGCGCAGGCCCTGGCGCGCCGCGCGCAGTTCGACCCGCCGGGCTATCAGTCGATCGGCTGATCCTCGCCTTCCGGCAGGGCCGGATCGGTTTCAGCCGGGTCGGTTGCGGGCGGGGTTTCGTCCACCACCACCTCTGACCCCGGCACCACGCAGCGCAGCACCCAGACATCATAGCGCGGATGGTCCATCGCCGACAGCGCAGGCGACGAGGCCAGCATCCACCCCGAGAACACCGGCTCGGGCCGGTCGCTGTCGATGATGGTCAGATGGGCATTGGCATCGGCATTGGGGTTGTCGGTCGGGTAGCGGCAACTGTCGAGTTGGATGGTCAGCCGCCCGTTGCTGGCCGACTGCCCGCGCCCCAGTTCCATGTCGCCACTGTCGCCGGTCAGCTTGTCCAGCCAGCGCAGCACGCCTGCCTGTGCCTCGCCATAGTCCTGCGCAGTCGCAGGGCCGGCCAGCAGCAGCAGGATCAGGGCGGCGCGGATCATGGGCTGGTGCTGTCGGAGGATTGCCCGCCGACCCATTTCAACAGCAGGCTGATCAGGCTGACCGCGCCCTGCGTGTCTTCGATCTCATCACCGGGGGCCAGCATGTCGGGGGCGCCACCGGGGACAAGCTCGATATAGGTTCCGCCCAGAAGCCCTTCTTGCGAAATCAGTATCGCGGAATCGGTCGGCAGCAGGATGCCGTCTTTGACCGCCACTTCGGCATCGGCAAAATATGTTTCGGGGTTCAGCTTCAGCGACGTGATGCTGCCCACCTTGACCCCCGCCAACCGCACATCGGACCCGACCGAAATGCCTTCGACCGACCGGAAACTGGCTGTCAGCGGATACGTGCCCCCCGCCGTGCCGATCCCCGCCCCTTGGGCTGCATAGACGACAAACCCAATGGCCACGGCCAGAACCGCCGCCCCCGCCAAAACTTCTGCGCGATTTTCAGACATTATTCGGGCTGCCATGCCTCATAGTCGCGCCGCGCGACCGGATCGCTGCGCCGGATCGACCCCGGCGGCGCATAGGCCATGTCCGACCCGGTCAGGTTTTCCTGATGCGGTTTTTCCCAGGCCTTGTGCACCAGCGGCGCCTTGTTCGGCGGCTGGTCCCAGGTGAAATGCAGCCAGCCATGCCAGTCGGGCGACACGCGCGAGGCTTCCATCTCGCCGTTGTAGATGACCCAGCGTTTCTTGCTGTCGGCGGTCTGGTAATAAAGGTTGCCCTGCGTGTCCTCGCCCACCTTGATGCCGCGCCGCGCGGTAAAGATCTGGGTGCCAAGCGTCTGGGTGTTCCACCAGGTCAGCATGCGCTTGAGGAAATACATCGGCCGGGGCCTCCTGATTGTTGCCCCAACATATGGACGATGTGACACGGCAGGTCCAGCCCCCACAAAGCCGTGTTTTGCGCGGGAATTTGCCACAGGGCCGGGCCAGGCTGGCAAAAACCCGCCCCTGTTCACGCAGTTGTCAAATCGGGGCTTTGCGCAATGACCAGGATTTGAGACGCTGGCCAAAAAAGAGCGGATCGGAGACAGCATGACAGGCCCCTCGCTTGGAACCAACCTCAGCGGGCTGGAGGATTGGAGCACATCCTTCGCCTTCGTGAACCAGTTTCAGATGACCCGGAACTGGTTTACCCAAAGTGCGACCGAATGGGACACCGGCGATGCGCGGCGGCTGGATCTGGATGAAAATGGCTGGGTGCGCGGCTTTACCCGCAACGGCAGCGAACCGCCCTTCGACCATGTGTCCACCATCTGGCAGACCAACGGGCAGGAATGGCGGCCCGGCATCTATGTGCTGGACTGGAAGGGCGAAGGCCAGGTCACCATCGGCGGCGATGCCACGCTGCTGACCAATGAGTCGGGACGCATCACCTTTCGGCTGAACGGGCCGGGCGCGGTGACCATCAACCTGTTGTCCACCGACCCCAACGACACCGGCAATTACCTGCGCGACATGCGGCTGTATCACAGTCAGGACGCCGATCTGATCGAGGCCGGGATGATCTTCAACCCGGCCTATCTGGACCGGATCGAGGATTTCCGCACGCTGCGTTTCATGGACTGGATGCAGACCAACAACTCGACGGTGGACGGGGTCGAGGACATGCGCCCGTTCGAGGCCGCGCGTCAGACCGGGCCGGGCGGCGCGTCGGTCGCGATGATGGTGGAACTGGCCAACCAGACCCGCAGCGACCCGTGGTTCAACATTCCCCATCTGGCCGACGAGGCCTATATCCGCGCCTTTGCGACCTATGTGCGCGACAATCTGGACGAAGGGCTGGTGGCCCGGTTTGAATATTCAAACGAGGTGTGGAACTGGGGCTTTGCGCAGGCCCAATGGGCGCAGGCGCAGGCCGAGGCCACCTGGGGGCCAGATGTCGAAGGTGGCTGGATGCAGTGGTATGGTCGGCAGGCCGCGATCATGGCCAATATCGTCGCCGATGTGTTCGGCGATGAAACCGGCACCCGCGCGCTGAACGTGTTTTCCACCCAGAGCGGCTGGCAGGGGCTGGAATATTACGCGCTGAACGCCCCCGATCTGGTCGCGGATGGCGGCACCGCCCCGATGGAGGCGCCCTTTCATGTCTATGCGATCGCCGCCTATTTCGGCGGCTCGATGGGGCTGGAGGAAAACGCAGGCCTTGTCGATCAATGGCTGACCATGGGCGAGGCCGGCTATCGCGCCGCGATTGCCTATATCCGGTCGGGTCCGGGGTCGGACAGCCTGCCGCAGATCGGGGCCACCGTGGCCTATCACGCGCGGGTGGCAGAATTTCTGGGCTGGGCGCTGGAAGGCTATGAAGGCGGTCAGCATGTGGTTGATCTGGCAGGCCTTTTTGGCGGAGTGCAAGACCCGGAACAGACAGAATTCTTCATCAACCTGGTGCGCCGCCCCGAATTCGAGCAGCTTTACACCCGCTATTTCGACATCTGGCAGGCCAATGGCGGCGGGCTGATGGCGCAGTTTTCCGATTTCGGCATCCCCTCGCGCTATGGCAGTTGGGGCATCTGGGATTCGGTCTATTCGGCCGAAACGCCGCGGTCGCTGGCGGTGCAGGCCTATCGCGACGGCGTGCAGGCCTGGTGGGCCGACCCGCGCGATGCCAGCACCTTTGAAGACGGGCTGCAATGGGTTGATACTGACGGACGCGACGCCTTGTCCGGCACAGAGCTTGCCGATGCGGTGTTTGGCCTGATGGGCGATGACCGCCTCAGCGGCCGGGGCGGCGATGACCTGATCCACGGCGGACAGGGGTTTGACATGCTTCTTGGCGCAGGCGGCGATGACCGTCTGTTGGGCGGGATGGGGTCCGACAGCCTGTATGGCGGCGACGGCAATGACTGGCTGGATGGCGGGGCCAGCGGCGATACGCTGACCGGCGGCAATGGCGATGACACGCTGATCGGCGGCATGTCCAGCGATGTGCTGACCGGCGGCACCGGGGCCGACGTGTTTCAGTTTTTCGCGGGCGATGGCGGGGCGGTGATCACCGATTTCCGCAAATCGGTGGACAGGCTGGCGCTGGACCAGGCGCTGATCGATCCGGGCGACACCGCCGCAGACGTGGTCGCGGCCTATGCGCGGGTCTATTCGGGCGGGGTGATCCTTGCCTTTGACGATGGCACGCGGATCATCCTTGCCGATCTGACCAGCACCAGCGGGCTGGCCGCCAGCATCGACCTGATCTGACCCCGATCACGCAAAAGGGCGGGCCAATGGCCCGCCCTTTTCACATCTGCCCTCGAAGGTCAGCCCGCCGAGGCAGGCTCTTTCTTCTTGGCGTCGGTGTAGACAAGGATCGGCTTTGCCCCGCTGTTGACGGCATCTTCCTTGACGACCACTTCTTCGACGGTATCCATGCCGGGCAGTTCAAACATGCTGTCCAGCAGGATGTCTTCCATGATCGACCGCAGGCCGCGCGCACCGGTCTTGCGCTTGATCGCCCGTTTGGCGATTGCGACCATGGCATCGGGTGTGAAGGTCAGCTTGACGCCCTCGATCTCGAACAGGCGCTGGTATTGCTTGACCAGCGCGTTCTTGGGTTCGGTCAGGATGGTGACAAGGGCCGCCTCGTCCAGATCGGTCAGGGTGGCGATCACCGGCAGACGGCCGACAAATTCCGGGATCAGGCCGAATTTCAGCAGATCTTCCGGTTCCAGTTCCATGAACATCTCACCCACGCCTCGGGCATCGGGGTCTTTCACATCGGCGCCAAAGCCGATGCCGGACCCTTTGTTGCGCTGCGCGATGATCTTTTCCAGCCCCGCAAAGGCCCCGCCACAGATGAACAGGATATTGGTCGTGTCCACCTGCAGGAATTCCTGCTGCGGATGCTTGCGCCCGCCCTGCGGCGGCACGCTTGCAACCGTGCCTTCCATGATCTTCAGAAGCGCCTGCTGCACGCCTTCGCCGCTGACATCCCGCGTGATGCTGGGATTGTCCGACTTGCGGGTGATCTTGTCGACCTCGTCGATATAGACGATGCCGCGCTGTGCGCGTTCGACGTTGTATTCGCTGGCCTGCAACAGTTTCAGGATGATGTTTTCCACATCCTCGCCGACATAGCCCGCTTCGGTCAGCGTGGTCGCATCGGCCATGGTGAAGGGCACGTCCAGAATGCGCGCCAGCGTCTGCGCCAGCAGGGTCTTGCCGCAGCCGGTTGGACCGATCAGCAGGATGTTGGATTTTGACAGTTCGATGTCGGTTTTCGACGAATGGTTCAGCCGCTTGTAATGGTTGTGCACCGCCACCGACAGCACGCGCTTGGCATGGATCTGGCCGATGACATAATCATCCAGCACCTTGCAGATTTCGCGCGGGGTGGGCACGCCGTCGCTGGATTTCAGACCGGTGGTCTTGGTTTCCTCGCGGATGATGTCCATGCACAGCTCGACGCACTCGTCGCAGATGAACACCGTTGGCCCGGCGATCAGTTTGCGCACCTCATGCTGGCTTTTGCCGCAGAAAGAGCAATAGAGCGTATTCTTGCTATCGCTGCCTGAATTGTTCGCCATCCGCCGTCCTCTGCCGTGCTGATCAGCCCGCCCCCGAACCCTTTCGGAGGCACGCAATTTACGAAGTCTAGGCCAAGGTCCGGGGACCTACAATGTCAAATCGCCCCCGGAAAAGCCCGATGTCCGGGGGCGAAGATTTCACTTCGACGTGTCGTCGGCCTTGCCACGGCTTTCGACGATTTCGTCGATCAGGCCCCAGGCCTTGGCATCTTCGGCAGACATGAAATTGTCCCGCTCCAGCGCTGCCACCACGTTTTCAAACGATTGCCCGGTGTGTTTGACATAAATGCCGTTCAACCGGTCTTTCAGCTTCTGGGTTTCCTGCGCGTGGATCATGATATCCGTCGCCTGCCCCTGATAGCCGCCGGACGGCTGGTGCACCATCACCCGGCTGTTGGGCAGGCTGAACCGCATGCCCGCATGCCCCGCCGTCAGCAGCAAAGACCCCATCGAGGCCGCCTGCCCGATGACCAGCGTGGAAACCTTGGGCTTGATGTATTGCATGGTGTCATAGATCGACAGGCCCGATGTCACAACGCCGCCGGGGCTGTTGATATACATGGAGATTTCCTTGGACGGATTTTCCGCCTCAAGAAACAGCAGTTGCGCGCAGATCAGCGAGGACATGCCGTCATGCACCGGACCGGACAGAAAGATGATCCGCTCCTTCAGCATGCGCGAAAAGATGTCATAGGCGCGCTCGCCCCGGCTGGTCTGTTCAACGACCATCGGGACAAGAGTGTTCATGTAGTGGTCTACGGGATCGCGCATGGGTGCCTGCCTGTTGCCTGGAAAAGGATTAGCGTCGGATGCTTTCCAGAGTCTTAGTGTCGCGCGCCGGGGGCTGCAAGGGCGGGGGGGCGTTTTCCTGCGCCCCACAGATCGTGCCCGTTGATCCGACAGATTTGCGCCCTAAACCCTTGGGGATGGATCAGCCCCCCCTTCCGCTGCCGCTGCCCGCCACCCGTGCTGCGGGCCTTGCCCGGCTGGACGCGTTCCTGCCGCGCGCAGGGCGTGCCTATGCCGCGCATCGCAACGAGGATGCGCCGGGGCATCCGGCGGTGTCGGGCCTGTCGCCCTACCTTCGCCACCGCCTGATCACCGAAGCCGAGGTTCTGGCGGCGGTACAGGCCCACCACCCCACCGGGGCCGACAAGTTTCTGGCCGAGGTCTGGTGGCGGACCTACTGGAAAGGCTGGCTGGAACGGCGCCCCGGCATCTGGGCCGGCTATACCCAGGGGCTGACAGCGGCGCTGCAGCGGATGGGCGGCGAGGCCGGCTTGCGGGCAGACTGGGACGCCGCCTGCACCGGCACCACGGGGATCGACGGCTTTGACCATTGGGCGCGCGAACTGGTCGCCAGCGGATACATGCACAACCACGCCCGCATGTGGTTTGCGTCAATCTGGATCTTCACCCTGCGGCTGCCGTGGGAATTGGGGGCGGATTTCTTTCTGCGCCATCTGATCGACGGTGATCCGGCCTCGAACACCCTGTCATGGCGGTGGGTTGGGGGGCTGCACACGCCCGGTAAAACCTACCTCGCGCGCCCCGACAATATCGCGCGCTATACCGATGGGCGGTTCCGCCCCACGGGCCTTGCGACCCGCGCCGATCCCTTGCCGATGTCGCCGCACCCTGCCCCGCGAGCGATGCCCCAAGGCGACGATATCCCCGCTGGCCCATCCGTCCTGCTGATCACCGAAGAAGATCTGTCGCCCGAATTTCTGCTGGAGGCTGGCCTGAACCCCCAAGCCATCGCCGTCCTGACCGCCCCCGATGCGCGATCCCCCCTCGCCACGGGGACGGTGGCATTGGATTTCACCGCCCGCGGGATCACCGATTGCCTGCACCGCCTTGCCACGCCAGACGCCCCGCGCTTTGCCAAGACCGACCTTGCCGCCTTGGCAGACTGGGCGCAGGCGCAAGGCGCTCAAGCGGTGGTCACTCCCTATGCCCCGACCGGCCCGATTGCCCGCCTGCTGCGCGATCTGGCCCCGCTGTTGCACGACCGGGGCATCACCCTGCACCGCATCTTGCGCGACCATGACCGCGGGGCCTGGCCCCATGCCACGGGCGGCTTCTTCAAATTCCGGGAGGCTGTGATGGGCTGAACACCCGCCGCGCCAGCAACACCCGGCTGAACGCGGTCACGCAGCACAGCGCCCCGAACACCCAAGCCATCGGCGCAAACCACGCAGGCCACAGGCACAGCAGCACGAAGAACAGGATCGTCTCGGTCCCCTCCAGCAGCCCCGCGGTGTAATACAGCGACTTTTCGCCCTGTGCGCGGCTTTCCATCCCCCGCTTCGCCGCCAGAATGGCAAAGCCCAAAAACGTGGTGCCATTGACATAAAACGTCGCCAGCAAGAATGCCCCCGCCACCCCGTTCGCCGCAGGATCGCGGATCACAAAGGCAAGGGGCACCGCGCCATAGACCAGAAAATCGCAGGCTATATCCAGATAGCCGCCAAAGTCGGTCTTCTGCGTCGCCCGCGCCACCGCCCCGTCCAGCCCATCCGCCACCCGCCCCGCCAGCAGCGGCAGCAAGGCAACCCACCCCGGCAGGCCAAGCGCGATCAGCCCTGCCGCCAGCACCCCCAGCCCGAACCCCGCCAGCGTCATGCCATTGGCACTGGCCCCCTTTGCCGCCAGCCAGACCCCCGCCCGGTTCAGCGGACCGTCGATCTGCCGCCGCATGATCCCGTCCAGCATCTGGCTTGCCCCCGTCCATGAAATGCGCGTCACTTTGCCGTGGGCCTTGCGAGGTTTTTGTTGCGCGCAGGGCCTTCCCCTCTCTATCCCATTGCAACACAGGCGCAAACGGCCGATCCGACCACAGGGAACTGAACGATGAACAGACGCGACTTCGGCCTTTTGTCTTTTGCCGCCATGGCGGCAGGCAGCCTTGCCCGCCCCGCCCTTGCCGCCGGTTGGGACGCCACGCTGGCCGCAGCCAAAGGCCACACCGTCTATTGGCACGCCTGGGGCGGTGATCCCAAGATCAACGAGTTCATCGCCTTCATCGGCGCACAGGCCAGGGACCGCTACGGCGTGACGTTGGAGCATGTGAAGCTGGCCGACACCGGCGATGCCGTGGCCCGCGTTCTGGCGGAAAAAGAGGCGGGCAAGACCTCGGGTGGGGCTGTCGACATGATCTGGATCAACGGCGCGAATTTTGCCGCGATGAAGGCGCAGGGGTTGCTCTACGGGCCGTTTGCGACGGGCTTGCCGAACTGGGGGCTGGTCGATGTGGCGGGCAAACCTGCGGTTGTCACCGACTTTACCCTGCCGACCGAAGGCTACGAATCCCCCTGGGCGATGGCGCAGCTGGTGTTTGAACATGACTCTGCGCGCCTGCCGACCCCGCCCCGGTCCATCAATGAACTGGCGACCTTCGTGGCGGAAAATCCGGGCCGCTTCACCTATCCGCAGCCGCCCGATTATCTGGGCACCACCTTTCTGAAACAGGCGCTCTATGGCGTGATTGCCGACCCTGCCCTGCTGCAGGCCCCGGTCGATGCTGCCACCTATACGGATGTCACCGCCCCGCTGTGGACCCTGCTTGATGCCCTGCACCCCGGCCTGTGGCGGGGCGGCAAGGCGTTTCCGCCAAACGAACCCGCCCTAGGCCAGTTGCTGGCCGACGCCGAGATCGACATTGCCTTTGCCTTCAACCCCGGCCGCGCCAGCGCCGAGATTGCCGCAGGCACCCTGCCCGATACCGTGCGGACCTTCGTGCTGGACGGCGGCACCATCGGCAACGCGTCTTTCGTGGCGATCCCGTTCAATTCCTCCGTCACCGCCGGGGCCGAGGTGATCGCCAACCTGATCCTTGATCCCGCCGTGCAGGCCCGCGCGCAAGACCCCGCCGTGCTGGGCTTTCTGACCGTGCTGGATGTGGCGGCCCTGCCTGCCGAGGATGCCGCCCGCTTTGCCGCCCTTGATCTGGGGCTGGCTACCCTGTCGCCCGCCGATCTGGGGCCAGCCCTGCTGGAGCCGCATGGCAGTTGGGCCACGGCCCTGTCTGACGATTGGGTCAAACGCTACGGCGTGGCGCAATGATCCAGACGCGGGGCGGCCTGCTGCGGTTCGCCCCGCATGTGACGCTGACCCTGATGGCGGGACCGGTGCTGGCGGGGTTGACCGGCACGCTGATCCCGGCGCTTGGGCTGATGGGGGGCGCGCCCTTTGCCAGCCTGCTGGCCTGGCCCGGCCTGTCGAGGGCGGCGATGTTGTCGCTGACCACCGGCCTTGCCGCGACGGCGCTGTCGCTGGCGATGGTGCTGCTGATCCTTGCCGCCTTGCAGGGCACCGCCGCCTTGCGCGTGCTGCTGCGCCTGCTGTCGCCGCTGCTGTCGGTGCCCCATGCCGCCGCGGCCTTGGGGCTGGCGTTCCTGATCTCGCCCTCTGGCTGGATTGCCCGCGCCCTCAGCCCTTGGGCCACAGGATGGACCGCGCCGCCCGATCTGCTGATCCTGAACGACCCCGCAGGCCTTGCGCTGATCGCGGGGCTTGTCGCCAAGGAAGTGCCGTTCCTGTTGCTGATGGCGCTTGCCGCCCTGCCCCAGACCGATGCGGCCCGCCGCCTGCTGCTGGCGCAGACCCTGGGCCGGGGGCAGGTGATGGCGTTTGTGACCGTGGTGCTGCCGGTGCTGTACGGCCAATTGCGCCTGCCGGTCTATGCCGTGCTGGCCTATGCGATGACGGTGGTGGACATGGCGGTGATCCTTGGCCCCTCGCGCCCGCCAACCCTGTCGGTGCAGGTGGTGGACTGGATGATGGACCCAGGCCTTGCACAGCGCAGCACAGCGGCGGCAGGGGCGGTGCTGCAACTGGCGCTGGTGGTGGGGGCGGTGGTGCTGTGGCGCGGCGTGGAACGCCTGACCCGCCTTGCCCTGCGCCGGATGGCCGAGGCCGGGTGGCGCGGCGTGCCGCTTGATGCCGCCCTGCGCCCGGTTGCCATTGTCGCGGCGGGGCTGGTGACGGCGGCGCTGATCGTGGGGCTGGCGGGGTTGGCGCTGTGGTCGCTGGCGGGGCTGTGGACCTTTCCCGAGGCCCTGCCCGCCAGCCTGACCTTGCAGACATGGCTGCGCGCCAGCGACGGGTTGTGGGCCACCGCCGGGGTCACGCTGGCCCTTGCAGTGCTGGCAACCGGTGCGGCGCTGGCGCTGGTGCTTGCCTGTCTGGAGGCTGAACACCGCCATGGCCTGACCCCCACCAGCCGTGCGCTGTGGCTGCTCTACCTGCCGCTGGTGATACCGCAGGTGGCATTTCTGCCGGGGTTGCAGGGGTTTGCGCTGATGCTGGGCCTTGACGGGTCATTGCTGGCGGTGGCCGCCGCCCATCTGGTGTTCGTGCTGCCCTATGTGTTCTTGTCGCTGTCGCCCGCATGGCGCGCGTGGGACGGTCGGGTGGCCACGGCGGGGGCAAGCCTTGGGGCCAGCGATGCCCGCATCCTGTGGCGTCTGCGCCTGCCGATGCTGCTGCGCGCCATTCTGACGGCGGCGGCGGTTGGCGTCGCAGTCTCGGTCGGGCAGTACCTGCCCACCCTGCTGATCGGCGGCGGGCGGGTGGAAACCCTGACGACCGAGGCCGTCGCCCTGTCTTCGGGCGGCAATCGTCGGCTGATCGGGGCCACCGCCCTGCTGCAAATGGCGCTGCCCGCCGTGGTCTTCGCCCTGGCGGTGCTGATCCCCGGTCTGGCCTTCCGCCATCGGCGCGGCATGGGGCCTGCCACATGACCGGGCTGCATCTGTCGGCGCTGACCGTGCGACGCGGGGCTGACACGCTGGTCAGCCTGAACACGATCGTCGCGCCGGGCGAGGTGCTGACCATCATGGGGCCGTCCGGGTCGGGCAAATCCACCCTGCTGGCCGCGATCATCGGCACACTGCAACCCGCCTTCACCCTGCACGGCCAGATCGTGCTGAACGGGCACGACGTAAGCCACCTGCCGACCCGCGCCCGCCGCATTGGCCTGCTGTTTCAGGATGACATCCTGTTTCCGCACCTGTCGGTCGCAGGCAACCTCGCCTTCGCCCTGCCGCCCGACGGGGCGAGCCGTGCCCTCCGCATGGCCCGCGTGGATCAGGCACTGGAGGAGGCAGGCCTTGCAGGCTTCGGCCCCCGCGACCCCGCCACCCTGTCAGGCGGACAGCGCGCCCGTGTGGCCCTGATGCGCACCCTGCTGGCCGCCCCCGCCGCCCTGCTGCTGGACGAGCCGTTTTCGCGGCTGGATGCCACCCTGCGCCACCAGATCCGCGGCTTTGTGCTGGACACCGCACGCGCCAAGGGGCTGCCGGTGATCCTGGTCACCCATGATGCCAGTGACGCCGCTGCCGCCGGGGGGCGGGTCTTGTCGCCGATGGGCCAGCCGCTGTAACCCCCTACCGCGCCAGCACCAGTTCGGCGCGCAAGCCGCCCATGCCGGCCTCGCTCAGTCGCAGGGCGCCGCCATGGCTCCGGGCAATGTCACCCGCGATCGACAGGCCCAGACCCACCCCGCCGCCCCGGTTGGGGTCGCGCGCGCCGTCCAGCCGGGTGAAGGGGCGCAGGGCTTCTTCGCGCTGATCCCTGGGGATGCCCGGCCCGTCATCCTCGACGACAAACCGCACCGTGGCAGGATCGATCCCCACCGACACCTCGACCCGCGTGCCAAAGCGCACCGCATTGCCGATCAGGTTTTCCAGCGCCCGCAGCACCGCCTGCGGCCGCATCACCGCCAGCCCTTCGCCTCCGCCCGGCAGCAGCCGCACCGGATGGCCCAGCCGCAGCGCCTGATCCACCGCCACCTGCGCCAGCGCCAGAGGGTCGGTCGCCTCTGACCCCTCCATCGCATCGCCGCGCGCAAAGGACAGAAACTCGTCGACCAGCCGCTGCATCTCATCGACATCGGCGATCAGCGCGGCGGTTTCCTCATCCTCGGGCAGCATCGACAGGCCCAGCTTCATCCGCGTCAGGGGCGTGCGCAGATCATGGCTGACCCCCGACAGCATCAAAGTGCGCTGTTCGATCTGGCGTTCGATCCGGGCGCGCATGTCCAGAAACGCGGCCCCCGCCGCGCGCACCTGCAACGCCCCGCGCGGGCGGTATTTCACATGCTGGCCCTTGCCGAAGGCCTCGGCGGCATCGGCCAGTTTCGTGATGGGCCGCAACTGGTTGCGCAAGAACACATAGGCGATGACCGTCATCAGGACCGAAGTCACGATCATCAGCACCAGCAACTGGTGCGGGTTGGACGCCGCCATCCGGCTGCGGCTGACCTGCACCAGCGCCTCGCCCTTGCCGGTGTCTATCCGCATCTGCACCAGACCATCGCTGGCCATCACATCCGTCGCCCGCAACCCCGGCAGGCTGGCCTGCAAGGTGCGCTGCATCACAGCACCCGACAGGTCCAGCGTTGCGCGCCGGTCCTGCTGCGGGGCCTCGGGCGGGGCCGGAATGCGCACCCGCATCTCCAGCGCCGGGGCCAGCAGCGCCAGCCGGGCGCGCGCCTCGGGCAGATCGGCCGCCGTGTTCACCGCATCCAGCACCAGCCGCAGCTCGATCACCACCCCGCCGGTCAACTGCTGTGTCACCCGGTCGAAATGCCGCTGGATAAAGGCCATGGACACGACCAGCTGAATCGTGACGATGGGCACGATCAGGATAAGCGCCGCGCGGCTGTAAAGCCCCCGCGGCAAAATGGACCGGAGTTTTGCCATGGCGCAAACCTACAGGCACCGCGCTGCGTTGAAAAGAGAGCACACCCGATGGTGATGCCCCCGTGTCTTGCCGGCGTGGCGGCGCAGGTGACGCGGGATGTGCGCTGCATTCTGGCGCCCAACCCCTCGGCCATGACCGGACCCGGCACCAACAGCTATCTGCTGGGGCATGGCGCAGGTCTTGCCCTGATCGACCCCGGCCCGGCCCTGCCCGCGCATCAGGCCGCGATCCTGGCCGCCCTGCGCCCCGGCGAGGCGATCAGCCACATCATCGTCACCCATGCCCATCTGGATCATTCCGCCCTTGCGCCCGCCATCGCACAGGCGACCGGCGCGCCGGTGCTGGCCTTTGGCGATGCGCGCGCGGGTCGCAGCGCCGTGATGCAGGCCCTGGCCACTGCCGGGCTGGTGGACGGGGGCGAAGGGGTGGATCACGGCTTTCGCCCCGATGGTCTGCTGGCCGATGGTCAGCGGCTTGACGGCAAGGGCTGGGCGCTGACCGCGCTGCACACCCCCGGCCACATGGGCGGGCATCTGTGCCTTGCGGTCGGTGATCTGCTGTTTTCGGGCGATCATGTGATGGGCTGGGCCTCGACCCTGGTGTCGCCACCCGACGGCGACATGGGGGCCTACATGGCCTCGCTGGCGCGGCTGTCGGTTGGTCGCTGGCAGCAGTTCCTGCCCGGCCACGGACCTGCGGTTGCCGATCCCGCCGCGCGGCTGGCCGATCTGACCCGCCACCGCAAGGCGCGCGAGGCGGCCATTCTGGCAGCCCTCGGGGGTGGCCCGCTGACCCCCGCCGCCCTTGCAGCCCGCATCTACACCGACACAGCCCCCGCGCTGATG
Source organism: Pseudomonadota bacterium (assembly GCA_040385825.1). Taxonomy (GTDB): domain Bacteria; phylum Pseudomonadota; class Alphaproteobacteria; order Rhodobacterales; family Rhodobacteraceae; genus JANNNF01. The sequence continues at coordinate 10,995 of JAZKGQ010000032.1, read as the reverse complement.
CCCGCTGCGGGGCGCAATGTGCTGGCCCATCTTGTTGATCTTGCGGCAAGATCGCTGGTCAGCGCCACCCCCGCCCCCCACCCGGACGCAACCTTCGCCCTTCTGCCCCCCGTTTGATCTTTTTCCCGCTTTGCCCCTTTACGCCCCCAGACACCCTTGCTATAGACCCCTCAGTTCCGGCGTAGCTCAGCGGCAGAGCAGTTGACTGTTAATCAATTGGTCGTAGGTTCGATCCCTACCGCCGGAGCCAAGAAATCAGAGGGTTACGCCCCGTCATTCGCCCAAGATGGTGCGTTGTGACGGGTTGCAGGATAAAGGGCGGGCGGATTGCCCGCCTTTTTTGCATCCGCTTTATACAGCGTGGCGGCAGCGCAAGGGTTTGCAGTCGCCAGCGTCCCGACATAGGAATGATGACAGGATGTCGGGCTGATCCGCTTGCGGCATCGCCCGTTTGGAGCGTGTCGGGGGACAGGATTTGGCAGCCAAAGAGCAGCTTACCATCGAGGCGCTTCTGTCAGAAGCAACGGCCTTTGCCGAGATTGAGGCGAGGTATGATGAGCCCGCGCTTTTCGGGGTGACGGACGGCAAGGCGGTCGGAACCTATCTTGAACACAAGTTTACCGCCTACCTCAGAAGCCGCTACTCATTTGGCGCAGGCAATTCGGCATCGGGCATCGACATCCCCAACCTGAACGTGGACATCAAGGTGACCAGCATCAGACAGCCGCAATCGTCTTGCCCCTTCAAGTCGGCCAGGCAAAAGATCTACGGCCTTGGCTACCACCTGATCGTGTTCGTCTATGAAAAGACAGATGATGCGGTTGCCCGGACGGCACGGTTGGACATGCGGCACACGATCTTTGTGGACAAAAGCCGCACCGCCGACTTCCAGATGACACGCGGGATTCTTCAGATCATCGAAAATGACGGCAATGCAGATGACGTGGTGGCCTTCTTGCAGGACAAGAACCTGCCGGTTGACGAGATCGAAGCCCAGAGCATCGCAGAGGCCGTGCTCAGGGATCCCCCGTTGCAAGGCTATCTCACCGTCTCGAATGCCCTGCAATGGCGGCTTCAGTATGGGCGGGTCATTGCAGAGGCGGGGGGTGTCAGCGGCATCTTCCGGGTGCGCTAGGGATGGCGGGATCGAAGACGCGCGATGTCTGGCAATATGGCGACTTCCAGACCCCGGCGGATCTGGCGCTTGATGTGTGCCGGCTGCTTGGGCGGCAGGGGATTGTGCCGGGGGCCATCGTCGAGCCAACCTGTGGGCGCGGCGCCTTTCTGTGCGCGGCGGCGACCGCCTTTGCAGGCCTGCGGCCCCTTCTGGGCGTCGAGATCAACGAAGAATATGTGGCCGCTGCCCGCCAGCTTGTCGGCGGGTCTGCCGAAGTGATGCAGGGCGATTTCTTTGCGACAGACTGGGAGGCGCTGCTGTCCTGCTCTGCCGGGCCGTGGCTTGTTCTGGGCAACCCGCCTTGGGTCACGAATGCCGAACTGGGGGTGCTCAAAAGCACGAACCTGCCGGCGAAAAGCAATTTTCAGGCCCATCGGGGGCTGGATGCGATGACCGGCAAAGCCAATTTCGACATTTCGGAATGGATGTTGCTGCGCCAGCTTGACTGGCTGACGGCGCGGTCGGGATGGCTGGCGGTGCTGGTCAAGACCTCGGTGGCGCGCAAAGTGCTGCGTCAGGCATGGCGCAGGCAGGACCGGGTCGGGCGGGCGGCGATCTACCGAGTGGATGCGATGCAGCATTTCGGGGCTGCGGTTGACGCCTGCCTGTTCATCCTGCCCGTCGGGCTGGGCGAGCCATCGCAGGATTGCGACGTTTACGACGATATGGCGCAGGCAACCCCGACGGCAACGATCGGCTTTCATGACGAAGCCCTTGTCTCGGACGTTCCGGCCTATCTTCTGCACAGGGATCTGATCGGGCCGAACCGCGCCTATGTCTGGCGTTCAGGCGTAAAGCATGACTGCTCGAAGGTGATGGAACTGGCCTCCTTGCCGGACGGAGGGTTTGTGAACGGCCTGGGTGAGCGGGCAGAGCTGGAGCCGGACTTCGTCTTTCCGCTTCTCAAAAGCTCGGACGTGGCGAGGGGCCGCGGTCGGCCCGACCGTGTGATGATCGTGCCGCAGCGTGCGATTGGCGAGGACACGTCGGGCATCGCCACGACAGCGCCGCTGACCTGGACCTACCTTCTGTCGCACGCCGCACGGCTGGAGGCGCGGGGCAGCGTGATCTATCGGGGCAAGCCGCGCTTTTCGGTGTTCGGGGTCGGGGAGTATACCTATGCGCCGTGGAAAATCGCCATCTCCGGGTTCTACAAGATCCTGAATTTCATGAAGGTCGGTCCGTCAGGCGACAAGCCGGTCGTGCTGGATGACACCATCTATTTCCTGCCCTGCCAGTCAGAGGCGGAAGCCGATTTCATCCTGTCGCTGGTGCAGTCAGCGCCGTTCACGGACCTTTTGGGGGCGATGATCTTTCTTGATGAAAAGCGGCCGGTGACGGCGGATCTTCTCAAGCGGATTTCCCTTGAACGGGTGGCAGGGGCGCTTGGGCTGTCGGGCCAATATGCGGCCTTTGCGCTGGCGCGCGGCCTGTAGCGGGGTTCAGTGCCTGCCACAGCGCGGGGCGGCAAGATACCTGCGCCAAGGCAACGGCGCACGGACCGGACGACATATGTACGCGCATGGCGAACAGGGGGGAAAGCATTGGAAATGGCGGTCCCAGCACGATTCGAACGTGCGGCCTCTACCTTCGGAGGGTAGCGCTCTATCCAGCTGAGCTATGGGACCGTTTATCTGCGACTGGACCCCAACCGCAGCATGGATTTCCTTGCTTGTGTTGCCCCCGGCAGGCGATGTCTTGCAACCGGACGCGGCACAGTGCGGGTTCTATAGCGCCTGCCGCCGGGCATCGCAACGCCGAAAACTCATCCGAACAGATCGTGGCACAGTTCCAGCGCCGAGATCAGCGCATCCACCTCGCCCGTCGTGTTGTACAACCCGAACGAGGCCCGCGCGGTGGCCCCGACCCCCATGTGATCCATCAGCGGCATCGCGCAATGGGTGCCCGCCCGCACCGCGATGCCGCGCTTGTCCAGCACGGTGGAAATGTCATGCGCATGCGCGGCCCCTGCCAGCGTGAAGGAAAAGATCGCGCCCTTGGTGGCCGAATTGCCCTGCACCTGCACCCAGTTCAGCCCGGCCAGCCGGTCGCGGGCATAGTCGCGCAGCGTCCGCTCATGCGCCGCGATGTTCGCCATGCCAAGACCCATCATGTAGTCCAGCGCCACGCCCAGCCCGATCTGCTGCACGATGCCGGGGGTGCCTGCCTCGAACTTCATCGGCGGATCGTTATAGGTGACGGCATCGCGCGTCACCTCGCGGATCATGTCGCCGCCGCCAAGGAAGGGGCGCATCTCTGCCATCCTCTCATCCCGGATGAAGATTGCGCCGGAACCGCTTGGCCCGTATAGCTTATGTCCGGTAATGGCATAGAAATCGCACCCGATGTCCGCCACATCGACGGCCATGTGAACCGCCGCCTGCGAGCCGTCGACCAGAACCGGAACCCCGCGCGCGCGGGCGGCGTGGCAGATGGTCTTTACATCAACAACGGTGCCCAACACATTGGACATATGGGTAATTGCGACCAGACGGGTACGCGGACCGATGGCGTCGATCACGGCCTGGGGGTCCAGATCGCCGGTGGCATCACAGTCGACCCACCGCAGCACCACACCCAGACGGTCGCGCAGGAAATGCCAGGGCACGATGTTGGCGTGATGCTCCATCACCGACAGCACGATTTCGTCCCCCGCCTGAAGGCGCGGGGCGGCCCAGCCATAGGACACCAGATTGATCGCCTCGGTGGTGCCCGAGGCAAAGACGATCTGATGTTCGGACGGCGCGTTCAGAAAGCGCGCAATGGTGCCGCGCACGGCTTCGTACTTGTCGGTCGCAAGGTTGGAAAGGTAGTGCAAGCCCCGGTGAACATTGGCATATTCGTGACTGTAGGCCCGTGTGACCGCATCGATCACCACTTTCGGCTTCTGCGCGGATGCCCCGTTGTCCAGATAGACCAGCGGCTTGCCGTTGACCTGGCGCGACAGGATCGGAAAATCGGCGCGGATGGTCTGCACATCATAGGTCATGCCGGCGCTCCTCCGGCAAAGGCCAGCAGCGCCGACAGCAGCAGGGCCAGGGCAAAGATGCTGCCAAGAATGCCCGCGAACACCCGGCCAAGCGACGAAAACCCATGCATTTCCGCGACAAAGGCGGTCAGCAGCCACAAGAACAGCACCAGCCCCATCATGCCCAGAACATCGGCCAGCACCGGCAGCACGATCATCGCGACAATCTGGAGGCCCTGCAGGCACAGCAGGATGAACTGCAACCAGGCCATCAGCAGAACCGCGTCCTCGATCCTGCCCCGCCCGCCGCGCCAGCGGCCGATCCTGTGGGCGGCGATCGCCGTCAGCACCATCACCCCGAATTGCACCAGCGCCAGCGCCACCGGGCCGGGCAGCAGCATCTGACCCCCGTCGGGCAGGCGCATCAGCGCCAGCGCCAGATGGGTCAGCAGCGCCGAGGCCACGGCGGTAAACGCCAGCGCCGTCCAGCGGGCAGGCATCGGCAGATCCTGCCCCAGCACCACCCGCGCGCCAAGGCGGGGCCGTTGTACCGTCAGCACAGCCAGTTTCAGCAGCCCGGAAAAGGTAATTGCCATCAGCGTTCGGCCTCGATCAACATGGAAATCCAGATGGCGACGAAGGCCAGCGCCGCGATGATGCCCAGGGTCAGGGCCTGCGGCCCCTGCCCCAGAAACCCGACCGTCAGCCCCTGCAACAACATCACCGGCACCACCGCCAGCAGCGCCAGAAACAAGGCCAGCCGCGCCCCGTGATAGGACCCGGTCCCGCCAAAGGCCCGCGCCACCAGATGACTGACCGCCGCCAGCCCGTAGAGCAGCGGGATCGCCGCCAGCAAGGCCAAGGCGGTCGCGAGCAAGGCCGGCTGCAACGGCACCTCGGGCGGCAAGGTCGCCTCGCGCGACAGGCGCGGCCATTGCGCAACAAACACCAGCCCCAGAAACACCACCAGCAGGCTGAAGGCAAAGGGTTCTGACGGCGCGCGGTCCAGATGGCGGCGGATCACCCGGCGCGGGTGCCGCCAACTGCCAATCATGTCACGAGTTGCGGACATTCACGCACCATGCCTGTCAAGCCAGCCTTCCAGACGGCTGCGGATGTCTTCGGCAATCGCCTCGTCCTCGATCTCAGCAATCGCCTCGGCCAGAAAGGCCAGCACCAGCAGCGATTGCGCCGCCTTCAACGGCACCCCGCGCGAGCGCAGATAGAACAGCGCGCCATCGTCGATCGCCCCCGAGGTTGACCCGTGGCTGCATTTCACGTCGTCGGCATAAATCTCCAGTTCCGGCTTGGCCAGAAACTGGCTGTCGCCGTCCAGCAGCAAGGCCTGGCTGATCTGGTAGCCATCGGTTTTCTGCGCGCCCTGCTTGACGAGGATCTTGCCCTGAAACACCCCGACCGCGCCGTTTTTCAGCACTTTCTTGAACACCTGTCGGCTTTCGCAGCGCAGGGCGGCATGGGTCACGAACACCGTGTCGTCATGGTGGAAATTGCCGTCGCCGACCGCCGCCCCCGCGACATGGGCGCGACCGTCATCTCCGGCCAGTTCGATCACGGCCTCGTTGCGGGTCAGCACGCCATTTGCCGTCAGGGTGAAGGATTTGAACAGCCCTTTGGCCCCGACCCGCGCGAACATGTGGGTGGCGGCGCGGCGGGCGTGATCGCGGCCCTGCGCGCGGATGTGGTGGAACTGCCCGCCGGCCGCGATCTCGACCTCGACCACCTTGTTCAGCCGGGCCGCCGCAGGCCCGCTTTCCAGCACGGTCAGGCAGGCACCGGGTTCAACCTTGATGCAATGGTGCAGGATCGCATCGGAAGTCTCTGATAGATGGTGATAAATCAGGGATATCGGCCTGGTTCCCTGCCCGGTTGCCCGGATCAGCACGCCATCGGTGGCGAAGGCCGAATTTAGCGCCGCAAGCGGGCGCTGCACCGGGGTCTGGCCCCGCGCCTCAAGCACACCATAGATGTCGCGCGCCCAGTGGATGTCGGACCCGCCCGCCTGTGACAGGCGTTCGATGCTGACCCCGGCCAGCGCCGGATCATCCGAGGCTGCGGCGTCGAACACCCCGTCGACAAACACCAGACGGACCTGGTCGATGCCGTCGAACAACGGGGCCTCGTCGCCCGCATCGAACCGGGCGGCGGACAGCGGGGTGGTCTGCGCAAGGCTGGTGGGGTCGGTATAGCGCCAGTATTCATCGCGCTTGCCCGGCAGGCCCATGGCGGTCAGCCGGGCCAGCGCGTCGCTGCGCGCCAGACCCAGCCAGCCTGCGCTGTCAAACGACAGCCCGGCAATCCGCGCGGCCAGCGCGTCCTGTTTGGCAGCGGGCAATGCCATCAGATCACCTCTGCCAGCAGGTCGGCATAGCCGTTGTTTTCAACCTCCAGCGCCAGTTCCGGCCCGCCGGTCTTGATGATGCGGCCGGCCGCCATGATATGCACCACATCCGGTTTGATATGGTCCAGCAGGCGCTGATAATGGGTGATCACCAGAAAGGACCGCCCGGCATCGCGCAGGGCGTTCACGCCTTCGGCCACCAGTTTCATCGCGTCCACGTCCAGCCCGGAATCGGTTTCGTCCAGAATGCACATCTTGGGTTCCAGCATGGCCATCTGCAGGATCTCGTTGCGCTTCTTCTCGCCGCCCGAAAAGCCCACGTTGACCGGGCGCTTCAGCATCTCGGCGTCGATCTGCAATTCTTTGGCCTTGGCGCGCACCACTTTCAGAAACTCGCCTGCCGACATTTCTTCTTCGCCCCGCGCCTTGCGCTGTGCGTTCACCGCCGTCCGCAGGAAGGTCATGTTGCCCACGCCGGGAATTTCGACCGGGTACTGGAACGCCAGAAACAGGCCGGCGGCGGCGCGGTCTTCGGGTTCCATCGCCAGCAGGTCGGCACCGTCCAGCGTGGCCTCGCCGTCCGTCACCTCGTACCCGTCGCGGCCCGACAGCACATAGGACAGCGTCGATTTGCCCGACCCGTTCGGCCCCATGATCGCATGCACCTCGCCCGCGCCGATGGTCAGATCGACACCGCGCAGAATGATCTTGTCTTCTTCAGCCAGCTTTACGTGCAGGTTCTTGATCGTCAGCATCGTCTTGTCCTTCTGGTTCATCCGGCGATCCGGCCGCCTGGGCGGAAAGGCCTGTCTCTGTAGGGATTGCGGCAAGGGCGGCGCGGCGCGCGGCCCAAAGGTTGGTGTCAACGGTTGCGGCCACCTGGGCCACCAGCGCGGTCATCTCGTCTTCGGTCAGGCTGGCCAGCGAATCGCGCATGCGTTCCAGAAACACCAGACTGGCCGACACCCGCCGCCCGACCGCCCGCACGAAATGGCGGCGCGACTGCACCGGGTGATAGACGCCGGGGCCGGTCACACCGGCCAGGGTGTCAAGCAGAATGTCAGGATCGGCCCGGAAGGCATTCGCCGCCATCCAGTCGGGCACCAGATGGATCAGCTCTGCCGTGGTCATCAGCGGGTCGGCCATGACATGCGACCAGACGAACAATTCGTCATTGCTGAAGTTGCGCGGACGCACCCTGGTCTTGCTGTATTCCTGACGCAGCCCGAACAGCCGGTCGATGGCGCGGCCAGAAATCCGGGTCAGCGCAAAGATGCAGCGCACCGGGGTCAGCCCGGTCAGGCTGGTGGCAAAGCGGTGATGCGGTTTCAGCACCTCGGTCCCGACCCCCATCAGATCGGCGGTCGAGGCATGGGCGCGGGCAAAGAAATCGGCAGGATCGCCGGTGAAATGCACATCGGGTTCGATCAGCCAGTAAAAATCGGCATCGGGCCTGGCCAACCGCAGCGCATAGAGGAAATAATCGCCGCAGCGCCAGCCGTAATCGTCCAGATAGCGCAGCCCGTGACGGCGCAGAAAGCGGTCGGTCAGATCGACCACCGGCAGCGGCACCGCCAGATCGCGCGGCCGGTTGTGGAACACCACGCACAGATCATCGCCGAACACCGGGCGCAACTGCGCCATGATCCGGTCTTCCTGATCGCCCCAGACATGGGTGCGGATGGCGGCGACGATCTTCATTCACCCCTCCTGCCGCACCGGGCCGGGCCGCTGGCAACATGCCGCATCCCCCGCCACAAACGGGCGGTCGCATCCGGCCAGCGGCCTGTGGTGATGTCAAGCGCCGCCATTCCGGACTACCCGACCGACCCTTCAAGACTGATGGCGACCAGACTTTGGGCCTCCATCGCGAACTCCATCGGCAGGGCTTGCAGCACGTCCTTGCAAAAGCCGTTCACCACCAGCGCCACCGCCTCCTCCTCATCCATCCCGCGCGAGCGGCAGTAGAACAACTGATCCTCGTCCACCTTGCTGGTGGTGGCCTCATGTTCGACACGGGACGAGTTGTTCTTGACCTCGATATAAGGCACCGTATGCGCCCCGCATTTGTCGCCGATCAGCAAACTGTCGCACTGGGTGTAATTGCGGCTGTCGGTGGCTTTCGGGTGCATGCTGACCAGCCCGCGATAGGTGTTCTGCGCACGCCCCGCCGAGATGCCCTTGGACACGATCCGGCTTTTCGTGCGCTTGCCCAGATGGATCATCTTGGTGCCGGTATCGGCCTGCTGCGCGTTGTTGGCGATGGCGATGGAATAGAACTCGCCCTGTGAATCATCGCCGCGCAGGATGCAGGACGGGTATTTCCAGGTGATCGCCGACCCGGTTTCCACCTGCGTCCACATCACCTTGGCCCGGTCGCCCCGGCAATCGGCGCGCTTGGTCACAAAATTGTAGATGCCGCCACGGCCTTCCTCGTCGCCCGGATACCAGTTCTGCACGGTCGAATATTTCACCTCGGCGTCCTTCAGGATCACCAGTTCCACCACGGCGGCGTGCAATTGATGCGTGTCGCGTTTGGGCGCGGTGCAGCCTTCCAGATAGCTGACGTAGGACCCTTCATCCGCGATGATCAGGGTGCGTTCAAACTGCCCGGTGTTTTCGGCATTGATGCGGAAATAGGTCGACAGTTCCATCGGGCAGCGCACGCCCGGCGGGATGTAGACGAACGACCCATCGGTAAACACCGCGCAATTCAGCGTGGCAAAGAAGTTGTCAGACTGCGGCACCACTGACCCGATATACTTCTGCACCAGTTCCGGGTGTTCGCGCACCGCCTCGGAGATGGAACAGAAGATCACCCCCGCCTTGGCCAGTTCCGCCTTGAACGTGGTGCCGACCGACACGGAATCGAACACTGCATCCACCGCCACCCGGCGCGGCTGGTCGGTACCTTCAACACCGGCCAGAAGCATCTGTTCCTTCAGCGGAATTCCCAGCTTGGCATAGGTGGCCAGCAGCTTGGGGTCCACGTCATCCAGGGACTTCGGCTTGACCGCCATGCTTTTGGGTTTGGCGTAGTAATACTGGTCCTGATAGTCGATCTCGGGGTAATGCAGCATAGCCCATCTGGGTTCTTCCATCTGCAACCAGCGCCGGTACGCCACCAGCCGCCAGTCCAGCATCCATTGCGGTTCGTCGTTTTTCGACGAGATCAGCCGCACGATGTCTTCGGACAGGCCCTTGGGGGCATATTCCATCTCGATATCGGTTTCCCAGCCGTGCTTGTAGGCGCCCGACATGGCCTGAACGGTTTCGATCGTCTCGCGGTCAACCCCGTCGCGCACTTCGGTTTCCATCGGGGATGGAACCACATCCATCGGCGTATCAAGAACGTCCATCGGCCTTACTCCTGTTCAAGCGGCCCGCGCGCGGGCCTTTGCGTAGGCGGCGGTCCACACATCGGCAAACCGCAGCACAGCATCCTTCGTCACCCCCGGCCCAAGCGAGACGCGGATCGCCTGCGCCGCCAGCCCGTCGTCATATCCCATCGCGGTCAGCACCCGGCTGGCCCGCACCTTGCCGGACGAACAGGCAGACCCCGCCGACACGGCAAACCCCGCCAGATCCATCGCCATCACCTGCGTCTCGCCCTTCCAGCCGGGGGCAATGATGGTCAGGGTGTTCGGCAGGCGCGGCCCCGCTTTCCCGACCGAAATAGTCCCCATTTCGGCGGCGGACAATGCCTGATCTAGAATATTTCTAAGTTCGGCAACCTCGTCCCAGACGCCGGCCGCCAGATCGCGTGCCGCAGCCTCTGCCGCCGCCCCGAAACCGGCAATGCCGATCAGGTTTTCGGTCCCCGCCCGCCAGCCCATTTCCTGACCGCCGCCGCGCATCCGGGCCGCCACATCGCTGCCGCGCTGCATGACCAGCGCGCCCACGCCCTTCGGCCCGCCCAGTTTATGCGCCGCCACCAGCCCCATCCGGCAGCCCAGCCAGTTGAAGGCCAAGGGCACCTTGCCGAACCCTTGGGTCAGATCGCAGACCGCAATGCCCTGCGGCAGATCCTGGATCACCCCGGTTTCGGAATTGGCCAGTTGGCAGGCGGTCTGCGACGGCACCGCCACCAGCACCTGCCCGTCACTGTCCACCGGCAAGGAGGTGTCGCACCACGCGGCCACGGCCTCATGCTCGATCCCCGCGCAGGCCAGCCCCTGCCCTGCGCAAGCCAGAGCCGCAGCCTCGGTCGCGCCCGAGGCAAAGATGATGTCCGCGCCCTCCGCGCCCAAAGCCGCCGCCACCTGCGCCCTTGCCCGTTCCAGCACCGCCTTGGCCGCCCGCCCCTCGGCATGCACCGAGGATGGATTCCCCACCACCTCCATCGCCGCAATCATCGCGGCCTTGGCCTCGGGGCGCAGCGGGGTTGTCGCGTTCCAGTCCAGATAGGTCCGGCTCATGCCCCATCCTCTGTGCAAAAATATCCTCGGGGGGAGGCGCGTCTTCGCGCCGTGGGGGGCAGACAGCCCCCCT
>JAZKGQ010000031.1:0-80461 GCA_040385825.1 Pseudomonadota bacterium | reverse complement strand
GGCGACGGGCAGGCGGTGATCTTCAAGATGGAGAGCCACAACCACCCCTCCTACATCGAACCCCATCAGGGGGCTGCAACCGGCGTGGGCGGCATCCTGCGCGACGTGTTCACCATGGGCGCGCGCCCGATTGCGGCGATGAACAGCCTGTCGTTCGGGGTGCCGTCGCACCCAAAAACCGCGCATCTGGTGAAGGGCGTGGTTGAAGGCGTCGGGTCCTATGGCAACGCCTTTGGCGTGCCGACCGTGGGCGGCGAAGTGCGGTTCCACAAATCCTACAACGGCAACTGTCTGGTCAACGCCTTTGCGGCAGGGTTGGCCGATGCCGACAAGATTTTCTATTCGGTGGCATCAGGCGTGGGGATGCCGGTCGTCTACCTTGGGGCAAAGACGGGGCGTGACGGGGTGGGTGGGGCCACGATGGCCTCTGCCGAGTTTGACGACACGATTGAGGAAAAGCGCCCCACCGTGCAGGTCGGCGACCCCTTCACCGAAAAGCGCCTGCTGGAGGCTTGTCTGGAGCTGATGGCGTCGGGCGCGGTCATTTCCATTCAGGACATGGGGGCCGCTGGCCTGACCTGTTCGGCGGTGGAAATGGGCGACAAGGGCGGCCTTGGGATCAAGCTGCAACTCGACGCCGTGCCGCAGCGCGAAACCCATATGACCGCCTATGAGATGATGCTGTCCGAGTCTCAGGAACGCATGCTGATGGTCCTGAAGCCGGAACTGGAGGATGTCGCCCGCGCGATTTTCGTCAAATGGGATCTGGATTTCGCCATCGTGGGCGAAACCATCCCCGAGGACCGCTTTCTGATCCTGCATGGCAATGACATCAAGGCCGATCTGCCGCTGTCCAAACTCTCGTCCTCTGCCCCGGAATATGACCGCCTCTGGGTGGAAACCCCTGCCGCCGCCCCTTTGGGCAACGTGCCCGCGATTGGTGCGATTGCGGGGCTGACGGCGCTGATCTCCTCGCCGTCTTACGCCCACAAGGCCTGGGTCTATGAACAATACGACTCTCAGGTCGGGGCCGATACGGTCGTCGCCCCCGGTGCGGGCGCAGGGGTGGTGCGGGTGCATGGCACGGGCAAGGGTCTGGCGTTCACGTCCGATGTGACCCCCCGCTATGTCAAGGCCAACCCGTTCGAGGGCGGCAAGCAGGCGGTGGCCGAGGCGTACCGCAACCTCTGCGCCGTGGGGGCCACGCCGCTGGCGACGACGGACAACCTGAACTTCGGCAACCCGGAAAAGCCTGAAATCATGGGGCAGATGGTGGGGGCGATCAAGGGCATTGGTGCTGCGTGCGTCGCGCTGGACATGCCGATCGTGTCGGGCAACGTGTCCTTGTACAATGAAACCGATGGGTCAGGTATCTTGCCGACCCCCACCATCGGCGCGGTCGGCATCCTTGCCAGCCTTGATGACCTGATCGCAGGCCGCCCGGTTGACGGCGATGTGGCGGTGCTGATCGGGGCCACGGGCAGCCACCTTGGCCAGTCCGCCCTGCTGGCCGAGGCCTTTGGCATCGAGGACGGCGACGCGCCCCCGGTGGACCTGACCGCCGAGCGTCTGCACGGCGAATTCGTGCGCAGCCAGCGCGCCCTGATCCGGGCGGCCACCGACCTTGCCGATGGCGGGCTGGCCTTGGCCGCGTTCGAGATGGCGGAAGGTGCAGGCCTTGGGGTCATGCTGACCACGGGCGACATCCCTGCCCTGTTCGGCGAAGATCAGGCGCGCTATCTGCTGGCCTGCGCGCCTGCCAATGCGGCGGCGCTGATTGCGGCGGCGGGGGCTGTTCCCGTGGTCATTGTCGGCACGTTCGGCGGCACGGATCTGCGCCTTGGCACCGAGACAGGGGCGATGGCGGGTCTTTCCGCGCTGTATCGCACGGCCTTTGCGCAGGCGGTGGCGTAGGCAGGCGGCGCAGGAAGAATGAGTATTTGAGCAAAGAGAATGCAGGCGGCGCTGACAGTTTGCCGGGGCCGCTTGCACAGGGACCGGCCAGGCCCTAGATTTGAGTCTGGACACAAGGGACGACACGAATGGCAATGGAAGCCCGCGATATTGAAATGCTGATCCGCGAGGGGTTCCCGCAGGCCAGGATCACGATTACCGATCTGGCAGGCGACGGCAACCATTGGGCGGCAGAGGTGATCGACGCCAGCTTCAAGGGCATGAACCGGGTGCAGCAACAACGCGCGGTCTATGCCAGCCTGAAGGGAAAGATGGACGGGCCTGCGGGTGCGTTGCACGCACTGGCCCTGACGACGAAAGCGCCGGAGTAGGATGGCCGCCGCATCGCTTGGCGCGGTTGCCATGGGCCTGGTCGGGTTGGTCAGCCTGCTGCGGGCGCGGCGGGGCCGGCGAGGCTCTGACCCCGATGCGGCAAAGCGTCTGGCAGACAGCATGGAAATGGAACGGCGGATGGCGTCTTACCTAGCGCAAAGCGGGTCCGAGCCTGTGCCACGGAAGATGAACAATCAAGGAGCGAGCGATGAGCGCGGTTGAGACGATCAAGGCGACGATTGCACAGAATGATGTTGTCCTGTTCATGAAGGGCACCAAGACGATGCCGCAATGCGGGTTTTCCAGCCGCGTGGCGGGCGTGCTGAACTACATGGGCGTCGATTTTGCCGATGTGAACGTGTTGGCCGATGCCGAAATCCGGCAGGGGATCAAGGATTTCAGCGACTGGCCCACCATTCCGCAGCTTTACGTCAAGGGCGAGTTTGTCGGCGGCTGCGACATCATCACCGAGATGACCCTGTCGGGCGAGTTGGACCAGTTGTTCGAGGCGAACGGCGTGACCTTCGACAAGGACGCCGCCGCGAAGATCCGCGAAGCCAACGGCTGACTTGGCGCAGAATTGTACGAAGGCCCGCCCGATGTGGCGGGCCTTTTGCGTTTCAGGTGGCCTTCACCCGATCATATGCCGGTCAACAGCAGATCAAACGCCCGGATGATGTCATCGCGCAGATGGGCAAGATTGCCGATTTTCGTTCCCAACTCGGCCCGTGTCAGGGTCGCCACGATATGCGGCGCAACGCGGTAGGTGTCATCTCCAAGCGCCACCTTTGGCCCAAGACCTTGCGAAGACCGTAGGCCAGACCCATCCGGTACAAGCGCGCAAACCACGCGTGTTGCAGTATCCTCCATCGTGTCGGACTGAACGACCAGCACCAAGGCACCTGACGCCACACGGTAAAGATCAAACTGCGCGGCCATCAGAACTTGCGGAACTCGGCCAAGGGAATGCCGTTTTCCTCGATCCATTTGTTATATTCGACAATGAACTCGGCATTGTCTTCCTTCCACCGCCGCCCGCGTTCGGCCTTGACGGCGGCCAGCACCCCGGCCTCGGCCGCGCGTGAGACGTTGACGCCAAGCGTCTTTGCCTCGTCCAGCAAGGCGCGGTCAAGGGTCAGGCTGGTGGCGCGGCGGGGGGTGGGCATGGCGACCTCGGGGCGACATATGGGAAAACATACGCATGAACATACCGCATTTCCTGCGGCATGCCTAGCTGGCTTCCTTGCAGTTGCCCAGGATCAGCGTTTCTGCCCCGGCCTCTTTCCAGTACAGCGATGCCTCGGACCCTTTGGTGGACCACACATAATTCGCCCCGTCCGAGGGCCAGCCATAGCGGGCACCAGACCCCGTGGGTTCGCTGAACAGCGAAATCTGCCGCCCTTCCAGCGACAGGATCGCGACCGACCCGCCGTCCTGATCATTGACATAGGTCGCAGGCACCTCGACACCCCGGTCGCAGGTATAGCGGGTGGTGTTCATCGACAATTCCGACTGTGCCGCCACTGGCAACAGGGCAAGCAGCGCGGTTAGAAGACGCGTCATACGCCTGCCCGTTCTTCGACGCGGGCGGCCAATGCCTCGGCGCGGGCGGCGATTTCGGCAAGCGTTTCGGTCACATGGGTCGGGATCACCGGCACCTCGATACGTTCGGGCGGCGGGGCGCGGCGGCCTTCAAGCTCGGCCAGTTGCGCCTTGATCGCGCGCACTTCATCCTCCAGCGCCGCCGTCTTGTCGGCCAGCATCAGGCCCGCCATCAGCAGCATCTTGGGTTCCGGCAAGCGGCCCATCTGGGCCACAAGGGGTTGCGCCTCGATGTCCAGCATGGCGGCGGCGGCGCGCAGGAAATGTTCTTCGCCGGGCTGGCAGGCCACCTGAAACGGACGCCCGCCGATGGAGATTTCAAGATCAGGCATGTTCGGCCTCCGTGATCATCGGGGTCAGTTCGGCAATGATATCATCCATTTCCGCCATTTCCGACAGGCGGGTGGATCGCAGGGCCTCCAGCTCGGCCAGCATGGATTTGTTGATCAGATGCGGCTCTGTCACCCCGCTGGCCTGCGCATGGCGCATGGCGCGAAGCTGTTCGCGCAGGGTGATGGCGGTCTTGCGCATGCGTTGCAGTTCCAACCCCTGCACATCCAGCTGGCGTGTCATGCGGTCGACCCTGCTGTCTTGCTGCGACTGCACCACACCGTCCTTGTCGCGGCTGGCGCGCAGGCGGTCCTGCAACTGCGCCACGCTGGCCTTTTCGGCATCAAGGGCGGCTTGCAGGCGGGCAATCTCGGCATCGCGGGTATCCGCAGCGGGGGCAGTATCCGCCATCTGCGGCACAACAGCCGCCTCTGCAATCACCTCTGCAACCACTTCTGCGGGCGCGCCCCCGGCGGGCAGGCTTTCAACAGCCGACCCGATCCGTTCCAGCGCCGCGGTGATGCGCCGTTCCAGTTCTGCAATATCGCTCATGCCCTGCCCTTTCCGCTTCTTTTCGCTGGCCCCGCCGCAGGTTGTGCGAATCGCAAGGGCTGGCCGTCAAGTCTGATCTTAGCGCAAAGTTTCGGCAAGGGCTTGGGCCTTTACGGTCAAGGCCTTGGGCGGATTGGCAAAGCCGTCGCGGCCACCCTGCACCCTGCGGCCCGCGCCCCAAGCCTGTTGATCTTGTCGCCGGGGGTGATATGACCCCTGCGACGCAGCTTTTCCCGACAGACAGGATCATGGCCTTGGATATTCAGACGCTCCGCGCCCGCCACCCCGATCATTGGATGCGCGCCTGCGCCATCCGCACCCTGACACTGGATGCAGTCGCCGCGGCCAATTCGGGCCATTCTGGCATGCCGATGGGCATGGCGGATGTGGCGACCGTGCTGTTTGAAAAGCATCTGAAGTTCGATCCCGCCGCCCCGCGATGGGCAGACCGCGACCGGTTCATCCTGTCGGCGGGCCATGGGTCGATGCTGATTTATGCGCTGCTGCACCTGACGGGCTATGCCGATGTGACGCTGGAACAGGTCAGGAATTTCCGCCAGTGGGGGGCCATCACGGCGGGCCACCCGGAATATGGCCATGTCTCGGGCGTGGAAACCACCACCGGGCCGCTGGGTCAGGGCATCGCCAATGCGGTCGGCTTTGCGATGGCGGAAGAATCCTTGCGCGCCCGGTGGGGGGCCAGGATCGTGGACCACCACACCTATGTCATCGCTGGTGACGGCTGTCTGATGGAGGGGGTTTCGCAAGAAGCCCTGGCCCTGGCGGGCAAGCAGCAACTGTCGCGGCTGATCGTGCTGTGGGACAACAACGGCATCACCATCGACGGCAAGGTGTCCATCTCGGACATCACCGACCAGAAGGCGCGCTTTGCCGCCAGTGGCTGGGATGTGTTCGATTGCGACGGCCATGATCCCGTTGACATCGACCGTGCCATCACCGCTGCCAAGGCCAGCCCGCGCCCGGCGATGATCGCCTGCACCACGCATATCGCCCTTGGCCATGCGGCACAGGACACGTCCAAAGGCCATGGCGCGCTGACCGATGCCGCCCAGATGAAAACCGCCAAGGAAGGCTACGGCTGGCCCTACCCGGCGTTCGAGATCCCGGCAGAGATCAAGTCCTGGTGGGAAGGCCTTGGCGCACGCGGCGCGGCCGCCCATGCCGACTGGGCCAAGCGTCTGGCCGCCCTGCCCGCCCCGCGTCAGGCCGAATTTGCCCGCATCTTCGCGCTGGATGCCCCCGCCAAACTGGCAGGCGCCATTCGCGCGTTGAAAAAGGCGGCGTCGGCGGATGCGCCCAAGATCGCCACCCGGTCGGCCTCGGAAAAGGTGCTGGGCGCGGTCAACCCGGTGCTGCATGAAACCATCGGCGGGTCGGCCGATCTGACCGGATCGAACAACACCAAGACAGCCGATCTGGGCACCTTCACCCCCGAGGACCGCAAGGGCCGCTACGTCTATTACGGCATCCGCGAACATGGCATGGCGGCGGCGATGAACGGCATGGCGCTGCATGGCGGCGTGCGGCCCTATGGCGGCACGTTCATGTGCTTTACCGACTATGCCCGGCCGTCGATGCGCCTGTCGGCCCTGATGGGCATTCCGGTGATCTATGTGATGACACATGATTCCATCGGTCTGGGCGAGGATGGCCCGACCCACCAGCCGGTCGAACATCTGGCCATCAGCCGCGCCACCCCCAACACGCTGGTCTTCCGCCCCGCCGATCTGGTGGAAACCGCCGAGGCCTGGGAAATCGCGCTGACCGAGAAAACCCGGCCCTCCGTGCTGGCCCTGTCGCGCCAGAACCTGCCCACGGTGCGCACCACCCACACCAACGCCAACCTTGTGTCCAAAGGGGCCTATGTGCTGGCCGAGGCCACCGGCAAGCGGCAGGTGATCCTGATGGCCACCGGGTCCGAGGTGGAAATCGCCCTGGCCGCCCGTGCTGCGCTGGAGGCCGACGGCATCGGCACCCGCGTCGTGTCCATGCCCTGCATGGAACTGTTTGCCGCGCAGGACGAGGCGTACCGCAAGCGCGTGCTGCCGCCCGGTTCGGTGCGCATCGCGATCGAGGCAGGCGTGCGCATGGGCTGGGACCGCTGGCTTCTGGGCGAGCGTGGGCGCGAGGCCAAGGCCGGTTTCGTGGGCATGACGGGATTTGGGGCTTCGGCCCCGATTGACCGGCTGTACAAGGAGTTCGGCATCACCGCCGAGGCAACCGTGGCCAAGGCCAGGGCGCTGCTGTAAGCCGCGCCAAAAATCCTTCGAAGGATTTTTCAATTTCCTTCGAAGGAAATTGGGCCGCGCTTACTGCGCGGCCTTTTGTTTTCCCCTGACCATGCCCCACAGCGGCGCGATGACCCGCGTTGCCAGCGGGATCAGCAACATGCCCAGCACCACCCCGAAAATCCCGTCAAAGAAGGCCGTCACCGCCCAGGCAACAAAGCCCGCCGCTTGCGGCATCAGGGCGGCGGCAGCCTTGGCCAGCGTCGCGATCTGGTCGTAAAGCCAAGGCCAGCCCAGCACATCGAGGCCATGAATGACGATATTGCCGCCGACCCACAGCATCGCCGCCGTGCCGACCGTCGACAGGAACGCCAGCAACCGGGGCATGGCCAGCACCAGTCCGCGCCCGAAGGCCCGGCCAAATCCGGTGCGGCGGTGCGTCGCCATATGCAGGCCGATGTCATCCATCTTGACGATCAGCGCCACCGCGCCATAGACCACGACCGTAATCACCGTGCCCACGATGGCCAGCGTGATCGACTCCATCCAGAAGCTGGACGCCTCGATGGTGGTCAGTGCGATGACCATGATTTCACCCGACAGGATGAAGTCGGTCTTGATCGCGCCTGCGATGCGTTCTTCCTCAAGCCGGCTGGGGTCCTTGGGGTCCATGTCCTTGGTCACTGCGGCATCCGCATGGGGAAACAGCGCGTGAAACACCTTTTCCGCACCCTCGAAACACAGATACGCGCCGCCCAGCATCAACAGCGGATTGATCGCCGCCGGAAAGAACGCGTTCAGCGCCAACAGGCCCGGCAGCAGCACCAGCAGCTTGTTCTTCAGCGACCCAAGGGCAATGCGCCAGATGATCGGCAATTCGCGGTCGGCCTCGAACCCCTGGATGTATTTGGGCGTTACTGCCGCGTCGTCGATCACCACGCCCGCAGCCTTGGCCCCCGCCTTGGCCGTTGCCGCCGCGATGTCGTCGATCGACGCCGCCGCCACCTTGGCAATCGCGGCCACATCATCCAGCAGCGCCAGTAATCCACTCATCTTTCAACTCTCCTGCGGTTCACATCTGATCTAGCGCACCCTGCCCGCAATGGCAAAGCCGTGCCACCCCGCTGTGGTTTCCACCGCGTTTGCGATAACATGGCAAAGCAGCTGTTTTTTACCATTTCCAACCACGAAACCTGCCGCTATCTGCTGATCGCAGACAAAGTTCGGAGACACCGTGACCGATCGCATCGCCGCATGGCTGGGCCTGTTCATCCTGGCAGGTCTGCTACTGGACCAGGTTGCGAATGGCGGCGGGGCGCTGTTTTTTCTGATCCGCAAATTCATGGATCTGATCGAAATTGTGGCTGTCTGGCGCTAGGGCGTCACTCAAAGGTTGAAATCGCGGGATATCCCGCGATGTTAGCGCAATCAGGCGACAGATGAGTCGCCGCTCGGGCATAAAAGGGAGACTGCCATGACCGTCAAAGTCGCCATCAATGGCTTCGGCCGCATCGGACGCAACGTGTTGCGCGCCATCATTGAATCCGGCCGCACGGATATCGAGGTCGTGGCGATCAACGATCTGGGTCCGGTGGAAACCAACGCGCATCTGCTGCGGTTCGATTCGGTGCATGGCCGCTTTCCGGCGACCGTGACCACCACCGCCACAACCATCGACGTAGGCCGTGGGCCGATCGAGGTGACCGCGATGCGCAACCCGGCAGACCTGCCGTGGAAACATGTGGACATCGTGCTGGAATGCACCGGCATCTTCACCGACAAGGAAAAGGCCATCGTTCACCTTGAAAACGGGGCCAGCCGGGTTCTGGTGTCGGCCCCGTCGGGCGGCGCGGACAAGACCATCGTTTACGGTGTCAACCATGACACGCTGACCGCCGCCGACCTGATCGTGTCGAACGCGTCCTGCACCACCAACTGCCTGTCGCCGGTGGCGCAGGTGCTGAACCAGACGGTCGGCATCACGCGCGGCTTCATGACCACCATCCACAGCTATACCGGCGACCAGCCGACGCTGGACACCTATCACAAGGATCTGTACCGCGCGCGCGCCGCGTCGCTGAACATGATCCCGACCAGCACTGGCGCCGCCAAGGCCGTGGGTCTGGTGCTGCCGGAACTGAAGGGCAAGCTGGACGGCGTGGCGATCCGGGTGCCGACGCCGAACGTGTCGGTCGTCGATCTGGTGTTCGAGGCCAGCCGCAGCACCAGCGTTGAAGAAATCAACGAGGCGATCCGCAGCGCCGCCAATGGCCGTCTGAAGGGCATCCTCGGCTTCACCGACCAGCCCAATGTCAGCAGCGATTTCAACCACGATCCGCATTCGTCGATCTTCCACATGGATCAGACCAAGGTGATGGATGGCACGATGGTCCGCATTCTGACCTGGTATGACAACGAATGGGGTTTCTCCAACCGCATGTCTGATACCGCCGTCGCCATGGGCAAGCTGATCTGAACCCATTGAAATTGCCGGAAACAGGCGCCTTCGGGCGCCTTTTTCTTTGGTGGCAGCCATGCACTGGGCGCAATGCCGCGTCGCGGCATTGGGCGTTGAAGGCGCCGGGCGAATAGCCACATACTGAACACGCGGAAAGAAAGATGACCCCGCGAGATGCAAGGAAGACGAAGATGATGAACGTGATCGATATGTTGAAAGAGGCCGCAAGGAACCATGCCCTCTATGTGAAGACCCGCGACGAGATCGCCAACCTGCCGCTGGACGTGGCACTGGACCTGGGGATCTACCGTGGTGATGCGCACCGCATTGCCCATGACGCGGTGTATGGCAAAGCCGCCTGAGCGCGCTTTCAAACCCTGATGCCGGGGGGGCCAGTGGCCCCCTTTTGCATGTCTGGGGGGTAGCGCCGTTCAGGTTGTTTTACATACCCATCAACCAGCACGACGAGAGGGCAAGGCCCGACCGCCGGGTGGGCAAGCAACGCCAGTTCTACGCGGTTTATGGCTCAGCCCATCCCACGGCATTTCTGCTGGTGACGTTGAGAATGCCCGCCCGAGGGGGCGGCCCCCTCTCAGCGTTTGCAAAAGCAAACGCTTGTCGGGCAATGGGGCATTGCCCGGCGCGCTTCGCGCTTGATTCCGGGCAGAAGAAAGTTGGTTCAGCGAAGGTCATCGCACTCTAGCGATACTTCGCCGCCAAAGCCCCCACTACGGGGGGCGGTACGAATTTCGTCACATCGCCGCCCAAACGCGCGATTTCCTTGACCAGCTTTGACGCAATCGCCTGCCTGCGGGCATCGGCCATCATGAACACGGTTTCAATGCTGGCATCCAGCGCGCGGTTCATGCCGACCATCTGAAATTCATACTCGAAATCCGCCACCGCCCGCAGCCCGCGGATGATCACCCCGGCGCCCACATCGCGGGCGCAGTCGATCAGCAGGTTCTCGAACGGATGCACCACGATCTCGCCACCCGTTCTGGCCACGATGGCCGCACATTCGGCCTTGACCATCGCCACCCGTTCTTCCAGCGAAAACAGCGGCCCCTTGTCGCGGTTGATGGCAACCCCGATCACCAGCCGGTCGACCAGCGCCATCGCGCGCTGGATGATGTCGGTATGCCCAAGTGTCACCGGATCGAATGTTCCGGGGTAAAGACCGATGCGCATGATTGCCTCCCTCTCGCCTTGCCCGCAGCCAAACCGATAACGGCTGCGGGCGCAAGCCCGCGGTCCACAAGGCTTTGGTCACAGCAGGAAGTTGGACACATCAAACAGTTGCGCCGGGGTCATGTCGTCAACCTGCGCGATGATCGCAAAGGTCAGCCCCCCTGTCGGACCATTGGCATCGACCGCCAGAAAGCTGCTGCCGATGCCTGCATTGCTGACCTGGATGAACTGCGCCATGTTGCCCGCAGTCACCACCCCGGCGCCGAACACGCCCCGCAGATCGATCACATCGCCGGTCGCAAGGTCAAAGTCGGTGATCACATCCAGCCCCGCCGTGGTGCTGTTGAACACGAACACATCGTCGCCCACGCTGCCGGTCAGGGTGTCGAACCCGTCGCCGCCCTCCAGACTGTCGTTGCCCGCCGCGCCAAGCAGCACATCGTCGCCGCTGCCGCCAAAAAGCAGATCCTCGTTGCGCCCGCCATTCAGCAGATCATTGCCGCTGTCGCCCGCCAGACTGTCATTGCCATCCTGCCCGAAGATGGAATCGTCGCCGTCACCGCCGCTTTGCGTGTCGATGCCAGTGCCGCCCAACAGGCTGTCATTGCCGATGCCGCCATCCAGACGGTCATTGCCGGACGCGGCGCTGACCGTATCGTTGCCCGCGTCGCCCGACAGCGTGTCATTCTGCCCGCCGCCAAGCATGCTGTCATTGCCCGCGCCGCCCGACAGCACATCGTCCTGCGCGCCGCCATCCAGCAGGTCATTGCCAAGCCCCCCCGACAGCACATCATTGCCGTTCTGCCCGCGCAGGGTGTCATTGCCATGCTCGCCATACAGCATGTCCAGACCATTGTTGCCGCTGATCGAATCCTGATCATCGCCGCCTGCAATGGTATCATCGCCCTCATTGCCCGACGCGGTATCATTGCCGCCAAGCGTGACGATATAGTTGTCAGCCGCCCCGCCAGTGAAGAAGTTGGCAAGGGTGGAGCCGATCTGGGTGGGGTTGCGGTGAAGGATCACCTCGAAATCGCCCACCCCCGCGGCCGCCACCGTCCCGGTGCCGTCGATCGCGGAATAGACCGTGTTCCCCTCGCCCGAAAGGCCGATGTAGTAATCATCAAGCACCGGGGCCACAAAGATCAGCTCGGGGTCTTCGCCAAACCCGGAATCGTCGTCGACCCCGATCTGCACCCCGCTGTCGTCGAACACCCGGATCATCGTGCCGATGGTGCCATCATCCGTGCTGCCATTTACATCGATCACAAGAATATCGGACTTGTTCAGATCGATGCGGATGATGTCCACATCGGCGGCACTGTCGATGGCGCCCACAAGCTCTACCCGCAGCGATCCGTCAGCCTCGCGCAACTGATCGCTGAGATCGGACGAAGATTCCGCGGTTATGCCGTTGATCGACCCCGCGCTGCCCCAGAAACTGGCCCCCTCAAGCGTCACCGTCAGCCTGCCGTCGGTCGGAACAAGCGGGTTTTCGGGGGTAACGCGGCCCAGTGTCGTGGCCGGATCATAGCCGCGAAGATAGTACGGACTGACCGCCACGAAATAGGGGCCGCTGACATCGGGCGTGAATTGCACAAACGGGCTGAGCGAGAACACCACATCATCCGTGGCGCGCAGCCCGTCATCATTGGCCCTGACTTCAACCCCGGACTGGTTGAAAATCCGCAGGTAGAAATCGCCCGCGGTGCCGTTGTCTATATCGAACGAATATCTCTGCCCGGCGACAAGGTCGATCCGGACCATGTCGACATCGCTGTTGCCCAGGTTGAACGTGTCGGTGTAAACGCCACTCACAAAGCTGGCCTGCGTCGCCGCCGACATGGTGCTGCCATCAAATGCCATCAGACTTCCCTTTCAAAACAGGGCGCTGTCGCAGGGGGTCAGAACCCCTTGATCATGCCCTCCAACGCATCTTTTTCTGCCGCAAGCTCCAGCAGACGGGCCTTGACCACATCGCCAATGGAAATCAGCCCGACCATCTCGGCCCCCTCCATCACCGGCATGTGCCGGAAACGGCCATCTGTCATCTTCTGCAGGACGCTGTCGGTCTGATCGCCGCGCGCGCAGGTGATCAGCCGGGCCGTCATGATGCCGTCCACAACATCCTCCAGACAAGCGGCGCCCTTGCGCCCCAGTTCGCGCACGATGTCGCGTTCCGACACGATCCCTGCCACCGTCTTGCCATCGGGCGACACGATCACCGCCCCGATCCGCTTGGCCGACAATAGCTCGGCCACAGCCGCCACGCGTGTTCCCGGAGGAACAGTGATCACACCGGCATCGGATTTCGATTTCAGGATCTGTTGGACCAGCATGACGACCTCCCAATCGTGTTTTTTCCAAGCGTCACGCCCAGGCAAGATTCTGTCAAGTCATCGCCTCAAGCCTTTGCACTTCTTTCCGTATTTCCAGGGTCAGCAGATCTGCAAAGCGGTTCAGCCGCGCCACCCGCCCATCATCGGCATGCCGGATCAGCCAGAAGGCGCGGGTCAGGCTGATCTGGCCGGTCAGGATTTTCTGCAACTCTGGCGCGGTCGGCAGGGCAAAGTCATGCACGATGCCGACCCCTGCCCCATGGCGCAGCCAGTTCAGTTGCACCGACACCGAATTCGATGCCAGCGGCACATGGGCAACCCCGATGCCGGCCAGATAATCCAGTTCCTTGTCGAAAATCATGTCGGGAATATAGCCGACAAAGCGGTGCCCCGCCAAATCCTCGGGGCTTTGCGGCAGGCCCGCCCTGTCCAGATAGGTTTGGCTCGCCGCCAGATGCAGCCGGTAATCGGTCAGTTTCTGCACCGTCAGCCGCCCGGCCTCGGGGCGCGACACCGCGATCGCCAGATCGGCCTCGCGTTTGGACAGGTTGAAGACGCGCGGCAAGGCCACGATCTGCACCTCCAGCCCCGGATTGGCGTCGCAGATCCGCGCCAGCACCTGCGGCAGCAGGTAATTCGCGCAGCCATCCGGGGCGCCGATGCGGATTTGCCCGGTCAGCCCCTCTGGCCCCATCAGCGCCTCGCGCGCCCCCTCCATCGCGGCCTCGGCCCGTTCGGCATGGGCCAACAGCCGCGTGCCATCCTCTGTCAGCCCGTACCCCTGCGGCGATTTCACGAACAGCCGCGCGCGCATCGCCTCCTCCAGCCGGGAGATGCGGCGGCCCACGGTCGCCGGATCAATCCGCAACCGCTTGCCCGCGCCCGACAGGCTGTCGCTGCGCGCCACCGCCAGAAAGATGCGCAGATCGTCCCAGTCCATCGCCACCCCCTTCGCCGCCATAATGCAAAAATGCAAAACGCCTTTGAAATATTGCCTCTGTTTTCCGCAATTTCGCAAGGCTATTGTGCGGACAGCAAATGGGAGGAATGACGATGAAAGAGATCGGTCACTGGATCAACGGGCGCGAAGTTGCGGGCACCTCGGGGCGCTTTGCCGATGTGTTCAACCCCGCCACCGGCGAAGTGCAGGCCCGCGTGGCGCTGGCCTCGACCGCCGAGCTGGACGCGGCCACCGCCGATGCGGCGCGCGCGCAGGTCAAATGGGGCGCCACCAACCCGCAGCGCCGCGCCCGCGTGATGATGGAATTCGTCCGCCTTCTGAACCGCGACATGGACAAGCTGGCCGAGGTTCTGTCGGCCGAACATGGCAAGACCATCCCCGACGCCAAGGGTGACATCCAGCGCGGGCTGGAGGTGATGGAGTTCTGCATCGGCGCGCCGCAGATGCTGAAGGGTGAATTCACCGATTCTGCTGGGCCCGGAATCGACATGTATTCCATGCGCCAACCCCTTGGTGTTGCAGCCGGAATCACGCCGTTCAACTTTCCGGCCATGATCCCGATGTGGAAAATGGGCCCGGCGCTGGCCTGCGGCAACGCCTTCATCCTCAAACCGTCCGAGCGTGACCCGTCGGTTCCGATGATGCTGGGGGCCTTGATGAAAGAGGCAGGCCTGCCCGACGGCGTGCTGCAGGTGATCAACGGCGACAAGGGGGCGGTCGATGCCATTCTCGACAATCCGCTGATTGCGGGCATCGGCTTTGTCGGGTCCACCCCGATTGCCGAATATATCTACAGTCGCGGCTGTGCCAACGGCAAGCGCGTGCAGTGCTTTGGCGGTGCGAAAAACCACATGATCATCATGCCCGACGCTGACCTTGATCAGGCCGCCGACGCGCTGATCGGGGCCGGGTATGGTGCTGCTGGCGAACGCTGCATGGCGATTTCGGTGGCCGTTCCGGTGGGCAATGAAACCGCCGACCGCCTGATCGAGCGGCTGATCCCGCGGATCGAGAAGCTGAAGGTCGGCCCCTATACTGGCGGATCCGATGTGGATTATGGCCCGGTCGTCACTGCCGCCGCCAAGGCCAACATCCTGCGGCTGATCGAGTCTGGTGTTGCGGATGGTGCGAAACTGGTGGTCGATGGCCGCGACTTCAAACTGCAAGGCTATGAGGACGGCTTCTTCGTCGGCCCGCATCTGTTTGACCATGTGACCACCGACATGGACATCTACCGCAAAGAAATTTTCGGCCCCGTTCTCAGCGTCGTGCGCGCTGACACCTATGAGACGGCGCTGAAAATGGCGATGGACCATGAATATGGCAACGGCACCGCGATCTATACCCGTGACGGCGACACGGCCCGCGACTTTGCGCACCGCGTGAACGTCGGCATGATCGGCATCAACGTGCCGATCCCGGTGCCGCTGGCCTATCACACCTTCGGCGGCTGGAAGAAATCGTCCTTCGGCGACCTGAACCAGCACGGTCCCGACGCCTTCCGCTTCTACACCCGGACAAAGACCATCACCTCGCGCTGGCCGTCCGGCATCAAGGAAGGCGCATCGCTGAACTTCCGGCAGATGGACTGACCGCTACTCGCGCAACCGGCGCGAGAACACCGCACCGTCGCTGTCCGCAGGCCCCAAGGGTTTGCGGACAGACCGCGCCCGAACCTCTGCCATCGGCAGGTCGGGGCGGATAAGCCCCTGATCATACAGAAACTCCGGCAGATAGCCCGACAGCATCACCCGCCAATCCAGCGGAAAACCGGGGCTGACCGTCCGCGCCAGTTGCCAGATCACCGTGGTACAGTTGACAGTCGCGGTATTGTACCACTCGGGCTGCTGCGCCAGCGCATTTCCCCGGTCCAGATAGGCCAGAAACATCGCGCGCCGTTGATCGGGCGTTGTGGTCAGCCGGAACAGCGACACCGTTTCCTTGCGCAGATCGGTGCGCAGCCGCACGATATCGCGTTCATCCGCCGCGATCAGAACCAGCTCGAACTGCCGGAAAAACCCGGCGACAGCGGAAAACACCTCTGTCCGTTCGCGCCGGATCTCGGCCGAGAACACAAGTTGCTGCCCGTCGGAAAACCCAAAGCTGACAAGCACATGCGCAATCGCCGGGTTGCCCCAGACCGAGGTGATCAGATCGACACTGGCAAGCTGATCCAGCCGGTAGGTCCGCGCCTCCCACCTCGGGGTAAAATCAACCTCGCTGCGCCAGTCGAAATTGCGGACATCGCGCACCGTCACAACATCGCCCGCCACCTCTGCCGTCACGCCGCGCGCCACATCCTCGGCCCAGATGCGGTCATTCGACGGCCGCAACGTCACATACCACAGCCCCGCCACCACGATCACAAGCCCGGTCCAGGCCCAGACCGCCCGCGCATTGCCCCGCCACCAGCAGCGGATGATCCACAGGAAAATCAAGGCGATACCCGCCAAAGTTGCCACACCAGCCTGTTGAAACCAGACCGCCATGGCGATCAGCGCAAAGGCAGGCACAACCACAATGGCCTGCACCAGACGCACCAGTTTTCCCGCCCCCGTCTGCATGCCGCGCGCCCCTTTCACAGCCGATCCTGACCCCAAACTGCCAAGAAACAGTTAAATCGCTTACTCAGCAGCAAGTTTTCGCGGTTTCAGCATGTCTTTCAGATAGCGCCCGGTATGGCTGCCCGCGACTTTCGCCACGTCTTCCGGCGTGCCCGTGGCCACGATCCTGCCGCCGCCATCACCGCCTTCCGGCCCGATGTCGATGATCCAGTCCGCCGTTTTCACCACGTCCAGGTTATGTTCGATCACCACAACCGTATTGCCCTGATCGACCAGTTCATGCAACACTTCCAACAACTTGCGCACGTCTTCAAAGTGCAGGCCCGTGGTCGGTTCGTCCAGAATGTACAGGGTGCGCCCGGTTGCGCGGCGCGACAGTTCCTTTGACAGCTTCACCCGCTGCGCCTCGCCGCCTGACAGGGTGGTCGCCTGCTGGCCAACCTTGATATAGCCAAGCCCGACCTGACACAGCGCATCCATCTTTTCGCGAATGCTGGGAACCGCCTGAAAAAAGCCCTGCGCATCTTCACACGTCATATCAAGAACGTCTGCTATGCTATTGTTCTTGAACTTTACTTCCAAAGTCTCACGGTTATAGCGCGCGCCTTTGCACGTCTCGCAGGTGACGTAGACATCGGGCAAGAAATGCATCTCGATCTTGATGACGCCGTCGCCCTGACAGGCCTCGCAGCGCCCGCCCTTGACGTTGAAGCTGAACCGGCCGGGCAGATAGCCCCGCGCCTTCGATTCCGGCAGGCCGGCAAACCAGTCGCGGATCGGGGTAAAGGCGCCAGTGTAGGTCGCAGGATTGCTGCGCGGGGTGCGCCCGATGGCGCGCTGGTCAATGTCGATCACCTTGTCGAGGTGCTCAAACCCCTTGATCGTCTCGCAGGGGGCGGGGGTTTCGCGCGCGCCGTTCAGCCGGGTTGCGGCCGTCTTGAACAGGGTTTCAATCGTCAGCGTCGACTTGCCACCGCCCGAAACGCCGGTCACGCACAGGAACAGCCCAAGCGGAAAATCGGCTGTCACGTTCTTCAAGTTGTTCCCGGAAGCCCCTACAACGGTTAGCTTTTTCCCGTTTCCCCTGCGCCGCTGCTTGGGCACCGCAATCTCGCGCGCGCCTGAAAGATACTGGCCCGTCACGCTGCCCGGATCCGCCATCACCTGCGCAGGGGTTCCGTGGCTGACAATCTCGCCGCCATGCACCCCGGCCCCCGGCCCCATGTCGAACACATAATCCGCCTCGCGGATCGCGTCCTCGTCATGTTCCACCACCAGCACCGTGTTGCCCGCATCGCGCAGGTTTTTCAGCGTGGTCAGCAGACGGTCATTGTCGCGCTGGTGCAGGCCGATCGACGGCTCGTCCAGCACGTAGAGCACCCCCGTCAACCCCGAGCCGATCTGGCTCGCCAGCCGGATCCGCTGGCTTTCCCCGCCCGACAAGGTGCCCGCATTGCGCGACAGGGTCAGATACTCCAGCCCGACATTGTTAAGAAAACCAAGGCGTTCGCGGATTTCCTTCAGAATGGCGCGCGCGATTTCGTTCTTCTGCGCCGTCAGCGTCTCTGGCACCGACTCGATCCAGACAAACGCCTCCTTGATCGACATGCGCACCACCTGGCCCACATGCAGACCGGCGATCTTCACCGCCAAAGCCTCGGGTTTCAGGCGATAGCCGCCGCAGGCCCCACAGTCCCGGTTGTTCTGGAACCGCTCCATATCTTCCCGGCTCCAGGCCGAATCCGTTTCCTTGTAGCGCCGCTCCATATTGGGAATGACGCCTTCAAACACGCGGGACACCTGATAGATGCGCCCGCCCTCGTCATAGCGAAACTCGATCTCCTCGCCACCCGAGCCGCGCAGGAACACCTGTTTGACGTTGTCGGGCAGATCTTTCCATTTGGTCTTGCGGTCGAATTTGTAATGCTTTGCAAGGGCTTCTATGGTTTGGGTAAAGTAGGGTGACTTTGATTTCGACCAGGGCGCAATCGCTCCACCCAACAAGGTCAGGCCTTGATCCGGCACCACCAGCCGCTCGTCAAAGAACAGCTCCACCCCCAGGCCATCGCAGACCGGACAGGCCCCGAACGGCGCGTTGAAGGAAAACAGCCGAGGTTCGATTTCTGCAATTGTGAAGCCTGACACCGGGCAGGCAAATTTTTCGGAATAGGTGATGCGGACCGGGTCGCCTTCGCCTTCTCCCGGCGCGGTTTCGATCACCGCGATGCCGTCTGCCAGGTTCAGCGCGGTGCGGAAACTGTCGGCCAGCCGGGTTTCCAGCCCCTCGCGCACCACGATCCGGTCGACCACCACATCGATGTTGTGGCGGAATTTCTTGTCCAGCACGGGCGGTTCGTCCAGATCATGGAACGTGCCGTTCACCTTGACGCGCTGAAACCCCTGCTTGCGCAGCTCCAGAAATTCCTTGCGATACTCGCCCTTGCGGTCGCGGATGATCGGCGCCAGCAGATAGGCGCGGCTGCCCTCGGCCATCGCCATTACTGCATCCACCATGTCCTGCACCTGCATCGCCGTGATCGGCAGGCCGGTGGCCGGACTGAATGGTGTGCCCACTCGGGCAAACAGCAACCGCATGTAGTCGTAGATCTCGGTCACGGTGCCCACGGTCGACCGCGGATTCTTCGAGGTGGTTTTCTGTTCAATCGAAATCGCAGGCGACAGGCCCGAGATATGGTCGACATCGGGCTTGCCCATCATGTCCAGAAACTGCCGGGCATAGGCCGACAGGCTTTCGACATAGCGGCGCTGGCCTTCCGCATAGATGGTGTCAAACGCCAGCGAGGATTTGCCCGATCCCGACAGCCCGGTGATCACAACCAACTGATCGCGCGGGATGCTGACATCCACATTCTTCAGATTGTGTTCGCGCGCGCCCCGCACTTCGATGAACTTCTGTTCGGCCATGGATCACCTCTGCAAGCAGCCTCTTAAATAGGGCAAGGCCGCCGAATCTCCAATGGCAAATAGTGAACGAAGCGTGAACTTATACAGGATTGTGCAAGCGCCGGGCCGATTGCCAGCGATGCAGCACGATGCCCGCCACGCAGAACGGCAAGCAGAACACAAACACCGCCATGCCGCCGCCCCCCGCCGCCAGAATGGCCGCCAGCAGCGGCGTTCCGGTCACGGTTCCCAGATTGCCCATCTGCGCCAAGGCCCCTGCCGCCATCGCCCGCTGGTCCCCCCCGGCGTTCAACTGGGCAATCGCCGCGAAAGACGCGCCCTGCACCAGCCCGAACGCCCCCGACAGCGCCAGTGCCGCCACCGCCATCGGCCATCCCTGCCCCCAGGCCAGCGCCAGCGCCACACAGGCCAGCGCCGCCAGCCCGAACCCCAGTTGCACCGTCTGCACAGCCGTCAGGTGCCGCAACAGCCAGACCCCAAGCGTCAGCGACACGATAATCGCGGCCAGCGGCATCCAGAAGGCCACGACGGCGCGCTGCGCCTCGGGCACTTGCGGCGGCAGCAGGGTCAGCAGCGCCACGAACAGGATGGTATAGCAGAAGAACCCAAGCCCCGGCGTCGCCATCCGCGGCGAGGCATAGATCCGGCGGTGGCGTTGCAGCCAGTCGCCGGCCACGCTGTGCCTTTGAAGGATGTCCTTCGGCAACATGGCCCACAGAACCCCGGCACAGACCGCCATCCAGACCGCATGGGCCTGAAACACCGCGCTGATGCCATACTGCGCCACGATCCCCGGCACCACCGCCGCCAGACCCGCATAGCTGAGGCCGAAAAAGCTGCCCCACAGCGCCATCACCAGCCCCAGGGTCGCAGGCGTTGCCACCCGCGCCATCAGCACCGGCCCCGCCACCACGATCGCCAGATGCGAGGCCCCCTCGGCCAGACGCAGCACCATCATCAGCGGATAGGGCGGCAAGGCCGATTGCAGCGCGCTGACCAGCGCCGCCACCAGCAGCGCCCCGACAATCGCCCGCCGCGCCCCCAATGGCCCGACCAGCACCCCCGCCACCGTGCCGAAAATCAACCCGACCATGCCCACGATGCTGACCATCCAGCCCATCGCAACCGGGCCGTACCCGGCATAAAACCGTGTCAGATCATCGAACAGCACCGAAATCTTGCCAAACTGCGCCGCAGCCCCAAGCCCCGCGCAAAACACCAGCCAGACAATCAAACCACTTCGCATTCCACCGGTCCTGCCACCCTTGCGGCTTTCACATTGGCACAAATATCCTCGGGGGGAACGGCGCGAAAGCGACGTGGGGGGCGGAAAGCCCCCCTAAAATCCTTTCTGCAAGGATTTTTCTGCCTCACATATGCAGCGCGCGACCGTAGGCATCCAGCACGGCCTCGTGCATCATCTCGGACAGGGTCGGATGCGGGAAGACCGTGTTCATCAGGTCTTCCTCCGTGGTTTCCAACTGGCGCCCCACGATATAGCCCTGGATCAATTCCGTCACTTCCGCGCCCACCATATGCGCGCCCAGCATCTCGCCGGTCTTGGCGTCGAAGATGGTCTTGATCATGCCTTCGGATTCGCCAAGCGCTATGGCCTTGCCATTGCCGATAAAGGGGAAGCGCCCGACCTTGATGTCGTACCCTGCCTCTTTCGCCTTCGTCTCGGTCAGCCCCACACTCGCCACCTGCGGGTGGCAATAGGTGCAGCCGGCAATCGAGTTCGGCTTGATCGGGTGCGGATGCCCGCCGCCGATCAGTTCCGCCACCATCACGCCCTCGTGGCTTGCCTTGTGCGCCAGCCACGGCGCGCCAGCAATGTCGCCGATGGCATACAGCCCCTCGACCCCGGTGCGGCAGAATTCGTCCGTCACCACATGGGTACGGTCGATTTTCACGCCCAAAGCCTCCAGCCCCAGACCCTCGACATTGCCGACGATGCCGACGGCGGAAATCACGGTGTCAAATTCCTGCGTCACGGTGCCAGAGGCCGATTCCAGATGCGCCACCACCTTGCCGGGCGAACGGTCCAGTTTCTTGACGGTCGTTTTCTCGAGGATCTTCATGCCTTGCTTGACGAACGCCTTCTTGGCAAAGGCCGAGATTTCGGCGTCTTCCACCGGCAGAACGCGGTCCATCACTTCGACCACGGTGGTATCCGCGCCAAGCGTGTTGAAGAACGACGCAAATTCAATGCCGATCGCCCCCGACCCGATCACCAGCAGCCGCTTGGGCATCCGCACCGGTTGCAGCGCGTGCTTGTAGGTCCAGACCAGATCGCCGTCCGCCTCCAGCCCCGGCAGTTCGCGGGCCCGCGCGCCGGTGGCAAGGATGATCGACTTGGCGGTCAGGGTTTCCTCGCCCTTGTCCGACTTGACCGTCACTGTGCCCTTGGCCGGGATCGTCGCCGCCCCCATGAACACGGTGACCTTGTTCTTCTTCATCAGATGGCCGATGCCGCCCGACAGTTGCTTGGCGACCCCGCGCGACCGGGCGACCACGGCGTTCAGGTCGAACGCGGCCCCGGTGACCGACAGGCCGAATTCCTTGGCGCGGTGCATCAGGTGAAAGACTTCCGCCGACCGCAGCAGCGCCTTGGTGGGGATGCAGCCCCAGTTCAGGCAGATGCCGCCCAGATGTTCGCGTTCCACAATGGCGACCTTCAGGCCAAGCTGACTAGCCCTGATGGCGGCCACATAGCCCCCCGGACCCGCACCAATCACGATCACATCAAAGTTCTGAGCCGCCATCTTTCCCTCCTCCGAAAAAGTAGTTTGCCATTAAACTATTCTGAAAGCCCAAGCAACGCTGCCAGTGCTGCGGCCCTATGCGCAGAGTGCATGGCTTGGTGCATGGCTGATACAGGGCTAGGGTTTCATGCTGTTCACCAGTGCCGCATAGCCGCCCTCGGCCAGATAGGCCGCTTCCTCGGGGGTGTTTTCCCGCCCCAAGGCCGCGTTGCGGGTGGGAAAGCGGCCATGGCGGGCGATCACCGCGCGGTGCGCGCGGGCATGCAGCGCCATGTCGGGGTCCGAGGCCAGCCGTTCGGTCAGCAGGGCAACCGCGGTGTCCTGATCCTCAAGCGCTTCGGAATGTTCAAAAGGCATGTAGAAGAACTGCCGCTCGGGTTCGGGGGCGTCCATGTCCCAGCCCGCTGCCACCGCCTTTTTCGCAGCCGCCAGCGCCAGCGGGTCGGTGGCAAAAGCCAGCGCCCTGCCGCGGTGGATGTTGCGGGCCAACTGGTCGGTCACGATCAGATAGGCCAGCGTGCCCACCGCGCCTTCGACCCAATGTTCCAGCCCGCCATCGGCTGCGGCCTGCCACAGATCGGCAAAACCGTCGCGGCAGGCGGCGTCCAGCGCCTCGCCCCCGGCGTACCAGCCGTCGGGGCCGACCTCGCCCAACCAGAAATCAAGCACTTCAACCGGGTCTGCCATTGCACGCCTCCACCAGACTGCCAGCGTGGCAGGGATTGCGCGCGCCCGCAACCGCTCAGCGCCGGGCGTCCTGCCCCTTTTCCAGTACGGCCTCGACCGCCAGCGACGAGGCATTGGGCGACAGGTTGGCAAAGCCCCCCGTGCCTGCCGGGGCCGCACGCCGCCCCATGCGCCACAGGGCATAGCCCGCCAGCGCCGCATAAAGAATCGCGATGAACAGGAAAAACCCGTGCGACCCCACGGTTTCCATCATCCAGCCGGTGATCAGCGGGCCGAAGATCGCGCCAAACCCGTTGAGGAAAATCAACCCGGCCGAGGCGGCGGGCATTTCCTCGCGCGACAGGAAGTCGTTGGTGTAGGCGATCAGCAGCGCATAGACCGGGTTGGTGATGCCACCCAGAAGCAGCGCCATGCCCAGATAGCCCCAGAACGGCAGGTAGAACAGCACCGGAACCAGCATCGCCGCCGCCGCGACCAGCGACAAGCCGGTGATCAGATTGCGCCGGTCCATCCGGTCTGACGCCCAGCCGATGGGATATTGCAGCACCAGCCCGCCGACATACATCGCCCCCACGAACATCGACACGCCGCTGACGCCCAGACCCTGCCGCGAGCCCCAGACCGAGGCCATGCCGAACATCGCCGAAAACACCCCCCCCGTCAGCAGCATGCCGACACAGCCAAGCGGCGAGATGCGGAACAACTGGCCAAAGCTGAGCCGTCTGGTTTCGCCGAACACCGGCGCCGGGGCATTGGCCAGCAGGATCGGCAGGAAGGCCAGCGACACCAGCACTGACGGGATGATGAACAGCGCAAAGCCGGAACTGTCAGGCGTGTTCAGCAGCACCTGGCTTGCGATAATGCCGATCATCTGCACGATCATGTAGGCCGACAGCGCCTGCCCGCGGGTTTCATTGGTGGCGGTGTTGTTCAGCCAGCTTTCGGCGCAGATGTAGATGCCGGAAAAGCAGAACCCCGACAGCACCCGCAGCGCCGACCAGGCCACCCAGTCCGGCACCACCGGATAGATCACCAGAATGGCCGAGATCAGCGACCCCAGGGCCGCAAACACCCGGATGTGCCCGACCCGGCGGATCATGCGGGGGGCAACGCGCGACCCGAACAGGAAGCCAAGGAAATAGGCCGACATCACGATGGAAAGCTGAAAGGTCGAAAACCCCTCGATGTTGCCGCGAATGCCCAGCAGGGTGCCCTGCACCCCGTTGCCCACCATCAGCAGCATCACCCCCATCAGCAGCGGCCATGTGGTGGACAGGACTTTCAGCATGGGCAGGCTCCGGGTGGATGGGCGGTTTTCAGGGGGCGGGCGGTTGTCAGGATGGGCAAGTTCGCGTTTCAGACTGAAACGCAAACGAATTGCCCATCCTACGGGATCAGCAGGGATGCATCGCCATAGCTGAAAAAACGATAGCTGTCTGCGATGGCATGCGCATAGACCGCATCCATCCGCGCCTTGCCCATCAGGGCTGATACCAGCATCAGCAGCGTCGATCTGGGCAGGTGGAAATTGGTCATCAGCGCATCGGTCACGCGGAACTGATAACCGGGGTAGATGAAGATGTCCGTGGTGCCCTGCCATGGCTGCATCTGTCCCCCCGCCGCCGCACTCTCGATCAGCCGCAGGGCGGTGGTGCCCACCGGGATCACCCGGCCCCCCGCCGCCTTGGTCGCGTTGATCCGGGCGGCAGCGTCCGGCGTCACCTCGCCCCATTCGGCGTGCATCCTGTGGGTGGTCACATCTTCCACCTTGACCGGCAGAAAGGTGCCTGCCCCCACATGCAGGGTCACTTCGGTAAAATCGACCCCCATGGCGGCAAGCTGCGCCAGCAGGCCCGCATCGAAATGCAGGCTGGCGGTCGGGGCGGCAACCGCCCCGGCATGGCGAGCGAACACGGTCTGGTAATCGGATTTGTCGGCCTCGTCCGCCGCGCGTTTGGCGGCGATATAGGGCGGCAGGGGCATCACGCCTGCGGCGTTCAGGGCGGCGTCGAAATCCGGCCCGGTCAGGTTGAACGCCAGCGACAGGTCGGTGTCGGACCTGGCCGTGACGGTGGCGGAAAGCTGATCGGAAAACACGATCACCTCGCCGACCTGCACCTTGCGCAGCGGTTTGGCCAAGGCGCGCCAGCCCTGCGCCTGTGGCTCCAGCAGCGTCACCTCGACCTTCGCCACCGCGTCACCCCTTGTGCGATGCCCGAACAGCCGCGCCGGAATGACCCGCGTGTTGTTCAGCACCAGCCGGTCGCCGGGGCGCAGATGGCGCGGCAGATCGAACACATGGGCATCGGTGATCGCGTCCCCTTGCGCCACCAGCAGCCGTGCCGCCGTGCGGGGCTGGGCGGGGCGGGTGGCGATCAGCGCCTCGGGCAGGTCAAAGTCGAAATCCGACAGGTTCATGTGCGTGCCTTATCCGCTGTTCTTCAAGGTGGGGGGGGCGCGCCGGAAAATCTCGCGGAACATGCCGGGGGTAAAGATCGACAGCGGGTTGACCGACACATCCGGGTCAGCCACCGGCCCGGTCATCCGGTAGTTGAAGCCGAACACCCCCTCGCCGCGTCTGGAAAACAGCGCGCCGATGCCGTTGACCAGATAGATCGGCGAGACGACGCCTTGCAGATCGATCAGGCCCGGACCGCTGCGATACAGACCCGCCATCGAGATTCCCAGCGACAGCCCGACCGCCGAGCCTTGGGTGATCTGCACGGCATCGGGCGTCAGCACGAAATCGACCTCGCCGTCGCTGAACAGCAGGCCTTCGCCGTTGAACTGTTCCAGCAGACCCACCACCGACACCGCCGACAGCAATTCCGCCAGCACCGGCGCATCGCGCACCCGCAGATCGCTGAACGTGGCCCGGCCCGCATAGGTGCCGCCCCCGCGCGGCGACAGTTGCAGGTCCATCGCCCCGCCGCGCCCGTTCGACATCACTCCCGCCGCCGACATCACGGCGCCTGCATCCTCTGACAGCAGCCGCACCGCCGACCCGGCCCTGACGGGTACGACTGTGCCCCGCACCGGGCCTGCGCCATTCACCAGCGCGGTGAACGTCCCGTTCAGCCCGCCGCGCGGGGAAAACTCGCCGCGAAACCGGGTCAGCCGGATCGATTGCGACACGATCACCTCGTCCAGTTGCAGGGTGAAGGGGCTGCCATCCGCTGCGCTGCTGCCGCCCTCGGGGCGTTTGCGCAGGTCGATGCTGCCGCCGGTCAGGGCAATGTCCACCGGCTTGCCCTTGCCCCGCCCGGTCAGCGTGACCGAGGCATCCATCCAGTCGCCCGCCTGCACGGTGCCGAACTGCGCCACATCCAGCCCGCCGTCCGCCCGCGTGGTCACAGACCCCGCCAGCACCAGCCCCGGTGCCTTCAGGCTCAGCTTGCTGACCTCAGGCTGCGCGCCCAGGGTGGCCTCGGCCTCCAGCCGGCCCAAGGTGCCGGCCGCCTTGCCCCAGCCAAGCGCATCCAGCCGCAGGGTCATGCGGTTCAGGTCCGACAGCAGCGCCAGCCGGGCGGGCTGGCCCTTGACCAGATCAATCGTGATCTGCCCCTGCCCGGTGCCCGCCACCGACCCTTCGGGCAATTCGATCCCGAAATCGCGCAGCGCGGTGTCCGACAGGCTGACCGAGCCTTCAACCCGCGCCTTGCCCTTCTGGTCGGGGGCAAAGGACTGGGCATAGGTCACATCGAACGGCACCTTGCCCAGTGTGCCCTGCCCCGACAGCGCCAGCCCTTGCTTGTCTAGCCGCACCGTCAGCTCCGGCACCGCAATGGTGCGGCCCGGCACGATCACCGACGAGGCCATGTCCGTCACCGTGCCGGTGGCAGTATAGTCGATCTCGGCAATGCCCACCTTGCCGACCAGCGGCAGGCCCAGTTCCGCCACCAGCCGCGCCCGCCCGGTCCCAAGGTCCACCGGCTGCCCCGCCTTGGTCAGAAACCGGAACGGCGGCTGGTCCAGCAAGGACAGGGCGGCCGTCAGGCTGCTGTCGGTGCGCAGGGTGATCGCGCCTCGGGCCGGTTTTTGGGTAATGTCCGGCACCCGGAACACCGACCCCGCCATGTCGATATCGCCGCCCAGGGGCGGCGTCACCCGGCCCTTGTCCAGCACCAGCGTATAGGCCGTACCTTCCATCGTCGCATGGCCGAACCCGTCCTGAATCGGCGGCAGGGTCTTGAGGAACCGCACATCGGTATCGGCAAATTCATAGCCCAGGGTAAAGCGCGGCTCGGTGCCCGGTGCGATGCGCAACGCCGCCCGCACATTCGACAACGCGCCTTCCTGCACATTCGCCACCAGCCAGGCGCGGGTGCGCGGCACTGCCGCCAAGGGCCACAGCGTCATCAGCCGCCCCGTGGTGATGCGGTTCAGCGCCACATCCAGCGCCGCCTGCCAGCCCTTGGGGTCGGCCGATACCGTGCCTTTAAGCAACAGGCGTTCCGCCCCTTCGGTCAGGCTCAACTGCCCCAGATCGATGCGGAACGGGTTCAGCCGCAGCCGCCAGTCCATCGCGCCTTGGCCAAAGCGCACAGGCTCGACGAACAGCCCCGCCGGGTCCACCATCACTTCGGACATCGACAATTGCCCCAGCACGGTTTCGGGGGTGGCCCCCGCCCCGATGGGCTGGCCCTGCCCGTCCAGCAGATAGCTGTGCCCGGTCGCCGTCAGCCGCATCGACGGGCTGTCCAGCGCCAGCCGTTGCAGGGTGATGCGCGCAAGGCCCGGATCGTAGGACAACGCCATGCTGGCGCGGTCAAAAGCAATCGGCTTGGCCTCGGGGCTGGGCTGCAACGCCCCTGCACCAAGGGTCAGCTTGCCCTGCAAGGCGGCAAGCGTACCGGTCGCGGCAAGGCTGGTTTCGATCTGGCCCGAAATCGGCGCGTCCACCACCGCAAGCCAGGCCAGCGGCGGCGCAAAGGCTGCAATGTCGGCGGCGGCCACACTGTCGACAGTGGCCGCGATCCGGGCGGAACTGTCGGTCTTGTCCGCCGTCACCGTCACCACCGCCTGCGCCGGGGTCGCGGCCCCCAGAAGCGACAGCGACAGCTCGGCGCGCACGGCCCCCGGCTGGTTCTCGATGACCAGCCGCCCGTCGCCCACCTCCCATGTCCGCCCGGCCCGCGCGTCGTTCAGGCTCAGCGTCAGGGCCTCGGCCTCGATCAGCCGCAGCGACGCAAGGCCCGCACTGTCAAACGTCGCATCGACCGCGTCCAGCACGGCGGCAAACCCTGCAAAGCGGGTGCCCTCGCTGCTGGTGCCGATGGCGAAATCGAACTGCCCGTCCGCGCCGCGCCGCGCAGTCAGGCGCGCACCGGAAATCCGCAGGCTGGCGGGCCGGATCTGGCCTTTCAGCAGGGCCGCAGGGTCCAGCGACACCCGCAGCTCGGGCAAGATGATCAGCGCCGCCCCGCCGGGGCGCAGCAGGCGCAGATCCTCCAGCCGGAACCGGGGCACCAGATCGCGGTCCACCGTGATGTCCACCGCCCCCACCGACAGCGCCGATCCCGGCGCCAGCCTGGCGGCCGGAATCACGGCGGCATTCAGCCGGGCCTCCAGCTCCGCCACCGCCCAGACCGGCAGGCGAAGGGTCTTGCCCGACAGCGTCATCACCCCGAAGGCAAGCCCGAACAGCACCACGATCGTCGTCACCAGACACCAGAACCCGAACCGCCCCGGCCGCCGCTTGCGGGCGGTCAGATCGGGGTCAGGATGCACCGGGGCCTCGGTCTGATCCATATGTGCGGGGTGCCTTTGCGACAAACAGGGGGCGGAGGGGGCCTGATGGGTGATCCGCTGCTGCCCTTGCCTTTATCTTTGGCGATTGGCAACTAGAACACAAAGCATTGTGACCCGTCAGGCAAGGAGATGCCCATGATTACCGCCGGAACCCAGGCCCCCGATTTCACCCTGCCCCGCGATGGTGGCAGCACCCTGACCTTGTCATCCCTGCGTCCCGGCAAAGTGGTCTTGTATTTCTACCCCAAGGACGACACCCCCGGCTGCACGCTGGAGGCACAGGATTTCACCGCCCGCCTGGCCGATTTCACCGCCGCAGGGGCAACCGTGATCGGGCTCAGCAAGGACAGCGTCATGGCGCATGACAAGTTCTGCAAGAAGCAAGGCCTCGGCATCGTGCTGGTGTCGGACGCGGCAGGCACCACATCCGAGGATTACGGCGTCTGGCTGGAGAAAAGCATGTATGGCAAGACCTACATGGGCATAGAACGGACCACCGTGCTGATCGACGGGGCGGGCCAGGTGGCGCAGGTCTGGAACAAGGTGTCCGTCAAGGGCCACGCAGACGAGGTGCTGGCGGCGGTGCGCGCGCTTTGACGATCACGCTGACCGACATGGCAGTGCAGGTGCTGACATGCGCCGATGGCCGCGCCAAGACTGCCCTGTCGCGCGCCCATGCGGCGGCGTGGTTTGCAAACCGGGGGGATGGCCGATGTTTGCCCATCGGGCAGACGAGGCCCCCCGAAGCCCCCGCCCGGCCCGACACCCCCGAACTGCTGGACCCCCGCGACGTGCCCCGCCGCCGCCCCGGCAGCCCCACGGGTCGCATCGCCCTGCTGCATGCGGTGGCGCATATCGAACTCAATGCCGTTGACCTGCACTGGGATCTGATCGCCCGCTTTGCCAACCACCCGATGCCGCCGGGCTTCTACGACGACTGGGTGAGGGCAGCGGATGAGGAATCCAAGCATTTCAACCTGATGTGCGACTGTCTTGAGTCGCATGGCAGCCATTACGGCGCGATGCCCGCCCATGCCGGCATGTGGCGGGCGGCGTCCGATACGGCGGGCGATCTGCTGGGCCGCCTTGCCGTGGTGCCGATGGTGCTCGAGGCGCGGGGGCTGGACGTGACACCCGGCATGATTGATCTGTTCACCAAGGCGGGCGATACCCAAGCCATTGTCGCGCTGAACACCATCTATGCCGAGGAAGTGGCCCATGTGGCCTATGGGTCGAAATGGTTCAACTGGCTCTGCGGGCGGGATGGCATCGACCCCAAACCCGAATTTCACCGCCTTGTGCGGCAGTATTTCCACGGCCACCTGAAGCCGCCCTTCAACGAGGCAAAGCGCGCCGATGCGGGCCTGCCGCCCGATTTCTACTGGCCCCTGACCGAAACCGGGGCGGTTGACGCGCTGTCCTGATCTGCCGGATATCGGCGGTATTTCGCCGATATTGGCGTGTTATCGCGCAAGGCCGGCCCCCCGCCGGTCAAATTTGTTGCGAGCCTGAAAGGCTGTGGCTAAGCAGAGGGCGCATCTTGGACTGGTCGCGGCATCTGCCTTGCCTGCGGTTTTAGCAATGAACGGAAACTCTCCCAGTGCTGACACGGCTTGCCTTTCGGACGCATACCACGCTTGAGCGGTATTTTCCTGAACAACGCCTGTTTCTGAAATCCGACGAAACCACCCGCTTTGTCCGCCTGCGCCCCGCGACCCAGGCCATCGCCGTGTCGGTCGGGGCCTTTGCCGTGGCCTGGACCATCGTGGCCACCGCCATTCTGATGATGGACACCATCGGCGCCGGGTCGTCGCGGGAACAGTCGCAACGCCAGCAGGCGCTGTATGAGGAACGCCTGAACGCCCTGTCCGCCGACCGCGACCTGCGCGCCACCGAAGCCGCCCGCGCGCAGGAACGCTTCAACGTGGCCCTGGCGCAGGTGTCCGACATGCAGGGCCGCTTGCTGGCCTCCGAGGACCGCCGCCGCGAACTGGAAACCGGCATCGACGTGATCCAGAACACCCTGCGCCGCACCATCAAGGAACGCGACGAGTCGCGGTCCGAAACCAGCCGCGTCACCGCTGCCCTGACGCAGCAATCTGGCGGCGCCACCGAAGTCGGCCGCGCGCGCGACGCGCTGGCCACGCTTGACATCCTGACCGGCGCCCTTGGGGCCACCGCCCAGGAACGCGACCGCATGGAAGGTGTCGCCAATACCGCCCGCGCCGACGCGCAGGCCGTGCTTGACGAAAAGAAGGCGCTCGAAGCCCGCAACGACGCGATCTTTGCCCAGCTGGAAGAGGCAGTGACCGTGTCGATGGAACCGCTGGACAAGATGTTCCGCGAGGCCGGCATGTCGCCCGACGACCTGCTGAATGCGGTGCGCAAGGGCTATTCCGGCCAGGGTGGCCCGCTGACCCCGATCAGCCTGTCGACCAAAGGCGCGGTGCAGGACAGCCCCTCGGCCGAAGAACGTCGCGCCAACACCATCCTGTCTGGGCTGGACCGGATGAACCTGTACCGGCTTGCGGCCTATCAGTTGCCGTTCGGCGTGCCGGTGAAAGACAATTTCCGCTGGACCTCGGGTTTTGGCTATCGCCGCGACCCACTGGGCGCAGGCACCCGGATGCATCAGGGCACCGACATGGCCGGTCCCTACGGGCTGGCGATCTATGCCACCGCGGACGGCGTTGTCAGCTATGCCGGCTGGGATTCGGGCTATGGCCGCGTCGTGCGCATCAAACATGCAAACGGGATCGAAACCCTGTTCGCCCATCAGTCACAACTGCGTGTCAAAACCGGACAAAAGGTATCGCGCGGCGACAGGATCGGTGATATGGGCAACTCAGGTCGTTCGACCGGCACTCACCTACACTACGAGGTCCGCATCAACGGCAACGCTGTGAACGCAATGACCTTCATAAAGGCAGCGAAAAATGTTTTCTAAAAGCAGAATCAACGAACCTGGCCCGAAGGCCGGAGACTCAGACAAGCCGAAAGCCCCGGAGGCCCCCATGACCAAACCTTCGATGGATTTCACCCCGTCGTCGCCCAAGACCAAGGCCGCGGCCTCGGTTCTGTCGTCTGATCTGACCGTGGTGGGCAATCTGCGCACCACCGGCGACATTCAGGTCGAAGGCACGGTCGAAGGCGATATCCGCGCCCATCTGCTGACCGTGGGCGAAAGCGCCACCATCCGGGGCGAGATCGTGGCAGACGACATCGTCGTCAACGGCCGCGTCATCGGCCGGGTGCGGGGGCTGAAAGTTCGGCTTACCTCCACCGCCCGCGTCGAGGGCGACATCATCCACAAGACCATCGCGATTGAATCGGGCGCCCATTTTGAAGGCTCGGTCCAGCGGCAGGAAGACCCGCTGCAAAGCGGCCGCGCCGTGCCGCCCGCCCCTGCCATGCAGGCAGCCCCGGTGGTCAAGCCGGGCGACGGGGTCTGATAGTCGCCTCATACGAATGACAAAGGCACCCTGCGGGGTGCCTTTTGTTTTGGTTCTGTTGGGTTGTGCGGGTTGAGACACCCGGGGCCAGCCCCGGACCCCGGGATATTTATGAACAGATGATGCAAATTTTAGATAAATTTTAGCAGGTTAGTCGGCTGCATTCGCCTCTGCGCGGGATTTGCCTGCAACATCCATCGCAAGTGTTGCCGCCATGAACTTGTCCAGATCGCCGTCCAGCACACCGCCGGTATCGGAGGTTTCCACGTTGGTACGCAGATCCTTGACCATCTGATAGGGTTGCAACACATAGGACCGGATCTGGTTGCCCCAACCCGCATCGCCCTTGGCATCATGCTGCGCGTTGATGCTTGCGTTGCGGCGGTCAAGTTCCACCTGATACAGCCGTGACCGCAGCGCGTTCATGCAGGCCTCGCGGTTCTGGTGCTGCGATTTCATCGAGCTTGTCACCACGATATTGGTCGGCAAATGGGTGATCCGCACCGCCGAGTCAGTGGTGTTGACGTGCTGCCCCCCGGCCCCGGACGACCGATAGGTGTCGATGCGGATGTCGCGGTCGGCAATCTCGATCTCGATGTTGTCGTCGACCACCGGATAGACCCAGACCGAGGCGAACGAGGTCTGGCGCTTGTCGGCCGATCCGAAGGGGCTGATCCGCACCAACCGGTGCACGCCCGATTCCGATTTCAGCCAGCCATAGGCATTGCGGCCGGAAATCTTGTAGCCCGCCGATTTGATCCCGGTTTCATCGCCCGCAGATTCTGCCTGCAATTCAACGGTATAGCCCTTCTTTTCAGCCCACCGCACATACATGCGTGCCAGCATGCTGGCCCAGTCGCAGGATTCCGTCCCGCCCGCACCTGCGTTGATTTCCAGGAAGGTGTCGTTGCCATCGGCCTCGCCGTCCAGCAGCGCCTCCAGTTCCTTGGCGGCGGCGGTTTCGGACAGCGCCTTCAGCGCGGCCTCGGCCTCGGCCACGATCTCGGCATCGCCTTCAGCCTCGCCCATCTCGATCAGTTCGGCATTGTCGCGCAGGCCGTTGTCGATCATCCGGTAGGTCGACATCGCGTCGATCAGCTGCTGCCGCTTGCGCATTAGGGCCTGGGCCTTGGCCGGATCGTTCCACAGATCGGGGGCTTCGATCAGCGCGTCGAATTCCTCCAGCCGGTAGGGGGCGGTGTCCCAGTCCATCCGCTGGCCGAGCAGTTTCAGCGATTTGCGGATCGCATCGGCAAGGTACTGAATTTCGGTGCGCATCGGGCTGGTGTTCCTTAGGTTCGTCAAAGCGGCATAGGTCAGCGCCGTGTGATAGCGCCTGCGCTGCATCCCGGCAAGGGTGGCACGGTCAATACAGCCCGCCCGAAGACAGCGTGCCGAAATCGGCCTTCTTCGGCACCACCCTGGTCTTGCCCGAAGCGGTGGTGACGGTCGCCGAACTTGCGCCGCTGTCGGCTTCGCCATAGGCGAACAGCGGCAGGTTGGACCCCATCTCGAAGCCGCCATCCACCATCGCCCCAAGGCCAAAGATCGGATCCTCGCCCTCGCGGAAGTATTCCGACACCACAAACTCGCCCGTCGCATCATCCGACAGCCGCGCCCCGGTAAAGCGGTCGATCTTGATGAAATAGCCGCCCGGCGGCACCCGGAACGGGCCGCCGCCATATTTCTTGATCGCGGTTTTCATGAAGGATTCAAACACCGGGCCGCAAAACCCGCCCCCCGAAGCCCCGTCGCCCAGGGTGCGCGGCTGGTCATAGCCGATGTAGCAGCCTGCCGCCACGTTGCTGGTAAAGCCGATGAACCACACGTCCTTGGCATCGTTCGTCGTGCCCGTCTTGCCCGCCACCGGC
The DNA here is from genome assembly GCA_040385825.1 of Pseudomonadota bacterium. Lineage (GTDB taxonomy): Bacteria > Pseudomonadota > Alphaproteobacteria > Rhodobacterales > Rhodobacteraceae > JANNNF01. The sequence continues at coordinate 46,478 of JAZKGQ010000031.1, read as the reverse complement.
ACCGGCAGGTTGATGCCGCGCGCCGTGCCACGCTCGACCACGCCCTGCATCATCGAGGTCAGCTGATAGGCGGTGATCGCGTCCATCACCCGCTCGCGGTTCGAGGTGACGGTCACGCCTTTTCCCTTGGGCAAGCCTCCGGCGCCGCAATCTTCGCAGACCCGCTGATCATGGCGATAGATGGTCTTGCCAAAGCGGTCCTGCACCCGGTCTACCAGCGTGGGTTCCACCCGCTCGCCGCCATTGGCGAACATCGAATAGGCGGCGACCATCTTGAACAGGGTGGTTTCCTGCGCGCCAAGCGCATTGGCCAGAAACGGGTCCATCCGGTCATAGACGCCAAAGCGTTCGGCATAGCCCGCCACTGTCTGCATGCCGATTTCCTCGGCGATCCGCACCGTCATCAGGTTGCGGCTCTGCTCGATCCCGGTGCGCAGCGGGGCGGGACCGTAGAATTTGTTCGAGGCGTTCTTCGGCGTCCACAGGCCTTGCGGGGTTTCAATCTCGATCGGGGCATCGACCACGATGGTTGCGGGGGTGAACCCACTGTCCAGCGCCGCGGCATAGACGAAGGGCTTGAACGACGACCCCGGCTGTCGGGTGGCCTGCGTCGTGCGGTTGAACACCGAATCCTGATAGGAAAACCCGCCCTGCATTGCCAGAACCCGGCCCGAGTTCACGTCCATCGCCATGAAGGCGCCCTGCACTTCGGGCACCTGCCGCAGCGACCAGCGCTGAAAGCTGCCGTCGTCGTCGCTGGTCACGGCCCGCACCAGCACCACATCGCCCACGGCAACCAGATCACCCGCCACGCGCGCCTTTTTGGCCAAGCTGCCATCGGCCAGCCGCTTGCGCGCCCAGGTCACATCCTCGGCAGGAATGAAATGGCCGCCCTCGACAGGTTCCACCCCTTCGATCCCGACACGGGCGGCGGTTTCGCCGATCTCCAGCACCACCGCGGGAAACCAGCCCTCGATGTCGCGCGGCACTTCCAGTTCGGCCAAGGCGGCCTGCCAGTCGGCGTCCGAGGTCAGACGATCCGGCGAAATCACCTGCCCCGTGCCACGCCAGACCCCCCGGCCCCGGTCAAACCGTTCCAGCCCCGCGCGCAGCGCCCGCGCGGCAGAGTCCTGCAATTCGGGGTCGACCGTGGCGCGAATGGTCAGGCCGCCGCCAAAGAATTCCTCCTCGCCAAAGCTGCCCGACAACTGGCGCCGGATCTCGTCGGTGAAATAACCGCGCGGCGGCAGGCTTTCGCGGAAGGCGACATAATCGCCATTCTGCACCGATTTCAGCGGCAAGACCCGCTCGGCCTCATACGTTGCCTCGTCGATATAGCCGTTCTGCCACATCTCGCGCAGCACATAGTTGCGCCGTTCGGTCAGACGGTCCTTGCCCGTCACCGGGTCATATTTGCCCGGCGCCTGCGGCATCGCGGCCAGCATCGCGGCCTCATGCGGGGCAAGGGCAGTCAGCGGCTTGTTGAAATAGGTCTGTGCGGCGGCCGCCACCCCATAGGAGTTCTTGCCCAGAAAAATCTCGTTCAGATACAGCTCGAGGATCTTGTCCTTGGACAGGGTTTCCTCCAGCCGGGTCGCAAGGATGATTTCCTTGACCTTGCGTTCCACCGACCGGCTGCCATCCAGCAGGAAGTTCTTCATCACCTGCTGCGTGATCGTCGAGGCCCCGCGCACGGTTTCGCCGCGCGATTGCAACGCCTCCAGCGCCGCTGCGGCAATCCCGCGCGTGTCATAGCCATGATGGGTGTAGAAATTCTTGTCCTCGGCCGACACGAAAGCGTGTTTGACCAGATCGGGAATATCTTCGGTCGGCACGAACAGGCGGCGTTCCTGCGCGAATTCGTCGATGATGCGCCCCTCGCCGGAATAGATCCGGCTGATGGTCGGGGGGGTGTAGGTCGCCAGAACCTCGTGACTGGGCAAGTCACGGGAATACATATAGAAAATTGCACCGATGCTCAGCGCTGCAAACAACAGGCCAAGGGTGACTGCCGTGAAGATGGCCCCGAAGAAAGAGCCTATGAATCTGAACACCCGCGACACCCCTATTCCGTATGCTGGCGCTTTATACCAGACCCGTGCCGCCGTCAAAACCCACCGGCGCAAGTTCGGTCACAGTGGCGACACCCTGCGCATCGCGTCAATTCTGCTGCATCGCCGAAATGGCCGCATCTTCGGCCACCCAGGCCAGCAGCCCGTCGCGCAGCGCCGCCGCCAGTCTGGCGCGCCACTCTGCATCCACCAGCCGCGCCAGATCGCGGGACGAGGACAAAAACCCAAGCTCGATCAGCGCCGAGGGAATATCGGGCGATTTCAGCACCGAAAACCCCGCCCGTTGCAGCGGGGTGGGGTGCATGCGCACCTCTGCCGCCTTGACCGCCGCCGCCAGAGCCTGCGCCAGCCGCTCGGTCCGGGGTTCGGTCGTGGTGCGGGCCATGTCCATCAGCACGCCCGCCACCAGATCATCCTGTTCGGTCAGATCGACGCCCGCCAGCAGGTCGTCGCGGTCGTGGCGTTCGGCCAGCGTGGCCGAGGCTTCGTCCGACGCTTCCTCGGACAGGGTGTAGATCGTGGCCCCGCTGGCCTGCCCCTCGGCCAGCGCATCGGCATGCAGCGACAGGAACACCTGCGCCGCCGCCGCGCGGGCAATGGAAATCCGGGTTTCCAGCGGCACGAACACATTTTCCTCGCGGGTCATCACCACCACAAACCGCCCGTCGCGCAGCAGCAGTTCCTTCAGTTCGCGCGCGAAGGTCAGCATCAGCACAGCCTCGGTCTGCCCGTCACGTTCGGCGCCGGGGTCAAGCCCGCCATGGCCGGGGTCCAGCACCACCATCACCGGCCCTGCCCCGCGGGGTGGCAGAAGCGCGACCTCGGCCGGTTTCGGCAGCGCCCATTCGGCGGGTTCGGGCAGGCCCGCAGCCGCGGCAAAGGCCTGCGAGGTGGCAGGCGTCAGGGTCAGGCGCAACTGCGCCCCGGCATCAGAGGTGGCCATTTCCGCCTGCGACACCAGATGCGGGCCGGACAGTTCCATCACCAGACGCGACCAGCCGGGCCGGAAAATCCCCGCCCGCATCGCAACCATCGGCCCGGTCTGGCCGATGTCGGGCAGGCCGGCCCAATCCACCTCGCGGGTGTCGATCACCACCCGCGGCGGCGAGTCCAGCAGCCGCACCCGCCACGGCACGGGTTGCGTCAGGCCAAGCGTCACCTGCACATCCGGCCCCGCCATGGCAATGGCCGACCGATCCGGCACCAGCCGGGCCAGCGCCGACAGATCCTGCGCCGCCACAGGCCAGGCCATCAACGCCAGCAGCAGCGCCAGAACCCGCCTCATGCCCGCCGCCCCGCCATATGGGCCTGCAACCGCGCCAGCCCTTCGGCAATATCCACCGTGCTGCGCGCATAGGAAAACCGCAAGGTCCGGTGCCCGCGCAGCGGGTCGAAATCCAGACCCGGCGTCACCGCAACCCCGGCCTCTTGCAGCAACTCGTCCGCCAAGGCCCGGCTGTCATCCGTCAGGCCCGACACATCGGCATAGATGTAGAACGCTCCGTCCGGCGGCGCGATGCGGGTAAAGCCCGCGCGCGGCAACCCCTCCAGCATCAGGCGGCGGTTGGCGGCATAGGTGGCGCGGTTGGCCTCGGCCTCGGCCTCGCAGTCCAGCGCCGCCAAAGCCGCCACCTGCGCCACATGGGGCGGGCAGATGAACATGTTCTGCGCCAGCCGCTCGATCATCCGCACATGGTCTGGCGGCACGATCATCCAGCCGATGCGCCAGCCGGTCATCGAGAAATACTTGGAAAACGAATTGATCACATAGGCGTTGTCGGTGATCTCCAACGCCGAAACCGCGCGGTCGCCGTAATGCAGCCCGTGGTAGATCTCGTCCGAGATGAACGCGATCCCCTGCTGATCGGCATGGCCGATCAGGGTGGCAAGCGCGCCATGCGACAGCATCGTCCCCGACGGATTGCCCGGCGATGCGATGATCAACCCCTTGATATCATGGCCCACCAGATCGCCGGGCACGGGTTGCAGGCGGTTCCCCTCTGACGCGGAAATGCCCACCGGCACCAGCGACAGCGCCCGCAAGATCTGGCGATAGGACGGATAGCCCGGCTCGCCCATCCCCACCCGGTCGCCCGCATCGAACAGCGCGGTGAACGCCAGCAGGAAGGCCGCCGACGACCCCGCCGTCACGATCACCCGGTCGGGCGACACCTCGACCCCGTACCAGCGGCGGTACAGGTCCGCGATCCCCGCCCGCAGCGCAGGCAGGCCCAGGGACACGGTATAGCCCAGGGGCTGATCCAGCGCCGCCGCCACCGCCGCCTGCGCCCCCAAGGGCGCGCCAGTGCCGGGCTGGCCCACCTCCATGTGAATGACCGACCGGCCCTGCAATTCCAGCAGGCGCGCCGATTCCACCACATCCATCACCAGGAAAGGATCAACCTGACCGCGCCTTGATCTGTTCATCGCCCGCCCTTCCTGTTCCTGCGCCTGAGTGTCCCGTTTGGCGGCACAAGGTCAACCCCATGCCGCCAAAGACAGGCGCACACCCCGCCCCGGCGTCGCCCTGCCCCCCCCGGCACGGCCTGCCCCCGGCACGGCTGATTGACGCCGCATCCGCAAGCTGCGACACGACCTTGAGCCTTTTGTTGTAAAGGGTTGTCATGACGCAAATATCTTCTTCCGGCTCGCTCGACTCGCGCAGGTTCGATCTGTCCTTCTTTCGCGGCCATGACGATGCAATCGGAAACCGGTGTCTTGCTGCGCGGCGATGTGGACGGCAATCTGCTGGCCGATTTCGAGATCCGCCTGAACGACATCACGGCCCTGCGCGCGGTAGACCTTCTGCTGTAGCGCCTGTCAGGAGACGGCGACCAGAGCCGCCGCCTCTGCCGCCTCGATCTGGGCGGCCTTTTCCTCGACCAGTTCCACGATGTGATCGACCATCCTGTCATTGCCCAGCTTGTGCACCTGCTTGCCCGCCAGATACACCATCCCCGACCCCGCCCCGCCGCCGGTGAAACCGATGTCGGTCATCAAGGCCTCGCCCGGCCCGTTGACCACGCAGCCGATGATGCTCAGCGACATGCTGGTGGTGATATGGGCCAGCCGGGTTTCCAGCGCCGAAACCGTCTTGATCACGTCAAACCCCTGCCGCGCGCAACTGGGGCAGGAAATGATCGTCACCCCCCGGTGCCGCAGGCCGAGGCTTTTCAGGATCTCGAACCCGACCTTCACTTCTTCGACCGGATCGGCAGACAGGCTGACCCGGATGGTATCGCCGATCCCGAACCACAGCAGCGACCCCAGGCCAATGGCCGATTTCACCGTGCCCGACACCAGCCCCCCGGCTTCGGTGATCCCCAGATGGATCGGCGCATCCGTCACGGTCGACAACTGCTGATAGGCCGCCGCCGCCATGAACACGTCCGATGCCTTGACCGAGATCTTGAACTCGTGAAAATCGTTGTCCTGCAACAGCTTGATATGGTCCAGACCGGATTCCACCATCGCATCCGGGCAAGGCTCGCCGTATTTGTCCAGCAGATGCCGCTCCAGCGACCCGGCATTCACCCCGATGCGGATGGAACAGCCATGGTCCTTGGCGGCGCGCACAACCTCGGCCACCCGCTTGGCATCGCCGATGTTGCCGGGGTTGATGCGCAGACAGGCGGCCCCGGCCTCGGCCGCCTCGATCGCGCGTTTGTAGTGGAAATGGATGTCCGCCACGATCGGCACCGGGCTTTCACGCACGATTTCCCGCAGCGCCGCCGTGCTTTCCACATCGGGCGTCGACACCCGCACAATGTCGGCGCCCGCAACCGCACAGCGCTGAATCTGCTCGATGGTGGCCGCGACATCATGGGTCAGGGTGTTGGTCATGGTCTGCACCGAAATCGGCGCATCGCCCCCGACCAGGACCTTGCCGACCCGGATCTGCCGCGACACCCGCCGGTCGATATTGCGCCAGGGGCGGATCGGGTTGTGGGTCATGGGTCAGGCTCCGTCTGCATGCGCTCCATAGATAGGCGCTGTCGGCAGCGGCGGCAACGCAAAGCGCCGCAGCCACCGCAATTTAGTCAGACGTGGTTTCAGGTTGAACCGCAGGCTCGACCGAGGCCGTGCTGAACCGCGCAAGATCGGCGTCGCCGGAAAGGTCGGCTTCGGCGTAATTCGCGCTCAGCGCATCAGGGGCAAGGGCAATGCCCTTGGCGACATTGGCACCGGGGGCCGCCGGGCCATAGGTCTTGCCGTTGACGACAAAATACACCGACCCGGAATTGCCGGTGCGGAACACGGCCGACACTTCCAGCGGCGGCACGACATAGCGTTCGCCCGCATCGAGGATCTTCTCGAACAGCACGGTGCCATCCGCCGAATTGACCCGCACCCAGGCCGGACGCACCGCCAGCACTTCGACGCCGGGCTTCACATCGGCCACCACCTGCACCAGATCGGTCGCAGACTGCGCCACCGCTTCGGGCTGCACGGCCTGATCCTGCCCCGCCACAAAACCACCTGACGCCGCCCCCTGAACCGGGCTTGCGGCGGCAAGACGCGGGTTGATCGCGGCAATCGGGCCATCGCGCGCGGTCAGCACCGGCACATCCAGCGCCTCGGGGCGGTACAGACGGTCGGCAGCCTCGGTCTGCGTCACCACCAGCGGCGGCGCGATGCCTGCCGCACCCAGCGGGTCAATCTCGGCCACCACCGACGGGGCCTCGTCCACCGGGGCAAGTTGCACGCGCTGCACTTCTTGCAGCACCGACCAGCCGCCATAGCCAATCGCGCCGATCAGCGCGATCAGCACCGCCACCGACCCGAGCGCACCGGGTTCGACCCGTGCAAACACGCTTTCGGCGCGGGGCACGAAGGTTGCGTTCGGGTTGGCCAGCGGGTCGGAAAATTCGATCGCAGCCCGCGTCCGCGCCGCCGCCGCCCGCACCGGGGCCGCATCGGCAGACATGCCATGCGCGACGGCAAAGTTGGCTTCCACGCAGAACCGCTTGAACGCATCATCGGGGTCCATGCCCAGATAGCGCGCGTAAGACCGGATGTAGCCCGCCACAAAACCGGGGGTTTCAAACGCCGACACATCGGCGTTTTCGATGGCCGCGATATAGGTGGCCTTGATCTTCAGTTCGCGCTGCACATCCAGCAGCGACTTGCCCAGCGTGGCGCGTTCGCCCCGCATGACATCCCCAAGCCGCAACTCGAAATCGTCAAAGCCCTTCGGCTTTTCGGATTCGGTTGTCGAAGGCTTCAACCTCCAACCGATCATGCGGCCCAACCTGTCATTGGCCTGTCCCCTGCTGCCCGTGGTCTAACACCAAGTCGCTTGTGCCGCGACTCATCGGTGTTCGTATTAGGCAGACGCTAGCATATGGCAAGACCCAATGCACCCCATCCAGGGGTCAGGCAGAGGCTTCGGCGCGATTCAGCGCACAATGTCCCCACAGGACATCAAGACTGCGTGTAAGATGGTCAATCTCTGCCGCGCCATGCAGCGGCGAGGGGGTAAAGCGCAGCCGTTCAGTGCCGCGCGGCACGGTCGGAAAGTTGATGGGTTGCACATAGATGCCATGATCGGCCAGCAGCATGTCGGACAGCATCTTGCAATGGATGGGGTTGCCGACATGCACAGGCACAATATGCGACCCGTGATCCATGATCGGCAGCCCCAGCCCCTTCAGCCGCAGCTTCAGGATCCGGGCCTGCGACTGCTGCGAATCGCGCAGATGCTGGGCTGTTTTCAGAACCCGCACCGAGGCCGCTGCACCCGCAGCAATTGCCGGCGGCAGCGAGGTGGTAAAGATGAATCCGGGCGCATAAGACCGCACCGCATCGACCATTTTCGCGCTTGCAGCAATATAGCCGCCGAACACGCCATACGCCTTGGCCAAAGTGCCGTTGATGATGTCGATGCGGTGCATCTGCCCGTCGCGTTCGGCCACACCTGCGCCGCGCGCGCCGTACATTCCCACCGCGTGAACCTCGTCGATATAGGTCAGCGCGCCGAATTCCTCGGCCAGATCGCAGATCGCCCTGATCGGGCCAAAATCGCCGTCCATCGAATAGATCGATTCAAACGCAATCAGCTTGGGCGCCGCCGGATCATCCGCCGCCAGCAGGCTGCGCAGATGATCCACGTCATTGTGCCGGAACACCCGCTTTTCGCCGCCGCCGCGCCGCACGCCTTCGATCATCGAGGCATGGTTCAGCGCGTCGGAATAGATGATCAGGCCGGGGAACAGCGTGCGCAGCGTCGACAGGGTGGCATCGTTGGCAATATAGGCAGAGGTGAACACCAGCGCCGCATCCTTGCCATGCAGATCGGCAAGTTCGGCCTCCAGCAGGTTGTGATAAACGGTGGTGCCGCTGATGTTGCGGGTGCCGCCCGACCCTGCGCCGGTGGCGTCCAGCGCCGCGTGCATCGCGGCCAGAACCTGGGGGTGCTGCCCCATGCCCAGATAGTCATTGCCGCACCAGACGGTGATGTCGGCCGTGCTGCCATCGGGCCGGGTCCAGACCGCATGGGGAAACCGGCCCTGACGACGCTCTATATCAATGAAGGTGCGATAGCGGCCTTCCGCGTGCAGACGGGCAAGCGACTGGTCAAGGGCGGCGTCATAACGGGTCATTGGCATGGCTTTGGCATGGCTTTCCAAGTTATTGGCTCTGCGGGGTGTGGTCCTGCGCGATGATAGAGGAAACGAGGCAATTTGACGCCCCCCACCAAAGCGGCATCAGTCCTGCACCGCCAGCACGCAATCGGCGACGGCCCCTGCCTTGACGTTGCAGGCCCCGACGGCAGTTTCCACCGCCCCCTCGCCTTCGGCAATGCTCCACGCGCCCGTCGCGGGCGACACGGCAAGCGCGCCCCCCTTGGCCGGGTAATCCTTGCGCAACCCTTCGGACGCATCCGCCGACAGCATCAGTGGCCGCACCTCCCAGCCCAGGGGCCGGATCAGCGCCGCCACCACACAAGGGCTGGCCCCGGTCTTCTTGGCATCACAGGCGGCCTTGGCCGCCACCTCGGCAGCCTCGACCGTGTGGTGATTGGCCGCGGCCACCGTGGCCTCGGACATCAGCCCTTCATCCGGCGAAATGGCAATCGCGCCGTAATAGGGCTGGCCCGCCCCAACCATGACCAGAGCCGCCGCCTGATCTTCGGGCAGACCCGCCTCGGGGCGCAGATCGACCTCGGCCTCGGCCCCTTTGAACAAGGCGGCCCTGGCATCCTTGCCCGTCACCTGCGCCATGCCCGCCGTTCCCCAGCACAGCGCCAGCATCAGCCCCAATTTCACCTGCATAAGCCGCATCCTTCACATTCCGTTGCCCCTGTTTTACCCCGAACCGTCCGCTCTGGACAGTCCCCCCCTGCCTGATAGGCTGGCGCTGACTTCACAGTAAGGATACCGCCCGTGACCCTTGATGCCGTATTGGCCCGGATCGACGACACCCTGCCGCAGGCGCTCGACCGCCTGCTGGACCTGCTGCGCATTCCGTCCATCTCTACCGATCCGGCCTTCAAGCCCGACTGCGCCCGCGCTGCCGACTGGCTGGTGGCCGAACTGACGGATCTTGGGTTTGACGCCTCGGCCCGCGAAACGCCCGGCCATCCGATGGTTGTCGCACATGGGGGAACAGACGGGGGCGGAACCGAGGGGGGTGGAACAGAGGGGCGCCACCTGCTGTTCTACGGCCATTACGACGTGCAACCCGTTGATCCGCTGTCGCTTTGGGACCGCGACCCCTTTGATCCCGAAATTCAGGATACCCCGAAGGGCCGCGTCATCCGCGCCCGTGGCGCATCGGACGACAAGGGCCAGTTGATGACCTTCCTTGAGGCCTGCCGCGCGTGGAAGTCCGTCCACGGCACCCTGCCCTGCAAACTGACCATCTTTCTGGAGGGCGAGGAAGAATCCGGCTCGCCCTCGCTGATCCCGTTCATGCAGGACAACGCCGCCGAACTGACCGCCGATCTCGCGCTGATCTGCGACACTGGCCTGTTCGATTCCACCACCCCCGCGATCGTGACCATGCTGCGCGGTTTGCTGGGCGAGGAAATCACCGTCACCGCCGCCAACAAGGATCTGCATTCCGGCATGTTCGGCGGCCTTGCGCAAAACCCGATCCGGGTGCTGTCGCGCATCCTGGCGGGTCTGCATGACGATCAGGGCCGGGTGACGATTCCGGCCTTTTATGATGGCGTCACTGAACTGCCCGACGCGATCCGCAGCCAGTGGCAAAGCCTGTCCTTCGACCACGCCCGCTTTCTGGGCGAGGTCGGCCTGTCGGTCCCGGCGGGCGAACAGGACCGCACCCCGCTCGAAATGATCTGGTCACGCCCCACAGCCGAGGTGAACGGGGTCTGGGGCGGCTATACCGGCGACGGCTTCAAGACCGTGCTGCCCGGTCAGGCCCATGCCAAGATCAGCTTCCGTCTGGTCGGCGATCAAGACCCCGACGCCATCCGCGACAATTTCCGTGCCTGGGTGCAGGCCCAACTGCCCGCCGATTGTACGGTGGATTTCCACGGCCACGGCAATTCGCCCGCAGGCGTCATGGCCATCGATGACCCCGCGTTCGAGGCCGCCCGCGCCGCCCTGTCCGACGAATGGGGCGTGGCTGCGGCCTATGTCGGCTGCGGCGGGTCGATCCCGATTGCGGGGTATTTCAAGACCTGTCTGGGCATGGACGCCATGCTTCTGGGCTTTGGCCGTGACGATGACCAGATCCATTCGCCCAATGAAAAATACGATCTGGAGTGTTTCCACAAAGGCATCCGGTCCTGGGCGCGGATTCTGGCGCGTCTGCAATGACCGCCCTGATCCGCGACGCCACCCCTGCCGATCAGGCCGCATGGCGCGGTCTGTGGCAGGGGTTTCTTGACTATTACAACGTCAAGATCGACCCGCAGATCACGGATTTCACTTGGAAACGTCTGATGGACCCAAGTTCGCCCCTCAACGCCCGTCTGGCGTTTCTGGGCAATGTTGCGGTTGGCTTTGCGATCCACCAGAACCACCCCTCCACCTGGGTCATGGGCGATGACTGCTATCTGGAGGATCTGTTCGTGGCCCCCGCCGCACGCGGCGCAGGCGTGGGCCGGGCGCTGATCGAAGACCTGATGGTCCTTGCACGGGGCCGGGGCTGGCAGCGGCTTTACTGGAACACCGACCACGGCAATCACGCCGCCCGCAGGCTCTATGACAGCTTTACCGCCACCGACGGCCATGTCCGCTACCGGCTGGTTCTGTAGTCACAGACATGAAGGGAAGATAATGGCGCGGCGGACGGGGCTCGAACCCGCGACCCCCGGCGTGACAGGCCGGTACTCTAACCAACTGAGCTACCACCGCGCGATTGCGGCCTAGGTAGCCGAGGTTGTGGGGGGCGTCAATGGGGGCGACGATGTTTGCAGGACGGGGCCTTGCTGTACCGTTTCAACAAGCGTCCCCCTGCCTTGCCGCTTCGGCGGGCATCACCCTGAAAGCACCATCACCTGAATCCCGACCTGCGCCCCCTCCCCCTCGTGGGGAGGGATGGGGTGGGGGGGCAAAGGGCACTGTCCCCCACCCGGAAAACCAAAAAGCCGCCCCTTGCGGGACGGCGTTTTCAGGCGAATGGCGCGGCGGACGGGGCTCGAACCCGCGACCCCCGGCGTGACAGGCCGGTACTCTAACCAACTGAGCTACCACCGCGCATCGCAGCGCATCAGACCCTCAGGCCCTCTGCGTGGGGGTGTAATAGGGGGGCTGGCCGGGCGCGTCAAGCAGGTTTCTTGGCGGTTTTTTCGCAAGGACCGCCGCCTCTGCCTCGCCCCTGCCGCGTGGTTGTCACGTCAATTGATTCGCAACCTTTGTTCCCCTAGACTGCCTGCAAAACAACGGCGGGGCGACGGGCCACCACCGGAACCGGGGCAGACCAGATGACACGCAAACCGACAAAGACGGCCAAGGCCGGTCAGGCGCAGGAACTGAACTTCCAGACCACCGGCAAGGCCACCGCCGAACACCGGACCTGGTTTCGCGGCGAGCATACCAATTTCAACCCCACCACCGCACGGTTGCTGGATGTGGAGGGCACGCAGAAGTTCGTGCTGCACGGCTGGCTGCCCCCCGCCCCCCTCATCACGCCGCAGACCCAGATCACCGCCTTCGGGTCCTGCTTTGCGGCCAATATCTCCAACTGGCTGTCAAAGCGCAATTTCCGCGTCCTGAACAAGGACGAGGCGGCGAAGAACGCCTATGTCGTGACCTGCGGCGAGGGCATGGTGAATTCCTTCGTGATCCGCCAGCAGTTCGAATGGGCGTGGGAAAACAAGACCTTCGAGGGCGCGCTGTGGCATGGCTATGACGCGCAGGATTACGGCTATGATGCGGGCGTGCAGGCCGAAACCAGGCGGATCTTCGATGCGACCGACGTGTTCATCCTGACTTTCGGCCTGTCCGAGGTCTGGTATGACGAACCCACCGGCAACGTGTTCTGGCGCACCATTCCGAAAGATGCCTATGACCCCGCCCGGCACAAGTTCCGGGTGTCCACGGTCGAGGAAAACAAGGACAACCTGCGCGCCATCCACGATCTGATCCGCAAGCATCGCCCCGATGCGAAGATCATCTATACGCTGTCGCCGATTCCGCTGATCGCGACGTTCCGCGACACGTCCTGCCTGACCGCCAATTCGGTGTCCAAGGCCGTGCTGCGGGTGGCGATCGACGAGGTGGTGCGGGAAAAATCGGCCGAAGGCGTGCTGCATTACTGGCCGTCATACGAACTGGTGGCCGATGTGTTCCAACTGCCCTACAAACCGGACCGCCGCCATATGGAAGTGCCGGTGCTGGACTATATCATGACTCTATTCGAGGTGGCCTGGTGCAGCGACATGGGAAACCGGCCGTCGCTGGCGGTGGCCTGGGGGCGCGCCTGTGCCGTGGCGGGGATGTTGCCGGACGGCATGGCCGCGCTGATCCTGGCGCGCAAGCCGTTCCGGCTGCGGCAATATCTGCGCGCTGCGGCGCTGCACCCCGACGACGCCATCGACCGCGCCCTGCGCAAGCTGGGCGCCGATGTGCTGGCCGGGTGGCAGGCGGATAATGCGATGCTGGCGGCCGAGTAATGATCGGGCGTAGGATGGGCAATCTGCCCATCTTCCCCACCCGATAGCCGCCAGGATCACTCCGGCGCCGGAATGAACTCGCCCGCATCCGCAGGCGGCAGCCGGAACCGCCCATGCGCCCAGTCCCCCGCGCGCCAGGCCTCTTTCGCCGCATCGATCCGGTCTTTCGAGGAGGCCACGAAATTCCACCAGATGTGCCGCGGCCCGTCCATCGTGGCCCCGCCAAGCAGCATCAGCCGCGCGCCCGCATCCCCGGCCCTGACCGAAATCCGGTCGCCGGGGCGGAACACCAGCATCTGGCCGGTCGGAAAGGTCTGCCCGCCCACCGTCACCTCGCCCGCCAGAATATACACGCCGCGGTCTTCATGGTCGTCTGGCAGCGGGATCGACGCCCCGGCCTCCAGCACCGCGTCGGCATAGAACACCTCGAACGGCAGCTTGATCGGGGCGGCCTCGCCATAGGCTGTGCCAAGGATTAGCCGCACCTCCTTGCCCTCGCCTTGCAAGACGGGCAGCGTATCGGCGGGGGCGTGGATGAAGGCCGCCGGGTCGTCTTCCTGCGATCTGGGCAGGGCAAGCCAGGTCTGCAACCCGAACAGGCTGTGCGGCCCCTGGCGGATCGCGCCATCCTGCCGTTCGGAATGGGTGATGCCCTGCCCCGCCAGCATCCAGTTCACCGCGCCGGGATCGATCCAGGCATCGGTGCCCAGGCTGTCGCGGTGGTGGATGCGGCCGCGCAGCAGGTAGGTCACCGTGCCAAGGCCGATATGGGGGTGCGGGCGCACGTCGATGCCCTTGCCGGTCAGAAACTCGGCAGGCCCCATCTGGTCGAAAAAGATGAAGGGGCCGACCATCTGCCGGGCGACCGATGGCAGGGCGCGGCGCACCTCGAACCCGCCAAGATCGCGGGCGCGGGGCACGATCACGGTGTCGATGGCGTCAACGGCGTCGCCAATCGGAATGGACGGGTCAAGGGCGGGGTTCCAGCTCATGCGATGGCTCCTTCTGGCTGGCCTGAGGATAGGCCCACAGCCGCCCTCGCGCCAGCCGCCGCGCCGCGCGGCGGCTGTGCGCTGATACGCAGGTCAGGTCAGAAAACCCTGAAATCCGCCTCGGTCAGCACCAGACCCGCCGCCACCTGGGCAAAGATCACCGCATCGGCCCCGCCCAGACCATCGGCGTCATACCAGATGGTCCCGGTGGTCTGGTCATGGATCACCCGGTCGTCCGCATCCAGTGCGACCGTGCCCGCAACAAAGGCATCGGCCCGCAGCCCCCCCCGTGCGGTGCCCAGAAACACCGCATCATCCAGCCGGATCGTATCGGCCGCCGCCGCGAAATCGCGGATCGCATCCACCGCATCGAGGGCGGTGAAATCGAACCAGTCCGCCCCGGCCCCGCCGGTCAGATCATCCGCGCCAAGCCCGCCCGTCAGGGTATCGCGGCCCGCATCGCCGATCAGCGTGTCATCCCCCGCCCCGCCTGTCAGCGCATCCTCGCCCAGCCCGCCATTCAGCCTGTCATCCAGCCCGGCCCCGGTCAGCGCGTCATTTGCGCTGCCGCCGGTCAGCCAGCCACGCTCGAACCCCGTCAGGGTGGTGCCATCGCCCAGTGTCATCGCAGGCGAAAGGGTCAGGATCAGCGCGGCTGTGTCGCTGCTGCGGTCAAGGTAAAGATAGTCGATGCCGCCGCCGCCATCGCCCCGGTCCACCCCCTCGCCCGCCATCAGATAAACGAAATCATCGCCGCTGCCGCCAGACAGATCATCCGCGCCAGACCCGCCAAAAAGATGGTCCGCCCCGGACCCGCCGATCAGCCTGTCGTCGCCCGCCTCGCCCCACAGCCTGTCTGCCCCGGCATCGCCATAAAGCCGGTCTGCGCCGTCATTGCCGATCAGTTGATCGTCGCCTGCCGCGCCGTAAGCCCGGTCATCGCCCGCCTCGCCGAACAGGCTGTCATTGCCGCTGCCACCCTGCAAGACATCTGCATCCGCCCCGCCCGAAAGCTGGTCATCGCCCTCGCCGCCCGCCAGACGGTCGCTGCCCGCATCGCCGTACAGACTGTCGTTGCCGATGCCGCCGTCAATGCTGTCGCGGCCATCCTGCCCCAGCATCAGGTCATGTCCCGCGCCGCCCGTCAGCGTGTCATGGCCTGCGTCGCCGCGCAGGTCATCGTCGCCATCCTCGCCCGTGATCCGGTCATTGCCCTCGCCACCATAGATCGTGTCGCGCCCGCTGCCGCCCGTGGCGCTGTCATGGCCTGCCGCCCCGTCGAGCCGGTCATCACCCGCACCGCCGGTCAGGCTGTCGTCGCCGTCCCCGCCAAGCGCCACGTCATTGTCATCGCCGCCCGACAGGGTGTCGGCCCCAAGATCGCCCAGCAGATAATCCTGCCCGCCGCCGCCCGACAGCGCATCATCGCCGCCGTTGCCGGAAAGCTGATCGTCCAGCGCGCCGCCAGTCACGCTGTCGCCGCCTTCGCCGCCGCGAAACAGCAGTTCCTCGATGCCCGCAATCCGGCTGCCATCCGCCAGCGTTTGCAGGGCTGAAGCCTGTGCAATGGAAAAGGCCAGACCCAGACTGCTGCCGCTGCGGTCCAGACTCAGCCAGTCCTGCCCGGCACCGGCGTCGATGCTGTCGGCCCCGTCGGCAACCTCGACAAAGATCAGATCATTGCCGCTGCCGCCCAGAACCGTGTCGCCGCCCGCGCCGCCATAAAGGGTGTCGTCACCGCTGCCCCCCTCCAGCGTGTCGGCATCGTCCTGCCCGTAAAGCTGATCCTGACCCGCGCCCCCCTGCACCAGATCGGCCCCCGCTGCTGCGACCAGAACGTCGGCATCGCTGCCCGGCCCGAGGTTTCCGGGCGCATTGGCCGGGTTCCAGCCGGTCAGCGTATCGGCATCTACCCCGCCAAACAGGGTGTCGGGGGTGTTCGATCCGGTGAGGAGTGCCATGCTGCTGCCCTGCGTTCTGCGACTGGTTTCGCGTCCTGATTGTGCCGCACCCTAGCCGTCGGGGCGGGGGCGTCAAACCGGACAATCGCTAAACTACTACAGATCAGCAGAAACCTGCCCCGCCGGAACGGCCGGAGGGCAGGTCAGCGGCGCAGGATGGACAGAGGGTCAGTCGTCGTTCTTTCCGCCCCCCCGACCGATCAGCAGACCGATCAGCGCGACCGCGATCAGCGGTGCCCAGACCACCGGCGCGCCAGCACCAGCCATGGTCTGTTTCAGCATCGCCGCCATGTCGGGGAGCACGGGTGCGGCCAGCGCCCGGCGGCGCTTGCGTGCCCTGGCGATCACCAGCAGCACCGCTGCCACCACGAACCCCGCCCCGCCCATGATCAGGGCGGCGCGCACCGGGTCCAGCGTATGGGCCAGCGCGATCCACGCGGCCGCTGTAAACCCCGCCAGACCGAACAGCGCAAACAGCAGCGCCAGCAGCACGATTCCCGAGGTTGCGACCACCCGGCTGGTGGCCTGCTGCGCGCGCATCCGCATGGCGATCAGCGCCAGTTGCAGAACCAGTCCCACCGCGCTTACCGCCGCCAGAACAGCAGGCCGACCAGCAGACCGGCCACACCCGCAAACATCAGCGCATTGGCAGGTTTCTCGCGGGCATAGGCGGTGGCGTCGGTCAGAATGTCATCGACCTTGCCGCTGGCATTGTGGGTCACCCATTCGGTCGCCTCGGCCATTCTGGCGCGGGCGGCAGAGGTTGCGGCATGGGCGGCGCTGGCAATCGCCTCGGCGCGGTCTTGCAGGCTGGCCTCAAGACCCGCGACCGTATCGCCTGCGGGGCGGGTCAGGCTGGCCAGCAGATCGGCGATTCCGGCCATGTCGGCGCGCAGGGCGGCGACTTCGGCTTGCAGGGCTGCGGTCTTTTCAGCGGCGGTGGGTTGGCGTGCCATGGGATGATCCTTTCGGGCAGGGTTGAAAGATGAAAGAGGCCTCAGGCGGCCACCTTGCGCACCCGTCTGGTGCGGCGGTCGGCGGCCTTGGTGGCGGCCAGAACGGGTTTGGGGGGCTGGCGCAGCCAGGCGGCTTCGGTTGCGCTGTCCAGATCGGTGACGGCGAAATCGGCGCCGATGTCCTCGGCCTCGCGCAGCCGTTCTGCCGACACCGGGGCCACATGTTTCATGCCCTCCAGCGTCGGGCCGGCCTCGTCGGGCATCGCAAGGATCAGCACGCCAAGCCGCAATTGCGGCGCGGCCCGCTTGATCCGGCGGATATGCAGCAAGGACGCGCGCGAGGGTTTGGGGTCCAGAAAGCACAGGATCATGCAATCGGCATCGGCCGCGTTCAGCGCCGACAGGCGCGACGGTGTCAGGTCGGTGTGCGGGTTGTGGCGGACCTCGGCCCCTTCGATCTGCATGACCTGCCCCAGCATCCTGGCAACCACATGGTCGATGCCCGACCGCCCGGCCACCAGCACCACCTTGAAACCGGCGCCCGGCAGGGGGGCATTGGCGTCTTCTTCCAGTTCCTCGGTCACCACCTCGGCCAGATCATCGACCATGGTGGTCGCGGCCTCGGCCACGCGGGCCTCTTGCTCGGCGGTCAGCACGCCGCGGTCGCGGTCATCCTGCGCGCGCAGCAGGGCGGGCACCACGGTCAGGTGGTAGTAATCGGCCAATGCCATATCCTCCAACGCCTCCTCGGCATGAAAGGTGGCCTCCATCGCATCGCCCGCCAGCAGGCGCTGATAGAGCCGCGCATGCGGGGCCAGCACGGGTTCATCGCCGAACAGAATGTCGAACACGGCAAATTGCGGGATATGACGGCCCAGAACCACCAGACACACGGTCAGCGGCGTCGACAGCACCAGCCCCAATGGCCCCCAGAGAAAGGTCCAGAAAATCGCCGCCACAATGATCGCCAGCGGCGACAGGCCGGTGCGCGACCCGTAGAGCATGGGTTCGATCACGTTCGAGGTGATCAGTTCCACCACCATGAACAGCGCCGCCGTCCACAGCACCGCCGACCAGTCGGGCGACACCGCAAAGGACAGGAACAGCGGAAACGCCGCCGCCAGCACCGACCCTATATAGGGCACAAAGCGCAGGATCAGCGTCAGCATCGCCCAAAGCGTGGCATTGGGCACGCCGATCAGCCACAGCCCAAGCCCGATGGGAATGGCGTAGATGATGTTCACCAGCAACTGGATGATCAGATAGGTTGCCACCCGCGAGCCTGCATCCTCCAGAACCTGGGTGGTGCGGTGCAGGTCATTCGACCCGACCAGCCGGATAAAGCGGTCGCGCAGGGTTTCGCGTTCCAGCAGCATGAAGATCACGACGACGATCACCAGACCCACCGTCGCCACCGGGCTGACCAGCGGCAGCACCAGATTTTGCAGCAGATCGATCACATTGGTCGAATCCACCACCTCGACCTTCAACGGCGCGCCCGGTTCGTCTGCGGGGGGGGCGGCGGTGCCGATCTCGGCGTTGATGGCGGAAATCATGTCCGACAGACGCGAGGCGATGCCCTTGTCGCCCCCCTCGGCCTTCAGGCCTTCGACCTTGGTCAGGATGTTGCTTTGAAACGTCGGCAGGTTTTGTGCCAGCGAGGCCAGTTGCGAGGCCACCACCAGCGAAAACAGCGCGATGCCCACAAAGGCCGCCAGCACCACGGCCAGCACCGTCCACAGCATCGGCAGGCCCCGGCGGCGCAGCGCGGTGACGACAGGCGACAGCGCAAAGGTGATCAGCATGGCAATCGCCAGCGGGACGAACACGTCCTGCGCCACGAACAGAACCACCGCCACGACGGCGATGATCGCCATACGCTCGGTCGCCCCACCGGTGCCGGGGGTGATCTGTGAAACCTGTCCTGCCATCTGCCCGCCCCCCTGCGCCTTTTGCATCATGGTGAAACACTTGATCCAACGTTGTGTCAGACTGTGTCCGACTGTGACGGCGAAACCCTGCCCCGCGCAAGGCGGCTTGGGTGCGGGGGGATGGCAAGGCGGCAGAAGGTGGACAAGGGCAAAACGCCTGCGGTCAAGATCCGGTTCCCGTGGCGCCGTCTTAATTTGTCTGGCAGTCACAATTAGTTTGGTCGGACCCGGCTGTTATTTCGCGCCGGATCAGCTAGGTTGGCGGTGGGAGATCGAAGGTCTGAAGGTCAGGTGTCTGCCATGTGCAGCCACCGGATGGCCGCTGGAAAGGATATGTCCCGATGCCGATGTGGAAGCAATTCACCCTGACCCTGATGGTCTGCGCCGCAGCCCTTGCAGGGTGGATCGCCTTTGTGCCCGCAGCGATGCCGATGCTGGCAAGTCTGGGGGTTCTGGCCCCGCTGGAACGGTTGGGCGTGATCCGCGCAACAGCCGGGGCTGAAACCAACGCATCTGCCGCACCGTCTTCTGCCGCCGCAAGTGGCGGGTCTCGGAATGGGGGGTCTGGGAATGGGGGGGCTGGGGCCGCCCCCGTGGTGCAGGTCGTGGCCAGGCTGGTGGAAACCCAGGCCCTGAACGACACCATCGCCGCCATCGGGTCGGCGCGCGGCGCGCGGTCGGTGGTGCTGGCGACCGAGGCTGCGGGCCAGATCACCGCCCTGATCCCGGCGCCGGGCCAGTATGTGCAGGCAGGGGCCGTGGTGGCCGAACTGGAATCGGTGGCCGCGCGCATCGCGATGGACCGCACCGCCCTTGTGCTGGCCGATGCCCGCGCCACCTCGGACCGCGTCGCCCGGCTGCAAGCCTCTGGCACCGCCACCGATCTGCAGGTGCGCGAGGCCGAACTGGCGTTGGCCACCGCCGACCTTGCCTACCGCGAGGCCGAACTGGACCTGAGCAGGCGACAGGTGGTGGCCCCGATTGCGGGCTGGATCGGCATTCTGTCGGTCGAGGTGGGCGATCAGGTGACCAGCGGCCAGACCATCACCGTGCTGGAGGACCGGTCCAGCCTGATCGTGGATTTCCGGGTGCCGGAACGGGTGGTCAGCCGCCTGAAGATCGGCGATGCCGTCACCGCCATGCCGCTGGCCGAGGCCGGCATGACGCTGCCGGGCACCATCTCGGCGCTGGACAACCGGGTTGATGTGGCCAGCCGCACCCTGCTGGTGCAGGCGGCCATCGGCAATGCCGATGACCGGCTGCGCGCGGGCATGGCGTTCCAGATCAGCCTTGAGTTTACCGGGGCCAGCCATCCCGCCGTGGACCCGCTGGCCATTCAATGGGGGGCGGACGGCGCGTTTGTCTGGGTGCTGCGCGACGCCAAGGCCCTGCGCCTGCCCGCCCGCATCCTGCAACGCACAGCACAGACCGTGCTGATCGACGCCGCGTTCGCCCCCGGCGATCTGGTGGTGACCGAAGGCGTGCAGGCCCTGCGCCCCGGCATCGCGGCCGCGGCCATCGGCACCACGGCCACCACCGTTGCGGCCTCTGCCGCCCCCAGGATCTGAGGCCGGACATGTCGGATCCCACCCCGCTCCAGCCCCCCATTCAGCCTCATGCCCCAAGCGCCGAGGCCGTATCAAACTCCAGCACCGCGCTGTTCGTGCGCCGCCCGATCCTGGCCTTTGTGCTGAACGCGGTGATCGTGCTGGCCGGGCTTGCCGCCCTCTTGAACGCCGAAGTGCGCGAATTGCCCGATGTCGACCGCCCCGTCGTCACCATCAGCACCGACTTTTCCGGCGCCGCCCCCGAAACCATCGACCGCGAAATTACCGCCGTGATCGAGGCTGCCGCAGGCCGGGTGTCGGGGGTCAAGACCATTTCCTCCTCGTCGCGCTTTGGCAGCAGCCGGGTGACGGTCGAATTCCGCGACGACGTGGATCTGGACGTGGCCGCCACCGACCTGCGCGACGCGATTGCCCGCATCACCAACAGCCTGCCCGATGACGTGGACGCCCCCCGCATCGTCAAGGCCGATGCCAATGCCGACGCTGTGCTGCGGATTGCCGTCACCTCGTCAACCCGGTCGGCGCAGGATCTGACCACGCTGGTCGAGGACATGATCGAGGACCGGCTGCTGTCGGCCGACGGGGTTGCCGACCTGCAACTGTTCGGCGACCGCGAACAGGTGTTTCAGGTGGACATCGACCAGATGCAACTGGCCTCGCGCGGGTTGACCCTTGCCGATCTGCGCGACACGCTGGCGAATGTGGCCTTTGACGCGCCGGCCGGATCGCTGAGTTCGGATCGCCAGAGCATTCTGGTGCGCACCACCGCCGCCGTCACCACCTCGGCCCAGTTCGAGGCGCTGGAAGTGGCCCCGAACGTGATTCTTGGCGACGTGGCCCGCGTGACCTTGGGGCCGGAATCCGGCACCTCTATCCTGCGGGCCAATGGCGAAACCGGCATCGGCATCGGCATCATCCGGCAGGCGCAGGGCAATACGCTGGAAATCTCGGCTGCGGTGCAGCAGGTGATTGCAGACGTGCAGCCCCTGCTGCCGCCGGATGTGAAGATGTTCATTACCTCGGACACCGCGAACTTCATCAACGGCGCCATTCACGAGGTGGAAATCGCGCTGGTGCTGTCGGTGCTGATCGTCACCGCCATCATGTATCTGTTCCTGCGCGATATTCGCGCCACGCTGATCCCCGCGCTGGCGATGCCGGTGTCGCTGATCGGTACGCTGGCGGCGATCTGGGCCGTAGGGTTTTCCATCAACATCCTGACGCTGCTGGCGCTGGTGCTGGCCACGGGGATGGTGGTGGATGACGCCATCGTGGTGCTGGAAAACATCGTGCGCCGCCGGTCCGAAGGCATGGGCGCGCGGGCGGCGGCAGTCTTGGGCACGCAGCAGGTGTTCTTTGCCGTCATCGCCACCACCACCACGCTGGCGGCCGTGTTCATTCCGCTGTCGTTCCTGCCCGGCCAGACCGGGGGGCTGTTCCGCGAATTCGGGTTCACACTTGCCATATCGGTGCTGCTGTCGTCGATCACAGCACTTACCCTGTGCCCGGTGCTGGCCAGCCGCCTGCTGCGCGAGGGCGGCCATGACAAGGCCGAACGCGGGTTTCTGGCCTGGTTGGGGGGCGTTCTGGCCGGGGCCTATGCCCGAACCTTGCGCGCCACGCTGAACGCGCCGATTGTTGCGCTTGCGGTGGCGGTGCTGTTTGCCGTCACCTCGGGGATGCTGTTCACCACGCTGAAGCAGGAACTGACCCCGCCCGAAGACCGTGGCCTGATCTTGCTGAACGTGCAGACGCCGCAAGGCGTGGCGCTGGACTACACCAACAACAAGGTGCGCGAAATCGAGGCGCTGCTGCAACCGCTGCGCGCGCGTGGCGACGTGATCAGCCTGTTTGCCATCACCGGCATGGGCGGGTCCGACAACCGGGGCATGATGGTGGTCAGCCTGGCCGACTGGGCCGACCGGCCCCGCAGCCAGCAAGACATCGTGGCCGAGATCAACAAGGGCCTGGCCGGGGTGGTGGGCGTGCGGGCCTTTGTGAACCAGTCGAACTCGCTTGGCATTCGCGGCGCGGGCAACGGGCTCAGCTTTGCGATGGTGGGCGATGATTACGGCGGGCTGGCCGACAGTGCCCGCGCGCTGGTGACGGCGATGGAGGAAAACCCCGCCTTCGGGCAGGTGCGGCTTGGCTATGACACCACGCAGCCGCAACTGTTCATCGAGGTGGACAGGATGCGCGCCTCTGATCTGGGGGTGGACATCGACGGGCTGGGCCAGGCCCTGCAAGCCGTGCTGGATGGCAGCACGGTCGGCACCGTGTTCCTGAACGACGACAGCTTTGACATCAAAATGGTCGCCACGTCCGACCCGGTGAATGACCCCGGCGATCTGGAACGCATCTTCGTGCAGACATCCGACGGCCAGATGGTGCCGATTTCCACCTTCGTCACCCTGACCGAACGCGCCGTCGCCCCCGAATTGTCGCGCGAGTCGCAGATGCGGTCGGTGCCGATCTCGGCCGGGCTGACCCCCGGCTTTGCCCTGGGCGAAGCACTGGCCGAGGTGGAACGGCTGGCCGCCGAGGTGATGCCCACCGGCGGGCGGATCGAGCCGCTGGCCGAGGCCGCGACGCTTGGCGAGTCCTCTGCCGGGTTGTTCGTGACCTTCGGTTTTGCGGTGCTGATCGTGTTTCTGGTGCTGGCGGCGCAGTTTGAAAGCTTTGTCTCGGCCGTGATCGTGATGGCGACGGTGCCCTTGGGGCTGGCCTGTGCCGTGGTGGCGATGGTGGCAACCGGGGGCAGCATGAACGTCTACAGCCAGATCGGGCTGGTGCTGCTGGTGGGGATCATGGCCAAGAACGGCATCCTGATCGTCGAATTTGCCAATCAGTTGCGCGATGACGGGGCCGATGTGCGCCGCGCGATCGAGGACGCCTCGATCACCCGGCTGCGTCCGGTGATGATGACGATGGTGGCGACGATTCTGGGCGGTCTGCCGCTGATCTTTGCCTTCGGGGCCGGGTCCGAGGCGCGCGAGGTTCTGGGCTGGATCATCGTGGGGGGCTTGGGGCTGGCGACGATTGCCACGCTCTACATCACCCCCGTCGCCTATCTGCTGCTGGCGGGCCTGTCCAAACCGAAAGCCGCCGAAGAAGCCCGGCTGATGCACGAACTGAACCAGGCCGTGAAGGCCTGACCCAAGGCGGCAGCAGCGGAGTACTGCAAACTCCGCCCCGGTTTCTTCAGGCAAATCGGGCGCTGCCCCGGTCTGTGCCCCGGTCTGTGCAGCAGGATGACCCTGCCTGGAACCGGCCCTGCTTTCCTGTTTGCCTTTCAACCAGCGTAACGAAAGGGCAATGCCCGACCGCCGGGTGGGAAGACAACGCCAGTTCTACGCGGTTTATGGGTCAACCCATCCAACGGGATTTCTGCTTGTGACGTTGCAGAATGCCCGCCCGAGGGGGGTGATGAGCGATCAGAAATCGTCCACTGGGGGCTGTTGAAAAAGCCCCATGTCTCTGATTCACTTGGCTGAACAGAGATTTTGAGGCAGCTATGCTTGGTCGGAAAGAACGCGGACAACTGGAGCTTTTCATCACCGGGTCGTTGCGGGGGCTGATCCCTGATGACCATGTGCTGGTCAGGGTCGATCAGGTTCTTGATCTTGGGTGGCTCCGCGCTGAAGTGGGCGACCTCTATTGTTCCGACAACGGTCGCCCCGGCATCGATCCCGAGGTTGCCGTGCGGCTGATGCTGGCGGGTTTCCTGCTTGGGATCGTTCAAGAGCGGCGGCTGATGCGGGAAGCGCAGGTCAATCTCGCGATCCGCTGGTTTGTCGGTTACGCCTTGCACGAGGCCTTGCCGGATCACTCTTCGCTGACCCGCATCCGGCAGCGATGGGGCGAAGACGTCTTCCGTCAGGTCTTCACGCGTGTCGTGCGGCAGTGCCAGAGAGCCGGGATGGTTTCGGCGGAGACGGTTCACATCGACGCCAGTCTGATCCGGGCGAATGTCAGCATGGACGCATTGGTCTCGCGCCATCTTGATGCGGTCGAGGCGGCCCACGACGACGCCAATGGCGCCGCCCAAGATGCCGCGCGGCACGCGCGCACGAGCGGCAAGTTCAAGAAGCTTTGCCGCACGGACCCGGAGGCGACCATGGCGACATCCTCCAAGGCTCCACTGCGCCCGGCCTACAAGCAGCACACGGCGGTTGACGATCTTGCGGGCGTCGTCGTCGATGTGGAGATCGTTACCGGCGAAGAACATGACACGGGCCGCTTTGACGAGCGCCTGGACGCCATCGAAGCCACCCTCGGGGTTGCCCCCGGCCGGATCACGGCGGACAGGCTCTATGGCATTGGCCGGATTTACGCCGCCCTTGAAGACCGCCGGATCGAAGCCGTCATCCCACCGCTTCGCGCTCCGCGCGCCAGGGCGGCCCAGGGCTTTCCAACCGAGCGGTTCAAGTTTGACCCCCATCACGATGTGGTCCGCTGTCCGGCGGGGAAGCGGCTCACGCCCCGCGACACCTCGGCGACCGGCAAGCGATACCGCGCCGACCGACGCGACTGCGCGCGCTGCCCCCTCAAGGCGCAATGCCTGCCCCGCGGCGTGTCGTCCCGCCGGGTGAACATCGTGACGAACCACGCAGCCATTCTGCGCGCCCGTCGCAAACGCGCGGCCTGGGGGAATGACGAACGCGCCATCTACACCCGCCACCGATGGCAAGTCGAAGGCGCGCATGGCACGGCCAAAACGCTCCACGGCCTTGCGCGCGCCGTCCGAAGGGGCCTTGAGAACATGAAGATCCAGGCCCTCCTGACCGCCATGGCAATGAACCTCAAGAAGCTGGCGGCGGCCAAGTTGCTGATCTGGTTGATCATCAAAAATCGCCCCGCCAGACTTACCCCGGCACAGGTCTGAAACGACTTCTTCAACAGCCCCCACTGGACGATTTCCGCGAAGAACGCCCGGCCCGTGGCCGGGCCGGGAGGCGGGCATTGCCCGGCGCGCTTCGCGCTTTACTCCGGGCGGAAGAAGGAAGGTTCAGCGAAGGGTCATCCCGCTGCAAGCCCCGGTATTTGCGCACTATTCCGCCAGTGCCGCCTCCAGCGCGGGGACAAAACGTGTCTCGTAATCGGTGCCGATCAACGGGCCGATGAATTTGAAGACCACGGTGCCGTCGCCGCGGATGATGAACGTCTCTGGCGGGGCGGCGACGCCCCATTCCACCCGGTTGCGCCCCTTGGGATCGGTGGCAACCGCAAAATAGGGATTGCCCTCGCGGGTCAGGTATTCGATGGCATTGGCATCCTTGTCCATGATGTTCAGCCCGCCGACACGGATGCCCCGCGCCGCCATGGCCATCAGCACAGGATGCTCTGCCCGGCAGGGCGGGCACCAGGACGCCCAGACATTGACCACCGTCACCTGCCCCGTGCGCAGATCGGCGGGGGTCAGCAGGGGCAGGTCGCCAAGCGCCGTCACCGGCAGCACCGGGGCGGACCGGTTGAGGAAGGACGACGGCAGATCGCCGGGATTGTCGCGCCGCAAGCCGTTGTAGAACATCAGGCCGAGGCCCAGAAAGATCACCGGCGGCAACAGCATCAGCGGGCGCAGCCATCCGGTCTTGCGCGGGGTCGGGTCAGCCATTGTTGCGCCCTGCCCTGCGTTCCACATCGCGCAAGGCCCGTTTGGCCTGCCGTGCCTGCCACAGGGTCAGCCCCACGATCGCCGACAGCAACACCATCGCGGCCGCATAGGACCCCAGCACGGCGCCTGCATATTTTCCCAGGTCGGGTATCATTCTCATCCTCTCCGCTCGCGCGCCAACAGGGCGGCCATCCGGCGCATGCGCACCTCGGTACGGGTGCGCAGCAATACCAGGGCCACAAACAACAGCACAAAGCCGAAAATGCAGACCACCAGAGGCAGCCAGAACACGTCCGACACGTTTTCTTCCTTGTCCAGCGACAGCGAGGCCCCCTGATGCAGTCCCTGATTCCAGAAATTCACCGCATAGCGGCTGAGCAGCGCAAACACCGACCCCACCATGCACAGCACGGCGGTCAGATCGGCGGCGGTGTCGGGGTCTTCGACCGCCTGCCACAGCGCGATGTAGCCCAGATAGAACAGCGACAGGATCAGGAACGAGGTCAGGCGCGGATCCCAGGCCCACCAGGTGCCCCACATCGGCTGGCCCCACAGCGCGCCGGTGATCAGCGCGATGGCGGTAAAGGTCAGTCCCACCGGGGCTGCGGCCTTGGCGGCAAGCGCCGACACATGGTGGCGGCGGATCAGCCAGATCAGGCTGGCAATCAGCATCATCACCCAGGCGTTTATCGCCATCATCGCGGCTGGCACATGCAGGTAGATGATCTTGACGGTCGACCCCTGGCGGTAATCATCCGGCGTCAGGAAAAAGCCCCATGTCAGCCCCACCCAGAGGCAGATCGCCGCCAGCCCGCCGACCCAGGGCAACAGCCTGCCCGAGGTGCGCATGAAAGTCCTGGGATTGGCCTGGTTCCAGATCGACATGGTCTGCGCTTACGTCCTCTGCCCGCTCGGCTCAAGTCACTATGGCGTCACAGAGCCTTAATTCGAATGCAAAGCCAATGCGACAAAAGCAGCGGCGCAGGCGGGCAGGCATACCAAAAACTCCCCGCCGCTCACCCGACCGTCCCGGCGAAGGCCGGGACCCCGGGGCCTGTTTTCCGATGACAGAGGCCCCGGCCTTTGCCGGGGCGAGACCATGTGCCAACTGATCTACACCCGCCGCAACGCCAGAACCGCGTTCAGCCCGCCAAAGGCAAAGGCGTTGGACAGCACGCAATCGACCCTTGCGTTGCGCGCCTCGTTCGGCACCACGTCCAGCGCGCATTCGGGGTCAGGTTCCTCATAGCCGATGGTGGGGGCGATCACCCCGTCCTGCAGCGCCATGATGCAGGCCAGCAGTTCCACCGCCCCGGTGCCGCCGATCAGATGGCCGTGCATGGATTTGGTCGAGCTGATCATCAGCCGGTCGGCATGCGGGCCGAACACATCGGCCACGGCGGCGCATTCGGTCTTGTCATTGGCCGCAGTCCCCGTGCCATGCGCGTTGATATAGCCCACATCGGAGGCGTCCATCCGCGCGTCGCGCAAGGCCCCCGCAATCGCCCGCGCCGCCCCCTGTTTCGACGGCATGACGATGTCGGCCGCGTCCGAGGTCATCGCAAAGCCCGCCACCTCGGCCAGGATCTGCGCGCCGCGCGCCTTTGCGTGGTCGTATTCCTCGAACACGAAGACTGCCGCCCCTTCGCCCTGCACCATGCCGCTGCGGGTCAGGCTGAACGGGCGGCAGGCGTCTTTCGACATGACGCGCAACCCTTCCCAGGCCTTGATGCCGCCAAAGCACAGCATGGATTCCGACCCACCGGTGATCATCGCGCGGGTGGCCCCTGACCGGACCATCTGAAATGCCAGCCCCATGGCGTGGTTGGAACTGGCGCAGGCGGTGGACACGGTGAAGGTCGGGCCGCGCAGATTGAATTCCATCGAGATATGGCTGGCGGCGGCCGAATTCATCAGTTTCGGCACCACGAAAGGGTGGACCCGGTTCTTGCCTTCCTCATAGACGGTGCGGTAATTTTCGTCCCATGTGTTCACGCCGCCCGCCGCGGTGCCCAGCACCACCCCGGCCTCGAACCCCAGCAGATCGTCGAAATTCAGGCCCGACTGGGTGATGGCCTGCCGGGCCGCCAGCAAGGTGAACTGGGTGAATTTGTCATAAAGAACAATCTGCTGGCGGTTGAAGTTCACATCCGGGTTCCAGTCGTGCACCTGCCCCCCGATCTGGATGGACAGCCGGTCCCGGTCGCGGATGTCCAGCGTGGTGATGCCGCAGCGCGCCTCGCGGAAGGCGGCACAGGTGCCCGCCACATCATGCGCCAGCGCGTTGATCGTGCCCGCCCCGGTGATGACGACCCGCTTCATGCCGCCTTCTGCGATACCAGACCTTCGACCGCCGCAATGATCGAGGCCACGGTCGAGATGTCAAACCCGGCCTCGCCCGGCGCATTGGCGTTGAACGGGACCGAGATGTCGAATGTCTCCTCGATGGCGAAGATCGATTCCACCAGCCCCAGACTGTCCACCCCGAGGCTGGCCAGCGTGGCGGCAGGCGTCACCTCCGCTACATCCAGCACCGCCTGTTGCGCGATAATGGCAATCACCTGTTCTTCTATCGTCATGGCCGGACCCCCTCTGGTTATGGCGGTTTTAGTCACCGTTCGGTAACGTCTGCATGACCTTTTCCAGTTCCGCCACGCGGGCGGACATGCGGGGCAAGCGGCGCAGGGCCTTTTGCATTTCCACATGGGTTTCCATCCTGACGGCAGGATAGCCCAGAACCACCCGGCCCGCGGGCACATTGGTCAGCATCTTGCTGGCGCCCCCGGCAATCACGTCGTCGCCGATGAAGATGTTGTCACTTACCCCGCATTGCCCGCCCAGCACCACCCGGTCGCCGATGCGCGCGGACCCCGCAATGCCGACCTGCCCGCACAGCAGGCAATCGCGCCCGACCTGCACGTTGTGGCCGATATGGACCAGGTTATCCAGCTTGGTGCCCGACCCCACCCGCGTATCGCGGATGGTGCCGCGGTCGATGCAGACATTGGCGCCGACCTCGACATCATCGCCCAGGGTCACCGCGCCCAGGCTGTGGATCCGGGTCCAGCTTTGATCGGTGATCTCATCGCGCGCGCCAAGCGTTTCGCGGATCTGCTCGACGCCCGATTTTTCCGGCGTGACAAAGGAAAACCCGTCGGCCCCGATCACAGCACCCGGCTGACAGATGAACCGCGCGCCGATCTGCACCCGTGCGCCGATGCGCGCGCCTTGCAGGATCAGCGCATCCGGGCCGATCACCGCCCCTTCGGCGATAGAGACATGGCTGGCGATCCGCGCGCCCGCGCCCAGATGCACCCCGGCCCCGATGGTGACGAAGGGGCCGATCGCGGCCCCGGCCCCGATCACCGCCGTCGCATCGACAAGCGCCATCGGATGCACCCCCGGCGCAATCGCAGGACCGGGGTCCAGCAGCCGGGTCAGGCCCGACATCGCCAGCCGCCCGCGCGGCGCATAGATCACCGCCGCCAGCCCCATGGCCCGCCAGTCGGCCCCCGGCCACAGCATCGCCGCCCGCGCCGCCCCCCTGGCAATGCCGTCGGCATAGCGCGGGTCCATCGCCAGCGCCAGATCCGCAGGCCCGGCAGACTGCGGTTCGGACGCGCCCGAAATGGCCAGATCAAGGTCGCCCTCGGCCTGTGCGCCCAGGGCTGCGGCGATGTCACGGATGGTATGGGTCAACGGCGTTTCCTCCAGCTTGTGGAAGATTTACCCCTGAACGCCGCCCGGCACCACCCCGGCCTCGGTCAGGGCGTCAAACAATGCCGCATCCCGCCCATAGATGTCGCGCCGATAGGTGATCCGCCCCTTGGTCGAGGGATAGGCCGTGTAATAGACCAGATGCACCGGCAGCGGTGTCTCAAGCATGACCGGGCTTTCAGCGCCAGTGTCGAGATAGCGGGCAAACTCGGCCTCGGGCGCATCTGTCTGGCTTGACAGCAAGGCATAGGCAAAATCGAACGGCTCGGCCAGCCGAATGCAGCCGTGACTGAAGGCCCGCACCTCTTGCAGGAACAGGGATTTTGCCGGGGTGTCATGCAGATAGATGTTGTTGGGGTTGGGAAACATGAACTTGACCTTGCCAAGCGCGTTGTCATCTGACGGCGGCTGGCGCAGCGCGAAGGGAAAGGTCTTGGCCGAATAGGCGGCAAAATTCACCGACCCGCGCGGCACCACCCGGCCATTGCGGTCGATCACCTGCAACTGCCCCGCCGCATTGCGGTTGCGCTGCATCAGCGGCAGATACTCCTTCACCGTGATGGATCGCGGCACCGACCAGGACGGGTTGATCACCATGAATTCCATCGTGTCGGAAAACTCGGGCGTCTCGCGGTCGGCCTGATTCATGCCGATCACCGCGCGGGTCTGGAACACGGTCTTGCCGTCCTGCATGATCCTGGCGGTAAAATCGGGCAAGTTGACCCAGATGTAGCGGCCCGAGCGGTCGATATCCAGCCAGCGCTCGCGCTCCAGCGCCACGATCACCGCTTGCAGCCGGTCCTCGGGCGGAGTGTTCAGTTCGGCCAGCGTGGCCGCCGTTGCCACGCCATCGGCGGGCAGCCCGTGATCCAGTTGAAACTGCTGCACCGCCGCCGACACCTGGCTGTCATAGGTGCGCGTCGCCGATGTCGGCATGTAGCCCATGGCCACCAGCCGGTCGCGCAGCGCCACCACATCCGGCCCCGACCCGCCCGGCGCAGGATTGCCCGTCACCGCAGGCCCCCAGCCCCCGCCGGCAATCCGGGCCTCCAGCGCGATCTTGCCCTTGACCAGTTGCGCATAGACCTGTGACGACGGCATCAGCCCGGCCAGCACCTGCGCAGGATCGCCCGCGGCGATGGCGCGCAGGTGGGTGGCAGGATCGGTGACGGCGATGTCGCGCACGATGGCGGGCAAGATCGCCTGCGGCGTCAAGGCGCCCGAGGACAGATCCCTGGCCCAGGCCAGATAGGCGCGGGTCATCCGCACTTCCAGACGGCCCCGGTCGCCTTCGGTGGTCGCCATCTGGTAAGCCTCGGTCAGCGCCTTTGCGTCATAGCGCTGCACCGGCAGGCCATGATCGGCGGCGCCGGCGATGGCCGACAGAAAGGCCGTGCGCCGCGCGGAATCGGCCTCGCCCGTCCACAGGGTCCGATAGCCGGTCTGCCGATACCACGCCGCAATCGCCTCGTCCGCCGAGGCCGATTGTGCCAGCGACTGGGTGAAAGAGGTGGCTTGCGCCAGGGCGGCGGGGCTGACAGCCAGGCAGGCGACAAACGCGGCAGAGGTCAGAACTGCACGGGCAAAACGGGAATAACGCATCGAAACCTCGGTTGGGCAAACACATGCAAGTCATTGTCGACAGTTTGCGAATTTGCCGGAACTGTCCACTCGGAAACGTGACGCAGGCCCGGTGTCCGCTTCGATTTGCGTCAAATGCGAAACAGATTGCAGGGCGATTCATGGCTGACCGGTTCCCCGGTTTCAGCAATTTTTTGCCGATTGCCGCTCTGATGCCACAACGCGGGCATTCTAGGCTTGGGCTTCGATTCGTCTTGTGCCATAACAATCGGGCACTTGGGGATGAAGTTGCATAGAAACTGCCCGTGAGGCAGTCGAAGACGAGCTGGGACAGGCGCACACATGACACTACTGAACACTGCTGGAATCACGCGGCGCAGGCTGCTTGGGGTTTTTGCTGCTACAGCCGTTATCGCAGCGCCGACCTATTCCAATGCCTTCGGATTGCTGAAGGGCGCAGGCGACATTCGCCGCGTCAAGATGTACTCGGGCAGAACCGGGGAAAGCCTTGACACGATCTACTGGATCGATGGCGAGTACATTCCGGAAGTTCTGAAGGAAATCAACTTCTTCATGCGCGACTGGCGGTCGAATGACACCATCAGCATCGACCCGCGCAACCTGGATATTCTGGCCGCCTCGCACCGGCTGCTGGATGTGACCGAACCCTACATGCTGCTGTCGGGCTATCGCAGCCCGGCCACCAACGCCATGCTGCGGTCCAAATCGCGCGGCGTTGCCAAGAACTCGCTGCACATGGTCGGTCAGGCGGCGGACCTGCGGCTGAAGTCGCGGTCGGTCGGTCAGATGGCCAAGGCGGCAGCGGCTTGTGGCTCGGGCGGGGTGGGCCGGTACTCGCGGTCGAACTTCGTTCACATGGATTGCGGCCCGGTCCGGGTCTGGGGCGGCTGAGGCAACCTTGCGCCCGCGCGACCAATGAAAAGGGCATCCTGCGGGATGCCCTTTCGCTTTTCAGCCGTCAGGATTGTTTCCAGACCAGTCTCAGTCTCAGTTCAGGTCTTCGGCAGGCGCGGGCAGCGGCTTGCCCTTGTAGCCCATGGCAACCACGAATTTTTCCGAGCTGTCGGCCCGGCTGGCATTGGGTTTCACATTCGCCACCTTGGCAAAGTTCTTCTTCAACAGCGCCTGCAATTCCTGTTCGGCCCCGCCTGCCAGCACCTTGGCCACGAAGGTACCGCCCACCTCCAGCACGTCAAAGGCAAACCAGGCCGCCGCCTCGCACAGGGCGATGATGCGCAGATGGTCGGTGCCCTTGTGGCCGGACGAGGCTGCCGCCATGTCGCTCATCACCACATCGGCGCGGCCGCCCAGCCAGCCCTTGACCAGCCCGTCGGCCGCATCGTCCAGAAAATCGAGCTGGTGAATCTCGGCCCCGGCAATCGGTTCGATCTCTTGCAGATCGACGCCCAGAACCGTGCCCTTGGGCTTGTTCGGGCGTTCGCCCAAGGCGTTCACCCGCGTCACGGCAACCTGACACCAGCCCCCCGGCGCGCAGCCCAGGTCAACCACGCGACTGCCCGGCTTCAGAAACTCGAACTTGTCGTCCAGCTCTGAAATCTTGTAGGCCGCCCGGCCGCGAAAGCCCTCTTTGCGGGCACGGATCACATAGGGGTCGTTCAACTGCCGTTCCAGCCAGAGCGTGGACGACAGTTTGCGCCCCTTGGCGGTCTTCACCCGCACGCGCAGTTCACGCTGGCCCCGGCCAGAGGTGTTTTTCGGGGCTGATGGTTTGTCGGTCATGTGTACGGTCCGTCTTCCAGAACGCCATCGGCGCTCATCTGTGCATAAAGCAGCCCCTCGCGCAGGCCACGGTCGGCCACCGACAGGCGGTCGGTTGGCCATATCCGCATCAGCGCCTGAAGGATAGCCGCGCCGGACATGATCAGCGCATGACGGTCGCGCCCGATGCGGGGATCGGTGCGCCGGCCTTCGGGGCCAAGCGACAGGTATTCGCGGATCACGAAATCGATCTGGTCGGACGACATCTGCAAGCCATCCACCTTGGTACGGTCATAGCGGCGCAGGTTCAGGAAACTGGCGGCCACCGTGGTCACGGTGCCAGAGGTGCCGATGATCTGAAACCCCTCGCGCGGGTGCTGCGCATTGTAGGGGCTGAAGCTGGACAGGTTTTCCTCGAAGAACCACGACATCAGGGCAAACCGCGCGGCATCGTCATCGACATCGATGAACTGGTCCTTCAGCGTCGCCACCCCCAGGGGCACCGAGATCCAGTCCACCACGCGGGCCACCGCCCCTTCGCCTTGCGCGTTGAACCCCATGTGCAGCCGCATGATGGCCTTGGGCCGGTCGTCGGGGGCCACGGCGGACAGGTCGATCCAGACCAGTTCGGTGGACCCGCCGCCAATGTCCACCACCAGCAACTGTTCGGTTCTGGGGGAAACCAGCGGCGCGCAGGAAATCACGGCAAGGCGGGCTTCTTCCTCGGGGGCGATGATCTCCATTGCCAGCCCGGTTTCCCGGCGCACCTGCTTGATGAATTCCCTGGCGTTCTTGGCGCGACGGCAGGCCTCGGTCGCCACCAGCCGCATCCGGCGCACGCCGTGCTTTTCGATCTTCTTAGCGCAAATCCGCAGGGCCTGAATGGTGCGCCCCATCGAGGCGCGGGACAGACGCCCCGATGCCTCCAGCCCCGCGCCAAGCTGCACGGTTTTGGAAAAGCTGTCCAGCACCTGAAACTGACTGCCCCGCGGTTGGGCAATCAGCATGCGGCAACTGTTGGTGCCCAGATCCAGCGCCGCGTACAGCGCCGGACCGGGGTCGGCAGGGGCCAACGGACCAACCGACGGGGAAATGCCGTCAGACATTTCGACCGCGTCAGGTTTCGCGTCCGCCCCAAGGGGACGCTCGGGCGTCATACTCGCCCTCCAATATGGTTGGGATCAAGGGTAGTGCCGATGCCCCCAAGGTGCAAGCGGGGATGGCGCCTGCGACATCAATCCGTCACATGATCTGCATGAAGCGTTTTCACCTTTGCCGGCATCGCACCCGCGCAGAAAATGCGCTATGCGCAGCGGGGGTCGCATAGGGCGCGCGCCATGTCGAAAACCGACATCGGCTGTCGCGGCCCCGCGACTATCAACAGGTGTAAAGCAGGTGGGGAATCGGGCCGATGGCAGATGTGACGATTGTGTATTGGCGCGATATTCCGGCGCAGGTGATCGTGGGCAAGGGCCGGTCCGGGTCCAAGGTCCAGTTGACCGAACGGTTTGAACAGGCCATCGACCGCTGCGCCATGAAGATCGGCGCCAAGGACAGCGACAGCTATCTGGCCGAATGGCGCAAGGCGGCCCCCTACCCGGTGGACGGCGACGCGCCCGAAGTGGCACGCGCCGAGGCCGCGCGGATCGAGGCCGAATACGACACCGCCCGCCTGAAAACCCTGATTGATGCGATGGGCTGGGCGCAGGCCTGACCCCTTAACGGAGACTTCGATGGCCCTGTTCAATTTCCGCCGCGACACGACCCCTGCCCCGACGGCCTCTGCGCAGGTCGAGGCGTTCTTGCAGGGCTATTCCATCGAGGTGATGCCGCGCACCGCCGAAAAGGTCGAAAGCTTCCGCGACCTGCTGCCGAAGGGCACGCGCGTCTACATCGCCCATATCGAGGGCACCCCGATCGAGGAAATGGTCGCCACAGCCCGCCGCATCAACGCCGAAGGTTACAGCGTGATGCCGCATTTCCCGGCGCGGATCATCCCCGACAAGGCCACCCTTGCCGACTGGATCGCGCGCTACCGCGGCGAGGCCAACGTGACGCAGGCCCTGCTTCTGGGCGGCGGCGTGAATACCCCTGCCGGGGATTTCGACGCATCGATGCAGATGATCGAAACCGGGTTGTTCGACGGGTTCAAGCGGCTGCATGTGGCGGGTCACCCCGAAGGCAACAAGGACATCGACAAGGACGGCGGCGATGCCATCGTCTTGCAGGCGCTGAAATGGAAGCAGGCCTTTGCCGACCGGTCTGATGCCGACATGGCGATTGCGACGCAGTTCTGCTTTGAGGCCGAGCCGGTGATCGCCTGGGCCGACCGTCTGGCGGCAGAGGGCATCAGGCTGCCGATCCACATTGGCGTGGCGGGGCCGGCCAAGCTGCAAACCCTGATCAAATTCGCCATCGCCTGCGGCGTCGGGCCATCCTTGCGCGTGTTGCAAAAACGGGCGATGGATGTGACGAAACTGCTGCTGCCCTACGAGCCGACCGATGTGATCACCGCATTGGCCGCGCACAAGGCGGCACACCCAGACTTCGGGATCGAACAGGTCCATTTCTTCCCCCTTGGCGGCATCAAGACGAATGCCACCTGGGTCACTGATCATGGCGGCGCATCGGGCGTTGCGGCCGCGCGTACTTAAGAAAAAGGTTTAAGAATGACCCGTACCGTCATAGAATCCAAGACTAAAACCGTTGTCATCGGCTTTGACGAACCTTTCTGCGTCATTGGAGAGCGGATCAACCCGACGGGTCGCAAGAAACTGGCCGCCGAACTTGAGGCCGGGAATTTCGACACGGTGCTGCGCGACGCGCTGGAACAGGTCGCCTGCGGAGCGATGGTGCTGGATGTGAACTCGGGGGCCGTGTTCACCAACAAGATGGCGGATGATCCGCGCTATGCCGACAACAACTTTGTCGAACCGCCCCTGATGCGCGAACTGATCCTGCGGATTCAGGCGATCACCGATGCGCCCTTGTGCATCGACAGCTCGGTTCCCGGTGCGCTGGAATCCGGTCTGATGGCCTGCGAAGGCCGCCCGCTGCTGAACTCGGTGACCGGCGAGGAGGAGCGGATGGAACTGGTTCTGCCGCTGGTCAAGAAATACAATGTGCCGGTGGTGGCGATTTCCAACGACGACACCGGCATTTCCGAAGACCCCGACGTGCGCTTTGCGGTTGCCAAGAAGATCGTGCAGCGCGCCGCCGATTACGGCATTCCGGCGCATGACATCGTGGTCGATCCGCTGGTGATGCCGGTCGGTGCCATGGGATCGGCAGGCCAGCAGGTGTTTACCCTGGTGCGCCGTCTGCGCGATGAACTGGGCGTGAACACCACCTGCGGGGCATCCAACATCAGCTTTGGCCTGCCGCACCGCCACGGCATCAACGCGGCCTTTCTGCCGATGGCGATTGGTGCGGGCATGACGTCGGCGATCATGAACCCGGTCCGCCAAGTGGAAATGGAGGCGATCCGCGCCGCCAACTTCCTGATGAACCACGACGCCAATGGCGGCGAATGGATCCGGTTTTCCCGCGTGCTGGAGGCGGTTGAAGGCGGGCGCACCTTTGCCGAAGCCTCGTCCGAGGCCGCGGCGGCCGGCGGGCGTGGCGGGCGGTCGGGCGGCCGTGCCGGGCGGTCGCGGGGCTGACCCATGCGCCCCGCCGCTGTGGTGCGTGATCTTGCCGATATCGAAACCGAGGGCTGGGACACCCCGGCCCGCGGGTCGATCTGTTGGCAGACGCTGTTTTCGGCAGGCGTCACGGCCACCGACTCCATGGTCTGCGGGGTGGCGACCCTGAACGCGGGCGAGGATTTCGCCCTGCATCATCACCCCGAACCCGAGGTGTATTTCGGCGTTGAAGGCGAAACCACGGTGATGGTCGATGGCAAACCCTGCCGCCTGGCCCCCGGTGTGGCGATCTTCATACCGTCGGGGGCCGTGCATGGCATCGCGCCGGTGGCGCAACGGGTGCGTTTTTTCTATGTTTTCGCCGCCGCCCGGTTCGAGGACATCGCCTACACCTTTGCCCCGCCCGGCACTGTGCTGAATTGACGCCATCGCCACGGCCACTTGTCCCTGTTGGCTGGCAGGATATGTGCAGGGCTTGCCGTTGATCGAATCTGAAGGACATCATCCGTGACGACACAAGACGCGCTGGTCATATTCACCCCCTCGGGCAAGCGGGGCCGCTTTGTGCTGGGCACGCCGGTTCTGACCGCCGCCCGCCAATTGGGGGTCGATCTGGATTCCGTCTGCGGCGGGCGGGGCATCTGTTCCAAATGCCAGATCACACCGGGCTACGGCGAGTTTTCCAAGCATGGCGTGCATGTCCATGACGACGCGCTGTCGGAATGGAACGCGGTCGAGGACCGCTACAAATCCAAGCGCGGCATGCTGGAGGGGCGTCGTCTGGGCTGCCAGGCCAAGGTGATGGGCGATGTGGTAATCGACGTGCCGCCGGAATCCCAGGTGCACAAGCAGGTGATCCGCAAATCGGCCACGCAGCGCGACATCGTGATGGACCCGGCCACCCGTCTGTTGTTCATCGCGGTGGACGAACCCGACATGCACGAGCCGTCGGGCGATTTTGAACGCGTTGTCAAGGCGTTGCAGGATCAGTGGCAGGTCGCGGGCGCGACCGCCGATCTGGCGATCCTGCGCCGTCTGCAACCCGTGCTGCGCAAGGGCAACTGGCAGATCACCGTCGCCCTGCACAAGGGCAACCATGACGCCGCCCCGCGGATTCTGGAGATCTGGCCGGGCTTTCATGACGGCACGGTCTACGGGCTTGCCATCGACCTTGGGTCCACCACCATTGCCGCCCATCTGTGCGATCTGCGCGACGGCGCGGTGCTGGCGTCGTCGGGCCTGATGAACCCGCAAATCCGCTTTGGCGAAGACCTGATGAGCCGGGTCAGCTATGCCATGATGAACCCCGGCGGCGATGTGGAAATGACCCGCGCGGTGCGCGAGGCGATCAATGCGCTGGCGGCGTCGATTGCGGTCGAGGCCTCGGTCGATCCGAAGGCGATTTTCGAGGTGGTGTTTGTCTGCAACCCGGTGATGCACCACCTGCTGCTTGGGATTGATCCGGTCGAGTTGGGGCAGGCGCCGTTTGCGCTGGCAACCTCGGGGTCAATGTCGCTGGATGCGCGCGATCTGGACCTGTCCAACATCAACCGCGCAGCGCGGGTTTACGTCTTGCCCTGTATCGCGGGCCATGTGGGGGCCGATTGCGCGGCGGTGGCCCTGTCGGAGGAACCCGGCAAGTCCGAGGACATGGTGCTGATCGTCGATGTCGGCACCAATGCCGAACTGCTGCTTGGCAACAAGACCCGCGTTCTGGCCTGTTCCAGCCCGACGGGGCCTGCCTTTGAAGGCGCGCAGATCAGTTCGGGCCAGCGCGCCGCCCCCGGTGCCATCGAACGGGTCGAGATTGACCCTGCCACCAAGGAGCCGCGCTTCAAGGTGATCGGGTCGGACCTGTGGTCCAGCGATCCGGGGTTCGAGGCTGCGACGGCCAGTTCCGGCATCACCGGCATCTGCGGGTCGGGCATCATCGAGGCGGTGGCCGAAATGCGGATGGCGGGTCTGGTCGATCAGCTCGGCCTGATCGGCAGCCCCGATCAGACAGGCACGGCCCGGTCAATACCCGAAGGCCGCACCCACAGCTATCTGCTGCATGATGGCAGCGCCAATGGCGGGCCGCGCATCATGGTGACGCTTGGCGACATTCGCGCCATCCAGTTGGCGAAGGCCGCGCTTTACGCCGGGGCCAAGCTGCTGATGGATGAAATGGGCGTGGATACCGTGGACAAGGTCACGCTGGCGGGCGCGTTCGGCGCGCATATCAGCCCCAAACACGCTATGGTTCTGGGCATGATCCCGGATGTGCATTTGTCAAAGGTGATCTCGGCGGGCAATGCGGCGGGCACGGGCGCGCGGATCGCGTTGTGCAACGTGGCGTCGCGCAATGCCATCGAGGCCACGGTGCATGACATTCACAAGGTCGAAACCGCCATCGAGCCGCGGTTTCAGGAACATTTCGTCAATGCCTGCGCCATTCCGAACGCGGTCGACCCCTTCCCCGAACTGGCCAGGATCGTCACCCTGCCCGATGTGTCCTTCAACACCGCAGGGACCGGGGCCGATGGCGGGCGAAAGCGGCGGAGGGGGTGACAGCGCCGATTTCGGCGCTATAACAGAACCATGAGCCTGGATGATCCGACCCACGATTCAATCGCTGACCTGCTGTCGCGCGTGGCCCTTCAGGATCGCGCGGCCTTTGGCGAGGTCTATCGTAACACTTCCGCGAAACTTATGGGTGTTCTCTTGCGTATCTTGCAGGAACGCGCCGAAGCGGAGGACGCCTTGCAGGAAGTATACACTCGGGTTTGGCTGCGCGCCGGGCGGTTTGACGCCGGCAAAGGGCGCGGCATGACCTGGCTGATCGCCATTGCGCGCAACCTTGCCATCGACCGGATCCGCCAGCGCCAGATGACCACATCCGACGATGCCGCGATGGAGGCGGTGGTGGACACCGCACCGCGGGCCGAAACCCGCCTGATCGCCAGCGGCGAGGCCCGCCGCGTCACCGAATGCTTTGACACGCTGGAACCTGACCGGGCCGATGCGGTGCGCGGGGCCTATCTGACCGGCCTCAGCTATGTGGATCTGGCCGCCCGGCACAATGTGCCGTTGAACACCATGCGCACCTGGTTGCGCCGCAGCCTTCTCAAACTGAAGGAGTGTCTGGACAAATGACCGACACAACCTTCGCCCCGCAGGAAGACGATGATGCCCTGGCCGCAGAATATGTGCTGGGCGTGCTGTCGCTGTCCGACCGTGTGGCCGCCGAAACCCGTGCGAAACGCGACGATGCCTTTGCCGCGATGATTGCGGCCTGGGAAACCCGGCTCTCGGGCCTGAACGATGACTATGACGAGGCCCCGGCCCCGAACCTGCTGCCCGCCATCGAGGCGCGGCTGTTTCCTGTGGCGCCTGCCGCCGCGAAACCCGGCTTTGGCTGGATGCGCCTGTTGGGGGGTATCGGTCTGGCGGCGGCTTTGGCGCTGGCGGTTTATCTGGTGCAGCCGGTACCGGGCCCGGTGCAGGTTGCAACCCTGACCAGTGCCGATGCGGGGCTGGTCTATGAGGCCCGCTTTGTCGATGAACAGATGATCGTGACGCGGGTGGCGGGCAGCCCTGCCCCGGCGGGCGAGGTGCATGAGCTGTGGATCATCGCGCCGGATGCGCCGCCGGTGTCACTGGGGCTGCTGGCCGATGCCACCCTGTCGGTGCCCTACCCTGCGCCGCCTGCGGGTTGGGTGCTGGCGGTGTCGGTTGAACCTGCGGGCGGATCGCCCGCGGCCGGGCCGACCGGGCCGGTGATCCTGACCGCCGAAATTCCGCCTGCGTCAGAAACCTGATCACGAAACCGTGATCTTTCGGGGCCGCTGAAACTTGCCCCCCGACGGGTCCGTAGCTTCCCCGAAGGCGGGATCGTCCCGCCTTATGTTTCTGGGAGCTGCCAAATGAAATTCCGTCTCGCAACTGCTTTTCTTGCCCTGTCCAGCGTGGCCGTGTTTGCCGCAAACCCCGATGTCGGCGGCGCGCCGATGCTGGAAACCAAGAACATCGTTGAAAACGCTGTGAATTCGGCAGACCACACCACGCTGGTTGCTGCCGTGCAGGCGGCTGGTCTGGTGGACACGCTGTCAGGTGCCGGCCCCTTCACCGTGTTTGCCCCCACCAATGACGCCTTCGCCAAGCTGCCCGCAGGCACTGTCGAAAACCTGCTGAAGCCTGAAAACAAGGACATGCTGACCAAGATCCTCAGCTGCCATGTCGTCGGCAAGGCCGTGCTGGCCGAAGCGATGCAGGGCATGATCAAGGACGAGGGTGGCACGCACGCGGTGCCGACGCTTGGCGGCTGCACCCTGCAGGCGACCTATGCCGATGAAAAGATGATGCTGACCGACGAGATGGGCAATGTGGCAACCGTCACCATTCCCGATGTCGTGCAGTCCAACGGCGTGATCCATGTCATCGATACGGTGATGCTGCCCAAGATGTGATCTCTTTCGATGCGGGGTGCGGGGTTGTCACTGGCCCGGTATCGCCGCATCGGATGTGTCGAAACCTGCCATTCAAGTCCCCACAGGCAGGTTCCGCGCAAGAGCCTTCGGTCCCGCACGGGCCGAAGGCTTTTGTCATCGGGGGGCGGCTGTCATCGGGCGGCGCGGGGTTGACGCGCCCTGCCGCATGGCTTAATTCCGAAGGCATGCGGGTGTAGCTCAATGGCAGAGCAGCAGCTTCCCAAGCTGAATACGAGGGTTCGATTCCCTTCACCCGCTCCATCTTTCCCTCTGGCTCCTGATGCGCTAGCAAGCGGCATCGCAATGCAACAGGGGTTTTCAAATGAACAATGATATCAAACGCATCGGCCTGGGCGCGCGGATGTCCGAGGCGGTGTGCTACAACGGCATCGTCTGGGTGGCAGGTCAGGTCGGCACGCCGGGCGCGTCGGTCGCCGATCAGACCCGCGATTGCCTGGCCGAGGTAGACCGTATTCTGGCCGAGGCTGGCACCGACAAGACCCGCATCCTCAGCACGCAGATCTGGCTGGCCGATATGGCGACATTTGCCGACATGAACAGCGTCTGGGACGCCTGGGTGCCCGCGGGCCACACCCCGGCGCGCGCGACGGGTGAGGCGAAACTGGCGACGCCCGAGTATCTGGTCGAAGTGATCGTTACCGCCGCACTTAATTAAGCCGCAATCGCCAGACGGCACGGGTGGAAATCTTCGACCCGTGCCGTCGCACCTTCAAACGTGCAGAAGGAATTGGCGGGCAGTTGCTGCCAATCGGCCTCGTCCCTTTCCAGCGGTTCCGATACCACAGCCCGCCCGCCCCGCGTGTCGGACCAGCGGTGGTACAGGGTCGGGGCCTTGTCATCGGTCGCATACCGCATCGCATACAGGCGCTTGCCATCGGACAAGGCCCCCGTCAGCCGCAGATGGGGCAGCGCCCCCTTGGCTCGGGCAAGGCCGATGAACCGCGCCGCCGCCCGTTCCATCGCGCCCTTGGGATCTTCCTCCAACCCTTCCGCCAGGGCGGCCAGAAACAGCGCCTCGCTGTCCGTCGCCCCCTTGCGATGCGGGTAAAGATGGTCGGGGATCATCATGTCGGCGTCCCGGCGGAACGCGTCATAGCCGCCGACCTGCCCATTGTGCATGAAGGACCAGCGGCCCACGACAAACGGATGGCAATTGTTGCGGCTGGTGGCCGTGCCGGTGCTGGCGCGCACATGCGCCATGAACAGGCCCGACTTAACCTGCGCGGTCAGGCTGCGCAGATTGGGGTCAGACCAGGCGGGCATCACATCGCGGTACAGGCCCGGTTCCGCCCGGTCGCCATACCACGCCAGACCAAAGCCATCGGCATTGGTGGCGGTATGGCATTGCGTCGCACCATGGCTTTGATGGATCAGCGAATGGCCGGGGCGGCTGATGATTTCCTCGAGGAAAATCGGCACCCCGATATAGGCAGCCCACCGGCACATCAGCGTGCCCCTTTGTCATAGATCATTGCTCGGCCCCGGACGTTTCTTTTTCACGACACTATCATGAAATCCGGGACTTGCGCGGGGGAATTTCGGGCGAAGGCGGTCAGTCGCCGACCTCCTCGACCACCATCAGATCGCGCACCGAGGCCCCCCTGGCATGGGCCAGGGCGGCTTGGTAGGCCGGGCTGTTGTAGCACGCAACCGCCGCCTCCAGGCTCGGGAACCGCGCCACCACATTGCGGGAGCGGTCATTGCCTTCCAGTTGCACATAGCGCCCGCCGCGCGCCAGAAACACACCACCATGCGCCGCAAGCGCGGGGCCGGCGGCACTGGCATAGCGGCCGTAGGCCTCGGGTTCGGTCACATGCACATGGGCAATCCACAGGGCGGTCGGCATTCAGGCCCCCATCACGGCTTCAGCCGCCTTGATCGCCGCATCGGCCAGTGCAATGTCCGCGCCGCCCGCCTGTGCCATGTCAGGCCGCCCGCCGCCGCCCTTGCCGCCCATGGCCTCTGCCGCCGCCTTGACCAGGGCCACCGCCGACACCCGGCCCGTCAGGTCTGCCGTAACGCCCGCCGCCACCGCAGGCTTGGCCCCGGTATCGGCGATCAGCAGCACAGCGCCCGACCCGAGCCGCGCCTTCATCTCGTCGATCAGGCTGGGCAAATCCTTGCCCGAAACCCCTGTCAGCACTTGGGCGAGGAAGGGGATGCCGTTGATAGCCTTGGCCTCCGGTCCGGCTCCCTTGCCGCCCATGGCCACCTCGCGGCGCAGTTGCGCCACTTCGTTTGCCAGCGCCCGGCGTTCGTCGAGCAGCGCCTTCACCCGGTCCAGCACATCGCCCGGATGGGTTTTCAGCGCGGTTGCCGCATCGGCCAGCCGCTTGTCCTGCACCAGCAGATAGTCCAGCGCCGCCTGCCCGGTCAGCCCTTCGATCCGCCGCACGCCCGAGGACGAGGCGGAATCGGCCACCAGAACAAAGGCCCCGATGTCGCCCGTCCGGCCCACATGCGTACCGCCGCACAGTTCCAGCGAATAGGTCTGCCGGTCGGCCCCCTTGCCCGAACCGTCCAGCGTGCCCATCGACACCACGCGCACCTCGTCGCCGTATTTTTCGCCAAACAGGGCCTGCGCGCCTAGGGCGCGGGCATCGTCGGGCGTCATGATGCGGGTGTCGACCGGCGTGTTCTGCCGGATATATTCGTTCACCTCGGCCTCGACCTGCCTGATCTCGGCCGGTGTCATCGCGTGGTTGTGGCTGAAATCAAAGCGCAACCGGTCGGCCGCGTTCAGGCTGCCGCGCTGCGCGACATGGTCGCCAAGCGCGCGGCGCAGGGCCTCGTGCAGCAGATGCGTCGCCGAATGGTTGGCGCGGATATGGCCCCGGCGGGTATGATCCACCTCCAGCCGCGCGGCCTGCCCTTTCAGGATCTGCCCCTCGCGCACCGATGCGATGTGCTGCACCACCCCCGTCGTCTTGCGGGTGTCGGTGATGTCGGCCACGCCCGTATCGGTGCGCAGCACCCCCATGTCGCCGACCTGACCGCCGCTTTCGGCATAGAACGGCGTCTGGCTGACCACGATCTGCACGCTGGACCCGGCCTCTGCCGCACCAATGACGATGCCGTCGCGCACCAGCGCCGTGACCACGCCCTCGGCCACCTCGGTATCATAGCCCAGAAACTCGGTCACGCCATCCGCCTCGGCCAGCCCGAACCAGACCGCCCCGTCCGACGCCTCGCCCGTGCCGGCCCAGGCCGCGCGGGCCTTGGCCTTCTGTTCGGCCATCGCGGCATCAAAGCCCGCCACATCCACCGCGCGCCCCTGTTCGCGCAGCGCATCCTGCGTCAGGTCCAGCGGGAAGCCGTAAGTGTCA
Organism: Pseudomonadota bacterium; assembly: GCA_040385825.1. Classification (GTDB taxonomy): domain Bacteria; phylum Pseudomonadota; class Alphaproteobacteria; order Rhodobacterales; family Rhodobacteraceae; genus JANNNF01. The sequence continues at coordinate 1,800 of JAZKGQ010000031.1, read as the reverse complement.
TACAGCTTGAACGCCGCCGCCCCCGACAGATTGCCGCCCGCAGGAATGCGGGTCAGCTCGTCATCCAGCAGGCGCAAGCCCCGGTCCAGCGTCTGGCGGAACCGGCTTTCCTCCAGCCGCAGGGTTTCTTCGATCATCGCCTGACCGCGCTGCAATTCGGGGTAGGCCGTGCCCATCTGCCGCACCAGAGCGGGCACCAGACGGTGCATCACCGGGTCCGCCGCCCCCAGCATATGCGCATGCCGCATCGCGCGCCGCATGATCCGGCGCAGCACATAACCGCGCCCTTCATTGCTGGGCATCACCCCGTCGGCAATCAGAAAGCTGGTGGAGCGCAGATGGTCGGCGATCACCCGGTGATGGGTCTTGCCGGGGCCGTCGGGGTCGGTGCTGGTGGCATGGGCGCTCGCCTCGATCAGGCTGCGCATCAGATCGGTGTCGTAATTGTCGTGCTTGCCCTGCAACAGCGCGCCGATCCGCTCCAGCCCCATGCCGGTGTCGATGCTCTGCATCTCCAGCGGGCGCATGGTGCCATCGGCAAACTGTTCATTCTGCATGAACACGTTGTTCCAGATCTCGATGAAGCGGTCGCCATCCTCATCAGCGCTGCCGGGCGGGCCGCCGGGGATATGCTCGCCATGGTCATAGAAAATCTCGGTGCAGGGACCACAGGGGCCGGTCGGCCCCATCCGCCAGAAATTGTCATCGGTCGGGATGCGGATGATGCGATGGTCCGGCAGGCCTGCGATCTTTTTCCACAGGTTGGCGGCCTCGTCATCAGTGTGGTAGACCGTGACGCAGAGCTTGTCCTTGTCGATGCCGAAATCGCGGGTCAGCAATTCCCACGAAAACCCGATCGCCTCGGCCTTGAAATAATCGCCAAAGCTGAAATTCCCCAGCATTTCAAAGAACGTGTGGTGGCGCGCGGTGTAGCCCACATTGTCCAGATCATTGTGCTTGCCGCCCGCCCGCACGCATTTCTGCGCCGTGGTCGCGCGCACATAATCGCGGGTTTCCACCCCGGTAAAGCAGTTCTTGAACTGCACCATGCCCGAGTTGGCGAACATCAGCGTCGGATCGTTGCGCGGCACCAGCGGCGAGCTGTCGACGACCTTGTGGCCGTTGCGCGCAAAAAAGTCGAGAAAAGTCGAGCGGATATCGTTCAGCGACGCCATGGGATGCAGGCCCTCTCAAAGGGAAATTACGGCTTTGTGCCTCGTTTAGCGGTGCAGGCCTGACCTGTCCATGGGGCCGTGGCCCGGAACGGCAAAAGGCCGGGGGTTTTGCCCCCGGCCTTTGGTTTGCACAGGGCTGCGGACCTATTCGTCCAGCATGTCTTCCGGGTCGGGTTTGTCGGTCATGGTGAAATCAAGCCCGTTGGCCGCACGGATCTTGTCCTCGATCGCCATGGCAACCCCCGGATTCTGCTTGAGAAACGCCTTCGCATTCTCACGCCCCTGACCGATGCGTTCGTCGCCATAGGAATACCAGCTGCCGGATTTCTCGACCACCCCGGCCTTGACACCGATATCGACCAGCTCGCCGACCTTGGAAATCCCCTCGCCATACATGATGTCGAATTCCACCTCCTTGAACGGAGGCGCCACCTTGTTCTTCACCACTTTCACGCGGGTTGCGTTGCCGATCACCTCGTCGCGGTCCTTGATCGCCCCCGTGCGGCGGATATCCAGACGCACCGAGGCATAGAATTTCAGCGCGTTGCCGCCCGTCGTCGTTTCCGGGCTGCCGAACATCACGCCGATCTTCATGCGGATCTGGTTGATGAAGATCACCATGCAG
>JAZKGQ010000030.1:0-39185 GCA_040385825.1 Pseudomonadota bacterium | reverse complement strand
TCCTCGATCAGCGCCTTGGTGGTCTGCCAGCCAAAGGGGATCACCTCGACCGGCAGCGGAAAGGCACCAAGCTGCGTCACTTCCTTGGCGGCATCGGCAATCACCACCATCTGGTCGCTGGCGGTGGCCACGATCTTTTCCTGCAACAGCGCCGCGCCACCGCCCTTGATCAGGTTCAGGCCGGGGTCGAATTCATCGGCCCCGTCGATGGTCAGGTCCAGCCATTTCACCTCGTCCAGCGTGGCGATCTGGATGCCGACCTGCCGCGCCAGTTGCGCCGTGCGGGTCGAGGTCGGAACCCCGATCACCCGCAGGCCTTCTTCGCGCACCCGTTCGCCCAGACAGCGCACCATCCAGGCGGCGGTGGACCCGGTGCCCAGCCCCAGCTTCATGCCATCTTCGACAAATTCCACCGCGCGCCTGGCCGCCACGAATTTTGCCTTGTCGATGGGGGAAAGATCGGCGGGCATCGGCAGTCTCCTTGTTTTGCCCCCCGCTTATAGCAAACACCGCAATGGGTGCGAGGGGCAAAAGAGCCTTGCCCGCCCGCGGTCAGGCCGCATCGGCCAGCCGGTCCACCGCGCGCCGCACCTCGGGCAGGGTCACCCGCCCGTCGGCATTGCCGTCAAATCCCAGCACGGAGCGGGCCATCTGGGCGCGAAGCTCATCGAACGCCTCCAGCGCTTCGGCGGCGGCGAAATCCGTGATCTCGGCCCCGCTGGCCGCGCCATCGCCATCGGCATCCGCGCCCGCCAGCAGCCCCAGCATGCGCCCGCGCTGCGAGGCCGAGGCCGCCCCCGCCGCCACCTGCATTTCATCCGCCGCAACGGCCCCGTCGCCATCCAGATCGGCGGCCAGCAACCGGCGCAGCACCGACGCCCGCGCCCCCGCCCGTTCCAGCGCGATGAACCGTTCCACCCCCGCCGCATCAAGCCCGTCCGGCCCGCCAAAGCCAAAGATCAGCGTCGCCGCACCGTCGACAAAACGTTCGGGATTGGCCTTGATCCGCCTGGCCAGCGCCTCGGGCACCGTCTGCGCCTGTGCGGTCAGGGCAAAAAGGCTGGCAAAGATCGCCACGATCACCAACAAGGGCATCCTGATTCTCCATTTGTTCCTTGCCGCAGCTTGACCGGGGCAGGGTTAAGGATGTGTAAAGGGGCACCCGATGGAGGCCGAAATGTACACGCTGCACGCAATGCCCGATTCTGCATCGACCATCATCCGCATGGCGCTGGCGGAAATGGGCCTGCCCCATGCCCTGCGCGCCCTGAACCGCGAGGCCGGCGATCTGGACAGCCCAGCCTACCGCGCGATCAGCCCCTTCGGGCTGGTGCCGGTGCTGGAAACTCCGGATGGGGCGATCTTTGAAACCGGGGCCATCCTGCTGTGGCTGGCCGACCGGCATGGCGCGCTGGCCCCTGCCCCCACCAGCCCTGAACGTGCCGCGTTCATGGCGTGGTTCGTGTTTGTCGCCAACACCTTGCACCCCACGGCGATGGCGCTGATCTACCCTGACCGTCCGGCGGGCGAGGCTGCGGCCCCTGCTGCCATCGCCGCGGCCCACAGCCGTCTGCGCGACCAGCTGTCCCATCTGGACCGCGCCCCGCTTGGCAGCAGCGTCTCGGTCCTGACCCTGTACATTGCGGTCATTCTGCGCTGGATTGCGGTGTTTGCCGCCGATCCGGCCTTCGCCATCAGGGTCGCGGATTTCCCCAACCTTGCCGCCCTTGCCCGCAGGCTGGAGCAGCGGCCGCAAATCGCGGCCATTGCCGCAAATGAAGGCCTTGGTCGCGCGCCCTTCACCGCCCCTTAGCGCCTTTGCCCCGATCTGGGTCGTATTCAGGCTGGCCCATGCCCGCATCAGGCCCTAGCACTGGGGCCAGGTCATACTGGGGCCAGGTCATAAGGACGCGCGCTCATGTTTCTTTCGGTTTTCGACATGTTCAAGATCGGGGTCGGCCCTTCCTCCTCGCATACCATGGGGCCGATGGTGGCGGCGGCGCGGTTTCTGGACCTGCTGCGCCACAGCCCGTTTCAGGCGCATGGCCTGCGCGCCTCGCTGCATGGCAGTCTGGCCTTTACCGGGGTCGGCCATGCGACCGACCGGGCCACGATCCTTGGTCTGGCCGGATTTGAACCCGCCACCTATGATGCCGAAAAAGCGGAACTGACGCTGGATCAGATCAAGGCGACCCGCACCATCACCCCGCCCGGCCTTGGCGTGCTGGCGTTTGATCCCGGCCGCGATCTGCTGTTCGACTATGGCCCGGCCCTGCCCGGTCACGCCAACGGCATGATCCTGAAGGCGACCGACGGGCAAGGCGACGTGATCTTGCAGGAAACCTACTATTCCATCGGCGGCGGCTTTGTGCTGACCGACGCCGAGATGCAGGCCAAGGGCGGGTCCGCCGCCCGCGCCCGCGCCGATGTGCCCTATCCATTCGAGACGGCCGAAGAAATGCTGACGATGGCGAAAGCATCAGGTTTGTCGATTGCCGCGATGAAACGCGCGAACGAGCTGAAGTTCCGTTCCGCGCATGAGCTTGACACCGGCATCATGCGGGTTTGGCAAGTGATGACCGACTGCATCAGCCGGGGGATGGAGGGCACGGGCATCCTGCCCGGTGGCCTGAAGGTGCGCCGCCGCGCCAAGGGCATCCATGACGCGCTGATGGCCGAACGCGGGCTGAACATGACGCCGCCCCATACGATCAACGACTGGATGAGCCTTTATGCCATGGCGGTGAACGAGGAAAACGCGGCAGGCGGTCAGGTGGTGACGGCCCCGACCAACGGGGCTGCGGGCGTGATGCCTGCGGTGATCCGCTATTATCTGGACCATGTGCCGGGGGCCAGCATCAGCCGCGTGCCCGACATGATGCTGACCGCCGCCGCGATTGGCGGGCTGGTCAAGCACAATGCCAGCATTTCGGGCGCGGAATGCGGTTGTCAGGCCGAGGTGGGGTCAGCGGCGGCGATGGCGGCAGCGGCCTTGGCGGCCGTGCTGGGCGGCACGCCCGAACAAGTGGAAAACGCGGCGGAAATTGCGCTGGAACACCATCTGGGAATGACCTGCGACCCGGTCAAAGGTCTGGTGCAGGTGCCCTGCATCGAACGCAACGGGCTGGGGGCGATCAAGGCGGTGTCGGCGGCCAGTCTGGCGCTGCGCGGTGACGGCATCCATCTTGTCAGCCTTGATGTCTGCATCGAGACGATGCGCCAGACCGGCCGCGACATGCACGAGAAGTACAAGGAAACCTCGCTTGGCGGCCTTGCGGTGAACGTGCCCAACTGCTGAACCGCCGTTTTGGGCGAATATGCTTTACACAGGGTTAAGGCTGCATAGAGTCTGCGCAATTCCCGCCAGACGCGAGTTGTAGCCATGCCGCCCATTCTTGGCACCCTGAACCCCGATGTGCTGTATGGCACCGTGCTTGCCGACAGTGTGGCAGGGCTTGCGGCGGATGATCTGCTGTACGGCTTTGACGGCAACGACACGCTGAACGGGGCCGAGGGCGATGACATCCTCTATGCCGGATCGGGCGATGACCTGATCTTTGGCGGCGCGGGCGAGGACATGATCTTTGGCCAGTCGGGCAGTGATACCCTGTCCTATCAACTGGCGGCCACGGCGGTCTGGCTGGACCTGACCACCCCTGCACAGTCCTTGGGCGATGCGGCGGGCGATGTGTTTGTGTCGGTCGAACGGTTTCGCCTGTCGGGCCATGATGACGGGTTTGTCGGCACATCGGGCGCGGACCAGGCCGAGGGGGACGCGGGCAATGACAGTCTCTGGGGCCTGTCGGGCAATGACCAGCTGTTTGGCGGGCAAGGCGATGACGTGCTGTCGGGGGGGCTTGGTCAGGACAGTCTGTATGGCGGGGCGGGCACCGACCTTGCCTCCTATGCCGACAGTGCCGACAATCTGCGGCTGGATCTGGTGGATATGGGCACTTCCTCTGACGAGGTGGCGGGGGATGTCTACCTCTCGATCGAGGGCTATCTGCTGGGTCTGGGCTATGACGAGGCCTATGCCACCGCCACCGCCACCCGGTTTCACGGCAATCTGGGCGATGACAGCCTGCATGGCGGCGCGGGGGCCGACAGTCTGTACGGCGATCAGGGCGTGGATCAGCTGTTCGGCGGGGCGGGGCATGATCTGCTGTACGCTGGCGACGAGGACGACCCCGCGGCGCTGGCCGAAATCAACCCGTCGGCCACGGGCGGCATGCTCTATGGCGGCAGCGGCAATGACACGCTGACCGGCGGCAACATCGGCGATGCGCTGCACGGGGATGCGGGCAATGACAGCCTGACCGGCGCTGCGGGCGAGGACAGCCTGTTTGGCGGCACTTCGGACGACAGGCTGGATGGCGGCGACGGCAATGACAGCCTGTATGGCGGCAGCGGCGCCGACAGCCTGACCGGCGGCGCGGGGGTGGATAGCGTGGTCTATGACGGCACGGTGGCGTTCAACGCGGGCGATCCTGCGCTGTCGTCGGGCGATGCGCGGGGCGATGTGCTGACCGGGGTGGAACGCCTGTGGCTGTCGGGCGTGTCCAGCACCTATACCGGCGGTGCCCTGACGATCGAGGTGGCGTTTCTGGCCACCGGCGGGCGGATGCGGCCCCGAGCCGGGGCAGAGACTGTGGTGGGCAACCTGTCCGACACGGTGGTCGATTACCTCAACGCAGGGGCCGCGCTGCGGCTGACGGGGGCGGACAGTCTGGTCGGGGCAGGGGCGGCGGCGGGGGATGTGCTGTCGGGCATGGCCAGCCTGACGCTTGGCCGTTTTTCCGACCAGATCATCCTGACCGGCCCTGTCACCGGACTGACCCGGCTGAACGGCGGCGGCGGGCATGACAGCATGGCCCTGACCGCAAACCGCGCCAGCCTGTACGGCGGCTCCGGCAATGATGTGATCACGGGGTCGGTCGAAGGCACCGGCCTTGCCACCCCCCGCCTTGTCGCGGGCGATGCGGGCAATGACCGCATCACGCTGACGCAAAGCAGCGGGGCTGCGACCGACGGTTTCCGGGTGGACGGCGGCAGCGGCAATGACATGCTGACCGTGATCGGCGGCACAGAGGCGGACCCGCAGGTGATGGCCGCCTCGGTGCTGGTCTATGGCGGCAACCATGCCGATCTGCTGACGGTTTTCGCCAGCAGCGCCAACGCCTATGGCGGCATCGGCAATGACACGGTGTCGGTGACCGGGGCCGACGTTGCAGGGGGTGACATTCTGGCTTCGGGCGATGATGGCAATGACCTTGTGACCCTGACGGCGGCCTATGGTCAGGCGACCGGAGGGGCCGGGCACGATGTGATCATCGGCGTCAATACCGGTGATCAGGCGCAGATCCTGCTGTTCGGAGGTGTGGGCAACGACAGCCTGACCGCTGCCGGGCCGGCAGTCCTGACCGGCGGCGATGGCAATGACTCTCTGACCGCGATGGCGGGCAGCGGCGCGGGCACCGGTCTGTGGCTGGTGGAATTTGACGGTGGCGCGGGCAATGACGCCCTGCACGGCGCGGCCCCGGTGACCGACCCCGACAGCGGCGAATACTTGCTGCGCGAGGTGTTCGTCTTTGCCCCCGGCGCAGGCCAGGACACGATCACCGGCTTTGACGCGGGCACCGATCTGATCCGCCTCGGCGGCGGTCTGGCCTTTGGCGATCTGTCGATCAGCCTGCTGGCGGGGGGCAGCCTGATCAGCTTTGGCAGCGGCAGCATCGAGATCGCGGGGCTGTTGCCGTCAGGCCTGACAGCGGCGGATTTCGAGTTTCTGTAACCCCAAACCGCCCTGCCTGTTTCGGAAACGAAGCCGCCATGCCGTTTTCCGGCGCGCGCCCCGGCGGTCCGGCTGCTAGGCGGGGGGGCATGACCCAAGATCGCATCCTGCCCGGCGTGGCCCTGATGCTGGCATTCTGCGTGCTGGCCCCGATGCTGGACGTGTCGTCCAAACTGGCGGCACAGGCGGCCAGCCCGGTCGGGCAGATCACCACCGCGCGGTTTCTGGTGCAGGGCGCGCTGATGTTGCCGGTCCTGCTGCTGATGCGGGTCGACTGGCGGCTGACCCCGCGCGCCTTGGGGCTGATCACGCTGCGGGCGGTGTTTCTGATCCTGTCGACCTTCAGTTTCGTGTCCGGTCTGGTGGTGATGCCGGTGGCAGACGCGCTGGCGATTGCCTTCGTGGAGCCGTTCATCCTGCTGATCATGGGTCATCTGATCTTTGGCGACGAGGTTGGCCCGCGCCGGATCCTGGCCTCGGCAGTCGGGTTCTGCGGGGCCTTGCTGGTGATCCAGCCCTCGCTTGCGGCCTTCGGGCTGGTGGCGCTGTGGCCGCTTGGCACCGCGTTCTTCTTTGCGGCCTATATGCTTGTCACCCGCGCCATTGCCGCCAAGGCCCATCCGGTGGCGATGCAGTTTCACACCTCGTGGACCGGGCTTGCCCTGTGCCTGCCGGTGATGTGGGGGTTTGACGGGTCGGGCATCGGACCACTGGACCCGGTGATGCCGCAGGGCCTGATCTGGCTGTGGCTGTTCGGGGTCGGGTTCTGGGCGGCGGTCAGCCATATCTGCATGACCTATGCCCTGAAATTCGCCCCCTCCGCCACGCTGGCCCCGCTGCATTATCTGGAGATCGTGGCAGCGGTCGCGCTTGGCTATGCCATCTTCGGCGATTTCCCCAATGCGCTGACCTGGGCCGGGATTGCGGTCATCGTGGGGGCGGGCCTCTACATCATCTACCGCGAACGGCTGACGGCGCGGGCGCGTCCGGCCATGGCGGGCTGATCCCGGTCAGCGCCGTGATGGCCGCATCCAGCCGGTTGCGCGGCAAGATCACCAGCATGCCGGGGCCGTCAAAGCGCAGGGTCACCTCGCGCGCCACCGCCCGGTTCGAGGTGCCGATCATCGCATCGGGCGCAAAGGCAATGCCCTGCAACGGCCATTCCAGCCCCCGGCTGTCGCCCGTCACCGCCGCCATCGGGAACAGCGACACCCGGTCGCCCAGGGCCAGCGCCAGATGCAGTTCGGGCGGGGCGGCGAACACCACATCCTGCGGCCCGATCACCAGACAGTGCCGCCCCGGATGGCGTACCAGCGCGTTGTAGACCGCCAGCCCGTGATCCATCCTTGCCCCGGTAAACCCCAGCCCCAGCACGAAGGGGGCCGCTACCGACCGCAGGGCCTTGTCGAAATCGGTGGTTTCCTGTTCGCCCAGCAGATGCACCGTCCCCGCAGGCATCGCCGCGCGGGCCGCATCCGAGATGCTGTCCAGATCGCCGATCACCGCGCAGGGCATCTGCCCCAGTGCTCGCGCCCGGTCAGCCCCGCTGTCCACCGCCACCACCACCGGGGCACGCCGCAGCGCCAGCGCCATGTCGCGCCCGGACACAGGCCCCCCTCCTACCAGCGTGATGCCGCAGCAGGATTGGACAATCGGGTGATTCATGCGGATACTGTTCCCAATTAAGGCAAAGACTTCGGTTCGGGGACACAAACAATCCTTCAAATCACCCCCGTCTGTCCACGGATTCGGACAGAGCATGGGTAATCTAGGACCACCAGAAATGCGAGAGGCACGCATCCGATGATCGGGGCTAGCAAAATCCTAACGGTATCCTATGGCACCTTCAGCTGCACGCTGGAAGGGTTCGACGAACCGTTCAACACGATGAAGGCGATTGCGGAGTATTTCCGGGATCTTGCCGCCGAAGACCGCTATTTCGGGGCCGAACCTCCGACACCCGATGCCGCCATGCTGCACCGGATTGCCGAGCGTGAAATCCAGCGCCGGGTCGAGGCCAAGATAGACGCCAATGGCGTGGTGCTGCGGGCGGGCGATGTCGATACATCGGTGGCGCAGGTGCCGCTGGCGGCCCCCGTACAGGCGGCCCCTGTTTCGGCAGCACCCGTCGCTGATGACGCTGCCGCGCCCGTCGCAGACCTGTTCCCCGATCAGGGCGCGTTTCCAGAGGCGGCCTCGGACCCGGTTGCCGAACTGCCGCCATCCGCACCCGCCGCCCCGTCGCTGTCGGCCACGATCCCCGAAGGCGTTGCGGCCAAGCTGGCCCGCATCCGCCAGTCGGTGGCGACAGCCGCCATTGTGGCCCTGCCCGAGGCTGCCCCGCTTCAGGATGAATATTCCGAGGACGAACATGCCGGTGCCGACCTTGCCGAGGTCAGTTTTGTCAGCGCCGATTTTGAAACGGTCGATTTCGCCCCGGCAGAATTTGCCGATGCCGGGCTGCTGCCCGATCTTGCCACCGCCAGCAATGCCTTGCCCGAACTTTCCAGCCCCGAACTTTCCATCGCCGACAATGCCTTGCCCAGTCTCGACAGCCCGGTCCCGGACGATGCCCTGCCGACCGCAGCCATCGCGCCTGCACCGCTTGATGCCACCGCCGATATTGCGGTGTTCGAGCAAGAGGACCTGACCCCGGAAGATATGGCCGATCTGGCCGCGCTGGATGGCGACGCCGCGACCTATGCCGAAGTCGTGGCCGAGGCCGAATTGGCCGACGCCCCGGTTGCGGTTGCGGGTGCGGCAAGCGACGAGGCTATCCTTGACGCCATGGCGCTCTCGTTGTCTGCCGGACCTGCAACGCAGGACGAGCCTGCGCTGCCCCCCGCCGATCCGGTGGTTGCCGATTTTGGGGCGGATGATCTGGCTGACCTGATCTCGACCCTGTCGGGCGATACGGCGCAGGACCGCATCGCCGGGCCTGCCGCCACAGACCCTGTTGCGACAGATGCCGCCACCGCAGATAGCGCCGTCGCAGATCTTGCCGTTGACCTTGCCGATTTCGATGCCGACATGGCGGCCCCGCAGGATGTTGCCTCGCAGGATCTTGCCCAGCCGGATCTGGTGCCGCAGGATATGGCCGAAGATGTCGCCGAAACCCAGGTCGCCGATCTGTTCGCCGATGATCCGGACGTTGATTTTGCCGATGACGCGTTCTTTGCGGCCGTCGATCAGGCCGCAGATCAGGCGGCCGACGCGGCCGCCCCGCAGGCCCCCGCCGCAGACCCGCAGCCAGAGGCCCCGGTTGACGCAGCCATGGGCGCCCCGCAGCCCAGCGACGCCCCGCTCGCAGACAAGGCGCAACGTGCCCGTGCCCGTGTGATCAAGATACGCCGGGCCGATGCGCCGGTGACGGCACCTGCCCCGGCCTCGACCTCTGCCGATCTGTCGCCCGAGGCCGAAGCCGCCTTGCAGGCCGAACTGGGCGGCGCCATCGCAGCCCCCGAGGCAGCACCGCAACCGACGCAGACCATGGCCGAGGCCGCCCGCCTGATGGATGCCGCAGCCGAGGATGCGGCGGTTGCCCGCCTGCTGCGGCAGGCCGATACCGAAATGGCGGTCGATGAAAACCGCCGCCGCCTGTCGGCCATCGCCCATCTGAAAGCCGCCGTTGCCGCCACCGTGGCCGACCGCAAGGTCGGCGCGCCTGCCGGTCCGTCCGAAGAACAGCGCATCGACCCCTACCGCGAGGATCTGGCCCGCGCCGTGCGCCCGCAGCGCCCGCGCAGCGAAGCGGCCCGCAGCCCCGACGACCGCCCCGCAGGCGACCGTCCGGCCCCGCTGGTGCTGGTGTCCGAACAGCGCATCGACCGCAGCCCTGCGCCTGCCGCCCCTGCCCCGGCAGGTCTTGTGGTGCGCCCGCGCCGGATCAGCAGCAGCGCCCCGGCCGCGCAGACCGAGATGCGCACCCTGTCGGCGCAGCGCCCTGCCGCTCTGGCGCTTGACGAGGAAGAAGACGAAGACACCGACAACATCTTTGCCGATGCCAGGGGCTTTGCCGAATTTGCCGACCGTCTGGGTGCCACCCAACTGCCCGACCTGATGGAAGCCGCCGCCGCCTATGTGGCCTGTGTGGAAAAGCGCGAGCATTTCAGCCGCCCGCAACTGATGCGCCGCATTGGCGCTGTCGGCGCACCGGGCGAGTTGAGCCGTGAGGACGGTTTGATCAGCTTTGGCACGCTGCTGCGCAATGGCCGCTTTGCCAAGGTGCGGCGCGGGCAATATGCCCTGTCCGAAGACAGCGACTATCTGGCCGAAGCCCGCCGCATCGCCAAATAAGTCGCATCCCCAGGTAACGAGTGGCCTTGGGTACAGGGAAAAGGCGGAAGGGCAAACCCCTTCCGCCTTTTTCATTCTCCGGCGTTTTCAGTTATCAGGCCGGTCGGCGCGGGCCTCGGGGTCTGGCTGCCCCACCCCCTTGAACACGAATTTGAACGGCATCATCCAGAGAAACCCCAGGCCCAGATAGATCAGCAGTTCCGCCCAGATCGGCGGCCGGTCCAGCATCCCGACCAGCGTGACCGCCGCCACGACATACACCGGCAAACCCACCAGCAGGATCACCAGCGCCAGCCTGCGGCGGGCCTTGTAGCTCAGTGCCATTCCAGCCCCTCAGTCGGCAAACGGATCGGTCACAAGGATCGTGTCATCCCGTTCCGGCGAGGTTGAAAGTAGGGCTACCGGGCACTGGATCAACTCCTCGATTCTGCGCACATACTTGATCGCCGCCCCCGGCAGATCGGCCCAGGACCGCGCCCCCGCGGTGTTGTCAGACCAGCCCTCCATCTCCTCATAGATGGGCGTGCAGCGGGCCTGCTGGTCGGCGGCGGTGGGCAGATAGTCCAGCCGTGTGCCGTCCAGATCATAACCGACGCAGATTTTCAGCACCGGGAACCCGTCCAGCACATCCAGCTTGGTCAGCGCAATGCCGTTGACACCGCTGGTCGCACAGGTCTGCCGCACCAGCACCGCATCAAACCAGCCGCAGCGCCGCTTGCGCCCGGTGACGGTGCCAAACTCGTGCCCCCGCTCGCCCAGCCGTTCGCCATCGGCATCCTTCAGTTCCGCCGGGAACGGGCCTTCGCCGACGCGGGTGGTATAGGCCTTGACGATGCCCAGCACGAAATCGATCGCCCCCGGCCCAAGGCCGGTGCCCGTCGCCGCCTGCCCCGCGATGACGTTGGAACTGGTGACAAAGGGATAGGTGCCAAAGTCGATGTCCAGAAGCGCCCCCTGCGCGCCCTCGAACAAGATGCGCTTGCCCGCCCGGCGGGCGTCATTCAGCACTTTCCACACAGGTTTCGCATAGGGCAGCACCTGCGGCGCAATCGCGCGCAGCGCGTCCAGCAGCGCGCCTCGGTCGATCGGTTCAATCCCCAGCCCCCGGCGCAGCGCATCATGGTGGCCCATCAGGCGGTCAACGCGGGTTTCCAGCGTCGTCTCATCGGCCAGATCGGCCACGCGGATGGCCCGACGGCCCACCTTGTCCTCATAGGCCGGACCGATGCCCCGCCCGGTGGTGCCGATTCTGGCAACGCCCGTCTGGCCTTCGCGGGCGCGGTCCAGCTCGCCATGGATCGGCAGAATCAGCGGCGCGTTCTCGGCGATCATCAGGTTGTCGGGGCTGATCTCGACACCTTGGCCCCGCAGCTTGTCGATTTCCATGATCAGGTGCCAGGGGTCCAGCACCACGCCATTGCCGATGACCGACAGCTTGCCGCCGCGCACGATGCCCGATGGCAGCAGCGACAGCTTGTACACCTTGCCATCAATGACCAGCGTGTGCCCCGCGTTGTGGCCGCCCTGAAAGCGCGCGATCACATCGGCGCGTTCGGACAACCAGTCCACGATCTTTCCCTTCCCCTCGTCCCCCCACTGGGCTCCGACGACGACGACATTGGCCATGGCATACCTTTGTGATTTGGAAAAACCGATTGTGCTATAGCGGCCCCGCTGCCCCGGCGAAACAGCTATTTTGCGGCGCTTGCAGCGGGGCGGTCATTCATGGCACCGAGGGACAGGCCGGAAAAGGGGACAGATGATGGGAATACTGCTGCGTTGGCTGGGGGCGTTCATGCTGCTTGCCGCCACATTCAACCCGACACCGTGGAACTATGTCACATGGGTTCAGGCCAACTGGGCCACGCAAATGCCGCTGGCGGTGTTTCTGGGCCTGCTGCTGCTGGTCGGGTTCATGGTCTACACCGTGGCCACCATGCGGTCGATCGGCGTGCTGGGCGTGATCCTGATTGCCGCCATCTTCGGGGCGGGGCTGTGGGTGCTGACCGACCGGGGCGTGATCAGCATGACCAATTCCGACCTGAACACCTGGGCCGCACTGGTGGCAATGTCGCTGATCCTGGGCATCGGCCTGTCCTGGAGCCGCCTGCGCCAACGCCTGACAGGGCAGGCCACGGTGGATGAGGTCGACCACTGATGCTGCTCTACATCACCCTTGGCACCAATGACCTCGCCCGCGCCATCCGCTTCTATGACCCGGTGCTGGGCGCGCTCGATCTGGTCCGCCGCGCCACCGAACCTGACGAGATCGGCTATGCCGCGCCCGACGACGTACGCTGCCGCCTCTGGATCACCCGCCCGCATGACGGCCAGCCCGCCAGCATCGGCAACGGCTCGATGCCCGCCTTCACCGCCCCCAGCCGGGCGGCGGTCGATGCGTTCCACAGCGCCGCCCTGGCCCATGGCGGCCGCGATGAAGGCAAACCCGGCCTGCGTCCGCACGGCCCCTCCTTCTACGCCTGCTATGTGCGCGACCCCGACGGCAACAAGCTGAGCGCCGTGTGCGAGGCATGATCCGCCCCCACCCAGATCTTTCCTCCCCCACCCTGTGCTCCCCTCCCCCGCCCTGATCTCTCCGCTCCCACCCTGATCTCTCCGCTCCCACCCTCTCCATCCCCCCCGGCTTTCTCTTTGCCCAAATACTCCCCCCGGAGGGTCCGCCACCGCCACCCGCGCACCCTTTGCCCGGCACTCCGTGGCAACGCCGCCAAGCGGGGGCTCGATGCCCCCCGAGGCGGCCCCCTACTCCGCAACCCACCCCTTCCCCGCAGCGAAGGGCTTGCGCCCCTGCCCCCCACAGCCTAGATAGGCGCGTCATCGCCCGGAAAGTGCCCATGGAAAACGTCATCCTCACCATCCACCTGATCCTTGCCCTGCTGTTGATCGGGGTGGTGCTGCTGCAACGCTCCGAAGGGGGCGGGTTGGGCATGGGCGGCGGCGGTGGCGGGGCGATCTCGGCGCGGGGGGCTGCAACCGCGCTGACCAAGCTGACCTGGATTTTCGCGGTCGGGTTCATCATCACCTCGATCACCCTGACCGTGCTGGCCGCCCGTACCGCAGCCTCGGGGTCGGTGGTCGACCAGATCGGCGGCACCGCGGCCCCGGCCGATGCCCCGGCCACCGACGCGCCGCTCGGGTCAGACCTGCTGCCCCCCACCCCGGCGGATGCCCCGGCAACCCCGCCGCGCGCGGATCAGGGCACAGCAGAACCCGCCGCCCCGGCAACCTCTGCCCCCGCAACCGGCACCGCAGCGCCTGTCGCCCCGGCAGCGCCCGCTGCCCCTGCCCCTGCTGCCCCCGCGCCAAGCAACTGAGCCAAGCCACAATCCTTTGACCCGATACGGGACGGATCGACAGCATCTAGCGGTGCTGTTGCGCAATCGGCTTGGCTGCGTTATATCCCAAATCCCGTGATGCAGTGATTCCGCAGATGCGAATCGCCGCCCCTTAACCAGCACGGGAGCTTCCATGGCGCGCTACATCTTCATCACCGGCGGCGTGGTTTCCTCGCTTGGCAAGGGTCTTGCCTCGGCAGCCCTGGGGGCCTTGTTGCAGGCGCGCGGCTATACGGTGCGGCTGCGCAAGCTCGACCCCTATCTGAACGTCGACCCCGGCACGATGTCGCCCTTTGAACATGGCGAGGTGTTCGTCACCGACGATGGCGCGGAAACCGACCTCGATCTGGGGCATTACGAACGCTTTACCGGGGTGTCGGCGCGGCAGACCGACAGCGTTTCCTCCGGCCGCATCTATTCCACCGTGCTGGAGAAAGAGCGGCGCGGCGATTATCTGGGCAAGACCATTCAGGTGATCCCGCATGTGACGAATGAGATCAAGGATTTCCTCAAGGTCGGCGCGGATGAGGTCGATTTCATGCTGTGCGAAATCGGCGGCACGGTCGGCGACATCGAAGGTCTGCCGTTCTTCGAGGCCATCCGCCAGTTCGCCCAAGACCGCCCGCGCGGCCAGTGCATCTTCATGCACCTGACCCTGCTGCCCTATCTGGCCGCCAGCGGAGAGTTGAAAACCAAACCCACCCAGCATTCGGTCAAGGAACTCCGCTCCATCGGTTTGCAGCCCGATGTGCTGGTCTGCCGGTCGGAACATCCGATCCCGGAAAAGGAAATCGCCAAGATCGCGCTGTTCTGCAACGTGCGCCCCGAGGCAGTCATTCCGGCCTATGACCTGAAGTCGATCTACGAGGCCCCGCTGGCCTATCACCGTGCGGGCCTTGATCAGGCGGTGCTGGATGCCTTCGGCATCTCGCCCGCGCCCAAACCGAACCTCGCGCGCTGGACCGATGTGATGGACCGGCTGAACAACGCCGAAGGCACCGTGCGCGTGGCGATCGTCGGCAAGTACACCCAGCTTGAAGACGCCTACAAATCCATCGCCGAGGCCCTGACCCATGGCGGCATGGCCAACCGCACCCGCGTCAAGGCCGAATGGTTCGACGCCGAGATCTTTGAACGCGAAGACCCGGCCCCCTATCTGGAACCCTTCGATGCCATCCTTGTGCCCGGCGGTTTTGGCGAACGCGGCACCGAAGGCAAGATCAAGGCGGCGCAATTTGCCCGCGAAAAGCGCGTGCCCTATCTGGGCATCTGTCTGGGCATGCAGATGGCGGTGATCGAGGCCTCGCGCAATCTGGCCGGTCTGGCCGATGCCGGGTCCGAGGAGTTCGACCACGAGGCCGGGGGCAAACGCTTTACCCCCGTGGTCTATCACCTGAAGGAATGGGTGCAGGGCAACCATGTCGTCGCGCGCAAACTGGGCGATGACAAGGGCGGCACCATGCGTCTGGGTGCCTATTCCGCCACGCTGGCGGCAGGTTCGCGCGTCGCCGCCATTTACGGCACCACCACCATCGAAGAACGCCACCGCCATCGCTATGAGGTGGACATCCAGTACCGCGACCAGCTGGAAAAATGCGGCCTGATCTTTTCCGGCATGTCCCCCGACGGCCGCCTGCCCGAGATCGTCGAGGTCAAGGACCACCCGTGGTTCATCGGCGTGCAATTCCACCCGGAACTTAAAAGCAAACCCTTCGCCCCGCATCCGCTGTTCGCGGATTTCGTGCGGGCTGCGGTGGAAGGCGCGCGGTTGGTGTGAGAATATAGAGTGCCTCAAGCTACTCTTCGTTGACTGCTAACAACGGATCAACGGGCCAAAACCTGGGAGTCAGTTTCTCATATGAATCTGACACAGACCATTTTGGCAAAGCCGCTTCTTGGTCGTTAAGTGTCAACGCCATTCCACCGACGCAAAAGCTGCCATCGGAATATGTTATCGGAGACATCACGGACATTTCCAACAATGCCGAGTTGTCTCTCTTTCTTGGGTCAGTAATCGAAAAGTGCGCGAATACTTTGTCGCGCCAAACTTTTATTGGCTGAACCTCTGGAATTGACTCAAAGAATCCGTCACAGAAATTTTTTACAGATGATTGTTTTTCAGGGTTTGATGCGTCCGATCTGGAAAACCTTCCTTCATTTAAACCCTTAATAAAACCAACCAAGCGAACATAGTTACAAATTGATAGGCCGTACCAATGAAAATAGCACGTCAATAGTTGCGCTGTAGTAGGATTTACACCAAATTTCTCTAGCCCGCCAAATCCAAAAGTGGACATGCACTTTCTGTTGCTTAATTCATGCGCCCTAATCGGCTCCTCAATCATTTTAACTTGCAGCGCTAGCATGCTGATACCAGAAGCCAAACATTGCAGCGTATATATTTCATTGTTGTGATCCACTGGGTTCACAGATACCCGCAAGAAATGGTCAACAGTGATCATTTAAGCCTCCAAAGCAAGCATCCGATGCGGTAAATGCCTCGGGACGTCGCGACACAGCCCTACACTACACATCCCGTTGAATACTCGCTACAACCCGCGAAAATTTACCCAAAGGCCGCGCCCGATGACCCTCTCCCACGGCATTCACCTGCATGCGGCCTCGGTCACGCTCAACCACCGCGAAATCCTGCCGCCCCTGACCCTGCATCTGCACGAACAGCGGATCGGCATTCTTGGGCGCAACGGGTCTGGCAAGACCACACTGTTGCGGTTGATGGCGGGCCTGATTGCCCCTACCAGCGGAACGGTCAGCATCGACGGCACAGACCCCGCCCGGCGGCGCGAGGTGCTGCCGCTTCTGGGCATCCTGTTCCAGAACCCCGACCATCAGATCCTGTTCCCCACGGTCGAGGAGGAACTGGCCTTCGGCTTGCGTCAGTTGGGGCAAACTGCGGCAGAGGCGGCGCGCAAGGTGGCGGCGGCCCTGGCAGACGAAGGCCGCAGCCATTGGGCCAAGGTGCCGGTCACCACCCTCAGTCAGGGCCAGCGCCATTATCTGTGCCTGCTGTCCATCCTGCTGATGAACCCGGCCACCATTCTGCTGGACGAACCCTTTGCCGGGCTGGACCTGCCCACCGTGCAGCGCCTGCAACGCCGGTTGGACCGGCTGCCGCAGCGCCTGATCACCATAAGCCACGATCCGGCCAGCCTTGCGCGCGCCGACCGCATCCTGTGGCTGGACAGGGGGCGCGTCCATGCCGACGGCCCGCCGGACCGGGTGATCCCCGCCTTCATCGCCGCGATGGACCAGATCGGGGGACAGGATGCTGACACTGACCTCGCCGGTTGAAACCGTCTTTCACCGGGTCGCGGCGGGGCCGAAGCTGGCGGCGCTTTGTGCGGCGACGGTCGTGTTGTTCTGGATGGACAGGCTGCTGCCGCTGAGCCTTGCGCTGGCGGCCGCACTGGCCCTGACGGCCATGGGGGGCGGGGTTTTCCTGCGCCATGCGCTGCGGATGCTGCGACCGCTGATCCCCTTCGTGGGGGTCGTGGCGCTGTGGCATCTGGTCACCGACGACGTTGCGCGCGGTGGGGTCATCCTGCTGCGGATGGCTGCGGCGGTGATGCTGGCGAACCTTGTGACCATGACCACCCGTCTGTCGGACATGATCGATGTGCTGACCCGGCTGGCCCGTCCGCTGCGCCCGGTGCTGGACCCGGCCACGCTGGCGCTGGCGATTGCGCTGACCATCCGCTTCATTCCCACCCTGTCCGACCGGGTGGGCCAGATCGGGCTGGCCTGGCGCGCGCGGTCGCCGCACCGCCCCGGCTGGCGCATCCTGACCCCTGCCACGCTGGCGGCGCTGGACGACGCCGAACAGGTCGCCGAAGCCTTGCGCGCCCGCGGCGGGGCGGGTCGGTGACGCCAAAGTCGGGGTAAACCAACCTTCTTCTGCCCGGAATCAAGCGCGAAGCGCGCCGGGCAATGCCCGACCGCCCCCACGGGCGGGCATTCTGCTACGTCACCAGCAGAATGCCGGTGGAATGGGTTGATCCATAAACCGCGTAGAACAGCGGTTGCTTGCCCACCCGGCGGTCGGGCATTTCCCTCTCGTCATGCGGGCTGAAAGGCACTCAGGAAAACTGGGCAGGTTCCATGAAGGGTCATCCTGCCCTAAAGTCGGGTTCGTCGCGTTGAGCACAGACCTTGCGCGCAGGCCGGGGCGCAGGCTAAGGGGGCGCAGGGAACAACAGGAGATTCCATGGAACGCAACCTTACCCATATCGCCCTTTTTGCGGCCCTGATTGCCGTGCTGGGCCTTGTGCCCAAGATCGACCTTGCGGCCGGTGTGCCGATCACGGCGCAATCCCTGGGCATCATGCTGTGCGGCACCGTGCTGGGCGCCAAGCGCGGGGCGCTGGCTGTGCTGCTGTTTCTGGCGCTGGTGGCCGTGGGTCTGCCGTTGCTGGCCGGGGGCCGGGGCGGGCTTGGCGTGTTTGCCGGGCCGTCGGTCGGGTTTCTGATCGGGTTCCCGATTGCGGCCTTCATCGCCGGTTGGGTGGTGGAAAACACCAGCCTGCCCGTGGGTCTGGCGGCCAGTGCGGCGGCGGTGCTCGGCGGCATTGCGGTGCTGTATCTGTTCGGCATTGCCGGGCTGTCGGTGATGCTGGGCAAGACCTGGGCCGAGGCCACCGTGATCAGCTTTGCCTATCTGCCGGGCGATGTGCTGAAAGCCGTTCTGGCCGGGTTCATCACCCAGGGCATCGCCCGCATGCGCCCCGGCGCGCTGCTGTCGCGCGCCTAAATCAAAAGGGCCGCGCTGCTGTCGCGCGCCTGAGTCCAGTTGGGTCCACCGTGCTGTTACGGCTTACGCCTCGAACAGCACGGCGGTTCCCAGCCCGCCTGCGGCGGCGATGGCCGCCATGCCATGACCTGCCCGCAGGTCATGGAACATCTGCACCGCCAGCACCGCCCCCGATGCGCCAATCGGGTGGCCGCGCGCCAAGGCCCCGCCGTTCCGGTTGACGCAAGCCGGGTCCAGCCCCGCGCCCTGCACGCAGGCCATGGCTTGGGCGGCATAAGCCTCCATCACCTCGGCCCGCGCCAGACCGGCGGCGCGCAGACCTGCCGCCGCCAGCGTCGCCGCAATCGCGGGCACCGGGGCCAGACCGGGTTCGGCAGGATCGGCCCCAAGCGTGCAGCCCCCGGCGATCCGCAGCGCCTGTACCGCCGATGACGCCATCCGGGCCGACACCACCAGACAGAAGGCCGCGCCATCTGCTGCAACCGCCGCATTGGCCGCCGTGATGCTGCCGGTCAGCACCTTGGCGCGGGCGGCAACGCCCATGGTCAGGGCGCGGGCAAAGGGGTCGCGGGCGATCCCGGCAATGTCAACCATATGGCCTGTATCCGCCACCATGGCACGGGCATGGCTTTGCACCGCCCAGGCATCCTGCGCCGCGCGCGACAGGCCCAACCGCTGCGCCAGATCGGCGGCCGCCTGCGCCATGGCGGGGTCGCGGCCGGGCCATGGGGTAAAGGGCGGCTGGTCATAGGGCACCGGCTGCCCGCCATCCGGGTCGGTGCGCAGGCGCAACGGCCGGCGCGAATAGCTTTCCGCCCCCCCCGCCAGCACCACCTCGGCCATGCCCGACGCGACCATCGCGCGCGCCAGCAGCAGCGCATCCAGCCCCCCGGCGCATTGCCGGTCGATGGTCAGCCCGGCCACCCGGTCGGGAAGGCCCGCCGCCAGCGCCACCCGCCGCGCCGGGTTGCCCCCGGCGCCAAGCGCGTTGGACAGGATCACCTCGTCGACCTGCCCGGCCTCAAGGCCCGCGTCGTGCAGGCAGGCCCGCAGCACCGGGGCGGCAATATCCTCGATCGACAGGCGGGCAAAGGCCCCACCGCGCGGCACCACGGCGCTGCGCCGGGCGGCAATGACAAAGGCCGTCATCGCACCGCCTGCGCCAGCGCGCGCAGGTCGGTCTTGCCCGAGGGCAGGACCGGCCAGTCGCGGCACCAGACCAGTGCCCTTGGGGCCTTGACCGGGCCGAACCTAGCGCGCGCCGCCGCCAGAATGGTGTCCTCGCACCCCGGATCGCCGCAGACCACCGCCACCAGCACCGTGCCGCGCAGCGCATCGGGGCGCGGCAACACCGCCACCTGCGCCACCCCCGGCAACCCGGCCAGAAAGGTCTCGATTTCTTCGGGAAACACGTTCTGATCCGCCACCGTGACCATCCGCCCCGCCCGGCCTGACAGGTGCAGATAGCCCGCCTGCATCCGCCCCATTTCCCCCACCGACAGCCAGCCGTCCTGCCAGACAGCACCGCCCGGATCATCCCCGGCATAGCCGTGAAACAGATAGGGGCTGCGCACCCAGATCTCGCCCGCGCGCAGATCGACCTCGACCCCCGGATAGGGCCGCCCGACCGACCCTGCGGGCGTGGCCGCATCGGCCAGTGTGATGAAACTGGCCTCTGCGGCCCCGTAAAACTCCACCACCCGCGCTGACGGGGCAAGGGGGGCAAGGGCGGTGGCAAGGGCGCTGTCCAGCTTGGACCCGCCCACCACGATCACCCGCAGCGCCGGGCAAGGGGCCGGTGCCGCCTGCACCAGCAGGCGCAACTGCGCCGGGGTCGCATACAGCACTTCTGCCCCGCGCAGCCGCAACGCGGCGGCTTGCCGGTCTGGCCGCAGATCGCCCAGCAGGTGAAGGCAGGCCCCCAGATGCACGGCTTCCACCGCCGCATACAGCGCCAATGACTGCACAAGTCCGCCCAATACCGCCACCTGCGCGCCCGGCCCGATGCCGAACAGCCCGGCGTTGACGCCAAAGCTGGCCAGCCAGGACGCATGGCTGCGCCGGATGCGGCGGGGGGCGGCAGAACTGCCCGAGGTCAGGGTTTCAAACATCGGGCCGTCGCCCGGCACCGGCGGGACCATGCCGCCCCCGATGCGAAACAGCCCTGCCGCAAAGGCCTGCGCCAGGGCCAGGGCGGCGGGGCGGTCTGCGATGACGGAATGGCCAGCCGCAACCGGGCGCTGTTCGCCCCCTGCCCCGTCAAACACCCGCGCCGAAGGATGCCAGACAAAACATGGCGCGGCCCCATCTGTCCGACATGCCGGGTCGCCCTGCACCGCAGATCAGCCCGGACGCACCAGCGTTGCCATCCGCCGCAACGCCAGCAGATAGCCTTCGGTGCCGAACCCGGCGATCACCCCTTCGGCGCGCAGCGACACATAGGAATGATGGCGGAAAGTTTCGCGCTTGTGCACGTTCGAGATATGCACCTCCAGCACCGGGGCCTCGAAGGCGTTCAGGGCATCCAGAATGGCGACCGAGGTATGGGTATAGGCGGCAGGGTTGATGATGATGCCCGCCGATGTGCCCCGCGCGGCATGCACCCAATCCACCAGTTGCCCTTCATGGTTGGATTGCAGGAACTGCACCGAAAGACCCAGCGTTTCGGCCAGCGCGGTACAGGCCGCCTGCACATCGACCAAAGTCTCATGGCCATAGATCTCGGGCTGGCGCAGGCCCAGCAGGTTCAGGTTGGGACCGTTCAGAATGGTGATCAGTGGGCGCATGGGCGGTATCCTTGGTGCATCTGGCGGTGACGATAGCCGATCGCGCCAAGGGCACCAAGGGTCAGATAGGCCGATAAAAAAGACCCCCGGTGCAAGCGCGCACCGGAGGCCAGAGAAACGTCAGGGAGACGTTTGCGGGAACTCAGGCAACCTTTTCCAGCCCGGCCTCGGGCAGAATGCCAAGGGCGCGCACCACCTTGTGGGTCAGATGCGGGCGGTTGAGGGTGTAGAAATGCAGATCCTCGACCCCGCCCTGGATCAGGCGGTCGCACAGCGCCGTGCAATGCGACAGGGCCAGCAATTCCTCGCGCCCGTCGCGGGCGGCCATGTGGAAGGCATCATCCAGACGGTCGGGAACGGACGTGCCGCAGCGGGCGGCGAATTTCCTGGTGCCGGCCCAGGAGGTGATCGGCAGGATGCCGGGGATCAGCGTCGCGGTGATGCCCGCCTTGACGCAGGCATCGCGGAACCGGAAGAAGGTGTCGGCGTCAAAGAAGAACTGGGTGATGGCGCTGGTGGCCCCGGCATCGGTCTTGCGCTTCAGCCAGTCCACATCGGCGGCGGCATTGGCCGCATCGGGGTGGGGTTCCGGGTAGGCCCCCACACGGATCTTGAACTTGCCGGTGTCGGCCAGTGCCGCGATCAATTCGACCGACGAGGCAAAGCCTTCGGGATGCGGGGTGAAACGGTCGGCGCCCTTGGGGGCATCGCCGCGCAATGCCACGATCTCGGTCACGCCGGCGGCGGCATAGGCCTCGGCGATTTCCAGCGTCTCGGCACGGGTGGCGTCAACGCAGGTGAGGTGCGCCGCGACGTTCAGGCCATAGTTGCGGTGGATGGTGCCCACGGCCTCATGCGTCAGTTTGCGGGTGGTGCCACCGGCGCCGTAGGTGACGGACACAAATTCCGGGTTCATCGGAGCCAGCGCCTGCACGGTTTCCCACAGCCGGAACGACGCATCCAGCGTCTGCGGCGGAAAGAATTCAAACGAAATGCGCGGCGTGGTCTGCGAGAAGGTCATGGGTCTGCTCCTTGTTCTTGACCTTTTATCGCAGCTTCGGGACTATGAAGCCAATTCATATACTTCAACATGATCATGTGGTGAACCTCATGTATATCGAACTGCGCCACCTGCGGACCATCCGCGCCATCCAGCAGGCCGGGGGTCTGGCCCGCGCGGCCGAAATGCTGAACATGACCCAATCCGCGCTGTCGCATCAGGTGGCGGGGCTGGAGGATCAGGCCGGGATGGAGTTGTTCGTTCGCCGGTCCAAACCGATGACGCTGTCGGCGGCGGGCATACGGATGTTGCGGGCGGCCGAAAGGATACTGCCGGAAATCGACGCGATGGAGGAGGAATTCCGCGCGCTGCGGTCGGGCAAGACGGGCCGCCTGCACATCGCCATCGAATGCCACGCCTGTTTCGACTGGCTGTTTCCGGTGCTGGAACTGTTCCGCCACGCCTGGCCCGAGGTGGATGTCGACATCCGCGCCGGCCTGGCCTTCGACGCCCTGCCCGCCCTGAACCGCGAGGAGGTGGACTTGGTGATTTCCTCCAACCCGATGGAAATGCAGGGCATCACCTTCAACCCGCTGTTCGACTATCACCCGACGCTGGTTGCCGCGGCGTCCAATCCGCTGGCCACCAGGGATGTGGTGGTGGCCGAAGATTTCCGGGATCAGGTGCTGATCACCTATCCGGTGACGCGCGACAAGCTGGACATCTTTTCCGAACTGCTGACGCCCGCCAAGGTCGAACCCCGCGCACAGCGCACGGTGGAACTGACCGCCGTGATCCTGATGCTGGTCGGATCAAACCGTGGCGTCGCCGTGCTGCCCGACTGGGTGCTGCGCGAGGTGAAATCCAAACCCGACTATGTGACACGGGCCCTGGGACCGGGGGTGATCACCAAACGCCTCTATGCCGCCACCCGCAGCGAGGACAGCGCCAAGCCCTTCATGGCGCATTTCCTGAAACTGGGTCGGTCCGAGCCGGTGAAATTGCAGCGGTAGTGCCCAGCGATGTTACCCCTGCATGGGGGCCGTTGGCGAATCGCCTGCCGCAGCATCAGAGGATTTGAGATTCGCGGCATGTTGCCTTACCCTCGCGTCATTGTTCACCGGGGCGTGGAGGAGAGATATTGTGAAGCACTTGTTTCTGAGCGGCCATGGCGGCTGGAAGCCCGAATATGGCTATACCAAGGTGCCGCGGGGCGTGTCGGTGTATTTCTACACTCACTTTGCCAAGAACCTGATGACCGGCATGGAGCGGCAGATCCTTGCCGGAACCTTTACCCGGAACGATCGCATCATCACAGAATTCTCGCAATGTCCGAACATGAAGATTTCCGGCCAGCCCGACGACTGGACCACGACCGCCGAAAACGCCCTGAACAAGGGCCATTGGGGCAATGACTCGATGGTGCTGGGTGTGCCGGAAGGCGAAGAAGCCAACCTTTCCGAATTGTTCAGCGGGCTTGCGGGCGAGATGCGGCAGGGCGACGAGATTTCCATTCACTGGATCGCCTGTTCGACCCTGCAACTGAATCAGGTGGGCGGGCGGGCGATGGGGTTGAATGCGGGCGATTTCCAGCACAACCCCGGCAACGGGCGCTACCGCATCCGCAACCCGGACGGCAGTTTCCGCTGGATTTGAGGGTTCAGACGGGCAGCCAAGGCCACATGGGGTGATTGCACAGCGCGGGCCTTCCCATCCGGCCCCCGGACGTGTATGCCCCGGCACTTCAGATGGACGCGGAGTTTTTCCATGCAAGGCAGTGCCAACCTCAACCTGATGATCAAGGCCGCGCGCAAGGCGGGGCGGGTTCTGGTCAAGGACTTCCGCGAGGTGGAAAACCTGCAAGTCTCGTCCAAGGGGCCGGGGGATTTCGTCAGCAAGGCCGACCGCGAAGCCGAGCGCGTGATCAAGGAAGACCTGATGACGGGCCGCCCGACCTATGGCTGGCTGGGCGAGGAAACCGGCGAGACGGAAGGCGCGGACCCCACCCGCCGCTGGATCGTCGATCCGCTGGACGGCACCACCAACTTCCTGCACGGCATGCCGCATTGGGCGGTGTCGATCGCGCTGGAACACAAGGGCGAGATCGTGTCCGCCGTGGTCTATGACGCGGCCAAGGACGAGATGTTCTGGGCCGAAAAAGGCTCGGGCGCCTGGATGAACGATTCCAAACGCCTGCGGGTGTCGGGGCGGCGGTCGATGTCGGACGCCGTGTTTGCCACTGGCATCCCGTTCGGCGCGAAGAAAACCCTGCCCGCGATGATGCAGGATCTGGCGCGCCTGATGCCCGCCTGCGCCGGGGTGCGCCGGTGGGGGGCTGCCGCGCTGGATCTGGCCTATGTGGCGGCAGGTCGGTACGAGGGATACTGGGAACGCGAGTTGCACCCCTGGGATCTGGCGGCGGGATCGCTGCTGGTGAAAGAGGCGGGCGGCATGTTTTCGGCCATCCGCGACGGGCAGGACCCGCTGATCCACGGCACGATCATTGCCGGCAACGACGCACTGTTCGAGCCGTTCCGCAAGATCATCCGGGGGTGAGGGTTGGACCGGCGGAGCGGGGGCCAGCCCCCGCACCCCCGGGATATTTGTGCACAGAGGATGAAAATTAGAGTCAAGTTTTAGGCAGTCAGCGCCTGACCGTCGGGATACGGGACCTGGACAGTTTGTAGGCGGTTTCGGGGTGGGGCGGGTGGCCTTCCGTGCGCTGCCAATAGGCGGCAGCCCCCCGCCGCAACCAGACTGGCAGGGCGAAGATCACGCCCGCAACAAAGCCGCCGATATGCGCCAGATAGGCGACGCCGCCCTCGTCTGACGGGACCGCAAGGCCCGAAACCATCTGGATGCCGAACCACAGGCCCAGCACGATCCAGGCCGGGATCGGGAAGATGCGGAAGAAGATCACGAAGATGAACAGCACATCGACCTTGGCGCGCGGATAGAGCAGCAGATAGCCCCCCATCACGCCGGCAATGGCCCCCGACGCGCCGACCATGGGAATATCCGACCACGGATCGGCCGCCGATTGCAGGCCTGCGGCGGCAAGGCCCGCGGCAAGGTAGAACAGCAGAAAGCCGCCATGGCCCATCTCGGATTCAAGGTTGTCGCCGTAGATCCACAAGAACAGCATGTTGCCCGCAAGATGCATCCAGCCTGCGTGCACGAACATGTGGGTCACCAGCGTCTCGATCCCCTGCCCTGCCATCAGCCGGCCCGGAACGATGCCCCAGGTATACAGGAACCAGCCGATCTGGCCGTCGGTCAGGGTCAGCCAATAGGCGCAGAACACCAGAATGTTCGCCGCCATCAGCGCGATGGTCACATAGGGCGTTCGGCCTGACGGGTTGTGGTCGCGGATCGGGAACATGGGTCACAGGTTCCCGATCCGGGCGGTTTCGTCAAGTGTTGCCGACCTCGGCCAGCAGTTGCGCATTGCCGCCCGAGGCAGTGGTGTCGATGCAGACATGGCGTTCCAGCATGACATGGCCAAGGTCGGGCACATCGCCTATCAGCGGCAGGATCGGGCCGCTGCGCTGTGCCAGGGCCTGCGCATAGCTGCGGGCGGTGGCGGCATCGCCCCACCAGACCGCGCCCGCAAAGCCGTGCAGGCGGGTCAGCGCCTGCGGGTCGAGGCCTGCCGCATCAATCGCCTGGCCGCCAAGCGCGCGGATGGCGGTGGCTTGGGCGGTGCTGTCGGGGCCAAGGCACAGCAGCGGCGCGCGCGGGGTCAGGGTCAGGCGGTTCGACTCGCCCGTTGGCCCCGGCAGGTTGAGGCTGCGCGATGGCGTGGGTTGGCGGCGCGACAGGGCCTCGGCCACTTGCGCCTCGGGGATGGCGGGGCCGGGTTGGCCTGCGGGGGCGGGTTTCTGCGTGAAGCGGTGCAGGTACTCGGGACCGCCCGCTTTGGGCCCGGTGCCCGAAAGCCCTTCGCCGCCAAAGGGTTGAGAGCCTACCACAGCACCTATCTGGTTGCGGTTGACATAGGTGTTGCCGACATGCAGCCGGTCCACGATGTGCTGCACGCGGTCGTCGATGCGGGTGTGCAAGCCGAAGGTCAGGCCGTAACCGGTGGCGTTGACGGCATCGACCACCCTGTCGATCTCACTCGCCTTGAAGGTGGCGATGTGCAGGACCGGGCCGAAGATTTCCTTTGGCATGGCGGCGATGCCGGGAACGCGGATCACGGTGGGGGGGATGAAGGTGCCGGATCTGGGGGCGGTCAGGTGTTTGAGGACGCGGCCTTCCTGTGCGGCCTCGGCGATGTAACCCGCGATGGCGCTGTGGGCGGCGGCGTCGATCACCGGGCCAGTGTCGGTCGCCAGATCCCACGGGTCGCCCATGGCAAGGTCATCCATCGCGCCGAACAGCATGTGCTGCACGGTTTCGGCAATATCTTCCTGCACATAGAGGCAGCGCAGGGCCGAACAGCGCTGGCCGGCGGACTGGAAGGCCGATGCCAGAATATCGCGCACCGCCTGTTCGGGCAGGGCGGTGCTGTCCACCAGCATGGCGTTCAGGCCACCGGTTTCGGCGATCAGCGGGGCAGTCGGGTTGCCACTGGCCGCCATCGCAGCCCGGATTTTCAGGGCGGTGGCGGTGGACCCGGTGAAGGCGACGCCGTGGATCTTGGGGCTGGCGGTGAGGGCCGCGCCGATCTCGCCACCACCGGGGAGGAGTTGCAGGGCGGGTGCCGGCACGCCAGCCTGTAGCACCAGGTCCACCGCAAGGGCGGCGATCAGCGGGGTCTGGTCGGCGGGTTTGGCCAGCACCGCGTTGCCAGCGGCGAGGGCGGCGGCGATCTGGCCTGCGAAGATCGCAAGCGGGAAGTTCCAGGGAGAGATGCAGGCAAAGGTACCGCGCGCGGGGTTGCGCAGTTGGCCGGCCCCGGCGGCGTAATAGCGCAGGAAATCGACCGCTTCACGCAATTCGCCCACCGCGTCGGTCAGGGTCTTGCCAGCCTCGCGCGCCAGCAGGGCGAATATCTGGCCGAAGTTTTCCTCGAACAGGTCGGCGGCGCGAGCCAAGGTGGCGGCGCGGTCAGATGCCGGGGCTGTCCACGGGGTGGCAAGGGTCAGGGCGGTTGCCACATCGGCGGCGGTGGCGGGCTGGACATGGCCGATCAGGGCGCCGGTGGCAGGGTTGTGAACCGGAATGGTGGGACCGTCGCTTGCGGGGCCGGCAAGGCGGGGGGCGGCGGTGAACATGCTTTCCGCGAAAGGCGCGCGGGCGGCATTGACGCGCGCCAGATCGGCGGCATCGGTCAGATCCCAGCCTTGCGAATTGCGCCGCATGCCGAACAGTTGCGGCCCGGTGGGCAGGGCCGGGCTGGCAATCGGGGTCAGCTTTTCCATCGCGGTCAGCGGGCAGGCGGCGACGGTTTCGGGCGGGACTTCCTCGTTCACGATCTGGTTGACAAAGCTGCTGTTCGCGCCGTTTTCCAGCAGGCGGCGGACCAGATAGGCCAGCAGATCACGATGCGCGCCGACCGGGGCATAGATGCGGCAGCGCGTGGCCTGATCGGTCAGCACGATGTCATGCAGCCGTTCGCCCATGCCGTGCAGGCGCTGAAATTCAAACGCCCTTTTGTCGGTCGCCATGTCCAGAATCGCGGCCACGGTATGGGCGTTGTGGGTGGCGAACTGCGGATAGATGCGGTCGGTCAGCCCCAGCAGTTTGCGGGCATGGGCGATGTAGGACACATCGGTCGCCTGCTTGCGGGTGAACACCGGGAAACTGGCCAGACCCAGAACCTGCGCCCGTTTCACCTCGGCGTCCCAATAGGCGCCCTTGACCAGCCGGACCATGATCCTGCGGTCCAGCCGTGTCGCCAGCGCATGCAGCCAGTCGATGGTGGCCCCGGCGCGGCGGCCATAGGCCTGCACCACCACGCCAAAGCCATCCCACCCCTTCAGCGCCGGGTCGGACAGCACGGCCTCGATCACCTCCAGCGACAGGGCCAGACGGTCGGCTTCCTCGGCATCGATGTTGAAGCCCAGGCCCGCCGCCTTGGCAAGGCCCGCAAGCGCGCGGACGCGGGGGACCAGTTCCTCCATCACCCTTGCCCGTTTTGCGACCTCGTACCGCGGATGCAGCGCCGACAGCTTGACCGAAATGCCGGGGTTGGTGCGGATGTCGTCGCCCTTGGCGGCACGGGCGATGGCGGTGATCGCGGCGGAATAGGACAGGTGATAGCGCCGCGCGTCATGTTCGGTCCGGGCCGCCTCGCCCAGCATGTCATAGCTGTAGGTATAGCCCTGCCCTTCCAGGTCGCGCGCGCGTTTCATCGCAAGATCAATGGTTTCGCCCAGCACGAAGTTGCGGCCCATTTCCTTCATCGCGCGGGCGACGGCGGTACGGATCACAGGTTCACCCATCCGCTTGATCGCGTTGCGAAGGTGGCCTGCGATGCCGGGTTCGGCGTCCTCCAGCACTTTTCCGGTCAGCATCAAGGCCCAGGTCGAGGCATTGACCAAGGATGAGGCCGACCGCCCCAGATGGCGGCCCCAGTCCGACGGCGCGATCTTGTCTTCGATCAGCGCGTCCATCGTGGTGGCGTCGGGCACCCGCAACAGGGCCTCGGCCAGACACATCAGGGCGATGCCTTCTTCGGTCGACAGGCCGTATTCGGCCAGAAAAACCTCCATCAGACCCGGCTTCACGCTTGCCCGGATCCGGCGCACAAGGTCGGCCCCGGCGGCGGTGATGCGGGCGCGGGCGGCAGGGTCCAGCCCCGCTTGCAGGGTCAGGGCCTGCACCAGCCCCGCCTCATCCGCCAGAGCTTGGGTGTCGATGATCGTCCAGTTGGCGTCGGTGTTGTCGCGGGGCATGGCAGACTCCTGTTTTGCCCAAGGTACACGCAATCTGCCCGGCTGTTTTCCTGATTTACCCGTGGTATGCAGGCGATACGGCGGAAATTCAGGGGAAAGCCATGACAAAAGACCGGGCCGAGATGGACCGATTTGACGAGGCCATCCTGCGGGTGCTGGCAACCGACGGCCGCATCAGCGCGGTGGAACTGGCCCGTCGCATCGGGCTGTCGAAAAGCCCCACACAGGCCCGGATGAAACGGCTGGAGGAGGCCGGGGTGATCACCGGCTACCGCGCCATTCTGGACCCGATCAAGATGGGACAATCGCATGTGGCCTTTGTCGAGGTGCGCCTGTCGGACACCCGCGAGGCGGCCTTGCAGGCCTTCAACAAGGCCGTGCTGGCGGTGCCCGAGGTCGAGCAATGCCACATGATCGCGTCACGCTTTGACTACCTGCTGAAGGTGCGCACGCAAAGCATCGCCGATTACCGCCGCGTGCTGGCCGAACACATCACCTCGCTGCCGCATGTCACCTCGACCAGTACCTATGTTGCGATGGAGGCGGTGAAGGAGGGGATATGAGGGGGCGCCGTTGTGCTTGGTGGTTAAAAGAAGGAAATGTTGCAATCTTGGCTGAAAGCAGGGAACACTGTGCTTCGGTGAACTTATTGAAAAGTAATGACATGACAAACGAACTTCTGGTTTATCTGCCCGACACTGTTCAGACGGAGTTGCTTAGTGTTGCACGCCAACAGATAGACTCCACAGGCATTCTGATGAAGGGCGTGCAGACAATTGGCAAGTTAAGTGACTTGGCCATGACAAGACTGTTCGGTTTGACGCCACAGGCCCTTCAAAGCGGCATCGAACCTATTTTTGAACACTTGTACAACATGTCTTCAAGTGCAGACTCGGTTCAGACGATACGAGATCTGCCGATGACCACAAACAAAATTGGCGCGGCAGTTTCCGGTTCAGTGGGTGGCTGGTTTGGCTTTATCGGAC
This sequence comes from Pseudomonadota bacterium, assembly GCA_040385825.1. GTDB lineage: Bacteria > Pseudomonadota > Alphaproteobacteria > Rhodobacterales > Rhodobacteraceae > JANNNF01. The sequence continues at coordinate 9,360 of JAZKGQ010000030.1, read as the reverse complement.
TTGCGCCAGACCTTCTTGCCTCTACCACCTTGATTTTCAATACTATTCAGAAGGTAGCGCGGCAACACGGCTTTGATCCTGCAGACGAAACCATCAGGCGGGAATGTCTGGCCGTGTTCTGTAGCGGTGGGCCAGATGCCATGGACGATGCGGCCAGCAGTTCCTTTGTCAGTAGCCGGATGCTGATAAACGGACAGGCCGTTTCCGGGTTGATTTCCAAAGTTTCGAGCGAGTTTGCCGCGCGGTTGCTGACAAAACTAGGGTCGCAGGCTGTGCCGATCTTGGGGGCGATTACAGGTGCTGTCGTAAACATCGCCTTCATCAACCACTATGAAACGGCTGCAGACACTCACTTTCGCATGCTGAAACTGTCACGAGTGCATCCTGAGCTTGATGTTCCCAAGGCCTATTCAGAAGCTGTTGCGAAAATTCGCGCAGATCGGCTACCCAGCCAGTCGGTTCTGAAATCCACATGATTGCATGGCTTGACCTTGTCGGGCGCATCCTGATTGCGGGGCTGTTCGTGGCGGGGGTGGTGCAAAAGGCCACGGACCCGGCGGCGGTGCAGGGGTTGCTGGCGGGGTTTGGCTGGCCCGCTTGGCTGGTCTGGCCTGCGCTGGTGTTCAACGCCGGCGTGGCGGTTGGGTTGCTGCTGCCCGGTCGGGTACAGGCGGCAGCACTGGCGGGGGCGGCCTATTGCATGCTGACCAGCGTGTTTCACTTCATCCCCGGCGATGGCTGGCAGATGTCGATTTTCGTCAAGAACTGGGCCATCGCGGGCGGGTTGCTGGTGCTGGCGGCGTCGAGGGGGCGATAGGGCTGCCCCCGAAACGGTCCCCCGGACTTGTCCCGTACAACCCCTGCGGCCTTATCCCTTGGGTGCCAGCGCGGCCTCCAGCGCTGCGATCCGGGCCTCGAGGCTTGCGTTTTCCTCACGCGCCTTTACGGCCATCGCGCGGGCGGCGTCGAATTCTTCGCGGGTGACGAAATCGCGGTCGGCCATCCAGCGGTCGATCATGCCCTTCATGGCGGTTTCGGCCTCGGTCTTGGCCCCCTGGGCCACGCCCATGGCGTTGGTCATCAGCGCGCTCATGTCGTCGAAAAACTTGTTGCGGGTCTGCATGGCGGGATCCTTTCGCAAATCTTCCTTCCTATATGCGGTGACGGCCCCCTGTTCACAAGGCGCTGATCGCCGCATCGCGCGCACCGGGCGCGATTGACAAGCAAGCCCCCAGCCCGGACAACGCAGGTCAAAGCGAGGCCCCATGACCTATATTCCCTTTCCGAACCTGTCACCCGATATCGTGTCTTTCACCCTGTTCGGGGTGACGCTGGCGCTGCGCTGGTATGCGCTGGCCTATATTGTCGGGCTGATTGTCGGCTGGCAGATGGTCACCCGCGCCGTCAACACGCCCCGGCTGTGGCCGGGCGGCGTGGCGCCGATGACGGCGGAACAGGTGGAACGGCTGCTGACCTGGGTGATCCTGGGGGTGATCCTGGGGGGGCGTCTGGGCTATGTGCTGTTCTACCAGCCCGGCACCTATTGGCAGAACCCCGGCCAGATCCTGAAAGTGTGGGAGGGCGGCATGTCCTTTCATGGCGGCTTTCTGGGGGTGGTCGTTGCGGGCTACATCTTCTGCCGCCGCGAAGGCATCCCGATGCTGTCTGCCGCCGATCTGATGGCGATGGCCGCGCCGCCGGGGTTGTTGCTGGGCCGGATCGCCAATTTCATCAACGCCGAGCTGTGGGGCCGCGCCACCACCCTGCCCTGGGGCGTGGCGTTTCCGGGGTCCGCCGCACAGGCCTGCGGCATCGAGGGCATCTGCGCCCGCCACCCCAGCCAGTTGTACGAGGCCGCGATGGAGGGGTTGATCCTTGGCGCGGTGCTGCTTTGGCTGGTGTGGCGCAAGGGCTGGCTCGCCCTGCCGGGCCGGGTGGCGGGGGTGTTCTTCGCAGGCTATGGCATTGCGCGGTTCCTGGTCGAGTTCGTGCGCCAGCCCGACGCGCAATTCGTGACCGACGGCAATCCCTTGGGCCTTGCCTGGCACGTCGCAGGCTATGGCCTGACCATGGGGCAGGTGCTGTCGCTGCCGATGATCCTTGTGGGGCTGTGGTTCATCCTGCGGGCAAAGCCTGCATGACGCCGCTGGCCCGTCTGATCGCCGCGCGGATCGCGGCCAGCGGGCCGGTCAGCCTTGCCGACTACATGGCCGATTGCCTGCTGCACCCCGATCACGGCTATTACGCCACGCGTGATCCGTTCGGCACCACAGGCGATTTCACCACCGCGCCCGAGATCAGCCAGATGTTCGGCGAATTGCTGGGCCTGTGCCTGGCGCAGGCCTGGCTGGATCAGGGATCGCCCGGCTTTACCCTGGCCGAGCTTGGCCCCGGTCGCGGCACCCTGATGGCCGATGTCCTGCGGGCGACCAGGGCTGTGCCGGGGTTCCATGCGGCGGCAAGCATCGTGCTGGTCGAGGCCTCTGCCCCCTTGCGGGCAAGGCAGGCGCAGGTTTTGGCCGGGCATGACATCACATGGGCCGACCGCATCGAGGCCCTGCCCGATGACGCCCCGCTGTTCTTGCTGGCGAATGAATTTTTCGATGCCCTGCCGATCCGCCAGTTCACCCGCCACGCGCAGGGCTGGTGCGAAACCATGGTGGGGCTGGCGGGTGATGCGCTGACCCTTGGGCAATCCCACCCGGCACCGATTGCCGCGCTGGATCACCGGCTTGCCGACACCACCCCCGGCGACGTGGTAGAGATTTGCCCCGCCGCCCGCGCCATTGCCGCCCGGATCGGCGCCACCATCGCGCGCCACGGCGGGGCGGCGCTGATCGTGGATTACGGCGGCTGGCGGTCATGCGGCGACACGTTTCAGGCGCTGCGCCACCACGCCCCTACCGACCCTTTGGCCGAACCGGGGCTGGCCGATCTGACCGCCCATGTCGATTTCGCCGAACTGGCCCATGCGGCCCAGCCTGCCGCACATGCCTATGTCCCCCAAGGGGCCGTGCTGACCGCGCTTGGCATCGACGCGCGCGCCGAACGGCTGGCCCAGTCACTCTCAGGCACCGCGCTGGAAAACCATCTTGCAGCCAAACGGCGCTTGACCGACCCCGCAGAAATGGGAACCTTGTTCAAAGTGCTGGCCTTGCACCCTGCAAGACACCCAAGCCCACCCGGAACCGCCTGATGCTGGAGCCGCTGCTAGAGATTGTCACGTCGGACGCGCTGCCGGTGCGCCATGGGTTCTTCACCCGCAAGGGGGGGGCCTCGTCCGGCATATTCTTTGGCCTGAATTGCGGGCCGGGGTCCAGCGATCTGGCCGAGGTGGTGGCGATCAACCGCGCGCGGGTGGCACGCGCCATGGGGATCGACGCCGATCATCTGCTGACCATCAACCAGATACATTCCCCCGATGTGGTGCATGTCACCGGGCCACTGGGCAACGGCCCGCGCCCAAGCGCCGATGGCATGGTCACCGCCACCCCCGGCGTCGGCCTTGGCGTGCTGACGGCCGATTGCCAGCCGGTGCTGTTCTGCGATGCCCGCGCCCAGGTGATCGGGGCCGCCCATGCCGGCTGGCGCGGCGCGCATCTGGGGGTGCTGGAGGCCGTTCTGACCGCGATGGAAGGGCTTGGCGCCGACCGGGCCAATATTTCGGCCGTGATCGGCCCTTGCATCAGCCAGTCGGCCTATGAGGTGGGACCGGAATTCTTTGACACGTTCACCGCCGATGATCCCCGCCATGCCCGGTTCTTTGCCCAGGGCCCCGGCGACCGGATGCTGTTCGACCTGCCCGCCTTCGGCCTGCACTGTCTGCGCGAGGCCGGGGTCGGCCATGCCGAATGGACTCGGCATTGCACCTACCGCGACCCGGACAGGTTTTTCTCGTTCCGGCGCACCACCCATGCGGGCGAGGCCGACTATGGCCGGCTGATTTCGGTGATCCGGCTGTAGGATTGCGGCAAAACTGGCAACAATCGGGGGCCGGTCAGCCGATTGTCGCGCGCCATGCGCCGATTTCCCCTGAAAATGCTGAAAATAGGGCCGCCACATTCCGATTGTTGCCAAACTGGAAAAGGCCGCAATTGACCAAAGATCAGCCAAAACCGCGCCGCATTGCCACGTCAGAGTGATCCCAAGGTCAGAACGACCGCAGATCAGGAGGACGACATGTCGACCAACGCAGACGCCAACACCCCGACCCAGACCCGCAAGTCGGATCGCCGCTGGTTGCAGTCGGTGATTGCTGCCTCGGCAGAGCCGCTGCCCAGCTTTCCCTGGATGCGCGGCGTGCGCCGCAAACCGCAATCGCTGTTCGATGCGACGCCCGCCCCGGTCAAGCCGCAGCGCGTGACGCTGGCCGCCCGCTGATGCCCCGAATCGCGGATCGGCCCAAGCGGGCCGATTGCGGCGGCGATTGTTGACGGGACGAAAGACAATCCCGGCACAGCATCAGGATCGTCCGCCCTGCCTGCCCCAATCAAGAATTAACTTTGACCACCTGCCCGAATTGGGCCACAGCTTGCCCTACAGATGTCCCTCTGTACCAACAGGACGCTGGATGGGCGACGATAAGACCCGCAGGACCACATCTGACGATGTGTTTCGGGGCACCCCTACCCGGCGTTACCGACCAGTATGCTCGTACTGGCTTCGGGATTGATGCTCGGTAAGGCGGCCCCGGTGTGTCCTCTGCACGCCACAAAAGGGGCCGCCTATCCGCATTATGGGGGTCCGCATTATGGGGGCAAGGCCGCCCGGTCAGGCGGTTTTCGCCAGCCGGGCTTCCAGCACCTCGAACGGCAACCCCGGCAGATCCTTGGCACAGCGGATCACCAGACTGGTCTTCACTGACGCCACATTGTCGGCGCTGGTCAGCCCTTCGGTCAGGAAATTCTGAAAGGTCGAAAGGTCCGGCGCCACACATTTCAGGATGAAATCGATCTCGCCGTTCAGCATGTGGCATTCGCGGACCAAGGGCCAGTCGCGACAGCGCTGCTCGAAAGCCGACAGGTCCACCTCGGCCTGACTGCGCAGCCGCACCATGGCAAACACCTGCACCTCAAACCCCAACTCGCGTGCGTCGATGTCGGCGTGATAGCCGGTGATATAGCCCTGTTCTTCCAGCGTGCGCACCCGGCGCAGGCAGGGCGGCGCGGAAATGCCCACCCGGCTGGCCAGTTCCACATTGGTCATCCGGCCATCGGCCTGCAATTCGGCCAGAATGTGACGGTCAATGGGGTCCAGCTTCGATCCGGCCATGGGAGGCTCCTTGTGCTAAAGCGGTTCAGGTTTTCACGCAAACAGATGGCATCGGAAAACGCGTTCGAGTGAAACGAGAGGCCGCGATTTCCGATTCCGCCGCAAGCTGAACCGATCTGGGCCATCATGTAGGCCGAACCCCACCCTTGCGCAACAATGTTTCACAACTGCGCAATTTGCTGTCGCAAACGGCCTGCCTTACGCAACGTCGCAGGGCTTTCCGCCCCTTGCCGCTTTGCATATATCAACGGTGCAAAGACAAGAGGGGCACCATGGGCGAGACACGGCATACGAAGGTTCTGATCATCGGCTCGGGGCCAGCGGGCTATACGGCGGCGGTCTATTCGGCGCGCGCGATGCTGAACCCGATCCTGGTGCAGGGCATCCAGCCCGGCGGGCAGTTGACCATCACCACCGAGGTCGAAAACTGGCCCGGCGACACCCATGTCCAAGGCCCCGACCTGATGGTGCGCATGGAAGACCACGCCCGCGCCATGGGGGCGGAAATCATTTCCGACTACATCAGCAGCCTTGATCTGTCGCAGCGCCCCTTCGTGGCGCAGGCGGACAGTGGCACCACCTTCACCGCCGATGCGGTCATTCTGGCCACCGGCGCGCAGGCCAAATGGCTGGGCCTGCCGTCCGAGGAAAAGTTCAAGGGCTTTGGCGTGTCTGCCTGCGCCACCTGCGACGGGTTCTTCTATCGCGGCAAGGAGATTGTGGTGATCGGCGGCGGCAACACGGCGGTCGAGGAGGCGTTGTTCCTGACCAACTTCGCGTCCAAGGTGACGCTGATCCACCGTCGCGACAGTTTGCGCGCCGAAAAGATCATGCAGGACCGTCTGTTCAAGCACCCCAAGATCACCATGCTGTGGAACCACGAAGTGACCGAAGTGCTGGGCGACGAGGCCCCGCTTGGCGTCACCGCCGTCCGTGCGCGCAACGTGCTGACCGGGGATGTGACCGACGTGCCTTGCTCGGGCTTCTTCGTCGCCATCGGCCATGCCCCGGCGTCAGAGCTGGTGAAAGACCAGTTGCCGCTGCATTCGGGCGGCTATGTGCAGGTCGAACCGGGCAGCACCCGCACCGCCATTCCCGGCGTGTTCGCGGCGGGCGATCTGACCGACCACATCTACCGTCAGGCCGTCACCTCGGCCGGCATGGGCTGCATGGCCGCACTGGATGCCGAAAAGTTCCTTGCGGGGCAGTAAGGTCTGGGCCGGACAGTAAGGTCTGGGCACCAAGATTTTTGCAGCGCGGCATTTGCCATGATCACGGCCATTGCTGCGCTGCATGAAGCACCCGAAGAACAGTGATTGTCTTTGCCGCTTCGGCATAGATCAACACATAGTTGGGGCGCACGATCATTTCCCGCGTGCCCTTGACCCGGCCAAGCCTGTAGAAGCGCGGCGCGTGGGGCAGCAGGGCGACCTTGGCCTCGATTTCGTCTTTCAGCGCCTGCGCTGCGACCGGATTGTCGTCTGCGATATAGTCGACAATCGACACGAGGTCGGCAATCGCGGCGGGCCGCCATTCAAGCCTTGGCAAGGCGTTTCTTGTCTATGGCTGACTGAACTTCCGCCATGGCCTGGTCATGCGGGACCGAGTCGCGGACATCATCCAGCGCCTCCAGCACCTTGGCCCGAAACCATGCGTCATAAGCATCGGGGTCTGCTGTCAAACCTGCGGGCAACCCCCCTTCGGCAGCAACCCTGACAAGCAATATCCGCACGGCATCAGACAGGGTCAAACCAACGCCTTCCAGCGCCTCGGCAGCTTTGGTTTTTAGCTGCTGATCGACACGGACATGCAGCATGGACGTCTGAACTGGCACGGCGCACCTCTGCTATTACCCGCACGACTGTATCTCAATTGAGAGATTGCGCAATTCTTTTTCCCCTGAACCCGCGGGCACTGTATCTGACCCGTTTCTCCCGTCGGATTGCTGCGCTGCGGAAATTCTGACCAAGCTGCGCGAAAACCGCAGCATTTGCGACTTTTTTGCACGCTGCGGCGCTGCATCGCTTGCCCATCCCCCCTCACGCGCGGTATTGCCCCGCGCAATTGGTGGATGCTCTGCCCACCGTCTGGTATTTTCGAAAGGCCCGATCTGATGTCCATGCCAAACCTCGCCCCTGTCCCCGAGTTGTATGTTTCCTACGAGTCCGCCCAGAAGCTGAAGGTCGAGGCGGGCAATCTGCCGTCCTGGGATCTGACCGCCCGTCAGGTCTGCGATCTGGAACTGCTGATGAACGGCGGCTTCAACCCGCTGAAGGGTTTCATGTCCGAGGCCGATTATGACGGCGTCGTGGAAAACATGCGCACCGCCAGCGGCGCGCTGTTCCCCATCCCGATCACGCTGGACGTGAACGAGAAGTTTGCCGAAGGCATCGAGGCCGGTCAGGACATCGCCCTGCGCGACGCCGAAGGCGTTATTCTGGCGGTCATGTCGATCACCGACAAATGGGTGCCCAACAAGGCAAACGAGGCTGCAAAAGTCTTTGGCGCCGACGATCTGGCCCACCCGGCGGTGAACTACCTGCACAATCAGGCTGGTGCGGTCTATCTGGGCGGCCCGGTCGTGGGCATCCAGACCCCGGTGCATTACGACTTCAAGGCCCGCCGCGACACGCCGAATGAACTGCGCGCATTTTTCCGCAAGATGGGCTGGACCAAGGTTGTGGCCTTCCAGACCCGCAACCCGCTGCACCGCGCGCATCAGGAACTGACCTTCCGCGCCGCGCGTGAGGCCCAGGCCAACCTGATCATCCACCCGGTGGTCGGCATGACCAAGCCGGGCGACGTGGACCATTTCACCCGCGTCCGCTGCTACGAGGCCGTGCTGGACAAATACCCGCAGTCCACCACCACCATGTCCCTACTGAACCTTGCGATGCGCATGGCCGGCCCCCGTGAGGCGGTCTGGCACGGCATCATCCGCAAGAACCACGGCTGCACCCATTTCATCGTGGGCCGCGACCATGCAGGCCCCGGCAAGAACAGCGCGGGCAAGGATTTCTACGGTCCCTATGATGCACAGGAACTGTTCGCCAAGCATTCGGCGGAAATGGGCATCGAGATGGTCGATTTCAAACACATGGTCTATGTGCAGGAAAAGGCGCAGTATTATCCGGCGAACGAAGTGCCGGAAGGGACGACCGTGCTGGATATCTCCGGCACCGAACTGCGCCGCCGCCTGCGCGAAGGGCTGGATATTCCGGAATGGTTCAGCTTCCCCGAAGTGGTGACCGAACTGCGCCGCACCGCGCCGCCGCGCTCCAAGCAGGGGTTCACCGTGTTCTTCACCGGCCTGTCGGGGTCGGGCAAATCGACCATCGCCAACGCGCTGATGGTCAAGCTGATGGAAATGGGCGGGCGTCCCGTGACCCTGCTGGACGGTGATGTGGTGCGCAAGCATCTGTCGTCGGAACTGGGGTTCAGCAAGGAACACCGCGACATCAACATCAAGCGCATCGGCTATGTCGCGTCGGAAATCACCAAGAACGGCGGCATCGCCATCTGCGCGCCGATCGCCCCCTACACCGCCACCCGCCGCGCCGTGCGCGAGATGATCGAGGCCTTCGGCGCCTTCATCGAAGTGCATGTCGCCACCACGGTCGAGGAATGCGAACGCCGCGACCGCAAGGGCCTGTACAAACTGGCGCGTGAAGGCAAGATCAAGGAATTCACCGGCATTTCCGACCCCTACGAGACGCCCACCAAGGCCGAACTGGTGGTCGACACCGAGAATGTCGATGTCGACCATTGCGCGCATCAGGTGATCCTCAAGCTGGAATCGATGGGCCTGATCGGGGCCTGATCGTCTGGCCCGTTGTACGGGTGCGCGGCTCTCTTGCGTGGCGGATGCGCCTCGCCCCGGCGAAGGACGGGGCCCCGGGACTCCTGTTGCAAGAAGGCTTGGGGTCCCGGCCTTCGCCGGGACGACCCGGGCCCCATACCGCACGGGTGGGCGAACCCGGCGGCCCCCACCTTGAACAAGAAACGCCGCCTCGAACCGGGCGGCGTTTTTCATTTGGTAATCCCCCCCGAAAGTAAGGGGCTGCATTAGTAGAATTTTCTCGGCAAGAT
>JAZKGQ010000029.1:0-14799 GCA_040385825.1 Pseudomonadota bacterium | reverse complement strand
GCCATCACGTCGAACTGGCCTTCGACATTGGCGATGGTGAAGGGCTGGCGCAGGATCATCTGCAGCACGGGACGGGCGAAATATTCCGCCATCACCTTGCCATTGACCACGACCTTGCCGGAGCCCGGCTTGATCCAGACACGGGCGACCGCGTTCTTGCGCTTGCCCGTGGCATAGGACCGGCCCAGTTTGTCGCGCACGGCGACGCGGGCGATGGCAACCGGCGCTGCGGGTGCGGCTGCACCGACGGCCGATTTCAGATCGTCAAGGGATTTGATCTCGGTCATGTCACGCGCTCCGGGTGTTCTTCGGGTTCAGGGCCGCAAGGTCCAGAACGGTGGGCTGCTGTGCTTCATGCGGGTGTTCAGCCGACGCGTAGACGCGCAGGTTGGTCATCTGCACACGGCCCAGACGGTTGCGGGTGATCATGCGCTCGACAGCCTTGACCACGACACGCTCGGGATGCGCGCCTTCCAGCACCTGCCGCGCGGTGCGCTGCTTGATGCCGCCCGGATGGCCGGTGTGCCAGTAGTAGACCTTGTCATTGCGCTTGTTGCCGGTCATCTGCACCTTGTCGGCGTTGATGACGATCACGTTGTCGCCCATGTCCATGTGCGGCGTGAAGGTCGGCTTGTTCTTGCCGCGCAGGATGTTTGCCACGATCGTTGCAAGACGGCCCAGAACGATGCCTTCGGCGTCGATCAGGATCCATTTCTTGTCAATGTCCGCAGGCGTAGCGGAGAAGGTTTTCATCGTCAGTATCCCATAAGGAATGGCGGAAAGACCCGCCGTTGTCTCGGATGGCGGTATATCCCTTGGCAGCCCTGCGTAGTCAAGGGCTGAATTCAACTATTAATCCATTCTTTTCAATACGTTAAATTAACGGTATCAAGATACCCCAAATTTCACTCCCCCCTTTCATCCTCTGTGCACAAATATCCCACGGGGGTCCGGGGGTGTGAAACCCCCGGTCCGGCCTCCCCCCCGAAACCGCGCTTCAGGACAGATCCGCGCCTAGCGCAGTCGAGGCGGCTTCGCCGGCTCGCTGCCGGGGGCGGGTCTTTCTTGCGGCAGTTCGATCAGCGGCAGGTCATAGCGCAGCGCAACCCGCCCCATGGCCACGGCAACCGGGCTTGCGCTGTCCAGAAACGCCACGTCCATCTCGCCCGCCTCGATGCCGGAAAACACCAGCGCCTCCGAGGCTGCCCGCGCCAGCGCATCCTCGGCGCCCGGCACCGCGTCCAGAAACGCGAGCATATGCCCCCGCCGCCCGCCCGCATATTCCACACCTGTCAGCAAGGCCGCCGTGGCCAGACCTGCCGCCCGCGCCAGCTTGGCGTCCAGCCCCTCGATCAGCCGTTCGGGCAGGCCCTTGGGGGCGAAAAATTCCTGCGGTCTGGCCTGAACCTCGGATGGCGCAGTTTCCAGCGCCAGCGCCAGCCAGTCCAGCGCCTCGGGCGGCAGCATCATCGACGAGGGCGCCACCCCCAGATTGACCCCCAGCCCGATGCCTTGGCCCTTCAGCATGCCCGCCACCACCCGGCCCGGCAGCGCGGCATAGGGTGCCATGCCGCCGGAAAACGCGGCCAGCCGGTCCTCGCGGTCAAAGATCAGCACCACCGGGCCGTCCTGCAACTCGAAAAGGCGCGGGGTCAGCGTGTCACCGATCGCCTCGGTTTCCAGCAGCAGGAACATCTCGCCATCCGCCAGCCGTTCGTAAAACCGCAGGCGCAGGCTGTCATCCTCGGGGCGGGCCGAGACAGCGGCGTGGGCGGCGTCCAGCGGGGTGGTCTGGGTCATGGAATGGCCTCAAGGCTTGCGCGCAGTTCGGGCAGCAGCTCTGCCTCGAACCACGGATTGCGTCTGATCCACCCCGTATTGCGCCAGGACGGATGCGGCAAGGGCCAGATGCCGCCTGCGGCATGTCTGCGCCAGTCGGCGACGGTTTCGGTCACCGGCACGCGGCCCAGATGCCAGCGCATCGCCGCCCCGCCCACCAGCAGGGTCAGGCGAATGCCCGGCAACTCTGCCAGCACCCGCGCCCGCCAGGTGGCAGCACAGAGGGGCGGCGGCGGCAGATCGGCCCCCTTCGCATCGTAACCCGGAAAGCAGAAGGCCATCGGCACGATCGCCACCCGTGATCTGTCGTAAAACGCCGCCGCATCGACCCCCATCCAGGCGCGCAGCCTGTCACCCGAGGGGTCGGTGAAGGGCCGGCCCGACGCATGCACCCGCGCGCCGGGGGCCTGCCCCGCAATCAGGATGCGGGCGGCCGGATCAAACCACGCCACCGGGCGCGGCGCATGCGCCGTGGCGGTGGCGGCAAAGCGGGGCGCGCACAGGCGGCAGGCGCGGATGTCATCGGCAAGGTCCATCGACCCACCATGCCCCTGTTGCGGCACCTGCGCAAACCGGGTCTTGCCCCTGTCAATGCGCCCTTGCAACACCCTGCGGCAATCCGCAGGCTGTGCTTGCAGCCCGCAGCCTGCGGGATTACCCCGCGTCATCCTGTCCCGAAGTCATGGATCTGGCCCGTCATGTACCGTGTTTCCGCCTTTCTGCACCGCTTTGCCCTTGCCTTGCTGGCGGGCGTCGCCCTGGCCACGCTTTGGGTCAACCTGTCGCCCGCAAGCTATTACGACCTTGTCGAATTGCGGCTGGCCGATCTGCCCTTGCCGCTGTGGCTGGCACCCCAGCCTGTCAGCCTGACGCCACTGCTGGTGGTGTCGGACGGGCTGATGGCGCTGTTCTTCTTCTTTGTCGGCAAGGAGCTGTGGGAGGCGCTTATCCTGGACCGTGGCGCGCTGACCGGCAACCGCGCCTATCTGCCGCTCGGGCTGACGGTGGGCGGCATGGCGGGGGCGGCGGGGGCGTGGCTGCTGCTGTCCTGGGGGTTGCAGACCGCCGAGGAGGCGTCCTTCGGCACCGGCTGGCCGGTGCCTTTGGGGACCGATGTGGTGCTGGCCTATCTGGTTGGGCGATGGGTGTTCGGGCCGGGCCACCCGGCGCTGCATCTGTTGCTGCTGCTGTGCATCGGCACCGACATTCTGGCTCTGCTGGTCTTCGGGCTGGCCTATCCTGCCCTGTCGGGGCGGCTGGTGTGGCTGGCGTTGCCGCTGCTGGCCAGTGCCGGGGTCTGGGCGGCCTGGGGGCGCAGGCCGCCCGACGCCGCCTCTGAACGGCGCAAGCGCGCGACCCTGGCGCTGTGGCCCTATGTGCTGGCGGGCGGGCTGAGCTGGGTCGGGATCGTGGCTTCGGGCCTGCCGGGCGCGCTTGGCCTGCTGCCGGTCATTCCCGCCATTGCCCATGCCGACCGCGCCTTCGGCCTGTTCGCCGAGGCCGAGGAATATCTGCATGACCCGCTGAACCGTCTGGCGCATCTGCTGATCACGCCGCTGGCGGTGGTGTTGTTCGCCTTTGGCCTGCTGCGCGGCGGCATCGATTTCGCGGCCTTCGCCCCCACCACGACCATTCTGCTGGGCAGCCTGTGGCTGGGTCGCCCCCTGGGCATGATGCTGGGCGGGCTGGCGGTTGCGCTGACGGCGGGCCTGCGCCTGCCGCCGGGGGTCAGCCTGCGCGACAGTCTGATGGTGGCGGTGATCATGGGGCTTGGCTTTACCGTGCCGCTGCTGGCGATTGACGGGGCGCTGCCCGGCGGTGCGATGCAGGAGGCCGCCCGTCTGGGGGCCGCGCTGAGCCTTGGAGCGGCAGGGCTGGCCGGCGGGCTGGCCCGCCTTGTGCGGCGCTGACGGTGAAAGCCGCGGTCAAACGACGATGGCAAGACCAGACCCCGAAACCAGATCCGAAACCAGACCCCGAAACCAAAGATTGTCAGCCCCCCCACAGATCAGACATAATGGAGCCTCATTGCGACGCTAGACAGGGCCTTGGAAGAACCGAAAACCGGGCGTTAACAAAGACCCGGTAAGTCTGAGGTGGGATGCCAGAGGTGATGATGGCAAACAAGCAAGAGGCGGCGGTCTGCACGGCCGGGTTCATGGCATGATCGAATTCGAGTCCGTCTCCAAATCCTTCTGGACTGGCAGAACCCGCAAGGTGATCCTTGACCGGGCCTCCTTCCGGGTCGAGGTCGGCAATTCCGTGGGCATCCTGGCCAGCAACGGCACCGGCAAGACCACCATCATCAACATGATGGCGGGGCTGGAAAAGCCCGATGAGGGCAAGATCCACCGCTCCTCGCGCATCTCGTTTCCGCTTGGCTTCATGGGGGGCGTGATCAGCAAGCACAGCGCCAAGGAAAACGCGCGCTATATTGCGCGCCTCTATGGCCTTGACCCCGATTATGTGGAAAGTTTCTGCCGGTGGCTGTGCGATCTGGGCGAATACTTCGACCTGTCGCTGGCCACCTATTCGTCGGGCATGAAATCGCGGTTTTCCTTTGCGCTGATGCTGGCGCTGGAATTCGACATCTATCTGATCGACGAAGGCATGCCGGCCTCGCAGGATGTGGCCTTCAACCGGCGCGCCGGGGGCATCTTGCGCGAACGGCTGAAGAACGCGACCGTGGTGATCGTGTCGCACCAGCCCGGAACGCTGGAAAAATTCTGCCGGTCCGCCGGCGTGCTGCGCAATGGGCAGCTTTACATGTTCGATACCCTCGAAGAAGCGAAACGGTTGTATGAATACCAAACTCAAGGCTAGCCGCTATAACCTGCGCCGCCCCGACATGACCATCCAGCCGCGCCCCGCCCCGGCCGTGGCCGTGGTGCCCGTGGCCCCGCCAGCGCCCGAGGCCCGCCGCGATCTGCAACCCGCGCCTGCCCGCACCGCAACCGCCGTTCTTGCCCCTCTCGCGGCCCCCACCCCTGCCCCTGCGCCTCCGCGCCTTGCGCAACCCGCGCCGCGCCCCCAGACCCCTCCGCCCGGCCCCTATGACGCCGCCCCCGAAATGCTGTTCGACACCCATGACGACGGCTTTGGCCCCGGCCGCTTTGCCAGCGCCGCCGCAGCCGAAGTGTCTGCCGCCCCGTCAGCCGACGATCCCGCCGCCGTCACCACGCTGGATGCCATCCGCCGCGAAGGGTTGACGGGCCGCCAGTTGCGGCTGGCGCGGCGGCTGGCGCAAAAGCACAACCTGACCCCCACCTCGGATTACGACGCCGTGCGCCTGCTGCGCCAGAACGGCATGGACCCGTTTCAACGCGCGACCCTGCTGGACATCGCCAATGCAGACGGGCCAGCCACGCCGGGGTCCACGACCCCCAACCGCGGGCTGACGCCCATTCCCGGCGATGCGGTCAAACTGCCGCAGACGATCAAACCCATGCAGGTGCCGTCAACCGAAGTGCGGGTCGAACAGAACCATGTCGTCGAAATCCAGAAGATCCAGCAAGACATCGCCCGCCGTCGCCGCAAGCGGCTGGTCCTGCTGGCCACCCGCATGTCGTTCTTCATCCTGCTGCCCACGCTGATTGCGGCATGGTATTTCTATCTGGTGGCCACGCCGCTTTATGCCACCCGGTCCGAATTCGTGATCCAGCAGTCCGAACCGGCCGCAGCCGGTCTGGGCGGGCTGTTTTCGGGCACGCAGTTTGCCACCTCGCAAGACAGCATCGCGGTGCAGGGCTATCTGCAATCGCGCGACGCCATGCTGCGGCTGGACGGCGATGTCGGCTTTCGCAAGCATTTCCAGGATCCGGCCATTGACCCCATTCAGCGGCTTGCCTCCGATGCCAGCGACGAGGCCACCTACAAGGTCTACAAGAAACACGTCAAGATCGCCTATGACCCCACCGAAGGCCTGATCAAGCTGGAGGTGGTGGCGACCGACCCCGAAACTTCGGCCATCTGGGCGCGCCAGTTGATCGGCTATGCCGAAGAACAGGTCGATCACCTGACCCAACGCCTGCGCGGTGACCAGATGGATGGTGCGCGCCAAGCCTATCAGGAAGCAGAGGCCGGCGCGCTGGCCTCGCAGCGCAAGGTGGTGGAGCTGCAAGAGAAGTTCAAGGTTCTGTCCTCCGAGGTCGAGGTGTCGCTGCTCAGCGCGCAGATCAGCTCGCTGGAAACCCAGCTGACCAAGGACCGCCTGTCGCTGGCGCAGATGGAATCGAACGAAACCCCGAACAAGGCCCGGATGGACCCGCTGGTGCGCCGCATCGGCACGCTGGAGCAGGAAATCGCCGACATGCGGTCGCGTCTGACCGTCGGCGATGGCGGCAATGCGTCGCTGGCCACCGTGCAGGGCGAGCTGATGGTGGCGCAGGCCGATGTGCAGACCCGCCAGCTATTGCTGGGCCAATCCCTGCAAGCGATGGAAACCGCCCGCGCCGAGGCCAACCGTCAGGTGCGCTATCTGTCGCTGTCGGTCAGCCCGACCCCGCCGGACGAGGCCACCTATCCGCGCGCCTTTGAAAATACGCTCGTGACCCTGTTCATCTTCATGGGTATCTACCTGATGATCTCGATGACCGTCGCCATTCTGCGCGAACAGGTTTCCAGCTGAAGGGTGGCATGATGAAAGACGTAGCGTTTGGTGGCCTGACCGTCGGCAATGACCGGCCCCTGCTGGTGATCGCAGGCCCGTGTCAGCTGGAAAGTCTGGACCACGCCCAGATGATCGCCGGTGTCATGCGCGATGTGTGCAAGGAGGCTGGCGCGCAGTTCGTCTTCAAGGCCAGCTATGACAAGGCCAACCGCACGTCCCTGTCGGGGCGGCGCGGCCTTGGCATCGAAGGCGGGTTGAGGGTGCTGGAGACCGTGCGCGCTACCGGCCTGCCCGTGCTGACCGATGTGCATGACGCAGGCCAGGCGCGCGAGGCGGCAACCGTCGTCGATGTGATCCAGATTCCGGCCTTTCTGTGCCGCCAGACCGATCTGCTGATCGCGGCGGGCGAGTCGGGTGCAGTGGTCAATGTGAAGAAGGGCCAGTTTCTGGCCCCCTGGGATATGGCGAATGTGGCAGACAAGGTGGCCAGCACCGGCAACACCAGGATCTTGCTGACCGAACGCGGGGCCTCGTTTGGCTATAACACGCTGGTCGCCGACATGCGCAGCCTGCCCACCATGGCGCGCACAGGATACCCGGTGATCATGGATGCGACCCATTCGGTGCAACAGCCGGGCGGCAATGGCTCCTCATCCGGCGGGCAACGCGAATTCGCGCCGGTGATGGCGCGCTGTGCGGTGGCAATCGGGATTGCCGGGGTGTTCATCGAGACGCACGAGGCCCCGGATACTGCCCCCTCCGACGGTCCCAACATGATTCCGCTGCACCAGATGGGCGCGCTGATCGACAGCCTGATGGCCTTTGACCGGCTGGCAAAGGCGAACCCGCTGCGGGTGTAGCGCGCCCAATTTCTTCGAAGAAATTGGCAAATTCGTTCCAACGAATTTGTGCAGACTTACACGGCCTGCCCTGCCGCCCAGCCCGACGACCAGGCCCATTGAAAGTTGTACCCGCCAAGCCAGCCCGTCACATCGACCACCTCGCCGATGAAATACAGGCCCGTGCAGCCCTTGGCCTGCATCGTGCGCCCGTCCAGCGCGTCGGTGTCGACCCCGCCAAGCGTCACTTCGGCGGTGCGGTAGCCTTCCGACCCCACCGGAGTCAGCGACCAGCCGGTCATTTGCGCCGCCACTCTATCCAGCACCGCGCCGGGCAGGGCGGCCATCGGCGCATCCACCCCCTGTGCGGCCTCGATATGCCGGGCCAGCCGGTCGGGCAGCCAGTGGCCCAGCACGGTGCGCAGCGCCCGCCCCCCCGCTTCGGCCTTTGCCGCGCGCAGCAGGGCGGGCATGTCCTGACCGGGGCACAGGTTCAGCACCACCGCCTCGCCCTCGCGCCAATAGCTTGACGCCTGCAACACCGCAGGCCCCGACAGCCCGCGATGCGTGAACAGCAGCGCCTCGTCAAAGCTGGCCCGTCCTCCCGACTGGCCCGCCGTCACCCGCCCCTGCACCGCCACCCCCGCCAGCGGCACCATCCAGGCCAGTTCCTGTTCGGCAAAGGTCAGCGGCACCAGACCGGGCCGGGTCTCCACCAGCGGCAGCCCGAACTGTTCGGCAATCCGGTAGCCAAACCCCGTCGCCCCCATCTTTGGGATCGACTTGCCCCCCGTCGCCACCACCACCGAAGCCGCCCGCACCTCGCCCCGCGCCGTTGCCACGGCATAGCCACCGGGGGCCTGCGTCACGCCGCCCACCTCGCAGCCCAGCCACAGCACAACGCCCGCGTCGCGCATGTCCTGCACCAGCGCGTCAACGACTTGCCGCGCCGACCCGTCGCAGAACAACTGCCCAAGCGTCTTTTCATGCCAGCCGATGCCCCAGCCATCCATCCGCGCGATGAAATCCCACTGGGTGTAGCGTTTCAGCGCCGACAGCGCGAAGCGCGGGTTGCGCGACAGGAACCGGTCGGGCGCAATCCCCAGATTGGTGAAATTGCACCGCCCCCCACCCGAGATGCGAATCTTCTCTCCCGCCGCCTTGGCATGGTCGATCACCAGCACCCGGCGCCCGCGCCGCCCGGCCTCGATGGCACAGAACATGCCCGCCGCCCCGGCCCCCAGAATGATCACGTCATAGCTCATCGGGGCGGTTTAGCCCGCCCCCGCCGCCGCAGCAATGGCGCTGTCCGGCGGCATCTGCGGCAGCATGGCCCGAAACCACAGCGATCGGGAACAGAACCGCTGCCGGTGCGACGGTTTTCGACAAATGCCCGCAAATGCCCCTTGCAGCCCCAAACCGCCTTCGCTAATAACCCGCCTACGGTTGGGGCGTCGCCAAGCGGTAAGGCATCGGTTTTTGGTACCGACATACCCAGGTTCGAATCCTGGCGCCCCAGCCAATCGTATCTCATCACAATGTCTACTTGAACTGTCCCGCCCAAGGGCATGGGATTGCACGGATTTCCGTCACTAGCGCCCCAATCGGCACATGACCATGCCAACGTCCGGTGCGCTGCCCCGGACCTCGCGTTTGCCCTCATCAACAGGTTTCAGCGGCCTTTCAGGGCATCGCGCAGCAGGGTCAGCACGGCGTCGCCCGGCACGTCATCGGCCACGAAAGCCTCGCCGATGCTGCGCGCAAGGATAAAGCGCAGGCGCCCGTCGATCACCTTCTTGTCCTGCCCCATCAGGTCCATCAGTGCCTCGGCCCCCGGCAGGTCGCCGGGGATCTGGGCGATATCGACCAGCATGCCCATGTCGCGCAGATGGGCGCGGACCCGGCTTGGGGCCTCTTGCGAACACAGGCCCAGACGGGATGACAGCTCGAACGCCAGCGCGCAGCCGATGGCGACGCCTTCGCCGTGCAGCAGCCGGTCGCCATAGCCCGTGGCCTTTTCCAGCGCGTGGCAGAAGGTGTGGCCAAGGTTCAGCAGGGCGCGCTCGCCTTCTTCCGTCTCGTCGCGCGCGACGATGCCGGCCTTCATCTCGACCGACCGGGTGACAGCCCGCAGACGGGCGGCCGCATCGGTCGCAAGGGTGGGACCGGCCGCTTCCAGCCAGTCGAAGAAGGCGGCATCACCCAGCAGGCCGTATTTCACCACCTCGCCGTAACCTGCGCGGAAATCGCGCGGGGTCAGGCTGTTCAGCACGTCGATGTCGGCCAGCACCAGACTGGGCTGGTGAAAGGCCCCGACAAGGTTCTTGCCCTGCGCCGTGTTGATGCCGGTCTTGCCGCCGACCGAACTGTCGACCTGCGCCAGCAGCGTGGTCGGGATCTGCACGAAGCGCACGCCCCGGCGCAGCACCGCGCAGGCAAAGCCCGCCAGATCGCCCACCACCCCGCCGCCAAAGGCCACCACCACATCGCGCCGCTCGATCCGCTGTTCCAGCAGCCATTCGGTGGCGCGGGCGAACTGCTGCCAGCCCTTGGTCGATTCGCCCGGCGGCAGGGCCAGCGCGGTCATGGTGATGCCCGCCGCATCCAACGCGTCGGACAGTGCCATCAGATGGGCGGCGGCGACGGTTTCATCGGTGATCACCGCCACGCGCGGGCGGTGCAGCAGGGGGGCGATCTCGGCCCCCGCCCGCGCGATCAGGCCCTGCCCGATCCGCACCTGATAGGACCGCGACCCAAGGTCCACCGGCACCACATTGGTCTGTTGCATCGCCGCCATTCTATCCCTCTTGCACCACATCCGGCAGCGCGCACAGCGCCGCCACCACCCGCGTCGCCATGTCATCTACCGAATAATGCGCCGCCGAATCCACCGTCACATCGGCAAGCCGGTAGGTCGGAACCCGTGCCTCGTACAACTGGCGCAGCGTTTCGCGCGGGTTGGCGGTGCGCAGCAGCGGGCGCGACGTCTTGTGCCGCACCCGGTTCCACAGCAGGTCAAGATCGACCCGCAGCCAGACCGAGATCCCGGCATCGGAAATCATCGTACGGTTGGAGGCAGACAGAAACGCGCCCCCCCCGGTCGACAGGATGCAAGGCGCCCCCCGCAGCAGACGGCCCAGAACCTCGGCCTCGCGGGCGCGAAAGAACGGCTCGCCGTCGCGCTCGAATATCTCGGCAATGGATCGGCTGGCCGCGCGGACGATTTCTTCGTCCGAATCAAGGAAAGGCACACCCAGCTGGCGGGCAACGGCCGTGCCTACGGCGGTTTTGCCCGCCCCCATCATCCCCACCATCACCACGGTCTTCGTCAGCCGCCGCATAGAGCCGTCACCCTTTTGCCTGTATCTGTCGTGTCGGGCAGGTCATGCCGTGGCAATCGGCTGCCGACCACAAGAATAATCTCCTGAATGGCGTGAACTCTGCCGGAATGCCATATATAATCTGCGCGCAAGACGGCAGGTGCAGATCCGGCGCACCAAAGGCCGCATGGGCGATGGCATAGAAGGGCAGCAGGCATATGGGACGAATTATCAAGGCACTTCTGTTACTTGCCGTGATCGGGATGATCGGACTGACAGGGTTTGCCTATCTGACCGATCTGGCACCGGCGCAGTCCGACATCACCAAGCCGGTCAGCCTGAATGCCGATTGACAGGGTACGGGGCCTGCCGCTTGTGCTGGGACTGACGCTTGCCGCCACGGTTGCGGCGGCGCGAACGGACCGCCCGCTGTCGGCAATCGACTGGCTGTCGCAATCCGTGACTGCCCCCGCAGCGGCGGCCAGGCCCGCCAGATCGCAGGAACCGGCCGTGGCCGACGGTGGCGCGCTGCCTGCTGCGGTGTCGACCACCGCGCTTGACGGGCCATCGCCCGATGCCGCCGGGCTGATCACGCCGGCGGTGTCGGGTTTGCCGCACCGCTTGTGGGGGGCGGGACGCACGCTCGAGATTGCCAGCCGCCTGACCGCCGAACAGGTCGATGCCCTGCCCGCCCTGCGCCAGCTGATGCTGACCCTGCTGCTGGCCGAGGCCGAGGCCCCCGCCGACAGCGAAGGCAAGGGCCTGCTGCTGCTGGCGCGAGTGGACAAGCTGCTGGCGCTTGGCGGTCTGGAACAGGCCGCCGCCCTGATTCGCGAGTCCGAGACCATGACCCCCGATCTGTTCCGCCGCAGCTTTGACGTGGCCCTGCTGACCGGCCAGGAAGACCGCGCCTGCGAGGCGATGATCACTTCGCCCGATCTTGCGCCGACCTTTCCGGCCCGCATCTTCTGTCTTGCGCGATCGGGCGACTGGAACGCCGCCGCCCTGACCCTGCGCACCGCGCAATCGCTTGGCCTGATCGGTGAAACCGAGGATACCCTGCTGTCGCGCTTTCTGGACCCCGATCTCTATGAAGGCGAGCCGGTGCCGCCCGCCCCCACCCCCGTCACCCCGCTGTTCTGGAAGATGTACGAGGCGATTGGCGAACCGCTGCCCACCACCGGCCTGCCGCTGGCCTTTGCCCATGCCGAACTTGGCCCCCATTCCGGCTGGAAGGCCCAGATCGAGGCGGCCGAGCGGCTGACCCGCGCAGGCACCATCGCGCCGAATGTGATCCTTGGCCTTTACACCGAACGGCAGGCGGCGGCCTCGGGCGGGGTCTGGGACCGGGTCGATGCCTTTGCCGCCTTTGATGCCGCCCTTCAGGCCCGCGATGCCGCCCGTGTGGCCGCCACCCTGCCCGTCGCCTGGGGCCGGATGGGCGAGGCCGAACTGGAAGTGCCCTTCGCCACGCTTTACGCCCGCGATCTGATGGCGCTTGATCTGGCAGGCCCTGCCGCGGCGGTGGCGTTCCGGGTGGCGCTGCTGTCGCCCGCCTATCAGACCGCCGCCGCCGAACATGTGCCCGCCGATCTGACCGAGGCGTTTCTGGTGGCGGTGGCCAAAGGCGATCTGACCGGGGTGCCCGCACCCGACACTCTGGGCCGCGCCATCGCCCCCGCCTTTCTGGCCCCCACCCTGTCAGCCGAGGCCCGCCAGTTGATCGAGGGCAACCGGACGGGCGAGGCGCTGTTGCTGGCGATCGAATCGATCGGGCGCGGCGCGCAGGGCGATCTGCGCGGCGTGACCGAAGGCCTGTCCCTGCTGCGCGAAGCCGGGCTGGAGGATGTGGCCCGCCGCACCGCTCTGGAGCTGATGATCCTGGAGCGGCGCGGATGACCACAGCACCTGCCCAGATGGTCCAGTGGATTTCCACCTTCCTTGACGCGCAGGCGGCCGAGCTGGACGCCGCGCGCAACACCCAGCTGGCCTATGGGCGCGACCTGAAGGATTTCGCCGACTGGCTGCATCGGCAGGGCGGCCATTTCGCCAGCGCCGATCGCGCCTTGGTGGAACAGTACCTGATCTTCTGCGATGCCCAGGGCCTGTCAAAGGCCACCCGTGCCCGCCGCCTGTCGGCGATCCGCCAGTTGTACCGCTTTGCGTTCGAGGAAGGCTGGCGCGCCGATCACCCTGCCCTGCGCATCTCCGGCCCCGGCAAATCGCTGCGCCTGCCGCAGACCCTGTCGCTGGATCAGGTCAATGACCTGATCGAGGCCGCGCGCCTGAAGGGCCGCACCGGGGCCGACCGGCTGCGCAACACCGCGCTGGTGGAACTGCTTTATGCCACCGGAATGCGGGTGTCGGAACTGGTGGAACTGCCCATGGCGGCGGTGCGGGGCGATCCGCGAATGATCCTGGTGCGCGGCAAGGGTGGGCGCGAACGCATGGTGCCGCTGTCTGCCCCTGCGCGCGGGGCGGTGACCGAATGGCTGGCGCACCGCGATGCGGTGGACGAGGCGCTGCGCCTGCAGGGCAAGCCCGCGTCGAAATACCTCTTTCCCGGCCCCGGTGTGGCGGGGCATCTGACCCGGCAGCATTTCTACCTGATGATCAAGGACATGGCGGTGCTGGCGGGGGTGGACCCCGCGCTTGTCACGCCTCATACCCTGCGCCATGCCTTTGCCACCCATCTGCTGGCAGGCGGGGCGGATCTGCGGGTGATCCAGACCCTGCTGGGCCATGCCGATGTAGCCACGACCGAGATCTATACCCATGTGCTGGACGACCACCTGAAAGACCTTGTGCTGCACCATCATCCGCTGGCGGCCAAGCCGTAATGCCTGAACTGGACCCGACCGTGACCTCGCCCACCCTCTGGATGATCGCCGCAGCGCTTGGTGCCACGCTGGCCGCAGCGCTGTTCCTGCGCCGCACCCCTGAGGCCCGCAGCCGCCTCGCGCAGCTGTTCAGGACCGGGATCAAGGCCCCCTCGCTGCGCGAGGACATCATGGGGGCCATCGCCCTTGGCCATTCCGACGGCGTGGTGGAAAAGGCCGACCGCGACCGTCTGCTGGGCGCGCTGGACCTGTCCGACCGCACGGTGGACGAAATCATGCGCCACCGGCGGCAGATCGAGATGATCGACGCGGACCAGACCCCCGATGCCATCATCCGTCAGGTTCTCGCCTCGCCCTACACCCGCCTGCCGGTCTATCGCGGGTCGGATGACAACATCCTTGGCGTCATCCACGCCAAGGATCTGCTGCGCGAGGTGGACCGTCTGGTGCGCGGCGAAGAAACCTACGTTGCGGCGATCAGCGGGCTTGATATCGTCAAGGTGGCGATGAAGCCCTATTTCATCCCCGACACCACCGCCCTGGACGAACAGATGCGCGAGTTTCTGGCCCGTCGCACCCATTTTGCCCTGGTGGTCGATGAATATGGCACACTCGAAGGCCTGATCACGCTGGAAGACATTCTCGAAGAGATCGTCGGCGAGATCACCGATGAACATGACGTGGTCGACAAACGCGCAGGTCTTGCGCTGGCCGCCGACGGGTCTTGCACCGTCGAGGGCCAAATGACGATCCGCGATCTGAACCGGGCGATGGACTGGCAACTGCCCGACGATCAGGCCAACACGATTGCCGGGCTGGTGATCCACGAAGCCCAGACCATCCCGAACGAGGGTCAGGTGTTCCGCTTTCACAGCTTTCAGTTCGAGGTGATCGCCCGCCGTGAAAACCGCGTGACCCGCATCAAGCTGCGGCCGCTGCAAAATCCATAAACCTTATCTAAAATTTGCATCCCCAAAATCTGCATCCTCTGTGCGAAAATATCCCACAGGGGGGGAGGCAGATTTGCCCTTCGCAAATATGCCGGGGGGGACGTGAAGTCCCCCCTTCTGAGGCCGCGCAAATGGTTTGACCACATCGCGCTAAGCGGGTCCAGTGTTTTCAATGGGTTGCGGAGTGGCTCTGTTCAAATGGTTTGACCATTTTGGCCCAAAGAACAAAGCGGGCGTGAACCTTGGCGGTAAAAAATTTAATGAAATCAAAGGGGGTAAATGAAAGGTGTAGCGATTGTCCGCCACATGCTACACGATATTGTTAGGTTACAGCGTAAGCGTCCGGGCTGACTGCTCTGCCGCGTGTCGGGAGTGACGGATAGTGTCCGCTATGGATAGTGG
>JAZKGQ010000028.1:0-99296 GCA_040385825.1 Pseudomonadota bacterium | reverse complement strand
ATTGCCCCAAAACGCCGCCCTTTCCGGGATATGCCTTGCAGACCGGGGTGTCAGAGGCTGACCTTTGACAGGCGGGTGAACATCTCGGCAATGCCCGCGGCATCGACGTTGGCAAAGGCGATGCGGATTTGTCTTTTGCCTTCAATGGCTTCTGGCGGCTGGAACATGGTGCCCGGCAGCATCAGCAGAGAGGCCGCTGTCACAAGGTTCTTGCAGACCACATCGGAGGCCGGGGCAAAGGGATGTTCGACATAGGCGAAATAGGCGCCGCAACCCAGCAGGTGCCAGCCTTCTAACACGCTGAAACCATTGATCATTGCGGCACGGCGCGCGAGGATCTCGGCCCGTTCGCCCGCGACCCATTGGGTCAGGTTGCGCAGGCCCCAGAGCGCGCCGATCTGGCCCAGTTGGCCGGGGCAGATGGCGACAGTGTCGAGGAATTTCTCGACCTCGGCCAGGCGGCCGGTGCTGGCCACAACTGCGCCCACCCGGTGGCCGGTCAGCCGGTAGGCCTTGGAAAAGCTGTAAAGATGGATCAGCGTATCGGCCCAGTCGGGATCGGTGAACAGATCGTGCGGGCGGCCCCCATTTTCGCTCGAATGACGGCTGTCGAAATCGCGGTAGGTTTCATCCACGATCAGCGCCAGACCGCGGCTGCGGCACAGGTCGCGGAAGGCGGTCAGGGTTTCGGCGGGATATTCCACCCCGCCCGGATTGTTGGGCGAAACCAGAACGATGGCGCGGGTTTCGGGCGTGATCAGCGCGGCTGCCGCCTGCGGGTCGGGGATCAGGCCGGGGCCGGTGGCAAGGGGGATGGCGCGCACGCCCTGCATGTCCAGCCACATCTTGTGGTTGAAATACCAGGGCGTCGGCAGGATCACCGCATCGCCCGCCCCCGCAAGGGTGGACATCACGGCGGTAAAGGCCTGATTGCAGCCTTGGGTGATGGCGACCTGTTCGGGCGCGATCTTGCCCGCGTAAGAGGCCGACCACTGGGCCGCCACTTCGGCGCGCAGGGCCGGATTGCCCAGCACAGGGCCATAAAGATGTGCGGCGGGGTCGTTCAGCGCGGCTTCGGCCAGCGCCTGACGCAGCGCCAGCGGCGGGCTGTCGACCGGGGCGGCCTGGCTTACGTTGATCAGCGGGCGCTGCGGCGGGAACACCACGCCGTCCAGCCAGCGGCGGGCCTCCATCACCGGGGGCGGGTCGGTGGCGCGCATGGCGGGGTTCAGGGGTTGGATGGTCATGGGCAGCGCTCCTTGGCAGCGGGCAGAGCGGGGGTTTTCCACCCCCGCACCCCCGAGGATATTGGGTCCAATGTGAAACTGTGGCGGGATCAGTCCTTGCCGCGCATCGGCTGGACGTATTGCAGCGCCATGTCCCAGGGGAAGAAGATCCAGGTGTCCTGGCTGACCTCGGTGATGAAGGTGTCGACCATCGGGCGGCCCGAGGGTTTGGCATAGACGGTGGCGAAATGCGCCTTCGGATAGAGCTTGCGGACCAGTTCCAGCGTGCGGCCCGAATCCACCAGATCGTCGACGATCAGGATGCCGGTGCCGTCGCCCATCAGATCGTCCTGCGGCGCCTTGATCACCACGGGTTCGGTCTGCGACTGATGGTTGTAGCTGCGCACCGAGATGGTATCGACGACGCGGATGTCGAGTTCCCGGCTGACCACCGCCGCAGGCACCATGCCGCCGCGCGTGACGCCGACCACGGCCTTCCACGCGCCGTCATCCGGCCCCTTGCCATCCAGCCGCCAGGCGAGCGCGCGGGCGTCGCGGTGGATCTGGTCCCAAGAGACGTGGAAGCCCTTTTCATGCGGCAGGCGGTCGTTCATGGCTGGCTCCTTTTGTGGGGGGCGGAGCGGGGGCCGGCCCCCGCACCCCCGAGATATTTATGAACAGATGATGTGGGGCGCGATCATTGCAGTGCTACCTTGACACCGAGCAGGGCGAGGAGGCCGCCGAAGCTGCGGTCGATGATGGTTTTCAGGCTGATGTAGCCCGAGCGGGTCTTTTCGAGCGAGAAGATGCTGGCGACGAGGGTGTTCCAGACGGTTTCGTTGAGGAACACCACCGCCAGCAGCGCGCCATAGACCCAAGGGGCGGTGCCTTGCGGGACAGTGCCAAGGAAGATGGCAGAAAACATCACGGCGGGTTTGGGGTTGGCAAGCTGGGTGAACAGGCCAAGCCGGAAGGCCGAGAGGCCAGAGCGGGGCAGGGGCCTGGTGTCGGTGGTGTCGAACGGCTGGGAAGCCCCGCGCCACAGCTTGACCCCCATCCAGACGAGGTAGGCCCCGCCGCCGAGTTTCAGCAACCACAGCAGGGCCGGGGCGGCGGCGAACAGCAGGTTCAGGCCGAACATCGCGGCGGCGGCCCAGACCACGGCGCCCGCCCCGATGCCTGCGGCAAGCATGGCCCCGGTGCGAAAGCCCTCGGTGAGGCCGGTGCGGGCCGACATCAGCACGGCAGGGCCGGGCGAGACGGCGGCGAACAGCGACAGCAGCGCAAAGGCGAGGAAGGCCGTCAGGGTCATTCGCCGCCTGCTTTCGCGCCCCGCCCGGTCACCACATCGATGTCGGGGGCGTCCACCGCCTTCATGCCGACCACATGATAGCCCGCATCGACATGCAGGTTTTCGCCGGTGGTGCCGGACCCCAGATCCGAGAGGAGGAACAGGGCGGCCTTGCCCACCTCTTCTTGAGTCACGTTGCGGCGCAGCGGCGAGTTCAACTCGTTCCACTTCATGATATAGCGGAAATCGCCGATGCCGCTGGCCGCCAGAGTCTTGATAGGGCCTGCCGAGATGGCGTTGACCCGGATGCCGTCCTTGCCAAGGTCTTCGGCCAGATATTTGACAGAGGCCTCAAGCCCGGCCTTGGCAATGCCCATCACGTTGTAATGCGGCATGACCTTTTCCGCACCATAGTAGGTCAGCGTCAGCAGGCTGCCGCCTTCGGGCATCATCGCGCAGGCGCGCTGGCACACGGCGGTAAAGCTGTAGACCGAAATATCCATCGTCATCGCGAAATTGGCGCGGCTGGTGTCGACATAGCGGCCGCGCAGTTCGTTCTTGTCGGAAAAGCCGATGGCGTGGACCAGAAAGTCGATCTTGCCCCAGAGCGCCTTGAGATGCGCGAACAGCGCGTCCATCGAGGCCTCGTCTGTCACATCGCATTCGATGAACTCTTGCATGCCGATCGAGGCGGCCAGCGGCTGCACCCGCTTTTTCAGCGCCTCGCCCTGATAGGAAAACGCCATTTCGGCGCCATGTGCCGCCAGTTGCTGGGCGATGCCCCAGGCGATGGATTTGTCATTGGCAAGCCCCATGATAAGGCCGCGTTTTCCTGCCATCAGTGCGGTTGACATTCCGTTCCCCTCGCCCACCCTTAGTCTTGACCAAGACGTGTAGGCGATTGGACGCGCTGCTTCAAGGGTGGGGCGTCCGGTGGCGAAAGAAGGACGGGACATGGACAGATCGGGGATATTTGCCGGGGACGACCCGTTTGTGATCGCGCGGCACTGGCTGGCCGAGGCCGAACCGCTGGAACCGAACGACCCCAATGCGATTGCGCTGGCGACGGTGGATGCAGGCGGCATGCCCAATGTGCGCATGGTGCTGCTGAAGGACATCGAGGCCGATGCCTTCGTGTTCTACACCAACTATGGCTCGGCCAAGGGACGCGAGATTGCGGCCAGCGGCAAGGCGGCCTTCGTGCTGCACTGGAAATCGCTGCGCCGCCAGATCCGGGTGCGCGGGGTGACCAGCCGCGAGGAGGGGGCGGCGGCGGATGCCTATTATGCCAGCCGCAGCCTGAAGTCGCGGCTGGGGGCCTGGGCGTCGGATCAGTCGCAACCGCTGGCCTCGCGCGAGGCGCTGATGCTGGAGGTGGCAAAGGTGACGCTGGCGCAGGGCACCAGCCCAAAACGCCCGCCGTTCTGGGGCGGCATCCGGCTGCGCCCGACCGAAATCGAATTCTGGGCGGATGGCGCGTTTCGTCTGCATGACAGGTTTCGCTGGACCCGCGACGAGGGCGCGACAGCAGGGCAACCTTGGGTCATCAATCGGCTTAATCCCTGAGGATTGCTGGATATTCTGCCAGGCCTCCCAACAGCGATGCGTGGACGCCACGCCGACAACCTGGAGGCATTCACGCTTCGTGAATGGTTGTATGCGTTCGATCTGCGCGTTTTTCACTTGAACCCGCGCCCGGAATAACGTCACAAGTTGGGTGTGGGGCTCTATCTGGGGAAACGGCTCTTGACATGACAGACGAAGAAGAGGCCATGCAAATTGTGCATGGTCGGGTAAAATGGTTCGATCCGACCAAGGGGTTTGGCTTTATCGTCACGGACGATACGGGCGCAGACATCCTGTTGCATGCGAATGTGCTGCGAAACTATGGGCAAAGTTCGGTTGCGGACGGGGCGGGCATTTCGGTGCGCGTCCAGCAGACGCAACGCGGGGTGCAGGCCGTTGAGGTGGTGCGCATCGAGCCGCCCGTGGGGGCGGTGTTTCCCCTAGGGGAAGACGCCGATCATGTGCTGGCCGAGGATGTCGCCAATCTGCCGCTTGAACCCGCGCGGGTGAAGTGGTTTGACAAGGGCAAGGGCTTTGGCTTTGCCAATGTCTTCGGGCGGTCCGAGGATGTCTTCGTTCATGTCGAAGTGCTGCGCGTGTCTGGTTTTGCCGATCTGTCGGCGGGCGAGGCCGTGGCGCTGCGCATCATCGACGGCAAACGCGGGCGGATGGCAGTACAGGTGGTGTCATGGGAAGCAGCGGCGCGCGGCGGCGTTTGATGGGAATTCTTGCAAGGTCGGTTGTGGCAAGGTCGCTTCTGGCGAGGTCGCTTCTGTCTGGCGCGGTGCTGGTGGCTGTCGGCCTTGGCCAGATGGCAGCCGCCTCTGCCGCCTGCAGGCCCGATCAGGCCGATCTGCGCTGGCCCGGCGGGCAGGCGCGGTTCACGGTGGAACTGGCCGACGATGATGCGGAACGGTCGCAGGGGCTGATGTTCCGTGACTCGATGCCCTCGTCTGCCGGCATGCTGTTTGTCTATGACGCCCCGCGCCGGGCGGTGTTCTGGATGAAGAACACGCCCCTGCCGCTGGACATGATCTTCATGGACGAGGCAGGCCGCGTTACAAAGGTGCATGAAAACGCCGTGCCTCAGGACGAGACGCCGATCGATGGTGGCAAGGATGTCAAGTTCATCCTTGAGATCAATGCAGGGCTGGCACGCGCCATGGGCATCGTCGAGGGGGCAGAATTGCGGCATCCGTCGATCGGGGCGCCCGCGGCATGGTCTTGTGCCGATTGAGGCGCCCGTCGTTTAGTACGGCATACTAGGCAAAAAATGCACAGCATGATCAATGGGTTGCCCGTATTGGCCTGCCTTCGGTCTGAATCAGATCAAGGGCAGGCCGCACTGGGGCTTTTCATTGCCGCAAAACCTTTGTATCAGGCTGGCAGTCGGGGCGTAGCGCAGTCTGGTAGCGCATCTGGTTTGGGACCAGAGGGCCGGGGGTTCAAATCCTCTCGCCCCGACCAATTCTTCAGGGTAACTTTCGGCATGCCACATCACCGGCGCTAATTTTTTTCGAAAAAAATTAGGAAAATTCTTCGAAGAATTTTGCTTGCTGCACGACGGGTGCGGCAATGCGGAAAGGGTGCCCATGGCGTTGCAGTTTGACAATTCCTACATCCGCGATCTGCCGGGCAGCTTCTTGCGGCTGGCCCCTGCTGTCGCCCCTGACCCGCATCTGGTGATCCTCAATGACGGGTTGGCGGGCGATCTTGGGCTGGATCCGGCGGATTTGCGCCGCCATGGGGCTGCGTGGTTTTCCGGGGCTGCGCTGCCTGCGGGGGCAGAGCCTGTCGCGCTGGCCTATGCCGGGCATCAGTTTGGCGGCTTCTCGCCGCAACTGGGCGACGGGCGGGCGCATCTGCTGGGCGAGATCCTCGGGCCGGATCAGCGGCGGTGGGATGTGCAACTGAAGGGGTCAGGCCGCACGCCGTTTTCGCGGGGTGGCGAT
Source organism: Pseudomonadota bacterium (assembly GCA_040385825.1). GTDB lineage: Bacteria > Pseudomonadota > Alphaproteobacteria > Rhodobacterales > Rhodobacteraceae > JANNNF01. Next base: position 93,261 of record JAZKGQ010000028.1, on the reverse strand, counting down.
GGCAAGGCGGCAATTGGCCCGATGCTGCGGGAATATCTGATCTCCGAGGCGATGGCGGCCCTGAACGTGCCGACCACCCGGTCGCTGGCGGTGGTGCTGACCGGCGAGACGGTGTGGCGCGAGGCGGGCGGGCTGCCGGGGGCGGTGGTGGCACGGGTGGCGGCCAGTCATATCCGGGTGGGCACCTTCCAGTTCTTTGCCGCGCGGGGCGAGGCTGCGGCGGTGCGGCGGCTGGCGGATTACACCATCGCGCGGCATTATCCGGGGGCTTTGACGGCGGAAAACCCCTATGTCGCGCTGTTTCAGGCGGTTGTTGCCGCGCAATGCCGCCTGATCGCGCACTGGATGGGGCTGGGCTTCGTGCATGGGGTGATGAACACCGACAACATGGCGCTGTCGGGGGAAACCATCGATTATGGTCCCTGTGCCTTCATGGAAGCCTATGCGCCGGGGACGGTGTTTTCGTCCATCGACCGTCAGGGGCGCTATGCCTATGGCAACCAGCCGCTGATCCTGGGCTGGAATCTGGCGCGGCTGGCGGAATGCCTGTTGCCGCTGTTCGATGCCGATGAGGCGCGGGCGGTGGAGGTAGCGAACGGCATGCTGGGCGGGATTGCCGGGCAGTACCGGGCGGAATGGCTGGCGGTGATGCGGGCCAAGCTGGGGCTGCCGGACGCTCAGGACGGCGACGGCGCGCTGATTGACGATCTGCTGGCGGCGATGGTCGGGGCAGACTGGACGCTGGTGTTTCATCGGCTGGGGGATGAGGCGCTGCTGCGGCCGCTGTTTGACGATTTCACCGCGATGCAGGCGTGGCTGCCGCGCTGGCGGGCACGACGGTCGGCGGATTGGTCTGCGCGGATGGGCCGCGTGAACCCGAGTGTCATTCCGCGCAACCATCAGGTGGAGGCGGCACTGGAGGCCGCGACTGCGGGCGACATGGCGCCGTTTCTGGCGCTTCTGGCGGCGGTGACGCTGCCGTTTGTGGAGCGTGAGGGATACATGCTGCCCGCGCCGAGCGAGTTTGGGGAGTATGTCACGTTTTGCGGGACGTGAGGGGGGATGGGTTTGTCGGGGGATGGGCAGATTGCCCATCCTACTGTTGACCGGGGGGGATGGGTGCCGCACAATCGGCGGATGGACCCGCAAAGCGACATACATGACCGGCTTGCTGCCGCGCTGCGCGAGGCGCGGCGGGGCAAGGGGCTGAGCCTTGAGGCGGTGGCAAAGCTGTCGGGTGTCAGCCGGTCGATGGTCAGCCAGATCGAACGCGGCGAATCCTCGCCCACAGTGGCCACGCTGTGGAACCTGACGCAGGCCTTGCAGGTGGATTTCGCGGGGCTGCTGGAAGGGCGTACCGCGTCGGGTATCGAGGTGACCGAAGCCGCCCTTGCCCCGGTGATCGCGCGGGGCGGGGTGCGCATACGGATTCTGTCGCCCGCCGAGGCGGTGGGCGAGCATGAGGTCTATGATCTGGTCTTTGCCCCCGGCGCGGCCCTGGTGTCGGATGCGCATTCGCCGGGCTGCCGGGAACATCTGACGGTGATCGAGGGCGCGTTGTCGGTGGTGTCGGGGGCCGATCAGGTGATGGTGTCGGTGGGCGATGTGGCGCGCTATGCCGCCGACCGGGCGCATGAGATTGCGGCAGTCGGGGCGGCGCGGGCCATTCTGATTGTGCAGGGGAGTTGACGGCGGACGGGAGTGGGGGTTTTCCACCCCGTCGCCATCGGTTCTTGAACCGGTGGCAAACCAATGGCGACCCCCGGAGGATATTTGCGCCAATGTGAAATGGAATTCCGGTATTACGGAATGGATTCCATTATATTGACATTGGCGTGGCGTGCGGGTAAATCCGCCAAAACGGAAGGAGTTCTGTCATGGCGGATTCTGCGGCTTTTCTGGACCATCTGGGAGGGGTGCTGCGCGGCATCGAGGCCGAAGGCTTGCTCAAGCGGGAACGCTTGATCGACGGGCCGCAAGGGGCCCATGTGCAGATGGCGGGGCGGCGGATGCTGAACCTGTGTGCCAACAATTACCTCGGTCTGGCGGATGACCCCCGGCTGATCGCGGCGGCGAAGGCGGCGATGGATGTGGACGGGTTCGGCATGGCCTCGGTCCGGTTCATCTGTGGCACGCAAAGTCTGCACCGGGCGTTGGAAACTCGGCTGGCGGCGTTTCTGGGCACCGAGGATTCCATCCTGTTTGCCGCCTGTTTCGATGCCAATGGCGGGCTGTTCGAGCCGCTGCTTGGGCCAGAGGATGCGGTGATTTCCGACAGCCTGAACCATGCCAGCATCATTGACGGCATAAGGTTGTGCAAGGCGCGGCGGTTTCGCTATGCCAATTCCGATATGGCCGATCTTGAGGCGCAGTTGCAGGCGGCGCGGGACGGGGGGGCACGGTTCATCCTGATCGCCACGGACGGCGTGTTTTCCATGGACGGCTATCTGGCGAAGCTGGGGGAGATCAGGGGTTTGGCCAACCGATATGGTGCTGCGGTGATGGTGGATGACTGCCATGCGACGGGCTTCATGGGGCCACAGGGGCGGGGCACGCCGGCCCATGCGGGTGTGACGGTGGATATTCTGACCGGCACGCTGGGCAAGGCATTGGGCGGCGCTTTGGGCGGCTATATCGCCGGGCCGCAGGTGGTGGTGGACCTGTTGCGGCAACGGGCGCGGCCTTACCTCTTTTCCAACGCGCTGCCGCCTGCGGTGGTAGGCGCGGCGCTGGCGGCGCTGGACATCATCGAGGCGGCAGACGGGTTGCGTGCACAACTGTTTGAAAACGCGCGCTATTGGCGCAAGGGGCTGGCGGAGTCGGGGTTCACGCTGTTGCCGGGGGAACACCCGATTGTGCCGGTGATGCTGGGCGAGGCGCACCTGGCGCAGGCGATGGCCGCCGATCTGGCGACGCGGGGCGTGCATGTGGCGGGGTTCTTCTTTCCGGTGGTGCCAAAGGGGGCCGCCCGCATCCGCACGCAGATGAATGCGCGGCTGACGAAGGGGGATCTGGATTTTGCGCTGGAGGCTTTCCGGGCGGCGGGCAAGGCTGTGGGGGTGCTGCAATGACCAATGAAATGAAGGCCTTGGTGAAGGCGCGGCCGGAACCCGGCATCTGGATGGAAACCCGCCCGGTGCCAGAGATCGGCCCCGATGATGTGCTGATACGGGTGCGCAAGACCGGCATTTGCGGCACCGATATTCACATCTGGAACTGGGATGACTGGGCGCAGCGCACCGTGCCGGTGCCGTTGATCACGGGGCATGAGTTTGCGGGCGAAATTGTGGAGCTGGGCCGCAATGTCGAAGGGCTGTCCATCGGGCAGCGCTGTTCGGGCGAGGGGCATCTGATCGGCAAGCACAGCCGGCAAAGCCGGTCCGGGCGGTTTCATCTGGACCCGGAGACACGCGGCATCGGGGTGAATGAACCGGGGGCCTTTGCGCAATATCTGCGGCTGCCTGCCTTCAACGTGGTGCCTTTGCCCGACAGCATCGATGACGAGATCGGGGCCATTCTGGACCCGCTTGGCAATGCCGTGCATACCGCGCTGTCGTTTGATCTGATCGGCGAGGATGTGCTGATCACCGGGGCGGGGCCAATCGGCATCATGGCCGCCGCAGTCGCGCGGCATGTGGGGGCGCGGCATGTGGTGATTACCGATGTGAACCCGGCGCGGCTGGACCTGGCGGCGCGGGTGGCCGATGTGACGCCGGTGAACGTGGCGCATGAGGATTTGAAGGATGTGCAGGCCCGGCTGAAGATCGTTCAGGGCTTTGACGTGGGGATGGAGATGTCGGGCAATGCCGCAGGCTTTGACCAGATGGTCGAGGCCATGGTGATGGGCGGCCGCATCGCGATGCTGGGCATTCCGCCGGGGAAATCCCCGGTGGACTGGAGCCGGATCGTGTTCAAGGCGCTGACCATCAAGGGCGTTTACGGGCGCGAGATTTTCGAGACCTGGTACAAGATGATCGCCATGCTGGAAAACGGGCTGGACGTGCGGGGGGTGATCACGCACCGGTTCGGCGTCGATCAGTTTGGCGAGGGCTTTGCGGCGATGCGGTCGGGGCAGTCTGGCAAGGTTGTGCTGGACTGGGGCTGACCCCGTTCAGTGGCTGCCGGTCTGATGGAAAACCTCTGGAGGCGGGTACCGGAATCGAACCGGTCTACTCGGATTTGCAATCCGGTGCATAGCCTGCCTGCCCACCCGCCTCAGAGTTCGGGTCAGATAGCGGATCGGGGCGGGCGGTGCAAGGGGGCTGATGCCGCCTTTACATCGCCAGATCGGCCAGCACGCGCGCCACGGCCTCGGCCCCCGGATCGGTGTGGCCCGAGAGTTTGTCGGCGGTAAGATAGCTGGCGCGGCCAGCCTTGGCATGGGTCATTTGCGCTGTGGCATCCGCGCCTGCGCGGGCGGCGGCGGCGGCGGCGGGCAGGCCTGCGGGCAGGGCGTGCAGGGCAGGGGCCAGCGCGTCGATCATGGTGCGGTGGCCGGGGGCGGCCCCGCCGACCTGCATGATCCGGTCCAGCCCCGCCGTCAGCGCGCCATGCAGATTGCGCCCGCCCGCAGACGCATCGCCCGCGGCGGCAAAGAAGATCGCCAGCAACACGCCCGACGATCCGCCCATGGTCTGGCTCAGCTCGTTGCCGATGGCGCGGTAAAGCTGGGTCGGGTCGGCCAGCGGCAGGCGGTCCAGTGCCGCGATCAGGGCGCGGGCGGCCCCGGCAAGGGTGGACCCGGTGTCGCCATCACCCGATTTGGCGTCCAGCGCGTTCAGGTCGCGTTCCGCCGCGATCAGCGCGCGGCAGACCCGTTCGATCAGGGCGCGGCGGGCGGGGTGGTCGGACGGCACGGCCTGAATGGGCGACAACCCGTCGGGCAGCGGGCGGGTCGCGACGGGGCCTAGGGCTGCAAGGCCGGGCCAAGTGGGCAGGGGGACGGGCGCTGCCAGCGCCTTGACCAGATCGGGCGTCACCGGCAGCAGCGATACCGAAAAGCCGTGCATATCCAGCGAGGTCATCATCAGCGCAGGGCCGATCAGCCATTTGATCCGCGCGCCAAGCGGCGATGCCGCCAGTTCCTCGGCCAGCACCGACATTTCCAAAGGCGTGGTGCCGCCAAGGTTGTTCAGCAGCGCCACATGGTCGCCGGGGCCTGCGTGGCGGGCCAGACGGTCTGTCACCATCGCCATCGCGGCATGGGCAGACGGCATCGCCACCTGTTCCACCCCGGCCTCGCCATGGATGCCAAGGCCAAGCTCGGCCATGCCGGGCAGGATGCGGTCTTCACGGGGGCTGCCCGGCACGGTGCAGGTGTCCAGCGACATGCCGATGGTGATGGCCCCCTTGATCACGGTCTGGGCGGCGGCGGTGACGGTTTCAAGGTCTGCCCCGGCTTCGGCCAATGCGCCTGCGATCTTGTGCACGAACAGCGTGCCCGCGACGCCCCGCGCCTGCGGCAGGTCGGGCAGGGCAATGTCGTCATCCACAATCACCATCGACACCTTCAGCCCGAAGGCCCGCGCCCGTTCGGCGGCCAGGCCAAAGTTCAGCCGGTCGCCGGTGTAGTTCTTGACGATCAGCAGACAGCCCGCGCGGCCCGTCACCGCCAGTATCCCCGCCAGCACGGCATCGACCGAGGGGCTGGCGAACACGTCACCGCAGACCGCCGCCGTCAGCATGCCGGGGCCGACAAAGCCTGCGTGCGAAGGCTCGTGCCCCGACCCGCCACCCGACACCAGCGCCACCGATGCACGGGTCCAGTCGGTGCGGACCACGACCTTGATATGGGGGTAGCCGTCCAGCCGGGCGAGGCGGCCAGCCGCGGTGCGCAGCAGGCCGTCGATGGCCTGGGTGACCAGCGTTTCCTTGGCATTGATGAATTGGGTCATGGGGTTATCCTTGGATACGCGCGCCGCCGGCATCAAACCACAGCGGATTTTCGGGAGATATGTGCAGCGTCTGGCCGGGGGCCAGTACGGTGTTGGGGTCGGTCAGGGTGATCAGGTCATGCGGCCCCATGGTCAGGTGCAGGCGGGTCTGGTCGCCCAGATGTTCGACCCGGCGGATGGTGGCGGGCTGACCCCCCTCTGTACTGGCCCTGATGCGGATATGTTCGGGGCGCAGGCCGATCTGGGCCGCCCCCGCCTTGGCCTGCCCGAAGGCACCCGCAGGCAGCAGGTTGATGCGGGGCTGGCCAAGGCGGCTGGCGACATAGGTGCTGATCGGGGATTCGTAAATCTCGCGCGGGGTGCCGAATTGCACCAGACGGCCCTGATCCAGCACGCCGACATGGGTCGCCATCGTCATCGCCTCGATCTGGTCATGGGTCACATAGAGGAACGTGGCCCCCAACTCGGCATGAATGCGTTTCAGTTCCACCCGCAGATCGCCGCGCAGTTTGGCGTCCAGCGAGGACAGCGGTTCATCCATCAGATAGATGCGCGGATTGCGCACCAAAGCCCGCCCGATGGACACCCGCTGCATCTCGCCGCCCGACAGGTTGGTGGCCTTGTTGTCCAGCTTGTGGGCGATGCGCAGAACGCTCGCCACCTCCAGCACCCGTTTGGCGATGTCGGCTTCGGCCATCGCAATCACCGGGGATCGCAGCGGGAAGGCGAGGTTGTCGCGCACGGTCAGGTGCGGGTACAGCGAGTATTGCTGAAACACCATCGCCACATCGCGCTGTGCAGGCGTGTCGCGCAGCACCGAGGCTCCGGCAATCACGATATCGCCCGCATCGGGCCGGTCCAGACCCGCGATCAGCCGCAGGGTGGTGGTCTTGCCAGCACCCGTGGGGCCAAGCAGCACGACGAACGCGCCATCGGGGATGGTCAGGGTGATACCCGACAGGGCCCTGGTCGCCCCGTAGGATCTGGTCAGGCCGGAAAGGCGTACTTCAGCCATGATGGACCCCCGCATTGGCGGCAGTGCGCAAGGCCCGGCCTGTGGTTTCGTCAAACAGCGCAAGGCTGGCGGTGGTCAGATCCAGCCCGACCAGATCGCCGACCCGCGCAGGCTGGCCCGACGGCACCCGCGCCTTGACGGTACCATTGGGGGTGGACAGGGTGATGATCTGGGTGGTGCCCAGATATTCGGTGGCCTCGATCCGGCCCCGGTAGGCGGCGGCATCGGACAGATGCACATGTTCAGGCCGCACGCCCAACACGCGGGGGCCGGGGGGGGCCGCGTCGTGAATCTCGGGCGTGGCAATGGCGGTGCCGGACAGGCTGACCTGACGGTCGCCCGCCAGAACCGCCCCGTCATAGCGCAGGAAGTTCATCGGCGGGCTGCCGATGAAATCGGCGACGAACAGTGTGGCGGGGTGGTTGTAAATATCCTGCGGCGTGCCGAACTGTTCGACCACGCCGTGGTTCATCACCACGATCTTGTCGCCCATCTGCATCGCCTCCAACTGGTCATGCGTCACATAGACCGTCGTGGCCCCCATCCTGTCATGCAGGGCGCGCAATTCCTCGGCCATATGCTCGCGGAACTCGGCGTCCAGCGCGCCCAGTGGTTCGTCCATCATGAAGGCCTTGGGCTTTCGCACGATAGCACGCCCCAAGGCCACCCGCTGACGGTCGCCGCCCGACAACCCGCCCACGGGTTTGTCGAGGATTTCGGTGATGCCCAGAATCCGCGCCACCTCGGCCACCTTGGCCTGCACCTGCGCCTTTGGCACGCCCTGGCTGACCAGCGGATAGCTGATGTTGCGGCGCACGTTCATGTGGGGATAAAGCGCGAACATCTGGAACACCATGGCGATATCGCGCTGGCTGGCGGGGCGCATGCTCACATCTTCGCCGTCGATCAGAATTTCGCCGCTGGTGGGCAGTTCCAGCCCGGCGATCATCCGCAGCGTGGTGGTCTTGCCGCAGCCCGATGGCCCCAGCAACATGAAGAACTCGCCGTCCCGTATGGTGAAGGACGATCCCTTCACGGCGGTAAAGGCGCCAAATTCCTTGCGCAGATTGCGGATGACGATTTCGGCCAAGGGGCTACTCCGGAAAATGCGAGACGATAATGAACATCACCGTTCCCGCCAAAGTGACGACGAAGGACCAGGTGAAGGCCCAAAGCACGAAGGGCTGCATCAACATGACCACGCCAAGCGCGATCAGGGCGGTGGCGAAGGCCTCCCACGCGCCACGGCGAAAGGTGAGGATGCCGTTGAAGAAGGAATTCATGCGCCTGGCCTTTCATGCTGGTCCAAATATCCCCGCCGGAGGCATCCGCAGACTGCACCGCGCACAGGTTTCCCAAGGTCAACCCTCATTTGCGCACCGCCCCGAAGGTGATCCCGCGCAGCAGATGTTTGCGCAGCAGGATGGTGAAGATCATCACCGGCAGCAGGAACAGCGTGGCCCCGGCGGCGACGGCGGGCCAGTCCTGCCCGCCCACCCCGATGATGGTGGGAATGAAGGGCGGGGCGGTCTGGGCGGTGCCGGATGTCAGCAGCACCGCAAAGGCATACTCGTTCCACGCAAAGATCAGGCAGAAGATGGCGGTGCTGGCGATGCCGGTGGCGGCTTGGGGCAACACGACTTTGCGAAACGCCTGAAACCGGGTGTAGCCGTCGATCAGCGCCGCTTCTTCATATTCCAGCGGAATTTCGTCGATGAAGCCTTTCAGCAGCCAGACCGCAAGGCTGATGTTCACCGCCGTATAGAGCAGGATCATCCCCAGATGCGTGTCCGACAGGCCAAGGCTGCGGTACATCAGGAAAATCGGGATGGCGACGGCAATCGGCGGCATCATCCGGGTGGACAGGATGAAGAACAGCAGATCATCCTTCAGCGGCACCTTGAAGCGGCTGAACGCATAGGCCGCAAGGGTGCCCAGAAAGATCGAAAGCGCCGTGGACCCAAAGCCGATGATGATGGAATTCAGGAACCGCTCGCCAAACTTCGATGGCCCGGCGATCACCATGTCGCGGTCGCGCACGATCTGTTCGTACCAGGTGGCGGGCGGGGGCAGGGCGGCCAAGGCCTCGGGCGACACCCGTGTCCGGGTGGTGAACAGGTTCACATAGCCTTCCAGCGACGGTTCAAACACCACTTTGGGCGGATAGCTGATGCTGTCGGGCGGGGTCTTGAAGCCGGTCAGGATGATCCAGACCAAGGGCAGCAGGGTGATCAGCGCATAAAGAATGACAAGGCTGCCTGCGACCCATTTCTGGCCTCTGGACGGCTCGGTGATGGAATAGGCGCTCATGGCTGGCCTCTGAAAAGTTGGATGGCATCCGCTGTGGCAAGCCCCCCCTCCCCAGCCCTCCCCCACGCGGGGGGAGGGAGGTGCCCGCAGGCCAAAGGAGCGCATGGGTGGCATCTGTCGCCTCCCCTCCCCCCCGTGGGGAGGGGCTGGGGGTGGGGGGCGGGGTGCAGGCGCGCAGGGTGCAGGCGGATCATCTTTCCTTGACCTTGTTCAGGGCCTTTACGTAGATCGAGGCAAGGCCGAAGACGGTGACAAACAGGATGATCGCGTAGGCCGAGGAATAGCCGGTGCGCCATTTCTCGAACGCTTCGCGCTTGAGGTTGATCGAGGCAAGCTCGGTGGTGGACCCCGGCCCCCCCCCGGTCAGTTGCACGACCAGATCGAACATCTTGAAATTTTCGATGCCCCGGAACAGCACCGCCAGCATCAGGAAGGGCAGCACCATGGGTACCGTCAGGGTCCAGAACTGCCGCCACTTGCTGGCGCGGTCCACCTCGGCGGCCTCATAGATATAGTCGGGGATCGAGCGCAGCCCGGCGAGGCAAATCAGCATGACAAAGGGCGACCACATCCAGGTGTCCACGATGATGATGGCCCAGGGGGCAAGGGCGACGGTGCCCAGCATCTCGAAACTCGACGCAGGCGTGCCGGTCAGAAACTCGATCACATAGTTGAACAGGCCGATCTGCGGCTGGTACAGAAAGGTCCAGAAGTTGCCGACCACGGCGGGCGACAGCATCATCGGCAGCACGATGATCGTGGTCCACAGGTCGTTGCCCTTGAACTTGCGGTTGATCAGCCAGGCCAGGGTAAAGCCGATCAGCACCTGAAACAGGATGGTCCAGAACAGGAAATGCGCCGTGGCCTGCATGTTGGCCCAGATGCCGTCATCGGTCAGGATCTTGGTGTAATTGTCCAGACCCACCCATTTCACCTCGGCATTCGGGCGGTTGGCGCGGAAATTGGTGAAGGACAGCCGCACCGTCCAGATCAGCGGAAAAATGTTGACCGCCAGCAGCAGGAAGATCGTGGGCGCCACGAACAGCCACGCAATGGTGCGGTCGGACAACCCGCGCACCTTGCGGGCCACGGATGCAGGTGTCGCCCGCGCAAGGCGGTCGATGGGGGCATGGGTCATGGGGTTGCGATCCTGAGGGGCCTGCAAGGGCAGGGGCGCGCCACCTGTGGCCGCGCGCCCCGATGTCGGGCGACAAGCGTCAGATCAGAGCTTGCCTTCTTCTTCGAACACTTCGGTCCAGTCGGCGACCAGCCCGTCCAGCGCCTCTTGCGCGGTGCCTTTTCCGGCCACGACGTAATCGTGCATCCGTTCCTGCATCGCCAGCAGCAAGGACGCATAGGCCGGCTCCTGCCAGAAGTCCTTCACGTTGCCCATGGCCTCCAGAAAATCGCCCGCAAAAGGGGCCGAGTCCTTGAAGCCGGGGTCGTTGACCACTGCGTTCGAGGCGGAATAGCCGCCCAGTTTCCACCATTGCGCCTGAATCTCGGGCTGGGCGAACCATTTGATATAGTCCAGCGCCGCATCCTGCTTGTCGGAATAGGACACCACCGAAATGCCCTGCCCGCCAAGGGTGGACCCTGCGGTGACCTGACCGGGGTTCACGAAGAAGTCGATCTTGTCGCCGCCGGTGTTGGGGTCGGCAAACAGGCCCGGAAAGAAGGCAAACCAGTTCATCGCCATGGCGACCTGACCGGATTTGAAGGCATCCAGACTTTCGCCCATATAGGCGTTGGTATAGCCGGGCGGGGTGGCGGTGTCGTAGAGGGTCTTGTAGAATTCCAGTGCCTCGACCGCGGCGGGGCTGTTGATCGCGCCGTCCATGTCATATTTGCCGGGGGTGTTTTCGTAATTCACGCCCCAGGCATAGAGGGCACCGGTGATGCCCATGGTGATGCCTTCTGACCCGCGTTCGGTGAAGATCGAGGCGCCGTAGACAGTCTTGCCGTCTATCTCGCGGCCCTGGAAAAACTGCGCGATTTCAAGCAGTTCTTTCTGGGTCTTCGGTTCGGCCAGATCGCGGCCGTATTTTTCCTTGAAGGCCGCCTGAATGTCGGGCCGCGCGAACCAGTCCTTGCGGTAGAACCAGCCATTGGCATCGGCCATCGCGGGCAGGGCGTAATAGTTGGGCGTGCCCTTGGGCCAGGTGGAATAGGCGTAAACGGTGGCAGGCATGAAATCATCCATGCTGATGCCTTCCTTGTCGAAGAAATCGTTCAGTTTCAGATAATGGCCGTTCTCGGCCCCGCCGCCGATCCACTGGCTGTCGCCGATCAGCAGGTCGCACAGCTTGCCACCCGAGTTCAGCTCGTTCTGGATGCGGTCGGCAAAGTTGGGCCAGGGAATGAATTCGAATTTCATCGTGTTGCCGGATTTGGCCTCGAAATCCTTGCTCAGTTCGACCAGCGCATTGGCCGGATCCCATGCGGCCCAGCACAGGGTCAGTTCCTCGGCCGATGCGGATGCTGCACCGACGACAAGGCTGGTCAGGGCCGTGGCGGCCAGAAGTCTTGCGTTCATTGTGTTTCCTCCCATGGAAATTTCGCGCGTGTCGGTGCGGGATGCCCCGCCCTTCCTTCTCACTGTGGCTGAGACTAGGGGGAGTTGGTTTTACTGTCCACATAAAAATGAGGGGCGTACCTCAGTTTCTGCCGCGGGCATTTGCAGGGGTGTTTGCGCGGCTTTCAGAAGCTGTGCGCGTCGTCGCCGTCAGGCGGCAGGTTTTCGCGGATGACGATTTCGATGCGCAACTGTTCCTGCGCCTCGTCGATCACGCCCCGGTCGGCCTTGGCGCGCAGCACGCGCAGGGCGGACCGGGCCAGATGGCCGACGTTCTGAGTGATCACGGCGTCAAGCTGGCCCACCTCCAGCGCGCGGCGGGTGTGGGGGGTCAACTCGTGCCCGATCAGGGTCAACCGCCCCAATAGCCGCAGATCGCGCAGCACGGCGGCCAGCGCGCGGTGGCCGCTGCCCAGAAGGTAGATGCCGCGCAGGCCATCGGTGTTGCGGACCAGTTCGGTGACCACCTGCCGCAGCGTGTCGGCCGAGCCGTGGGTTTCAAGCGTCTGCAACACCTCGACCTGCGGAAAGTCGGATTGCATCACCTCGTCAAAGCCGCGACGGCGTTCGATGCTTTCGCGCAGCAGCATGGATTGCGCCAGAACAACCACTTTTGCGGGCTTTTCGCCCAGAAACCGCCCCATCAGCACGCCCGCCGTGCGCCCCGCCGCGCGGCTGTCGATGCCGACGAAATGGTCGGCCTCGGTGTTGGGCAGGTCGGATACCAGCGCCACGACGGGAATGTGCAGCGCCTTCAGCGCGCGCACGGCATCGCGCACGATGGGGGTTTCGGGGGCCATCAGGGCAATGCCCGCCACCTGTGCCGCCCCCAGACGGGCCAGAATATCGGCCAGCGCGTGCATGTCCTCGGCCGGAAAGCGGTGAATCTCCACCTCGGTCCGGGCGGTGGCGGCAAGGGCTGCGGCATGGCTGATCGCAGCCAGCAGGGTGTGCAGGAACTGGCTTTCGGTGTCGGGCAGCACCACGGCCATGCGGTAATTGCGGCTGCGCGCCAGATTGGCGGCGGCCATGTCGCGCACATAGCCCAACTTGGAAATGGCGTCATTGACCGCCGTAATGGTCTGCGCCCGCACCCCCGGACGCGCGTTCAGCACGCGGTCCACGGTGGCGAGGCTGACCCCGGCCTCACGGGCGATATCGTTCACGGTCGGTCGCATGGCACCTCTTTCCCGGCCAGTATTCAGAAGCTTCTGATGTACGTCAATCATTTGTACCGCATGACAGCTGCGTGATCGGCGTGTCACAGATGTTTGCGGGCGACGGAACCATGATCATCTGTCGTTAATTGTGTCGTGATAGGCAGCGATCTTGAAGGATCGCACGCGACGCATTAGATGAACGGCCCCGGTGGCGCAACGCACCGGGGATAACAGGGGGCAGACATGAGCACCTATACGAACCTACCCGCACCCAGCCCGGAACAGGGGCTGAACCGGTACATGCAGGAAATCCGCAAGTTTCCGCTGCTGGAACCCGAAGAAGAATACATGCTGGCCAAACGCTGGGTGGATCATCAGGACACGACCGCGGCGCACAAGATGGTGACATCGCACCTGCGACTGGCGGCCAAGATCGCCATGGGCTATCGCGGCTACGGTCTGCCGCAGGCCGAGGTGATTTCCGAGGCCAACGTGGGCCTGATGCAGGCGGTGAAACGCTTTGACCCGGAAAAGGGCTTCAGACTGGCCACTTATGCGATGTGGTGGATCCGCGCGTCGATCCAGGAATATATCCTGCGGTCGTGGTCTTTGGTCAAGCTTGGCACCACCAGCGCCCAGAAAAAGCTGTTCTTCAACCTGCGCAAGGCCAAGGCCAAGGTCGGCGCATTGGAGGAAGGCGATCTGCGCCCGGAAAACGTGACCCGGATTGCGACCGACCTGAACGTGACCGAAACCGAAGTGATCGACATGAACCGGCGTCTGTCGGGGTCGGACGCATCGCTGAACGCCACGGTCGGCTCGGACGGCGACTCTGTCACCCAATGGCAGGACTGGCTGGAGGATGAGGACAGCGATCAGGCCGGGGATTATGAGGCCCGCGACGAGCTGGACATCCGCCGGGCGCTGCTGGTGCAGGCCATGGGCGCGCTGAACGACCGCGAAAAAGACATCCTGATGCAGCGCCGTCTGGCCGATGTGCCCGTCACGCTGGAGGAATTGTCCGAAAGCTACAGCGTCAGCCGCGAGCGGATTCGCCAGATCGAAGTGCGCGCGTTTGAAAAGCTGCAAGCCCGGATGCGGGAACTGGCCAAGGGCAAGGGAATGGTGGTGCCGGCGTAACATCGGCCCCCCACCCCCAGCCCCTCCCCCCGGTGGGGAGGGGCTGGGGGTGGGGGGCGACCTTATCCACCCCATGACGGCAGGCGGCAACCACACCCGCTGCCCGTTTTCATTTGCCCCCGGCCCGTGATGCCGCTACCACCAATGGTCAGCCAAGGAGGCCGCGACGATGACGATGCTGGGCACGTTCCTGAAACCGATGCACAAAGAGGGCTATCCCTTTGTCGCGATCTTTGCCGCGATCACGCTGGTTCTGTTCTGGGCATGGGAGCCTTTGGGCTGGATCGGCCTCGGGCTGACCATCTGGTGCTATTATTTTTTTCGTGACCCCAAACGTGCCGTGCCACTGAACGCCGGCATCATGGTCAGCCCTGCGGACGGCGTGGTAAGCCTGATCGAACGCGCCGTTCCGCCCGAGGAACTGGGCATGGGGCCAGAGGCGCTGTTGCGGGTGTCGGTGTTCATGAACGTGTTCAACTGCCATGTGAACCGCGCGCCGATTGCGGGCACCATTGGCGCGATTGCCTATCGCAAGGGCATTTTCCTGAACGCCGCGATGGACAAGGCAAGCTCGGACAATGAACGCAACTCCTTGCGCATCGACATGGCCGATGGCCGGTCGATTGCAGTCGTGCAGATCGCAGGCCTTGTGGCGCGGCGGATCGTGTGCTGGTCGCAGGAAGGGCAATCCCTGCGCACGGGCGAGCGGTTCGGGCTGATCCGCTTCGGGTCACGGGTTGACGTGTATCTGCCGGACGGTGTGATGCCGCAGGTGGCCTTGGGACAGACCATGGTGGCTGGCGAAACCGTGCTGGCGGTGCTGGGGCAGGTGGCCCCACAGCGGATGGCGGCAATCGAATGAACGACGCGCCCAAACCCCCGCGCGAGTTGCATATCCTGAAACTGCTGCCGAACCTGATTTCGATTCTGGCGCTCTGTGCCGGGTTGACGGCGATCCGTTTTGCGGTGGCGGGAAATTTCGGCATGGCGGTGCTGCTGATCGGCACGGCGGCGGCGCTGGACGGGTTGGACGGGCGGCTTGCCCGCATGCTGAAATCCGAAAGCGCAATGGGTGCCGAACTCGACAGCCTGTGCGATTTCGTGAACTTTGGCGTCACTCCGGCGCTGGTGCTTTACCTGTGGGGCTTGCGGCCCGAAACCAGTCTGGGCTGGATCGCGGTGCTGGTCTATGCGGTCTGCGCGATGCTGCGGCTGGCGCGGTTCAACGTGGGCAACAAGGTGACTGAAGGCGAGGCGGCCGAAAAGACCGTGTTCATCGGCGTGCCGTCGCCTGCGGGGGCCATGCTGGTGCTGGCCCCGATGTATCTGTTCTATATGCTGGATGGCACCATGCCGATCCCGCCCGCGCTGGTGGCGTTCTGGATGGCAGGGATCGGGGCGCTGATGATCAGCAAGATGCGCACGCCGTCGCTGAAACGGGTGACGGTGGATGCCGATTATGCCCGCTATATCCTTGTCGGCGGGGTGGCGGTGGTGGCGGCGTTGCTGACCTACCCCTGGGTCACGCTGCTGTGCCTTGCGCTGATCTATCTGGCTGGGATTTTCGCGCTGTGGCTGCGCAGGCGCACGGACTAAACCGCTTGCACGCCCGTCATGCGCCCCCTAGGTTTCCGTTGAAATCGCAGGAGGGTTTGACATGAGCGTTGTGCGTTGGGGTATTCTGGGGGCCGCAAATTTCGCGCGCGAACATATGGCCCCGGCCATTCACGCGGCCCAGGGGGCGGAACTCGCCGCCCTCGCCACGTCCAGCGCGGCCAAGGCGGCGCCATTTCAGGCGTTCTGTCCGGGGTTGCGGGTGCATGACAGCTATGAGGCGCTGCTGGCGGACCCTGCCATCGATGCGGTCTATATTCCGTTGCCCAACCATCTGCATGTGGAATGGACGCTGAAGGCGCTGGCGGCGGGCAAGCATGTGCTGACCGAAAAGCCCATTGCAATGACCGCGCTGGAGATTGACCGCCTGATCGCCGCCCGTGACGCCAGCGGGCTTCTGGCCGCCGAGGCCTACATGATCGTGCATCATCCCCAGTGGATCCGCGCCAAGGAATGGCTGGAGGCGGGCGAGATCGGCAGTCTGCGCCATGTGGACGCGCAGTTTTCCTTCAACCTGCCGCCGAATGACAACATCCGCAACCGGGCCGATGCGGGCGGCGGCGGGCTGCGCGATATTGGCGTCTACACCTTCGGGTCGGCGCGGTTCGTGACCGGGGCAGAGCCTGTGGACCTGTCGGCCCGGCTGATCATGGAAAACGGGGTCGATGTGTTTGCGCAGGTGGCCGCGACCATGCAGGGGCCGGCGGGCACATTCACCTATGGGTCGATGACCGGTATCCGCATGTACAATCGGCAGGTGGTGACGTTTCAGGGCGACCGCGGCATGATCCGGGTCGAAGGCGGGCCGTTCAACGCCAATCTGAACGACATGGCCGAGGTCGAATTGCACCAGAACGGCAACCGGGTGACGACCGAACGCTACCCTGCCGCCAACCAGTATGTCCTTCAGGTTGAGGCGTTTGGGCGCAGCATCCGCGACGGGGTGGCCTATCCTTGCCCGCTGGAATTTGTGCGCGGCACCCAGGCCATGATCGACCGGGTGTTCGATGTCGGCGTGACCATCACCCTCTGACCGCCTGTTTTGCTGCGCCGCCAATGCGGCGGCGCGGCGACGAATTCCCCGGTCCGGGTGCTTGCCCGATGCGGTTTTGCTGCTAGTTTCGTCGCAGTTGATGACGATTCTTACGCTGGCGGCCCACATCGGCGCATACGGCGATGCCTCGATGACACTCGAAAGGCTGAGCTATGGAACAGGATCAGGCTCCGTTTTATCTCGATCAGACACATGATCTGGCGCAACCCCTGCGTGAGATTCTGAGCAGGCATCAGGCGTCGATCCATGACCCGGCGGTGCAGGCGCTGGCGCGCGAGGTGATCTCGCGGCTGGACCGGCGCAAGGGGCAGGCGGTGGATCTGCGCCATGCGGTTGACCCGGCAGAAGTGGTGGCGCTGTGCGACGCGCTGCTGGCCCCCGAGGATCGGGCGGATGATCTGGTGCAGGCCGCCATGGCGCAGGGCATGCCGATCGATGTGGTGCATCTGCGCTATATCGCCGAGGCCGCCTATCTGATGGGGCTGCGGTGGGAACAGGATATCGCGACCTCGGCGCAGGTGGTGATCGGGGCCGGGCGGATCTATGCGATCATGCGGCGGCTGCGCGGGCAGTTCGTGTCGGCGCGGGTGCATCTGCCCGACCGGTTCCGCGCGGCCTTTGCCACCGCGCCGGGCGAAACCCACAGCATCGGGCTGACGATGGCGGCCGATTTCCTGCGCCGCAGGGGGTGGCAGATCGATGTGAAGCAGGGGTTGAGCCATCAGGCGCTGGTCGATGAGATCAGCCACCATGCCTATCCGGTGATCGGCCTGACCGCCTCGTCGCGGTCCAGGATGTTTGCGCTGGCCCGGCTGATCGTGGCGCTGCGGGTGTCGCATCCGGGCGCGTGGATCATGGTCGGCGGCAACATCGTGGTCGAGGAACCCGACATTGTTGCCCTGATCGACGCCGATTTCGCCGTCACCACGATGGACGACACGCTGGCGCAGATGCAGCAGGTGATGCAGGGCGCGGCTGCCCTGCATCATGGTTAGCTGTCAGTCCTCCATCGCTTCCAACTCGTCGATGAAGCCTGCGATCATCGACAGGCCCTTGTCCCAGAATCTGGGGTCTGACGCATCAAGCCCGAAGGGGGCCAGCAGATCCTTGTGGTGTTTGGACCCGCCCGCCTTCAGCATGTCGAAATACTTGGCCTCGAAATCCGGCAGGCCATCCGCATAGGCGGCGTAAAGCGCATTCACCAGCCCGTCGCCGAACGCATAGGCATAGACGTAGAAGGGCGAGTGGACGAAATGCGGGATATAGGCCCAGAAGGTTTCATATCCATCCATGAAATCAAACACATCGCCCAGGGATTGCGCCTGAACGCTCATCCACAAGGCGTTGATGTCGTCGGGGGTAAGTTCGCCTTCGGCGCGGGCGGCGTGGAGTTTGCATTCAAAATCATAGAAGGCGATCTGGCGGACCACGGTGTTGATCATGTCCTCGACCTTGCCCGCCAGCAACGTCTTGCGTTCGGCCTTGGTGGTGGCCCCGTCCAGCAGCTTGCGGAAGGTCAGCATCTCGCCAAAAACGCTTGCGGTTTCGGCCAGCGTCAGCGGGGTGGAGGACAGCAGTTCGCCCTGACCCGCCGCCAGCACCTGATGCACGCCGTGGCCCAGTTCATGCGCCAGCGTCATCACATCGCGCGGCTTGCCCAGGTAATTCAGCATGACATAGGGATGAACGGTGGTGACGGTGGGGTGGGCAAAGGCCCCCGGCGCCTTGCCGGGTTTCACGCCCGCATCGATCCAGCCCTTGTCAAAGAACGGCTGCGCCAGTGCGGCCATTTCGGGCGCGAAGGCCCCGTAAGCCTCCAGCACGGTTTTGGTGGCGGTCGGCCAATCGACCAGCTTGGGGGATTCCTGCGGCAGCGGCGCGTTGCGGTCCCAGACTTGCAGCCTTTCCAGCCCCAGCCATTTGGCTTTCAGCCGGTAATAGCGGTGCGACAGCTTGGGGTAGGCCGCGACCACGGCATCGCGCAGGGCCTCGACCACCTCGGGTTCGACATGGTTGGCAAGGTGGCGCGCATGCTGCGGGGATGGCATCTTGCGCCAGCGATCGTCGATTTCCTTTTCCTTCGCCAGCGTGTTGTGAACGCGGGCGAACAGCTTGATATGTTTGTCGAATACCACGGCAAGCGCACGGGCCGCAGCCTCGCGTCTGGCGCGGTCGGGGTCGGTCAGCAGGTTGAGGGTGGCCTCAAGGCTCAACTCCTCGTCCTCGCCCGCCACGGCGAACATCAGGCCGGCCATGGTTTCATCAAACAGCCGGTTCCACGCGGCGGCCCCCACGACCGAGGCGTCGTGCAGATACTTCTCCATCTCATCCGACAACTGGTGCGGGCGCATGGCGCGCATGCGGTCGAACACGGGTTTGTAGCGGGCGAGGTCGGCGTTGGCCTCCAGCAACCCGTCCAGATGGGCGTCGTCCAGGCGGTTGAATTCTAGGCTGAAAAACACCAGCGCCGTGGTCGCGTTGGTGATGCGGTCCTGCGCGTCGGCCATGAATTTGGCGCGGTCGCTGTCCATGGTGTTCTGGTAATAGCGCAGGCCCGCGTAAGACATCACGCGGCCTGCGGTCACGTCAATCGCCTCATAGGCCTGCACGCAGGCCAGCAGGGCGGCGGCGTCCAGGTCTGCCAGCTTGCCTTCATAGGTTGCGGCAAAATCGGTGCAGGCAGTATCCAGCCAGCCCATGTCACGGGCAAATTCCGGGGCATCGGGGCTGGTGTAGAGGTCGGTCAGATCCCAGTCGGGCAGGCCCCCGAGGCCGCCCGAAGCAGCGTTGGCATCAAAGACCGGGTGGGGCAGGGGCAAAGACATGCGGGAACCTCATTCATGCGTTGATCCCATCTAGGGTGCTGCGGGGGGCGGCTTCAAGGGCGGATCGCCTGCTTGTGTCTGCAAGGCCAGCAGGGCGCGCAGGGTATCCAGCGTGTCGATCTGGTCCGGCGTCTTGTCCTGCCGCCAGCGCAGCATGCGGGGAAAGCGCAGGGCGATGCCGGATTTGTGCCGCGGGCTGGCCTGAATGCCTTCAAACGCGATCTCGAACACCAGGTCTGGCGGCACCTTGCGCACCGGGCCAAAGCGTTCGAGGGTATGCTTTGTCACCCAGTTCGAGATCTTGCCGAACTCGGCATCGGTCAGGCCGGAATAGGCCTTGGTGAAGGGCACAAGGTCATTGCCGTCGCGCACCGCAAAGGTGAAATCGGTGAACAGGCCCGCCCGGCGGCCATGGCCGGCCTGCGCATAAATCATCACCGCATCAACGGTATAGGGGTCGAGTTTCCACTTCCACCAATCGCCCCGCCTGCGGCCCGTGTGATAGGCTGATGACGCCCGTTTCAGCATCAGCCCTTCGGACAGCCGATCGCGGGCGGTCAGGCGGGTGGCGGCCAATGTGGCCCAGTCGGGGATTGGCACGGCGGGGGAAACCTCGATGGGCAGGCCGGGGGGCAGGGCATCCAGCATCGCGGTCAGCGCGGCGCGGCGGTCCGACAGGGGGGCGCTGCGCAAATCCTGCCCCTGATGTTCCAGCAGGTCATAGACCAGAAACCGCGCCGGGGCCTCGGCCAGCAGTTTTTTGGGCACCGTCTTGCGGCCGATCCGGGTTTGCAGGGCGGCAAAGGGCAGGGGGATGCCGTCGCCCCATGCCAGAATCTCGCCATCCAGCACGGTGCCGGGCGGCAGGTAATCGGCCAGCGGGGCAAATTCGGGAAAGCGGGTGGTGATCAGATCCTCGCCGCGCGACCACAGGGCAAAGGTGGGCGGGCGGTGGATCAACTGACCCCGGATGCCGTCCCATTTCCATTCGGCCAGCCAGTCGGTGGGCGGACCTAGCGCGTCAGGCGGACCCTCCAGTTGCGAGGCGAGTGCGAAGGGGTAGGGCTGGGCCGTATCCAGCCGGGTCGCCGGGGCGATCAGGGCGGCGAAACCGGTGGTGGCGGGGTTCCAGTCGCCCATCAGCCGGTGGGCAAGGGTTGCGTCATCGACCCCGGTGGCGGTGGCCAGCGCCCGCGTCATCAGCCCCTGCGCCACCCCCATGCGAAAGCCGCCGGTCAGCAGTTTATTGTACAGGAACCGTTCGGTGGCGGGCAGGGTCGCCCATGCGGCCAGCACCGCCGCGCGGCGCAGATCGGGGGCTTGTCCTGCAAGTGTTGTCAGCGATGTGATGGTTTCGGTCAGGGTCGGCGTGTGGCCGGGGCGGGCGGGGGGCAGCAGCAGCGCGATGGTTTCGGCCAGATCGCCGACGACGGAATAGCTTTCCTCGAACAGCCAGTCCGGGATGTTTGACGCCTCTGCCGCCCACAGCCGCAATTCAGTGGAGGTGACGCTGCGCCGCGGGCGGCGTCCCGACAGCAGGGCGATGGTCCAGACCCGGTCGGATTCGGGGGCGGTCTGGAAATACGCGGTCAGGGCGGCGGTCTTGATCGCCGTCTTGGTGGTGCCATCAAGCGCTGTGAACAGGGCGGCAAAGCGGTTCATGGCGCGCGCCCCTTTGCGGGGGGCGAACATCCCGCGTTGGCCGCGCGGGACTGCGGATCTGAGTATTTGGGCAAAGAGAAAACCGGGATCATCCGAGGAGATCCGCAGGCTCGACGCCAGTATCCGCGTCTTCGCCATATTCGGTGGCCACGATCCCGGCCTCATAGCCCTGACTTTCCAGCCAGGCCCGGAACGGGGTGGTATAGCCATGGGTGACAAAGATGCGACTGGCCCCGGTGGCCTTGATCGCGTCGTTCAGGCCCGCCCAATCGGCATGGTCCGACAGGGCAAATCCGGTGCCTAATGCGCGTCTGCGGCGCATGCCGCGCACGGCCATCCAGCCGGACGCGAAGGCTTCATCCCGTGGCAGAAAGCGGTTGGCCCAGGGCGTGCCAAGCGCCGACGGCGGGGCAATCACCAGCGCGCCTGGGTGGGTCTTGCCGGCAATCTCACGCGTCACACGCAGCGTTTCGGGCAGGGAGTAGCCTTGGGCGCGCAGGATTTTCGTCGTCTCCTCGACCGCGCCATGGGTCAGGATGGGGCCAAGCAGCGGCAGGCCCGCCATCAGGCGCTGCGCCTTGCCGAACGAATAGGCCGCCAGCACCGAGGTCAGGCCATTGGCCGCATTGGCCGCCCACCATGCGGCGATCTGGTCCATCACCACGGCCTGGGGTTGCCAGCGAAAGATCGGCAGGCCGAAGGTGCATTCGGTGATGAAACTGTGGCAGGGGACGGGGGCGAAAGGCTCGGCCAGACCGTCGGCCTCGGTCTTGTAATCGCCCGACACCACCCAGACCTCGCCGCCCCGTTCCACCCGAACCTGCGCCGACCCCGGCACATGGCCTGCGGGGTGAAAGCTGACCGTCACATCGTTGATCCGGGTCGTCTGGCCGTAGGGAAGGCCCGTGGCCTCGATCAACCCCAGCCGGTGGCGGATCACCGGCAGGGCGGCATCGGTGGTCAGATACTGCCCCATGCCGGGGCGGGCGTGGTCGGAATGGCCATGGGTGATCACCGCGCGCGCCACCGGGCGCCACGGGTCGATGTGGAAATCCCCGGCAGGGCAATAGATGCCCCGGTCGGTGAAGGTGAGAAGGGCGTCGCGCATGATGTCAGGATAGCGCTTGGTTGCGGGCAGGAAAGGGGGGATGAGAATTGTTGCACCGCCTGAACATCCAAGCGGAACCAACGGTTTGCCCGCCGCGTTCGGATGGGTCTGCGGCGATGCGGGGCAATTGGTTGCCCAAAATTAAGGCATTTGCCCGCAGCGTGGCGAATTTCAGAGGATGAAGTCTTTTCAGTGTCCAATCTCGCTGATTAGGATAGCGTCAAGGCAGCCGGATACGGGGAGCTATCTGTGAGCAACTATTTCAACGAGATGTATCAGGGCAAAGACGTGCGCCTCCCCTATCGCCAGTTGGAAGACTGGATGCGCACCATGCCCGCCGAATTGCGCAGCCTGAAACAGGCCGAGGCCGAGGCGCTGTTCCGCCGCATCGGCATTACCTTTGCGGTTTACGGCGAGGGCGGCGACCCGGACCGGCTGATCCCGTTCGACATGTTTCCGCGCGTGTTTTCCAACGCCGAATGGACCCGGCTGGAACGCGGCATCAAGCAACGCGCCCGCGCGCTGAACGCGTTTCTGGTGGATGTCTACGGGCGCGGCGAGATCGTGCGGGCAGGGCGCATCCCGGCCAAGCTGGTCTATCAGAACGAGGCCTATGAAAAATCGGTGGCAGGGTTCGTGCCGCCCAAGGGGGTCTATTCCCACATCGTCGGCATTGATCTGGTGCGCACCGGCCCGGATGATTTCTTCGTGCTGGAGGACAACTGCCGCACCCCCAGTGGGGTCAGCTACATGCTGGAAAACCGCGAGATCATGATGCGGATGTTCCCCGATCTGTTCCGCGAAAACCGCATCGAACCTGTCGAGAACTACCCCGAGATTCTGCGCCGCACCCTTGCGTCCGTGGCGCCGCTGAAATGTGACCGCCAGCCGACCGTGGTGATCCTGACGCCGGGGCATTTCAATTCTGCCTATTACGAACACAGCTTTCTTGCCGATCTGATGGGGGTCGAACTGGTCGAAGGGCAGGATCTGTTCGTGGAAGGCGAGTTTGTCTTCATGCGCACCACCGAAGGCCCGCGCCGGGTGGATGTGATCTATCGGCGGCTGGACGATGCCTATATCGATCCGCTGTGCTTTCGCCCCGACAGCATGCTGGGGATACCGGGGCTGATGGATGTGTACCGGTCGGGCGGCGTGTCGATCTGTTCGGCACCGGGGGCGGGGGTGGCCGATGACAAGGCGGTCTATACCTTTGTGCCCGAGATGATCCGCTTTTATCTGGGCGAGGAGCCGATCCTGAAAAACGTGCCCACCTGGCAATGCGGCAAGGGCGACGAGCTGAAATATGTGCTGGAAAACATGGCCGATCTGGTGGTGAAAGAGGTGCATGGGTCGGGCGGTTACGGCATGCTGGTCGGCCCCAAAAGCTCCAAGGCCGAAGTTGCGGCCTTTCGCGAGCGGGTGGTGGCCAACCCGGCCAATTACATCGCGCAGCCGACGCTGGCGCTGTCGACCGTGCCGACCTTTGTCGAGGAAGGCGTGGCCCCGCGCCATGTGGACCTGCGGCCCTATTGTCTGGTGGGCGAGCGGATCGAGCTGGTGCCCGGCGGGCTGACGCGGGTGGCGTTGAAGGACGGGTCCCTGGTGGTGAACTCGTCGCAGGGTGGCGGTGTCAAGGACACCTGGGTTCTGGCGGAGTAAGGGCGATGCTTTCAAGAACCGCAGACAATCTGTACTGGATCGCCCGTTCGATGGAACGCGCCGAAACCTCGGCCCGGCTGCTGGAGGTGGGGTCGCGCATCTCGCTGATCCCCTCGGCGCATGGCTATCGCAGCGAATGGGACAGCCTGTTGCAGGCCTCTGGCACCGCGATCGGATTTTCCAAGAAATACGGCGAGGCCGTGCAGCGCAACATCGAAAGCTATCTGTTCTTTGACCGCGACAACCCCAGTTCGGTCGCAAGCTGCATCACGGCGGCGCGTGAAAACGGCCGCATCGTGCGCACCGCGCTGACGGCGCAGGTCTGGGACGCGCTGAACACCGCGTTTCAGGAACTGAAGGCGCTGGAGCGCACCCCGCGCAGCGAGTTGGAGCTGACGCAACTGACCGAATGGACCATGCGACATGCGGCCATGGTGCGCGGGTCGATCGATGCCACGCTGCTGCGCAACGACGGCTACAACTTTCTGAACATCGGCTATTATCTGGAACGCGGCGACAACACGGCGCGGCTGATGGATGTGAAATACTACGTCCTGCTGCCCAAGGTCGAATTCGTGGGGTCGGGGCTGGACAACTATCAGTGGAAGACCCTGCTGCGGGCCTTGGGCGCGCACCGGGCGTTTCACTGGGCCTATGGCGGCGAAGTGACGGCCGGCAAGATCGCGGATTTCCTGATCCTGAACCGCCAGAGCCCCCGGTCTTTGGTCACCTGCGTTGCGGGCATTCACAACCATCTGGGGCGGCTGGCGGTGGCTTACGGGCGGCGCACCCCGGCTCAGGACCGGGTGGAAGAGGCGCTGGCCGGGCTGGAGCGTTTGCGCGTCGAGGATATTTTCGAGGAGGGTCTGCACGAGTTTCTGTCGCGCTTCATCCGCGAATCCGCGGTGCTGGGCCATGCGATCCATGAAGGTTATCTGAGCGGGGATGTGCGCTGATGCTGTTGAAAGTCGACCATGTCACCCGCTACCGCTATGATCGCCCCGTGCGCGCCGTGGTGCAAAGCCACCGCCTGACGCCGTCGGTCCATGACGGGCAAAAGGTGCTGGACTGGGCTGTGACCGTCACCGAAGGCGTGCCGGGCGGCGTGTTCCGCGACGGGGCGGGCGATGCCGTGCAGGGCTGGACCGTGCTGGGGCCGCTGTCGCAGATCGACGTGACGGTCAGCGGCACGGTGGAAACCTTCGATCTGTCGGGCATCCTGAAGGGCCACCGCGAAACCGCGGCCCCCGAATGCTATCTGCGCCCCACCGGCCCGACGCGGGCCGACAAGGGGCTGGCCGAACTGGCGCTGACGGTGGCGGGGGCGGATGCGCTGTCCACCGCGCACGGGCTGGCGGCGGCGGTGACCCAGGCGATTGCCTACCGACCGGGGGTGACCACGGCGGCCACCACCGCGGCCGAGGCTTTGGCACTTGGCGAGGGGGTCTGTCAGGACCATGCCCATGCGCTGATCGCCCTTGCCCGTCACCGCGGGATCGCGGCCCGCTACGTCTCGGGCTATCTGTACAGCGATGGTGACGGGGTGGCAGGCGATGCCGCCCATGCCTGGGCCGAGATTCACGTCGCGGGAATCGGCTGGATCGGGTTCGATCCGGCGAATGAATGCTGCCCGGATGACCGCTATATCCGGTTGGGGTCTGGTCTGGACGCGCAAGATGCGGCGTTGATCCGCGGAATTGCACGCGGGGCGGGTGTTGAATCGATGGATGTATCGGTTCAAGTGCGCGCCATGCAGACTCAATCGCAGCAATAGCCGCTTTTCGTCTTTTCATCCCCCGCCCGTCTGGTTAGCCATGGGGATCAAGTCAGGTGGGATGATCGAGAATGACCTATTGCGTGGGGCTGTTGCTGAATGAGGGCATGGTATTGCTGTCGGACACCCGCACCAATGCGGGTCTGGACAACATATCCACCTATCGCAAGATGTTCACCTTTGAAGACCCCGGCGAACGGGTCATCGTGATCATGACCGCAGGCAGCCTGTCGGTGACGCAGACCACGATGGCGCGGCTGCGCGAGGCGAATGAAGACCCCGACTCGACGCCTGAAACCTCCATCCTGAAGGCGCCGACCATGCTGAAGGTGGCCGATATTGTCGGCAACATGCTGAGCGTGGTGCGCGGCGAGATCGACGCCAAGATGAGCGCGATGCAGGGGGCATCGGCCAGCATGATCGTGGCAGGCCAGCGCAAGGGCGGGGCGATGCGGCTGTTCCTGATCTACCCCGAGGGCAATTTCATCGAGGCCACCGAGGATGCGCCGTTCTTGCAGATCGGCGAGCACAAGTATGGCAAGCCGATCCTTGACCGGGTGGTCAAGCCCGCGACCAGTTTGCAGGACGCACAGAAGGCGGTGTTGCTGTCGATGGATTCGACGCTGCGGTCGAACCTGTCGGTGGGCATGCCGCTGGACATGGCGGTGATCGAGCGCGATGCCTGCCGCGTCACGGGCCGCCGCCGGATCGAGGCCGGGGACGAACAGTTCCGCGAAATGAGCGAGGCCTGGTCCAAGGCGCTGCGCGACGGGTTCGTGAACATCAAGCTGTGATGATTTGGCGGATGGGCCGGCGGGGTGAACCCCGCCCTACGGATGGGGTGAAACCGGACCGATTGTCCGTAGGGCGGGGTTCACCCCGCCACCCGTTAACCCCGCCGCCCAAACGTGAATTCCAGAAAAGTGGCGGGCCCGCAGCGACCGTGAAGGCCGAGTTTTCCCGAGAGCCAGAGGTCTCAGGTGGGGACCAGGTAACAAGACCAGGATCTTGCCAGAGCCAGCCCCCGTGCGTTTGCTTATCGGCCACTGGAAAAGAGGCCTCGCACGAGAAGAGCAGAACCCGCCAAGGCTCAATGTAGGGCGGGGGGGGCTGTTGCACAAGGGTTGATGGGTGTTCCTGTTTTGTTTATGCTTCGCCGCATGAACTTCATCCCGCCAGATCACATGATGCCAGATCGCCTGATGCCCGCCATGGCCGGACCGCGCCTTGCGCGCGGTGTGGCGCGGGGCTTGCTGTCGCTGAACTTTGTCTGCGTCGAAGAACTGGTGCCGGCCCCCGGCTTGCGGGTAGATCTGATGGCCCTGGGACCGAAGGGGGAGGTCTGGGTCATCGAGTGCAAGTCGGGCCGCGCCGATTATGCCAGCGACCGCAAATGGCAGGGCTATCTGGGCTGGTGCGACCGCTTTTTCTGGGCGGTGGATACGGCGTTTCCGGTGGATCTGCTGCCAGAGGGCAGCGGGCTGATCATGGCCGATGCCTACGGTGCCGAGGTGATCCGCATGGGGCCGGATACGCCGCTGGCCCCGGCCCGGCGCAAGGCGCTGACGCTGAAATTCGCGCGCCATGCTGCGGCCCGGTTGCAGGGTCTGCGCGACCCCGAGGCTGCTCTCAGCGCTTTTTACCCTTAGGCTTTGATCCGACCGCACGGGCAGCCTCTGCCGCGCTGCGCAGTTCTTCAGCGATTTCTTCGGCCTCTTCTGCTGAAAAATCCAGCGGCAATTCGATCCCGCCATCTGCCTCGATATAGATGCGCACCATGCCCAGTTCGGTCGGGCCGATCTGGATGTTGGCTGCGATGTCGCTTTGCTTGTCGATGCCCATTCTGCGCCTCTTGTCGGACTGCAAGACTGCCTAGCCGTTTGACGCACCGCGCGCAAGCAGCAAGCATGGCGCAAACCTGTGGTGGAGAATCAGATGGACCATGCCCTGCGCCCGCTTGCCGAAGGTGACGATGCGTGGATCATCGCGCGCCATGCCGATCACTATGCCAGGGTCGAAGGCTTTGATGCCAGCTTCCCGGTGCTTGTGGCGCGGATATTGCAGGATTTTCACAACGCGCATGTGCCGCTGCGGGAACGGGGCTGGATGGCCGTCGATGCGCAGGGCACGCGCCTTGGCAGCATCTTTTGCGTGACCGAAGCTGCGGCCACGCCCGAAATCGCCAAGTTGCGGCTGTTTTATGTGGAACCGGCCGCGCGGGGGTCCGGGCTGGCGCAAGCCCTGCTGGAGGCCTGCCTCGGGTTTGCACGCGGTGCGGGTTACCGTCACATGCGGCTGTGGACGCATGAAAGCCACAGCGCGGCCGGGCGGCTTTATGCCCGCAACGGCTTTGCCCTGACGCACAGCCATGCCACCCGGTCGTTCGGGCAGGACGTGGTGGAACAGGTGTGGGAACGCGCGCTCTAACCCTCTTGCAATCACCACGCGGGGGGGGTATGTGCCGCGTCAAGTGCCGATGTAGCTCAGTTGGTTAGAGCACTAGATTGTGGATCTAGGGGTCGCCCGTTCGAGCCGGGCCATCGGTACCATTCCCGTCATTTGCAGACATGTCAGGATCGCCGCGCGGAACCGTGCGGCTGTGGTCTGCGTTTTTCATCATGGGCGGCATTGCCATATCGGTTGCCGACGCGCGCGTTTCAGCCAAGACTGCGGCCTGGATTCGCGACACCACAAGCACAAGGATCAGACCCATGAAAACCGCCAAGGATTATCTCGACGCCGCCAGCGCCGTTGTCACCCGCCTGCCTGCCGATGAGGCCGTCAAACTGCATGGCAAAGAGGGCGCGGTGTTCGTCGACGTCCGCGACTCGGCCGCCATCGAAAAGACCGGCACCATCGCCGGGGCCACCCGCATTCCGCGCGGGTTTCTGGAATTCTCGGCCGATCCGGCCACGCCCTATTTCAACCCGCTGATGCAGAAGGATGCCGAAATCTATCTGGTCTGCGGCGCGGGCGGGCAGGCGGCCTTGTCTGGCAAGACGCTGAAAGACATGGGCTTTACCAATGTGACCAATGTCGGCGGCATCGGTGACTGGAAGGCCGCAGGCGGCCCGATGGAGGAGTGACAGCTCTGACATCGCGGCAAGGGGCGGGCCTGCTGGTCCGCCCTTTTGCTTTGGCAACAGGCTTTCCCTTCACGCGCCCTCTGGGTATGGTCACCCTCCCTTGAAGGACCAGATTCCCATGACCCCTGACGCCAGCCGCCGCATTCCCCTTGTCATCGCTGTCGAGATCGGCGCGCAGCCCGCGCAGGTGGTGGCGGCGATCACGCTGCTGGACGAAGGGTCCACCGTGCCCTTCATCGCGCGCTATCGCAAGGAAGTGACCGGGGGGCTGGACGACACCCAGTTGCGCAATCTGGCCGAACGGCTGGGCTATCTGCGTGAGATGGAGGCGCGCAGGGCGGCCATCATCGGGGCGATCACCGAACAGGGCAAGATGACCGATGCGCTGGCCGGGGTGCTGGCGAAGGCCGCGACCAAGGCAGAGCTTGAGGACATCTATCTGCCCTACAAGGTGAAACGCCGCACCAAGGCGATGATCGCGCGGGAAAACGGCTTGCAGGGGCTGGTCGATGCGGTGCTGGCGGACCGGGCGGCGGACCCTGCACGGCTGGCGGTGCCGTTCGTGGTGGGGCCGGTGGCCGATGTCAAAGCGGCGTTGGAAGGCGCGCGGGATATTCTGGCAGAAGGTCTGGCCGAGGATGCGGGCCTGCTGGGCCGTCTGCGCAGCCACATGAAGCAGGTCGCCCGTCTGGTGGCGGTGGTCGTGCCGGGCAAAGAGGCCGAGGGGGCCAAGTTTTCCGACTATTTCGCGCATGACGAGGCCTGGGCCGGGGCGCCGTCGCACCGGGTGCTCGCGATGCTGCGCGGGCGCAATGAAGGGGTGCTGGCGGTCGATCTGGCGATTGATCCTGATGCGGCCAAGGGCGAGTCCCCATGCGAGCGGGCTTGCGGGGCGGCGCTTGCTGCAGGATCACGCGGGCCAGGGGATGTCTGGCTGCGCGACGTGGCGGCCTGGGCCTGGCGGATCAAGCTGCGCACCTCGCTGACGCTGGATCTGATGGGCGAGTTGCGGGACAGGGCCGAGGTCGAGGCGATCAACGTCTTTGCGCGTAACCTCAAGGACTTGTTGCTGGCGGCACCGGCGGGCGGCAAGGCCACCATTGGGCTGGACCCCGGTATCCGGACGGGTGTGAAGGTGGCGGTGGTCGATGCCACCGGCAAGGTTCTGGCGACCGAAACCGTCTATCCGTTTCAGCCGAAGAACGATCTGCGCGGCGCACAGGTGGCGATTGCGCAATTGATTTCCAAACATGGCGTCAAGCTGATCGCCATTGGCAACGGCACCGCCAGCCGGGAAACCGAAAAGATGGTGGCCGACCTTCTGGCGCATCTGCCGGGGGAAAAGCCGGTCAAGGTGATCGTCAGCGAGGCGGGGGCCTCGGTCTATTCGGCCAGCGAACTGGCGGCGAAAGAGTTTCCGGGGCTGGACGTGTCGCTGCGCGGCGCGGTCAGCATTGCGCGCCGGTTGCAAGACCCGCTGGCGGAACTGGTCAAGATTGAGCCCAAGGCGATCGGGGTGGGTCAGTATCAGCATGACGTGGATCAGTACCGTCTGGGCCGGTCGCTGGAGGCGGTGGTGGAAGATGCGGTGAACGCGGTCGGGGTCGATGTGAACACGGCCTCGGGGCCTTTGCTCGCGCGGGTGTCGGGCGTGGGGCCGGGGCTGGCCGAGGCGATCGTGGCGCACCGCGATGCCAACGGGCCGTTCGCCAGCCGCCGCGATCTGCTGAAGGTCGCGCGGTTGGGACCGAAGGCCTTTGAGCAGGCGGCGGGGTTCTTGCGGATCACCGGCGGCAAGGAACCGCTGGATGCCAGTTCGGTTCACCCCGAAGCCTATGAGGTTGCAAGGAAAATCGTGGCCGCCTGCGGACGCGACATCCGGCAGTTGATGGCGGATGGATCGGCACTGAAGGCGCTGGACCCGCGCAGTTTTGTCGGCGAAAAGTTCGGCCTGCCCACGGTGCGCGACATCTTTGCCGAGCTGGAAAAGCCGGGCCGCGACCCGCGCCCCAGCTTCAAGACTGCCACGTTCACCGACGGGATCGAGGAAATCCGCGACCTCAAGGTCGGCATGATGCTGGAAGGCACGGTCACCAACGTCGCGGCGTTCGGGGCGTTTGTGGACATCGGCGTGCATCAGGATGGGCTGGTGCATGTCAGCCAGCTTGCCGACCGGTTTGTCAAAGACCCGCATGAGGTGGTCAAGGCGGGTGATGTGGTCAAGGTGCGGGTGGTCGAGGTGGACGCGGCCCGCAAACGCATTGCGCTGACGATGCGCAGCGACAGTGCCGAGGCGCGTGAGCAGGTGCGGGAACGCGCCAGCGACCGGGGGCCAGCCGCCCCGAAGGGTAAACCGCTGCCGACCAATGCGGCGCCCAAGGTCACGGCATCCGCCAGTCCGTTCGATGCGCTGAAGGGCAAGTTCGGGCGGTAGGGCCAAGAACCGGAATTCCTGAAAATTCCGTCTCGGAACCGTCAAGGGGTCCGGGGCGGTTTTTTGCAAGACATCGGGGCTATTCCGCCGCCTCGCCCTTCATCAGGCGTTCGGCCTTCTTGCGCACCAGAACGGTGCGCAGATCGTGCATCGCCAGCAGCAGGCTGTCGGTCACCGCATCCAGTTGCGCGTCACTGGCTTTCGACTGAATCCACTGGGTTGTCAGGTTCATGTGATCGACGGCGCGCAGAATGTCGTCGACATCGCGCGCCGCAAGCAACGCCACCCGGTCGGCCAGCCAGGCCGCAATCGCCGCCATATCGGCGGGGGTCAGCTTGGCATCGCCATGCGGCTTTATGTTGCCGTTGCGCACGTTGACGGTGGCAATCTCGTCCAGCTCGATCCGGCGCTGGCGGTTTTCGGTATCGACCCGAAATACCGCAGCGCCGTTCTCGCGGATGCGAAAGTAATAGTCCGGCAGATCGCCCGCCATCGGGTATCCTTACACCAAAGACGCACAGAATTTCTGGATGCGCGCACAGGCCTCGCGCAGCACCTCGTCACTGGTAGCGTAGCTGACGCGGAAATTCGGCGATAGCCCGAAGGCGGCGCCAAACACCACCGCAACCCCGGTTTCCTCCAGCAGGGCGGTGGCAAACACCTCGTCATTGCTGATCACAACCCCGCCGGGGGTGGCTTTGCCGATGCAGCCGGAAATGTCCGGGTAGACGTAGAACGCGCCTTCGGGTTTCGGGCAGGTGATGCCAACCGCCTCGTTCAGCATCGACACCACCAGATCGCGGCGGCCCTGGAACAGAGCGCGGTTGGGGGCGAGAAAATCTTGCGGGCCGGTCAACGCCTCAAGTGCGGCATACTGGCTGACCGAACAGGGGTTCGAGGTGGACTGCGACTGGATGGTGCCCATGGCCTTGATCAGGGCGACAGGCCCCGCCGCATAGCCGATGCGCCAGCCGGTCATCGCATAGGATTTCGACACCCCGTTGCAGGTCAGGGTGCGGTCATACAGGGCGGGTTCGACCTCGGCCGGGGTGCAGAATTCGAAATCGTCGAACACCAGATGTTCATACATGTCATCCGACATGATCCACACCTCCGGGTGGCGCAGCAGCACGTCGCACAGAGCGCGCAGTTCGGCCCGCGTATAGCCCGCACCGGTGGGGTTGGACGGCGAGTTGAAGATGAACCACTTGGTCTTGGGCGTGATCGCGGCCTCCAACTGGTCCGGCGTCAGCTTGAACTGCGTCTCGATGCCTGCGACCACCGGAACGGGGGTGCCGCCCGCCAGCAGCACCATGTCCGGATAGCTGACCCAATAGGGGGCCGGGATGATCACCTCATCGCCCGGATTGCAGGTCGCCATCAGCGCGTTGTACAGGATCTGCTTGCCGCCCGTACCGACCGACACTTGCGCAGGGGTATAGGTCAGCCCGTTTTCGCGCAGGAATTTGGAGCAGATCGCGGCCTTCAACTCGGGTATGCCATCCACCGCCGTATATTTGGTACGCCCCGCATCAATCGCGCGCTTGGCCGCGTCCTTGATGTTCTGCGGCGTGTCGAAATCGGGTTCGCCCGCGCCCAGGCCGATCACATCGCGCCCTTCGGCCTTCAGCGCCGCCGCCTTGGTCGTGACCGCAATGGTCGGCGAAGGTTTCACACGGGCGAGGGTGTCTGACAGGAAGGTCATCGGGGCGTCCTTATCGGTGGAGTTTCGGGCAATGTCGTTCTAGGGTCCGCCCCAAGACAGAGCAAGCAGGAACGGCAGGTCATGGCAGAGACAGCGGAGGCGCGCCTGAAACGCATGGCGATGCGGTCGTGGCGCAGGGGCACCAAGGAAATGGATCTGGTGCTGGGTCCGTGGTCGGACGCGCATCTGAACGGGTTGAGCGAGGCGGACCTTGCGACCTATGATCTGCTGCTGGAGGAAAACGATCAGGATCTGATGTCCTGGCTGCTGGGCCAGACCACGCCGCCGGTAGCGATCGCCGAATTGCTGGGCCGCATCGGGGTTTTCGCCCGCACCCGTCTGAATCGCAGGATTTGAGGCGAAATCTGCGCGAGTTTACGGAATGTTTTTGTTTTGTGCCGATTCTGCCCCCATCAACATGGAGGTGGAAACCACAGAATGACGATGCACGCACCCCTACTCGATGGCTCTGCCAAGGCGTTTCTGGCCTGTTATCTGGACAATCTGGCCCTGGTCGAACGGCTGCACCGGCTGTTGCTGGACGTGATCAAGGATGAATTCGAACGGCTGGCTATACTAGAAATCAACTCGGTGCAGGCGCTGTTGCTGTTCAACATCGGCGAGAACGAGGTGACGGCGGGCGAGTTGAAATCGCGCGGCTATTATCAGGGGTCCAACGTCAGCTATAACCTGAAAAAGCTGGTGGACCTGGGCTACATGCACCATCAGCGGTCGGAAATCGACCGCCGGTCGGTGCGGGTGCGGCTGACCGAAAAGGGGCGCCGGGTGCGGGGGATGCTGTGCGATCTGTTCGCGCGCCACGCCGAAGGCATGGAAAAGCGTCAGTTGATCGACGCGAACGGCATGGATGAAATCAACGGGTCGCTGAAACGGATGGAACGGTTCTGGACCGAACAGATCCGCTATATCTACTGACGGTTCAGTTGGTCTTGCGCGCGGGCAGGAAGGGCAGGGCGGCCACCGGGATGCCATCGTCGATCAGGCGCCTGGCCTCATCCGGTTTTGCCTCGCCGTGGATCGCGCGTTCGGGGGCGTCGCCGTCATGGATCGCGCGGGCCTCGGCGGCGAAATTCAGGCCGACATACTCGGAATTGGCCTCGATCCTGGCACGCAGGGCGGCCATGGCGCGTTCGGCATCTGACGCCGGGGTGGACAGGGGCCGGTTTTCTGCGGGCGGGGCGGGTTCGGTCTGTGCTGCGGCTGTGCGGGCCGGTCGCACCGCCGGGGCCATCAGCGCCTTTTCTACCTTGGCCGATCCGCAGACCGGGCAGGTGACCATGCCGCTGGCGCAAAGCGTTGCACAGGCCTCTGCCGACTGAAACCAGCTTTCAAAACCATGGCCTGCATCGCAGGAAAGCGAATAGCGGATCATCAGGGGTCCAGTCTGGCGCAACAGGCAGGATCGGTCATCGCAGCCTCATCAGACACATAGGGTGGACAGGGGCCGGGCGCAACTCGGGCCTGCGGGATGCCCTAAACGCCGTCCTGATGCAGGGCGGCCTCGGTCGCCTCGCTGTCCTGCGCCTGCCAGTCGGCCAGCAGGGCGGCGGCACGGGCATCGTGATCTGTCGCCTGCGTCAGGGCCGCAGCCTGGGCGCCCTTGCCCGCCAGCTTGACGCGGCCCTTGGGCGGCACGAAGCCCAGCATCAGACTGCGCAATTCGGGCTCCCACACCTTGCGGGCGGCCTTGGCGACGCTAAACCACTTGCGGCGGCGCTGCTTGCGTTCGGGAAACTGCGCGACCAGCCGCGCCACCCGCAGGCCGAACACGGCCACCTCGCAGGGCACGGCATTGGTCGGACCAAGCACCTTCTGATAGGTATAGCAGCCGGCCGAGGCGCCATCCACCGCCCCCTCGACCCCAGCTTCTTCCCAGGCCTCGCGCGCGGCGGCGGCCTCGGGTGCCAGGCCCGCCATCGGCCAGCCCTTGGGAATGACCCACCGCCCGGTATCGCGCGAGGTGATCAGCAAGACCTCGACCCGGTCGCGGCGCATCCGCCAGCACAGCGCGCCATACTGGCTGCGCGGGCCGACCGCGTCACAGGTCACAAAATCCAATCGTTCAATACCTTGCTGTGTCATGCTGTGCCTGTGGTGCGGCCCGGTTCCGGTGCCATTCTTTCCTGCGTCTGCCGTCCTTGGCATATGGCGCCATGGAAACGCCATTTACAGGGGACCGCAGTAGAAAACACTTCACAATGCAGGGGGATGCGGCATTGATCGGTCTGATGGCAGGCTTACATCACATTCGGGCAGTTTTGCGGCAGGGGAACGACATGAAGGCTTGGAAAAACGCCGCTCTGGCTGTCATGCTGTTGCTTTCTGTGCTGGCCACCGCCGCACAGGCGGCAGGGGCCGGGTTCAGCTTCACCTCGATCGACGGCGACAGGATCGATCTGGACGACTGGCGTGGCAAGCCGGTGCTGGTGGTCAACACCGCGTCGCTGTGCGGCTATGCCGGGCAATATGACGGGTTGCAGGCGCTGCACGAGGCGTACGGCGCGCGCGGGTTGCTGGTGCTGGCGGTGCCGTCCGATGATTTCGCGCAGGAACTGGACGATGAGGCGGCGGTCAAGAAATACTGTGCGGTCAATTTCGGCCTGACCCTGCCGATGACCGCGATCACCCCGGTCACCGGCGCGGGGGCGCATCCGTTCTATGCCTGGGTCAGGGCCACCTACGGTTTTGCGCCGAACTGGAACTTCAACAAGCTGCTGCTTGGTCCCGATGGTGCGGTGGTCGGCAGCTGGCGGGCGGTCACCCCGCCGCAGGATGCAGAGATCGTCACCCGGATCGAGGCGCTGCTGCGGTGACAGCCGCCCCCGCGCCGCCGCCGCTGTTTATCGGGTCGGACATCTATCGCGGGTCATCCTATGGCGCGCGCCACCCGCTGCGGGTGCCGCGGGTGTCAACCGTGATGGACCTGAGCCGCGCCCTGGGCTGGCTGCCGCAGGGCCGCTATCGCACCAGCCCGCGCGCGCGGCCTGCGGCGCTGGCCCTGTGGCATGATCCGGCCTATGTCGCGGCGCTGCAAGCGGCCGAGACGATGGCCGAGGCCACGCCCGAGATGCGCGCGCGCTATCACCTGGGCACCCTGTCAAACCCGGTGTTCCCCGAAGTGTACCGCCGCCCCGCCACCGGGGCGGGCGGGGTGATGCTGGCGGCCGAGCTGCTGGCGTCCGGCGGCGTGATCCATGTGCCGGGGGGCGGCACGCATCACGGCCTGCCTGCGCGGGCCAACGGGTTCTGCTATCTGAATGACGTGGTGCTGGGCATCAGGGTCATGCTGGCGCAGGGGCTGACGCGCATCGTCTATGTCGACATCGACGCGCATCATTGCGACGGGGTGGCGCAGGGGTTTGCGGGCGACCCAAGGGTCTTGATGCTGTCGGTCCACGAGCAGGGCCGCTGGCCCTTTACCGGCGCGCTGGAGGATGACGCAGGCGGCAATGCGGTGAACCTGCCGGTCCCTGCGGGGTTCAACGACAGCGAAATGGCGCTGGTGCTGGACCGAGTAATCCTGCCGCGCGTGGCGGCGCATCGCCCGCAGGCGGTGGTGCTGCAATGCGGGGCGGACAGTCTGACCGAAGACCCGCTGTCGCGGCTGTGCCTGTCGAACCGGGCCTATCTGGCGGTGGTGGCGGCGCTGCGCGATCTGTCGCCGCGGTTTCTGGTGCTGGGCGGCGGCGGGTACAACCCCTGGTCGGTGGGGCGGTGCTGGACCGCGATCTGGGGGCTTTTGTCGGGGCAGGACATGCCCGATGTGCTGCCGGAGGCCGCGCAGGCCGTGCTGGCGGGGCTAAGCTGGGGCGGCGGCGGGCGGGCGGCACCTGACCCTGCGATGCTGCGCCACCTGCTGGACGCGCCCCGCCATGGCCCGATCCGCGACGAGTTGCGCCAAAGAGTGGCCATACTGGCCGCGCGGAGTTAGCGTGAGACGACCGTTCCTTGAGCCAACCTTCTTCAGCCCGGAATCAAGCGCGAAGCGCGCCGGGCAATGCCCCATTGCCCGGTAGGCGTTTGCTTTCGCAAACGCCGAGAGGGGGCCGCCCCCTCGGGCGGGCATTCGCCGCCATCACCAGCAGAACTTCGGTGGAAGAAGTTGAGCCATAAACCGCGTAGAACTGCCGTCGCTTGCCCACCCGGCGGTCGGGCATTGCCCTTTCGTCGCGCAGGTTGAAGGGGACACGGGAAAATCCGGGCCGCTGGTCATCCTGCCCTAGCCCCTTGCCTGCGCCAGAACCTGCGGCAGGGCTGCCAGAAACCGCGCGACGCCGCCGGAATGGGCGACAAAGAAGGCGTCGATGCGGGCGGGGTCGGGGGCCTGATCCGACGACAGGGCGGCGGCAAGGGCTGCGGCATCGGGCACGCGGGCGGCGACGCCGGCGGCTTCGGCCTCGATGAACGGGTATTCGATGGTGCCGATTTCTGGCCCGGTGATCACGGGTTTGCGCAGGGCCAGCGGTTCGATGATGTTATGCGCGCCCATCGGGGTAAAGCCGCCGCCCACCACCACGGCATCGGCCATGGTCAGGTAGAAATACATCTCGCCCATGCTGTCGCCCAGCAAGATGTCGGGCAGCGGCCCGGCCAAAGGCAGCGTTCGGGCGGGAAGGGCAGACCGCCGCACCACTGAAAAACCAGCCGCCTGCAGGCGCTGTTCCACCTCGGCAAAGCGTTCTGACCGGCGCGGGATATAGACGATGAAGGGCGGATTTTCCGTGGCAAGAATTGCCGCTATGGCCTTGATGTAAATGTCATCTTCGCCCTCGACCGTGCTGGCAAGGGC
Organism: Pseudomonadota bacterium; assembly: GCA_040385825.1. Lineage (GTDB taxonomy): Bacteria > Pseudomonadota > Alphaproteobacteria > Rhodobacterales > Rhodobacteraceae > JANNNF01. The sequence continues at coordinate 55,433 of JAZKGQ010000028.1, read as the reverse complement.
GATCACGCGGCGCGGGGTCAGGCCCAGAGCGGCCCGCATGTCCTGCCCGGCAGCAATCAGGGCGGGTGGGATCGGCTGGTCAAAGCGCAACTCGCCGGTCACCGCGATGTTGCGCACCCCGATGGCGGCGAACCGGTCGGCTTGCAGCTGCGATTTGACGAAGGCTCCGGCAAAGCCGCGCATCACCTGCTGGCGCAGGCGCAGTCCGCGCCCGTCGCGGGCGATGGATCTGGCCGGATACTGCGCGTTGCACATGAACAGCGGCACAGCCTGCGCCTTGGCTGCAAAGACCATGCGGGGCCAGATCTCGATCTCCATCACCAGACCATAGCGGGGCTGGAACGCGCGGAAGAAACCGGCATAGGCCCACGTCGTTTCCAGCGGCACCCAGACGGCGGCCAGTTGGCCTGCGGCAATCGGGGCGGCAAAGACGCGTTCAGCCTCGCGCCGGCCTGCGGGGGTGAACAGGGTGATCACCACCCGGTCGCCCTGCGCCAGCAGCGCCTGGATCAGCGGCACTGCCGACCGCACCTCGCCCAAGGACACCGCATGCACCCAGACCGCACCGGGCAGGGTTGTGCCGTAGCGGCCCAGCCGTTCGGCCAGATGGGCGGTGTACATCGGGTCTTTTCGCCCCCGGCGGCGCAGATAGACCCAGATCAGCGGCAGGCCCACCGTCCACAGCGCCGACCATGCCAGCAGGAACACCCGCATCATGGGCGTGTCCCCATCAGGGCCACCACTTGCCGCGCCAGAGGCACAAGTGCCCCCCGTGCGGCCTGCACGCGGGCAAAACCCGCGTCCGCCATCGCGGGCAGGGCGGGGTCGGACAGGGCCTGCGCCAGATCATCCGTCACCTGCCGCGCGGCGTTTGCGGCATGCAATGCGGCATAGTCGGTAGCGAAATTCGCAACATCCGGCCCGTGCAGGATGGCGGCGCGCAGATGGGCTGCCTCCCACGGGTTATGGCCGCCGATCCGGTCAAAGCCGCCGCCGATCAGCGCGGTATCTGCCAGCCTGTACCACAGCCCCAACTCGCCATAGCTGTCGGCCAGCCACACCGCATCGCTGGCCCCCGGCACCTCGCCCCGGCTGCGCTGCGCAAAGCGCAGGCCCGCCGTGGTCAGCGCCGCCGCCACCTCGCCCGCCCGGCGGGTGTCGCGCGGCACGAGGATCAGCAGGCGCGCAGGATCGGCCAGCGCCCGCACCGCCGCAATCGCCGCCGCCTCGTCGCCCGGATGGGTCGAGGCTGCCAGCCAGACCCGCCGCCCGGCAAGTGCCGCCGTTGCTGCCGCGAGGTGCACAGGATCGCAGGCCAGCGGCGGGGCTGCGGCCTTCAGCGACCCCGACACCTGCACCTGTGCGCCGCCCAGATCGCGCAGCCGCTGCGCGGTGGCCGGTTCCTGCGCGTCGATCAGGGCAAAGCGGGCAAAGACATCGCGGTACAGCCCCGCCATACGCGCCCGCTTCCGGTGGCTGGCCGCAGTCATCCGCGCGTTGACCATGGCCAGCGGGATGCCCCGCGCCGCTGCCGCCACCACGGCCCCCGGCCAGATGTCCTGTTCCGCCCAGACCGACAGATCGGGATGCCAATGGTCCAGAAACCGCGCCAGATAGTGCGGGCTGTCCAGCGGCAGGAACTGATGCTGGGTGCGGGCGGGCAGGTTTGCCGCCATCACCTGCGCCGAAGACCGGGCCGAGGAGGTGACCAGAAACGACAGGTCCGGGGCCTCTGCGGCCATCGCCTCGATCAGCCCGCGCAGGGCCAGCACCTCGCCCAGACCCACGGCATGCAGCCAGATCACCCGGCCGGGGGGGCGGGCCTGCGTCGCCTCGCCCAGTTTTTCGCGCCAGCGGGCCGGGTCTTCCTTGCCGCGCCGCAGCCTGCCGCGCAGCACGGCGGGGGCCAGCGGCACGATGGCATGGCTCGCAAGCAAGTACAGCCGCAGCGCAAGGCCCATCGGCTCAGGCCCCATGATTTCAGGCATTGTCGATGAACACTTTTTGCAACCCCTGATCCCAGAACGCGGCCGAGCCGAGGATCGCGGCAAAGCGGTCTGCCGCGCGGCCCTGGCCAAAGCCGGTGTCGGGCGCAACCCGCTGGCCCCAATGCTGCGCCAGAAAGGCGGCAATCGCGGCGCTGTCAAACGCGGTGCAGGACTGGACCGAGGCCGCAAGCGCCCGGTTGGTCTGCCGGGTGCCGATGTCCAGCGACGGAATGCCCAGAAACGGCACCTCGCGCACCCCGGCGCTGGAATTGCCGACCATGCAGGCGGCGTTCTTCATCAGTTCGGAAAAATGGGCAAAGCGCATCGAGGGGATCACCCGGAAACGGTCTTTCGGCAGCCCGTCCAGCACGGCAAAGATCGCCTCGGACCCCGGATCGTTGTTCGGCGCGATCACCACGAAATGCCGCCCCGACCCTGCCAGCGCGCCAAACAGCCCCGCCGCCTGCGCCCCCATGGTGGCCTGTTCCGAGGTTACCGGATGGAACACCGCAATGCCATAGCTGTCGAACGGAATGTCATAGCGCGCCTTGACCTGATCCAGCGTAACCCCCGACGGCCCTGCATGAAAATCCAGTTCGGGCGAGCCTATGACATGGATCGAGGACGCAGGCTCTCCCATCGCCATCACCCGCTTTTTCGCCTGATCGGAGGAGACGAAATGATGCGCCGCCAGCTTGGAATTGCAATGGCGGAACATCTCGTCGATGGTGCCCGACACTTCGCCGCCCTCGATATGCGCCGAAGGAATATAGTTGGTGGCCGCAACCAGCGCGCCTGCCACGGCCTCGATCCGGTCGCCGTGAATGACGATCAGGTCGGGGCGGTGTTCGGTGATGTAGTCGGAAAAGCCGATCACGGTCTTGGCCAGCACGATATCCTGCCCGTCGCCGGGGCGCTGGTTCAGAAACTCATGCACCCGCACACCCGCCATGCGCTGAATCTCCAGCTTGGTCAGGCCGTAACGGTCCATCATGTGCATGCCGGTCACAAAGAAGGTGACCCTGTGGCCCGCATCACGGGCCGCAGCGGCCAGCGGCTCCAGCTTGCCGAAATCGGCGCGGGTGCCGGTGAGGAACAGGATGGATCTTGGGGGCATCGGGGTCATGCCTTCGTAAAGACGACGACGGTGCCGCTGGACAGCTCGATTGCCGGGTACAGACGGTGCTTGGCAAACGCGTCGTAGATCGAGGCCACCTCGGCCCGGTTCAGAACAGCCGGATGAAATTCGATCACCGCCGCCCGCAGGTGCGACGCATCAATCCCGGCCAGCAACTCGGCTTCGGCCCCTTCGATATCGCACAGCAGCACGTCGGGGCGGAACTCTGCCATCACCTGCGGCAGCGAGGTGGCCGGAACCTCCACCCCTTTGCCCGCCGTGTATTTCAGGCTGCTTTCCGCGAAAGAGGCGTGCAGATAGAACATCCGCGTCGCACCGGGGGCCACATCTTCGGGCACCAGCACGCCTGGGCGCAGATCAACGGACGTCACGTTGTTGGCCGCCAGAAAGGCGCGCGTGTCCGCGATCATGCCGGGATTGGCCTCGTAGGACACCACCCGCCCGCTGCCCGCCTTGCGCGCCGCCAGCGCCGTGATGATCCCCAGCCCGGACCCCAGTTCCAGCACCTTGTCGCCATCCTGAATGACGGCATTCAAGCCCTTGATTTCAGGCACTTCGTAGAGGTTGTCGTAGAGTTGTTGGAAAATAGGTAGTGACATTCCATTTCGGCGAACGGTCACAGTCAGACCCTGGTAAACAAGCGTCCGCATCAGACCAAAATAGTACTTTCGGTAAGATCTGTTTTTCAAGTTCTTGTATGCGCGACGCAGTCCCATTCAAATATCATACCTTCTGATTTCATGAGGTTTTTTTCTCCAGTCATGCGGTGGAATCCACATGTCAACAGCACGCTCAATCTCACTTCGCACAACTGGATGCAGGGGGGGAATACGACCACTGTCTGCTGCACGCAGCACAGCACGTTGGGCCATGTGAAATCTTGGATCATTGGTCTTTTTCACAAAACCCATACTGCCGTGAACCATTGCAAGGTCAATGAAGGTAGCAGAAAGCAGGTGTTGCAGGGAATTTGACAAAACAACACGCACCCATGCTAGGAATTCGTCCCGCCATGGTTTGCCTTGGTCTGCATTTTCAATGATTTTCGCACACAAAGCGCGGGCATCATCCTGATGATGAACGATGTTAATTATGGCAGATCTCAGCACATCGTCAGGCAAGTTTGACAATATGTTCAATATCGCATCGACGGACAGCAATCCCTGAACTTTCAATCCACTTGACAACGCCATTTGCGTCAGAGCCTTTTCGCCTCGTGCAATGGTCGTGGTTCGGTCATTCGACATCCGATAGTTCTGCCAGAAACTGATGAACGCAGGATTGCCGACAGCTTCCTCATTGAACATTACAAGATGTGACTCGAGGTGATCGTTGCCACGTTTTACTGTAGACTCGACTTTGTAAATATGGCCTGCCATTCCTACATTAAGCGCTTCCATGCGCGCCAGCGTATTGTCATTTTCACGTATCGGAAACCAAGTACTGTCATTCATAAATATCAGATGTTGTGGTTTGTGGTTTATCGAATCCAGATGCAGAAACCCTTCGCGATAGGCGCCAAAATCGTATCCCAAATTTGGTCGCTGCAAGATAATGGAGGCACGTTTTGCTAATACGCTTTGATCTTTATACGAAAGAGGTGCATTGGACACAACCAATACCGACCAACCTTGACTGACCAAATGATCTACTGTGAGGAACGTCGAAGCCAATAGCCCTTTTGGCTGAAATAGCACCAGAATGGCGACGCGGGCACCGAGAGGGCGGTCTGTTGTTTGACGCACTACCGCCTTGTCTGCTCGCCAATAATATATCATGTGTTGAACAGGTTCGATGGTCACAGGAAGAACCTTGCGGACAAATTGATCTCGTATGCGCCACAACTCGCGGCGTATCTTCCAAAGCTCCGGGCGTTTCATTGCGGCCTCAAAATCTTGTTATTGCTTCTTGCAGTATGGCAACAGGCGGCGCGGGCAAAGCCCCGGTTTCGACGGCCTCCAGATATGCCTTTCGCCACACAAGGCTGACGGGTTCGCGGCTTTTCTTCAAGACAGGATATCCCATCAGGCGGACCGCCGCCACGGGATAGCTGCTGTAGAACAGCCCCGATTGCAGCGAGGACGCGACAAACCCAAGCGCCTGTGCCCGCCAGTCCGGCCCCGTATCGCTTGCAAGCCGCCGCGCCCTGGCTGCCAGATCTGGGTCGACGAAGGCCGCGTGCCGCAGGGTGGCGCGCAGCAAATCGTCGTCGGCGGCACCAATCCGGTGCAGAAACACGTCCTGCCCGAAAAGCCCGGTCAGCGTCAACCCCGCTGCGCGCATGGCCCGGCCAAAGCCGCGCTCGCCGCGCCGGATGACCTTGTATTTGTTCGATGTCAGCCGCAGATCGCGCCAGAACCCGTCAAAGGCCGGATGCGTCAGCGTGCTGGCCGGGATCGAGAAGAAATAGCTTTCCAGAAACTGCTCCTCGCCGCGCAGGCGCAGCACGGTGCCGATCACATCGCCGGGGGTGGCTTCCATCCGGTGCAGCAGGGTGCAGCCTTCGGTCAGCGGGAACCAGATGCTGTCGTTCAGGATCACCAGCCGCGCAGGCTGGATGCCCCATGCCCGCAACTGCAACAGCCCATCGCGGTAGCCGCCAAAATCATAGCCGAAATTGGGCCGCTGCATCACGCGCCAGACATGCGGGGCCAGCCGCGCGTGGCAGTCTTCGGTCAGGGCGGCGTTGGACAGAACAAAGGGCGCATAGCCCTGCGCTGCCAGATGCGCGCACATGTCGATGGTGGATTGCGCAATCCCGCGCGGCTGCCAGATCAGGACCAGCGCGATCTTTTCGGTCAGCGCAACCTGCCCGTCGCGCAGGGGAAAGCCGCGCGCAAACGCCGCGTCATGCCGCCGTTGCGCGAAGGGTTCCCATATCGCTTCGGGAATGGCCCGCAACTGCTGGCCAAATCTGGTCAGCTCGCGGCGGACCTTCCAGCCGGGGATCACGCCAGATCGCCCCATTTCAGTTGGGTATTGCGGGGCAGGGCGCGGGTGGTGCGCTTGCCCACGACCTTGTCGAAATCATAGCCCGCAATCTCGCCCGATCCGGGACGCCGCGCCCAGATGTCGGCTTCGGTGATCAGGTGGCCTGCGGGCAGGTCGCGGTCGGCCACGACAGAGGAGCGTGCAAAGCGGTAGACGGGTTCCTCATCCGGCGTGCGCTGTTTGGGGTTGTTGGCCGCTGCCCAGATCTCGCGGCTGCGGTCGATCAGGAATTTCAGTTCCGCCGGGTCCATCGAGTTGATGATGTCCGGCCCCTTGCGATAGCGGCTGTCGGTATAATGCCGCTCCAGAATGCAGGCGCCAAGCGCGACCGAGGCCAGCGCCATTTCCGGCCCGATGGAATGGTCGGAAAACCCGACCACGGCGTTCGGAAAGGCGCGGCGCAGGTCCGTCACGCCGCGCAAGGACACGATCTCGGGCGGGCTGGGGTACAGGTTGGTGCATTCCAGCAGGGCGTATTCGATGCCGGCCTCGTCCAGAATGGCCACCGATCTGGCAATGCTTTCAATGGTCTGCATGCCCGTCGACAGGATCACCGGCTTGCCCTTGCGCGCGATGTGGCGGATCAGCGGCAGGTTGTCGGCCTCGCCCGAGCCAATCTTGAAGGCCGGCACGCCGATGTCTTCCAGAAAATCGGCGGCCTTGCGGCTGAACGGGGTCGAAATGTAGATCATCCCGAGGCTTTCGGTGTAACGCTTCAGCTCGATTTCGGCATCGGCCGACAGGGCGCAGCGTTCCATCACATGCCAGATCGACACATCGGCATTGGGCGGGAAGATCGACTTGGCCTCGTCCGTCATTTCATCTTCGATGAAATGGGTCTGATGCTTGATGATCTCGCAGCCCGACGCCGCCGCGAGACGGACCATCTCCTTCGCCACCTCCAGACTGCCGCCATGGTTGATGCCGATTTCGGCAATGACCAGCGGGGGGGTTGCGTTGGAAATCTCTCGGTTGCCGATCTTCATGTCGCCATTGCCCCAGTTGTGTGCTGATCGTGTCTTAGGCCAGATTGCGCGGTTTTGCCAGTGTGGCTAACCCATATCCATCGCAACCGTGCCGTTTATCCGCCGAGCGGTCCATGCGGCGGCAATCAGCGCGGTTGAAGGGTACATCCTGTCAAAGCGCGGCATCAGCGGGTTGTCTGACGGGGCATGCCCCTGCACCAGCGCCAGAAAATCGCGCATCGCGTCAAGGAACATGTCATTGCGGACAAAGGCATAGGGCGTGGTCGCGGTCCCCGCCTGGGTGGTTTCGGTCAGCGAGGGTGCCAGATAATCCAGGCTGAACTGCGCCTCCAGACCGTGCAGGGCGGCGGTGCGGGTCGACTCCGGGGCCAGATAATCCATCGCCACGCGGCCCACCGGGCCACCGGGGGCCGCCAGTTGCACGAAGCTGGCAAAATCCACCCCCGGAAAATCGGCATGGCCCAGACTGTCGACGCAGGTCAGCGTCAGACCCGGAAACAGCGCCAGCGCCATGTCCAGTTCATGCGACAGGTCCAGCAGCACGCCGCCGCCTTGGGGCGCTGCGGCATAGCTGTCGGCAAAGCGCCAATCCGCCCGCCACTGGCGCACGTCATGGCCGATGTGGAAGGAAAACCCGTAGACCTGCGCCAGATCCCGCTGCGCCAGATCGCGCAGGGCGGGGTGATAGCGCATCATGAACCCCACCATCGACCGCGCGGCCACCGGGGCTGCCGCCGCGTGCAGGGCTGCGGCCTGATCCGGCGTCCAGGCCAGCGGCTTTTCGGCGTAGAACGGCAGGCCCATGTCCGCGCAAAGCTGGATCAACTCCAGCCGGACTTGCGTTGCAGTGGCGATCACCACCGCGTCAAGGTCACCGCGGGCGCGAAAGGCAGCCGCATCAAACTGCCGCCAGCCGATGTGATCGACCTTTGCGCCAAGCTGCGCCAGATTGGCGGCATGACGGGTGCCGATCGACCCCGCGCCGATGACCGCGACCCTTACCACCCGGAAAAACCGCCATCCACATTGACCAGTTGCCCGGTCATGTACCCCGATTGCGCCGAACACAGGAACAGCATGGCATCGGCAATCTCATCGGGTTTTGCCATCCGGCCCATCATGATCAACTCGCCCACCCGGCGCTGAAATTCGTCGGAATGGTTGTTGAACACCGCCCCCGGTGCGATGGTGTTGACAGTCGCCTTGCGCGGTGCCCAGTAGCCTGCCAGCCACAGGGTCAGCCCATGGATGCCCGCCTTGGTGGTGGAATAGGCCGAGAAACTTTTGAACGGCATCCCTTCGTAAATCTGGTGATGCGGCCCGTTCAGCGCATACATCGAGGCCACGTTGATCAGCGCGCAGGGCCATCTGCCCACGATGTCGCGGTCCATCTGCCGCGCGATCATGAAGGCCCCGGTCAGGTTGGTGCGCAGGGTGCGTTCCCAATCTGTGACGGATGTGTTGGCGAAATCGGGAAACGGCTTGCCCGCCCCCATCAGCAATTCGCCGGTTATGGCCGCGTTGTTCAGCACCACATTGGGTTCCCACCCGTCGGCCAGAATGCGCTGGAAGATGCCCGTGACCTGATCCTCGTCGCCCACATCCAGGTCGTAGAAGCGGAAGTTCGGATTGGCCCCATGGGCGTCGCGCAGCGCATCGGCACGCGCGCCGCCCAGATCCGACGCAATCACCCGCGCGCCCTGATCCAGCATCCGCCGCACATAGGCAGACCCAAGCACCCCGCCGGACCCGGTGATGAAGATGGTGCGGTTGGTCAGTTGATCGGTCATTGCGGCCTCAGCTGGGTTGGGACGGGACAGGTTGGGACAGGCGGTCCTGCATAAGGAATTCCACCAGTTTGAAGTCAAAGGGCGTGTCGATGTCGACGCAGCGTTCGGGCGGCATCTCGAACGGGATCACCCGGCCTTCATAGATCGACTGCGCGCGGCGCAGATAGGCCGGGGCCACCACATAGGTCGAGGCCGCGTGTTCATAGACCTTGGGGGCCGACTGCCGCGACCAGACCCCGCCCGGCAGCGGTTTTGACACATGCAAGGCCCCGGTGGCATCGGGTTCGACCAGATTGAAATAGGGGTTCTTGCGGGCCTCGCACACGCTCATCACCATGTCGGGGCGTTGAGATTCGTACAGGTCCAGCGCGCCGTCCAGATCCTGCGCCAGGCGCAGGGGCGAGGTGCAGTCCAGATCGACGAAGGCCGAGGCAGGCCCGGCCAATGCCTCGGCCGCCGCCAGCGCATGTTGCCACACCCCCCATTTCGGGGCGGCATCCGTGGCCAGATGGGCGGGGCGCAGGCCGATGTCCAAGGCCCCCTTTGCCACCGCATGGGCATAAATTTGTTCGTCATCGGTCGATACCACCACCGCCCCGATGCGGCTATTGCCCAGCAACTGATCCAGCGACCAGTCGATCAGTGGTTTGCCGCACAGGGCGCGAAAGTTCTTGCCCGGCACGCCTTTCGATCCTTTGCGCGCCCCGATATGCCCGATGATCATGGCTGGCCGTCCTGTCTGCTGTCGCCCTGAAGGGCACGATAATACGCGATAATCCTGCCGCGAACAGGCCCAAGCGCCCGATCCGTCCAGATCAGGCGGCGGCCCTTGCGGTCGACGATCTCGGTGCCCTCGGCCAGATTGCTCAGATCCTGCCCCTTCAGATCGACCCCCGGCAGCGTCACGGCCAGCAGGCCAGCCCACCGGCGCTGGTTCCACGGCAGACGGGCGCGCAGATGGATCAGCCAGCGCCACGGCAGCATGAATTCGGTCGGGAACTTCACCGCCATGTGGCGCGGAATGGCCCGCATCATCGGCTGTGCGGCCCAACTGACAAAGCGTTCGTCCGCCACCATCGGCTTGATGCCGCAATGGCCGTGCTGCCCGAACAACGCGCGAAAGCGTTCGGCGATGAAGCCACATTCGCGCGGGTGATAGACCACGATCGACGAATTGCCCCGCGCATAGCGCCGCCCGCTGGTCGCCCGCCACACCGCCCGGCCAAGCGCGCCAAAGGGCAGGATCGCGCTTTGAAAGATGGCAATGGTCTGCGGCGTCGTTTGCAGGGCCAGAAAGCGCGCCATGTCACCCAGCACGACGGTATCCAGATCCATGAAGATGGCGGGCAGGTCATCGGGCACCACGCCTGCCTCGAACAGGCTCAGCTTGGCCTGACAACCGCCGCGCAGGAAGTCGGGTTGCAGGAAGAACGCAGGGAAGGGGCGTGTGATCACATCGGCGGCCAGCCCGTCGCGGGGGCGGTCGGTGATCAGCACCACACGCGGCGGCTGGCTGCTGTGGGCGCGCACCGCATGGATCAGATGGTTGACCTCGGCCACCCCATATTTCGTGCCCCAAAGCACGATCACGAGTTGCCAACTGTATGGGGTGTTCATTGCGGCCTGCTTTTCGCGCCATATTCCGCGCTTCGCAGGCCACTGTCCAGACCTGTCGTTTCAGGCCAGCACCGGCGGGCGATTGCCGGGCCAGTCGGTCGCCAGATGCCAGGCCTGCCCTGCCGCCAGCACCCGCGCATCCGCCCCCACCCGGCCAATCAGTTGCATCCCCATCGGCAGGCCTTGGTGCCCGAACCCGATGGGCACCGACAAGGCGGGCAGGCCGATCAGGCTGACGGGCACCACCACCTCCATCCAGCGGTGATACGTGTCCATTTCCGCAGTGCCGATCATCTGCGGCCAACGCCAGTCGGCAGGAAAGGGCCAGACCTGCGCTGTGGGCATCACCAGCAGGTCAAAGCGGTCGAACAGCCGGGCAGCATGAGCGTACCAGCGCGACCGGATCACGCTGGCCTCATACACCGCGTCGGCGGACAGACCCAGACCCTGCTCGATTTCCCATAGTGTTTCGGGCTTCAACTGCGCGCGTTTGTCGCGGTCGTTGTACAACGCCCGCTTGGCATTGGAATTGAGCATGGCGCGCAGCGTCGTCCAGGCCCGCCAGAGTTTCGCGGCGGGAAAGGGGGGCGGCAAGGCCTCGACCACCGCCCCCAGGTCGGTGAACTGGCGCAGCGCCGCCTCGCACAGATCGAGGATGCCGGGGTCCATCGCATAGGCCCCGCCCCAATCGCCCAGCCAGCCGATGCGCACCCCCCGCAGATCGCCGTGCAACTGGGCGGCGTAATCGTCGACAGCCCGGCCAAAGGGCACTTGCGGGTTTTCCCCCGCCTGCACGGCCAGCAGCCGCGCCACATCTTCGACCGTGCGGCCCATCGGGCCTTCGGTGGCAAGGGTGGACAGGTGGGTGTCGCCTTCGGCATCGGCGGGCACCAGACCCCATGTGGGCCGAAAGCCATAGACGTTGCAGAACGCCGCCGGGTTGCGAAGGCTGCCCATCATGTCGGACCCATCGGCCACCGGCAGCATCCGCGCGGCAAGCCCCGCCGCCGCCCCGCCCGAAGACCCGCCCGCCGTGCGCGACAGATCATAGGGGTTGCGCGTCACGCCATGCACCGGGTTGAAGGAATGGCTGCCATGCCCCCATTCCGGCGTGTTGGTCTTGCCAATGAAGATCGCCCCCGCAGCGCGCATCCGGGCGGCCAGCAGATCATCGGCCTGCGGAATGAAATCGGCAAACAGGGGTGACCCCCAGGTGGTGCGCAAGCCCTTGGTGGCGCACAGATCCTTTACCGCCAGCGGCAGCCCGTGCAACCAGCCCACGGGCGGCGCATCATCCGCCGCCATTGCTTCCGCCAGCAATACCTCGCGGTCACGCAGCGAAATCACAGCATTCACCGCGCCATTCACCGCCGCAATCCGGTCCAGATGGGCTGTCATCACCTCGGAAGGCGCCACCTGCCGCGCCGCAATCATCCGCGACAAATCAGAGGCCGACAGATCAACCAGTTCCATCCGCAGCCCTTTCACATTGGCATAAAAATCCTCGGGGGAGGTCTGGAGGGGGCAGACAGCCCCCTCCAGCGCCAGAACAGCAGGCTTACTTCTGCAATTCCGTCCAGATCGCGGTGTAGTATTCCTGCGCCTTCGGGCTGCATGTCGGCGGAAACACGCCTGCCGCCTTGAAGGCTTCGGGCACCTGCACTTCGGGCGCGGTTTTCATGTCTTCCGGCATGAAGGCCTCGGACCCGGTGATCCCGTTGCCGTAGCGGGCAAAGGCGGAGATCATCCCGGCGTTTTCCGGCAGCATGATGAAGTCGAGGAACTTGTACGCCTCCTCGACATTCTGCGCATCGGCCAGCAGGGCGACCGAATCCATGAACAGCGGGTAGCCTTCCTTGGGATAGCCGTAGGCCACGTCCTTGTTGGCGATCCGCGCCCGCATGCTGGACCCGTTCCAGTTGACCGATGCCGCCCAGTCATTGTTGGACAGCTTTTCGGTGGCGCCGTAATCCATCGACAGCCAGTCCGGTTTGGCCGCGATCAGCACATCACGGGCTTTCTTCAGCACTTCGGTATCTTCGGTGCAGGGTTCCCCACCGACATACATGATGGCCAGGTTGATCACATCGACCATTTCCGGCACGACGTTGATCTTGCCCTTCAGTTCATCCGGTACATCAAGAAAGATGGCTGAGGTGTTGATATCGCCCGAATAAACCGATGTGTTCACCGCCACACCCACGGACCCCCACTGCCACGGAATGGTGTATGTGCGGCCCTTGTCCCAAGCCACGTCCATCCATTCCGGCGCGATGTTCTTGTGGTTGGGCAGCTTTGCCATGTCGAACGGCACAATCAGGCCTTTTTCCACCCAGATCGGCACAAAGCTGCCGGACGGCACCACCAGATCGAAACCATGCCCGCCGGCCTCGATCTTGGCCAGTGCCTGATCGTTGCTGTCGTAATCGGTGACAGTCACCTTGATGCCGGTTTCGGCCTCGAATTTTGTCAGCAGTTCCGGGCTGGTATAGTTGCCCCAGTTGTACAGGTTCAGCGTGCCCTCGGCGCTGGCAAGGCTGGTCGAGGCCAGCAGCAGGGCGGTTGCGGTAAACAGGCGTTTCATCACGTCACTCCTTGTTGGATTGCGGGGTTTATCCCCATCAGGTCTTCTTGCGCGTCAGTAGGAAAAAGGCGGTCAGCAGGCCCACGGTCAGCGCCAGCAGCACGGTGGACATGGCGTTCACCTCGGGCGTCACCGCGCGCTTCATCTGGCCCAGCATGTAGGTGGGCAGAGTGTCCTGCCCCCCCGATTTGACGAATTCGGTGATCACCACATCGTCAAGGCTGATGACAAAGGCCAGCATCGCCCCCGCCGCAATGCCAGGCGCCATCAGGGGCAGGGTGATGCGGCGGAAGGCGGCAAAGGGGCTGGCGTACAGATCGGCGGCAGCCACCTCAAGGCTCAGGTCCATGCCTTCCAACCGGGCGCGGATGGGCAGGTAGGCAAAGGGAATGCAGAAGGCCGAATGGGCAAGGATCAGATAGCCAAGCCCCTGATACCCCGTCGCCACCTTGATGCTGGCGGTGAAGATCAGCAGGGCAATGGCGGTGACAATCTCTGGCACCATCAGCGGCTGGTTGATCATAACATAGACCAGCGTCTGCCCCTTGAACGCGCGGCGCCGCGTGGTGCCCAACGCAGCCAGAGTGGCCACCGAAGTCGCGATGGCCGAGGCACAGGCGGCGATCAGCAAGGACCGCAGGGTGGCATCCTTGACCGCCTCATTGCCCCAGGCCTTCGCGTACCAGGCCAGCGAAAACCCCTCCCACACCGCGACCGACTGGCCTGCGTTGAAGCTGTAGATCACCAGCGTCAGGATCGGCAGGTACAGCACCACGAAGGCCGCGATGGCGACAGTGGCAAAGCCGGGCAGGCGGGCAACCTCGAACCGGTCAGCCATGGGGCGTGTCCCCCTTGTTCGCGGCCCGCACATAGAACAGCAGCGCCGCCGTCACCACCACCAGCAGCGCCATCGACAGCGCCGCCCCAAGCGGCCAGTTGCGCCCCTGACCGAATTGCAGGTCGATGAAATTGCCGATCATCATGTTCTTGCCGCCGCCCAGCACACGCGGCGTGACATAGGCCCCAAGCGAGGGCACGAAGACAAGGATCGACCCTGCGATGATCCCCGGTTTGACAATCGGCAGGATCACCCGGCGCAGAATGGCAAGGCGGCTGCCGTACAGGTCATACCCCGCCTCCAGCAGGCGCATGTCGAACCGGTCGATGGCGGCGAACAGCGGCAGCACCATCAGCGGCAGATAGACATAAGCCATCCCGATCAGCACGGCAGTATCGGTGTAGATGATCTTCAAGGGCTGGTCGATCAGGCCCAGCCCGATCAGGGCCGAGTTCAGGACGCCCTCGTTGCGGATCACCTCGTTGATCGCCACTGTGCGGATCAGCAGGTTGGTCCAGAACGGAATGGTGATCAGAAACAACCACATGGCGCGCTGTGCCGGGGGCCGTGTGGCGATGAACCAGGCAGTCGGGAACCCTACGGCAAAGGTGATAAGGGTCGTCAGCAGCGACAGTTTGACCGACCGCCAGAAGATGGTCAGATGCGCGTCGGCCAGCTTCATGCTGTCGTCAAAGATGTCGCGGGTATACAGAATGCCGCGCCAGCCATCGAGCGAAAACACCCATTCGACGTTGCCATAAGACCCCGGCGTCAGGAAGGAATAGACCAGCACGATCAGCAAAGGCCCCGTCGCCGCCAGTGCCAGCAGCAGCAGGGCGGGGGCGGACAGAAGCCAGCCGTTGCGGTCGCTTGCGCGGGATTGCGCGTCTTCGGCGCGGCTCATGCCCTAATCCTCCAGCACTAGGGCGGCACCGGGGGCAAAGCGCAGGCCGACGGTCTGGCCGATGGTCAGCGCGGCGTCAGTGGCGGGGATGCGTGCGACGATGGCGCTGCCATCCGACAGGCGGGCATGGGCGTGGGTGTCCGTGCCGAAGTACACAAGGTTGGTGATGGTGGCGGGGATGGCGCCTGCATCCTGCGACAGATGCACCTGTTCGGGGCGGATGGTCAGGGTGACGCGGCCCGCAGCCTGCGTCGCCACCTCGACCACGGCACCACAATCCAGCCGCACGCCACCGGGGGCGGTAGTGGCGGGCAGGAAATTCGTCTCGCCGATGAAGCTGGCGACAAAGCGGTTGACGGGTTTGGTGTAGATGTCGCGGGGCGTGCCCACCTGTTGCAGCCTGCCCGCCGACATCACGCCGATGCGGTCGGACATCGTCAGGGCTTCTTCCTGATCATGGGTCACGAAGACAAAGGTGATGCCGGTTTCCACCTGAAGGCGTTTCAACTCGACCTGCATTTCCTTGCGCAGCTTCAGGTCCAGCGCCGACAGCGGTTCATCCAGCAGCAGCACCTTGGGCTTGGGGGCAAGGGCGCGGGCAAGGGCCACGCGCTGTTGCTGACCGCCCGAAAGCTGGCTGGTCTTGCGGTTGGCCATCGGCTCCAGCTTCACCAGGGCCAGCATCCGTTCGGTGGTGGCGGCCACTTCGGCCTTGGGGCGGCCCTGCATTTCCAGCCCGAAACCCACGTTCTGCGCCACCGTCAGATGCGGAAACAGGGCATAGCTTTGGAACACCGTGTTCACCGGGCGCTTGTTGGGCGGCAGGTAGGTGATGTCGGCCCCGTCCAGCAGAATTTGCCCCGAGGTCGGCATCTCAAACCCCGCGATCAGGCGCAACAGGGTGGTTTTGCCGCAGCCTGACGGGCCAAGCAGGGTAAAGAACTCGGCCTTCCTGATCTGTATCGAAACGTCATCCAGGGCGCGGACGGCGTGGTCGCCTTGACCAAAGGCTTTGACCGTGTTGCGGGCCTCGATGGTGATATCTGACAAGACGGAGTCTTTCTGCTTGGTCATTTGATCATATTAGGGCGCGGGGAATTCTGCATTGCAAGCAAAACCTGTCGGGTCACATCGCCATCGTCGCGCGCCGCTGTGCCCAAGGGGCGGCGCGCTCAACCTCTGCGCACAGCGCGATCAGGGTGGCATCGTCGCCGTAGGGGGCGGCAAGGTGGATGCCGATGGGCAGGCCGCCGTCAGACATCGCCATCGGCAGGCTTGCGGCAGGCTGGCCCGAGGCGTTGAACACGGCACAGAAGGGCGAATAGGCAAAGATGCCTTCGGGGCCGGTGCGAAAATTGAGGTAATCCGTGGTCATATGGGAAAAACGCCCGACCCGTGCCGGTGGTTCCGCCAGGGTGGCCGACAGCAGGATGTCGGGGCCGGTATGGAAATAGCCGGCCATCTGGCGGCCAAAATCGTGAATTTCGCCCACAGCCTGCAAGTAGCGGGTGGGGTGCAGGGTTTCGGCATGGGCCAGCGCGCCACGCCCCACACCTTCGACCAGATCGTCGGTCAGCGCACGCCCTTTCAGCGCGGACCGGATCGACAGGGCGGTGCCGACGGCGACAATATCGGTCCAGGCCCGCATCATCATCGGCACATCCGCCGCAGGGCAGCCCGGTTCGACATGGTGGCCCAGGCTTGCCAGCAGGCGGGCGGTGTCCAGCACGGCAGCGGCCACCTGCGGGTCGATGGCATCGCCGGTGAAGGTGGTGTCGCAGACGGCAATCCGCAGGCGGCGCGGCGGGCGGCTGATGGCCTGCGCGTGGCCCATCGCCATCGCGGGGGCAACATAGGGCGCGCCGAGGTCCGCCCCGGCGCAGGCGTCCAGCATCACCGCACTGTCGCGCACCGACCGGGTCAGGAAGCCATCAATCGCCATGCCCGCCCAGCCTTCGCCGGAATAGGGCCCATCGGGCAGCCGCGCGCGGGTGGGCTTGAAGCCGAACAGCCCGCAACTGGCGGCCGGTATCCGCACCGACCCGCCCCCATCCGACCCATGCGCGATGGCCACGATCCCCGCCGCCACCGCCGCCCCCGCCCCGCCGGAGGACCCGCCCGAGGTGTGGTCAAGGTTCCACGGGTTGCGGGTGGGGCCGCCGTATACCGCGCTTTCCGTCGCAGCCCCGATGCCGCCTTCGGGGCTGGTGGTGCGGCCAAAGGTGACAACGCCGGTGGCGGCGATCCGGTCGAAGATCGCGGAATTGCCGGGATAAGTGGTATTGGCAAACAGGCGCGATCCGTTGTGCGAGGGGAACTCCACCGCCTCGCAGCCCAGATCCTTCAGCACGAACGGCACGCCCCGGAACGGACCATCGGGCAGGCCAGCGGCAATGGCCCGGCGCGCAGCCCCTTCCTGCACCAGCACCACGGCATTTATCGCGGGGTTGCGGGCCTCGACCGCTGCAAGGGCCGCGTCCAGCAGATCGGTCGGGCTGACCTCGCGCCGGGCGACCAAACCTGCCAGTTCCATCGCATCCGCCGCGCCCAGATCACCGATCATCCTGCCATTCCTTGCCATTGTTCCGGCCCGATGCTGGCCTGCGGGATGGCCCCGGTCCATCCTGCCCGCGCCCTGTGGCATGTCGCATTCGGGCGGGCTGGTGCGTTATCGGGCCAAATGGCGGCGCAGGGCAGCGGCCAGCACCTGGGGCGACAGGGGCTTGGCCAGATGATCGTCCATTCCGGCGGCAAGATAGCCGTCGCGCTGCGACGGCATCACATCGGCGGTCATCGCCAGCACCGGAACCTGCACCCCCGGCAGGGCGCGGATCCTGCGCAGCGTCTGCGGGCCGTCCAGCCCCGGCATGTTCATGTCCAGCAGCACCAGATCGATGCCGCCCCGCGCCATGATCTGCACCGCCTCGGCCCCGCCTGCGGCCTCGATCACCCGCGCCCTGCTGCGGGCCAGATAGCTGGCGGCGACAAGGCGGTTGGTGGCAATGTCATCGACCACCAGAATGCTGCGGCCGCCAAGATCGGGCATCGCGCCGGGGTCGTGATCAAAGGCGGCTTCGGGGACCGGGGCGCGCGACGGGGCCATCCCCTCGCAGGCCACGGTCAGGCGGAACCTTGCGCCCTGCGGGGTAGGCACCAGCACCAGATCGCCGCCCATCCGCCGCGCCAGACTGCGCGAGATCGACAGCCCCAGCCCGGTGCCGGTCCGGGTGTCCGGGCCGGTCTGGAACGGTTGGAACAGCGTCTGACGGATCGCAGGCGCGATGCCCGGCCCGGTGTCTGTCACCTCGACGCACAGCATGCCCTGCGCATCGCGGAAGGCGGCCAGACTGACCTCGGCCCCCCCGGCATGGCGCAGCGCGTTGCTGACAAGGTTGGTCACGCATTGGCGCAGGCGCTGCGGGTCTTGCCGGATCATGCGGGGCAGATCGGGGGCCAGCCGCAGCGACAGGCCGGTGGCCCCGGCGCGGGCTTGCAGATCGAACAGGGCCAGGGTGGCCGCCAGTTCGGCATGCAGGTCGAAATCGCGGGGGCGCAGGGTCAGATGGCCTTCGTTCACCGCCGACAGATCCAGAATGTCGTCCAGAATGACCGCCAGCCCCTGGGCCGAGGTGACCAGCGCCGCCAGCCGCTGACGCGACAGATCATTGGCGGCGCGGTCGCGTTCGGCATGGCCCAGCCCGATGATCGCATTCAGCGGCGTGCGCAATTCATGGCTCATTTGCGCCAGAAACCGGCTTTTGGCGGCATCGGCGGCGCGGGCGGCGGCCTGACCCTCGGCCATGGCGCGGTGCAGGCGGTGGTTCGACAGGATCGCGGACCAAGTGTAGCCCAGCCCCGCCACCGCGCAAAGCGTGGACAGCGCAAGGCCTGCGCCATCCATCATCCGCACCCAGTAGACCATGTTGCCGGTCAGGATCGCGAAGGCCCCGCCGGCAAAACCCGCAATCGCATAGGGCAGGTGCATGATGCGCAGCGAAATCAGGTGAACCATCATCACCAGCAGCAGCCCAAGCGCAAAAGCCTTGGCATGCTGGGCGTCCTGCTGCCAGATCAGGGCGGCGACGCTGGCATAGGCCAGTTCCTGCACGAACACGGCAAGCACGCTGAGCCGGTGGGCCCCGATCTGGCTGGCGGGCTGCAAGCCGCGCATCAGGTGCAGGGCGACCGTATCGGTGGCGATGAAAACCGCCAGCAGCACGGCGGCTGTCCACAGCGGCAGGTAAATGGTGGCCAGCGCGAAGGCCACCACCGTCAACCCCAGCCGGGGCACACGCTCGCGCAACAGCGCATCGCGCTGGCGGGCGATTTCGTCGCAGTGGCGCAGAGGGGCGGGGCAGACTTCGGCGCGGTCGGGCAAGGGGGGCGCAGGGGCAGAGCGGGGCTGATCTGGTGGCGCGCTGGCCGGTGCGCTGGCCGGTGCGGGATCTGCGGCCATGGGTGTCACTTGGCGGTTCTCCGGCCTGCTGCGGGGCCAAGGTGACGGCAGCAGGCCCGCGGGGTCAAGCCCGATCGGCGGTCAATCAGGCCGGGGCAGGGGGATATCCTGTATCATCACGCCCTTGTGGTCGAACATCAGCAGCCGGTTGTCAGCCGTCACCACGGCAATCCAGCCCTTGCCGAAGGTCACGGCCTCGGCCGTGGTGCCGGCGGGCAGGGCCAGATCGGCCGGTATTTGCGGCGCGCCGGCAAAACCCTGCGGCATGCGGGTGACAATCAGCGCCACGACCGTTATGACACCGCCGATCATGGTGATCATCAGCACGATCACCAGCCATTTCAGAAAACGCAGCGAGGGCGGCAGCGGCGGCTGTTCGTCCGGCTGGGCAGAGGTATCAGACATGACGGAACCCTTTGAGGACGACAGCGCCCTGGTCCTGACCATTGGCGAGGACACGGGCTTGCGTCTTGATAAGGCTTTGGCGGCGCTGGTGCCAGAGGAAGCCGCGCTGTCTCGGTCACGCCTGATGCGGATGATCGCCGAAGGGGCTGTTCTGCGCGGCGGGCTGGCGGTGACCGACCCCAAGACCAAGGTCACCGAAGGCGAGATCTACGAGATCCGCCTTGATCCGCCCGAAGATGTGGAAACGCTGGCCGAGGATATTGCGCTGGAAGTTGTCTGGGAAGACGGCGACCTTGTCGTGATCAACAAGCCTGCGGGCATGGTGGTGCATCCGGCCCCCGGCACGCCGCGCGGCACGCTGGTCAACGCGCTGCTGCATCATTGCGGCGACACGCTGTCCGGCATCGGCGGGCAGCGCCGCCCCGGCATCGTGCACCGGATCGACAAGGACACCACGGGCCTGCTGGTGGTCGCGAAATCCGACCGCGCCCATCACGGGCTGGCCGCGCAGTTCGAGGCCCATACGGTGAACCGCCATTACCTTGCGCTGGTGCATGGCGTGCCCTCGGCCTATGACCCGCGCATCCGGGGCATCAAGGGCGTGACCTTCGAGGCGGCAGGGATCCTGAAGCTCGCGACAGGGCTTGCCCGCCACAAGACCGACCGGCAGCGGCAGGCCGTGGTCTGGGACTTTGGCCGCCATGCCGTGACCCGCGCGCGGGTGGTTGAGGAATTCAAGGGGCAGGCGTCGCTGGTGGAATGCTGGCTGGAAACCGGGCGCACCCATCAGATCCGGGTGCATATGGCCCATGCGGGCCATGGGTTGCTGGGCGATCAGACCTATGGCGGCAAGCGCCGCCTGTCGCACAAGGTGCTGGGCGATGCCGCCGCAGCCCTTGGCACCGGGTTTCCCCGCCAGGCCCTGCATGCAGCGACCCTGGGGTTTGAACATCCGGTCACCGGCGAGACGCTGGAGTTCGACGCCGCCTTGCCGCCCGACATGCAGGCCCTGCTGGACGTGCTGCGCGTCGCGGGGCCAGAGACTGCCAAGTAAACAAGGCCCTCGGGCTGTGCCCCGGTCTGTGAAGGAGATGCCATGACACTCGATCTGATCCTGTCCTATCTGCTGGACCCATTCCGCATCGGGCTGATGGTGGCGCTGGTGCTGACGATGGCGCGCACCCGCGCCGCAACCGGCGTGGCGCTGCCCTTGGCGGCGGGGGTGGCGTTCGTCGCCTATATCATCCCGGCCACCATGGGGTCGGCGGTGCCGATCCGCGATGCGCTGCTGGCGGGGGTGGTGGCAAATGTCGTCATTCTGGCGGTGGTGCTGGTGGTGCGGGCGCTGGTTTTGCGGTTTCGGGGGTAGCGCATGTTGATATGGCGGAGCGGGGGCCAGCCCCCGCACCCCCGGGATATTTATGCACAGAGGATGAAAATTAGATTTAAAGTTTAGTGGGTTTAGGGCAGGTGGCGGCGAATTTCGTCGCGCAGGGTTTGCAACTCGAAGGGTTTCGAGATGAACCCGTCCGCCCCGGCTTGCAGGCTGCGGCTGCGCTGGATGGCAGAGCCGCTGGCGGTCATCATCACGATGCGCATGGCGCGCAAGGCGGGGTCGCGGCGGGCGGATTGGCACAGATCATAGCCCGACACTTCGGGCAGCATGATGTCAAGCAACACAAGGTCCGGGCGCAGGGTCTGCATGCGGTGCAGCGCCTTGGCGCCGCTGGCCACGCGTTCATGGGCAAAGCCTTCGCGCAGAAGGATATATTCCAGAACGGCGGCGATGTTGTCATCGTCCTCGACGACCAGAACGAAAGGGGCGGCGGCGTGTGTCATGGCGGACCTTTGCGCCGGGGGCCGGAAGGGATCGCGGGCCGGGGGCTTGTGCCCCGGCCCGCGGTTTTCACATCACTTCGCGTCGTCGGCGAAGATGTCTTTCTTGTGGGTGCCGCCGGGCACCATCAGCGCACCTATCACCACCGTCATCAGCGCCACCACGATCGCATACCACAGGCCTGCATAGATGTTGCCGGACTGGGCCGAGATGGCAAAGGCGGTGGCGGGCAGCAGCCCCCCGAACCAGCCGTTGCCGATGTGGTAGGGCAGCGACAGGCCCGAATAGCGGATACGGGTCGGGAACAGTTCCACCAGCATGGCGGCAATCGGGCCGTAGACCATCGTCACAAGGATGATGAGGTAGGTCAGGATCGCCACGATGGTCAGCTTCTGCGTGGTGAAGATGTCGAAGAAGTTCGACGCCTTGGCGACGGTCGTGTTGTCGGCGGCCACCAACGGGTAACCCGCCGCCGACAGCGCGTCGTTCAGGGTTTTCTCGAAGCCCGCCTTCACGCCCTTGGCCGCATCCAGAGCGGCCTGGGCCGCATCCTTGGCCGCCTGATCGGTGCCCGCATTTGCGGTTTCCAATGCGGCGGTCAGGGTGGCGATTTCGGCGCCGTTTGCCACGGCGTCATAGCCCTGAATGACCGTATCCCCGACCTGAACCGAAGCCAGAGTGCCCGCAGGCGCATCGACCGTGGTCGAGTTCACCGAGGTCCGCGACAGTTGTGCCTTCATGATGTCGCAGGCGTTGGTGAATTTGACCGTGCCGGTCGGGTTGAACTGGAACGAGCAGTCCGCCGGATCGGCCGTCACCACAACCGGGGTCAGTTGCGCGTTGTAGAGTGCCGGGTTGGCGGTCTGGGTCAGCAGTTTGAACACCGGGAAGTAGGTGATCGCCGCAATCAGGCAGCCTGCCAGGATGATCGGCTTGCGGCCGATCCTGTCGGACAGCGAGCCAAAGAAGATGAACCCGGCGGTGCCGAGGATCAGCGACCAGGCGACGAACACGTTGGCGGAAAAGCTGTCGACCTTGACCACGTTCTGGATGAAGAACAGCGCGTAGAACTGCCCCGAGTACCAGACGACCGCCTGACCCGCCGTCAGACCAAACAGCGCGATCAACGCGATCTTGCCGTTTCTCCAGGTGCCGAAAGCCTCGCGCAGCGGTGCCTTGGATTGCGCGCCTTCGTTCTTCATCTTCTGGAAGGCGGGGGATTCGTTCATCTGCAACCGGATGTACAGCGAGATGATCAGCAGGAAGATCGACCCGAGGAACGGAATGCGCCAGCCCCAGGCGTTGAACGCTTTCATCATCGACGGCGTGCCGTCCGCCTGCATCACCGCCACACCGGCCGCATCCAGCACTGGCTGGTCCGGGTAGTTGCCGTTGACATAGCCCTGAACCATCAGAATGACGATCAGCGACAGCAGCAGGCCAAGCGTGGCCGTGGTCTGGATGAACGCGGTGAAATAGCCGCGCTGGTTGGCGGGCGCGTGTTCGGCCACATAGACCGCAGCCCCGCCGTATTCGCCGCCCAGGGCCAGGCCCTGCAACATGCGCAGCATGATCAGGATGATCGGGGCCGCGATGCCCCAGGACTGGTAGCCGGGCAGCAGACCGACGAGGAAGGTCGAGAAGCCCATGATCAGGATGGTGACAAGGAAGGTGTATTTCCGGCCGATCAGGTCACCAAGCGAGCCAAAGAACAGCGCACCGAACGGACGCACGATAAAGCCTGCGGCGAAGGCCAGCAGGGCAAACACGTTGCGCGTGGCCTCGGGGAAGGCGGTAAAGAACTGCGCCCCGATGATGGCGGCAAGGCTGCCGTACAGGTAGAAGTCGTACCACTCGAAAATCGTGCCGGCGGACGAAGCAAGGATAACCTTCTTCTCCTCTCCGGTCATCGGACGCGACCGTTCGGCCACGTTCGTATTTACTGTTGCCATTTGGCATCCCTCCATGTTGATGGCCCGGCCTTGGTGGCCGGCTCTTCCCTCAGACTCCAGACCGTCTTCCGTGGTGCTGGTGCCTGTCTCTCCTTCGTCACAAGGCCCGCCCGAAGGCGGCCCCTGCGGTCGTCACGCCTGAAGCCCGGCTACGATGGTGCCAAGGCTGCGGCGAATGGTTGCGATCTCGGCCATGGCGTCGATCCGGCGCAGAACGCCCTGACCGTGGTAATGGTCAATCAGCGGGGCGGTCTGCGCGTGATAGGCCACCAGCCGCGCCCGCACGGTTTCGGCGGTGTCATCGGCGCGGCGCTTGAAGGCGGTGCCGTCGCATTTGTCGCAAGCCCCTGACTGGGCAGGGATCTTGAAGCTGTCGTGATAGCCTTCGCCGCAGCCCGCACAGGTGTAGCGCCCGGCCACTCGGCCCACCATGGCCTCGTCGTCAACCTCGAGGCTGATGGCGGCGGATACCGCAAGCCCCGCCTCGGCCAGCACGCCGTCCAGCGCCGCCGCCTGGCCCCCGGTGCGGGGAAACCCGTCAAGGATCACGCCCTGCGCCACATCGGGGGCGGCCATGCGGTCGCGCAGGATGGCCAGCACGATGTCATCGCTGACCAGTTGGCCTGCCGCCATCACCGCCTTGGCCTGGGCGCCCGAAGGCGTGCCCTGAGCCACGGCGGCGCGCAAAAGATCGCCGGTGGACAGTTGCACAAGGCCGAAGTCTTCTTCCAGCATCCGGGCCTGGGTGCCTTTGCCCGCACCGGGCGGGCCAAGCAGGATCAGGACGGGGGCCGTTCCTGGGGCCAAGGCGCGCCGATCAACCACGGTTCATCCGGTTCTCGATCAGCTCGTCCACCACGGCAGGGTCCGCAAGGGTCGAGGTGTCGCCCAGGGCTGCAAAGTCATTCTCGGCGATCTTGCGCAGGATGCGGCGCATGATCTTGCCGGACCGGGTTTTCGGCAGGCCCGGCGCCCACTGGATCAGGTCGGGCTTGGCGATCGGGCCGATTTCGGTGCGGACAAACGCCTCCAGTTCGCGGCGCAGGGCCTCGGTCGGTTCCACCCCGCGCATCAGGGTGACATAGGCATAGATGCCCTGACCCTTGATGTCATGCGGATAGCCTACCACCGCCGCCTCGGCCACCTTGTCATGCGCCACAAGGGCGGATTCGACCTCTGCCGTGCCCATCCGGTGACCCGAGACGTTGATCACGTCATCCACCCGGCCCGTGATCCAGTAATCGCCATCGGCATCGCGGCGGCAACCGTCGCCGGTGAAGTAGAAGCCGCGGTACTGGCCGAAATAGGCCTCCTCGAAGCGCTGATGGTCGCCCCACAGGGTGCGCATCATGCCGGGCCAGCTGTCGGTGATGCACAGCACACCATCGGTTTCAGTGGCTTCTTGCACCTGCGCCGTGGCCGGGTCCAGCACCACGGGCTTGACGCCGAAGAACGGCTTGGTCGCCGACCCCGGCTTTTGCGGAATGGCACCGGGCAGCGGGGTCAGCATGTGGCCCCCGGTTTCGGTCTGCCAGAAGGTGTCGACGATGGGGCGGGTGCCCTTGCCGACATGGATGTTGTACCAGTTCCAGGCCTCGGGGTTGATGGGTTCGCCCACGGTGCCCAGCAGTTTCAGGCTGCTCAGATCATGGCCTTCCACCCATTCCGGCCCCATGCCCATCAGGCTGCGGATCGCGGTCGGGGCGGTGTAGAACTGGCTGACCCTGTGCTTGGCGATGGTCGCCCAGAAGCGGCCCGCGTCGGGATAGGTGGGCACGCCCTCGAACATCACCGTGGTCGCGCCATTCGTCAGCGGGCCATAGATGATATAGCTGTGCCCGGTGACCCAGCCCACATCGGCCGTACACCAGAACACGTCGCCATCGTGGTAATCGAAGGTCAGCTGATGCGTCATCGCGGCATAGACCAGATAGCCTCCGCTGGTATGCACCACCCCCTTGGGCCGCCCGGTGGACCCTGACGTGTAAAGGATGAACAGCGGGTCTTCCGCCCCCACCTCGACATAGGCGCAATAGGGTTTGGCAGCGGCCATCTCGGCCTTTGCATCAATGTCGCGGCCTTCGACCCAGGAGGTCTGATCGCCGGTGTGCTTGACGACAAGGCATTTCACCTTGTCCGAACAATGCAGCAGGGCCTTGTCGGTGTTGTCCTTGAGGCCCGTTTTCTTGCCCGCACGCGGTGCCCAGTCGGCGGTGATCACCAGCTTGGCGTCGCAATCGTTGATGCGGTTCGCCAGCGCGTCGGGCGAAAAACCCGCGAACACCACCGAATGGATGGCCCCGATCCGCGCACAGGCCAGCATCGCGTAAGCCGCCTCGGGGATCATCGGCAGGTACAGGACCACCCGGTCGCCCTTGGAAATACCTTGCGCCTTCAACACATTGGCCATGCGGCTGGTCTGCTCCAGCAGCTCGGCATAGGTGATGTGGCGGGCCGGAGTTCTGGGATCATCGGGTTCCCAGATGATCGCGGTCTGGGTGGCGCGGGTCAGCATGTGGCGGTCGATGCAATTGGCGCTGACGTTCAGGGTGCCATCCTCGAACCATTTGATCGACACCGCGCCAAAGTCGAAACTGCTGTTCTTGATTCTGGTCGGGGTCTTGATCCAGTCAATGCGCTGCGCTTCGGCGGCCCAGAACGCATCAGGGTCATTCACCGAAGCCGCATACATCGCGGCGTAGCCTGCCGCGTTCACATGGGCGTTTGCGATAAAATCGGGTGATGCGGTGTAAACCGCCTGTGCTGCCTCTGACATCGATGTCCTCCCCTGGACGCCGGGCAGACCTGCCCGGATAGTTGTGCGCAGTCGGTAAGGCTGCGGCATTTCCTGTGGGGATATGTGTAACCCAATCGAAAAGAATTGTGTAACTCTTTTTTATATATGGATTTTTCTGTAAATACTTTTACGATATGGTACAGAATTTGTAAATTACTTCACAGCCGCGTGATTAGTTGCTGGGTTATCAAGGGGCTGGCGGGCAGACTCTGTCCGGCCGCTGGCCGTCAGGCCCGAAAGCTTTGCAAGATGAACACCCGGATCGCCGAGGCAAGGCCTACCTCGCCCTCCCTACTTTCGTCTACCTCGGCGGCAAGCTGATTCAACGTCTGGCCCCGCCGGGCTGCAATTTCACGGAACGCAGCCCAGAATTCTGCCTCCAGCGAGACGCTGGTGCGGTGGCCGTGCAGGGTCAGAGAGTGTTTCACGGGGCGGGCGGACATGCGGGCGTTGGTACCGCAGACTGTGGGCGTGTACAAAATCCTTTGAAGGATTTTGCAAATTTCTTCGAAGAAATTTGGGCGCCTTGCGTCAGGTCAGAATTCTGACCGGCTCCACGTTGCAAAAGATCACGAACTGACCGCCATTTTCAACGGCGCAGTACCCACGCCGCCGGACTTCCTGGGCAAACCGCTCACGGCCGATCAGGCGTTCCACATCGGCGACCTTGCGGCGAACGATGCCACCCTCGGCGGCACTTCTTGCGCTGAAGATCTGCACGATCCAGTGTTCGGGTTGGATGGGGACAGGCAAATCGCGCATGGCAGGCTCCTTCACGGGAAATCTGCCCTGTCGAGATGAACAAACCGTTAATCCGGTTCTCGTGCATGCCCATCCAGATCACGCGCGGCCTTGTCGGCCTGCGCCTTTTCCAACGCCTTCTCTGCCTTGCTGCGGCCGAACTTCGCGGCGTTGGCATCCGCCGCCGCCCGCGCCCCGGCTTTCGCGCGGGCCTTGCGGGCGGCAGACAGGCTGACGATCCTTGCCATCAGCCTTTCGGGCCGATCATGTCTTCGGGCCGCACCACGCGGTCGAAGGTTTCCGCATCGACATAGCCAAGCGCGATGGCTTCCTCGCGCAGGGTGGTGCCGTTCTGATGCGCGGTCTTGGCCACCTTGGTTGCCGCATCATAGCCGATGGTGGGGGCAAGGGCTGTCACCAGCATCAGCGATTCCTTCATCAGCTTGTCGATGCGGGCGATGTTGGCCTGGGTGCCTGTCACCATGTTGTCGGTGAACGACCCTGCCGCATCGCCCAGAAGCTGCATGCTCTGCAGCACATTGTAGGACATGACCGGGTTATAGACGTTCAGCTCGAAATGCCCCTGGCTGCCGGCGATCCCGACCGCCGCGTCATTGCCCATCACCTGCACGCAGACCATGGTCAGGGCCTCGGCCTGGGTCGGGTTGACCTTGCCGGGCATGATCGACGAGCCCGGTTCATTTTCCGGCAGGATCAACTCGCCCAGACCCGATCGCGGCCCGGACCCCAGCAGACGCATGTCATTGGCGATCTTGAACAACGACACGGCGACGGTTTTCAGCGCGCCCGAAAACATCACCATCGCGTCATGCGCGGCCAGGGCCTCGAACTTGTTGGGCGCGGTGGTGAAGGGCAATCCGGTGATGGCGGCAATCTCGGCCGCGACCCGGCGGTCCCAGCCGACACGGGTGTTCAGCCCGGTGCCAACGGCGGTGCCGCCCTGGGCCAGCTCGTAAATCTCGGGCAGCACTTTCTTGATCCGCATGATGCCCATGGCCACCTGATGCGCATAGCCGGAAAATTCCTGGCCCAGGGTCAGGGGGGTCGCATCCTGGGTATGGGTGCGGCCGATCTTGATGATGTGGTAGAATTCCTGCGCCTTGTGGGCGAGGGCATGGTGCAGCTTCTCCAGCCCCGGCAGCAGCACATCGCGCGCCATCATGCCGATGGCGACATGCATCGCGGTGGGGAAGGTGTCATTGGACGATTGCCCCATGTTCACATGGTCGTTCGGATGCACGGGTTTCTTCGACCCCATCACCCCGCCCAGCATTTCGATCGCGCGGTTCGAGATCACCTCGTTGGCATTCATGTTGCTTTGCGTGCCCGACCCGGTCTGCCAGACCACCAGCGGAAAGTTGTCGTCGAACTTGCCGTCGATCACTTCTTGGGCTGCCTCGGCGATCACCCGGCCAAGGCCTGCGTCCATGTCGCCCTGCACCACGTTGACCTGCGCGCAGGCCTTCTTGATCACGCCAAGCGCGCGGATGATGGCGACGGGCTGGCGTTCCCAGCCGATGGGGAAGTTGATGATCGACCGTTGGGTCTGCGCGCCCCAGTACTTGTCGGCGGCAACCTCCAGCGGGCCAAAGCTGTCAGTCTCGATGCGGATGGCGGTCATGGGGCAAGCCTCCTTGTGGATTTGCGGCGTTCTATGCGGCGGGCGGGCCAAAATCAATCGGCATACCGTCGCATACCGGGCTTATCCGCGACGAAAGCGGTAGACGCGGGCCGGGGGCAGGTTGGCCCAGACCAGCGCCCCCACCTCGACCGACAGGCCCAGTTCGGCGATCAGATCGGCAGGCAGCGGCGGGCGCAGGCCATAGGTGAACTGGATCATCGGCGCGCCGGGGGCCAGAATCGAAAAGGCGGCCATCACGATGTCGCGCCGCAACGCCATCGGCATCGACAGCAGCGGCAGGCCGGAAATCACCGCCCCCACCCCCTGCGCCACCAGACGGGTACAGTCCTGCGCGGGGCCGACATGCACATGCACGCCGGGGAACTTCAGTTGCAGATGGTGGCCGAACTCGGCGTCCATCTCGAACAGGGTCAGATCCTGCGGCGCAATCCCGCGGTCAAGGGCGGCGCGGGTCAGCCGCCCGGTGCCGGGGCCGAATTCGACCACCCGGCCCGATTGCGGCCCCAGCCCTTCGGACATGGCACGCGCAAGCGCGCGGGAGGACGGGGCGATGGCGGATATCTGTTTGGGATTGCGCAACAGACGCCGGCGAAACAGGGCAAGATCAGAGGACATGGCACTCCTCGTGCGCAAAAGGGGCAAGGCAGGGTGCACCCCCGGACCACGGCCAGACCGGCCAGAGCGCGGGGTCAGACAGCCCGGTTACTGTTTTCTGAACTTGTCGAGGCTGACAATCTCGGCGTCCTGCTTGGGGCGGGCGTCGTCAGGGCCATTGTCGGCATCGTCGCCGTCCTGATCGTCGTCCTCCTCGTCGTCGTCCTCCTCCGAGTTCGACTCGAAGCGCAGGCCGAATTCGACCGAAGGATCGACAAAGGTGCGCACGGCATCAAAGGGGATGACCAGCGGTTCGGGATTGTTGCCGAAATTCAGGGTGATGGAGAACCCGTCATCGGTGACGATCAGGTTTTCAAACCAGTGCTGGATCACGATGGTCATTTCGCCGGGATAGCGCTGGCGCAGCCAGTCGGCGATGGCCACATCCGGATGGGTGGTGTCGAAGGTGATGAAAAAGTGGTGCGCGCCGGGCAGGCCGTTCTGGCCAACATCGGTCAGCACAGACTGAATGAGGCTGCGCATGGCGCGGTGCATCAGGGTGCCGTAGTCGATGGTGCGGGCCATGGGTTGCGTCCTTTCGTATTGACCCGCAGCATAGGGGATTTGCGCCCCAAGGGAAGGGGTGCGGGCGCCCAAGTTTTAGGCGCTGCGCAAATCCGCAGCTACAGCAGGCTGGCGCCGACCCCGGCCAGCGCCGCCCCCGCCAGCACCCAGGACAGCGGCAGATGCCGGATCAGCAGCGCCCACGCCGCCACCAGCCCGATGATGAGCGCGGCCGGGCGCAGGCTGGTGACATCGGGCCACAGCAGATGCAGCGGGCCAGCCGTCAGCGTGCCGACCTGCCCGAACAGCACATGCAGCGCGAACCACAGCGACAGGTTGGCGATCACCCCCACCACGGCGGCGGTGATCGCGGCCAAGGCGCCCGACAGGCGCGGCTGGCCGGTCAGCCGGGCGATGTAGGGCGCGCCGGTGAAGATGAACAGGAACGACGGGATGAAGGTGACCCACAGCGTGATCAGGGCGGCGGCAATGCCCAGCCATGGGCCGCCTGACCTGTGGGCCGCCATGTAGCCCACGAATTCGGTGACCAGAATCAATGGCCCCGGCGTGGTTTCGGCCAGCCCCAGCCCGTCGATCATCTGCGGCAGGGTCAGCCAGCCCTTCACCTGCACCACGTCCTGGCTCATCCAGGCCAGCACCGCATAGGCTCCGCCAAAGGTCAGCACTGCCAGTTTGCTGAAGAACACGCCGATGTCGGTCAGGATGCCGCTGTGCATCGCGGCCAGCATCCCCAGGGGGGCCAGCCAGATCGCGGTCCAGATCGCGGCGGTGGTCAGGGTTTGTGACAGCGGCACCGGGGCGGCGGGGGCGTCGGCGGCACCAGCCTTGCTGCGCAGATAGCCCCACAGACCCGCCGCAATGATGATCACCGGGAAGGGCAGGTTCAGCACGAACAGCGCGGCAAAGGCGGCGGCGGCGATCCAGTAGGCCTCGCGCGATTTCAGCGCGCGTCTGGACACGCGCAGCAACGCCTCGATCACGATGGCGACGACCGCCGCCTGAACGCCAGAGAAGATCGCCGCAATCAACGGCACCTGGCCAAAGGCCGCGTAGATCATGCTCAACGCCAGCACCACGATGGCGCCTGGGATCACGAACAACCCGCCCGCAATCAGCCCGCCGCGCACGCCGTGCATCTTCCAGCCGATCCAGGTGGCCAGTTGCATCGCCTCTGGCCCCGGCAGCAGCATGCAGAACGACAGGGCGCGCAGATAGTCGGGTTCGGACACCCATTTCTTTTCGTCGATCAGAACGCGGTGCATCAGGGCGATCTGGGCGGCAGGGCCGCCGAAGGACAACAGGCCGATGCGGGCGAAGGTGCGGGTCAGCTCTGGCAGCGACGCGATCATGGCGCGCGTCCCGCGGGCCAGTCATGGCCTTCGTCAAACCCGTCACGCGCCCAACGATAAAGCGCGTCATACAGGGCCATGCCGGCCTCAAGCTGGGCCAGATCATCGCGGTACTGGCGCGACAGCCCGACCGACAGCGCGAGCAACCCCGCCGCCTGCGGCGACAGATCGTGGCGGTCGGTGTCGGCTGCCCGCACCACCAGCGCCAGCCGGTCCAGCGCATCGCTGTGCAGGCCGAAGTCATCCAGCAGCGCGTCAAAGGTGCAGCCCGCGCCCCGGTGGCTGTAGGGGATGCCCTCGATGTCAAAGGGGGTGGCGTTGAACTGGGTGGCGACGGCGGCCACCTCGGCCGGGGCCACGAACAAGACCTTCGCCTCGGGGTTGATGAAGCGCCGGATCAGCCAGGGGCAGGCGATGCGGTCGATCTTGGGGCGGTGGCGCGTGACCCACAGGGCGGTCTGCGGCATCAGAGCCTCGGGCATCAGCGGCAGGCCTGCTGCGGCCCAGGACAGAAAACCGCCCTCCAGCACTTCGGCGGCCAGACCATGCAGCCGCAGCACCGCCGCCGCCCCTTCCGACAACTTACGCCCGCGCTGGCAGGTGACCACCACGCGGCGGCCCGTCAGGGCGGGGGCCAGCCGCGCCACCTCGCTGTGGGCCACGCGCTGCGAGCCGGGCAGCAGGCGCGGGTCGAGGGCTGCGTCCTGCGGCAGGCGCACGTCCAGGATCAAGGGCGCATCGGGCAGGCCGATCAGACGCGACAGTTGGGCGGGCGAGATCATGTTGGGGCCGGGCATGGGCATCCGATCAGTAAGGGTGAGGGGATGCGACGCTTGGGCCTGAGCCTCACGGGGTGTTCGCGGACCCCACAAGATTTGGTAGCCGATGGGGGGCAGGAGGGTCAAGGGCTGGGGCAGGGTGCCCAAGAATTTTCAAAAATTCTTGGAAATTCCTTGGAAGGAATTTCGGTTAACATGCTGATATGGTGGAATAAAGTGCAGGCTTCTGTTGCCAGGTGCCTGCGAACCCCGCCTTACGCGGCTAAGCGCAAGGACTTAGTTTTCGATGTTCGAACTGCTTACGCAGCCAGAGCCATCGGAGCACGGTTGTCATTGGCAACTGCACATTTGGACCGATAACGGTGGTACCTCACCGAGCAAAAGCTGGCCCCTTTAGACGTTCGTCGATCCTGTTTCGACCCCCTCCGTCCCCAATGCGGGAAGTATTGGTGGAGTCGCCGGGTACCGCCCCCGGGTCCGAGCCGTTTATTATGGGTGCGTTTATCGCCATAGTCCGGTTTGACCCGGACAGGTGCAATATAGGCGGGTAGGGAGCGCGGCGCAAGGTGGTAGCAGGGAAGGATCGGGGGGCCTTGGCGGCGCGCCGCGAACAAGGCCCGGTCAGCCTGCGCCAACCGGGCCTTGTTCGTGATGTCAGGCGATCAGAAGCCCGATTTGATCAGCTCGAATTCCTCGATCATCTTGTCGCGGAATTCCTGCGTGGTGGGCGACTGCATGAACAGCGTTGTGCTGACCGGGTCAAGATAAGCGGCCTTCAGCGTCTCGGCCGGAATTTTGCCCATCGCCGAAGTGTTCGAGGTGCCATAGCCGATCGCATCAACCACCGCCGCGGCGCCTTCGTCCGACAGGATCGAGTTCACAAAGTCATAGACCTTGTCTTCCTTGCCCGGCCCGTCCTTCAGGTTGACATACCCGCAAAAGAAGGTGGCAGCGCCTTCCTTGGGCGCGCGGTTGAATTCGACCGGGAAGCCTTCATCCTTGAGCAGGGCCACGCCGTCATTCCACGACCAGCTGACCACCACTTCGCCCGAGGCCATGAGCTGCGTCATCTCGGCGGGGTCGGCCCAGTAGGCGCGCACGTTGGGGTGCACCTTGCGCAGCCAGGCGGCGGCGGCGGCAAACTGTTCATCCGTCGCGTTGTCCCAGCTTGTCACGCCGGTCGCAAGGAACGCCAGCGACCACACGTCATCATTGCTGTCGGGCAGCGAGATGCGGCCCGCGTATTTGGGGTCGGTGAAAACCTGCAGCGTTGCCACATCTTCGGCCGGCACCACATCGGGGTTGTAGGCAATGGCGGCATAGGCCTGATCCAGCGGCAGGAACCACAGCCCGCCGTCATCTTTCAGCGCGGGGGCCGCATACATGCGGGGGTCAAGGTCGGCGAAGGCGGTGATCTTCGAGATATCCCACGGCTCGATGAGGCCCGCATCGCGGTAGCGTGGCACCGAGGGCGAGCAGGGATGCGCCACATCGGCCTTGAAACCCGTGGTGACTTTCTGGAACGCCTCGTCATCATCGCCAAAGAACGAATAGGTCGGCTTGTCGCCGTTCTTGGCAACATACTGGGTCAGGGCGCCATCAATTTCCCATCCGGCCCAGTCGAACACGGTCAATTCCGCGTCGGCGGCAAAGGCGGATGTGGTGGCAAGCAGCAGCGCGGTCGCGGCGCTGGCGAGATACGTCTTGGTGGTGGACATTGTCGCTCCTCAGTTGGTGGGGCCTCAGTTGGTGGGGCCTTCGGTGTGCAAGCACCGCATTCCGGCCATCTTCCCCAAGCTGGCCAAGAATATGTCTGCGGACGGTAGTTTAGGTCTGGCATTGCTACAAGACCTTCGTTCAGACTGTGGTGCGGGCAGGGTGGCGTGGCGGGCCGCCTGCGGCAACAACAAAGCACGGCAGCGGGGCGGGGGTTTGTAAAATGCCCGTGACCCGGCAGGTTGAAGTGACAGGCGCGCAGCAGAGAGGCGCGCAGGAAACAGGCGCACAAGGAACAGGCGTACAGAAAACGGCCTGTCCGGTGGGCAGAACACTTGGCGAAGATTTGGCGAAGATAGAGAGGATGCAGATGTTTCGGGCAATCTTGATGGAAAAGGCCGAGGACGGCATGGCTACGGCCCGTCTGGCCGAGTTGGACGACAGCGCCCTGCCGCCGGGCGAGGTGACGGTGGCGGTGGAATACAGCACGGTCAATTACAAGGATGGCCTCTGCCTGTCACCCGGCGGCGGCGGGCTGGTGCGGACCTATCCGCATGTGCCGGGGATTGATTTTGCAGGTCGGGTCCAGGCGTCGGATGATCCGCGGTACGGCGTTGGCGACCGGGTGGTACTGACCGGCTGGCGGGTGGGCGAGGCGTTCTGGGGCGGCTATGCCACACGGGCACGGGTCAAGGCGGATTGGCTGGTGCCACTGCCCGCCGGGATTTCGACGCGGGTGGCGATGGCGGTCGGGACGGCGGGGTTTACCGCGATGCTGGCGCTGATGGCGCTGGAGGATCATGGGCTGACCCCCGACAAGGGCGAGGTGCTGGTGACGGGCGCTGCGGGCGGCGTGGGGTCAGTGGCAGTGGCCCTGCTGGCAGGGCTTGGCTACCGGGTTGCTGCCGTGACCGGGCGGCCCGAGACGGAAGCCTATCTGCGCGACCTTGGCGCGGCCCGCATCGTGCCGCGGGCCGAGCTTGCGGAAACGGTGAAGCGGCCCTTGGAGTCGGAGGTTTGGGCCGGGTGCATTGATGCGGTCGGCGGGGCTATGCTGGCGCGGGTGCTGGGGCAGATGAAGATGGACGCAAGCGTAGCGGCGGTGGGTCTGGCGGGCGGGGCGGCGCTGCCTGCATCGGTGGTGCCGTTCCTGCTGCGCGGGGTCAATCTGTTGGGGATCAACTCGGTGTTCATGCCCTATGCCCGCCGTGTTGCGGCATGGGACCGGCTGGCGCGCGATCTGGACCTGGGCAAGCTGGAGGCGATGGTGCGGCCTGCCGTGCTGGCCGATCTGCCCGAACTGGGCGCCGCGATCCTGCGCGGCGAGGTTCAGGGCCGGGTTGTGGTCGATGTGAACGGGTAGGATGGGCAATCTGCCCATCTTTCGGGTCGCGGGATGGGCGAACCCGGCTTTGCCGGAACCGCCCATCCTACGGGTTTTGCGGGGTTTACCGGCAGAACGGGCTCGGCTAAGACTCGGGGCAATCCGGCGGCTTCGGCCTACGGGTTTGTCGGCCCGCCTGTTGCGGTCCGGCTCGGCTGGAAGACCTGCCGCGGCTTGGGGACGACGCCCTGCTGGCAGGGCATTCCCACGAGCCGGTCACATGCAACGGAAAGGACCACATTGATGACCTCCCTCGACCTTGACTTTGTACGCGCGCAGTTTCCGGCCTTTGCGTCACCGCTGCTGTCGACCCATGCGTTCTTCGAGAATGCGGGCGGCAGCTATCCCTGCCGTCAGGTGGTGGACCGGCTGACGCGGTTCTACACCGACCGCAAGGTGCAGCCCTATGGCCCCTATCCGGGGGCACAGGCGGGCGGGGCCGAGATGGACGAGGCCCGCGACCGGCTGGCCGCGATGATGGGGGTCGCCCCGGAGGAAGTGTCGTTCGGGCCATCGACATCGGCCAATACCTATGTGCTGGCGCAGGCGGTGCGGGGCTGGCTGCGCGGGTCGGGTGGGGCGGTCGTCGTGACCAATCAGGACCACGAGGCCAACTCGGGCGTCTGGCGCAGGCTGGCCGACGAGGGCATCGAGGTGCGCGAATGGCAGCTGGACCCCGCGACGGGGTCGCTGGACCCTGCGGGGTTGCAGGCGTTGCTGGCGGATGGGCGGGTGCGGTTGCTGTGTTTTCCGCATTGTTCCAACGTGGTGGCGGAAATCAACGATGTGGCGGCGATTACTGCCATGGCCCATGCGGCGGGCGCGCGGGTGGTGGTGGACGGGGTGTCCTATGCGCCGCATGGGTTTCCGGATATGGCGGCGCTTGGCTGCGACGTGTATCTGTTTTCGGCCTACAAGACTTACGGTCCGCATCAGGGGATCATGGTGATCCGGTCCGCGTTCGGCAGGGAGTTGCCGGGGCAGGGGCATTGGTTCAACCATGATACGCCTTACAAGCGTCACACGCCTGCCGGGCCGGACCATGCCCAGATCGCGGCCTGTGCCGGGATGGTGGATTATATCGATGCGCTGCACGGGCAGCATTTCGCGCCCGAGGCGGATGCCGGGCTGCGCAACCGGGCGGTGCATGATCTGATGCGGGCGCAGGAGGTGGCGGTGGTGCAGCCGCTGCTGGACTATCTTTCGGCGCGCAATGATCTGCGGCTGGTCGGGCCGCGCGACGGGGCCTTGCGCGCGCCGACAGTGGCGGTGGAACTGGCCGGGGCTGCGGAGCCTGTGTCCGAGGCATTGGGCCGCATCGGCTATGCCTGCTGGGGCGGGCATTTCTATGCGCGCCGTCCGCTGGAGGCGATGGGGATTGATGCCGGGAAGGGGGTCTTGCGGCTGTCGCTGGTGCATTACACCAGCGCGGCCGAGGTAGCGGGGCTGATCGGGGCGCTGGACCGGGTCTTGTAGGGGGTGCCTTGCAGAACCGGGGGGAGGCCCACCCTCCCCGCCGTTTTGGTAGAAGAACCGGGGGAGGCCCACCCTCCCCCCGGACCCCCCACCTGTGACGGGTCTGCGATGCGGTGCGGGGGGAGAGGGCGGGATGGACATTTGAGCCAAGGTAAAGGCGCAGGCGATGTTCCTGAGGCGGGGCGCGGGTCTTGGCGGGGTAAGGGGGGCTGTCTGCCCCCCGGCGCGGGCCGCGCCTCCCCCCGAGGATAGTTGTGCCAATGTGAAATCCGGCAGCGGGACGAGTGATCCGTTGTGCGGGGGACGGCGTAAACAGTTGAAACGAGGACGAAGCCTGCACAATGATGCCTGCCCATGATGATGCCTTCCCATGACTGACGCCGGGACTGAATTCGGGACGGATGCCCCGCTGATCCTGTGGTTTCGCCGCGATCTGCGTTTGAGCGACCATCCGATGCTGACCGCTGCCGTGGCGACGGGGCGGCCCTTGATTGCGGTGTTTGTGCTGGACCCCGAGACGGAGGCTCTGGGGGCTGCGCATCGGTGGCGGTTGGGGTTGGGGGTTGCGGCCTTTGCCCGCGCGCTGGAGGCTGCGGGGTCGCGGCTGACGCTGCGGCGGGGGCAGGCGCTGCCGGTGTTGCAGGCGCTGGTGCGTGACACCGGGGCTGCGGGGGTGATGTGGCAGCGGCTCTATGACCCGGTCTGTGTTGCGCGCGACACTGGGGTCAAGGCCGGACTGAGGGCGCAAGGGGTGCAGGCGGTCAGCCATCCGGGGCATCTGCTGTTCGAGCCCTGGGATGTGGCGACCGGGCAGGGCGGGCCGTACCGGGTCTACACGCCGTTCTGGCGCGCGGTGCGGGACCGGGGGGTGGCAGAGGCCGCCCCGGCCCCATCGGCGCTGCGTGCGCCTGCGGTCTGGCCGTACAGCGAGCGGCTGGAGGACTGGCATCTGGGGGCGGCGATGCGGCGCGGGGCTGCGGTGGTGGCGGACCATGTGACGGTCGGCACCGCGGCTGCCGAGGCGCGGCTGGCGCGGTTCATGGACCACGGGATTGAACGCTATGCCATCAGCCGCGATCTGCCGGCCGAGGCGGGCACTTCGGGCCTGTCCGAGAATTTCGCCTTTGGCGAAATCGGTATCCGCAGGGTCTGGCACGCAGGCATGCGATCGATGCACGAGGGCCGCGCCGGGGCCGAAACGTTCTTGCGCGAACTGGTGTGGCGCGAGTTTTCCTACCATCTGATCCACCATTTCCCGCAGATGGCGCAGGCGAATTTCAAACCGGAATGGGATGCTTTCCCCTGGCGCGGCGACAACCGCGATGCCGAGCACTGGCGGCGCGGCATGACTGGCGAGCCGTTTGTCGATGCCGCCATGCGCGAGATGTATGTCACAGGCACCATGCATAACCGTGGCCGGATGATCGTGGCGAGCTATCTGACCAAGCATCTGATGACGGATTGGCGGGTGGGGTTGCAATGGTTCGAAGACTGTCTGATCGACTGGGATCCGGCGGCCAATGCCATGGGCTGGCAATGGGCGGCGGGGTCGGGGCCGGATGCGGCCCCCTATTTCCGGATCTTCAACCCGGCCACGCAAGTCGAAAAATTCGACCCCGACAAGGTGTACCGGCACCGCTTCATCGCCGAGCTGACTGCAAGGCCGGGGCCACTGGCGCGGGCCTATTTCGAGGCGGTGCCCGAACGCTGGCAGCTTTCGGCGCAAACGCCCTATCCGAAGCCGCTGGTCGATCTGGCCGAGGGGCGCAACCGGGCGCTGGCGGCTTATGCGGCGCGAAACTCTTGAGCCGGGGCATCGTAGTTGAAATGATGGCCCGCACCATGACCACCCTCGGGGAGGGGAAATGACCGCAGTTTCGACGATCAAGGGCCAGTCCGGCCTGCCGCGCTATTTTGCCAGCGCCTACCGGGTGGCGCAGAATTTGGGGATGGGGCGGCTGGATTTCGTGATCCCCGATGGCCGCCGTTTTCGCATCGAGGGGGCCAAACCCGGCCCGGTCGCGGAAATTGTCATTCACAACGACGATCTGTTTGCCCGGATGATCCGCGAGGGCGATCTTGGCTTTTGCGACGCCTATCTTGACGGCTGGTGGTCGTCGCCCGACCTTCAGGCCTTTCTGGACCTGATCCAGACGCCGGAAAACAACGGCGTGACAGACGGCTATCCGGGGCTTGGTCTGATCCGCGCCTATGAAAAGCTGCGCTTCTGGTTGCAGGGCAATTCGCGGGCCGGGTCAAAGCGCAACATCGCGCATCACTATGATCTGGGCAACGAATTTTACCAGCTTTGGCTGGATGACACGATGACCTATTCATCGGCCCTGTTCGTGTCGGGGCAGGAAAGTCTGGAAACCGCGCAGGCGCAGAAATACGCCAGCATGGTGGATGAGATGGGCGCGAAGCCCGGCGATCATGTGCTGGAAATCGGCTGTGGCTGGGGCGGGTTTGCCGAATATGCGGCGGGGGTGCGGGGCCTTCGGGTGACGGCGCTGACCATTTCGCAGGCGCAATACGACTATGCGGTGGACCGGATCGCCAAGGCCGGCCTGTCCGACCGGGTGGACATCAAGTTGCAGGATTACCGCGATGAACGGGGGCTGTATGACGGGATTGCCAGCATCGAGATGTTCGAGGCCGTGGGCGAACGCTATTGGCCGGTGTATTTTCAGACCCTGCGCGACCGGCTGAAGCCGGGGGGCAATGCCACGTTGCAGATCATCACCGTGCCCGACAGCCGCTGGCATGTCTACAAGCGGGGCGTTGATTTCATTCAGAAATACATCTTTCCGGGCGGGATGTTGCCCGCCCCTTCGGTGCTGCGGGCCGAGGTGGAAAAGGCGGGGCTGCGCGTCAAGCAATCCATCGAGTTTGGCCAAAGCTACAGTCTGACCCTGCGTCGGTGGCATGAGGATTTCAACGCCAAATGGGATCAGGTCGCCCCCATGGGCTTTGACGACAGGTTCCGGCGGATGTGGAACTTTTACCTCACCTCTTGCGCGGGCGCGTTTCAGGGCGGTAACTGTGGCGTGACGCAGATCACCGTGACCAAACCCCTCTGACGAGACATCGCCCATGCCAACCGCCGCCAAACTGTTTGCCGCCGTGGCCTTTGCCATCGTGGCCTGGCTTGCCGCCAATGCCGCGATCCCCGGACTGCCCGAAGGCACCCGCATCGGGTACTTTCGCGAGATCACGGCCGCCATCGGCGTGATCGTCGGTTGGCGGGTGATGGGGCGGCTGACGGGCAAGGGCTATACCACCGCCATGGGCCTCGGTGTGCGGACCTCGGTGACAATCGTGTTCTGGGTGATCCTTGGCTTTGCGCTGTATGAAATGGTCCGCCTGTCGCTGAAGAAACGCTATGACGGCCCGATGGAGGCGCTGGTGGCCGTGTTCGGCATCATGATCGACTATGGCCGGGTGCTGGCGGATGTTCAGGTGATCGCCATTCTGCTGTTCGGCGGCATGATCGGCGGCTTTATGGCGGAATTTGCCGGGCGGCGCTGGCGCTAGTGGGGGTCAACGGGTTCTTTTACGGCACGCTGTGCCATCCGGCGCTGCTGGCGCTGGTGCTGGGCCGCGCGGTGCCGATGCAGCCTGCGGTTCTGCCGGGCTTTACCGTGGCCTGGGCGCAAGGCCGGGTGTTTCCGGTGATCACGCCGGGGGCAGGGCAGGCCGACGGCGTGCTGGTGCGCGATCTGTCGGTCGAGGATTGGGCGCGGCTGGATTTCTACGAGGCGGGCTTTGCCTTTACCCCGCAGGATCTGACCTTGGCGGATGGCACCGTGGCGCGGGTCTATATTCCCGATCCGGGGCCATGGGTGGCGGGGCGGCCTTGGGTTCTGGCCGACTGGCAGGCCGAGTTTGGCGCAGATGTCACCGCCACGGCGGGCGATGTGATGGCGCTCTACGGCAGCCATGCGGCGGCATCCGTGGTGGCGCGCTATCCGGTGATGCTGGTGCGGGGCGCGTCGCGGGTGCGGGCAAGGCAGGCGGCGGTGGCCGATCTGCGCCGCCCGGCCGCCCCGGTTCAGGTGATGCGGCGCAGCACACCCTATGCGCATTTCTTCAGC
Organism: Pseudomonadota bacterium; assembly: GCA_040385825.1. Taxonomy (GTDB): domain Bacteria; phylum Pseudomonadota; class Alphaproteobacteria; order Rhodobacterales; family Rhodobacteraceae; genus JANNNF01. The sequence continues at coordinate 14,769 of JAZKGQ010000028.1, read as the reverse complement.
GTCGAGGAATACGATCTGCGCTTTACCCGCTTTGACGGCAGCCTCAGCCCGGTGATCAACCGCGCGGCTTTCGTGTCGGGCGATGCGGTCACCGTGCTGCCCTATGACCCGCTGCGCGACCGGGTGCTGCTGATCGAACAGTTCCGCGCCGGTCCCTTTGCCCGCGGCGACCACACGCCCTGGCAGCTCGAAGCCATCGCCGGCCGCATCGACCCCGGCGAAACCCCCGAAGACTGCGCCCGCCGCGAGGCGATGGAGGAAGCAGGCCTCGCCCTTGGCGCGCTGTTGCCGATTGCGGGCTATTACCCCAGTCCGGGGGCCAAGACCGAGTTCATCTATTCCTACGTCGCCCTGTGCGATCTGCCCGATGGCAGCGCAGGCGTGTTCGGCGTGGCAGACGAGGCCGAAGACATCCGCGGCCATCTGATCAGCTTTGACCGGCTGATGGACCTGGTGACCAGCGGCGAGGCCTCGAACGCGCCGGTACTGCTGTCCGCGCTGTGGTTGCAGCGCGAACGCGGGCGGCTGCGGGCAGAGCGCGCCGATTTGCAAGGCCAATCACAAGGCCAATCACAAGGCCAGTGACACCCATGCCCCGTTGCGGGCAGATGACCGCACGCAGGCATCGACAAAGGCCACCCCCTCCAACCCTTCTTTCAGGCCGGGATAGGTGACTTCGGGGGCCACGGCCACGCCATCGCGCCGGGCCAGAATCGCGCGGCCAGCCTCGGCATAGATATTGGCAAAGCCTTCCAGATAGCCCTCGGGATGACCGGGAGGGATGCGGCTGACGCGCGCCGCCTCTGGCCCGGTGCCCACGCCGCCGCGCGTCAGTCGGTATTTCGGCGCACCAAGCGGGGTCACCCACAGATAGTTGGGGTCTTCCTGGTTCCACTCGATGCCTGCTCTGGTGCCGAACACCCGCAGCTTCAGCCCGTTTTCCAGGCCAGATGCCACTTGGCTACACCATAGTATCCCCCGCGCCCCGCCCTGAAAACGCAGCATCACATGGGCGTTGTCGTCCAGCTTGCGCCCCGGCACGAAGGATTGCAGATCGGCGGCAAGCTGGTCCAGCGTCAGGCCGCTGACAAAATTCGCAAGGTTGAAGGCATGGGTGCCGATGTCGCCCGTCGCCCCCCCCGCGCCCGATTGCGCGGGATCCGTGCGCCAGGCGGCCTGTTTCTGCCCGGTGGCCTCGATCGGTTCGGCCAGCCAGTCCTGCGCATATTCCACCTGCACCAGCCGGATGTCGCCCAAGGCCCCCGCCGCCACCATCGCCTTGGCCTGGCGGACCATCGGATAGCCGGTGTAGTTATGCGTCAGCGCAAACACCACGCCCGAGGCTTCCGCCGCCTTTGCCAGCTTTTTCGCCTCGGCCAGTGTGGCGGTCAGCGGCTTGTCGCAGATCACATGGATGCCGCGTTTCAGAAATTGCAGCGCCACGGGCGCGTGCATGTGGTTGGGGGTGACGATCGCCACCGCCTCGATCCCGTCTTTCCGCTTGGCCTCACGGATCGCCATTTCTGTGAAATCGGCATAGGCGCGCGGCACCCCCAGATCGGCGGCAGAGGCAAGGCTCTTTTCCGGATTGGATGAAAAACACCCTGCAACCAGTTCATATTGATCATCAATCCGGGCCGCGATGCGGTGGACTGCCCCGATGAAAGCATCGCGCCCGCCCCCCACCATTCCCAGACGGATACGGGGGCTGCGGGCAACATGAGCGGCGGTTATGGCCATGATCTTCCTCTGTTCATCATCTGTTCATAAATATCCCACGGGGGTCTGGGGGTGTGAAACCCCCAGTTCCGCCGATTACCCCAAGCCCAACATCCGCCGGTTCGCGGCATCATCCGTGCCTGCCCCCGCGAAATCGTCAAACGCCTTTTCCGTCACCCGGATGATGTGATCGCGCACGAACGCCGCCCCTTCGCGGGCACCGTCTTCGGGGTGTTTCAGGCAGCATTCCCATTCCACCACCGCCCAGCCCTCAAAGCCATATTGGGCAAGCTTCGAGAATATTCCGCCGAAATCCACCTGCCCGTCGCCGGGGCTGCGGAAGCGCCCGGCCCGGTTGATCCAAGGCTGAAAGCCGCCATACACGCCCTGCCGCCCCGTCGGGTTCAGCTCGGCATCCTTGACGTGGAACATGGCGATGCGGTCGTGGTAGATGTCGATATGCGCCAGATAATCAAGGTGTTGCAGGACGTAATGGCTGGGGTCATACAGCATCCGCGCGCGGCTGTGGTGGCCGACCCGGTCCAGAAACATCTCGTAACTGATGCCGTCATGCAGGTCTTCGCCGGGGTGAATCTCGTACGCCAGATCGACGCCGCAGTCCTCGGCATGGTTCAGGATCGGCAGCCAGCGTCTGGCGAGTTCATCAAACGCCGCCTCGACCAGCCCGGCCGGGCGCTGCGGCCAGGGGTAGAGGTAAGGCCAGGCCAGCGCGCCTGAAAACGTCGCCTGCGCGGTCAGGCCCAGGTTTTTCGACGCAGACAGCGCCTTTTTCACCTGATCCACCGCCCAGTCGGCTCGGGCGGCAGGGTTGCCGCGCACCGAGGGGGCGGCAAAGCCGTCAAACGCGGTATCATAGGCCGGATGCACCGCGACAAGCTGGCCTTGCAGGTGGGTGGACAGTTCGGTGACCTCGACCCCGTTTGCACTGGCCGTACCTTTGAAGTCATCGCAATAGGCTGATGAGGTCGCAGCCTTGTCCAGATCGAACAATCGCGCGTCCCAAGACGGGACTTGCACGCCCTTGTAGCCGCAGTCAGCCGCCCATCTGGTGATGCTGTCCCACGAGTTGAAGGGGGCGGCATCCCCCGCGAATTGCGCCAGAAACAGTGCCGGTCCCTTGATGGTTTTCATGCTCACCTCCCTATTGGCTTTTCTGTTGGCCATCGCCCGCGTCCAATCCTGTCGGGCTGTCGAGATACTGGCCCAGATACTGGCCCAAATACTGGCCCGCTCCTGCTTGCTTCCGCTCGATTGCGGTCATCACGGCGCGGGCCAGAAAATCCCCGGCGCGGCCCATGTCTTCGTGCACCACGAGGGTTTCCTTGCGAAACCGGCGCAGAAAGGGGACGGCTTCCTTGGCCACGATGTCGAAATCGCGGCCGATGCGCAGGCCTGCCGCCTCGGCCCCCGAAATCGCAGCCATCGCGGCGGTCGGCGAGGCGGTGATCAGGCCATCGGGCGCGCCCTGACCCATCCGCGCGGTCACGGCGGCCTCGACCTCTGCCGCAGGGCTGTCGCTGGTGATGCCCTGCGCGATCTCGGCCCGGATGCCGTGCCGGGTGGCCTCTGCCGTGAAACCCGCTATCAATTCAACCGCATAGCTCTGGTCCAGCGGCGGCGCGATCAGCAGCAGATGCCGCCGCCCCCGGTCGCACAGCGCGGCCGCGGCCAGCCGTGCGAAGGCATGGTTGTCAAAGTCGAAATAGGGATGATCCAGCCCCATGTCGGTGCGGCCATGAGTCACGAAGGGCAGGCCCTGCGCCATCAGATAGCGCACCCGAGGGTCGTCGGGCAGGGTCTGGTTCAGGATCACCCCGTCGGCGCTGCCGGTTTCGGCCAGATAGCGCACGGGTTCCATCGGGTCCTGATCGGGGAAATAGGGCATCACCACCAGATGATAGGCGGTGCCCCGCAGCGCGGCCGCGATCGCATAGATCAGGCGCGAGGTGTGGGTCATCATGTCGGTTTCGGTCGACAGCACCAGCGCGATCACATTGGTCTTGCCGGTCCGCAGCCGCACGCCGGCGCGGTTGGGGCGGTAGCCAAGGCTGCGGGCGGCTTCGCGCACGCGGGCTTTGGTGGCAGCGCCAATATCGGGCGCATCGGTCAGCGCCCGGCTGACGGTCGCCACCGCAAGGCCGGTGGCGGCGGCAATGGTTTTCAGCGTCGGGCGCGGCCCTGCGGGGCTGCGGCGGGATGCGGGCATGGGGCGTTCCGGCAACAAGGGCAGGGGGCAGACTCGATCCCTGCATTCAATGACGGGTGATTGCGGCTTCACAAGCCCAAAAAGCGGCGGTCTGTATCGTTTCCGAACCCCCCGGTCCGCAGATTTCGCCGGGGGGCGGCGCAAGTCGGGCTTGATTGCGCCCCGCCGCGCATCATAACTGGCAGACAGCAATGCGAGGCCAGATGGACGCCGACAGCCGAAAGATACCGACCCATGAAATCACCTACGCGCGGTTGCGCGATATGGTGCTGTACGGCCATCTGGAACCGGGCCAGCCGATCACCATTCAGGGGCTGGTCGCGGGGCTTGGCGCGGGCATGACCCCGGTGCGCGAGGCCATCCGGCGTCTGACTGCCGAAGGGGCGCTGCTGCCGCAGGGCAACCGCCGGGTGGCGGTGCCGCAACTGACCCCCGCGCTGCTGGAGCAGGTGGCCTTCGCGCGGCTGACCATTGAGCCGAAACTGGCCGAACTGGCGGCGGCCAACCTGACGCCCGCGCTGATCGACCGTTTGCAGGCCATCGACAACGCGGTGGACCGTGCGATCAAGGCGGGCGAGGTGTCGGCCTATCTGGAATCCAACCACGCCTTTCATTTTGCGCTGTATGACGCATCGCAAGCCCCGGTTCTGCTGGACATGGCGCAATCCTTGTGGCTGCGCTTCGGGCCATCCCTGCGGGTGGTCTGCGCGCGCTATGGGTCACAATCCCTTCCCGACCGACATTCCGAGGCGCTGGCCGCGATGCGGGCGGGCGATGCGCAGGGCGTGGCCGCCGCCATCCGGCAGGACATTGCCGACGGGGTGGATCAGGTGAAGCTGGCGCTGGCGGACGGGCAGATCTAGCCTGACGACCGGCAGCTTGCGCCGCGGGGCGCGGCGGGGTTGGCAGGGCAGGCGGTGGGTCAAATAATTTGATCAAATTCCTTGAACGTGGTTCTGTTTGATCATATTGTGGCGCAAAGCGGGGCGTTCCGGCCCCGGCAACCGAAAGGCCGCGCCATGAACAAGATCACCAACCACATGCCCACCGCCGCGTTGCAGGCGCTGGATGCGGCCCATCACATGCACCCGTTTTCCGAAAACGCGGCCCTTGCGCGCAAGGGCGTGCGGATCATGAAATCGGGCAAGGGGGTCTGGCTGACCGACACCGAAGGCCACAAGATCATCGACGCCATGGCGGGGCTGTGGTGTGTCAACATCGGCTATGGCCGCACCGAACTGGGTGATGTGGCCAAGCGGCAGATGGATGAGCTGGCCTATTACAACACGTTTTTCCAGACCAGCCATGTGCCCGCCATCGCCCTTGCCGCCAAGATCGCGGAACTGGCGCCGGGCGATCTGAACCATGTGTTCTTTGCCGGGTCCGGGTCCGAGGCGAACGACACCAACATCCGCATGGTGCGCCGCTATTGGGACATCAAGGGCCAGTCGGAAAAGCGCATCATCATCGCGCGGCACAACGGCTATCACGGGTCCACCATGGGCGGCGGCACGCTTGGCGGCATGTCCAGCATCCATGCCCATGGCGGCAAGCTGGCGGGCGTAGTGCATATCGGCGAGCCGAACTGGTGGGCGCAGGGCGGTGAGATGACGCCCGAGGCGTTCGGGCTGATGCGCGCGCAAGAGCTGGAGGCCAAGATCCTGGAACTGGGGGTCGAGAATGTGGCGGCCTTCATCGGGGAACCCGTGCAGGGGGCAGGGGGCGTGATCATTCCGCCCATCACCTACTGGCCCGAGATTCAGCGCATCGTCGACAAGTACGGCATCCTGCTGATCGCGGATGAGGTGATCACCGGGTTTGGCCGCACCGGCAACTGGTTCGGAAGCCAGACTTACGGCATCAAGCCGCATATCATGACCATCGCCAAGGGGCTGTCGTCCGGCTATCAGCCGATCGGCGGGTCGGTGGTGTGTGATGAGGTGGCCGAAGTGCTGGGCGCGCATGGCGATTTCAACCACGGCTATACCTATTCCGGCCATCCGGTGGCGGCGGCGGTGGCGCTGGAAAACCTGCGGATCATTCAGGAAGAAGGCATCATCGAGCATGTCCGCGATGTGGCCAATCCCTATCTTGCCAGCCGTTGGGCGGCGCTGACTGACCACCCGATGGTGGGCGAGGCGAAACTGGTGGGGCTGATGGGGTCCATCGCCCTGACCCCGAACAAGGCCACGCGGGCCAGGTTTGCGGGCGAACAGGGCACCGTCGGCTATCGCTGCCGCGAGCGGTGCTTTGCCAACAACCTGATCATGCGCCATGTCGGCGACCGGATGATCATTTCGCCGCCCTTGGTGATCACGCCCGATGAGATCGACATTCTGATCGAACGCGCGACGAAATCGCTGGACGAATGCCATGCCGGGCTGAAGGCCGACGGGATCATGTGACCGGCGGGTCGGCGGCAGGACTGCCGCTGCCCCTAGCGTTGCGGGCGGCCGATCATGGCGGGCAGCGAAATTGCCAGCAGCAGGCCGGCCAGCGGCAACGAGAACAGGAACCCCATCACCCCGTAGCCCACCGCCCCGGTGATGCCCCCGGCGATGAAGGCGAAGGTCAGCAGCAGCAGCGCCTTCAGCTTGGCCCCGTTGGCCGCGACCCCGCTGTGGCGGTGCAGCAGGCCAAACCCGGCCCGGCCCAGCTCGATGCCGATATCGGTGATCATGCCGGTGGCATGGGTGGTGCGGATGCGGGCCCCCGACAGTTTGGTGATGGTGGCGTTCTGCATCCCCATCGTGAAGCACAGACAGGCCAGCGCGAACAGACGCCCGGCCTCGGTGGTAAGCAAACCACCCGCCGCAAAGCAGGCCATCAGACCGCCCTGCACGGCCAGAGGCAGGGCATATTGCTGCCGCCCGTCATGCTGGCGTGCCCAGTTGATCAGCAGCGTGCTGAAGGCGGCCCCGGCCACGAAGGCAGCAATCGCCAGCGCACTGATCGCCGCGATCTTCAGGTTCAGGATCGCCACATTGTCGGCAAGCTGCGACAGATACCCCGTCATGTGCGAGGTGTACTGGCCAAGCGCGAAAAACCCGCCCGCATTGGCCGCCCCCGCAATGCCCGCCAGCAGCGTGGCCAGCGCGGTGTCGCCGGTGGCCGACCTGCGATGCCCGGTCAGCAGCCGTGCGGCCCGGATCGGGCGGGCGGGAAAACGGCTGCGGTTCGGTGCTTTCATCCCATGGCCCCCGGAAGGATCGTCCTGCCGCACCACAGGACCACCGCCCGGACTGCAAATGCAAGGGGGGTACAGAATGAAGCGGCTGGCGGTCAGGGCCATCGGCGCTGGCAGGCCGGGGATCACATCGGCTTGCAGCGTGTCGTTGCCCCCGATGCTATCTCACTCACCCCGAGTCGCAGATATGGGGGATGCCGGTCTGGGGGGCGTCCTTTGCGGCTGATCTGTCCGGCCAGGGATCGCAAGGTGGCGGGGCAGGCGGCTGTTCCGGGGGGCATCAGAGGCAACAGGGCAGAACGGCGTTGGCGGCAGGCCTGTGCGGCTGGGGCAACGTTCGGGGCGCAGGGCAGAAATCGCCCGATTGTCCTTATCCGCGCCCCCGGTTCTTGAGTTTGCCGCGCGGGGCCAATACACCATGAGGACGGAACAAAGGAATGCCCCCATGCGGATCAACAGCGATCTGGCCGAGACGATCGGCAACACCCCTCTGCTGCTGCTGAAGAAGGCGTCCGAACTGACGGGCTGCACCATCCTTGGCAAATGCGAATTCATGAACCCCGGCCAGTCGGTCAAGGACCGCGCCGCGCTGTTCATCATCCGCGATGCGGTGGCAAAGGGTCTGCTGAAACCGGGCGGTACCATTGTGGAAGGCACGGCCGGCAACACCGGCATCGGGCTTGCGCTGGTCGGGGCGAGCATGGGGTTCAAGACGGTCATCGTGATCCCGGAAACCCAGTCCCAGGAAAAGAAAGACATGCTGCGGCTGGCAGGGGCCGAACTGGTGCAGGTGCCTGCCGCGCCCTACAGGAACCCCAACAACTATGTCCGCTATTCGGGCCGTCTGGCCGAGGCGCTGGCCAAGACCGAACCCAATGGCGCGATCTGGGCCAATCAGTTCGACAACATCGCCAACCGCGAGTCGCATATCCAGACCACCGGGCCAGAGATCTGGGATCAGACCGGGGGCCGGGTTGACGGCTTCATCTGCGCCGTGGGGTCGGGGGGCACCTTGGCGGGGGTCGGCATGGCCTTGCAGCCCAAGGGCGTGAAGATCGGGCTGGCTGACCCCGAAGGGGCGGCGCTGCATGCGTTCTACACCACGGGGCGGCTGGACAGCCCCGGCAGTTCCATCACCGAAGGCATCGGGCAGGGGCGGATCACCGCCAATCTGGAAGGCTTTACCCCTGATTTCAGCTATCGCATCCCCGATGCCGAGGCGCTGCCGATCGTGTTCGACCTGATGACCGAGGAAGGTCTGTGCATGGGCGGATCGACCGGCATCAACATCGCAGGTGCGATCCGCATGGCGCGGGAAATGGGGCCGGGTCATACGATCGTCACCATCCTGTGCGATTACGGCAGCCGCTATCAGTCCAAGGTCTACAACCCGACCTTCCTGCGCGAAAAGGGCCTGCCGGTGCCCGAATGGCTGGACCGCGCCGCCCGCGCGATCCCCGCCGTGTTCGAGGACGCATAAGGCGCATGGCCGGTTGGCGGGCGACCCTTTTCGCCGGGCTGCTGGCGGGGCTTGCGCTGGCCCCGATGCTGGCTCCTGCGGCCTTTGCGCAAACCACGGGCAACACCGCGCCCAGCCCGGCGGCAGCCGACGAAAAGCCCGCCGCCGAGATGGACTATTCCGCGTGGGAGGCCATGGCCACCCGCGCCGAGGCCGATCTGGCCGACACCGACCTTGCGCAGACACGGCTGGATACTCTGCGCGGGCAACTGGCCGACTGGCGCGCGGCGCTGCTGAATGCGCAAAGCGCCAATGCCAGCCGCATCGCCACCCTGCGCACCCAGATCGACGCGCTTGGGCCGGCCCCCAAGGACGGCGAAACCGAGGCCGATGAAATCGGCGCCCGCCGCCAGACGCTGGCCGAACAACTGGTGCGGGTTCAGGCGCCCGGCATCGCCGCCGAAGAAGCCTACCGCCGCGCCGATGGCCTGATCCGCGAGATCGACCGCATCCTGCGCGAACGGCAGGCGGATGAATTGCTGCAACTGTGGCCCTCGCCCGTCAATCCCGCCAACTGGCCCGAGGCGGTGATCGCGCTGACCGACACGCTGTTCCGGCTGTGGGATGAAACCCAGTCGGGCTGGTCGGACCCCGACGCGCGGGAGACGCTGAATAATAACCTGCCGCTGATCCTTGTGCTGCTGGTGGTGGCCGCAGGGTTGCTGACACGGGGGCGGCAAGGCATCGAAAAGCTGGCGCTGCGGGTGCAGGTGCGGTCTTCGGCGCGGGGGCGTCAGGTCTGGGGGCTGATCGCGTCGCTTGGCCAGATTCTGGTGCCGACACTTGGGGTGCTTGCGCTGAGCACGGCGGCGCTGCGGTCGGGGATGCTGGGCGAGATCGGCACATCGGTCAACGCGATGCTGACCACGGCGGGGTTCGCGCTGTTCGTGGCGATCTGGCTGGGCAGCCGGGCCTTTCCGAAGGCGGAGCTGCAACAGGATTTCCTGAACCTGTCGCCCGAACGGCGGGCCGAGGGGCGGTTCCTGTCGGTGCTGTTGGGCCTGATGATCGCCGTCGAGGCGCTGCGCTATGCCGCGATGAACGCGCAGGCCTATTCCGATGCGACCACCTCGGTCCTGTCGTTTCCCATCCTGCTGTCGGCGGGGCTGGTGCTGTGGCGGATGGGGGCCTTGCTGCGCCTGCCTGCGCGCGAACAGGCGGCGGCCCCCCCGCAGACGCCTGCCTCGGCTGCGGGGGGGCAAAGCTACAGCCTGCGCCTGCTGGCCTTCGTGGGGCAGGGGGTCGGCGTGGTCGGGCTGCTGGCCCCGGTGCTGGCGGGCTTCGGCTATGTGCAGGCGGCCAGCGCCCTGATCTATCCGGCCATCATGTCGCTTGGGGTGCTGACGCTGCTGTTCGTGCTGCAACGGCTGATCGGCGATCTTTGGGCACTGGTCACCCGCAACGAGGCCACCGGGCGCGAGGCGTTGGTGCCCGTGCTGGCGGGGTTCGTGCTGACGCTGGTGTCGCTGCCGGTGTTCGCGCTGATCTGGGGCGCGCGGCTGGCGGACATCACCGAAATCTGGACCCGGTTTGGCGAAGGGTTCCAACTGGGCGCGACCCGGATTTCGCCCACCAATTTCATGGTCTTCGCCGTGGTCTTCGTGATCGGCTACATGATCACCCGGCTGTTTCAGGGCGCGTTGCGCACCACGATCCTGCCCAAGACCACGATGGACAGTGGCGGGCAGACCGCATTGGTGGCCGGGGTCGGCTATGTCGGGATATTTCTGGCGGCCCTTGTCGCGATCAATGCCGCCGGGATCGACCTGTCGGGCCTTGCCATCGTCGCCGGGGCCTTGTCGGTCGGTATCGGTTTTGGCCTGCAGAACATCGTGTCGAACTTCATTTCAGGCATCATCCTGCTGATCGAACGCCCCGTCAGCGAGGGCGACTGGATCGAGGTCGGCGGCGTGCAGGGCAGGGTGCGGTCGATCTCGGTCCGGTCGACCCGGATCGAGACGTTCGACCGCAACGACGTGATCGTGCCCAATGCCGATCTGATCACGGGGCAGGTGACGAACTGGACCCGGTTCAACCTGTCGGGCCGTCTGATCGTGCCGGTGATGGTGGCGCTGGCCTCTGACAGCCGCAAGGTGGAAGCCGTGCTGCGCGAGATTGCCGAAGCCCAGCCTCTGGCCGTGCTGAACCCGCCGCCGCTGGTCGTCTTTGTGGGCTATACCGCGCTGCTGATGAATTTCGAGATCCGGCTGATCTTGCGGGATGTGAATTTTTCGGTGCAGGTGCGCAGCGACATCAACCATCAGATCATGCAGAAATTCGCCGAAGCCGGCATTCATGTGGTGATGCCCCCCATCGACCCCGACGCCAAGCGCACCGCCGATGCCGTGCTGGTGCTGGCAGGGCTGGCCGACCGGATTGCCCCGTCGGTCCTGCCGGATGCTGTTGCGGACCCGGCAGCCCGATCGGGCCGCGACAATGACGGCGCGACCAAAAAGACCGACGAAGGATCAGGCCCATGACCATCGACACGCCCACTGACCTGTTGTTTCGCGACGATCCCTACCTGACCGAAGCCACCGCCCGCGTGCTGGCCCACACGCCCGAAGGCGGCGTGGTCGTCGACCGGTCCGTGTTCTATCCGACCGGCGGGGGGCAGCCCGGCGACAGCGGCATGCTGCTGTGGGATGGCAGGCGGATGCCGATTGCAACCGCGGTCAAGGTGGCGGGGGGCGGGGTGGCGCTGGTGCCGGCCTCGCCGCTGGCCATGCCGCCGGTCGGGGCCGAGGTGCGCCAGATGCTGGACTGGACCCGCCGCCACCGCCTGATGCGGGTCCATACCGCGCTGCATCTGCTCTCGGTGGTGGTGCCCTTGCCGGTGACTGGCGGGCAGATCGGAGCCGACCGGGGCCGTCTGGATTTCGACATGCCCGACCCGCCCGAGACGACAGCCGATATCGAGGCCGACCTCAACCTGCTGATCGACCGCGATCTGGCGGTGACCGACAGCTGGATCACCGATGACGAGATGCGCGCCAACCCCGGACTGGTCAAGACGATGAAAGTCGCCCCGCCGATCGGGCAGGGCCGGGTGCGGCTGGTGCGGATCGGGCAGGGGGCCGGCGAGATCGACCTGCAACCCTGCGGCGGCACCCATGTCGCGCGCACCGGCGAAATCGGCCGCATCGCCGTGGGGCGCATCGAAAACAAGGGCCGCCAGAACCGCCGGTTGTCGATCACGCTGGTCTGACGCGGCGGCGCTGGCTGCGGGGGCGGACGGTGTGGGGTGACGCTGTGGGACCGGACGGTGTGGTGCCGTGCGGTGTGGGGCCGAACCTTGCCAGCCCAAACGGAGGGCACGCACCTCGCAAACCATGCAATTTCCCCGCTTTCCCCCTTGCACCCCCGTCCTTCCCCACGCTAAACACCCCGCAACGGATCGGTGGCCGAGTGGTCGAAGGCGCACGCCTGGAAAGTGTGTAGGCGGGGAACCGTCTCTAGGGTTCGAATCCCTATCGATCCGCCAACCACAATCCTAGGTTGAGCATCTTTGGATCCGGCGCGGAATTGCCCGGTCATATCCGCGGCTTGCACACGGGATTTGGTCTCTGAGACGGCACTTGGCGTGGGGAGTTTCGGCAAATCTGCCGTCCGTCTCTGCGGCCCACAAACGCGGTGCGGTTTGCGGTATTGGGCGTTGCGGGCTAGAGGCCCAGAGCTGTCATCTGCTCAGTCCAGTCGTGTGACAGGGGCGTGTGCACGATGAGATTGGTGGTCAGATGAGGTGGTGCTGTGCCGTCAAGGATGGCGCGTTGAAGATTCGGGGCCAGAAAGGCCAATTTGAGGCGTGATCGGACAAAGCTGTCTGAGCAGGCTTCGGACGCGGCGATGCTGCTCAAGGTTTCCCCGCGGCGCAACCGCTTGGCCCAGCGATGCGCGCGGGCAAGGTTCTGCTCCAGAACAAGATCAGGCTGAGGGGCGGGAGTGCCGGTGACCAAGCGGGTTTCGGCGCCGCGACGACGGCGCTGAAAGGCGTGTTGAACGCTCATCACATCGGGGTTCAGGGCATCAGGCTGCAGGCCAAGCGTCTGGGCCAAAACATCCCGGCTGACGTGCAAGACAATGCTGCCCGCGGCGATATGTACCTCGGCGATGAGGGGCCAGAGGTCTTGGGCTGGTGTCTCCGCGGAAAGCCTAATCAAAGCGTCGGCCAAAAGGCTTGCCGTATTGGCCTCTGGTCGCAGGAGGACATCGTGTTGTTCCGCCCGGGTGCGCAGATGGCCTCGCAGCGCTTCAAGCACCACGGCTTCCAGATGAGGCGCTGGCAAGCGCCAGCCCGTTGGATCCGCGCCCTTGGTGATCAGACGGCGGGAGATGTAATAGCGAAAGCGGCGGTTGTGGCGGTTGGTGTGACTGGGGGTCAGGCGTTCACCGGTCTCATCAAACAGCTTCGCCATCAGGGGCGCTGAGGGTTCGACAGAGTTTTGCGGCGCGATTGATGTGGACGCCGCTTCAGTCGCAACATCGGTGGCGACAGATCGCTGACGCTTGCGGGCTGCGGTCTCTTGCAGCTTGGTCTGCACGGCCGACCACAGGACATCGTCGATAATCGCCTCGTGTTGGCCGGGATGGACCAAGGCCTTGTGGCGGATCAAGCCGCGATAGACCGGGTTGGTCAGCAGATAGTGCAATTGACCGTTTGAGAATGGGGCGATGGGTGCTCCGGGTGCCTCCTCTGCTGCATGATCGGATTTGCGCGGGCTGAGGCCCTGCTCGGCCGCAGCGATCCGTGTGGCACCCAAGCTGCCTGCCGTGAGGTAGAGGTCAAACAGCCGACGCACGGTTTTGGCCTCGGTGGGATTGATCTGTAGCACACGGGCCTTGAGAGGGTCTTTGGGGGGATCGTACCCCAGTGGCAGTGTGCCGCCCATCCACAGGCCCTTGCGCTTAGAAGCGGCGATCTTGTCGCGAATTCGTTCCGCGGTGACCTCTCGTTCGAATTGTGCAAAGAACAGCAGTACATTGAGGGTCAATCGCCCCATGGATGTCGAGGTATTGAAGGCCTGCGTCACCGAGACGAAGGAGCAGCCCCTGCGATCCAGTTGTTCGACCAGCCGCGCAAAGTCTGCAAGCGAGCGGGTGAGCGGTCAATCTTGTAAACCACGATCATGCCGATGCGCCCGGCATCAACCTCGGCCAGCAGGCGTTGCAAGGCGGGGCGCTCCATGGTGCCGCCGGACAAGCCGCCGTCGTCAAAGCGCTCGGGCAGGAGCTTCCAACCCTCATGACGTTGGCTGGCGACATAGGCCGCGCAAGCCTCGTATTGCGCATCCAGCGAGTTGAAGCCCTGTTCCAGCCCTTCGTCCGAGGATTTGCGGGTATAGATCGCACAGCGCACGGCAAGGCTTCGGCTGGGTGGCGAGGGGGCGTTCATGCCTGCGCTCCCGATCGGCGTCGCGCGCCGGGAGGTTTGCCGACCGCCGCCGCCTTATGAACCCCGAAGAACCTTGGCCCCGACCAGTGCGCGCCGGTGATGTCTTTGGCAATGGCGGACAGAGAGGCAAAAGTCTTGCCGTTCCACAGGTACCCGGCGGCGGTCCGTTCAACCACATGGGTAACGCCGTTCCATTCCCGCAAGAACCTTGCGCCGGCGCTCATCTTGGGTGCGACCGCCCGCAGTTTGCCCGTGCCGATCCGTTCCAACCGATCCAGATCCGCTTTGGTCAGGCCTCCGCCTGACCGCTGCTGAACCTCAAAGGCGAGGAAAGCGTGCAGCAAGGCTTGGCTCATGCCGCGGGGGGCCTCGCTGCCCATGATCTCTGACCACAAGGCGACAAGCCCGTCGCGGTCAAGCTGTACAACCGTGGCTGCCGTGTGCCCGACCTGCTGCGCCCCGACCTTTTGTCGACGTTCCATTCTGATCCGCATTCTGGCCTCATTTCGCACCCGGCCAGCCCACAGCAGAGGTGGGTGGCGCAACCAGCACCGCTTGCTTCAGCGCGGAAGTCGACGGGTAAATGCGGAATGGTCGGACGTTCGGTGGCGTGCCCGACCTGGAAGAACGTGCGCAACAACTTGCGCTGCCCGCGCACCCCGCATGCGAGGGTAATCCCCCCATTTCTAACAGGGTGCATTCGTAGAACTTACGCGGCCATTTTC
>JAZKGQ010000027.1:0-40993 GCA_040385825.1 Pseudomonadota bacterium | reverse complement strand
TGCATCGGCATCGGCAACCGGCGCATCAGGATCGGCGGGCGGTGCATCGGCATCGACAACCGGCGCATCGAGTTCAACCAACGGCGGGGCTGCATCGGGCACGGGCACCACGATTGCGTCTGTGGGGACCAGGTCGGCTTCGGGGGTGGGTTTGGCTTTGGTCATGGGGATCATCCTTTGGTCAGGCAGAGGGTTTTCAGGGCGTCAACAAAATCGGCTTCTTCGGTCAGGGTGGCCATTTCGGCGCGCAGGCTGATGCTTGCGCCGTTGCGTTCGCCCGACACGGGCAGGTCCAGATCGAACTGGGGATCGTCCAGCCGCGCGGTGATTTCACGGCTTAGGGTGTCAAGACGCGCCACCTCGGCCGGGCTGTCGAACATGTCGTCGAACAGGCCGGGCTCCATGGCCGCGTCACCCACGGCAGGCAGGTCCGACAGGCGCGGGGCCTCTAGCGGCGCAAGCTCTGCGCTGCCTCCAGCAAGGTCAGGCGCAGACTTTCCGCCTGCAGCATCAACACCTGGGCGTCCGAAAATCTCGGTGACGCTGGCGACGGCGTCGGCAAGCTGCTGTCCGCCCCGAAGGGCGCGGGCGGCAACGTCGAGGGCATCGCGGACGGGGCCGGGCTGGTCGGCGAGGATGAGGAACCGCTGGAGGATGCGCTCGGCATTTTCCGACCGGCTGAGGTTTTCGCTGCGGTTAAGGACATTGCCTGCCTCCTCGATAGTGTCGGCCTGTTTTTCCAGCCGGTTGAAAATGGTCCGGTCGGCGCGGGCGGCCTTGATCACGCCGTCGCTGATCCGGGCGCGTTCACTGATCACGGTTTGCCGCAGATCGAACCCGTCGCCGAACAGGTCCATCTGGGCGTCGTCGGCGGCGCGCTCCAGCCCAAGGCGGCGAATGTCGCGCACGATGCTTTCGGCTTGCGCCAGATTGGGCGGGTCGGCCTTGTTCAGGGTGGCAATGGCCACGCCTTGCAGCTTTTCGTCGTCCGGGATGAACCGGCCGACAAGCGCGCCGAAGTTCTGCGGGATGACCTCGTTGATCACGGCCTGAAACGGGCCGGGGGCAAGGTCGGCAAGGCCTTGGGCACTGGCCATGAAATCGCGGCTGCGGCTGACATCGCGCAACAGTTCGGGATGGTCACGCAGGATTTTGGCGGCGTCCAGCGGCGTGCCGCTTTCCTGATTGATGTTCTTCTTGGCGGCGATGGCGCGCACCAGATCCGTGGTCCAGCCGTCTTCTTCCTTCAGCACATTGCCTTGCAGCAAGATCGGCTCGTGCCCTTCGGCCATCAGGCGGCGGGCAAGGCCGGTGCGCTGGTGGCCGTCTGCGACATACATCTGACCGTTCAGGCGTTCATGCACGATGATGCCGGTGGCGGACAGCGTGTCCCAGCTGGTGGCGCTGGCCAGCCGGTTGGTCACACCGTAGGGATCGCCGCCCATCTTGTATTGATAGGCGGTTGCATCCACCTGCAGATTGCGCGGATCAAAGCTTTGGACATCCGCGCCTTCGGTGCCAAGGCTGGTGCGCTGCCAGCGTTTGCCCCGGGCCAGCACATCCAGAAACTCCTGCGCGCCCACGGTGGACCCGTTGATGCCATCGCCCGCGTAATAGCTGCGCCCCGCCTTGTCGCCGGTCAGCATGGGCAGGCCCGCCCAAATCTGGGCCAGACGGTCGCCAAAGGCTTCGGGGGACAGCGTGCCATTCAGATAGTCATCAAGGCCCACCTGCCGCATGGAATGCAGGGCCAGCTTGTCTTGGGTCGCGCGGTCAAACAGTGCATCGCCCGTCACCACGCCCTGGTCGCGCAGGCCGCGCAGGGTGTCCTCGATGTACTGGTACCGCCCGGCGGCCTCGGATGCGTTGCTGCCGTCGATGCTGTCCTGCCAGGCCAGCACCTCATCCACCGTCATGGTGGAAAGCGGCTTGGGCGGGCGCTGTGCAGCGGGGATGCCTGAATAGACCTGATCATACCCTCGCGGCGCTTCGGCCCCGCCGATCATGTCCAGAATGCGCCGTTCGGTGTTGGGGTAATCCTTGGGCAGGCGCGGGGCCCCGTCGCCACGGCCCGCACCGATCGCCTCGCCGAACAACGGGTCCAGCGTGGCCGATGTGGTATCGGGGCCCCAAGCCGCTTGACTGCCCCCGCCCACATGCACGCCCCAGTCATAGTGACCCACCCCGGGGTACACGCCCGCTGCCCGGTACAGGAACCGGGCGTAGAGCTCAGGGTCATCACCGGGCAGCACGTCAACGCCGTTGCGGGTCAGCACCACATCAGCGGTGTGGGCATGGCCGGTATGGTCTACATCGTGCCGCTCACTGCCTTTACGTTTGCCGCCCGGGGTGCCGATTGCATCCTGCCCGCCTGACACGATCTTGACGCCGATGTCATCGCCCAAAGGGGCTACGGCAGATTGCAGGTCCGCCAGAAAACTGTCGCTGACCGGCTTGTCACGGGTCTTGCCTGCAAGATCGTAGTCCACGGTCACGTCAGACGCGGGCCGCGCGCTGCGCGACACGGCATAGGGGCTTTCCGCTGCGGCGGCGTCCTTGCGGCCCACATCCGGGATCACATCCCGCGCCCGGATCATCTCGATCTTGCTGTCTTCCAGCGCGACTTCGGCTTGGTTCACCCGGGCCGCGTGATCGTCCGGGGCAATCCCTTTGGGGGCGGTGTCGCGGGTGGCCTCCTCACGGCCTAGCACCTGCGTGGCCCCGCGTTCAGCCGGGGTGGCATCCTTGCGACGGCCAAAGGACAGCAACTCGCGGTTGGCAACACGGCCCGACGGGGTCAGGCTGTTGGCCCCCAGCACGACGCCCCGGCCTGCAATCGGCAGGGCCGCGCCAAAGGCAAAGCCCATCAGCACCTGGTCTACCGGATCGGGGGCCTTGGTGCCCAGAAACGCCGCCTGATCCTGTTGCGCGGGGATCTGCATCGCAGCACCGGCCCCGCCAAGCAAGCTTTCGATCAGGACCGTGCGGGCAAGGCTGCCTGCCCCGGCACCAAACGGCAGGGTGGCCACGCCCTCGATGTCGGAAACACCTGCCGCCATGCTGCCCATAAACGACGCAGCCCCGCCCAGAACATTAGGGTCGCTGCGGTTGGCGATGACGCCGTCGGTGTCTTCCAACTCCTCTTGCAGCTCGCGGCGGGCCGTCGCTTCGGCCTGCGCTTTCAGATCGTCGAACGATGAGGGCAGGTTGGCAAACTCGCCCGGCATATTGGCGCGCAGCCGGTCGCTGGTGGCGAACATGGCGGCAATCTGTGCATCGCGCTTGGCGGTGATGTTGTATTCCGGCACATCCACCGGGGAGGTCATGAAGGCCCGGCGGTCGCCATAGATGGTTTCGGACAGCGCCTCCAGCGACTGCTGTTCCGCCTCGCCGGTCCGGCGCTGGCGCAAGCGCCAATAATTATTCTCGATCGCGTCCTTTTCAAACTGTGCCGGGGCCAAGGCCAGATCGCCGGTTTCGGGGCGGTCGAAGGCATAGATTGGCAGGCCGGTGTCTGGGTCGATGTCCGCCATCAGTTCGACCTCCCCGTGACAAGGGATTGCAGATCGAAGGTGTAGATGCCGTTGGCCTGCCCATCGTCCTGAAGGTAGGAAAGTTGACCGTCTGCGGTGCGAACACCAATGGCATAGCCGCCCTTGGGCAGGGACAGCACGGTCCAGCTTTCCCGGTCTTCGGCGCTGAAATTGGCAAAGCCGCGCGGCAAATGCCCGGTGGCAGAGGCGCGTTTCCAATGGCTTTCGCCGAAGCTGCTGACCGCCGTTTCAACCGCACCTGCCGTCATGCCCGGGGGCAGCAAGGTTCCACGGCCATGCACATCCTGCACGCCGCCATAGGTGGCATCGCCCCGGCTTGTACCCGCCGCTGCCGCCTGCACCGATCGGCGGTAAGCCGCGCGGGCCTCGTCCGATTTTGGGTCTGCGATGGCAACGCCGGATGCCGCATAATGTGCGTCGGCACCGTCCAGCAACGTGATCAGCCGGGGATCGTTGCTGGCGGAAAACGCGGGGGCCAGTTCTGCGGCAACCGACCGGCGCAGCTCAGCCGCAACCGTGCTGCCTTTACCTTCGGCCTTCAGCGCACGGCCCTGAAAGATGGTCCGCGCGGCGGTGGCATCGCCGGTTTCCATCACCAAGGCCCCAGCCAGATGCGCGACCTTGTCCTTGGCCCCGATCTGCGCCAGGGCCACGGGCGCGCGGCTGCCAAAGGTGGCGGTGATGGAGGCCACCACGCCAAGCGCCTGATCCGGATCGGGGCCAGACAGGATCGCGCCGTATCGCTCCGCCTCGGGCGCATCAAAATACCGGATTTCACTGGCCGTCGGGGTGTAATCGCGAAACACGGTTTCGGCTTCGGCAATGCGACGGCTGACCGATGCCGGGTCCGCGATATCCACCGGCTCGATCGGCATGATCCGGCGGTCGCGCACATGCGCCAAGGGATCGGCCTTCAGGCTGGCTTCGGTGTTGGTTGCTATCGTCTTCAGGCGGTTCAACCGACCTACATCGGCGGGATCGCCCGTGGCACTGGCCCTCAGCCGTTCAATCTCGGCTTTCTGGTCAGCAGGCGGCAGCACGGCAAAGTTGCCGCTGGTGGCCTGCCCGTCCAGCGCGCCTTGCAGCCGGTCATAGTGCGGCGTGCCCCGGGTGCGGGCCAGCAAGGCAGGCAGATCATCAAAGGGCAGGCCACCGTCCAGCACCTTGATGGCTGCGTCCGCCTCGTCGCCCAGGGCCTTGTCGGCAGTCTTGGCGGCAAGCTCTGCCTCGCGCGCAGCGGTGGCTTCCTGCGATGTCAGCAGACGCCGCGCATTTACGCGGTTCTGTTCGGCTTCCTGCGGGGTCAGAGCGGCAAATTCGCCCGCCTCGTCGCGGTCGAGGTAGCCTTGCGGGTCATCAGACAGCGCCGATATGGCTGAAACCCGGGCGACATTGGCCGGAATATCCGCCATCATCGCATCGCCCTCAACGGCAGAAATCAGGCCCAGATCAACCGCGCGGCCAATGTCGGCGGCGGCCTCGCCCAAAATCTTGTCGCGCGCTTCTGTGTCCGGGGCCTTGGCGGCAGAGCTTTCATAGCGGCGGATGTCGCCGTTCAGGCTTGCCATCTCGCGGTCCTGATACAGCGCATATTCGCGGCGGCGCACGGCCCCGGTGCGCGGCGCAACGGTCTCGCGCATGGACAGTTGGAATTCTTCGCGCAGATGGGCGGGCAGACCTTTGGCGATGCCGCCGGTCAGACTGCCCGCGTCGGCCTCCCACCGGCCGGTCAGCCCGTCCAGATTGGTGTCGTTCTCGTATTTGAAGGCCAGCTCGTCGAGGCCCTCAAAGGCGGTCAGCCGGGCTTCACGCACCATGCGCGCTTGCTCGGCGGCAACCTTTTTGGCCTGCATGTTGATGGCAACATCCGCCAACGCGCCAATTCCTTCGGCCCCGGTCGGGGCGTTTGGGTTGACCCGGGGTTGTTCCACCAGGCTGAAGGGCGTCTGCGCTTCGGGGACAATGATGGCCATCTAAGCGCCCTGCAATTCAGGCCACAGCTCCAGCGCCTGACCAAGCGCACGCGCCCCGGTGCCAAAGATGCCGTTGACCATGCTGGTGCGGGCGGTGAAGTCGCTGATTGCGGCCTCATTGTTCTTGGCATTGACCCGCACATCGGTGTTGAACCGCGCGGCTTGGGCCTCCATGAAGCTTTCCTTGGCGGCATCTTCGCCCAGATCGAGGGCAGAGGCGCTGTCCAGCCGCACGCCGCGCGTCGCAAGCTGGCCACGCTGGCGGGCAATCAGCCGCGACATCCGGTCCCGTGCGCGGGCTTCATTGGCCTTGCCGATCTCGCGGGTTTGTTCAGCCTCGTACCGCGCGAAGGCCGCGTTCTGCTTGGCCATGCCAGATTGCTGGACCCCGGAATACACCCCGGTACCGACAGACAGAGCAAGCATGGCAGCGCCGAAATCGCACATGTCAATCGTCCGTGATCATGATGGTGGGGGTGCGCGCCGTGATGGTCAGCGGCGCGCCGGGATCGGGGCGAAAGCGCAGAAACTGCTGATGATCCCAGCCCTTCATGCCAGCGGCCTCGACAATGCCATCGTGCAGGGTCGGGGTCTGAAAGGCATCGAGGTTAATCAGCGGGGTGGCATCGGACAGTTCAATTTCCTTGGCGTCGGTAATGCCCACCACCTGCACGGTGCCGCCCGCGCTGCGGTGCAGCCGAACCCCTGTGGCGCGATGCGCGCGCAAGCGGCCGTCATCCCCGCCGTCGGGCTGACCGCTCACCAGATCGAGGGTGTCAAAGCGTTGCCGCGCCGTGCCATCAAGGCCGATAATCGCGGATGTCACCGCGCGCGGCAGGGTCAAGGCCCCCGCCGTGACGGTTCCCGCGAACGCGCCAAGGTCGGTCCAGGCCAGAACGGCCTGCCCTTCCAGATGATCTGGGCAGGGGATGACGGTGCCCGCCGCCCCTTGCCAGCGAAAGGCACAAAACTGATGCCACGCATCGGCCATCGGCATGGTGGTGCCGGTCAGATTGATGAACGGGTGTTCCATCCGCTCGATGCAGCGTTTAACCGACCCGTTCAGGGTGCGGCGCACCACCAGCCACAGATGTTCCGACCGTCCGTCATCGCTGGGCAGCACCTCGATGTCTTCGACAAAGCCGCCGCCGATGTCATGCCGGTGAAAACCGACAACCTGCTGGGTGGGGCTATAGGTCAAAGCGGCCAGATCGCCGTCTTCCAGCACCATCCAAAGGATGGGCACCGGCACCGACTGATACACCAGACGCGTGGCCCCGGGCGACAGGATGTGCCGGGCGATTTGGGTCAGGATTTCCGGGCGGAACCGGCCGGTGTTGCCATCCACGGCCATCGTGATCAGACGCAGGCCACTTTTGTCGATGAACACCGGACTGCTGTTCACCACAACGGGTTCGGCTATGCCACAGCCTTCGGTGCTGTCGATGCTGAACTTGGCGGTTTCCCGGGCAAAGGCGCGGTCCAGATCGGTGGACCTGCCCGACAATTCATCAGCCGATGTGCCGATAAACAGCACGTCGCCTGCATCCACCATAGACCGGATCGGGCCAGTTTTCCGGGGCCTCGCGGTCATAATGTAGGAAAACCCGTCATCATCATTCGCGCCGGTCGTCATGTTGGTGGTGCCGCCAATCACGCTGGTCCACAGGGTGCGCGGCTCGGTTTTGGTTCCGGCATACATCTGGCGCTGTTCAAACCCGCCGATGACAACCGGCCAGCCCCGCGCGTTTGACCAGGCCTGTTCGGCCCACCGATACGTCGGCTTGGTCAGCAGCCCATCCGGCAGTCGCTTTTCCACGGTGCCGGTGGCGATCAACGCAGTGGTCACGCCGGTAATGCGCACGATGCCATTGCCATCATGCAGCGCCTTCCAGACCGGGCCGCTTTTTTCAGACAGCCAGTTGCCTTCGGAATGCACGGGCGGATTGATGCCCGTTGTGCGCGCCGATCCGCCCGTGCCTATGGCAAAACCGGTGACTTCGATGGTCAGGTTGGGGCCGGTCAGGTGGCGACGGGTGCCAAGGGTCAGCAGCTCGGCCGCCGACCAGGCCGGATGCCCGCCCGTGTTGCCCGCAACGATGAAGGTCCAGCTGACCTGATTGTCATCGGCGATGGTGTAGGACGGGCCAACCGGGGTGGCGACGGGGGCCACGCTGCCGGTAAAGCCCGAACTGTCGTCAAAGGCGACAATCTCGTAAACCCGGCCGCTGTAGTACACCTTGTCGCCAATGCTGGCGGGCAGATCGGCGGTCCAGTAGGGAGTGTCGGACGTGTCAATTTCGTAAAGCTGGAACTGGGTGCCGATGTGATCGGCCGTGAAAACGGCAGAGGTGGCGGTCAGGGTGACGGCCCCGGTGACGGCACTTGCGGTGATTTCCTTGGTCTGGTCCAGATTGCGCGGGGCGAACGGCCCGCCGGTAAAGGCCGTGGCGGCGATGGTCCAGTTTGTCAGGGCAAGACGTGACAGGGTTTGCGGCGCTATCCCACCGTCCACCAGATAGGCGCGGTCCGATGATTGCAGCGACCGCAGCCGGGCAATCGCATTGGCGTCATAGGGGGTGGTGATTTCATAGGGCAGCCCGCCGTCAAGGATCAGCGCGCCGCCGCGCCAGAACCGCAGATGGCCGTTGGTGAATTCCAGCAAGACGGCGTCTTCATCGCGAAACACAAAGGCCATCAGGCGGGCGCGCAACCCGTCGCCCCGCGCGTACCCCATGAACCGGGTGCCGGGCACGCGCGTCACAGGGCCTTCGGGCAGCGGGATAAACCCGCGCAAGGCCCGCGCGCCGTTCTGGAACCGCACAAAATCGCGGCGGCCATACATCAGTTCGGACAGTTCGCCCGATGCGACCGAAAACGCGGGCGGGCTGACACGCACCATCAGGCATACCCCCCGAACCACGGGGTCTGAATGGCATCAACCCAAGACCCGCAGGCATAGGCCTCGTCCTCGCTGCGCTCAGCGGCCTCTGTCGCGTCGGCCTCCTCCATCGCGCGGCGGAAATTGGCGAGCATGATCTCGGCGCGGTTGACCGACCGCGCATAAAGCATGGCAAATTCGGACGCGAGCAGGAATTCCAGCGCCGTGGTGAACACGGGCGGGAACAGCGCGGGGTTGCTGGCGTCATAGGTGAACACCACCTGCAACGGGCCACCCTCAGCAGTGTAAATCACATCCTCGATCACATGGCGCAGGGGCGTGCGGCTGGTGGCAGCAAACATGCCCCGGATGCGCAGATGTTCGGGCGGGCGTGCCCAGGCAAAGGGATATTCCGGCGGGGTGGCGTCGGCCTCTACCGCCTGGGCGGCACGGCGGCGGCGGGCAAAACGCCAGTCGAGGCCCTCCAGCACGGCACGGCGGCGAATGTCATAACGCAACCGGCATTCACGGGCCAATTGCGAGGCATCCTCCAGGCTGTCGAACGTGTTGCGATGTTCAGCCCACCCAAGGGCACGCTGGCAAATCGCAGTCGCACTTTCCGCCTGAAGGATGGTCATTCTGCGCCAGCCTTAGAAATGGTTGGCGTAGGTGATGTCGAAGTCCATGGTGCCCGCCACAGTGGCGTCGGCAATCCCAAAGGCAAAGATGTCAAGGAACGGGGCCATCACAGGTGCTGCTGCCAGACCGGCTTGCTGCCAGGCAGGCTGGTTTTGCTTGGCCCCGAACATGGTGACAAGCTGGTTGCCCACAGCAGCGCCGGTGGCCTTGGCCACGTTCAGCAGGCCCGTGGTCAAACCGATCGTCCCAACGACCGCTTGGGCAAAGCCCCAGTTGTCAGTGCGGATGAAAGAGTTTGACAGGATGATCGCCGAAGTGGG
Organism: Pseudomonadota bacterium; assembly: GCA_040385825.1. Classification (GTDB taxonomy): domain Bacteria; phylum Pseudomonadota; class Alphaproteobacteria; order Rhodobacterales; family Rhodobacteraceae; genus JANNNF01. Next base: position 31,626 of record JAZKGQ010000027.1, on the reverse strand, counting down.
GATCTGGCACAGCAAGAACCGCGACCCGGTGTTGTCAGTGATCAGACAGGACACGCGGCCTGATACGCGGTGCAATTTGCCGTCGCGGGCGGATGCAAAGGGGGCGGCATAGGCCCCGACGGCAGAGCTGCCGTAGATGTCGGATTTAACGTCAGTACGAATGGCCATGATCAGCCTTCCTCATTGGGGGATGGGGGGCAGGCCGGGCGCGCATCGCCCGACCGCAAGGTCAGGGCGGGATCAGAGGATGTCAGACAGGATGTCCATGCAGCCTTTTTCATCCAGACGGCGGCAATCCATGTTCGCCTTCACGATCATGTACAGCTCGTTATCCAGCTCGGGGCGCGGATAGGCGTTCGAGGTCACATCCATCCAGACGCCAAGCGCCATGCAGGATTTGATCCAGACCGGGTTGCGCTGGGTCGGCCGGGCCGCCACCGTGATGATCGGCAAATCCTGATATTCCACGATCCAGTGGTTCCAGACTTTGCTCAGCTTGCCATCGCGGCTGAATGCGGGGCCCGCTTCTTCCTTGTAATCGGCACTGGTCAACTGAATTTCTTCAGACAGATCGTCGATCTGTTCGGCGGTACAAAACAGGTACGGCTCGTCGATGTTCAGATCGAACTTGTTCAGCGCAAGGCGTTTGCGGCTCATCTTGATCTTGGCAAGGTTCATGCCGACCGGGCCCGTACCGACACCGGCTTGCACGTTGACCGCAATCTGATTGCCAGCCGGAAACGGTACGGCGGTCTGGCCCAGATCGCCTTCATAGGCATCGCCGTAGAACCCGGCCAGAATGACATCCTGGTCGATGAACCGGCGCACGTTGGCCATGTGATGGTTCAGCAGCGGCGACTGGAAGTTCATCATGCCCTGAAACTTGTCGTTGCTGTCGATCAGCTCGCCACAGTCAAAGGTGGGCTGATACTTCAGCCAGCGGCGGCGACGGTTGGCCGGGGTGTCGCGCATAAGCGCCCCGCGCCCTTCGCGGCGTTGCGCCTTGCCGCTGTCATAATAGGTGACGGGCGTGTGCATCTCACCTTCGCAGGGATGCTCCGTCACTGCGGCGCGCAACATGCTGGTGTTGTGATCAGCAGCCAGACGCCAAGCGTCGGCATAATTCAGTCTGTGAGTTTGGGCAAAACGTTCTGCGTAGCTCATGGGCCACTCCTCTGAACATGGTTGAAGGACAACTGTGTTCGGAGGACCCCCCGGCTGCTGCCGGACCCGACCTGGCGATTGCACCTTGCGGCACCGCTCGCTTGCACGAAGGGACTTTCCCCTCTGGTCAGCGGACCCTTTTCAGGACCACCCGCATTTAACACAATCAGGCTTGCCTCTGGACAATCCGCCTGTCAACCCCTAAATGTAGCGGTGAAGCGCCTGTACCCCCCAAGGTCTGCCGCCTCACAGCGCCCGTGACCTCCCCCGGTCCACGGGCGCACCCATTTTCTGCGCCTGCCGTCAGCCGTGCTGGGCGAGGATGACGTTCAAACCTTCCATTTCCTTGCGCAACTCGGTCACACGGCGGGTGTTGCCTTCGCGCGTGGCCTTGGCCATATCGCCGGTATGGGCGGTCATGATCGCGGCCTTGCGCTGCTGCGCGTCTGCAAGCGCCAACGCCGGGGCATTGCCGCCGCGCGGAATGGCAAGGGTGTCTTCGCCCATCTTGCCTGCAAGGGTGTGGAAAAACTTCAACAGCCCGGCGTCGCCCATTTCCTTGTTCAGCTTGCCTGCCAGCATTTTGGACTGTTCCGGGTCCATTTTCATCTCGGCGGCAAGGGTCTGGAAGGCGCGCACCGCCAGATCCTGATTGGTTTTGTAATTCTGCCCCCAGGTCGTTTGCAGATCGCCGGTCATCTTGGCCTCTGCCTCGGCGGCACGCGCGGCTTCCTGCGTGAAACGCGGTGTCATCATCGCAGCATAGGCCTCGATGTTGGCTTGGGCCACAGCAGGCGGCAATCCGGCCTCATGCGCATATTTGCGAAAATCCGCCAGCAAGGCCGTGTCGATCGGCATGCCTTCTGGCAGACCTTCAGGCAGCTTCAGCTCGTATTTGTCGAGGCTGTCGGGTACGCCAAAGGCCTTGGCATTGGCCTTCATCCACTCGTTCACGGTTTGCCCTTCCTTGGGGGCGTCTAGCAGGGTGGCGGGGTTGCGGCCCAGCTTTGTGGTGGCGGTCAACTCGCCCTTCAGCGCCCGCTCCAGCGCCTCGTCGGATGTGCCGTTGTGGTAGCCCGACTTGATCAGATGCTGCTGCAAGGTGGGGTCAGACCAGGTGCGTTCCTCGTACCAGGGCTTGGCAGCGGCGGCACCTGCACCGGGATCAGCAGCACCTGCACCAGCTTCTGCACCAGCACCAGCACCCGCCAGGGCGGCAGCGGCTGCACCCGCCGCATCGGCAGCGCCAGCCCCAGCCCCTTGACCTTCGCCTTGCCAGACGGGGCGGCGGTTACCGATCATCGTCAAAATTCGCATTGTCACTCTCCATTCGGATCAGGGTTAATTCGGCATTGGTGATTTCGGCCCGGGCCAGCAGGGCCAGCGCCATGGACTTGCGCGCCGCCCGCGCGGTTAAGGTCTCGGCCGGGTACATCTGGCCGGTGGCGGGGTCGATGTCGGGCTCGAACAGATGCCCCAAAAGACACAGATCGCGGATGACTTCGGGGTGCTGGCGCAACTCACGCCAGCCATGCACCAGCGCATCGGTGCGGCGCATGCCGAACAGCGCGCGGTAGGCCGACAGGGCCGCAAGGCGGATCGGTTTCATCAGACGGGGGCCCCCTGCTGCATGCCCGCCATTGAACCCATGGCAGCCCCCATATCCTTGGCTGCTGCTGCCCCCTGCTGGGCCATGGCCATGGCATCGGCCATCTGCTTTTGCTGGGCACGGCCCTGGCGGATCGCCTCGCGGTCCTCGGGGCTGCGCACCACGCGGCTCGGTACCCCGCCGCTGTCGGCCAGTACCGCCATGGCAGCGTCCCGGTCGATGTTGTCCCACACTTCTTGCTGCGCCTCGGGGGTGGGCTGGGCGGCGGCCATGGCATAGGTGTCTTGCAGCAAGCGGCGCGTGGCCACGCCCTCGCCTGCCTTCTGCGCCAGTGCTGCTACGCTCGTGAACCGGATTTCCAGCGGCTGGTTTCCCAGCTCGCGCGGCGGCGGCGGGAACTGGCCTGCGCGGAACAGCATCTTGAACCGGCGCTCCAGCACCATGGACAGGCCTTCGGTCTGCATGCGGCCGATAAAGGGCGCTTGCAGGCGCAGACGTTCCTCCATCCGCTCGATGACCTCCAGATTGCCCATGCCGGTGCGGTTCACCAAGGTCAGCAACTGGGCGTGCCAGCCGTTTTCCACCTCGTCCTTGGCCATGCGTTCCATATCGGCGGTGACAGGCAGGCCCTGCCCGGTCAGGATCGGGCGCACCAGCTGCTGGCCGGTGTGGCTGACAGCGCCATGCAGGAACGCACCGGGGGCCAGCTTGGCCCCTTCGCGCAGGGCCTTGGTGCCAGTGGTGCCGATCGGCGGCTTGGCCATCATCGCCCCCGCCTGCAGGTTATCTCGGCTCATGGCCTGCAGTTTCTGCCCCGATGCCAGCGTCAGATACCCCATGCCATGGCCCCAGGGGTTCGACCCGTCCACATCCCAACGCGGGATGGCAAAGTTCTGCTCGTACATGCCGCCCTGGCGCACCACGGCCATGCCGTCTTCGCTGATATGGGTGGAAAGGTAAGGCCGCCCCTTGGCCCCGAATGATCCGGGGGTGAAGCTGTCGTTGGGCTGCATGGCCTGCAAAAACCGGCTGCGGGTGTCGGTCTTGCCCTGCACCGCGCGTTCGCGCAGCTTGGGCGGCAGCGCGTCGATGCCATAAAACCGGGCGGCCTGCACCGGGGTCATCCAGCGTTCCGTGATCAGCTCATCGGCCATGCCATCCACGTCGCAGGCAAAGACAAAATCGGCCGGGCTGATGCAGCTGTCGATCAGACGGCGGCGGCCAAAGCCTTCGTCACTGACAAGGCAGCCGGTGCCAAGCGCCACGGTGTCCGCAGTCCAGGACACGGCACTGGCATAAAACGTGCTGATGCCCGGGCCAAAGCTGCGCAACATGCGCGCCGACACGATGTCATTCCAGCGTTTGACGCTCGGGAACTCGGCCAGATCGGGATCGGGCGGCGTGGTCTGAAACCAGTCATTGGCCGGGCTGCACAGGGTGCTGTACAGGCTGCTGCTCATGTTGCCTGCCGCAATCAGTGTGGTGCTGTTGAACAGGGCGTGCAGGTTGTATTCGTCGCGCTTCTCGCTGCTGGACCGGAACCCTTGGCGCTGCGGGCGGTAGAGGCGCGCGACGGCCTCCAGTTCGGGGGCGCGGGCGTTGCGATCGGTCAGCATTTCCTCATGGCGGCTGAAAATCATCTTGGCCACGCTGCTGTTTTCCGCCCCGATGGCCTTCGGCGCCGGGGACATGGCAGGCGTCATCGCGTTCATGCGCCCGGCCCCACGATGCCCATCGGCGTGGTCAGGATGTCGGCGGCAACGCCCGAACGGCTGCGGCGCAACATGCGCTCCAGCTCGCCCTCGCGCATCACGGCGTCAGATGTCGGGGCAGCAAGGCGCTGCACGGCAGGAACTTGGGTCTTGGGCAGTCCGCACATGGGGCGATCTCCTATGTCTGGGGTGAAAACACCATCTTGCCCGTTGGGCAAATTGGTCAGGCGGGGTGGTCAGGCGGTCTTTAGTTCCGTAATCCAGCGGGCGGCCTGCGTGCACCAGTCCTGCAACGCCTGATGCAATCCCAGGTGCGAACTGGCGGTGACGCCCGAAAGGGTCACAGTGGGATCATCGCGTTCGCTGATCTCTGCCGCCTCGATGTCAAGGAAAGCGCGCAGATCGTCGTCCACCGACCCGCCCGCCGTGCGCGCGCTGATGTCTTCGATCAAACGTTGAAGATTGCTGATCTGCGCGTCTGACTCCGCCGCATGCTCTCGGTCGGCAATCGTTGCGGCGGGCGTTTTCTTTTTTGTGGCCATGGTGAGTGCTCCTATTTGAAAGGGACGGGATCGGGGGCGGTGCTTGGTGAAAAACGGCGGGTAAAGTCATCGCGCAGCCAGACGAAGGCTTGAAAATCTTCACCGCACTTTCCCGTCGCACGGCGGGGCGGGCCTTCAGGCAGCGCACCACAGGCCCGCAAGAACCGGTGGGCCCAGCGGTGACTGGACAGGGCAAGCGCCTCGATCCGGTGCAACCCATGGTCCAGCATCACCGGGGCCACGGCGGAATGGATCCGTGCGACGATCTGGCGGGCGTCACCGGCGGTCAGATCATCGGTGGCAATCATATGGGCAAGGCCGCACCCGGGCGATGTGCCAACCACCCCGAACAAGGCAATGGGCTGCATGGCCGTCGCGGGCCGCACCACCTCAAACCACAGGTGACGCCCCCCCAAAGCGGCGATATCGCGGTACAGCGCAAAGGCATCGGCATCCGGGCGCATGGCAAAGACTTCTTCGGCATCCACGCGGCGCATATGGCGGCACACATGCAGCACCGTCAGGTCCGAAAAGCCCTCAAAGGCCAAGGGGCGAAGTGCGGTATGGGGCATCAGAACCCCTCCAGCGGGTTGAAATCATAGCTGGCCTGTGGGTCCGGGTCGCGGTCGAGGCGGCCTTGGCCTGCCTCTGCCAGTGCGCGGCCCTGCTCGGTCAGCTCGGCGGTCAGCGGGCGACCGTCGGGCAGGCTTTCGCCCAGCATCATGTATCCGCCCGCGTCGATGGCGTCCGCCGCGCGGATACCGCGCTTCTTGGGCTTGCGGCCCCGGTTTTCCGATTTGTCGGCTTCGGCGTCCCAGACATAATCGTTCTCAAGACCCCGGATCAGCAGCTTGCAACCAGGGTCGATGATCAGCCCGGGCACACCGAACTGGTTCCACTCCATGGCCGCCCGCCACACGGCAAGGCGCGGCTCGATCCGGTTGCCGCCCAACCGCTGCGGCTCGATCTCAAGGCCAGACGCATCTGCCACCTGGTTCATCCAGGTGACATCCTCAAGGCTCTCCTGCGCCGTGCCCGCCATGTCGCAAAAGGCGGGCTTGTAAATCGCATGGCCGGGCCAGCGGGTGGCCAGCAGCTCTTTCAGGGCCGCACCAAACTGGGGCGCAAAGGATCCTTCCTTGAAGCTCAGCTCGCCCAGAATGCGCCATTGGAACGGCCGGATGAACTGCCCGATCACAGCCGCCCCAAAATACCCCTGATCAAGTCCGATGCGCAGCGGGATGCCCGGAATGGCGGCAAGGGGCGTGGCCGACACATGCACATTGCGCTTATACTGGGTGCGAAACACCGGATCGCCCGCCCGCACAAACCCGATCCGGTTATAGATCAGCCGTTCTACATCGTTGCCCCGCCCTTCGGCGCGCATACCGGCGATGGCGCGGGGGTAATACTTCGGGCCAAGGTTGGCCAGGTTCTCGCAGCCCGGCTCGTCATAGCCCGGCTGGCGGAAAAAGCTGATCCGCACGCCTTCGTCACTCAGGGCCGCGCGCACCTGCTTGGCTTCGTCATTCAGGTTCTCGCCTTCCAGCACCCGCACGGTCCAGTTGTCCTCGTCCGGGCTGTTGTAGCTGCAGGAAATCTGGCCGTAGGATTGCAGGGCCAGCGGCAGATGGCGCAGATGGTCCTTTGGCGGGTAGCGGTCGATCCGGGTCAGACCCTTGGTGAAACCGGCCACCGGGTTGGTATCGGCTTCCTCCATCGCAAGGTCCGTGGTCTGCAAACCACGCGCGTTCGCGTCGATCTCGGCGGCCGATGTGCCAAAGGCCATGAACTCGGCGATGAAATGGATCGGCCCATGCGCATCCTCGAACTGGATGGAATGGGTCACCGGGTCACCGCGCCCGCCCGCCCATTTGCCAAGGCCTTTGGGCATCACTTCCCACCAGCTTGGCACTGTGGTGGCCCAAAGCTGGCGATAGGTTTCGCGCACAATGGTAACCTTGTAGCGCCGGATGCCATCGAGGCCGGACCGCGGCATCATCTTGGCCCGGCGAATTCTTGATCGAAGATGCGCTGTGGTCTTGCCAGACCCGACCGGGCCGCGTATCCCTATCACGTCGGCATCGCTCAGAAAGAACGCGTGTGCCACAGGGCCGGGGGGCTTCCACAAACTCACTTCGGGAAAGGCAGTTGCCTCCTGAACCCCCACCCGGCTCAGTTGCGGGGCCATGGCCCCGTCCAGACTGCGGAATGGCGCGTCGTCGTCTTCAGGCAACCGGAACAAACCATCCAGATCAAGCGCCATAGCACACCCCCCCTACCCCGTTGTGCGTCAGGTCAGTTTCGAATTTTGGTCCCAGACCACAGACCGGGGTTTCCGAAACCCTGAATGGGGTCGGACAGACGGGGATACAGGACAAGCCGGGGGGGGTACCCCCCCGGTCGAGGCGGCGGGGGGTGGGGTGGGGGTGGCATAGGGGGGGGTGGGGGTCTGTTGCCCGCCCTGCGGACCGGCGCGGCTCGCCTGCCATCCAGATGCCAACCGATTGCTGGACCGGGTGCCCTGCGTCCGATGCACCTAGATTTGCAATCTGGGTGCAAAGCCCCTGATGTGCCAGCCTTATCAACACCTTAGCCTGACCGTCCGTCATTCGCTCGCCTGTTCCGTTTCTGGGCCATCGCTAACCCCTTGATTTTGCTCAATGTCGCCTATCAGACCGATGCGCACATCCAGCGGGGCAAACGGGTCATCACCTGCATCGCCCAGGTCGATGCCGACCATGCCGCCCGCGCCCTGCATCAGAATGTTCACGGCAGGCGTGGTCACGCTGACATCGGGGGTCAGCTTGGCGTGCCAGTAGGGCAGCAGGGCCTCTGTCGCCTGCCGCATCTCGCGCGCCACCGCCATCACATCCTCGCCCAGCACCGCCGCGATTTCCGCCGCGACGTGCAGCGGGTGCTTGTCGCGCCGATCCAGCCCCGCCAGCAGCGCCAGGTGTTCGGCAGGGTCACGGTAGCCCTTGGCGGTCAGGTAATCCTTCAGCCGCGACTTCAGCTTGTTCCCCGCCCCGACAGGCCGCCCCGGCCCGGCACGCTTGGCCGGGTCGATCACCTCGCCCTCAGGCCCGAACATGCCCAGCTGGCCCGAGCCCTGCTCAAGCAACCGCTCACCCCGATCCGCCGCCACCATCTTGGGGTCAGGACGCATGATAAACACCGAATATTTTAATGGTTTCCAGCGATTTCAACGCCTTAGCCGCGACCATGCCCAGCCCACAACGGTCAGCATTACTGACGTTGTGGGTGCCGTTGTGGCTTTTCAGGCTCTTTTCTTCTTTCTTATCAATAAGATAAGAATATCCACAACAGAACAACGGATACAACGGCATGCACTCATGCGTGATCGCGGGCGCATGCGCACACATGTACATGTGAGGGGGTTTGCCGTTGTGGCGTTGTGGACTGGGCCAAGCCCTTGATCCGCCTCGCCTTTTTGCCACAACGAAGGCCACAACGTTACGGGCCGTTACCGTTGTGGCGTTGTGGAATTTCAACCTGTGGGTGTAGGCTGCTCGCCCCCGAACCCGAGGCGCAGACCTGCCATCGCGTGACCATTCTATGCCCGAACGGGTCGGGGCGGGTAAAAAACAATCGTGGCGGATCAAGGCCTTGAAAGAACGCGGGCGCATCACACAAAACCCTCCATGTCATCGGGCAGGGAATTTACGGGTACATCGCGGGTCTGGGCGCTGACGATGGTGTCGGGGCCGTCCATGATGCCCTCAAGGGCGGACAAAGGCACTTCCACCCCGCGTGATCCGACCCCGGCAAGCGTGCGCACCCGGTCTGGCACCAACGCGCCGGGGATGCGTTTGAGGCTCTGTGTCCAGGCACCACCGGCCCACTGGCTGCCATCGAACAGGTTCAGCAGGCTCTGCACCGGCTTGTTGCCGATGAACAGGCGGGGCGGGTCGCGGCCCTCGGCCACCACCTTGATCATCGCCTTGGCCAGATGCCGGTTGGCGGCCTCAGATCGCTGGCGCTTGCCATCGAGGTCAGCGCCAAAATCGTTCAGTAGGCCCGGCGGCGCACCGGGGCTGCCAGCGGCCACCTGCACCCACTGGGCCAGCGTGTAGCGCTCGCCCCGGCGGAACACGTCGTACTCCTGGCTCAGCAGGTGGGTCACCACCTCGGTCGCGTCATTGCCTGCCTCGCCCCGGTTGGCCCTGATCTCGGCCGCCACCCGGCGCACCCAGCCTGCCATCTCCTCGGCCGTCGGCATCGCCGCGTTCTGCACCATCTGCGCCATGGCGAAGGTGGTGGCCCAGTTGTCACCGTCACGGCCCGTCACACGCTCAACGGCAAAGGCCGCGCGCCACAGCTCCAGCCGGTCAGCCCATGTGGGCCAGCGATCGAGGATCAGCCGCTTCAGTGCCGCGCCACGCTTGCGCCAGGTGTCGGCCCGCATGTCCGGCGGCTTGGCCCCGTCGGGCAGCGGGTCGAGGCTCAGCACGATGATCCGCTGCAGGTCCTGGCTTTTGAGGATGCCGGGAATGAGGATCGAGCTGAACAGGAAGGTGCTGCGCAACTGGCCCGAACTGCCGCGCTGGTCGGAACTGCCGCGCAGCCATTTGCCACCCGACGCCGCCACGCGGGCGGTGGCGATGATGTCGCGTTCCTTGCTGCTGCCCGCGTCGCCGGGCTCCAGCTCGTCCAGGGCGACCGGCTTGGTCGATTGGCCCAACTGACTGGCAATGCCGCGCGCGGTCGGGTCGGTCGATTGTACGATGCCGGTATCGCCGCCATGGATGTGCAGGATCAGGCGCTGCAGGGCCGATTTGCCAGACCCGGCACCGCCCGTGATCCAATAGGCAGGCCGCCAGTCCAGCGCGCCGCCAAAGGCCTGCACGCCGATGGTGCCAAGGGCAATCTGCGCATCCACCTCGCCGCGCGCCCATTTCCAGGTGTTCAGCGTGTCCAGAATGGCAGGCACCGGGTCGCTGCGGTCTTTGTCGGCGGCGGCAGGGTGCGGGATGGTGGGGGCAGCCGGGTAAATCTTGCCCTGATGCGCGCCGGGCGGCACCTCGGTGGCCCCGATATACAACTTGCTGCCCGCATGATAGACCAACTGGCCGTCATCATCGGCCCAGGCCCCCACGCCGCGCACCGCGCTGTCCGGGTCAAACAGGCCCTTTTCGCTACAGGCCTGGATCATCGCACTGGTGGCGGTCTGATGGTCAAAATGATCCGGCTTGCGGGTCATCGCCCCACTGTCGGGGTCGCGGTTCCACTTGGGGAAATGCCAATACAGCGCAGGCAGCCGCTTGCCGAACAGCATCATGATGTTCTGGGCATCGTGCTTGGTGATGCGACGCTGCTGACCATGCGGGTCGAGGTAGAAATAATCCGCCCCGTTGACGCCAAGCGGCTTGACCGGGCAATCCTCCCAAATCTCGCCCTGCGGCCGGGGTGGCTTGGGGGGGCGGCCGGGGGGGGCATCTGGGGGCGGCAGGTCATTGTCCTGCGGGTCGAGGTCAGGCCCCGGATCGCCGCCCTGGTCGGGGCCCCCATCACCACCCCGGTCGCCTTCAGGCGCTGCCTTGGGCTTGCCCACAGCCGCGATCGGCGCGTTGTCGAGGTCGGCGGCCAGCTTGGACAGCGGGCGCAGTGGCGTCACCTTGCCCTTGGGCTTGGCCACCGGCTTGACCGGGTCGCCCGCAATCGGGACAGCATCCATCCAGCCGGTGTCTGTTGCGGGGGTATCGGTCATACTTGGGCTTCCGGGTGGGTCGGGCCATAGGCTTGCAGTGTAAGCTTTGGGCTGTGGACCTGTTCGATGTGGCGGGCGAGGATCGCGATGGCTTTGGTCGTGGTGCAGCCCCGGTGCATTGCCTTGATGCGCACCACCTCGCTGACCGTGTCTTTGACGTGGTACGGGCCGACTGCGTAATTCAGCACGTCGCGCAGGGCGCGCGGACACTGATCAAACAGACCCATGGCATCGCGCCAGTTTTCGTGCTTTTCGCCGTAGCCATTGCCGCTCATGCCCCGGCCGCCAGCGGCTTGCAGGACCATCCGACAACGGCCCCGGGTGTGGCGCGGGCCAGCACATGGGCCGCGCCCTCGCCTGCCACCATGCAGGACGGCAGGTCGCGCATGGTGCCGATCTGCACCGCACTGGGCGGCTGGCCGGGCAGCAACAAGATGATGATCAGGGCGACGGTCATCAGAACGTGCGCTCCCGTTCCATCCGACGCAGGGTATCAATCGGCACTTCTCCGGGTTTCATGGCGAAACTGCATCCGATGCAGCCGCCCTTCCAAGATCCGCTGCGCTCGCCAACCTCGTCAGAAAACCTAACGTCGATGCTGTTCAGCGTCCGCCTTGGCCAGCCAAAGCGGTGCAGGATATGACGGGCCAGAACGTGCCGCGTGCGATGTATCGTGGCGGAGCGGTGCTGAACCTCACCGCTTTTCAGCACATAGGTGTAGGGGTGGGTTTCCTCTTTTGGGCCATGCCCTGCCTCACCTCGGCCCAGAATGCTGCGCCAAACACCATCTTCGTCTTCCTGTTCATAGCGAAAGGTGAAGCTATGGAACGGCCATTCCCAGTGCTTGCGGTGCCTGCCCCAATTCAGCACGATGCCAAATTCTCGGCTTAGATCGAAGCCCCACTGGGGTTCTTCCCCGCATTGATAAAACCGCTTGCTGATACCCAAAGGGATAAAGGCTTGGGCAAAGCCAAGGCTGATGTTCAGCATCCTGTCGCCTTGATCGGCGTCGTTCGAGTGGACCAGCACGCGAAAGGCAACGGTCGTGGGTCCGCCCCAATACAGTTCAAGCGATTGGTCGTTTTCCAACCAACCACGCCATATGCCTTTTTCTCTGCTGGTATGCCGAAACATTACGCCGCCCCTTCCAGTTTCATCGCGGCCAGAACCGCTTGCAGATCATCGTTCAGATCGTGGCCGGGGGTGTCGCTGCGCCAGACGCGCACCTCGCGGCCCGCCTTCGCATGGGCCTTGATGGCCCGGTCCAGCATGTCACCCGCCTGTGCGCCGCTGTCATTGTCGGCGGCCAGCACCACCGATGCGACGGTGGCGGGCAGGTCCACATGCGCCAGATTGGCGATCATTCCGGCGGCGATGACAAAATCAGGGGGCAGGCCTTCAAGGTGGCGCAGCATGATCAGGGACAGCGCGTTCTCGATCCCCTCGGCCACGAACACCCGGGCCCCTTGCGGCGCATCGCGCAGCTTCAGGCGGCCGCCACGCGGGCCGGGGGCACCGCAGAGGCGCACTGACCCGCCGGTGTAATCGCCGAACACTTTCTTCGCATCCTCAACGGCGGCCTTGCGCCAGATGCCATCGCCGCCGCGTTCCAGATAGGTGCGGTGGCAGTCGATGATCTTGGGCCCGCGCGCAATTGCGGTGACCATGGCGGGCATCGGGCGATAGCGGTGGCGCGTCGTGATCTCGCCAGTCTCGGGGTCTTCGACCTCAGCGGTGAAGTAATACCGACACTCGGGGTGAAACCGAATGGCGCCGGGAATGTGCGGCAACAGCGACAGGTCAATGCCGCGCCCGCGCAGGTAAAAATCCACCGCCGTGCCGATGATGTTGGGCTCGGCTGACAGCCAGACCGCCTGCGCCGTCTTGCGCTGCCGGGCGCGGCGCTCGGCTTCTTGTGCCGCCTGCGCCTCGCGCTGCTGCTTCATCCGGGCCGCCTGTTCTTCGCGACGGCGGCGGGTGGCGGGATCTTCGGTGTCGAGGCCAAGCCAGGCGCGCGCTTCGCGGAATTTGGCGGCAGGGTCCGTGATGCCCAGGTTCAACCCGATCAAGTCGATCACATCGCCCCGGTCGCCGCTGGCATAGTCGATCCATCGTCCGGCCTTGGCCCCGGACATGTGAATGCAGAATGACCCCACATGCCGGTCGGCCCGGCCGGGGTTCAGGGTGAAATACAACTCGCCCTTGGTGTAGCTGCCGTTGGCCGGGGGCGCGAACTGATGCACCAAAAGGTCCAGCTGCGCCAGCAGCCGGTCCTTCAGGTCATCGGTGCTGATGGTGCCCGCGCCCGCCATGGTCAGCCGTAGACCCGAAAACTGATGTGCTGGAACGTAAAGCCGTCGGGTTGCGGGCCCATGGCTCGCACCATCTCACGCGCCATCATCGCATCCAGCCGCTGCCGCTCGATCTGGCGCAGACGGGCTTTCAAGCGCATTTCCTCTGCCGCCAAGGCGGCAAGGTCGCACCCCAATGTGTCCGTCAGTGTACAAGGGATGAATGCGGATCGGTCAGCCATGTTTCACCTGCCCCAACCGCTTGGCCCGGGTGACAGCGCGGCGCTTGGCGGCGAGGCGACGGTTGCGGGCTACGGCACCTTTGGGGGCGGCAGGCACACTGCCTCCGTTTGACCGGAACCGGATTTCACCGTTGCTCAGATCAGGGATCAGGAAATGGGGCATCACGCCAAACAACGATGACAGGAACGGGGTAAAGACGCTTGCTTTCATCATCGGCCCCTACTCCAGCTTTTGCGCAGGCAGCAGGCTGGCAAGGGCCACCAGCACATCCTCGCGCTTGAAGCGGCGGGCCTGTTTGTCATTGGCATCGCGGTACAACCCGGTCAGCAGATCGAACCGCGCCACCAGATCGGCCTTCGCGCGCTTCAGCTGCACCTGCAGCTCGTTGTAGCCCCAGCCCGTGCAGCACAGCTCCATCAGCTCGTGATCCTGCGCCGTGGTCCAGCCCTTGGTCGGCAGGCCGAACAGATGGGTCAGCAGCGGCGTCATCGGCGCGCCAGACTGGCCGGGGGCCGCAACCGGGGCGGGGTCTGCCGCAACTGGCGCAGGGGCCGGTGCAACACGCTCCACCTCGGGCGCTTCGGGTTTGGGCAGGTTGGACATGAACAGGCCGATGGTCTGCACCTTGCGGTTCAGCGCCTCGGCGATCATCGCAGATTTCCAGCCCAACTGGGCATGCGCCGCGATGAAATTCCGCTCGTCATCTGTCAGCGGACCCAGAACCAGCCCGCCGGTGTCAGCACTTGGCAAAGCCGCGCCTGCGGTGGCGGGTGAGGCCACCACCGCAGGGGCTTCGACCTCCGGCTTGGTGTCTTGGGGCACCTCTGCGGCGTCTGAGACCGCCACAGACCGGGGGGAAACAATGGGACTGTCAAAGATGGTTTCGGTGGCGTCCACGGCCTGCGCCGGGGCAAGGTTTTCTGGCGCGTCGGGCAGGGGTTGGGTGCTGCTACGCCCGCCCTCCCCGACGCTAGGACCACCCGCCTGCGCCGTTGGGGGCGTCTGCTCCGGGCTGGTGGCCTGTTCTGTGGTTTGTGCTGTGACCTTGACCGCCACCGCCGCCGCCCGGGTGATGTGGAAGGGGGTGCCCGGAACGGCAACAGGGGCGGCTTGTTCGGTTTTAGGTTCGATCACGATGTCGGTCAGGTCATCGCTGGCAGGCGCACGCTCCAGATAGTCGTACAAACCTTCCACGCTCAACCCCGGCACGATGACCGGCAACCGGATGATGCCCTCCTCGCCGGGGGTCAGGTCAAACACCGGGGCCAGCCCGGCACTGGCCAACCGGTGGCCGACATCACACAGCAGCATCAACTGGCCGGTCAGGGCGTCCAGCCCGGTCAGCGACAGATCATCCAGAAACTTCATTCCACCGTCTCCTCGGGTTGCGGATGCAGGGCGTCTTGCACCAGGGCAAACCGCCAGAAAAAGAAGGACGAAAGCGCGATCTGCGCGATGCCGATCGCATGGGCCCAAGACGCGGCCCCGTCTGCGGTGCGGCGGGCGGGCGCAAATTTCAGCACCAGCGTGGCCGCGTCGATCAGCGCAATGGCCTGCGGGCCGGACCGTTCGGCGGCGCGGTGCGCATCCCCAAGGCAGGCCAGCACGACCGGCCAGTTTTCGTTCTCGGGGAACTGCACCACCAGAAACGCCAGCGCGTTGGCGATCAACTGATGCTCCAGCGTCAGCTTGGGGGCGGCGGGCGCGCTCATTGCAGCGCCTGCACGATGGCAAGGGCGATATCACCAAGGGTGCCAAAGGCTTGCAGGCCCAGCATGACGACAAAGAACAGCACGGCAGACCGCGACAGTGGCTGCTCAACCGGTACTTCGACGATCCGGGTGGGTGCGAATTGCAGCCCAAGGCTGGCCTCGATGGCGCGCGCAACACGGCGCGCATCACTGGGCCGCACGCCCAGGCGCACGGCATCGGTTTCACTGGTGGCAGCGGCGACCGTGCGCAGCCCGCGCGCAATGGCGGCCATATCGCCTTTGGAAAAATGGGCCACGATCCGGGCGGTGGAAAGGTCAGTCATCAATGTCCCTCCGGTGGCGCAGGGGCGGGGCCGTGGGGTTCAGCGCCTCATGCACGGCGCGGTCCAGACTTTCGCCCAGCTTTTCCATCGCATAGGCATCCCAGCGGTGTTCCTCGTACATGGTGGCGAAGGCCAGCACCTCCAGCCGCAGGGCATCGCCCCGCGCCAGCAGCTCCTCGGCCTTGGTGCGCAGGTCATCGACCATGTGCTGGGTCAGCCCGCCACAGCGCGCCGATCCCGCCACGGCCTTGGCCGCAAAGATCACAGGCAGGCTGTCAGTCATGGCACACCCCCCCCCGCTGCGGCGGCAGGTTGCCCCACCGCCGCTTTGGGGGCCGCGCCCACTTGCCAGCGCACGGCCCTCGCGCCTTCCCAAGCGCGATCAGAATGAAAAGCGGCGGGGGATCGGGAGGAGGCTAACCCCCCGCCAAGGAGGCACCCGGCGGAAAACAGGCGGTCACCGGGTGCGGCATGAATGGGATGGGTCAGCGCGCCGAGCGCGCCAGTTGTTCGCGCGTGGTCAGCACCATGATCAGCGCGATGGCCATGTTGATCCGCCGATCTTCCGGCAGGTCCAGATACCGCTGCGTCAGATACACCGCCGTATCGGCTGGACTCTCCGGTGGTTCCAAGGCAATTTCGATCATCTTGCAATGCGCGTTCACGTAGGGGTTGCTCATGTCCGAATTCTCCTATGATTGCCCTCACTGCTTGACCAAGCGCTCCGGGTTTAAGGTGATCGGCTCTGCCGAAAACCCTCACGAAAAGTCGATGGTGTCGATGTTTGCCCACTGCAAAAATTGTGGGCGCGGGGTTGTGGTTTACGCGCTTGAAACCAACGCCGGGCTTTATCGGCCTGAACACCTCACTGGTTCGAGCTTGTTTGAGGCCTTTGCGCCGATTTTGGTCTGGCCCGAACCAGCGAAAACGACCGTGCCTGAACATCTGCCGCCAGAGGTCGAAGGCTTTCTTGACGAAGCCGACCACTCCTTTGCCCATGGCAAACTGCGCCTCGCAGCGGCTGGCTATCGCTCCACGCTGGAACAGGCGCTGAAGGCGATCATGGCCATGCCTAAGAAAAAGGACTTGAAAGATCGGATCGAAGCGATGAAAGCCTTCGCCCCCGACGCCCTGATCGAAGCGATGCATGAAATTCGCTTTCTGGGTAACGACGCTGTGCATGACGGCACCACCAGCAAGGAGGACATCGCCGCTGGTCGCGACTTCGTGCGCCTTTTTCTGGTCTACGCGTTCGAACTGCCCGCGAAGGTCGATGCGGCCAAGGCCAAACGCGCGACTGCCTGACCCCCTCATTCCGCAGCCTCGCGACGGCTGGAAAAGGTGGGTGCTGTTGGCAGGCTGGCCACAAGCGCGGCTAGCTCTTCCTCACTGGCACCCCAGATCAGATGATCCGCTGTCAGCGGGATCTGATGCGCGGCGGCATAGGCCAGCAGGGCGCGCATATCGCGGGTGGACGGCAAATCCCCGGCACCTCGGTTCAGCGAGGCGTGACGCCACGCATAGGCCGTTTTCGGTTCTTTGCCGCAAATGACGGACAGCTGCTCGGGCTTGCCGATCAGACGTTCACATACTTGGAGTGGTGGCAGGTTGCTACTCATAACGCTAGATGTAGTCCGGCACAATTTGCACTTGCAAGGCAAATTTTGCCAAATCGGCACGTTTTTTCGCGGTTGTAAGTGCCTACTTACTACCCATGGATGACAAGTGGTTCAAATCGCAACAGAAACGGGTCGGCATCACGGCCGATCAGATCGCGGACCGCCTTGGCCGTGACCGATCTGTGGTGTCGAAAATCCTCTCGGGCAAACAGCGGATGACCCTTGAATGGGGCAAGGCCTTTGCCGAAGCGCTTCAGGTTCCGCTGGCCACCGTGCTTGAAAAGGCTGGTGCCGCTGATATGAATGTCACCCAAACACTGACGCCGGGCTTCAGCGAAAGCGATGCGATGCCCTGGACACCCGGGCCGGGGATGGCCGAAAAGGCAAAGGCGCAATCAATCGCTGCGTCTTTTGGCGGCGAACGTCCCGGCATTGACGTGTGGCAGGTGAAAAAATCCATGATCCTTGGGGGGTTGCTGCAAGGCGATTTCCTGTTGGTGGACACACATCAGGCCGAGCGTACCCGCGCGGGCGATATGGTGGTGGCCCAAATCTACACCCGCACTGGTGCTACCACAGTCGTGCGCCGCCACGAACCCCCCGTCCTGATCTCGGCCAGCGCCGACCCTGAAGACCAGCGGGTGCATGTGGTAGACGGACAGAACGTGCTGATCCGGGGCAAGGTGATCGCCAGCTGGAGGATGTGATGCAAAATCAGCATGATATGGGAAGTCGAACACTTGAGAACCGCCGACAGGCTGCCTACGAAAAAGGGACAACAGAGGCGCGTATTGCTCTTACAATATTGCCATTAATTCTGTTTTTTTCTGCCCCAACCTTTTGGTCAAACCATCTTTTTTCTGGTTTCGCCTTTATCCTCGGGCAGGTGATAGCTTTTGTGTGGCTACCCAATATATGGGGAAACTGGCGATCAAACCGCGCTAAGTAACATTGACACTCAAGGGGTATTTTCCATGCGTCTAGTCTTCAATCTTGTTGCACCTATGGCAGTCGTTCTGTTTCCGATGTCCGCCAAAGCGCAAAGTGGTTGCTCAGAACCTAGGGCTCCCTACTGCTTGACGGGTTTCACAACCTTTGAAGATGAATACTCGTTCAACAGCTGTCGCTCCGAACTGGAAACCTATCAGGACGAAGTGCAGGACTTCTCACAGTGTTTGGCTGATGAGGTTCAAGATCTAGTGGATGAAGCAGAAAGCAAAACCGACGTGGCAGCCGCTGCACGGCGCGAAGCAGACGACGCCACGTCCGAAGCACAAGACGCAGACAGAGAGGCCATTGCAGCCAGTGCGAGGGCAGTTGAGGCCTATGAAGATGCCGTGGAGTATTGGAATTGCAAAGCGGCCGATCCGGACGGCTTCTGCCCTGGGCCATAGCTTCACGCAAATTTTGCCGCTATCGCACATTTTGAGTTGACAGTAGCAACCGCCTACCCCTAACTCCTATGCACACCGCTTGCACAGGAGTATGCCCATGGCCACCGCTTCCCCATTTTACGTCCCGCAGGCCCGTCCTGCCTCGATTGATGACCGCTTGCTGGTCCAGCTGGCCAAGGTGGGCGAAGACGCCCGCCTTGGCATGACGACCGAGGCCGAAGCCGAATGGCTGCTGTCGGTCTGCGGACCGCTGCTGCGCGAACTGCTGCTGCGCCGCCAGGTGATGGCAAACCTGCACATCGCCCTGCCCGTTGACAACGTGGTCTGCCTCCCGGCGGTGCGCTGATGACCCGGGATCGTGTTCGCCCACTGTTCTCTGAAGAAACTCGCGCGCCTGAGGTTTATGCCGCGAAGCATGGGCGCAACTGGAAATCAAAACTGCGCGCAGCGTGGATGTCGGGCGGCAACGAAGAAGGCACGGGCGGCGTGCTGCGCAGCCTGCGCAACACTCACGGCCCGTCCTGGTTGTTCTATTTCCGCCCAGAAACGGCGGTGCGCGCATGATCGCCAACACCAAGCGCCCCGCCAACCTCGACGCCGCCTGCGCTTTCATCCCCGCCCTGCGCGCCGAACTGGCGACCATGCCACGGGGCCAGTCCAGCGCCGGTGATGTGGCCGCCATCCATCGCCGCCTGATGGATGTGATCCTGTCGGCCGGGGGACACGCCCGCAACGACTGGAATGGCGCTGCCATCCGCCTGCACGGCTTTCGCGCCACCTCCACCGCTGGCGTTGCTGCGGCCTGCCAGAACTGGATCGCACAGGTCACGCTCAAGGCCGCTGCCGCCGCAATGGAAGGGCAGTCGCAATGACCGGCCTGATCCTGCCGCCCAAGATGACCGCACAAGAACGCCGGGGCTTTCGCATCGCCTGCGCCTGCTTTGCCACCATGGGGCGGCAGATGGCGCGGGAACCGTCCGTTGCTGGCCCCGATCAGCAGCACCTGATCACCGATGCCGTGCGCGGTCAGGCCCTGATGCTGATGACCGTCGCCGCCGCCCTCGACCGCACCCTCGGGCGCTCGGGCTAAAGTTCGCTGGCCGGGGCTGTCCGTGCAGAGCTGCTCGCCTGCACCCCCGGTATCTCAACACGCGCGGCGGCAGGGACAGCACGCCGCGCAACCCAACAACAGGATCACAAATGGAATGGTTGATTATCGCTGTGCTTACGCCGGTCGCAATCGCGGTGGCGGTCTGGGGCGTATTGCACGGTGGCAAAAGCGAGGACACCGACGCCGCAAACAATGACCGGGGGGCAGATGAAGGCGGCACCGACTACGCCTCGGCCAGCGCCTATTTCAACATCCGGCGCACCGGGCTTGATGGAAAGGCCCGCAAATGACCCGCCCCACCTTCCTGCCCTCGCGCGCGGTGGCCGAACGCCTCGGCCTGCCCTCGCCCGCCGCTTTCCTCGCCCGCCGCGACCGGCTGGAAGAAACGCTGCACTTCCCCCTGCCGATGCCGCACAGCCAACGTCCGCTGCTGTGGAAGGCGGATGAAATCGAGGCATGGATCAACAGCCACGGCGGCCCCGCCCGCCCCCGGATCGACCAGACCGACATAGACGCAGGCACCGTGGTGCTGCTCGATTTTGCGAGGATCGCATGAGCATTGAACTCAGCCTGACCGTTTATGGCCCGCAACTCGCATTGGCGCTGGTAGACGATGATGAAGAACTGGCCCAGTTTTTCCAAACAGTGAGTTGCCTTCCCCACATCGCAGTGATGGGCGACGTGATTGCGGAATATCTTGATGATGCCGATGCCGTCATCAGCTTCCTGCGCACTTTTGCAGACAGCATCGAGGGCGCGAAGTGACCCGCAAACCCACCCCAGCCAACGCCCTCGATGAAGCCCCCGGCCTGCGCAAGCGCATCCGGGCCGACGGCACCCTGCGCTGGTGGTGGGAACCCACGGCGGCACAGCGCCGCACCGGCTGCGTCAACGTCGAACTGGACGCGACCAAGCCCGGGCTTGCCGTCCGCCGCGCCCGGGAATTGTCGCGCGCCGCGCAAAAGAAAACCCATGCCACCCCCGATGCGGTCACCGTGCGGGCAGGGTCCGTGGCGGCGCTGATCCTCGACTATCGCCAGTCCCTCAAATTCAGCCAACTCGCAGCCACCACCCAAGCCGCCTACGATGTCAACCTGCGCGTGATCGAGGCGAAGTGGGGGCCGCAACCGCTGGCGAAGATTGACGGCGCAATGATGGACCTGTGGTACGAAGCGCTCTATCGCGCCAAGGGCACCTTCCGCGCCCGGGCCATCCTGTCGGCCATGTCCGTGATCATGCGCCACGCCGAACGCCGCCGGCTGCGCCCGCGCGGCACCAACCCCTGCCGGGACCTGGACATGGAAAAGCCGAAAGGCCGCAGCCGCGTCGGCACATGGGATGAGCTGAACGCCTGCCTCGCCGCCGCGCGCCAGCTGTCGCGCCAGGGCGATGCTGCCGCCCGCCACATCCGCTGCGCTCTGATGCTGGTGATCTTCGGCGGCCAGCGCCAGCTTGACATTCACCGGGCCAAGCCCGCCGCCTTCTCGCTGCAGCTGTTTCCGCAACCCGGGAACACCGCCCCGCGCAAACTGTGGATTTGGTCACTGACCCGGTCCAAGCGCAACAACGCCGGTCACATCCCGATCGCGTCCCATGCCGTGCCAGTTCTGCGCGCGCAGCTGCGCCTCGCGGCCACCGGCCCCGGCCCGCTGATCTGGGATGCCACCACCGGCCTGCCCTTCACCAAGGAAAGCTTCTACCGCCGCTGGTCAGCCGTGCGCAGCCTCGCCGCCGTCACCTGCCCCTCGGTCACCAGCCTGCAATGGCGCGACCTGCGCCGCACCTTCGGCCATCTGGCCCGGATGGGCGGGGCTGGAAAGGATGATGTGGCCGACGTGCTGGGCAACACGGCCGACGTGAACCCCGAACTCGCGGTGGTCTACATGGCCCCGCAACTCGCCACCACCCTGCGCGCCGTCGATGCCGTGACGCGCCCGGGGCCAAAAGAAAAAACCCAACCGGAAAGGAAGAAGGCATGAGCAAAGCCGATGCGCTGACCACAGAACTGTTGCCCTGCCCATTTTGTGGAGCACAGCCAACCGTTGACTGCGGCTTGAGCGACGCGCCATTCCCGGATGGACAAGAATTCATTTCGTGCCCGACTGTCCGTCTCGGTGTGTTTGATCAAGGCTGTGGCGCAAGTGCGGTTGGTGCCGCCGCATGGAACAACCGCGCCACCACGACAGCTGCCGCCTATGTGGCGGGGTTGGAGGTTGAACTGGCTTGGTATGGTGAGCAGGCACGGCTTTGTCGCCTGATCCACAGCGAAGGCGACGCTGGACGGCATGCCTTGAGCAACGATGGTGGAAAGCGCGCCCTTGCCGTTCTGAAAGGCGGTGCGTGATGACCCCCGCCCTGACCATCCGTGGCGCAGGCACCAGCCATGCAATCTACCATGGCACCACCATCATCGCGGGCCCCTACACCAGCCACGGCAACGCCACCGCCGCCCTGCGTGGCGTGGAACGCCGCCTGATGCCCGCCATCCTGCGCCGCTGCCTCTGCTGCCCCCGGCAGTTCCCTAGCCGGGGCGAGCGGCTCTGCAGGGCCTGCAGGGAGGCCGGGTGATGGAAGCAGACCTGCCACCAGAACCAACCTTCATTTGCCAGTCGGCAGAACTGGAAGACTTCGCACACATGAAGCATTGGATTGCGTTCTGTCGGGACACGGCCGCTGTCGAGGGATGCACCTTCGGGCGCTTCTCGTGGCAGCCAAGCACAACGGGCGGCAACACGATCTACCTTTATGAGGCATGGCTGACCCAGCCAGGCGATCAGGGCCAACCGCGCTTCATGCTTGTGGCAGGTGTGTGATGGCTGGGAAAACCTTAATTGAATGGACCGATGCCACCGTCAATTTCTGGTGGGGCTGCACTCAGATTGGCCCCGGCTGCGACATTTGCTATGCCAAAGCCTGGGACAAGCGCACCGGCGGCAGTCACTTCGGGCACGGGGTCGAACGGCGCAAGATCAAAGGCGCGGTCAAGCTACTGCACAAGCTCGACAACGACTATGCGTGGTTTGCCGCCGATGCCGCCGCCGTGGGTGACCCGCGATACCGGCGGCGGGTGTTCATCCAATCCATGTCCGACCTCTTTGACAACGAGGTGCCCGACGAATGGCTGGCAGAGGCATGGCATCACATCACCACATGCAACCGGCTGGATATCCAGATCGTGACCAAACGGGTCAGCGTCGTGGAAAAGCGTCTGAAGGCGATTGGTCACACTCTGTGGCCCCGCCACGCGGGCTTGATCATCACCGTCTGCAATCAGGACGAGGCCAACCGCGACATTCCCCGGCTGCTGGACCTGAAGGCAAGGCTGGGTATCCCATGGGTTGGATTGTCGATCGAGCCTATGCTGGGGCCGATAGATGTGGACGCGCTGCATACGGGCAAGATAGGTCTTTACCCCCTGTCAGGCGTCCGGTCCGATGGCAGCGGGCCCAGCGGTTTCAGTCAGGGGGCGAGGCTGGACTGGGTTATCTGTGGGGGTGAGAGCGGCCCCGGTGCCCGCCCCATGCAGATCGAATGGGCGCGCGACCTGCGCGACCAATGCGCGGCGGCTGACACCCCATTTTTCATGAAACAGATGGGCGGGCCCCGCAAACCTTTCGCACCCATCCCCGATGATCTGATGATCCGCCAGTTCCCAAAGGTGCATTCATGACAGCCTGCCCCGCCCGCATAGTCGGCGTCACCCGCCTGCTCCTCGATGTGATGGAGGACTTGGGCAGCCGCCCACCAGAAAGCCTGTCGCCGTCCGAGATGCTTTTCTTGTGGCGCGCCCCCGACGAGGCCGAGTTGCAAGATATTTTCCAACTGGCCCGCAAAGAAATGAACGCACTGGCCCCGGCCGTGCTGGCCACCTGATCCCCGCGCCGGGGGTTATCGGCGCAGCCTCCCTGTCGAACCTGCCCCGGCCATCGCGCCGGGGCTTTTTTATGCCCCGTCTAACAACCGTCTAACAAACGGCTCAGACCATCTTCCGGGGCGTGCGATGCAAATAAATCAGGGCGCTGATTCCCACCATCCGTTTCGGACGCACCCGTACAACCGTACGGCCCTTCAACGAAGGTGGCGAAAAGCCCTGAAAAACCATGAGGTTAATGGTACCGATGGCCCGGCTCGAACGGGCGACCCCTAGATCCACAATCTGGACACGGTTAAGCGATATCAATGGGTTAGCAGTTTGTCACCCGTTATGTCGCGTGATAGATATCAATGGCTTACTGGGTGGGAATTGGCCTGCCAGCCAGCACTTCCACCTGCCCCCCGCATTCCAGCAGCGCCAGACGGTCGCGCCGCCACAGGGTTTCCACCAGCTGGTCGGACAGCGGCGGGTCGGGGATCAGCACCGGGCGGGCACAGGGCAGCACGGCCGATGGTGGCGCATCAGCGGAGGGCGTTAAGCCTGCGCACCCCGTCACCAGACAGGCAGTCAGCAGCATAGACAGGGCGCGCATGGTTGGCATCCTCCAACTGTTGGGCAAGATCATCGAGGGCGGCTTGCGCGATCAGCCTGCCCGCCTCCAGCTTGGCCTTTGCCTCGCGGCTGGCCTCGATGGCAGCGGCGACTGTGGCCCGCTCCAGCGCCCGCCCCTCGCGCCGCCCATAGGCAAAGGCGGTGCCAATCGACAGCGCCATCAGCAGCGCGACGGCAAGGTAGAACTTCACAGGCCAGACAGGCACAGTTCGCGCTCTGCCTTCCTCCGGTTGGTCAGGCCTTTGACGACTTTGCCGCCCGCCTTGTTCCACATCATCAGCGCCTCGCAGGCCCCGCGCAGATCGCCTGCCAAGGCCCGCCGCGCCATGGTGGACTTGCAAAAACCAAAGCTGCCAATGTTGTAGGCCGCGCTGATGAACGACGCGCGGGTGGGCTGGGGCAAGACGGCAGGCAGGCAGGGCCGGATCGCCGCCTCAAACTGTGCGACCCCAACGGCAAGCTGCGTCTGACACTCGGCCAGCGTGTAGCGGTCGGCCATCGTCACGCCCCGCGTCTCGCCATAGCAGACCGTCGGCACCCCCACGATGTCGCGGTAGGCGCGCAGCTCGACCCCCTCCCAAGGCGCGATGAGGCTGGCGGCAAGGGCAATGGCGGCGGCGCTGCCTGCGACGGCCGCCTTGGTGCTACGCTTGGTCATCGGTCACGCCTTTCTGGGCAAACAGCCGCGCCATGGCGGCCGCGGTGGCGGTCAGGGCGGCCAGCATGGCAAAGCTGCGGTCAGGCAGGCCCAGCGTGCTGGCATCCAGCAGCGACAGGGCCACCTCGGCCCCGGATAGCAGCGCAGACAGCAGCGCCAGACGCACAGACCAGGCGCGCGCCGCCACAGTTTTCCAGTTGTCGATCAGCATGGGGGTCTCCTGCGGTTGAGGGGGTGGTCGGGGCATCATTTGCCCCCCGTAATGCCATCGCGGATGGCGTAGAGAATGCCGCCAAGGCTGGCGATTGCGCCCAGAAACCCGATCAGCTTGATCAGGATACGCCCGGTGCGATCGCCGCTTTCGATGCCGATCGTCACGGTGGCCATGCGCTCCAGCAAGCTGTGCTCATAGCCGGGCTGGGGCTCCATCAGGGCCTTGTGCAGATCGCGGATCATCGCGTTGCTTTCGGCTGCCAGTTTGCGGGCGGCGGCGGCTTCAGTGCTGGCGGCCTGCACTTCGGCGCGCAGGGCCTCCAGATCATCAAGCGGCGCGGGGCGGGACGCGGGGGCGCGGGGACGTGTGGCCATGGGTTACGCCCTGTTCGCTGTCTGCACAGACGTGCCGCCGTTGACGATGGCCATTCCGCCAAGGTCACACAGGCTGATGTGGTTGCTTGTTCCCGCCGTCGCATCGAAACTGATCGACGTGCCCGCGCCCACGACCTCTGTCTGCGTGATCGTCGTGTTGGTGGCACCCGCCACGTTGACGCGCACCCCGACGCGGGTGGCCTGAATGCCCCTGATCTTGCCTTCGGACACTTTTGTGCGGTCGCCGCCTGTAAGGTGAACGGCATGCAGATCTGCAGGTGCGACCACTTCGGGCACCAAGGTGTTGTTGACCCCGGCCGACACGACGCAGGCCGCAAGGCCGGTGATGGCCGGGGCCTTGTTCGACCGCACCTTGATGCGGTTGGCGGTCGGGTGAATGCCGCTCAGCGTGTTGACTTCCAGCACCCGGCGGTCGGGTGCCAGAATGGCCACGTCAAAGTCGCCGCCCTGCACCGCGCCCGACACTTGCAACCCGCCTGCCCCCGCAGTCGAGGTGCCGCGCCGGGCCGCCTCGTCGATCACCACGTTTTTCAGGAAGCAGTCGATGATGCCGGAATTGGCATCGGTGCTGGCACAGGACACGCGTACCGAACTGGCGGTCGAGGCAAGGGCCGTCTGCGGCCCGGTTGCGCCGACGATATCGACAAAGCCGCACCCTGTGGTGGCAACGGTGTGGACGGTGTTAAGAAAGATGATCACCGCGCGGGCAGACAGCGATTTGACATTGCCGCCTTTGTAGATGATGTCGGTTGCCGCCAAGTTTACCATGATGCCGCTTTCGGCCTGCACGATCTGGATGGCGTCGTCGCCCGACTGGCCGCACGCATTGGCGATCAGCAGTTTGTAGCCGCCAAAACAGCGGATACCGCCGGTGCCTGCGCGCGGGTCGTTGGTGAAAAAGAAGGGGTCATATATCTGGGTGTTGTAACCTGCGATCAGAAACGCCTGATCGTTCCAGTAGTTTTCCACCTTCGGGGCGTGCAACTGGCTGTTGCTGAATTTGCCGACGATGCCGTTGCCGGTGAAGGGGTTCCCAGTGCCTGGATCGGTGTCAAATACAATGCGCAGCCCGTCGAGGATGACGTTTTCCAGCGCAGTATCAGGGGCCGCCGACCGGAACACGCCCGCTGGCTGGTTGGACTGCACCAGCAGCGTGGCCTTGCTCTCCAGCACAAACCCGCCAGTGGTGGGCGGCACGAACTGGCCAATGAAGGGCAGGGTTCCGCGCGGCAGTACCAAGCGCCGCCCGGTAGATGCCGCCTCGGCGGCCCCGGCTGTGACGGCAGCCGCATTCAGCGCGGCGTTCGCCACCACACCCGAAACAGCCGGCTGCACCGGGTACGGGATCAGATAGGGCAGCGCCAGATCGGTGGGGCCATGGAAGCTGTTGCCACTTTCCACCCGCTCGGCGGACAGGGCGGTGTAGGTCGGATGGTCGATCAGTTTCGTGGTGACGTTATGCACCAGATTGTCAGACACCACGAAACGGGTGCAGGCCGGGTTGGTGACCTTTACAAAGGCGGTGATGGACGGCGTCTGCTTGCGCTCGGCAAACGCCGACACCACGTCGCTGATGATGAAGTTGTCGCAGCCCATCTCGAATACGCAATCGACCGTATCGACCCCCGGCACCGCGTCCTTGACCCGGCCGCCCTGCACCGAAATGCCGTCGAGGATGGATGTGCCGGTCTTTACCGTCTTCAGCGCCGATCGGTTGCGCACAGTCCAGTCCATGCCATGGAACCGGAAGCCGCGCATGAACGCCCAGGTGCTGTTGGCCCCTTGTTCGATTTCTACCACGCGGCCACCCGTATTGACCCCGCCTGTGTCGGACCGCGCCCCTTCAATGTCGATGTTCTGGATTTTCCAGTTGCTGTCTGCATCCACCGCCGTACAGGCCGCTGTCTGGCGGAACCGCCATGCCGCCCCGGCCCCGGACTGACCGCCGGTCTTGTCGAGGATGATGTTATACATGTTGGCATTGACGAAGGTGCCTTCGTCTGCCAGCACATCCACGCCGTAGGGCGACCCCACCTGCGACCAAATGGTGACATCCACCCAGTCCAGCGTGTCACAGATGCCCTTGACGGGGATCTGAATGGTGGTGGCCGTGCGCGGGCCCGCAATGCTGCCGTCGCCGTACAGTACCACATCCTTGAAATTCCAGTTCGTGAACCGCTGGCCGCGCACCACGGGATGGTCGAACACGTCGCGGAACCCGCCCCGCAAGCGGCGGAATTCGTTGCGCGCGGATGCCGCCGTTGGCCCAAGGTCGATGATCCCCGCCGCCTTGATGAACCGGATGGTATCCCAGGTCACATCCGGCGCGCCGTCGCTGCACAGTGCATAACCCGCAACGCCGGTCGGGCGCAGAAACTCGATCGAAAGCCCACCCACCTCAACCCGGGCCGTGGTGGTGACGCCGCCATTGCCCACCCGGATCACGTTGCCGTCGACCACAGTGTCGGCCATGATCAGGCGGCTGCCAAAGCTGTCGCCAAAGCCCGCGCCCTGAAACGCCTTGTCGCCGCCCAGAATGGCCGGGGGCTTGGTAGACAAATTGAACCCGCCGGTGCCCATCTTTAGCGTGCGGTAGGTCCCGCCATTCAGCCAGCCAATGGCCTTGACAAAGGCCGCGTCATTTTCGGCCGCCGTGCGCAGCGGGCCACCACCGCATTGTTCCAACCACAGGGTGCCTTGGCGGGCTTGGGCGTAATACTTGACCCCGCCCGCCGAGATCAGCGTGTGATCCACGGCCCCGGCCGCCGCCACCTTGAACGGCAGATCGTCGCCGCGCGCGGTTACAATATCTCCTTCTTCAACAGACCCCGCCAGACCCGGCGCATAGGTCAGCGACGTGTCCGCCAGCAGGTTGGCCACAAAATCCACCTGCGGGTTGCCATACAGCGCAGCGGCAAGGGCGGCTTCCTGCGCGTCGATGGCGTGCTGCCCGGCTGCGATGATTTCGGCGGCGTCAAACGCAGGCACCCACCGCCCGTCCTGCCACATCACACTGCGCCCTTCCTCGGGCACAATGGGCGGCACGGGGGCGCGGGTGCGCAAGCTGCCTGCAACACCGGCGGCAAGCTCTTGCAAGGTCAGCGCCACGCGGTCCAGCTGCCGCTCGACACCTTCGGCACCGGGGGTCGCGTCGTAGAACTGTTCGGCTGGTGTGGCGCGCAGCAGGCGCACCGCCACAGCCCCCACAGGGGCGGCGGCAATCAGGGTAAAGACGCCGGTGTTCTCCAGCGTGTCACCGACAGGCGCGATGCTGAACCCGCTGCCATGCACCAGCTCGCCCAGCACAACGCCGTCTGCGTCCTCAAACTGGGCCATGTGGTGGGTGGCCGCCATATAGCGCCATGGCACCGTGGCCCCCGGGGTCAGCGGCAGAACATAGGCCACATCAATGATGGACAGGGCTTGGGTCATGAGGTGGCTCCAAACATGGCGGACAGGTCAGGCAGGCGGGATGGCAAGGCTTGGCCGGTAGGCCAGAACGCCCCGTTGCCATATTCCTTGATGCGTTTTTTCTCTTTGGCGGCCATGGCTTTGGTCGCATTGGGGTCGGCCCACAGGGTCAGGCTGTCCCACACCAGCCGGTCAAAGGCCGCGTTGAGGTACCAAAGGTTCGTTGGCCCCCCCAGCTTGTTGGCAAAGCCGATGGCATTGCGCTGAAACGCATCCACGGCTTTGGCATCGCCCTTCAGTGCCGCCATACCGTCTGTGATCAGGCTGCCCGCGCTGGACATTGTGCCGACAACGGACCCGGCGGCGGTGCTTGCAAAACCACCGCCAAACCGGTTTTCAGACGCGTACAGAAAATCGCCAAAGATCCCCAGGCCACCGCCTTGCAGCATGGCGGCTTTCCAGAACCGCCATTCGGTCATGTCGCGCGGGTCACGGCCTTTGCCGACTTCCTTCAGCTGCGTGGATATCGCGCCGCCAATCGTGGTCAACATCACAAAGGGCACAACGGCGGCCATGAACCTGTTGCCGCGCACCTTGTGGTACAGCATGCGCCCCATCTGGTTGTACATCAGGGTCAGCGGATAGTTCTTGTACATCAGCGCAGATTGCAGGAATTCGCCCCCCAAGGTGCCGGGCTTGCCGACCTGAATGGTGGCGCGGCCGCGCAGGGATGCGGTCGGCACCGCGAATTCACGCTGTTCAAGAATGGCCGATTGCAACTTCAGCGACAGGTCCAGCGCCTGATCCGGGGGCAGATCGGCGCGACGGCGGATGTCATCCGGGATCAGAAAGGTGGCGCGCGGATCGCCCGGATCGGCGTACAGCGGCGTGGCCCGGATCACATCCCATTCTGCGGGGGTGATACCACGCGGGGCCAGCACCAGATCGCGCAAGGGGGCGTCGATATCTGCCCAGGGGCGGCCCGCATTTTCGGCCAGCGTGCCATAGGTTTCCATCTTGAACACGCCGCGCGCGATGTCTGTCCAGGCGGTCAGGCCAGAGGCCCGCATGGTGAATTCCGACATCCGCTGCATGATGCCCGGGGTCCAGGCCTCGCCCATCAGCCGGGCCTGCACAACGCCGGTGTTTGACGCGCTTTCGGCGATGATGCCCAGGCGGGCCATGCGCGCCTCAACGGCATTGCGCTGCACGGTGCCCATGCTGGCCAGCGACACGGCGGTTTCACCCACGCGCTCCATCACATAGCCCAGATGCTTGGCGATCATGCGCGATGGCTTGGCCCCGGTGTGATAGGCGGCGCGGCCCAGAAACCCGATGTCACCAACGGCAGACAGCATCGCCCCGCCAAGCTGCGACGCCACCAGAAACGGGCGCACACCGTTGGACATGAAGCTGGCAAACAGGTTCATTTCGGGCACCGATGCGGCCCCGTTGATCATGTCCAACATGCGTTCGGTCTGGCTGGCGACGCCGTTAACTTCAGCCTCGGCGCTGTCATACAGCGACTTGCCCGTGTTATAGAGGCCGATGTGTCTGGTCGGCTCCCACGGGCGTTCGTTGGCCAGCTTCACCGCCGCCTGCCGCGCGTATTCCAGCCCTGCGCGCGGGTTTGGCCCCAGCACGCGCATCATCGCCGTGTCCCGCGCCATGCCCTGAAGGTGGGTGACGATGGCAGAATAGGGGTCTGCCACGCCATATTTGGCGTTCATGTCGAGCCAGCCATCGGCGGTCTTGAAATGCAACACACGCGGGTCGCTGCGCGATTTGGCAAGACTGCGCCCGCGCACGGCCCCCGATGGTTCAGTGGTGGCCGAACCGCCGGATTTGATGTTGCGGTGGATGTCGCCCAGAAACTTCAGCCGCGCGGCATTGCTGCTTTGCGCAAAGGGCAGCTCTGTCTCGCGGTCGATGATCCGGGTCCAGTCCATCCGGTCATAAAAATCGGCAACAAATTCGGCTTCGTTTGCCTTGCCAACCGTCACCCGGTCCCAATGGTGCGGCAGGTCATAGCCTTCCAGCTTGCCGATCTCGCCGCCCGCCGCGATGTTTTCCTGCCGGGCCCGCTCGATGGTGGCACGGGCCGCGTCCGCCATGCTTTTGGCATGGGGATCGCCGGTGTGTTCGCCCTTCAGCTCACGCACCAGATTTGGCATGCGCATTTTCTGGCGGGCGTTGCCGACGATGTTGATCTTGTGGGTGGCGATCAGCTCGGAAATATCCCGCATGTAGCTGCTGGACAGGGCCTGCTGAATTCCGCTGACAGACTGGAAGCTGGCCGATTGGCCCCATTCCACCAGTTGGCGCATGCCGGTGGCGGCATTGGCCTGCCCGTCACTGTCACGGTGCCGGGCCAGATCGTCAGCAATGCGCATCTGGGCCTTCGCCTGCATGAATGCGCCGCGCCGTTTGCGGATGTTCTCTTTGCGCAGGAACACCCACACGTCCTCAGCGGCCTTGGCCTCGGCCCCTTGGCCAAGGCTGGCATGCGCCTGCAAGCGGTCGGCAAACAGGGTCTGCGCCCGGCGGGCCATGGCGGGGGGCAAGTCCTTGCTGTCGATCGCGCGTTGCAGGCAGTCATGCAGGCTCATGGGTCAGGCCTCGTTTCGCAGGGCGTGCAGGGCCGACACGGTGATTTCCACTTCCCAATCGGTGGACAGCAGCTCGTCCGCCAGATTGTGCGGCTTCCATTCGATCAGGCCTGCCCGGCTGCCCGTCATCATCAGCTTCATCTGCACCCCGCTGCGGCCAAGGGCGTTGCTGGCCACGATGGTAAAACCATCCTTCCAGGACGCACGCCGGGCGCGGCCGCCTAGGGCCAGCATCGGGCCGGGAAAGATGCCGGTGCGCACAACCTCTGTCGGCTCAGCAGCGGGCTGCGCATCGGCATCGGCAACCGGCGCATCAGGATCGGCGGGCTGCGCATCGGCATCGGCAGCCGGCGCATCAGGATCGGCGGGCGGTGCATCGGCATCGGCAACCGGCGCATCAGG
>JAZKGQ010000026.1:0-89017 GCA_040385825.1 Pseudomonadota bacterium | reverse complement strand
TCGGCCTGCGCCCTCGCCGCGACTGTCATCTATTGGTTGTGAGTCCTGACTCTAGCCATTGGCCTTGTGCTCTAAAAGCCTGTGTTTCCCAAAATCAATCCAACAATACTCAGTTTGCGGAGCTTCTTCTTCACTCAAACAGAACTCCCATATCCGGCACTGCGATCCCACTCACGCTGACCTTCCCCCCCTCGTCCCGGCGCAGGCCGGGACCTCGGCCAACCGGACACGCCACACCGGGGCCCCGGCCTGTGCCTGGACGACCCCCTTGAAATTTTGTGTACTGCAATGTATATTTCAATACAAACCACAGGACGCATCCCATGACACACCTCCTCACTCCCCATATCGCCACCATGACCGAAATGCGCGAGCCGCACAAAGTGCTGGAACGGGCGAACGGCAAGCCTGTGGCGATCCTGAAAAATTCGGCCCTCGTCGGCTATTTCGTGCCCGCCGAGGCGATCGGGCCGCAGGATCATCGCGTGGCCACGATGGAGGAGGTGATGGAAAGCCTCGCCCGCACCCGTGCCTCCTCTCAGCCCGTTCTGGATTACCTGAAGGACAAATGACCTATCACCTGCTGACCCCCGAATTGGTCGAAGTGATCCATGATGCCATTCTGAACCCCGGCGAATTGCCGGGGCGGGCGCGGGACAAATCGCTGGACTCGGCCCTTGCCCGCGTCGACAATCGCCTCGCCTATGGCATGATCAACGACATCTTCGACCTCGCAGCCGCCTATGCGATTGCGGTCGCGCGCGGCCATTGCTTCAACGACGGCAACAAGCGCACCGCGTTTCGGTCCATGTATGTCTGCCTCGACCTCAATGGCATCCAGATGACCTGGAACACGGTCGAGGTTGGCCAGATCATCATTCGCGCCGCCCAGGGGTTGATCGAGGAACCCGACCTTGCCGACTGGCTGCGCAACCGCATCTGAACCGCTGGTGGACAGCGCAAGGAATAGCGCTACCCTTTCCTCAAAGGGAGCCGCCTCATGCAAATTGCCGTCCTCTACGCCACCACGCTTGTCATTTTTCTGGTCCTTGATGCGATCATGCTGACCCTGGTGATGAAACCGCTGTTCACCCGCCACATCGGCACGCTGCTGGCCGAGCCTTTGCGTCTTGGCCCGGCGGCGGTGTTTTATGCGGCCTATGTGGCGGGGCTGGTCTACCTTGTCAGCTATCCCGCGCTGAAGTCGGATACGCCGGTGGTGGTTCCGGCAATGATCATCGGGGCAATGGCCTATGGCACCTATGAATTCACCAGCTATGCCATCATGCGTGATTGGAGCTGGCAGATGGTGGCCGCCGACCTGACCTGGGGCACCATCGTCACCGCGCTTTGCGCCTGGGGCGGGCTTGCCCTGACCCGTGCGATCACCGCTTGACGGCGGCCTGCGATTGGTGATCGTGGCGGCATCTCAACCAAGGGCAGCGTCATGATCCTGTACGGCATTTCCACCTGTGACACCTGCAAGAAGGCGCTGAAGGCATTGGCCGCAGCCGGGCATGACGTGCAGTTCCGCGATGTGCGGACGCAGCCGTTGTCCGAGGCTGAAATCACGGAAATCGTTCAGGAATTCGGCGGCCTTGCGGTCAACAAGCAGTCCACCACCTATCGCGGCTTCAACGAGTACCTGAAGGCGTCGGAGCCTGAGGCGCAGATCGCCGCGCAACCCGCTGTCATGAAACGCCCGCTGATCCGCACGGACAGCGGCTGGCACATCGGCTGGGATGCCAAGGTCGAGGCCGCCTTGCTGTAGCGGCGACAGCCCCATCCGGGGCCGTCGCGCAGTAGTGTTACAAAAGCCGCAGATCGCCGGCCGATTCCTTGCCATCCCGGCCGGACTGCAGATCGTAGCCGATTTTCTGGTTGTCGTTCAGGCTTTTAAGCCCGGCCCGTTCGACCGCCGAGATATGCACGAACACATCCTTGCCGCCATCATCGGGCGCAATGAAGCCATAGCCCTTGGTGCTGTTGAACCACTTTACGGTGCCAGTCGGCATGCCGCATCTCCTCTCGCGTACCCTCCCGTGGCGATATTGCCATGGGCCGTGCAACGATCTCTTCCATTGCCTTCGGGGTCGAGAGGCGGTCAGAACATCAGTCGTCACTAAACCCAAGGATGCCACGGCTTTTCATAAAATCAAGCCCGATTGCCAAGCCGGGCCACCAGCGCATCGACCGACAGCGCGCCCGCCCCTTTCATCAGCAGAACCGCCAGCAAAATCAGCCAGAGCGCCCGCTGATCCAGGATCGCCGCATCCGACGCGGCATCAAACCACGCGCCGACCGTGCCCGGCCCGGCCTTGTGGCCGAAAATGTCGGTCAGGCTTTGCAGCGCGACAAAGCCGATCATCCCCAGGGCCGCCAGACGCGTCAGCAGCCCCAGCACGATCATCAGCGGCAGCAGGAATTCTGCCGCCGTGCCCGCCAGCACCACCAGCCGCGGCCACAGGCCAAGCTGCGCCACGTCATAGCCCGCGGCCTCGAACGCGCGCGGGAAGATCTGCGCATAGGCACCCTGCGAAGGGGTCAGCAGATCCGGCCCCAGTTTCGTCAGCCCCGACGACCAGAAATACCCCAGCAGAACGCCCGCAAACACCAGCCGGGCCAGCACGGGCAACAGCAGGGGGGCCAGCCGGCCCAGCAGGGCGGCAATGCGGTTGTAGGTGGCGGTTATCGCGGTCATGGTGCCAGTCCCGTGATGGCCCCACCGCCAAGCAGCAGCGCCAGAAAATCTGTCAGATCAAAGCCTTCGCCTGCATGGTCCAAGGCACTCTCCAACGGCTCTGTGGCCAGCAGGGCGGCAAGAACAGGGACGCAAGCCGGGGCCAGAGGCCTTGGGTCGGGGTCATAGCCAGGGCGCAGGATCACCACCGACTCGCCCTGCATGGCGGTCGGCATCAGCCCGCCACGCATATGCGCCGCCCAGATCGACCACACCGGCCAATCCGAAGTCACCAGCCGCAGCGCCGGCGCGAAATGCAACCGCGCCGTCAGCAGCCGGTCCGGCGTCAGCATATCTGCCGACAGCGGCACGCCATCGGCCGCATGGTAGGATTGGCGCAGGGCAAGTTCCAGCCGTGCCACGTCGGGCAGGTATCCCAGATGCGAAACCGGCGGAAACCTTTGCACAAACGCAGGGAATTCATCGCCATACAGCATCAGGATGCGCGATGTCGGTGGATGCCTGCGCAGGAACGCCCCTGCCATGGCGGCAAAGAACCCATCGCCCACCAAGGCGCGCACCACCGGAAACCCGGCCTCCAGCACCTTTGTCAGGCTGGACACCACGTTGTTGCGGTACACCCCGAACCGCAGCGCAGCCGCCCGTCCCTGCGGGTCGGTCAGCCCGTCCGGCACCGCAAGATCGGGGTCCAGAAGGGCGGCGGCAAAAGCGGCCTGGGTCATGCGACCCCCTCCAGCACCGCCGCCGCACGGCGGGCCTCGGCGGCCAGCACCGGCCAATCGGGCAGGTCATTGTCCCATTCGATCAGCGTCGGCAGGGCGCCTGCACGGGCGATCACGGCTGCGAACAGCGCCCAGACCGGATCGGCCACCGCCGCCGCATGGCTGTCGATCAGCAGCGCGGCCCCGTGGTCGCCCAGATCGGCCTCATGCCCGCCCAGATGAACCTCTCCCACCAGATCCAGTGGAAAGGCATCGATATAGGCCTGCGCATCGCTGCCCTGATTGATCGCCGAGACATGCACGTTGTTCACATCCAGCAACAGGCCGCAGCCCGTGCGGCGGGCAATCCCGGCCAGAAAATCCACCTCAGCCAAATGCGATTCCGTGAAGGTCAGATAGGTGGACGGATTTTCCAGCAGCATCCGCCGCCCCAGAACCTCTTGCACCTGATCGATGTGATCACAGACCCGCGCCTGCGTCGCTGTCGTGTAGGGCACCGGCAACAGGTCGTTCAGATAGGCCCCGTCATGGGTCGACCATGCCAGATGTTCCGAAAAGCTTGCAGGGGCCAGCCAGCCGCACAGATGGCGCAACCGCGCCAGATGATCGGCGTCCAACGCCGCCTCGCCGCCAATCGACAGGCCCACCCCATGCACCGAAACCGGAAACCGTTCCGCCAGATGCCGCAGTTGCGCCAGCGGCCGCCCACCCGCGCCCATGTAGTTTTCGGCATGAATCTCAAGCCATTGCATCGGGGCCGGATCGGCCAGGATCGCGGCAAGATGCTGGGGCTTGTAGCCCACTCCGGGGCCTGCGGGCAAAGCCGCGCGGGGGTGGTCGAACATGGCGCAGCCTTTCGTCAAAGGCCCCGCCCGATGCGGACACCGGAGGGGGCAGACAGCAGGGGGGGCAAGCCTCAGCCGGCCAGATCGCGGTCCAGCGGCTCCAGACTGCCGACACGGGCATCGGGCAGTTCGATGGTGGTGCAGGTGCCGGCCGGCACCAGCGACCACGAATTGCCCTGATAATCTACCTTGGACGTGCCGGCACAGGTGGTGCCTTCCCCGGCCGCACAGTCATTCTGTCCGGCCAAGGCAACGCCAAAGCACTTTTCCTGCGCATCCTGCGCCGCAACGGGGGCCGCAAATTGGGCCGACAGGGCGGCCAGTGCGCCAGCCACGGCGGCAGACTTCAGATGAATGGTCATGGTCGATCCCTTTTCAGTTCGGTTCTGCCGCAGGCAATGCGACTGCCATGCAGATAACCACGACAAACAGCGCGGCGCCAATCACAGTAATTTTGCCCGGATCCCCCGGATCAGATGTAACAAAACGCAAGGCCGGACCGAAGCTGTGGCCAACCGAAAGGCGCAGGTCGGGGCCTGCGGCTTTCGTCAATCATCCGGTGGCAGGCCTCTGGTGGCTGGCCTATTGCGACACGGGTTGCGACACGGGGGGCAAGGCCTCGAACCCCAGTTCGGCCAGTGCCTGATCCAGCGGTCGGGTGTCGGTCCGGTTCTCGCCCAGACGGCGGATGGAAACCGTCCGCTCCTCGACTTCTTTCATGCCGATGGCCAGAATGACCGGCACCTTGCCCACCGAGTGTTCGCGGACCTTGTAGTTGATCTTTTCGTTGCGCACGTCCGCCTCGGCCCGGACCCCGGCCTTGCGCAGGGCTGCCACCACCTCATGCGCAAACCCGTCGGCATCCGACACGATGCTGGCCACCACCACCTGGCGCGGTGCCAGCCAGAACGGCAACCGCCCGGCATAGTTTTCCAGCAAGATGCCGATGAAGCGTTCAAAGCTGCCCAGAATGGCGCGGTGCAGCATGTACGGGCGGTGCTTGGCCCCGTCTTCGCCGACATATTCCGCCCCAAGACGGTCGGGCAGGTTCGGATCAACCTGGAACGTGCCGCATTGCCATTGGCGGCCAATCGCGTCGGTCAGCTTGAAATCCAGCTTGGGGCCATAGAACGCACCGTCGCCGGGGTTGACCTCATAGGGCAGGCCCAGCTTTTCGATGGCCCCCTGCAACGCGCCTTCCACCTTGTCCCACTGGGCGTCGGTGCCGATGCGCACATCGGGGCGGGTGGACAGCTTGATGTCGAAAGACTCGAACCCAAGGTCTTTGTAGACCGATGACAGAAGCTGAATGAAGGCAGCGCATTCCCCTTCAATCTGTTCTTCGGTGCAGAAGATATGCGCGTCATCCTGCGTAAAGCCCCGCACCCGCATGAGGCCATGCATCGACCCCGAGGATTCGTACCGGTGGCAAGACCCGAATTCCGCCAGCCGCAAAGGCAGGTCGCGGTAGGATTTAAGCCCCTGATTATAAACCTGAACATGGCAGGGGCAGTTCATCGGTTTCAGCGCGTTGATGCGCTTTTCGCGTGCCCCTTCCTCGTCCACCTCGACGATGAACATGTTCTCGCGGTAGGCCTCCCAATGGCCCGACTTTTCCCACAGCACCCGGTCCACCACCTGCGGCGTCTTGATCTCCTTGTAGCCCGCCACCCGCAGACGCCCGCGCATGTAGTCCTCAAGCGTACGGTAGATCATCCAGCCGTTGGGATGCCAGAACACCATGCCCGGCGCTTCTTCCTGCAGGTGGAACAGTTCCATCTCGCGGCCCAGCTTGCGGTGGTCACGCTTTGCGGCCTCCTCCAGCATGGTTTGATGCGCCTTCAGGTCGTCGCGGTTCTTGAATGCGAGGCCATAAATCCGCTGCAACATCGGGCGGCTGGAATCCCCTAGCCAATAGGCACCCGCCACATGGGTCAGCTTGAACGCATCGGCAGGCACCTGCCCCGTGTTGGCCAGATGCGGACCCCGGCAGAAATCCTGCCAGTTGCCGTGCCAGTACATCCGCAAATCCTCGCCTTCCGGAATGCGGTTGATCAGTTCCACCTTGAACGGCTCGCCCGCGGCCTCATAGAACGCAATGGCGCGGGCACGGTCCCAAACCTCGGTGCGCACGGGGTCGCGGGCGTTGATGATCTGCTTCATGCGGGCTTCGATCACCGCCAGATCCTCGGGCGTGAAGGGTTCCGCCCGGTCAAAGTCATAGAACCAGCCGTAATCGCGCACCGGGCCGATGGTGACCTTCACATCCGGCCAGATTTCCTGCACCGCGCGCGCCATGATATGCGCCAGATCATGGCGGATCAGTTCCAGCGCCTGTGCGTCATCGGCCATGGTGTGAATGGCGATCGAGGCATCTGCCGGGATCGGCCATTGCATATCCCAATGCACGCCGCCCACCGATGCCGAGATTGCCTTCTTGGCAAGGCTGGTGCTGATGGAGGCTGCCACCTCGGCAGGCGTCACGCCAGCGGGGTAATCGCGGGTATTGCCATCAGGGAACGTCAGGGAAATCCGGGACATGGCTGTCCTCCTCGTCGTTTTGGCGCCTACGAAACGCCCGGTTGCGGGTTATATCGGTGGCGGTTTTGCGCTGGTGGCATGGCAAAGTCAACGCCTCCGCGCTATGGAAGGGGGCCAAGATGGAGCCTGCGATGCCCGATGTCCTCACCACGCCCCAAGGTCGCCTGCTTGCCTATGACCGCACATCCGGCAACGGGCCGGGGGTGATCTTCCTTGGCGGCTTCAAATCCGACATGACAGGCACCAAGGCCCTGCATCTGCACGACTGGGCCAGGGCCACCGGCCGGGCGTTCCTGCGGTTTGACTATTCGGGCCACGGCGCATCCTCGGGCGCATTCC
Organism: Pseudomonadota bacterium; assembly: GCA_040385825.1. Taxonomy (GTDB): domain Bacteria; phylum Pseudomonadota; class Alphaproteobacteria; order Rhodobacterales; family Rhodobacteraceae; genus JANNNF01. The sequence continues at coordinate 81,869 of JAZKGQ010000026.1, read as the reverse complement.
TTGACGGCTGCATCAGCGACTGGGCGCAGGATGCAGCGCATATGCTGGCGCAGACCACCGGGCCGCAGATCCTGGTGGGATCCTCCATGGGCGGCTGGATCGCGCTGCTGCTGGCGCGCCGGTTTCCGGGCCGCATCGCGGGGCTGGTCGGCATCGCCCCCGCCCCCGATTTCACCGACCGGATGTGGCAGGGCTTCACACCTGCGCAGAAGGCGACGATAGAGGCGACCGGGCGGTATGAGGAAGCCTCGGACTATTCGCCCGAACCCTATGTCTTTACCCGCCACCTGCTGACGGATGGGCAAAACAACCTCGTCCTGCAAAAGCCTTTGCCGCTGCCCTTCCCCGTGCGCCTGCTGCAAGGGACTGCGGATACCGATGTGCCGCCCGCCGTCGCCCTGTCGCTGCTGGATCACGCCACCAGCCCCGATATCCGCCTGACCCTGGTCAAGGGGGCCGACCATCGGTTTTCCACGCCCCAGTGCCTTGGCCTGATCGTGCAGGCCGTGACCAACATTGCGGAGCGTTAAGGGATGACCGACCCGCTGGTCCTGATCCCCGGCTTCATGGCCGATGCCCGCGCGTTCCTGCCGCAGATCGTGGCCCTGGGGGCCATGCACAGCCTGACGCTGATCCTGCCTGTCACGGGCAGCACGGTCGAGGAAATGTCCGCCGCTTGCCTGCCCCATCTGCCGCCAAAGTTTGTGCTGATCGGCCACGGGCTTGGCGGCGATGTGGCGCTGGACCTCATCCGCCGCGCCCCCGACCGGGTGACGCGGGTGGCGCTGTTGTCGACCGACCCCCTGGCCGAAGCCCCGCAAGCCGCCGCCGCCCGCGAGGCCCGGATCATCGCGGCCAGATCGGGCCGCCTGCTGCACGCCATGGCCGAGGAGATCCCGCCCCACAGCCTTGCCCCCGGTGACACGCGCGACGATACCCTTGCCGCGATTCAGGAAATGGCGCTCGGGCTTGGTCCCGACATGTTCCAACGCCAGTCCCGCGCCCTGCAACGCCGCCCGGATCAGCAGAAAACCCTGCGCCGGGCAATGCTGCCTGCGCTGATCCTGGCGGGGGAATTTGACACGCTGGTACCGGTGCGGCGGCAGGAATTCACCGTGGGCCTGATGCCCTATGCCACGCTGCGGGTGATCAAGGGGGCAGGCCATCTGCCCGCACTGGAACAGCCAGAGGCTGTCACAGCGGCCCTGCGCCAGTTTCTGGCGGGGCCGCTGCTGCTGAAATGACTATTGCGACGCTGCCAGACTGATCTTGCCCGGCTTTGCCTTGGGGACAGCGGCATTGGCATCGATGAAACCCAGCACCAGAGGCCGGATGTTCAACCGCCAGCTTTTGCCCGCGAAGATGCCGTAATGCCCGGCACCCGGTTCCAGATGCTGCGCCTTTTTGTCCGCAGGCAGGTTGGTCAACAGGTCCAGCGCCGCAAGGCACTGACCGGGGGCGGAAATATCGTCATTTGCCCCTTCCACGATCATCACCGCAACCTTGGTGATCGCCCCCAGATCGACCGGCGTTCCATCCACCACAAAGGCATTGCGGGCAATCTCGCGATTCTTGAAAATCCGCTCCACCGTGGAAAGGTAGAACTCGGCGGTCATGTCCATCACCGCCAGATATTCGTCGTAGAAGCGGTTGTGGGCGTCGTGATCGCCGCCCTCGCCGCGCGCCACCCGCAGGATCTGTTCGGTGAACGCCTTGGAATGGCGTTCCGCGTTCATCGACATGAAGCTTTGCAACTGCAACAGCCCCGGATAGACCAGCCGCCCCGCGCCCTTGTACTTGAATCCCACCCGCTGAATGGCAGTCTGTTCCAACTGGCCCATCGTCACCCGGCGGCCGAAATCGGTCACGTCGGTTGCCGCTGCGTCCGGGTCCACCGGACCGCCGATCAGGGTCAGGCTGCGCGGCTGTGCATCGGGGTCCTGGGCTGCCAGATAGGCGGTCGCGGCCAGCGTCAGCGGTACGGGCTGGCACACGGCGATCACATGGGTATCGGGCCCCAGAACCCGCATGAACTCGGCCAGATACAGGGTGTAATCCTCGACATCGAACTTGCCCGCCGACACCGGAATGTCGCGCGCATTGTGCCAGTCGGTGATGTAGACATCACAATCGGGCAGCAGGCTGGCGACGGTCGACCGCAACAGGGTGGCATAATGGCCCGACATCGGGGCCACCAGCATCACCTTGCGCGCCATCGGCGCACGGCGGCGCACCGCAAACTGCACCAGACTGCCAAAGGGCTTGTCGACGATCGGCGTCACATCGACCAGATGATCCTGCCCGTCGGCCCCCGCCATCGACCGGATGCCCCAGTCGGGTTTTGCCACCATCCGCCCGAACGACCGTTCCGTCACCTCGCCCCAGGCCGCCACCAGAGGCAGCATCGGGTTCATCGACATCGCAAAGGCCGGATAGGATGCCATGGCCCGCGCGGTGGCGCCCATCCACTCATTCGTGTTGCGGATGCTTTCCATGAAGTCGTAAGTCGCCATATACTTCATTGCGTCTCCTTGCCCCACGGGTTCGTAAGGCTTATCCCGGTGTCATATGCGCCAGATACAAGGACGCAATGCTGCATAGCAGCAATGTAGGGGGGAAACATTAGCATGACAACAGAAGACAGCGATGGCGCACGGCAGCTACGACTAAATGACAATCTTGCCAAGGTTGACGCCCTCTCCAAGCGCCTGACGCAGGCCATGACGCAGCGAAAACAGGCCGATGCGGCCCTGGCCGGTCCGTCGAACGAGGTCTACATGAAGGCCGCCGCCGCCTATCTGGCGGAAATGATGCAGAACCCGGCCAAGGTGCTGGAACATCAGATCAGCTATTGGGGCAAATCGCTGAAACATTATGTCGAGGCCCAGCAAGTGCTGGCCAAGGGCGATTTCAAGGCCCCGCCCGACCCCGGCCCCAGGGACCGCCGCTTTCAGAACCCGCTGTGGGACACGCATCCCTTCTTCAACTATCTCAAGCAGCAGTACCTGCTGAACGCCGAAGCCATCACCACCGCCGTCGATGACATCGAAAACATCGACCCCACCGACAAGCGCCGGGTCGAATATTTCACCCGCCAGATCGTCGACATGTTCAGCCCCACCAACTTTCTGGCCACCAACCCCGATGCGCTGGAAAAGGCGGTGGCGACCGATGGCGAAAGTCTGGTGCTGGGGCTGGAAAATCTGGTCCGCGACATCGAGGCCAACTCGGGCGATCTGGTGGTCACGCTGGCCGACAAGACGGCGTTTCAGGTGGGCGGCAACATCGCCACCACGCCGGGGTCGGTGGTCTACCGCAACCGCCTGCTGGAACTGATCCAGTATGCCCCCACCACCGAAACCGTCCACAAGACGCCCTTGCTGATCTTTCCGCCATGGATCAACAAATTCTACATCATGGACATGAAACCCGCCAACAGCCTGATCAAGTGGCTGGTGGATCAGGGCTTTACCCTGTTCGTGGTGTCCTGGGTCAACCCCGATGCGTCCTACGCCGATGTGGGCATGGACGACTACATCCGCGACGGGTTTCTGCGCGCCATGGCCGAGGTGCGCCGGATCACCGCGGAGCCACAGGTCAACGCGGTGGGCTATTGCATCGCGGGCACCACGCTTGGCCTCAGCCTTGCGCATCTGCAAAAGGCCGGGGATACCTCGGTCAAATCCGCGACCTTCTTTACCACGCTGGCCGATTTTTCCGACCCCGGCGAGGTGGGGGTATTTCTGGACAACGACTTTGTCGACGGGATTGAAAGGCAATCCAATCAGGACGGCATCCTTTCGCGGTTCTTCATGTCGCGCACGTTTTCCTTCCTGCGGTCAAACGACCTTATCTATGGCCCGGCCATCAAAAGCTACATGATGGGCGAGGCCCCGCCCGCGTTTGACCTGCTGTTCTGGAACGGCGATGGCACCAACCTGCCCGCCCGGATGGCGCTGCAATATCTGCGCGGCCTGTGTCAGGGTGACGGTTTTGCCAAGGGCACCTTCCCGGTGTTCGGCACCCCGGCGCATCTGTCGGACGTGAAACTGCCGCTCTGCGCCATTGCCTGTGAAACCGACCACATCGCCCACTGGCGCGGCAGCTTCAATTCGATCCGGCAGATGGGGTCGGCGGACAAGACCTTCATCCTGTCCGAGTCCGGCCACATCGCGGGCATCATCAACCCGCCAGGCAAGGACAAGTACGGCCACTACACCAGCCCGGCCCCGGTGGACGGCGTGCCCGAGGACTGGAAGGCCGGGGCCAGTTTCACCAAGGGCAGCTGGTGGCCCCGCTGGGGCGCATGGCTGGCCGAACGGTCGGGCGAACAGGTGGCAGGACGGGTTCCCGCAAACGCCCTGGCCCCGGCCCCCGGCACCTATGTAACGGGCTGATTCGCCCGAAACCCGGCCGGAGCATCTGGCGCGCCCGACCGATCCGGCGCGCCATCGTCCCGCATTTCATGCCGGTCTGCGCATGATTTTCATGCCGTTTTTGGTCTGCCTGCCAATTTGTTGCGCGTTTCCAAACTCTTGCTTGCCCTAGCGGAACACAGCCCTGTGGTTGCGCAGCCGGATGCCGCAGAAGTGTGAAGGTTTTGCTGCACCGCAGAATAAGACTTGAAATGCTGCGGTGCAGCATGTATATATTCGTCATCAGGAACCGGGCAGAACCCCGGACATATTGGAGAGATGACATGAACAAGGCCCCCGATCTGACCAAGATGATGCAGGACATGATGGCTTCCTTCCCGGTTGACTCGTCCGCGATGCAGAACGCATTCAAGACCCAGGCTGCTTTCGCCGAGAAGTTCTCGAAGGTCGCTCTGGAAGCCGCTGAAAAGTCGACCGAGATCACCTCGAAATGGGTGAAGGACTCGATCGCCAAGATGACCGACGTGTCCAAGGCCAAGACCGAACCGACCGACTACACCAAAGCCGCCACCGACTTTGCTTCGGCCGCTGCTGAAATGGCTGCCGAGAATCTGGCGGCTTTCGCGGAAGTTGCGAAAAAAGTGCAGATGGAAACCGTCGAGCTGATGCTGGCTGCCGGCAAGGACGCTTCGGAAGAAGCAACCGCCGCCGTGAAGAAGGCCACCTCGGACGTGACCACCGCTGCCAAGAAAGTCGCAACCGCGGCCAAGTGATCTGCAAGATCAAGGCGTTGGCAATTCCTCCCTGTTGTTTCAGCGCCAAGGGCGGGCTTTTTAGCCCGCCCTTTCCTTTTGCAGAACCCTGTGGCGGGCTTACATAGCCCGCCCTTTCTTTTTGCGCCAAGCCCCGCTACGCTGTGCTGCACCCGCACAGAATTCAGGAAGGGTTCCCATGGCCGATACTGCCAAACCGCTGCTGATCAAGCGTTACGCCAGCCGCCGTCTCTACAACACCGAAACCTCGGATTATGTGACGCTGGAGGATATCGCAGGTTTTATCCGTGCCGGGCGCGAGGTGCAGATCGTCGACCTGAAATCCGGCGATGACCTGACGCGGCAGTACCTGTTGCAGATCGTGGCCGAGCATGAATCCAAAGGCGAAAACGTGCTGCCGGTGGATGTGCTGACCGATCTTGTCCGCAGCTATACCTCGGGCATCCAGTCGGTCGTGCCGCAGTTTCTGGCAACCTCGTTTGAAATGCTGCGCGAAAATCAGGCCAAGATGATGGGCAACCTGACCGCATTTCCCAACCCGCTGGCCACGGTTCCGGGGTTTGACGCGCTGCGCAAGCAGCAAGAGGCGTTCCTGAAAACCATGATGGGCGGCCTGCCCGCCTGGGGGTCTTCCGGCCCGGCCAAAGAGGACGACACCGGCGACTCGCCCGCCGATCTGGCCGAGATAAAGCGCCAGTTGGCAGAGTTGCAGTCGAAACTGTCCAAGCTGTAACCCGCGATGGCCGAACCCGAAGGGCGCATAACCCTTTGGGGCATCGAAGTCTTTCTGGCCGCCGCCGAAGAAGGCGCGATTTCCGCCGCCGCCCGCCGTCTGGGTGTCAGCCCCTCGGCGGTCAGCCAGCAACTGGCCGGGCTGGAGGCCGCCCTTGGCACGCCGCTGCTGGACCGGGGCGCGCGCCCGATGCGGATGACCCCGGCGGGCACCATGTTCCGCCGCCATGCCCAGACCATCCTGAACGCCGCAACCGAAGCCCGCGCCGAACTGGCCATGGCCGATCTGTCGGGCCTCACCACGCTGAGGCTCGGGATGATCGAGGATTTCGACGCCGACGTGACCCCTGCCCTGCTGCACCGGCTGTCGGGGGATTTGCGGGGCTGCCGGTTTCTGCTGGAAACGGGTGCCAGCCACCGCCTGCTGGATCAGTTGGAAGCCCGCGCCCTGGACATGGTGGTTGCCGCCGATTTCGGGGCCGAGATGGCCGGCGACGATGGCTGGCGCGAGGTGCATCCCCTGCTGGCCGACCCGTTTGTGGCCGTGACCCCCAAGGGCATGCAGGCCACCGATCTGCCGTTGATCCAGTACACCGCGCGCCATCTGATGGGGCGGCAGATCGCGGCACACCTGTCGCATCAGGGGCTGCGGCCTGCGCACCGCTTTGAACTCGACAGCTATCAGGCGATCCTTGCGATGGTGGCAAGCGGGGCGGGCTGGACGATCCTGACCCCGCTGGCCCTGCACCGCGCCGGGCGCTTTCGCGCCAGCGTCGACATCGGTCCGCTGCCCTTTGCGCCCTTGCAGCGCACCTTGTCGCTGTCGGCGCGCGCCGGCATGTTGCGCGACATGCCGGGTCAGATTGCCGGGCAGGTGCGCGGCTTGCTGGCAGAGCAGATCATCGCGCCTGCGCTGGCGGAATGGCCCTGGCTGGACGGCCAGATGCGTCTGTTATGACCGCACCGGGCTGCGGTAGGTCATCCGCCGCACCGACCCGGTTTTCGACCGCATCAGGATGGTTTCAGTGGTGATCCAGCCCAGCTCGCGCTTGATCCCGCTCAGCAGCGACCCGCTGGTCACGCCGGTCGCCGCAAAGATCACGTCGCCGCGCACCAGATCGTCGCGGGTGTAAACCCGGTCGAAATTGGTGATGCCCGCCTTTTTCGCCCGCGCCCGTTCGTCATCGTTGCGAAACAGCAGCTTGCCAAAGAACTGCCCGCCCATGCATTTCAGCGCCGCCGCCGCCAGCACCCCTTCGGGCGCGCCGCCAGACCCCATATACATGTCGATGCCGGTGATGTCGGGTTCGGCGCAATGCATGACCCCCGCCACATCGCCATCGGTGATCAGCCGGATCGACGCGCCGGTGGAGCGCAATTCCTCGATCATGTTTTCATGCCGGGGCCGTTCCAGCACGCAGACGGTGATGTTTTCCGTCGACACGCCCTTGGCCGCCGCCAGCGCCGACACCCGTTCCGAAGGCGTCATCGCCATGGTGACGACGCCGGCCTTGTAATGCGGCCCGATGGCCAGCTTTTCCATGTACACGTCAGGCGCATGCAGCAGGGTGCCGCGCGGGGCCATGGCGATCACGGTCAGCGCGTTGGGCATGTCCTTGGCGGTCAGCGTGGTGCCTTCCAGCGGGTCCAGCGCAATATCCACCGCCGGGCCATTGCCGGTGCCGACCTGTTCGCCGATGAACAGCATCGGGGCCTCGTCCCGCTCACCCTCGCCGATCACCACGACGCCTGCGATGTCCAGCAGGTTCAACTGGTCGCGCATCGCATTGACCGCCGCCTGATCGGCGGCCTTTTCATCGCCCCGCCCGATCAGTTGCGCCGATGCCAGCGCAGCCGCTTCGGACACGCGGGCAAGGCCCAGTGACAGCAGGCGATCCTGAAAATCCTTGGCGTCGGTCATGGTGACTATTCCTTTGGGCATAAGGGGTTGCCCTTCAGGCTCTAGCGGCAAGCAGGCCCACCATGCAAGCCTGTGTCAGCGCTAACATCAGCAAATGCAGGCCTTTTTGCCGTCAGACTTCCTCTATGCGGATCGCAACCGGGGCCTCGACCAGCACGCCGGTCGCAGCAAAGCCGCCGATGGCATGGGCCACATCGCCCGGCGTCGCCTTGTGCGTCACGATCAGCACCGTCGCATGGACGCCGACATGGCCATACTGGCGCATCTGATCAATCGAGATGCCGGCCTCGCCCAGACAGGTGGCGATCTTTGCCAGCGCGCCGGGTTTGTCCAGCAGGGTCATGCGCAGGTAATAAGGCGCGGGGGTCGCGGCGCGGGCGGGGGTGGGCTTGGCCAGCGTGGCGGCGGGCTGGCCGAAGGTCGGCAGGCGCAGACCGCGTGCGATGTCGCAGACATCGGCCATCACCGCGCTGGCGGTTGGCCCCATGCCCGCACCGGGGCCGCGCAGCACGATCTGCCCCACACTGTCGCCTTCCAGCACCACCATATTGGTGCCGCCCTGCAACTGGCCCAAGGGGCTGGCAATCGGCACAAGGCAGGGCGTCATCCGCTGTTCCAGCCCACGCCCCGTCATCTGCGCCACGCCCAGCAGTTTGATGCGGTAGCCCATATCCTCGGCCAGCCGGATATCATCGATCGACACGTTGCCGATGCCTTCCAACTCGACCGCGTCAAAGCTGACCTGCGCGCCAAAGGCAATGGCGGCCAGCAGCGACAGTTTGTGCCCTGCGTCGATGCCGCCGACATCAAGGTTGGGGTTGGCCTCCAGATAGCCCAACTGGCGGGCTTCCTCGAACACCTGATCGTAGGGAAGGCCCGCGCTTTGCATCCGGGTCAGAATGTAGTTGCAGGTGCCGTTCATCACCCCCATCACCCGGCGGATCCGGTTGGCGGCAAGCCCCTCGGTCAGCGCCTTGATCACCGGGATGCCACCTGCCACCGCCGCCTCGAACCGGATCACCAGCCCCGCGCTTTCGGCAGCCAGGGCAAGGGCCTGGCCATGGTGGGCCAGCAGCGCCTTGTTGGCGGTGACCACATCCTTGCCAGTGGCAATCGCGGCCTCGGTGGCGTCTTTGGCCGCCCCTTCATGGCCGCCCATCACCTCGACGAACACATCCACATCGTCGCGGCGGGCCAGGGCAACCGGGTCAGCCTCCCACGCATAGCCCGACAGATCGGCGTCGCGGTTCTTGCTGCGGTCGCGGGCGGAAACGGCGGTGATCGACACCGCCCGGCCCGTGCGGGCGGCGATCAGATCGGCATGATCCTGCACGATCTTGACAACGCCGATGCCGACAGTCCCCAGACCGGCAATTCCAAGACGCAAAGGGGCGACGGACATGGGAAACCTCTCGCTGCACACAGTTCGCAGCCTGTTAGCGCGTTGCCAGCGCCCGTGCAACGGCGTGCTGTCAGGCGCGCCCTGCCTCGATCGCGGCCGACAGCCGCGCACGGGTGGCGGGGTCATGCACCGGGCCGCGCATCAGGGCGGCGCGGTTGCGCAAACGGGCGGCGCGCCCGGCAAGGCCTTCGGCTGCGGCTTCGGTCGCGCGCGGGGCGGCATTGGCCTGGGCCAGCAACTGGTCCAACGGCAACAGGCGCGGCAGGTCGGCGGTCGGGGCGTCGGGCAGGCGGTCAAGTTCGGGAAAGGTGGCGCAGGCCCCAATGATGGCAAGGCCCGCCAGCAAACAGAAGGGCGCCAACAGGCGCCTGACCAAAAGGCGGGGGGGCAACAGCATCCTTGACATCTCCGGGGGCGCGAGGCGGGTGCGCGGCGTGGCAGCAACCTTAGCGCCATGCCGGTGAAACGGAAAGGGGCGGGGCCTCTGCCCCGCCCTGCCCCAGACGGATGGCCCAGACCGATGACCCAGTCAGATCGGGCAGCCCGATTTCAGGCAAATCCGCAGCGCCCCGTTGCGCGGACGGGTGACCACAAATTCCGAAAACGTGCGCGGCGCGATCCCGGCATCGAAGGCCGGCACATAAGACACTTCGGTTTCGACCATGATCACCGAATTGCCATCGGCCATTTCGGGGATCCGGCTTTTGAAGGCCTGTACCGTGCTGTTGGTCAGCGCGGTCATTCCCCGCCCCGGAGAACGCGACCAAAGCACGACATATTTCTGATCCTTTTCAATCCACTGGACCGAAGTCAGCCGCATCTTGGAGTTCTGGTCACTGTCGATCAGATAGTTCATGATCGTCAGCATGCCGTCGAGAAACTTGTTGTCGACCTCGGATTGGCGGCTGATCAGGTCGGATATGGTGTAGGATGCCTTTTGCACGGTGTTGTACGACCGGAACACATCCCAATAGACGAACAGGGCAAGATAGGCCCAGATCAGCATAGGCATCACGATCACGGCTTCGGCTGTCACGCTGCCATCGGTATCGCGTGAAAACCGGCGCATCAGTCGGGTCATAAATTTCATGTGCCCCCCCCTTTCCTTAGCGCGGTTCGTTGGCAAAGACCGACATCGCCACGATGCCATATTCGCCGGTGGCGTCATCCATGCGCAGTTGCAGGCCAACGCCCGTCATCGGGAACATCGGGTTCTGCAACACGCAGACACGCACGATCATCGGCTCGTTCGACCCGCCCGCGACCGGGGTGGTGCTTGGGGTCATCGGCTCGGACCGGTCGACGCAGCCGGTCGGAACTGCGGGCATGGCAAAGGTTTCGGTGCTGATCGGTTGCAGTTCAACCTTCAGGCTGGTCAGGCAATCCTCGATGATCACAGTACGGTCACAGATCGCGGCGCGAAGCTGGTCGTGCGTGGGCGATGCCCCCATGGTGCCCAGCCGCAGGTCGCGCATCACGTTGTCCAGCGCCTGTTCCAGCATCACATGGCGCACCATGAACATGCCGCTTTCAAACGAGGCCATGAAAATCGTCATCAGAACCGGCACGGCCAGAACGAATTCCACCGTCGCCGTGCCTTCCTCGCGGCGGAAGCCCGCCGCAAGCCGCCGCATCCATCGCATCATTGGGTCAACCTCAACTGGCTGATATTGCTGGCGATCAGTTTGAAAGCGGTCTTGATGGAAATTTTGCCATCCGCCGGCACGTCAAAGAAATAGGTCGAGGCCGGGGTATTGGCGCAATCCTTGATCACGTCGACGCCGTTGGCCGGGGCCTCGAACGCGATGCCATAGATCAGGATGCCCTTGGATTTCGACACTTCGCACAGATCATCCAGACGGTTGTCCATCGTGCCGGTGGCGGTGGTCGTGCGGAACGCGGCCATCCACTCGGCAAAGACGGTCGAGGCCGGTTTTGCCTGGGTTGCAAGCGGGCGGGCGTAGAGCTGCCATGCGACCCATTGCGTGCGGGCAACGGCCCAGACGTTCTGCCATGTCTGCGCCGTCGACCCCGAATAGCTGGTGGCAGAGGGCACATAGCAGGCAGAGTTCGCCGGCGCAGTCCCGTTCCAGGGCCGCGATTGCCAGGTGCTGGTGCTGGGCACCCAGAACGGCTTGCTGCTGCAGATCGTGGAGGCAGAGGTCGAGACGACCTTGCTTGCGTGGAAAATCGAGAATGTGCCATCCGCATTGGACCGCCAGATCCCGTTGGTCGGCCCGGTGCGATAGGCCTCGTTGAACCGTTCTGCCGCGAAATGCTCGCCATCCGTCATCAGCACGACGACCTTCATGGTTTCGGGATCGTCATAGTTGCCCGGACGGCCCGAGAAATGCGACTGCACCTTGCCCGAGGTCACCAGTTCCGACACGATCCCGCGGGTTGCGGGGTCCAGCAGGGTCACGCCCCATTTCAGGCCAAGGTCAATCGAGGTTGCCCCGACGGCGACCATGCCGTCGATCTGCTGCTTCAGCTGCGTGATGTTGTTGGAATGCACCCGGACGTAGTTGGCCGAACCGGGCTGGCACCACATGTTGGAATACAGGTTGCGCGCATCAACCGTCGGCCCTTGCAGCGTGGTATAGCCGTTGCCCTGGGTGGTCGTGCTGTAGGCATCCGCGAAGGGCACCTGCGGAAAGCTGGTGGTGCGCGACAATGACGTGTCGTTGTAGGTCGAGGTCGGCAGGTCAAGGCAGTAATGTTCGGCCTTCACCACCGGGTTGACCAGATTGCCCACGCTAAACTTGCCAAACAGGTCCGGCCCAAGGTTGACCTGACCGTTATAGGGCACGATCGAGATCGAGATCTTGTTTTCGGTGTCCTTGGCCAGAACCGTGTCGACGAAATCCTTGGCGGCGGCCTTCAGGTTGGTGATCCGGCTGGGCGTGTTGTACATCGACCCCGAGATGTCCAGCACCAGCGCGATTTCCACGTTGGTAATGCGCTGTTCCGCGATCGAGGCCGCAGGCGCGTCGATGGAATCAATGCCGATCATCTGCATGAAGAAATTCTCGCTGACCGCCTTCGCATCTGCGGTCACCGTGCGATAGTTCACCCCCTCGTCCACCGACACGCTTTTGAGCTTGTCCGACAGGCCCGCCTTGGCAAAGTAATCGGCGACCACATCTTCGGCGTCCAGCGTCTGGTCAAGGCTGGCGGCGGCCAGCGTGGCGCGGTCCAGCGTCTGCTGCAACTGGACCCTCGTCGCCTCGTACCGCATAAGATCGACGGCAATGCCGCCCATCATCGCCATCAACACGAACAGGATCAGCGTGAACACGATCAACGAGCCGTTTTCGTCGCGGTGAAACGCCGCCAGGCGTGACGGGCGCCGGGCACGGCTTTGGGTCGATGCGCACTGGGTCATGACAGGTCCATCCTTGCAAAAGATGCCAACGTGAACACGGCATCCGGGTTGGGGATATCTATGCTGCGGGATCGGGCCAAATTATGGCAAACCCCTGTTCCAAACCCGACTTCGGGGGTTTGGCGAAACGGTCCGGGGGGCCAACTTGCCATTGTGGCGGCATGGGCAACCACCGCTTCAACCTGCGGATGCAATAGGCGGTTTCCCGCCGGCCGATGAAAACGAATCACTTTGCGCAGTTTTGCTGACGATTTGTGCAGAACGGTAGCGGTAACGCAAATTCTTGCCGATGCGTTGTGCGAACATTGCCGCTAGGGTGGCACCGGGTGCGGGTCCGCACCTTGCCGGACAGGGAGGAATGGCATGCAAGTTACTGGTGAACCGAGCTTTCGGGACTCGGTCGATCTGATGTTCAACCGGGCCGTGGGCCTGATGGACCTCAGCCCCGGACTGGAACAGAAGATCCGCGTCTGCAACTCGACCTATACGGTCCGGTTCGGCGTGCGTCTGCGCGGCAAGATCGAGACGTTCACGGGCTATCGGTCCGTACATTCGGAACATATGGAACCGGTGAAGGGCGGCATCCGCTATGCCCTGTCGGTGAACCAGAACGAGGTTGAAGCCCTGGCCGCGCTGATGACCTACAAATGTGCGCTGGTCGAAACGCCGTTCGGCGGATCGAAGGGCGGGTTGTGCATCGACCCCCGCGCGTGGGACGCACATGAGCTTGAGGCCATAACCCGCCGTTTTGCCTATGAGTTGATCAAGCGCGACCTGATCAACCCGGCGCAGAACGTGCCCGCCCCCGACATGGGCACCGGCGAGCGTGAAATGGCCTGGATCGCCGATCAATATGCCCGGATGAACACCACCGACATCAACGCCAAGGCCTGCGTCACCGGCAAGCCCCCCCATGCGGGCGGCATCCAGGGCCGGGTTGAGGCGACAGGGCGCGGCGTGCAATATGCGCTGCGCGAGTTTTTCCGCCATCCCGAAGATGCCGCGCGGGCGGGTTTGTCGGGCGATCTGGACGGCAAGAGGGTGATCGTGCAGGGCCTGGGCAACGTGGGCTACCACGCCGCCAAGTTCCTGTCCGAAGAAGACGGCTGCAAGATCACCGCCATCATCGAACGCGACGGCGCGTTGCAGGATGACGCGGGCCTGAATGTGGAAGACATCTATCAATGGCTGCGCAAGCACGGCACCATCAGCGGCTATGCCCATGGCGCGTTCATCCCCGATGGCACCGCGCTGCTGGAGGCCGACTGCGACATCCTGATCCCGGCGGCGATGGAAGGCGTGATCCACAAGGGCAACGCGGCCCAGATCAAGGCCCCGCTGATCATCGAGGCCGCCAATGGCCCCATCACCTTTGGCGCCGATGAAATCCTGCGCCAGAAGGGCGCGGTGATCATCCCCGACATGTATGCCAATGCGGGCGGGGTGACGGTCAGCTATTTCGAATGGGTCAAGAACCTGTCGCACATCCGCTTTGGCCGGATGCAGCGCCGCGCCGAGGAAGCCCGCCACCTGCTGCTGGTGAACGAGCTGGAACGGCTGTCGTCGGAAAAGGGCGTCAGCTGGACGATGTCGCCGGGGTTCAAGGACAAGTACCTGCGCGGAGCCGGAGAGCTGGAGCTGGTCCGCTCGGGGCTGGATGACACCATGCGCAGCGCCTATCAGGCCATGCGCGAGTTGTGGCATGGCCGCGAAGGGGCCGAGGATCTGCGGGTGTCGGCCTACCTCGTGTCGATCGGCCGGATTGCGGCAACCTATCAGTCAAAGGGGCTGTAGCCCGTACCGCCCCGGTCACAGGCCGGGGCGGCATCCTGCGGCGCGCGTCCGCTGGCTGCCTTGCGCGGTTTGCGGGGGGAACGCCCGCCCGCGCGATCACCGGGGCACGGCATCAATGGCGCAAAAGTGCAGCTGCGACGCAATCTGTCGCGGATGGTGCAGGTTTTTTGCGCCATCTCTTGAATATCCGCCCTGAACCCGGTTGAGTGGCCGGGAAAAGCAACAGGGTGGACGGATGCGCTATTCCGGTCTGAAGGTCATCACGCAAGGGCTGTTCGGCAACAAGGGGTGGACGCCTGCCTGGCGCGACCCGGCGCCCAAGGCCGAATATGACGCGGTGATCATCGGCGGCGGCGGGCATGGCCTGTCCACCGCCTATTATCTGGCCAAGACCCACGGCATGCGCAACATCGCGGTGCTGGAAAAGGGCTATCTCGGGTCCGGCAACATCGGGCGCAACACGACCATCGTGCGCGCCAACTACTTCATCCCCGGCAACAGCGAATTCTACAGCCATTCCCTGAAGCTGTGGGAAAATCTTGAGTCGGAACTGAACTACAACGTCATGCACAGCCAGCGCGGTCAGGTCGTGCTGTTCCATTCCGACGGGCAGCGCGACGCCATGGCCCGGCGCGGCAACGCGATCATCAACCAGGGTGACGATGCCGAATTCATGTCGCGCGACGATCTGCGCGAGGAGTTTCCCTATCTCGACTATGACCAGACCCGTTTCCCCATCTATGGCGGGTTGATGCAGCGCAGGGCGGGCACCGCGCGGCATGATGCCGTGGCCTGGGGCTACGCGCGCGCGGCAGACCGGTTGGGGGTCGATCTGATCCAGAACTGCGAAGTGACGGGGATCGACGTGGAAGGGGGCCGCGTTGTCGGCGTTCAGACCACGCGCGGCGCGATCAAGGCCCGCAAGGTGGGGGTCGTGGTGGCGGGGCGGTCGTCTCAGGTCGCGGCGATGGCGGGCATGCGCCTGCCGATCGAAAGCCATGTGATGCAGGCCTTTGTCACCGAAGGGCTGAAGCCGGTGATTGATTCCGTGATCAGCTTTGGCATGGGGCATTTCTACATCAGCCAGTCCGACAAGGGGGGCCTCGTGTTCGGCGGCGATCTGGATTTCTACGCCTCCTACGCCTCACGCGGCAACCTGCCGATGCTGGAGCATGTGATGGAGGCCGGCATGACCCTGATGCCGATGATCGGCCGCGCCAAGATTTTGCGCACCTGGGGCGGCATCATGGACATGACCCCCGACGGCAGCCCGATCATAGACAAGACCCATATCGAGGGGCTGTTCATCGACGCGGGCTGGAACTACGGCGGCTTCAAGGCCGTGCCCGCAAGCGGCACCTGCATGGCGCATCTGATGGCCACAGGCGAAAGCCATGAGGTCGCCCGAAAGTTCCGCCTCGACCGTTTCCGCACCGGCCATCTGATTGATGAAGAAGGCACCGGCAGCCAGCACAACTTGCACTAAGGGTCTTCAAGGTGAGAATGACGATGATTGCAACGCCCCCCACCCCCATCCCCTCCCCACCGGGGGGAGGGGAGGCACCCCTTCTTGCCACCCGCGCACCAGCACGAACCGAGGCGCTTCCCTCCCCCCCCTGTGGGGGAGGGAGAGGGTGGGGGGCCCGCCGAACCGCCGGGGGCGATGCCCAAAGGAGTGCAACATGCGCCTGACCTGCCCCCTGTGCGGCCCCCGCGACCGGCGGGAGTACTACTATTACGGGTCCGATGATTACCTGAACCGGCCTGCCCCCGATGCAGGCGCGGATGCGTGGGAGGATCACTTGCATCTGCGCACCAATCCGGCAGGCGTGACGCGCGACCTGTGGTATCACGAACAGGGCTGCGCCCAGTGGCTGCTGGTCACCCGCAACACCATCACGCATGAGATCCTGTCGTCCCAACTGGTGGCCGACCGGCAAGGGGCAAAACCATGAGGATCGACGGCAAAGGCCGGGTGGACCGCACCAGACCCCTGCGCTTCCGCTTTGATGGCGTGGACTACGCAGGCTACAAGGGCGACACGCTGGCCTCGGCGCTGATGGCCAACGACGTGAAACTGCTGGGCCGCAGCTTCAAATACCACCGCCCGCGCGGCGTGCTGACCGCCGGGTCAGAAGAACCGAACGCGCTGGTCGAGATCATTGGCGCGTCGAACCAGACCCCGAACGTGCGCGCCACCGTGCAAGAGGTGTTCGAGGGCCTGACCGCGCAAAGCCAGAACCGCTGGCCGTCGCTGAAGCATGACCTGATGGCGGTCAATGATCTGGCCTCGCCTTTCCTGTCGGCGGGGTTCTACTACAAGACCTTCATGTGGCCGCGCGCGTTCTGGGAACGGCTCTATGAACCCATCATCCGCCGCGCGGCGGGGCTTGGGGCGCTGTCGGGCAAGCATGACGAAGGGGTCTATGAAAAGGCCTTTGCCTTTTGCGATCTGCTGGTGATCGGCGCGGGGCCTGCCGGGTTGATGGCGGCCCTGACCGCCGCACGCGCCGGGGCGGATGTGATCCTCGCCGATGAAAGCCACGAGATGGGCGGCCGACTGCTGTCGGACACCGGCCTGATCAACGATGCCCCTGCGACCGATTGGGTGGCGGGTGTGCTGGCCGAACTGGCCGCCTTGCCCAACGTCCGCCTGATGCCGCGCACATCCGTCACCGGGGCCTATGACCACGGCATCTATGGCGCGCTAGAGCGGGTGGGGCTGCACAAATCCGCCCGCCCCAACCTGCCGCGCGAATGTTTCTGGCGCATCACGGCGGGCCGCGCGATCCTGTGCGCGGGCGCGCTGGAACGACCGATTGCCTTTCCGATGAACGACCGCCCCGGCATTCTGCTGGCAAGCGCGGTGCAGACCTACCTGAACCGCTACGGCGCCGTCCCCGGCAAGCGGATCACCCTGTTCGCCAACAACGACGCCGCCCGCCAGACCGCGCGCGATCTGATGGCCGCAGGCGTGACGGTGGCCGCCATCATCGACAGCCGCCCCGATGCGTCAACGGTCGAGGATTGCCCGGTGCATGTGGGGGCCGAAGTGGTGGACACCAGCGGCCGCCACGCCCTGACCGGCATCACCCTGCGCAAGGGCACAGCGGAGTTCCGGATCGAAACCGATTGCCTTGCCATGTCGGGCGGTTGGAACCCGACGCTGCACCTGACCTGCCACATGAACGGCCGCCCGCGCTGGTCCGATGATCTGGCGGCCTTCGTGCCGTCTGACGGCGCCATCCCCGGCATGATCGTGGCGGGGGCCGCGAATGGCACGTTCAGCACCCATGGCGCACTTGCGGCGGGGCATCAGGCGGCGGTCGAGGCGTTGAAAGCCTTCGACAAAACCGCGCCCGACATGGCGATGCCCGTGGCCGAGGATGCCCCCTACCGCCTTGCCCCCCTCTGGGCGGTGCAGGGCAAGGGCCGGGCCTGGCTCGACTTTGGCAATGATGTGACCACCAAGGATGTGCAGCTTTCGGCGCAGGAAAACTTCCGTTCCGTCGAACACATGAAGCGTTATACCACGCAAGGCATGGCCCCGGATCAGGGCAAGAATTCCAACGTCAACGCGCTGGCGATTCTCGCCGATGCCACCGGGCGGGCGATCCCGGAAACCGGGACCACCACCTTCCGCCCGCCCTATACGCCGGTGTCCATCGCAGCCCTGGGCGCGGGTGGCCGGGGCATGGGCTTTGCCCCGCAGCGCTTTCTGACCTCCGATCAGGCCAGCCGCGACCGTCTGGCCCCGATGATCGAGGCCGGCTTGTGGTATCGCCCCAGCTATTTCCCCAAACCCGGCGAGGCGACCTGGCGCGAGGCCTGCGACCGCGAGGTGGCCATCGTGCGCGACAGCGTGGGGGTGGCCGATGTGTCCACCCTTGGCAAGATCGACATTCAGGGCCGCGACGCCGCGCGGTTTCTGGATTTCGTTTACACCAATACCTTCAGCACCCTGGCCGTGGGCCGTGTCCGCTATGGCCTGATGCTGCGCGAAGATGGCATGGTGCTGGATGACGGCACCACCGCGCGTCTGGGCGAAAACCACTACCTGATGACCACCACCACGGCGGCGGCGGGGCTGGTGATGCGGCATCTGGATTTCGTGCATCAGGCGTTTTGTGCGGAGTGGGATCTGCGGTTCATCTCTGTCACCGAAAGCTGGGCGCAGTTTGCGGTGGCCGGGCCAAAGGCGCGGGCTTTGCTGAATTCGTTGCTGGATGCCCCCATTGCCGATTTCCCCTTCATGTCGGTTGGCCCGGTGCGCATCGGCGGCGTGGATGCCCGCCTGTTCCGCATCAGCTTTTCCGGCGAGGAAGGCTATGAAATCGCAGTTCCGACGCGGTACGGCGAGGCGCTGTTCCGCGACCTGCTGGCGCGGGCCGAAACCATGGGCGGCGGGCCGTACGGGATGGAGGCGCTGAACGTGCTGCGCATCGAGAAAGGCTTCATCACCCATGCCGAGATCCACGGCCGGGTGACGGCCTTTGACATCGGCATGGAAAAGATGGTCAGCCCCAGGAAAGACTGCATCGGCAAGACCAGCGCGATGCGCCCCGGACTTGTGGGGCCGGATCGTGAACAACTGGTGGGCCTGCGCGCGCTGACCGACACCGCGATTGTGTCGGGGGCGCATCTGTTTACCCCCGGTGACGTGGTGGACCGCGACCACAGCCACGGCTATGTGACCTCTGTCTGCTGGTCGCCAACGCTAAGCGCCTGGATCGGCATAGGATTCCTGAAAGACGGTCGCGCGCGGCACGGGCAGCGGGTCCGGCTGGTCGATCACCTGCGGGGCTTGGATGTGCTGTGCGAGGTGTGCCATCCGGTGTTCCACGACCCAGAGGGAGAGAAGCTTCGTGCCTGAACTGATAGCAAAATCCGCGCTGGACGGGCGGCAGTTGACCCTTGGTGGCGTGACGCTGGCCGAGGTTGACGTGGGGCCGATCACCTCGGTCGCGCTGTATCCGGGCGGGGCAAAACCGGCAAACAAGGGGCTGAAGCCCCTGGGCCTGTCGATGCCCGGCCCGAATGAGATGCAGACCAAAGGGGCCGCCCGCATCATCTGGACCGGGCGGGATCAGGCGTTCTTGCTGGGCGTGGCCGCCCCGGTGCTGGAGGGGGCCGCCGTCACCGACCAGTCCGGTGGCTGGACCTGCCTGTCCATCACTGGCCCCGCCAGCGTCGAGGTGCTGGCGCGTCTGCTGCCACTGGACCTGCGGCTGGCGGCGTTTCCCGTCGGGACGGCGGCAAGGGCACCGCTGAACCACATGAACGCCGTCGTCATCCGCAGCGGGGACACGTCGTTTGACCTGCTGGTGTTCCGGTCGATGGCGCGCACCGCCTGGCACGAACTGGCCGAGGCCGCGCAGGCCGTCGCCGCGCGGGCCGCGGTGCGGTAAGACGGCGGGGAAGAACCGACCTTTGCGCCCTGGCCCCCGGCCAGTGCCTTGTGCCCGTCGCGGCGTTTCGGCGGCTTTCCGCCCCCGTCATCAACATGTCACTGGCGTTGCGGCCCGGCTGCATTTACAGATTTCCCGAAGATCAGTTTCAGGAAAGCTGCAAGATGGCCCCCGACGGACAGACGATTGCCCCCAACTGCCATGAGGCCGAACCTATCCCCGAGGCCGCGATGGCCGAGGTGGCGCGGCTGCTGAACTCGGGCGATCTGTTCCGCTACACCGCCGCCGAAGGCGCGCCCGTGGCGCTGCTGGAGGCCGAGTTTGCCGCCCTTCTGGGCGCGCGCTATGCCCTTGCGGTGTCAAGCTGTTCGGCCGCCCTGTTCCTGTCGCTCAAGGCGCTGGACCTGCCGCGCGGCGCGCAGGTCCTGATCCCGGCCTTCACCTTTGCCGCCGTCCCGTCTGCCGTGGTGCATGCCGACTGCGTGCCGGTGCTGGTCGAGGTTGGTGCGAACTACCGCGTGGACATGGCTGATTTCGCAGCGAAACTGCCGGGGGCTGCTGCGGTGATGATCAGCCACATGCGCGGTCATACCTCTGACATGGACGCGATCATGGCGCTGTGCGATGCGGCGGGCATTCCGGTGATCGAGGATGCGGCCCATTCGCTTGGCACCACCTGGAACGGCCGCAACATCGGCACCATTGGCCGGGTGGGGTGCTTTTCCTTCCAGTCCTACAAGCTGGTCAATGCGGGCGAAGGCGGCATCCTGGTGACGGATGATCCCGAACTTGCCGCCCGCGCGGTGATCATGTCGGGGGCTTATGAGGAAAACTGGAAGAAACATCCGGGGCTGCAAAACAGCTTTGGCCACTGGCAGAACCGCCTGCCCCTGTACAATCTGCGCATGCAGAACCTGTCGGCTGCGGTGATCCGCCCGCAACTGCCGCTGGTGGCCGACCGGGTGGCCAGGGGCCGCACCGGGCATGACCGCGTGGCCGCCGTGCTGAACAGCTGCGCCTCGCTGAAGGTGCCCGAGGCGCTGCCCCCGGAACAGCGTGCGCCCGATTCCATCCAGTTCAATCTGGTGGGCGGCTGGACCGATGCGCAGGCCATGGGCTTTCAGGCCGCAGCAGCGGCGCGCGGCGTGAAGGTGCAGATCTTCGGCCTGTCCGAGGGCAATGCACGGGCGTTCTGGAACTGGCAGTTTCTGGGCGATGCGCCCGAACTGCCGCAAACCCGCGCCATGCTGATGCGGGCCTGCGATGTGCGCCTGCCCACCCGCCTGACCGAGGCCGAGCTTGACCTGATAGCGCATGCGCTGCGGGATGCCGCCGTCGAGGCCAAGGGCTGACTTGCAGCGCGCGGGCGCATGAGGCAAGACAAGCCGCATGACCCGCGCTTTTCTTGACGTTGAAGCCTCGCTGACCGGACGCCGCTGGATCGGTCCGGGGCTGGAGGCTGACCGGCTGGCCGAGGCGATGGCGCAGGGCACCCATCTGCCGATGGCCCTGTGCCAGACCCTTGTGGCGCGTGGTGTTGCGCCGTCGGATGCGGCGGCCTTTCTGGCACCCGTGCTGCGTGACCTGCTGCCCGACCCCCGCAGCCTGAAGGATATGGAACCCGCCGCCGCGCGGTTCCTGCGGGCGGTGAAAGACAATCAGCGCATTGCGGTGTTTGCCGATTATGACGTGGATGGCGGGTCGTCTGCCGCCCTGCTGATCATCTGGCTGCGCGCCATGGGGCGCCGCGCCACGCTGTATGTTCCCGACCGGATCGACGAAGGCTATGGCCCGAACGTGGCCGCAATGCAGGGGCTGGCGCGCGACCATGACCTGATCCTCTGCGTCGATTGCGGCACCCTGTCGCATGACCCTATCGCGGCGGCCAAGGGCGCGGATGTGGTGGTGCTGGACCATCACCTTGGCGCCGAAACCCTGCCCCCGGCCCTGGCCGTGGTGAACCCCAACCGGCAGGATGAGGATGGCGCGCTGGCCCATCTTTGTGCCGCGTCAGTGGTGTTCCTGATGCTGGTCGAGGCCAACCGGCAGTTGCGCAGCGAGGGCGTGCAAGGCCCCGATCTGATGGCCCTGCTTGATCTGGTGGCGCTGGCGACCGTGGCCGATGTGGCCCCGCTGACCGGGGTAAACCGCGCCTTCGTGCGGCAAGGGCTGCGGGTGATGGCGCGGCGCGACCGGCCCGGCCTGCGTGCCTTGGCAGACCTCGCGCGCATGGACACCGCCCCCACCCCCTATGCGCTCGGGTTTCTGCTGGGTCCGCGCGTCAATGCCGGGGGCCGCATCGGGCAGGCCGATCTTGGCGCGCGACTGCTGGCCACCGATGACCCGACCGAGGCCGCGAGCCTTGCGGCCCG
This sequence comes from Pseudomonadota bacterium, assembly GCA_040385825.1. Taxonomy (GTDB): domain Bacteria; phylum Pseudomonadota; class Alphaproteobacteria; order Rhodobacterales; family Rhodobacteraceae; genus JANNNF01. The sequence goes on along the minus strand of JAZKGQ010000026.1, from coordinate 59,706 downwards.
GCTGGACCTGCTGAACACCGAACGCCGCGAGATCGAGGGCCGGGTGCGCGAAGAAGCTTTGGCGCAGGCCGAGGCACGGGGGCTGGACGGCCCGCTGGTCTGGGCCGCCGCCGATGGCTGGCATCCGGGCGTGGTGGGCATTGTGGCCGCCCGGCTGAAAGAGGCGACGCACCGCCCCGCCGTGGTGATCGGGTTTGACGGCGACATCGGCAAGGGGTCGGCCCGGTCGGTGTCGGGCGTCGATCTTGGGGCGGCGGTGCATCGGCTGGCCTCCGAGGGGCTGTTGATCAAGGGTGGCGGGCACAAGATGGCGGCGGGTCTGACGGTGGCGCGTGACCGGCTGGAGCCTGCGATGGCGCGTCTGGGTGACTTGCTGGCGCGGCAAGGGGCGGGGTCGGGCGGCCCCGGCGATCTGCGCATCGACAGCCTGCTGATGCCGCAGGCGGCCACCCCGGCACTGGTCGAACAGATCGAACAGGCGGGGCCGTTCGGGGCCTCGGCCCCTGCCCCGCGCTTTGCCTTTGCCGATGTGGCCGTGCAGGCCCGGCGCATCGGGTCGGCGCATCTGCGGCTCAGCTTTGGCGACACCGGCGGCGCGCGCATCGACGCCGTGGCCTTCGGGGCCTTCGACGGCCCGCTTGGCCCGGCGCTGGAAAACGCGGGGCACCGGCGGTTTCATCTGGCAGGCCGGCTGGAGCTGAACACCTACGGCGGGCGCACCAAGGTACAGTTGCGGCTGGAAGACGCGGCCCACAGCGGCTGACACCGCGCGCAAGACGGCTAGGCGGCGGCCTGCAAACGCGCCCTCTGTGCCTAGGACTGTGCTCCCGGACGCATTTTTCCCTTGCGAACCGCCAAGCCGCCCATTATGCACCCGACACCACTTAGTGGCCCGTTCGTCTATCGGTTAGGACACCAGGTTTTCAACCTGGTAAGAGGGGTTCGACTCCCCTACGGGCTGCCAATTTCCCTGATGATGACAATGTTTGGCCGCGGGTCGCATAGAGGCGACCTGGCAAGGTTCACTTGCCCTGCGCGCCTTGCACCGACGTATCCACCATCATCGCCTGTTCGCGCCCCGCCCGTTTGGCGGCATATAGCGCGGCATCCAGATCATGCAGCATGCGGTGGCTTTGCGGGCTGACGTATTGCGTCGACAGGCCCATGCCGATGCTGGCAGACACCCGGCAGTCCTGCCCTTCAAACCCGATCGGGCGGCTGATCTGGCCAATGATCCGGTTGGCGATCTGGCGCAGCAGGGCGGGGTCGGACAGGCCGGGAAAGATGATCAGAAACTCGTCGCCGCCGATGCGGGCCACGCAGTCTTCGGCGCGGGTCTGTTCGCGCAGCACCCGCGCCACCGCGCGCAGCACATGATCGCCCGCCGCATGCCCAAGACTGTCGTTCACCGCCTTGAAGAAATCGAGGTCCATCTGCATCACGCTGAAGGCCCGCCGGCCCGCGAACAGCAGATCAAGTTGCAGGTCTGCCGCGCGGCGGTTGCGCAGGCCGGTCAGCGGGTCGGTCAGCGCCTGTTCTTCCGCCGCGATCTTGGCCCCTTGCAGCCGCAGGTTCAGGCCCTTCAGTTCTTCCATAACCGCTGTCTTGGCCTCGACCAGATACAGCAGTTCGACCGTCAGGTCAGTGGCGGCAAAATCGGCTTCGGTCAGGGCGTGGCGGCGCACGGCGTCGATCACGCCGATGCCGAAGGACAGGTTGATCAGCAGCCCCTGCCCGTCCGCCATCGGCATAGCCACCCCGCGCAAGCCATCATCCGGGCAGCCCTTTGGGTGCAGCAGCAGCCGTTGCCCCGCCCGCGCCATCAGCCCTTCTGCCGTCGTGACCCCGCCGGGACGGCGCAGGTCGAACACGTCGAATATGCCGCGCCCGATCAGACGCTGGCCAGGCAGCATCTTGACCAGCGTGGACCCCGCGCTGGTGATATGACCGGTGGCCGACAGGGCCAGATGCATCGGCATCAGCCAGTCAAGCGCCACCCGGTCCAGGCTTGCCACGCGGTCTGAAATCGTTCCGTCCATGGCTTACCCCACCGGCGCTGCAAGATCGAACCGGCGGCCCGGCGTATGGCTGGAATCAGCCAGATGAATCGAGATCACCTCGACCCCCGCCACCATGCCGTCATGGTCCAGCAGCACCAGCGCGCCATAATCATCGGCCATCGCCCGAAGCAGCCCCAGCATCACATGCCCCACCCCCGGCAGCGCAAACCGGCAACTGAGCGCATAGATCTGGTCGCCACGGTCTTGCAGCACCAGATCGGGCAGGTTCAGGTCCGGCACCGCCAGCCGCCCCCGGCCGGGCAAATCCTCCAGCGAGTTCAGGAAATCGCCGAAGCTGACGCCGCCAAAGCGCAGCAGGCGGCGCAACGCCTCAAGATTGTGATGCGAGACAAGATAGTGGCCCAGATCTTCCAGCAGGGCTTCGCGCGGGCGGTTCAGGATGCGGGCGGCCGAGGCGATGACACCGTCGGTCAGGCTGGTGTCATAGCGCAGCATCGGCTCGAAACTGTCGAAGGGCAGGCCTGCGTCCTGCACGACGCGCAGCCACAGGTCAGGCCCATACATGTCGCGCAGAAAGCACTGTACTGCGCGGTTGATCAAGCCATGCATCGTCCTGTCCCCTTTGATTCCCCGCAAGGCTACCGCCAAGTCGTTAACAACATGCCAACAGGGTCAGGGCAGCAGGATGAACCCGCCCTCGACCCCCAATTGGTTCAGCGGCACCGGGGCCAGAGGCGGGGCCTCGGCCTGCCATTGCGACAGCAGGGCAAGGGCTGTCTGCGTGTCGAGCGTGCCGCCCGGCCCGGCCCAGACCTGCCGGGTTTCGGTCTTGCCATCGCGGAAGATCGCCCCCTGCACCAAGGCCCAGCCCCCCTGATCCAGCAGCACGATCGCCTCCTCGCCGGGTTCGCGCGGCCACAGGTCCGCCACCACCATCAGACAGCCGGGTTCGCCCCCCGGCTGTTGCCTGCGCCCGCAGGCCAGCGTCCAGTCCTGCACGGCATAGGCGTCCAGCCCCGCCAGCAGGAAATCCCGCGTGGCGGTGGCGGTCGGCGGTTGCAGCGGCATCAGCGCCGCAAGGCCCGCCACCGCCACCGCCGGGTCCGCGGCTTCGGTGCCGTCGCCCTGTGCCAGACGGGTCGCCAGCGCCTCATGGCCGGCGGTTTCGGCCAGGGCTGCAAGGGTTGCACGCGCGTCCGCCCCCGCGCGGCCCCAGGTGGCCAGCGCGGCCAGGTCCATCGCCTCGGCCTTCACCGCGCCGGTAGTATAGCGCGCCACCTGACTGCGCGCCGAGATGCGCTCGGCGTTCAGCACCGGGGTCAGCCACATCACCGCCACCGCCATCAGCAAGACCGCCATCAGCGTGTTGCCACGCCGCACCTGTGCGCGCCACATGGCCCCCCGCAGCACGGCCAGCGCATAGACGAGGCCGTAAGCCAGCGCGAACATCGCCACAGTGGCCGCGAACAGGCGTTCCGGCGTCCAGCCATATTGGGCGACGCGCTGCCAGACCGACCACGCCCCAAGCGCCGCCAGCAAGGGCAGCATCAGACAGGCCGCCCGCGCGGCTCCGGCAATGATCGGGTGATGGGCGGCCTCGGCATCGGTCTGGTCCACCGCCGTCGACACCAGCGCAATCCCGGCCCCGGCCATCGCCAGCAGGATGAACCCCGCCGACAGGTTCTGGAACAACCCGGTCATGCCGCGCAATGGCACGGCCACCAGAAACACCGCCATCACCCCCACGACCACCGGCAACAACAGCCGCAACAAGCGCAGCACCAGATGCGGCGACACCATTCCCGACAGTTCGGCCACCACCGCCAGGGCCAGGCCCAGCACGGCACCGCTCAGGACAAACACGACGCCCGCGTTTTCAATCACATCACCGATCAGCGTCACGCCGACCATCGACAGCAGGGCATCCGACAGGAACACCACCAGCCAGACGACGCCGACAAAGACCCAGGCCGTCGCCATCCGCACCAGAATGGTCCAGCTTTGGCTGAACAGGGTGGGGTAATCCCGCCACCCCGGCCCATCGGCGGCGATGATGAAGGGCAGCGGCAATGTCGCCAGCACCAGCACCGCCAGAAACGCCAGCGCCCCGTTGGCAAAACCGCTGACACTGTCATAGCGCAAGCCCGCCCAGAACAGCAGCGTCGCCACAAGCAAGGCCAAAACCAAGGCGCGCAGCCCGGCGCGCAGCACCGGCAACGGGCCGGTCAGCGCCAGCAGCGCACTGAAGAACACGGCGGCAAAGCAGGTCAGCCACAGCGCCGCCCGATCCGGCAACAGGGCCTGATCCAGCACCTCGAACAGGGCATAGAGGCTGATGCCTGCAATCGCCCCGATAGCCGCCATCAGCAGGCGGTTGCGTGTCAAACTGTCCATCGGGCGCATCCTTGCGGTCTGGTGATCGCGCGCAAGCTACCCCGCCGCGCAAAAGGCCGCAATCACCCCATCCTTTGTGCGAAGCATCCCGTGGCGGGAGGCCCCGGCCTGCGCCGGGGCGAGGAAGTGTGCCCTCCTTGCACCCGACACCCCATCAGAAGTCTGTCGGCGCGCCACCCTCTTGCTTGCGTTTGGCGACGAAGCGGCGCAGTTCTTCGCGGTGGTCCTCGTTCATCTCGGGGGCTTCAAATTCTTTGATGATCTGCTTGTAGATCGCGTGGGCGCGCTCGGCCGTCCAGACCGACCCGTCGATCTGCCACGCTTCATAGTTGCGCCAGTCGGAAACGAAGGGCGCGTAAAAGGCGGTGGAATAGCGGTCTTGCGTGTGCTGGCAGCCAAAGTAATGCCCGCCGGGGCCAACCTCGCGGATGGCATCCAGCGCAATGTCATCGTCGGTGGTGGCAAAGGTCGCCTCCTCGAAATAGCGCTGGATCATCTGCAACACTTCGCAATCCATCACGAATTTTTCGGGGCTGGCGATCAGCCCCCCCTCCAGCCAGCCCGCCGCGTGATAGACCATGTTGGTGCCCGACTGCACCGCCGCCCACAGAGAGTTCGAGGTTTCCCACATCGCCTGCCCGTCCGGCACGTTGGCGGCACAGACCCCCGACGACCGCATCGGCAGCTTGTAATGCCGCACCAACTGCCCGGTCATCTGCGTGGCGCGCATGTATTCCGGCGTGCCAAAGGCGGGGGCGCCCGATTTCATGTCGACGTTGCTGGTAAAGGTGCCAATCGCCACCGGGCAACCGGGGTTGATGTATTGCAGCAGGGCAATAGCCGCCAAAGCCTCGGCCAAACTCAAGGCCACAGCCCCGGCCATCGTCACCGGAGCCATGGCCCCCGCAAGGGTAAAGGGCGTCACGATCACCGGCTGGCCGCGCCGGGCCAGCCGCATCGCGCCGTCCAGCATCGGGTAGTCGTGCTTCAGCGGGCTGACCGAGTTGATGTTGGTGTACATCCGGGGTTTGGCGTCGAACTCTGCTTGGCTAAGACCACCCGCAAGGCGGGTCATCTCCATCACATCCTCCACCCGTTCCGCCCCAAGCGAATAGGCGTGCACCACCTTGTCGGTCAGGGTCAGCTTTTCATACAGGCAGTCCAGATGGCGCACGGCAGGGTGAATGTCGATCGGCTCAACCGGATAGCCGCCCGCAATGTGGATGCAGTTGAAATACTGCGTCAGCTTCATGAATTCCTTGAAGGATTCAAAGTCGCCCGACCGTTTGCCCCGCTCCAGATCCCAGGCATTCGGTGGGGACGACACGTTGACAAACACCATGTGCTTGCCACCGATGATCACTTCGCGGTCGGGGTTGCGCGGCGTGATGGTGAATTGCTCGGGCGCGTGGCCCAGCATTTCCATCACGAAATCCTCGTCCATCCGCACGTTGGTCCCGTTCACCGTGCAGCCTGCGCGTTTCAGGATGGTGACGGCTTCGGGGTTCAGAAACTCGATGCCGATGTCCGACAGAATCTTCATCGCGCCCCGGTGAATGCGTTGCACCCCTTCGCCGTCCAGAGGCTCGGTCGGGCGGTCCGGGTTGACCGGAATCCGCCAGGGCATCTGATCGATGACGGCGGTTCCAGCCCGTTGCTTGTTGCCCGCACGGCCCCCTGCGCGGCGCTTGCGGCCCGGTTCGTCGGTCATGGTCATCCCTCCGGCTTCACTCTGTCCAAGGATGAACGATGCCGCACCGCAATGCGACCTGCGTTTGCGACATGATTGTGTCGTTTTTGGCAGGCCGCAGGCTCAGGCCGCCGAAAGCTGATCCAGCCAGCCCGGAATGTCACCGATATCGGGCAAGACCACATCCGACAAGGCCCGCAGTTCCTCGGCCCCGGCAATGCCTGTCAAGACGGCAATCGTGCGCATCCCGGCGGCGCGGCCGGCCTCCAGATCATGGGTGCTGTCGCCGACCATGGCGATGCGGGCAGCGTCCACCCCGACGGCGCGGGCAAAGCCAAGGCACATGCCGGGGCCGGGCTTGGCCCCATGGCCGCTGTCATAGCCCGCGATGAAATCGAAATAGGCGGTGATGTCATGCGCGGCCAGATGGGCGCGGGCGGCGGCTTCAAAATCGTTGGTCGCAAGCCCCACCTTCAGACCCCGCGCCTTCAGCGCCGCAAGCAGGGGTTTCAGCGGCACCGCCTGCGACATCGCGGCCCCTGCGGCGGTGGCGTTGATATGGGCGCTGATCTCGCCTTGGGTCTTGCCCGGCAGATGCGGCAGCAGCGCCGCCGCGATTTCGGCCGAGGTTGCCGCGATCACCACCGAGTCGCGGGCAAACTGCCCCGACGCCATGTCATAGCCGATCGCCCGCCCCATGGCCGCGGCATGGGCCGCGTCACGCGCGATGCTGGTCAGATAGGCCCGCGCCCACCCGCCCCAGCTGGCGCGAAAGTCGAAAAGCGTGCCGTCCTTGTCGAAAAGTACCGCGTCGATCATGGGTGTCTCCTGCTTGGATGCGACTGTGGCGGGCGGGCGGGCGAAATGCAATCAGCTCCAGCTTGCCTCGCCGCCGGGCATCACCGCGCGGGCATTGCGCGGGTCGGTATAGGCAAGACCCGCCGCATCGCAAAAGGCGATGATCCAGGCATCATCCATCAGCAGAAAGTCCAGAACCGAAGCCAGAAAGGCAGGCTCGGCGGCGCGTTGCGCAATCTCGGACGGGGCGGCCCCGGTCGACCCGAGAAAGGTTGGAAACAGATCGTCATTGCCAGCCAGCCAGCCTAGCGCCTGCAAGGCGATGGTTTCGGCGGATTCCTGCCGCATCATGATGGTTTTTCCCGCATTTCACCTGTCATCGGCCCTGACCTCGCATGTCTGTGACCAAAGCGGAAAGGTTTTCTTAACCAAATCGGCGTCAGATGGAGGAGAAGTGACACAGCGGGGCTTGGGCAGACGCGGATGGATGGCAAGGTTCTCATCGTTGACGATCTGGCGACCAACCGGATCGTCTATAAGGTCAAGCTGGGGGCGGCGTTCTATCAGCCGATCCTTGCGGCTGACGGGGAAAGCTGCCTGCGCCTTGCCCGGTCGGAAAGCCCGGATCTGATCTTGCTGGACCTGATGCTGCCCGACATTCCGGGGGCAGAGGTGCTGCGCCGCCTGCGTGCCGACCCGCTGACCCGCGACATTCCCGTGGTGGTGCTGACCGCAAGCCAGGATGCCGATGCCCGGCTGGCGGCCTTGCAGGCCGGGGCGGATGATGTGCTGACCAAACCCTTCGACGAACAGACCCTGCTGGCACGCCTGCGCAACCTGCTGCGCGGGCGCGACGGCGAAGGGTTCGGCACCGGGCAGGCCCGGTTGCGGGCGGACGCCTATGGTCTGGCCGAGGCGGCGCCGGTGTTTGAACGCCCCGCCACCATCGCGCTGGTGGCCGACCGGGCGGACGCGGCCCTGCGCTGGCGGCGCGAACTGCAATCGCTGATGTCGGACCGGGTGATCATCCTGTCGCGCGAAGACGTGCTGGCCGACGGCGGCGATGGCACAGCCCCCGACGTGTTCATGATCGAGGCCGATCTTGGCGGGCCGGGCGGCGGGTTGCGCCTGATGTCCGACCTGCACAGCCGCAGCACCACCCGCCATGCCGCCGTCTGCATCCTGGGCGCGCAGGATGGCGGCGATACGGCGGCGATGGCCTTTGATCTGGGCGCCAATGACATCGTGCCCGCCGATGTGACGGGGCGCGAACTGGTGCTGCGCCTGCGCAGCCTGCTGCGCCGCAAACGACAGGGTGACAGGGCACGGGCCTCGGTGCAGACGGGGCTGCGCATGGCGATGATCGACCCGCTGACCGGGCTGTACAACCGGCGCTTTGCGCTGCCGCATCTGGTGACCATCGCCGAGGAGGCGGCGGTGTCGGGCGCGCAGTTTGCCGTGATGGTGATTGATCTGGACAGGTTCAAGTCGGTCAACGACCGCTTCGGCCATGCGGCCGGCGATTGCGTGCTGGTCGAAGTGGCGCGGCGGCTGTCGGTCAATCTGCGCGCCGACGATCTGCTGGCCCGCATCGGGGGCGAGGAATTTCTGATCGCCCTGCCCGCCACCGACCTGGACGAAGCCCGCGGCGTGGCCGAACGGCTGTGTCACGCGATCGAGGAATTGCCCATGCGCATCGGCGGCGGGCAGGCGCTGTCGGTGACTGTCTCCATCGGGGTTGCGGTTTCGGTGCCCGGTCACGTCGCAGGCCAGCGGGGGGCTGATCATGTGTCAGACATGGTGGACCGGGCGGACCGCGCCTTGATGACCTCGAAGGCGGCGGGGCGCAATCAGGTGACCTTCAGCCGGACAGCAGCCTGACAGCCCGCAAATCGCGCGGATCGCCGCCTCGGCGTCAGCCGCCCAGGGGCCGGTCTTTCATGCGATCCTTCGGGCCGCGTTTCATGCCCTGCTCCAGCCGGTCGGCAAAGGCCGCCCGGTCCTCGGGGGTCATGGCGGTGATCCGGTCATAGATCAGCGTGCGGCCAATCTCGAACCGCGACATCGCGCGGGCATGTTGGGCATCCAGCAGGGCGCGCAAGCCCGGCGCATCGAAGGGTACGGCCCGCAGCGCCGCCAGCACGCCGTCGAACTCGGCGCGCGCCTGGCGGCGCTGGTCCCGAAACTCGGGGGCGGCGGACAGAAACCCCTGCCGCAGCGCCGCGCGGTCTGCCTTTGACAGCGCGTCGGTGAAGGGACCAAAGCCGAAATCCTGCCCCGCCGCCGCCCGGTGCGGCGGGCCGTCCTTCAGCACGGCCCCGGCCACCAGCCCCGCCACGGCAAGGTTCACCGCCACGGAAACCGCCAGCGCAGCCTTCATCCAGCGGGGGGCCGGGGGTTTCACAGGCTCCGCTCCAGCAGGCGGCACAGCGGGACCATCTGTCGGTGTCATGTCATCAACCCTCGCATCAGCCTTCGGTCAGGAACGGATCGAACGATGGCACAAGATCCACCGCATCCAGCGTCGTTTCATAGATGCCGCCGGTCACCATCGACAGGGCGGCAGGTTCGGCAAAGCCGATCATCACCCCGGCCATCGCGGCCGAGCCAAGACCCGCCAGCACCCCAGCCCCGCCCACAGCGGCGGCAAGCCGGGTCCAGAAGCCCGGACGCCGGGCCGCCGCCGCGCGCAGGGCGGGCCGGGGCGCCGCCGCGGGCGGCTGATGGGTCACCGCATCGGCCAGCACCCGCGCCAGCAGCGCATCGGACGGCAGCAGCGGAGCCTGGGCCGCAGCGGCAAACAGCAGGTCCAGATCGTCACCTGCCGCAGGATCGGTCGTCTTCGGGGGAACGGTCATTCGCTATCCTCATATCCCAGGGCCTCGCGCTGCCCTGACAACAGGGCCGCAAGGCTGCGCTTGCCACGGGCGGTCAGGCTTTCCACGGCCTCGACCCCCAGATCCATGATGGCGGCAATCTCGGGGTTCGACATCCCCTCGATGTGACGCAACACCACCGCCTGCCGCTGGCGGTCCGGCAGGGCCGACAGCGCGGTCTGCAACGCCGCCATGCGGTCGGCCTCGATCAGGCCCGCCACCGCCCCCGCTGCCCCGGACGCCACTTCGGGTGCATCGTCCAGCGCGGTCGCAGGTCTGCGCACGCGGCGGCGCAGGCGGTCGGTGCACAGGTTTGTCACCACCCGGTAGGCCCAGGTGCTGACCCGCGCCTCATCCTGCCGCCAGTCGGGCGCCACCCGCCACAGCCGCAGCATGGCCTCTTGCGCCACATCTTCGGCCTCGGCCCGGTCGCCGCCCAGTATCCGGGCGGCATAGCCCAGAATCCGGGGCGTCAGGCGCAGCGTCAGGGTGCGCGCAGCCGCAGGGTCGCCGTTGGCATACAGCACCATCAACGCCTCATCCGAGACTGCGGCAAGATCAAGAGCCATATCCATCCTCTGTCCGGATTACCCTGTTTCGGACCGGATCGCAAACATCACAGCCGGAAAAACACCCCCCGGAGGCAGGGGATCGGGACGCCTCCGGAGGGGAAACACCAGGTCAGTCGTTGTCGCCCTGGTGCTTTTTCTTGCCGCGGCCGCCTTCGGCCATGCGGTCGGCCGCGGCCTGTGCTTCGGCCTTGGTGATCGCGCCATCATCGTCAGCATCGATGCGGTCGAACGGTCTGGCAGGCATCGGGCGGGCAGTCATTTCCGCCGCCGACAGCTTGCCATCGGCATCGGAATCCAGAGTTTCGACCATTTTGGTGGCCATGTCCGTCGCTCGTTCGGTCATGCGCTTCAGGTTCATCCCGGCCAGTTCCTCTGCCGTCATGAAACCGTCGGCATTGGTGTCGGCGCTGGCAATCTCGGCCTTGCGAAAGCTGTCAAGCTCGGCCTGGGTGATCTTGCCATCCTTGTCGGCGTCGATGGTGTCGAAGTTCTGCATCGAGAAGGGACCATGCCCTTCGCCGCCGCCGTCCGGGCCAGGCCCGCGTTCCGCCATCGCGGTGGTGGTCAGGGCCGCAGCCGTCACGCCCGCCAGCGCCATCATCGCCAGCGTCCTGGGGGCCAGCACGCCGCGCAGGCGCGTCGACAGGGTTTTCGGCGTCGCCGCGCGGGCGGTATCCGGGGTTGCGTCGGTGTCAGGGGTGTTCGGGGTCATTCTCACGTCTCCGGTTGTCATCAGGGGCGGCGTCGTTGCTGTCCCTTGTGTCAGGTCAAACGCCGCAGTCCGGGCTTTCCGTCGCAGTATTTTGCGACATCGGGACACAGGTGGCCTGCGCCCTCTCAACTTTGCCTGCGGTCTGGGCTATGACTGAACAAACCGCCCCCGGCAGGAAAGCCGCGCTTTGGATCGAGACGCACATGCCCACCCTTCTGCCCCAGACCCTGACCGAAGACGAAAACGGCGAACGTCCGCTGAAGCCCGCCATGTGGCGCGGCTGGCGGCGCAAGTGCCCCAGTTGCGGCGCAGGGCCGATGCTGCGCGGCTATCTGAAGGTGCGCGACAGTTGCCCCGTCTGCGGCGAGGCGCTGCATCATCAGCGCGCCGATGACGGGCCGGCCTATCTGACCATCCTGATCGTGGGGCATCTGATGGCGCCGCTGATCCTGTATTCCTTCATCCGCTGGCGGCCCGATCCGCTGGTGCTGTCGGCGGTATTTTCGGTCGGCACCGTGGCACTGTCGCTGTATCTGCTGCCGCGCCTGAAGGGGGCGCTGGTCGCGCTGCAATGGGCCAAGCGGATGCATGGCTTTGGCGGCCCGGCCCCAAGCGGGCTGCCGGGTGCCTGACGCGATCCGCCCTGCCGCCACGGTGATCCTGTGGCGCGACGGCCCCGCAGGCCCGCAGGTTCTGATGGGGTTGCGCGGCGCGGGGGCGGTGTTCATGCCGTCGAAATATGTGTTTCCGGGCGGCGGGGTGGATGCGGGCGACCGCGACGCGCCGCAAGATATTGCGCTGGATCCGGGCTGTGCCGCGCGGCTGGCGGCGCTGTGCCCCCCCGGTGCGCCCACCCCTGCCGCCCTTGCCACCGCCGCCCTGCGCGAGTTGCACGAGGAAACCGGGTTGCGCCTGACGCTGACGGATGCGCCGGCGCTGCGGTTTGTCTTTCGCGCCATCACCCCGCCGGGCCGCCCGCGCCGCTTTGATGCGCGGTTCTTTCTGGTGCCTGCCCGCCATGTCGCGGGCGATGCGCAGGATTTCACCGCCGCCTCGGACGAGCTGTCGCATCTGCATTGGGTGGGTCTGGATCAGGTCCGCCGCCTTGATCTGCCCTTCATCACCGAAGTCGTGCTGGCCGAAGTTCAGGCGATACTGGCAGGCGAGGTGCAGCCGGGGGTGCCGTTCTTTGACAATTCAGGCGACATGCCGGTCTTTCGCCGCATCCTCTAGGTCGGCGGATTTCACCACCGGCCAGACCGGATGCGCCACCGGGTCTTTCTGGCGCAGCAGATAGTCGCGGAACACCGGCAGGTAGGACGCAAAATAGTAGCCATCATTGCGGCGCAGGAAATGACTGCGGTTGGCGCGGAACAGCGCAGGCAGGCGATACCAGGGCACCGACGGGTGGCTGTGATGCACCGAATGGTAATTGTTGTTCAGAAACAACAGGGCCAGCGGGCCACGGTCCTCGACCACCACGGTTCGGCTGCGGGCATGGATATGGGCGCGATGTTCCAGATAAGTGCGGATTTTCAGCAGCGCATGGCCCAGATAGGCCGCAGCCAGATAGCCCCACCCCGTCATCGGCGCGACCCACAGCCAGGCGACCACCGGAACCAGCCCCGCCAGATGCAGCAGCCAGTCCCGCCGCACCGCCCGGTCCCCCGCCCGCACAAGCCGCGCCTCGCCCGACAGCCACAAGGCATTGCCAATGATCGGCCCCAGCATCATCCGCCCCAGCAAGGTGTTGTTGATCCGCAGCATGGCGCGCAGCGGCGGCGCCATGCGGCCCCAGACCGCCGGGTCACAATAGTTGGACTCGGGGTCATCATAGGGGTCGGTCAGGTTGGGGTCGTAGTGATGCGCCAGATGGGTGTCGCGGAACCGGCCATAGGGCACCGTCAGCGTCAGCGCGGGCCAGACCAGCGCCGCGTTCAGCGCCGTGCTGCGGAACGGGTGGCCGTGCAGGACCTCGTGCTGCAAAGAGGAAAACTGGGTGATGCACAGCCCGGTCACGACGATGGCCAGCAGCGGCGAAAGGCCCCACAGCGCCGTCGTCGCCAGCCCCCAGACCAGATAGGTCAGCCCCATGATCAGCAAGGTCGGCCACTCTATATCGCGCGCAGCCGGGAAGGGGGCAGGTGTTGGGGAGGCAGACATCGGGGGGGCAGATCGCACGGCAAACTCCGGTATTCACAGGGTTTTCATATCACTTGCTTTTGCTGTCCGGAATCCCGAACATTGCAAACAAAATGCCACGTCTGTTTTGTAAAGCCACCACATGCCGGGAATGATCGACAAACGCGACCGCTCTGCCCTGTTTCGCCAGCGCCTGTCCGAGGCGATGGCGACGCGCGGGGTCACGCAATCCGCGCTGGCGCGTCTGGTGGGGGTGGACAGGTCAACCGTATCGGCCCTGCTGGGCGCGGGCACGCGCCTGCCCAATGCGCAACTCGCCGCCGATTGCGCGCAAAGCCTTGGCGTCAGTGCCGACTGGTTGCTGGGCCTGTCGGGCCGGCCCGAGCCTTTGGCCGATCTGCTGGCCACCTCGCTGACCATGACCGAGGCCCCGCGCGCGCTGATCGACGAGACGATCTTTGGCTGGCACCGCGAGGCTGCGGGCTACAAGATCCGCCATGTGCCCGCCACCCTGCCCGACATGCTGAAAACCCGCGCCATGGTGGCGTGGGAGTATGAACCCCAACTGGGCCGCACCGCCGAACAGGCGCTTGGCGCGTTTGAAGACCGGCTGGACTGGATGCGCGGCGCGCGGTCGGATTATGAAATCGCGCTGCCGCTGCATGAACTGGCGGCATTCGCCGGGGCGACCGGGTATTATGCGGGCCTGCCGCCGCAGGTGCGGCTGGATCAACTGGACCGCCTGATCGCGCTGACCGATCAGTTGTATCCGGCGCTGCGGATCTACCTGTTCGATGCGCGCCGGGTGTTTTCAGCCCCCGTCACCGTGTTCGGCCCGCTGCTGGCGGTGATCTATCTGGGCAGCCATTACATCGCCTTCCGCGACAGTGACCGGGTGAACCTGATCACCAGCCATTTCGACCATCTGGTGCGCGAGGCCGAGGTGGGCGCGCGCGATGTGGCGGCCCATCTGCGCAGTCTGCGGGCGCAGATCGGTTAAAGCGGTTTCAGATAGTCGGTGGAATAGCCATTGAAATCAAATATCTCGCGCGCGGCGCGCAGGCGGTCGCCGGAGATCTGCCCCCGGTCCAGCACAAAGCCGAAGGCCCCGGTGGGCGTGCCGATCGCAAGGGTGCGATAGTCGCCGTCGCCCCAGATCACCCACCATTCGCCCATACCCGCAACATCGAACCGGCCCGGCCCGGTGGGCGTGACCGCACCGTTGACCGTCACCTGGCGCCCCGACAGGCACAACCGCCCGCTGGCCCGCAACCCTGCGCCGCTGCGGGCAAACTCGACCCCGCCGGGGGCGCAGTCGGCTGTTGTGGTCGCACGGAACGCGGCGGCTTGCAGCCAGCGGCCCTCCAGCCGTGACAGATCGAAGGCCGCGGCGGAATAGATCGGGGCCGCCGCTGCGCGAAACACCGTGCGCGGTGTGGGCGGCGTGGCAGCACACCCTGCCAGCAACAGGCACAAAAGGATCAGTCGATGCACAGGGTCACCCGGCTGCCATCAGCCTGAAGAATTTCATTGCAGCCAAACAGCGGCGCATAGGGCGCGCAGGTGCCCGACCGGGCCAGACAACTGCCGGTGCAATCAGTCTGGCGGCGGCATTGCTTGGTGCCTTCGCCCGTTGGGGTGATGCAGGTGCTGGCCCCGGACTTGCCCGCCAGCCCCCAGTTGCCGCCCTTCTTTTCACACGCCATCTGCTGCGCCGATTTGGGTTTGGGAGGCGGGGCGGGGTCGGGGGCGGGCGCAGCAGGACCGGACCGGGGCGCATCAGGCTTGGACGCGACGGGTTCGACCGCCTCGGGTCCGACAGGCACAGGTTTGACAATCTCGGGCTTGGCGGCCTCGACGCCCGGCACAGGTTTTGACCGTGGCACCGGTTTTGTCGGCGGCACCGGCTTTGCGCCGCCGTCCAGCGCCGTCACCTCGATCTCGCCACCCGTCAGCGCATTGGGGGCAGGCGTGGCCTTTCCCGAATCTCCACCCATCTGGCAGGCGGCCAGTACCCCCACCACAGCAATCATCACAAGGTGGCGCATTGCAGTCCTCCATCTGGGCTGCACTTGGCCCCAGCCTTGGCGATTGCGCAAGCCCTCAATAGGGGGCCGGATGCGCCCGGTGGGCCAGCGCGATCTCGGCCAGCACCTCGGCAGACAGCACCAGCCCCACCGCCCCGATGTTGGTGCCCAGCTGCGCCAAGGTGGTGGCCCCGATGATCGGGATGGTCACGAACGGCCGGCTGCGGCAAAAGGCAATCGCCATCTGGCACGGGTCCAGCCCGTGCCGCGCGGCGATGCCCAGATAGGCGGCAACGGCCGGAAACACCCCCGCGGTGATCCGGCCGCCAAGGTCGGGCGTGTGCATCCGGCGCGTATTCTCGGGCGTCACATCGCCCGCGTACTTGCCCGACAGCAAGCCGACCGCCAAAGGCGAAAACGCCAGCAGCGGCATGTCTTCGGCCAGGCTGAACTCGGCCCAGTCGGTGTCGAACTGGCGGCACAGCAGCGAATATTCGTTCTGCACGCTTGCCATGCGCGGCAGACCCAGACTGTCGGCCAGATGCAGCCACCGCGCCGCGCCCCAGACGGATTCGTTCGACAGGCCGACGGCGCGGATCTTGCCCTCGGCCACCAAGGCCTGCGCCGTGGTCAGCACATCGGTCATATGCGCAGTTTCAGCCGCCCGGTCGATGCCCGTGGGGGCATAGGTCCAGGACTGGCGAAAGTGATAGCTGCCCCGGTTCGGCCAGTGCAACTGGTACAGATCGATGTAGTGGGTCTGCATCCGGCGCAGGCTGTCTTCCACCCCCGCCCGCAGCGTGGCCCCGGTGATCGGCTGACCCGGCCGCAGCATCTGGCCCTTGCCGGTGATCTTGGTCGCCAGCACCAGCCGGTCCCGCCCGCCCCGCGCGGCAAGCCAGCTGCCGATGATGGTTTCGGTGTCGCCGATGGTTTCAGCCCGCACCGGATTGGTCGGATACATCTCGGCGGTATCCCAGAAGGTGACCCCCCGGTCCACCGCCATGTCGGCCTGCGCGTGGCCTTCGGTCGCGGTGTTGTGGCTGCCCCAGGTCATGGTGCCAAGGCACAGTTCCGACACCACAAGCCCGGTGCTGCCAAGCGGGATCATCTTCATTTCGTCTCTCCGGTTTCGTCGTGCGCAGGGTAGCGCGAAGCGCGGCGGGGGCAAGGACGACATGCCCCTTGATGAAGGGGGGGGGTGATGCCTGAAGCGTGGACGGGGGACTTCACGTCCCCCACGCCGCATTTGCCTTTGGCAAATGCGGCTCCCCCTGTGGGATATTTGTGCACAGAGGATGCAAATTTTAGTCAAGTTGGCGGGAATTGGGCGCATGGTGGGCGCATGTCGCCCGGTCGGAAGGAAAATGCCATGCGTCGCCTGATCCTGTGCCTGCTGGTCGCAGTCGCCACCCCTGCGGCGGCGCTGCCGGTGGACTATGCGTTGGAGGCCGACAAATCGGTGGTGGCCTTCGAGACGGGTTTCGGTGCCGGGGTCATCACGGGCCGGATGCCGGTGGCGCGGGCCGATCTGACGCTTGATTTCGACCGGGTGGCCAATTCGCAGATAGATGTCGAACTGGACGTGTCGGGGGCTCAGGCGAACTTTCCGCTTGCGGTGCAGGCGTTGAAGGGGCCGACCGTGCTGGATGCGGGCGCCTATCCGAGGATGATCTTTCACAGCACATCCGTTCGCGCCACCGGCCGTAGCGCCACAGTGGCGGGGGACCTGACCATCCGCGGCGTGACGCGGCCCATCGTGCTGAAGGCCGAGATTTTCCGGCAGGCGGGGTCTGACGCGGGCGATCTTGGCCATCTGACCGTGCGGCTGACGGGTCTGGTCAACCGCAGCGATTATGGCGCGACCGGCTTTGCCGATCTGGTGAACGATCAGGTCCGCATCGTGATCACCGCCCGCATCGCCCGACGCGGGTAGGCGCCAGCGTTTCATCCCCTCTGGCACCGCGCCCGCAGTTTGGGTAAGTCATGCGCGCACACAGGCAGACAGGGGCACCCCATGGCACGGATTCTCATCACCTCGGCCATTCCCTATATCAACGGGATCAAGCATCTGGGCAATCTGGTGGGCAGCCAACTGCCCGCCGATCTCTATGCCCGCTACATGCGCGCCCGCGGCCATGAGGTGATGTTCCTCTGCGCCACCGATGAACATGGCACCCCGGCGGAACTGGCCGCCGCCAAGGCAGGCAAGCCGGTTGATGAGTTTTGCGCCGATATGCACGCGGTGCAGAAAGGGATCGCCGACGGCTTCCGCCTGTCGTTCGACCATTTCGGCCGGTCCTCCAGTGCGCGCAACCACCGCCTGACCCAGCATTTTGCCGGGGCATTGGACGCGGCAGGGCTGATCGAGGAAGTGTCTGAAAGCCAGGTCTATTCCATCGACGATGGCCGCTTTCTGCCCGACCGCTATATCACTGGCACCTGCCCGAACTGCGGCTATACGGCGGCGCGCGGCGATCAGTGCGAAAACTGCACCAAGCAGCTGGATCCGACCGATCTGATCAACCCCCGGTCCACCATTTCGGGGGCGACCAACCTGGAGGTGCGCCAGACCAAGCACCTGTACCTGCGCCAGCGGTCGCTGCGCGACCGTCTGGCCGCGTGGATCGACAGCAAGACCGACTGGCCAATCCTGACCACCTCGATCGCGCGCAAATGGCTGAACGATGGCGATGGCTTGCAGGACCGGGGCATCACGCGCGATCTGAACTGGGGGGTTCCCGTGCGCAAGGGCGACCAGCCCTGGCCGGGGATGGAGGGCAAGGTGTTCTACGTCTGGTTCGACGCGCCCATCGAGTACATCGCCTGCACCGCAGAATGGGCCGATGCGCATGGATACCCGGATTCTGCATGGGAACGCTGGTGGCGCACCGACAAAGGTGCTGCGGATGTTCGATATGTGCAATTCATGGGCAAGGACAACGTGCCTTTCCACACCCTGTCCTTCCCTGCCACCATCATGGGATCGGGCGAGCCATGGAAGCTGGTCGATTACATCAAGTCGTTCAACTACCTGAATTACGATGGCGGCCAGTTCAGCACCAGCGCCGGCCGGGGCATCTTCATGGATCAGGCGCTGTCGATCCTGCCCGCCGATTACTGGCGCTGGTGGCTGCTGAGCCACGCCCCCGAAAACTCGGATGCCGAGTTCACATGGGAGAATTTCCAATCGTCGGTGAACAAGGATCTGGCCGATGTGCTGGGCAACCTTGTCAGCCGGGTGACCAAATTCGCCACCGCCAAGTTTGGCAACACCATCCCGGCGGGCGGCAGCCCTGGCGATCAGGAAACTGCCCTGATTGCCGATCTGCAAAGCCGGATCACCGAATACGCCAGCCTGATGGAGGCGATGGAGGTGCGCAAGGCGGCGGCTGAACTGCGCGCCATCTGGGTGATCGGCAATGAATATCTGCAATCGGCGGCGCCCTGGACAGTGGTCAAGACCGACCCTGACCGCGCGCAAGGCATGGTGCGGCTCGCGCTGAACCTGATCCGGGTCTATGCGATCCTGTCGCAGCCCTTCATCCCCGATGCGGCGGCCACGATGATGGCGGCGCTGAACTGCGACGACTGGGCCTGGCCCGAGGACACGGCCACCGCGATGGCCACCCTGCCCGCCGGTCACGCCTTCAGCATTCCCGAAAACCTGTTCCGCAAGATCACCGATGAGGAACGCGCCGACTGGCAACAGCGGTTTGCGGGCATCCGGGCCTGATCAGCTGCCGGTCAGGCGGGCGACCGTTTCGCGCACCATCGCCTGGCGTTCGGAATTGCGCGGATGGCTGCCCAGAAACTGGTCGCCCGGATCGGGAAGGCGGCTGAAGAACTGCGCACCGCGCACCGGATCAAAGCCCGCGATCAGGGCAATCTCGGCGCCCAGACCATCGGCCTCCAGTTCAAAATCCTTGGAATAGGTCCGCGAACCGATCTCGGCCCCCAGATCCTGCGCCGCACGGATGGTTTCGGGCGTGGCCCCCCCCGCCTGCGCCAGCACCCCTGCCAGAATCGCGGAATTCAGCGCGGATTGTTCGCGCTTGGGGATATGCCCCAGAATGTGATGCGCGGCCTCGTGGCCCATCACAAAGGCAATCTCGTCGGCGTTCTGCGCATCGGCGATCAGCGCCAGCGTGAAGCCCACGATCGGCCGGCCCAACCTGTCCACCGTCTGAAACGCGTTCGGCGGCTGGTCCGGGCGGTCATCGACGACGATCTGCAGATTGCAGCTTTGCCCGGACGACAGCTGGCGGCACATGGTTTCGGCCACCGGCTCTACCGCCCCGACCACGCCGACAAAGGTTTGCGCCGCCCCGCGCGGGGTTTGGCCCCCGTTGGGCGGGATCAGCCCATCGGGGGCAGGCTGCAGAACGGGCGGCGGGGCCAGGGTCATGCATCCGGCCAGCAGAATTGGCCCAAGCAGCATCGGCCCGATTTTCATTGCCCGCATATCCACGTCTCCGGCCCGCATCGCTGCTGCAAATAGCAGAGACAGCATCGCCTGACAGCCCTTGATCAACCGACCCGCTTCACAGACCCGTGCATGTGGCCCGTGCGGATGGCCCGTGCATCCCCCCCGAGGCTGGATCATTGCATGGCTTTGCGGCTAGGCTGGGCCACACAGCAACCGGAAAGCCCTGTCCCATGTTCACCATCGAGCACGATTTTGACGCCACCCTGATAACCCTGGTGGATGAAGGCGGTGATCTGCCCTTGCAGGAGGATGTGATCGTCGCGGCCTTTGAAGACTGCGTGACGCTGGAACAGTTCGACCCGCGCACCGATGAAATCCTGCGCCTGACCCTGTCGCTGGCCCAGGTGCGCGACCTTGCAGCGGCGCTGAACCTGCCCGAAGGCAGCTACCGGATCGAGAAATCCGCAGGCTGAGCCGGGTCATTGCCAGACCCGTCCGGCGCGCGCTAAGACAAGGCAACCAGGTGAAGGAGATGCCAGTGGAGCCGCGGATGGTGGGGGATGAGGTCAAGGGCTGGGCGCTGCCGGCGGCACCGGGACCAGCAGAGATGGCAGGCCGTCATGTGCGGCTGGAGGTGCTGGATGCGGCGGCCCATGCGGCGGAACTGCACCGCGCCTTTTCCGGGCATGATGCGCTGTGGGATTACATGCCTTACGGCCCTTTCCTGTCGTCCAGCGCCTATCACCGCTGGGTCAAGGACGTGACAACGCGGTCGGACCCGTTTTTCTATGCGCTGCGCGATGTGCAGACCGGGCAGGCCGCAGGCGTTGCGTCCTATCTGCGCATCACCCCCGATCACGGCACGATCGAGGTGGGCAACATCTGCATCGCTCCCGAAATGCAGCGCGGGGTGGCTGTCACCGAGGCAATGTTCCTGATGATGGACTGGGCCTTTGCCGCGGGCTACCGGCGCTATGAATGGAAATGCAACGCGCTGAACATGCCGTCACGCCGGGCGGCGCAGCGGTTCGGCTTTTCCTTCGAGGGTGTCTTTCGCAATCACATGGTGATCAAGGGCCGCAACCGTGACACCGCGTGGTTTTCCGTTGTCGACAGCGAATGGCCCGCCCTGCGCGAGGCGTTCAACGCCTGGCTGTTGCCTGCCAATTTCGACAGCGCCGGGCGGCAGCGCGAACGGCTGTCCGACCTGACGCAACTGGTGCGCGCCGGGGCGGACCCCGCCCTATAACGCCGCCCCCGCCGCGATGCGGTGGCGCAGCAGGCCCGCAAGCCGGGCCAGCCCCGCCCCGTCGGTGGTGTGCAGGGCGGCCTCGGCCAGATCGCTGTCCTGGGCGGATCGGGCAAGGCCCGACAGAAACCCCGCCAGATAGCGGCGCTGCGGCGCGTCGGGCTGGGTGGCTTGCAGGCTGGCCACCAGCCGCGCCGCACGGGCCAGATCATCGCGCAGCGCCATGGGGTCTGGCGAGACGCTGCCATCCGGCCCCGGCTGATGCAGGAACCTGTCGGGCAGATGGGCCAGAATGCTGGCCTGAAAGCGGGCAAGGCTGGCCAGCGGCTTGTCCAGAAACCCGGCCGCCCCGGCGGCAAGCGCGCTGTCGCGCCCGGCAGGATCCCCGCTCATCCCCAGAATGACTGGCCGCTGGACAACCGGCCCCGCAAGCGCCAGTTGCCGGATCAAGCCTTCGCCCCGCCCATCAGGCAGGCCAAGGTCAATCAGGATCACGTCGGGGCGGTAGACCCGCAGATGCGCCTGCGCGGCCAGCAGGCTGTCGGCACGGCGCAGCCGCGCGCCAGACCGCTGACACATCAGCCGCAGGGCATCGCTGGCAAAACGGCTGTCTTCGACACCCAGCAGGGTCAGGCCCTGCAAGGGCTGCGCAGGGGGTGACAGCAAACTGGGGGGCAGGTCGAACACATCGGGCATCGGCACCTCCGGTGACGGGAATCGCGCGACGGCACCGCGCCTGCCCAGACTGCACTCTTGCGGTAAACAGCGGGTAAACGCGGGCGGGCTGCAGGGTGCCTGCGGCGGATCGGCCTCTTGCGGCAGGCGGTGCGCGGCGGCATAACCAGCCGCAGAGTTGCAAAGGATACTGCCATGATCGGCCGCCTGAACCATGTCGCCATTGCCGTGCCGGATCTGGCTGCGGCCGTTGCCCAGTACAAGGGCACGCTTGGGGCCGAAGTCGGCCCGCCGCAGGATGAACCCGACCATGGGGTGACGGTGGTGTTCATCACCCTGCCCAACACTAAGATCGAGTTGCTGACCCCGCTTGGCGATGCCTCGCCCATCTCCGGCTTCTTGCAGAAAAATCCGGGCGGCGGCATCCATCACATCTGCTATGAGGTGGAGGACATCCTTGCCGCGCGCGACCATCTGGCCGCCAGTGGCGCGCGCGTTCTGGGCAGCGGTGCGCCAAAGATCGGCGCGCATGGCAAGCCGGTGCTGTTTCTGCACCCCAAGGATTTCAACGGCTGTCTGGTAGAACTGGAGCAGGTATGACCATCACCGCCGCCATCGTGCTGTTTTCCGTGATCTGGTTCATGGTGTTCTTCATCGTGCTGCCCTTGCGCTTTGTCTCGCAGCAGGATGCGGGCAGCGTGGTGCCGGGAACACCGCGATCCGCCCCGGCGGGCGATGTGGTGGGCCGCAAGGCCAGGATCACCACGGCGGTAACTGCGGTGCTGTGGCTGATCGTGGCGGGGGTGATCCTGTCCGGCACCATCACCATCCGCGATCTGGATTACTTCGACCGGATGGCGCCCGAGGCCCCTGCCGCGCCCTGATCAGCGCGCCGGATACAGCCGGTGGAACAGATGGGCAAAGGTCGCAGCCCCCAGAACCGGCACGAACAGGTTGACGAAGGGAATCGACAGCGGGGCCGCCATCAGCGCCCCTGCCAGCCAGACCCTGCCCCGGTTGGCACGGCGCAGATCTCGTGCCGCCTGCCTGCCGATGCGGCGGCTGGCGACCAGCGTGAAATACTCGCGCCCCAGCAACAGCCCGTTGACCGCCCAGAACACCAGTGGCGCCGCGATCCCGGCGAAGGGATAGATGAACAGCGCCACCACATTGACCGCCAGCAGCAGCCCCATGAAGTTTGCCGTCTCGATCACCGTATCCAGCAACGGCGGGCGCTGGACGGCGGGCAGGTCGGGGTAGTGGCGGTCCTCGACCGCCTGCACCACATCCTCCAGAAAGATGCCGGTGAAGGCCGAGGCCACCGGCACCATCAGGACCACCGACAGCCCTACCATCAACAGCGCCGACCCGATGCTGAGCAGCGTGTCCAGCCCGCCCACCGGGCCGACGAAGGGAATCTCCAGCGTGTCGGGGGCGAAGGATTGGATAACCCACAAGAACACCGCATAGACCCCGATCAGCAGCGCCAGCGCCAGACCGACCCCCACCCACAGCACCCGGCGGAACCGGGGGTCGCCAAGCTGGCCAAGCGCCGCAAGAAACGCCCGCAGGATCATGCGCCGACCCAGGTGACAAGGCGGCCAAGGTCGGGGCGCGGTCGGTCCACGCCGTCAGACCCCGGCGTTGCGATATGCACGATGCCTGCCACGGTTTCATCGACCGCACAGCCAAAGGCGCGGGCGGCGAAAGTCGCGTCATGCGCGGTCCACCCGGTCAGCCAGCAGGCCCCCCAGCCCGTCGCCTCGGCGGCAGTCACCAGCGCCATGCACAGGGCGGCGGCGGAATGGGCCTGCTCGCTGTGCGGCACCTTGGGGTGCGGCCTGGGGCTGGCGATCACCACCACCGCCAACTGGCCCAGATCGAACTGCCCGCGCCCCTTGGCGATCTTTTCGGCGTCGCCGCCCAGCTCCATCGCCCGCGCCTCGGCCAGATCGGCAAGCCGCTGCAAGGCTGGCTTTTCCAGCACCAGCAGCCGCCAGGGTTCCAGCTTGCCATGGTCGGGAACACGGGTGGCAAGGGTCAGAATCTCGGTCAGTTGTGCGCGGTCCGGCACCGGAGCGGTGAACTGCTTGGCGGGGCGGGACCGGCGGGTGGCCAGAAAATCGACAACGGCTTGATTGCGGGTGGGCATCGCGGCATCCTTCATTGAGGCGCAATCTGTGCGGGATGGTGCGGCCAAGGTCAAGCGACCTGCCCTGCGCACTTCTTTTGCAACGGCAGACAGGACGGCAACCGGATGGCGGCAAGGGACGTGCAAAACCTGTCGCATCTGGCACGGGCGGGGGCGGTGATCGCGGTCAGGGTCAGCCCCGGCGCGCGCCAGAGCGGGGTCAGGATCGCGGATGGCACGATCCGGGTGGCGGTCGCTGCGGTGGCCGAGGATGGCCGCGCCACCGCAGCCGCAACCGCCCTGCTGGCGCAGGCCCTGGGCGTGGCGAAAACCCGGCTGGTTCTGCTGCGCGGGGCCACATCGCGCGACAAGCTGTTCCGGCTGGACTGACCCTACAGCAATATCCCCGGCGATTTGCCCATTTGCAGGCCGGGAAACACGGTGGCCTCCAGCAACCCGCTGTCCATGCCATACAGACCCTGCATCGCATGGGCGGCAAAGGCGCGCACGTCCATCGTGGGCATCAGGTCGCGGCGGTCATAGAGGGCGGCTTCCGACAGCCCCGGCCACGCGCCATAGACCTTGCCCCCCCGGATCGCGCCGCCCGCCATCACCATCGCACCGCCGGTGCCATGATCGGTACCCTGCGTACCGTTTTCGCGCGCGGTACGCCCAAATTCGGTCATCGCCATCACGGTGGTACGGCCCCAGACATCCGGCCCAAGCTGGTCCTTCATCCGCAGGATGGTCCGCTGCAAGCGGGTCAGCGACCTGGACAACTCGCGCCCCTGCGCCTTGTGCGTATCCCATCCGGCCAGCGAAAACGCGGCGATCCGGGTATCGGCCACCAGCCGGACGGCGGCGAAATCCACCAGCCGGTCGATATCGGCCAACCCGGCCACTTCGGCGGCCTCGCGCTTGGGGCGGGCGGCGCCGGCCTCGGTCAGATCGAAGGCTTCCATCGCCGCGTCGCGGAACAGGGCGTCGTCGTGATAGACCTGCTCCAGCAGCAGCCGACCCTGCGCCGACAGGGTCAGCCGCTGTTCCGGCGTCCAGTTGCGCACCGGGGCGGGCCCCGCCAGCAAGGGCACCGCCTCGCGCCCGATGGCATAGGCGGTTTCCGCCGTCACCCCCGGCAGCCCCTGCAACATCCGGTTCAGCCAGCCATCGCGCACCGCCCCCGGCGCCACATCCATGCCGGTGCCGGCCTCCAGCAGATCCTGCCCGTCAAAATGGCTGCGCTTGTCGCGGTAGGGGGTCGAGGTGGCATGGGCAAAGGCCAGCTCGCCCGCCTGCCACAGCGGCATCAGATCGCCAAGCGCGGGATGCAGCGCAAAGAAGCCGTCCAGATCGATCGCCGCGGGCTGCGACAGGCTGGGCCGCAGCGCCGCGTAATCGCGGTCGCCACGCGGTTGCACCACGTCCAGCCCATCCATCGCCCCGCGCAGGATGATCACCACCAGCCGGTTTTCACCCAAGGCAGGCGCGCCCTGGGCAAGGGTCAGCGTGGTCATCCACGGATGCGCCGCCGCCGAGCAGCCCATGACCCCAAGGCCCTTCAGGAAAAATCGCCGATCCATAGCCTTACCTCCGGTTGAATTCAGGGCTGGCCAGCACAAGGCCCACCCCTTCACGCAGCGATTCCGCCCGACCGGCGGCCACCATCAACACCTCGCTGGCGCGGTCGCCCAAAGCGCGGGCGGCAAAGTCGCGCGGGTCGGGCAACGGGTCGACCAGACGGGCCGGCACCTCCATCGCCCAGGTGATCCGCGAAGCCAGCCGCTGCGGGTTGATCCAGGCCTCGGCGGCCTCGGGCCAGCCGTCCGGCCCGCCCGCCCCATGCCAGGGCTGGCCCATGTCGCGCAGACGGCCCGCGATGTAATTGGTGAACTCCTTGTCGGGCATCGCCACGACATCCGCCCCCGAGATGCCAAGCGCCCGCAGCCCGGCCACCAGAAATTCAAACGGCTGGCGCGCCTTGGCGGGCGGGGCCTGCCAGACGGCCGGATGGGTCAGCAAGGCTTGCGTCACCATCCCCAGATCGCCGTCACTGTCCTGCCAGGCCGCAACCAGCGCCTCCACCAGCCCCGCATCCGGCGTATCGGCGACGAAATGGGTCGCCAGCTTGCCCGACACATGGCGGACCGTATCGGGATGCCGCGCCAGATCGGTCAACGCGGCCTTGATCGGGTCCAGACCCTTGCCATCATAGCTGACGCCCAGCACCTGATCCGGCCCCGGTTCCACCCGCGACTGATCAAAGGCAAAGCCCTTGTCGCCCACGAAGGTCAGCCCGGTCAGCAGTTCGGCCATCTCGCGCACATCGGCCTGAGTATAAGCCGACCCCACGCCCAGAGTGTGCAGTTCCATCAACTCGCGCGCCAGATTCTCGTTCAGCCCCTTGCCCCGCCGTTTGCCCCGTGTCGAGGTCGGCCCGATGGAATTGACCTGATCCAGATAGATCAGCATTGCCGGATGCAGCGTCACCGCCTGCAACAGCGCGGCAAAGCGGCCGGTCAGATTGGGGCGGATGGCATCTTCCATCAGGCTGCCCGGCAAGGCCCGGTCCAGCTTGCTGCGCGATACGGTGGTGAAATGGTCAGCCCAGAACGCCGCCAGCCGTTCGCGCAGCCCATCGGGCGAATCCACCGCCCGCGCGATGGTCGCGCGCATGAAGACCGTCGCCATCGCATGGGTCGCCTGCACGGCCCGCCGCTCGGCCTTGCCCGCCCCTTTCTTGTCGGGGTTTTTCTTGTACTCGATCCGGGCCAGCCGCATGTTTTCCATCAGCGGCAGCAATTCGACCATGCCACCGCCGCCGAAATGCGTCTGCGCCGCCAGATCCGGCCCGCGCAGCGCCGCCATCATCGCCTCGGGCGTGGTGGGGGCGCCCTCGGGCAGGGGCAGGCCAAAGCCAAAGCGAAAAGCTGCCGTGGTGTCTGTCATTGCAGGCTCCCTCAGATGTCAAACCGACCATACGCCAAGCCTGTGTTGTTTTCACCTAACGAACGCGGCACAGGGCCGGTTCCGTCGCCATCCCGCGCAACAAAGGCGATATTCCGCCAAAGGGCGACGCGGCCCCGGCAGGTCGGTGCAATATCTGTGGGCCCATGCCGTGCCGGCTATCGCACCCGCGCCGGCCTTTGCTTGTGGCAGACGTCACGGGTGACCAAAGCCTATGCCTCTTTCGGCACCACGCGGATGTTCAACTCGCGCAGCTGCTTGGCCAGCGGTTCGTTCGGCGCGCCCATCAGCAGGTCTTCCGCGCGCTGGTTCATCGGGAACATGATCACCTCGCGGATGTTGGCCTCATCGGCCAGCAGCATCACGATCCGGTCGATCCCCGCCGCACAGCCGCCATGGGGCGGCGCGCCATATTTGAACGCCTTGACCATACCGCCAAAGCGCTTTTCGACTTCACTGTTGGGATAGCCCGCCAGTTCAAACGCCTTGAACATGATCTCGGGCTTGTGGTTGCGGATGCCACCACTGATCAACTCATAGCCATTGCAGGCCAGATCATACTGATAGGCATAAACCTGCAACGGATCGCCATTCAACGCCTCCATCCCACCCTGCGGCATGGAAAACGGGTTGTGGCTGAAGTCGATCTTGCCCTCGTCGGTCTTCTCATACATCGGGAAATCGACAATCCAGGCGAATTTGAAGCAATCCTTCTCGGTCAGCCCCAACTCCCGGCCAATCTCATTGCGGGCGCGACCAGCCACCGCCTCGAAGGCCTCGGGCTTGCCGCCAAGGAAGAAGGCGGCATCGCCGACGCCAAGGCCGAGTTGCTGGCGAATGGCTTCGGTGCGCTCGGGGCCGATGTTCTTGGCCAAGGGGCCTGCGGCCTCCATCCCCGACCCGTCCTCGGCGTTGCGCCACAGGATATACCCCATCCCCGGCAGCCCTTCCTTCTGGGCGAAGGCGTTCATGCGGTCACAGAACTTGCGCGACCCACCAGTCGGGGCCGGAATAGCCCGCACCTCATTGCCCGCAACCTCCAGCAGCTTGGCAAAGATCGCAAAGCCCGACCCTGCAAAATGCTCGGATACATCCTGCATCCTGATCGGGTTGCGCAGGTCGGGCTTGTCCGACCCGTACCATTTCAGACTGTCGCGATAGGCAATTCGCGTCCAATCGGAATAGACCTTCTTGCCCGGCGCGAATTCCTCGAAAATCCCCTGCACCACGGGCTGCACGGCGGCAAACACATCTTCCTGCTCGACAAAACTCATCTCGATATCAAGCTGATAGAAGTCGGTCGGGCTGCGATCCGCCCGCGGGTCTTCATCGCGGAAACAGGGTGCTATCTGGAAATAACGGTCAAACCCCGCCACCATGATCAACTGCTTGAACTGCTGCGGCGCCTGCGGCAGGGCATAGAACTTGCCGGGGTGCAGACGGCTCGGCACCAGAAAATCCCGCGCGCCTTCCGGCGACGAGGCGGTGATGATCGGCGTCTGAAACTCGTTGAAGCCCTGATCCCACATCCGGTTGCGGATCGACCGCACCACGTTGGACCGCAACATCATGTTGCGATGCAGCTTTTCACGCCGCAGGTCCAGAAAGCGGTAGGTCAGCCGGGTTTCCTCTGGGTATTCCACATCGCCGAACACCGGCATCGGCAGGTCCGCCGCCTCGCCCAGCACGGTGATGCCGGTGGCGTAAATCTCGATCTCGCCGGTCGGCAGCTTGGGGTTGACCAGTGACGCATCCCGCGCCTTCACCCGCCCGTCAATCTGCACCACCCATTCGGCCCGCACCGCCGCCAGACCCGCAAAGGCCGGACTGTCACTGTCGGCAATCACCTGGCTGATGCCATAGTGATCCCGCAGGTCCAGAAACATCACCCCGCCATGATCGCGCACCCGGTGCACCCAGCCCGAAAGCCGCACCTCGGCCCCCACATGGGTTGTGTTCAGATCGGCGCAAGTGTGGCTGCGATAGGCGTGCATAAGGCTTCCCCTTCAACGGAGGCTAATTCAGTTGCCGCCGATACACCCCGCCGTAGGCCCCAAGTCAACCCCGCACCCTTTCACAATGGCCCAAATATCCAGACCGGAATGACTCATTCCGTTTGGCCGGAGGCCGGAGTGTTCAACCGAAAACCACCTCCCAAGCCCGGCGCACCAAATTCCTTCAAAGGAATTTGCCATTTTCTTCAAAGAAAATGGCTACCCCACCCAAACCGCCGCGCAAACACCCCGCAGCGCATTCCCGACCCACAGCCGCACGTCGGCCAAATCCCCCACCAGCAACACCTCCTCAGGGCACCCCAGTTCCGCACGCAACACCCCCGGCAGCAGGCCCGAGCTCAGCGGCGGCGTGCGCATTCCCTGACCGCGATCAAAGAACAGCGTGGTGATGGTGCCGTCGCAGACCTCGCCGCGCTCGTTGGCGAACACCACCTCGTCCAGCCCGCCGACCAATCCGGCCCGCGCGTCATCATAGACCGCCCGCCGCGTCGATTTCACCCGCAGCCACGGGTCGCCCGACTGCAGCCGCGCCTCGGCCAAGCCCAGGCGCCACAGCGGTTTGGCCTCGGGCAGCGCCGCCACTTCCACCGCATGATCCCCCGCCGCCCCCATCGTCAGCCGCACCCGCGCAGGTGCCTGTACCTGAGGCAACACAGGCCAGACCGGCACGCCCCAGCCCAAAGCCTGCGCCCCCGCCGCCAGCCGCGCCTTGTGCAAGGCCAGCCGCGGATAGGCCCCGCCGTCCCACAGCAGCGTCTCGATCAGCCTTACGCCCGAACCGCCGCCTTCACGAAGCGTGCCTTCCACAAGGCCTCCTCCCATTCGCCCTGCGCGGTGGACCCATGCACCACCCCGCCGCCCACATTCATCACGATGTCCTGCCCCGTCACCGACAGGGTGCGGATCGCCACCGAGAAATCCGCCTCGCCGTCCGGCGACATCCAGCCGATCGCGCCGCAATAGACGCCGCGGGGCTGTGGTTCCACCTCGCGGATGATCTGCATGGCGCGGATCTTTGGCGCGCCGGTGACCGATCCGCAAGGGAACAGCGCCGCCATCAGCGCAGGCAAGGTCGGGGCCTCGGCCAGGTCGGCCTCTATCGTCGAGGTCATCTGATGCACCGTCGCATAGCGTTCCATCGCAAACAGCGCAGGCACCCTGACCGTGCCCACGCGAGCCAGCCGGGATATATCATTGCGCAGCAGATCCACGATCATCAGGTTTTCCGCCCGGTCCTTGACCGACACCTGCAAGGCCGCCGCGATCGCCGCATCGCGCGCGGGGTCGGGGTCGCGCGGGGCGGTGCCTTTCATCGGGCGGGCCACAATCCTGCCCCCGGCCTCCAGCCGGAAGAACAGCTCGGGCGACCGCGACACCACCACCGGCCCCACCCCCAGATCGACAAACGCGCCATGCCCCACCGGCCCGGTGCGGCGGAACGCGCCATACAGGCCCAGGGGTGTGCCTGATACCAGCCGCGCCTGCATCGGAAAGGTCAGGTTCACCTGATAGCAGTCGCCCGCCGCGATATAGCCCAGCACCCGTGCCATCGCCGCGTCATACGCCGCCCGGCCCACCATCGGCACCGGGGCCGTCATTGCGGTGCCCTGCCCCTCGGCCGCCGCCCGGTCCAGCACGCCGACCGCCGGTTGCGGGCCTGGATAGACGCCGAATGCCACCAGAGGCCCCGGCCTGCGCCGGGGCATGCCCTTGCGCAGGCGCGGCTCCAGCGCATGGCCCGCCTCATAGGCCACATAGCCCGCAATCCAGCAGCCCCGTTGCCGCCAGCCTTCGGCCTGCGCAAAAGCGCGCGCCACATCGCGCGGGCTGTGCGCGGTGACAACGGCCACCGCGCCGTCAAACAGCGCAGGCACGCCCTGCGGCCCATGTTCGCACAAGATCACGTCGCAGGCCCCCCGTCAGCCTTTCGCCCCACAGCGCCCACCTAATGCCATCCGTGCCCGTTCACCACGCGAAAACCGCCCGTCCCTTGCGCGTTTTGCGACCTCTGCGCGCGGCATCTGTGCCGGGCGCTGTCCAAATTTGGTCCGTCCAACATGACGCTTGCACCATATCTGGATTGTGCTTTGATACAGTCACGGACCGCCAGGCCAGCCACAGTGCCAGAAACGAGCGGCCAAGTTCAACAGAAACGAGGGAACCATGACAACCGGCTATAGTGACAAGGACAAAAGTGAGGACATAAAAGTCCTGCACGGCATGGGCTATGCCCAGGAACTGGAGCGGTCGATGAGCCGCTTCTCGAACTTTGCCATCTCTTTCTCGATCATCTGCATCCTGTCGGGCGGGATCAACTCGCTTGGTCAGGCCACATCGGGGGCGGGCGGGGCGGCCATCGGCATCGGCTGGCCGGTCGGTGTGGTGATGTCGGGCGTCTTTGCCCTGTGCCTTGCGCAGATCTCGTCGGCCTATCCGACCGCAGGGGGACTTTACCACTGGGGCTCGATTCTGGGAAACCGCTTTACCGGCTGGCTGTCGGCCTGGCTGAACCTGCTGGGGCTTGTCACCGTTCTGGGCGCGATCAACGTTGGCACGTTCTACTTCTTTTTCGGTGCCTTCGGTGCGCAGTTCGGCATGGAGGACACGCTGACGAACCGCGTGCTTTTCGTGGCCGCGATCACTGCGCTGCAGGCGCTTGTCAACCATTTCGGGATCAGGCTCACAGCCAAGCTGACCGACTTTTCCGGTTTCCTGATCCTTGGCACGGCGGCCTTGCTGACGATCACCTGCCTTGTCTCGATCACCAACCTTGACCTGTCGCGCCTGTGGACCTTTGGCAATTACACCGGGACCGAAGGCGCCTCGGCCGTCTGGCCGGTTGCCGTCGGCGGGGGCATGGCCTTTCTGCTGGGGCTTTTGCTGCCGATCTACACCATCACGGGCTATGACGCTTCGGCCCACACATCCGAAGAAACCATTCGTGCCTCGGTTTCGGTGCCCAAGGGAATGGTGTCCTCGGTGATCTGGTCCGGTCTTGCCGGCTGGATCATGCTGTGTGCCTTTGTCCTGATGCTGCCGAACATGGATGACGCCGCCAAGCAGGGCTGGAACGTGTTCTTCTGGGGCATGGATGCCCAGGTGAACCCGACCCTGAAACTGGTGCTGTACATCGCCATCTTCGTGTCGCAATGGCTGTGCGGCCTGGCCACCGTGACCTCGGCCAGCCGGATGCTGTTTGCCTTTTCGCGCGATGGCGGCATTCCGGGCGCGTCCAGGGCCTTGGCCACCGTCAGCCCGTCCTACCGCACGCCGGTCAATGCGATCTGGGCGGCCTCGATCCTGTCGGTGCTGTTCGTTTGGCTGACATCCGCCATCACCATTGCCGGAACGCCTGCCTATTCGATCGTGGTGTCCTGCACGGTGATCTTCCTGTTCCTGTCCTTTGCGCTGCCGATCGGCCTTGGTCTGCTGACGATCGGCGGCCCGAAATGGTCCGTCATGGGGCCGTGGAACATCGGGATCGGCGCCTACAGGCTGTTCGCGGTCGCCTCGCTGCTGGCCATGGCGCTGATGTTTTACATCGGCATCCAGCCGCCGAACGACTGGGCGCTGGAAATCACGGTCGGCTTCATCGTGCTGGCCCTGATCATCTGGGTCGTGTTCGAGAACCGCCGTTTCCAGGGGCCGCCGATCGGTGATGCCATCGCAAAGCGGAAATCGGCCATCGCTGCCGCCGAGCATGCGGTCGGCGAGAAGGGCTGACCGCGCCCTGAGGTGAACGACACGAAGGCCGGGGTGCAGACCCCGGCCTTTTGCATGGCACGACGCCCCCGGAATCCCCTTGCGCGCCCGCGACCCATGGCTATAACCCGCGAAGTTTTGCGCGACATATGGGGGCTGACATGCCGAAGCGGACCGATATCAAGTCTATCATGATCATTGGTGCAGGCCCCATCGTCATCGGGCAGGCCTGCGAGTTCGACTATTCGGGGGCACAGGCCTGCAAGGCGCTGCGCGAAGAAGGCTACCGGGTGGTGCTGGTCAATTCCAACCCCGCCACCATCATGACCGATCCGGGGCTGGCGGATGCCACCTATATCGAACCGATCACGCCGGAAGTTGTCGCCAAGATCATCGAGAAGGAACGCCCCGATGCGCTGCTGCCCACCATGGGCGGGCAGACCGGGCTGAACACGGCTTTGGCGCTCGCTGACCTTGGGGTGTTGGAAAAGTACAATGTTCAACTGATCGGCGCCAATCGCGATGCCATAGAAATGGCAGAAGATCGCAAGTTGTTCCGCGAGGCGATGGACCGTATCGGGTTGGAAAACCCCAAGGCCACCATCGTTTCCGCCCCCAAGGTGAACGGCAGATACGACATTTCCGCCGGTGTGGCCGAGGCGCTGGCCGCCATCGAATATGTCGGCCTTCCCGCCATCATCCGCCCCGCCTTTACCCTTGGCGGCACTGGCGGCGGCGTGGCCTACAACCGCGACGACTATGTGGCCATCGTTCGGTCGGGGCTAGAGGCGTCGCCCGTCGCGCAAGTCCTCGTGGACGAGTCGCTGCTGGGCTGGAAAGAGTTCGAGATGGAGGTGGTGCGCGACCGCAAGGATAACGCGATCATCGTCTGCGCCATTGAAAACGTCGATCCGATGGGCGTGCATACCGGCGATTCCATCACCGTGGCCCCTGCCCTGACCCTGACCGACAAGGAATATCAGATCATGCGCAACGGCAGCATTGCCGTGCTGCGCGAGATCGGGGTGGAAACCGGCGGGTCCAACGTGCAATGGGCGATCAACCCGGCGGATGGCCGCATGGTGGTGATCGAGATGAACCCGCGGGTGTCGCGGTCGTCGGCGCTGGCGTCCAAGGCCACTGGCTTTCCGATTGCGAAGATCGCCGCCAAACTGGCGGTCGGCTATACGCTGGACGAGTTGGACAATGACATCACCAAGGTCACGCCTGCGTCGTTTGAACCCTCTATCGATTATGTCGTCACCAAGATCCCCCGTTTCGCCTTCGAGAAATTTCCAGGGTCCGAGCCGTTCCTGACCACCGCGATGAAATCGGTCGGCGAGGTGATGGCGATTGGCCGCACCATCCACGAATCCCTGCAAAAGGCGCTGGCGAGCCTGGAAACCGGCCTGACGGGTTTCGACGAAATCGTCATTCCCGGTGTCGGAGACGCGCGCCTGCCAAACTTCACCCCCGACAAGGCCGCCATCTTCAAGGCCCTGTCGCTGCAAACCCCCGACCGCATCCGCGTCATCGCCCAGGCCATGCGGTTTGGCCTGACCGATGCCGAAATCAACCAGATCACCGCCTTCGACCCGTGGTTCCTGGCGCGCATCCGCGAAATCATCGACATCGAGGCCGAAGTCCGCGCAGGGGGCCTGCCCGTCACAGCGCCCGGCCTGCGCCGCCTCAAGATGTACGGCTTTACCGACGCCCGCCTTGCCACCCTGACCGGCCGGGATGAAGCACAGATCCGCCGCGCCCGCCGCAACCTTGGCGTGGTCGCCGTGTTCAAGCGCATCGACACCTGCGCCGCCGAGTTCGAGGCCCAGACCCCCTACATGTATTCCACCTACGAAGCCCCCGCCATGGGCGACGTGGAATGCGAGGCGCGGCCTTCGGGCGCGAAAAAGGTCGTCATCCTCGGCGGTGGTCCCAACCGCATCGGGCAGGGGATCGAGTTCGACTATTGCTGCGTCCACGCCTGTTACGCGCTGACCGCGGCGGGCTATGAGACGATCATGGTCAACTGCAACCCGGAAACCGTGTCCACCGATTACGACACTTCGGACCGGCTGTATTTTGAACCGCTGACGCTGGAATCCGTGCTGGAAATTCTGCGGGTCGAACAGGACAACGGCACCCTGCATGGCGTGATCGTGCAGCTTGGCGGCCAGACGCCGCTGAAACTGGCGCAGGCCCTGGCCAATGAAGGCATCCCGATCCTCGGCACCACCCCCGATGCCATCGACCTTGCCGAAGACCGCGAGCGGTTTCAGCAACTGTTGCACAAACTCGGCCTGAAACAGCCGGTCAACGGCACCGCCCGGTCGCGCGACGAGGCTTTCAAGGTTGCCGCAGATGTCGGCTACCCCCTTGTGATCCGCCCCTCTTTCGTTCTGGGCGGCCGCGCAATGGAGATCATCCGCGACGACGCCCAGCTTGAACGCTATATCCGTACTGCCGTGCAGGTGTCTGACGGCAGCCCGGTCCTGCTTGACAGCTATCTGTCGGGTGCGATCGAGGTTGATGTCGATGCCCTGTCCGATGGCACCGCCGTCCACGTCTGCGGCATCATGGAACATATCGAAGAAGCCGGGGTCCATTCCGGCGATTCTGCCTGCTGCCTGCCGCCGCATTCGCTGTCCGCAGCCACCATTGCAGAACTGAAAGACCAGACCGTCAAGATGGCTCTGGCCCTGAACGTCATCGGCCTGATGAACGTGCAATTCGCCATCAAGGGCGAAGACATCTATGTGCTGGAGGTGAACCCCCGCGCCAGCCGCACCGTGCCCTTCGTTGCCAAGGCCACCGATTCTGCCATCGCCTCCATCGCCGCCCGCCTGATGGCCGGCGAGCCGCTGTCGAACTTCCCGCTGCGCGCGCCTTATGCGCAGGATGTCGGCCCCGACACGCCGCTGCCGCTGGCCGACCCCAACACCCTCGCCGACCCGATCACCCCCTGGTTTTCCGTCAAGGAAGCCGTGCTTCCCTTCGCCCGCTTCCCCGGCGTGGACCCGATGCTGGGGCCGGAAATGCGCTCAACCGGCGAGGTGATGGGCTGGGACCGCACCTTCGCGCTGGCGTTTCTGAAGGCGCAGATGGGGGCTGGCACCATCCTGCCGACCGACGGGCGGGTGTTCCTGTCGATCAAGGACATGGACAAGACCGAGGCAATGGCAGACGCCGCCCGCGATCTGGTCGGCATGGGGTTCGAGATCGTCGCCACCAAGGGCACCACCCTGTGGCTGACCGGCATGGGCGTGCCCAGCACCCCGGTCGCCAAGGTCTATGAGGGCCGCCCCAACATCGTGGACCGGCTGAAGAACGAAGAAATTGCCCTGGTGATGAACACGACCGAGGGCACCCAGGCCGTCAGTGACAGCCGCGACATCCGCCGCGTCGCCCTGATGGACAAGATCCCCTATTTCACCACGGCGGCGGCGAGCATCGCGGCGGTTGCGGCGATGAAGGCACGCGGTGAGGGGTACGGGGTGCGGACGTTGCAGGGGTGATCTGGCGCAAACCTGATCGCGGTGCCGTAGGGCGGGGTTCACCCCGCCATCCGTCCACCGCCATATCCCGACGGACAGAAGAATACGCCCAATCCTCGGGCTTTTCGACCAACCCGTGCTTGACCGGATTGTTCCAACAATACTGCACATGGGCGTCAAGATCCGCCTGATCCCGAATGTGATGCTCCCAAAACCTCGGCTGCCACAACCCGACCTCGCCCTTGCGCCGTAGGGCGGGGTTCACCCCGCCATTATCACGTCCGACCGGTGGCGGCGGGGTGAACCCCGCCCTACCCATATCCATCGAGAACCGCGCCTTGATCGCCCCCCACCGGGTCGAAAAATCCCGATCCCCGGCAGGCAAGGTCCAGACACAATGCATGTGATCCGGCAGAACAACCCAGGCGTTGATCGCGAAGGGGCGCTGTGCCCTGGTGTCCCGAACGGCCCGGCGCAATCGGCCCACCTCGCGCACAAGCAGGTCGTCGCCGCGATCGGCGATGGCCACGGTAAAGAACACCACAGCCCCTGTCACTTTTGGTCGGATGTAATTCGGCATGGGCCAAGACTGCCGCAGTCAGGTTAACAAAGTGCTGTCATGATGCCTTGAGGCGGGGGTGCCCATGCCATGGCCCCCCTTCCCCTTGACAAATCCGCCCAAACCCGCCATCTGACCCTCAACCGACAGCCCGTGCCGCGTGAGCACCCAAAGGCCCGGTCACAGGTTCCCACCATCACGCAGGGGCGCCGCTTGCGGCACGGCAACCGGAATCCTCCGGGGGCGAGGGTCGCTTGCTCCTTGACGTATGGAACGACGATGACCACTTTTGCCGATCTTGGCCTTTCACCCAGCATCTTGAAAACGCTGGAAAAAACCACCCTCAAAATGCCGACCCCAATTCAGGTTCAGGCCATTCCGCACATCATGGCGGGGCGCGATCTGATGGGTCTGGCGCAGACCGGCACCGGCAAGACCGCCGCGTTCGGCTTGCCGCTGCTGCACCGGATTCTGGACCTTGGCCACCCGCCTGCGCCCAAGACGGTGCGCGCCCTGATCCTGGCACCCACGCGCGAACTGGTCAGCCAGATCGCGGCAAACCTTGAGGTTTTCACCAAGGGCACCGCTGTCAAGGTGGCCATGGTGGTGGGCGGGGCATCGCTGTTCAAGCAGGCTGAACGCCTGAAGCGCGGCGCGGATGTGCTGGTCGCCACCCCCGGTCGTCTGATCGACCTGCTGGAACGCGGCGATGTGACCCTGTCGGCCACCGGCTATCTGGTGCTGGACGAGGCTGACCACATGCTCGACATGGGGTTCATCCATGCGCTGCGCAAGATCGCCAAGCACATTCCGGTGAAACGTCAGACCCTGCTGTTTTCGGCCACTATGCCGAAGGACATCGAGGAAATCGCCGACACCTATCTGCGCGATCCCATCCGGGTACAGGTCGCCCCTCCGGGCAAGCCAGTCGAACGTATCGTGCAGGGCGTGCATTACATTCCCAATGGCGACAAGGCGCGGCTGCTGGAGGATTACCTCAAGAAGCACCCGTCCGAACAGGCGCTGGTATTTGGCCGTACCAAGCACGGGTCGGAAAAGCTGATGAAGCTGCTGGCGGTCTGGGGTTTCAAGACCGGGTCGATCCATGGCAACAAATCGCAGTCGCAGCGCGACCGCACCCTGACCGAATTCCGCAATGGCGAGATCGACGTTCTGGTGGCGACCGACGTGGCGGCGCGCGGCATCGACATTCCGGGCGTGCGGCATGTCTACAACTTCGATCTGCCGAACGTGCCGGAAAACTACGTGCACCGCATTGGCCGTACCGCCAGGGCCGGCAAGGAAGGAACCGCAGTATCCTTCTGTTCGCCCGCTGAAATGAGCGAGCTGCAAGACATTGAAAAGCTGCTGAAAAAGCCGATCCCCGTTGTGGGTGGTGCGGCTTGGGCCGCTGAAGCGATTGCAGCGGCGCCAAAGCCCGGCCAGAACCGCGGCCAGCGCCCGGCCCGCCCGCAGGGCCAAAAGGCCGGGTCGAAACCCCCGGCACGCGGCGCGGCCAAGCCCGCTGGCAAACCGGCGGCAAAACCGATGGGCGGCACCTTTACCCCGCGCCGCGCGGCACAGCGCAAACCGGCCTGATCAACAAATGGCGGGGGCTGCACAGAGCGGCCCCTGCCCTGCCCGTCTCAGGCAGCCCGTATCATGCGGATTCTTCTTCGAGGTTCAGCTTCATTTCCAGCAGAACCTGCTGAATCGCCAGGGTTTCGCGGAGCATCCGCTTGGCCTCGTTGACCGAGATTACCCCGTCGCCAATCGCGGCATTATATTCCGCCATCAGCATCGCAAACCGTTGTGCCAAGGCCACTACATCCTGATTGACGCCGCTGGTGGTCGCGTCGCGCTTTTCCGCGTCATAGGACAGGGTGATGCCGTTCAGATCGGCCAGCGCCGCCGTCACATGCGGAAATCTTGATGCGGCCTCCAACTGGGCCACCACATCGATCGGCATGAAGCGGTCGTCATGTTCGTCACTGTCGGAATAATAGCGCCCCAGAGTGGCCTTGGACTTGCCTGTCAACGCACATGCCGCCTCGATCCCCACGTCCTTGACCAGGGCCTCGGTGTGCTTTTTCAGGTAGGTTTCGTTCGACATGGGGCTTCTCCAAAACAGTCCTCAGCCGCACAGGCCGGGGAAATCGTTATATCTTTTCCCATTAATCCGGCATCAACGGTTTGTCATTGATAAAGGTGTTCCGGGCAACCGGAACTGTACCGAGTGGCCAACGTCCCCAGCGTTGGCAAGGGTGGGGGTCCGCTGTGCATGCGTCCTGCCAGGGCGGCGGCCAGAGAAATCTCCGTCGTGCGGCGGACCCGTCTTTGCTGTGTCTTGTGGCCAGGTTGCCTTGTTACGTCCGGCCCCCCTGCATTGTGACGGTTTGCAGCCCCCCACCCTGTGTTTTCCCGCCACCCTGTGTTTTCCCGCCCGCGCCGCC
Organism: Pseudomonadota bacterium; assembly: GCA_040385825.1. GTDB lineage: Bacteria > Pseudomonadota > Alphaproteobacteria > Rhodobacterales > Rhodobacteraceae > JANNNF01. Next base: position 20,803 of record JAZKGQ010000026.1, on the reverse strand, counting down.
TTGCGCCCGCCCCCCCGGATCGGATAGCCAAAGGCCCCATGGCAAAGCTGTATTTTCACTTCTCGACCATGAACGCGGGCAAATCGACGGCCCTGCTGCAGGCCTCGCACAACTATCGCGAAGGCGGCATGCAGACCTATCTGATCACCGCCAATCTGGACAATCGCGCAGGCCCCGGCCGCATCGCCAGCCGCATCGGCATAGGCGAGGATGCCGATACGTTCCGGCCCGACGAAGACCTGTTCGCCAAGCTGGCCACCCGCTTGCAGCGCGGCCCGGTGGCCTGCGTGTTCATCGACGAGGCGCAGTTTCTGACCACCGATCAGGTCTGGGAACTGGCCCGCGCGGTCGATGATCTGGGCGTGCCGGTGATGTGTTACGGGTTGCGGGTGGATTTTCAGGGCAACCTGTTTTCGGGATCGGCGGCCCTGCTGGCCTGGGCCGATGAAATGCGCGAAGTGCGCACCATCTGCCAGTGCGGCCGCAAGGCCACCATGGTCATCCGGCGCGGACCGGACGGTCGGGCGCTGAAAGATGGCGAGCAGGTGGTGATCGGCGGCAATGAAACCTATGTGTCGCTGTGCCGCCGTCACTGGCGCCAGGCCGTGGCCGACTAACCCCGCCGCAGGGCGATCAGGGCACCTGCCGCAGTGATCAGCACCATGCCGGTCACCGCCAGCCAGCTCAGCCCTTCGCCCCACAACACATAGGTCCAGAAGGCCGAGGCCGGCAGGATGATGTATTCCAGCACCGAGGCCCGCCCTGCATCTGTCACCTGATAGGCGCGGATCATCATGCCGACGCCCAATAGCGACCCCGCCGCCTGCACGAAGGTCCAGAACAGGAACACCGGTGTCGGCCAGACCGGCCCCCGCTGGACAAAGCCCTGCGCCCCTGCGGGCACCTCCAGCGGCCACAGGGCCAGAACGCCCATGCCCACCGCCCCCATCACGCCCAGCATCAGGAAGAACCCCGCCAGCAGCGTGGCCGCCGATTCCTGCGGGCACCATTGGCGGGTGGCGATGTTGCCCATCGCATACATGGCCCCGGCCATCACGGGCAGCACCGCCGCCAGCGACGCCCCCGACAGGGCCTCTGGCCCCAGCACCAGCACCACGCCCGCAAACCCGACAGCCACCGCGACGGCCTGCACCGGGCCGATCGGCCGGCCATAGGCAAAGCGCCCGATCAGCAGCACGAAGATCGGCGCGGTGAACAGCCCTGCGGCCACCAGCGCCACCGGCAAAAAGGCCAGCGCGCCGAAATAGATGAACATGGCCGTCGCATGAATGGTCGACCGCGCCAGCACCGCGCCCAGGTTGACCGGCCGCAACCGCAGCCCCAGCACCACCGCCGCCACCCCCAGCAGGCCCATCGCCATCGCGGTGCGGGTCAGATGGAATTGCCAAAGCCCCGCTTCGGCGGCAATGGTCTTGACGTAATTGTCGGTGAACCCGATCACCATGGCATAGCCCAGGATCATGCCTGCCGCAGCAAGCGGGCGGTCGTCGGGGCGGGCAAGGCTGGGTGTCATGGGGCTTCCGGCACATCTGTCTGCCGCACCAGCAAGCTCCGCCCCCCGGCCAATTGCCTGCCTGATTGCGACATCGGCCCAGTGAAAGCGGACAGGCATCTGGCGGAACCGGAAATCGCGGCGCTTTGCCATGCGCAAAGGTGGCAGCCCTCCCCCAACCTTGCGTCACGCCACCGCCGCGATGTGGGTGGCTTGCCGCATTGATACACAAGACATTGTGGCGCGGGCGACTTGGGGCTAAGGTCGCCGGGAAACAGGCAGAGTTCCAATCGTCCCATGACGGCGCTGACCCAATACGAAAGACTGGAAAGCATCGGCCTCTGGCGCGATGACCCCGAGGCACAGCGCCGTGAGGTTCTGGTGCGCTTCGGCGAGGCCACGCTGGTCCTGTCGGACCCAAGGTCCGAGATCCCGCTGTCGCATTGGTCGCTGCCTGCGGTCGAACGCCGCAACCCCGGTGTTCTGCCCGCGCTTTATGCCCCTGGTGCGGACGCGCTGGAAACGCTGGAGCTTGACGACGCCGACATGATCGTCGCGCTGGAAAAGGTGCGCGGCGCGGTGGCTGCGGCCATTCCCCGCCCCGGTCGTCTGCGCGGCGCGGTGCTGGGCGGGCTGATGCTGACTGTGGTGGCCTTGGGTGTGTTCTGGGTGCCCGACGCGCTGATCACGCATACGGCCTCGGTGGTGCCCGCATCGCAACGGGCCGAATTCGGGCAGATGGCGCTGGACGACGTGGTGCGCCTGACCGGCGCGCCCTGCGACAACCAGCAGGGCCTGCGTGCCCTTGCCGCCTTGTCAGAGCGGGTTTTCGGCCCGCTGGACACCCCCATTCTTTATGTGGTGCGCGACGGGGTGCCGTTGGGCCTGCATCTGCCCGGCGATGTGATCGTGCTGTCAAACAAGCTGATCAGCACCGCGAACGGCCCCGAGGCCCTGGCAGGGGCCGCTTTGGCCGAAGGCCAGCGCCGCACGCTGCAAGACCCGATGATCCCCCTGTTGACCCATGCGGGGCTGCGCGCGACCTTTCGCTTGCTGACCACCGGCGAATTGTCCCCCGCTGCCGTCCAGGGCTATGGCGAGACGATCCTGCGCGCCACGCCCGCGCCTCTGGCGGACGAGCCGCTGCTGGCAGCCTTCAAGGACGCCCGGATTCCGTCCTCGGCCTATGGCTATGCACTGGACCCAACGGGAGAATCCTCGCTGACGCTGATCGAGGCCGACCCGTTCCGCGGCCTGTCGCCCACGCCGCTGATCCCCGATGGCGACTGGGTTGCCTTGCAGGGCCTGTGTTCGGGCTGAGGTCTTGATACAACGGAAAACGCCCCCGGCAGGACCGGAGGCGTCTTTCCTTGCCATCACAGGCCAATCTTACCGCAGGATCGCGTCACCAAACCCGGCACCACGCGCCGCATTCAGGGCGGCTTGCGCCTCGGCTGCCGATGCGAATGGCCCGGCATAGATGATCTGCAACGCCTTGCCGCCGCGGTTGACCCTGGAGCGCACCACCGGCAGCCCAAGCCCCGACAGCCGCGAAGCGGCGCCATCGGCATTCGATGCCACGCCAAAGCTGCCAACCTGCACCAGCGCCCCGCCCTTGGATTTGGCTTTCGGAACCGCCTTGGTCTGGGTCGCCCCGCGTTTCACCACCCCCACCCTGGTCTGCGGCACCGATTTGGTCGACACCACAACCCGGCCGGCCTGATCATCGCCCTTGGTGGACGGGCGCACCACCACGACCAGACGCTTGCGCTTGACCGTGCTGCCTTCGCGCAGTTCGGATGGCACGGTGCGGGTCCAGATGTCGTCCTGATCCACCACGCCCTGCACGGTCTGACGGCCGCGATTGACGTTCAGCCGGTCATCCTTCCACGCGGCATGATAGCCTGCCGGAATGCCCGGTTCCTTGCTGGATTTGGTCGAGGTGTAGACATTGTAGCCCTGTGTCACCGCATTGACGTCGCCGGAGACGTAGCGCGGGAATGTCGCCCCGACCAGGGAATTGCCCCCGGTCGTGCACATGACCTTGGTGCCGCCGCCGCGCATTTCAAACCGCTGCGCCACAGGGTTTGCCGCCGGGCAGGCCAGCCGCAGACCAGTGGGGGACGCAGGCCCCGCGACAGGCAGGCCCGCCAATTCGACAGTCCGCGCCACGGGTGCTGCGGCGGCCAGTTCGGTCGGCGTCGCGGGGCGGCGGATCTGCGGCGCGGGGGCGGAAATCACCTGCCGCCGTGGCGCAGGCACCACCACCGGCGCGGGCAGATAGTCGGCGGTTGCCACCTTGCTGCCCGCCGGGGCCGCGCTGCGGATTTTCGGCGCCGTCCTGATGCTGGCCACGGTGTCCAGCGGCGCTGTCCGCGCCACCGGCTGCTTTGGTACAGGCATAGGCGCGGCCTCGGTCACCTCGACCTGGCGCCCGGAACCTGCATAGCCGCAAAGCTGCTTGCGGTCGCGGCTGACGCGGGGGATCCAGGTGATCTGCCCGCCATAGCCTGCGCGCAGGAACACGCAGCCCCGGCTGTCGACATATTGTTGCCCCTTGAAGCCTGCGGGCGGCTGTTCCGCCGGGCCGCCCAGATCGCGAACAGACTGCGCTGCGGCGGGCGTGACCCCGAAAGAGGCCACCAGAACGGCCACGGATACAAATTTCCAAAGCATGACAACCCCCAAGCAGCGTAGGGGCGATATTGGAATAATACTGTTTCCAAGTAAAGGGTTTAACCCGCTATTTTGTGCCAAACATCCGGTCACCCGCATCCCCTAGGCCCGGAACGATATAACCGTGATCATTCAAATGGCTATCGACCGAAGCTGTCACGATCGGCACATCGGGGTGGGCGGCCTTCATCCGGGCGATCCCTTCGGGCGAGGCCAGCAGGCACAAGAACCGGATTTCGCGCGCCCCGGCCTTTTTCAACAGATCAATCGCCGCCGCCGAGGAATTGCCCGTCGCCAGCATCGGGTCCACCACGATGCAGATGCGGTCCTCCAACTGATCGGGCAGTTTGCAGTAATACTGCACCGGTTGCAGGGTTTCGGGGTCGCGGTACAGCCCGACAAAGCCCACCCGCGCCGCCGGGATCAGTTCCAGAATGCCGTCCAGCAGCCCGTTGCCCGCCCGCAGAATGGAAATCAGCGCCAGTTTCTTGCCGTCAATCGCAGGCGCGTCCATCGGCTCCAGCGGGGTTTCGATCCGCTTGGTGGTCATCGGCAGTTCGCGCGTCACTTCATAAGCCAGCAACAGGCTGATTTCGCGCAGAAGTTTGCGGAAACTGGCGGTGGAGGTGTCCTTTTCCCGCATCAGGGTCAGCTTGTGCTGGACCAGCGGATGGGCAACGACGGTCAGGTGATCAAGCATGGGCGGGCTCCAGTTTGCGGGCGATGTTGGCGCGTGTATCGGCGTCGCAGAAGGCCGCGTCAAGCGAGGTGCGGGCGATGGTCTGAAACACCCCGTCATCCCAGTCGAATGCCTCATGCAGGCGGTCATATTCCTGCGCCATGGTGGTGTGAAAGAACGGCGGATCGTCGGTGCTGACCGTGACCTTGACGCCCCTTTCGTAAAGCTGGCCAATGGGATGCGCGCGAAAGCTCGGGTAAAGGCCAAGCGCCACGTTCGATCCGGGGCAGACCTCCAGCACCGTGCCCGCCTCGGCCAATTCATCCACCAAAGCCAGATCTTCGATGGCGCGCACGCCGTGGCCGATGCGTTCCACCCCCAGATCGTGCAGCGCGGCGCGGATGCTGTCCGGCCCGCCCCATTCGCCCGCATGCGCGGTCAGCCGCAGCCCCGCCTCACGCGCCATGTCGAAAGACCAGCGGAAGTCCTTGGGCTGCAAAACCTTTTCATCGCCCGCGATGCCGAACCCCACGATCCAGTCGCCCGCCGTTTCCGCCGCACAAAGCGCCGTTTCACGGGCCTTGTCGGGGCCAAAATGCCGGATGCAGGTGATGATGCCGCGCAGGGTGATGCCCATGTCGCGTTCCGCCTGATCTGCGGCCTCGCGGATGGCGTGCAGATATTCGCGCCACGCGCCCACATCGCGCCCGCCGCAGAAATCGGGCGACAGGAAAGTTTCGCTGTAGATAACGCCACTTGCAGCGCTTTCTTCCAGCACGGCAAGGGTCAGTTTCGCGTAATCCTCGGGGGTTTTCAGGGTTTCGGTGGCGGCCTCGTACACCTTCAGGAAATCCCAGAAATCCTTGTATTTATAGCCACCCGCTTCGTCAAATATCCCCGACAGGTCCATGTGTTTCTGCTTGGCCAGCCCGCGGATGAAGGCAGGCGGGGCGGCCCCTTCCAGATGCAGGTGCAATTCGACCTTCGGCATGTCCTTGATCATCATAGAAAACTTTTCCCCGGCCCTAGTGACGCGACACCCAGATGGGCCGCGACCGATGCCCCCACATCCACAAACCCCCGTAAGCCAACCGCGCGCAGACCGCCCCCATAGCCCACCACCGGCACCCGTTCGCGGGTATGTTCGGTGCCCCGGAAAGTGGGGTCGTTGCCGTGATCGGCGGTGAAAATCACCAGATCGCCGGGGCGCAGACGCGACAGGAAGGCAGGCAATTGCGCGTCGAACCATTCCAGCGCGCGGGCATAGCCCGCCACGTCGCGCGGGTGGCCGTAGAGCGTGTCAAATTCGACAAAATTCGCAAAGGTCAAGGAACCGGGTTTGGCATTGGTTCCAAGAGCGTTAAGATGTTCGAAAAGATCAGCGTCGCTTTTCCCCTTCCACAGCGTGCCAATGCCCTGCATCGAAAAGATGTCGCCGATCTTGCCAATCGCATGGGTTTGGCGACCCGCCCCCGCCACCCAATCCAGCAGGGTCGGCGCCGGTGGGGCAATCGCGAAATCGCGGCGGTTGGCGGTGCGCTTGAAATTGCCCGCCCCGCCGGTAAAGGGCCGCGCGATCACCCGGCCCACCTTGCGGGCGTGCAGATAGGGCGCAAGATCGGCGCAAAGCTTCAACAGACGGTCCAGACCGAAGGCCTGTTCATGTGCCGCAATCTGGAAAACACTGTCGGCAGACGTATAGCAGATCGGCCAGCCGGTCCGCAGATGTTCGGCGCAATGCGCCTCGATGATCGGCACGCCGGACGCATGGCAATTGCCAAGGATGCCCTCGGTGCCCGCCAGCCGGCAGACCTCGGCCACCAGATCGGGGGGAAAGGCGGGCACGGTGTCGGGGAAATAGGTCCAGTCCCACGGCACCGGCACCCCGGCCAGTTCCCAATGGCCCGAGGGCGTGTCCTTGCCGCGCGACACCTCGGTTGCGGCCCCCCACAGACCCTGAGGCACCGCGTCAAACCCCGGCATCGCGGCCCCCGAGGCCAGCCTGACCGCCGCGCCAAGACCCAAGGCATCCAGGTTCGGCATCCGCAACGGCCCGCTGCGCCCGACATCGGCACGGCCAGCGGCGCAGGATTGCGCGATATGTGCCAAGGTGTTGGACCCGGCATCGCCAAATTCTGCCGCATCGGGCGCACCGCCGCAGCCCACGGAATCCATCACGATCAGAAAGGCGCGGGCCATGTCAGGCGATCCTTTTCAGCACAAGGGGCGGCTCGGTATCACAGGTGGGGCGAATGGAATAGGCGGCCTGCACGGCACGCACGGCAACACGCGCGGCATCTTCGGTCGCGGCATGAACCATGGCAATCGGCACGCCAGCGCCCGCCTCCTCGCCCAGACCCGCCATGTCGGACAGGCCGACCGAGGGGTTCACACGGTCGGTCATCTGCACGCGCCCGGCCCCCAGATGCACCACGGCCAGCCCAAGCGCCTGCCCGTCAATCGCGGCGATCACCCCGTCGTCCAGCGCGGGCACCTCCATCACCACCGGGGCGGCGGGCAGGCGGTCGGGCCAGCGATCGACGAAATCGGCGGGGCCACCCTGGGCCGCCACCATGCGGCCAAAACATTCCGCCGCCGCCCCGGATTCCAGCGCCTGAATGATGCGACCTGCCCCATCTGCCGCGTCTGCCGCAAGCCCGCCAAGCGCCAAAGCCTCGCCGCCCAAGGCCGCCGTCAGATCCCACAGGGCGGCGTTGATCGAGGTGCCGGTCAGGGTTTCCATCACCTCGATCACCTCCAGCGCATTGCCTGCGGCGGTGGCAAGGGGTTGCGACATATCGGTGATCAGGGCGGTGGTCATGCAGCCCGCCCCTTGCGCCGTGCTGACCAAGGCGCGCGCCAAAGCCTCGGCCTCATCAAGCGTCTTCATGAACGCGCCCGATCCGCATTTCACATCCAGAACAAGGCCTTCCAGCCCCGCCGCCAGCTTTTTCGACAGGATCGAGGCGGTGATCAGGTCGATGGATTCGACCGTCGCCGTCACATCGCGCACCGCATAAAGCCTGCGGTCGGCAGGGGCGATGTCGCCGCCCGCGGCCACGATCGCGCAGCCCACATCGCGCATCTGGCGGCGCAGGGCGGCGTCGGTCAGCGTGGTGCGAAAGCCGGGGATCGACTCCAGCTTGTCCAGCGTGCCCCCCGTGTGGCCCAGCCCCCGGCCCGAGATCATCGGGACATACCCCCCGCAGGCCGCCATCGCCGGGGCCAGCAGCAGCGACACGCAATCGCCGATGCCGCCGGTGGAATGCTTGTCCAGCACCGGGCCGGGCAGATCCCATTGCATCACATTGCCGCTGTCGCGCATCGCGCGGGTCAGGGCCACCCGGCCCGCATCGCCCAGACCCCGCAGCAGCACCGCCATCGCAAAGGCCCCCGCCTGCGCATCGCTGACCACGCCCGAGGCCAGCCCTTGGGCGAACCAGCCAAGCTCGTCCGGCGTCAGCGCGCCGCCATCGCGCAGCCTGGCGATGATGGCGCGGGCGTCCATCAGGTGCGGTCCATATGGGCGGCGGTGAACACGCCGGGCAGCAGGTCGGCCACCGTCATGGTTCTGGAGGCACCGTCAGTGGTGCACAAGGTGACCCGCACGTCCTGATCGGCAAATTCCGCCAGTTTCTGGCGGCAGCCGCCACAGGGGGGCACCGGGCTGGGGCTGTCGGCGATGACGTAAACCTCGGCAATGCGGGTATCCCCGGCGGCAATCATCGCGGCGATGGCCCCGGCCTCTGCGCAGGTGCCTTCCGGGTAGGCCACGTTTTCGACATTGCAGCCGACATGCACGGCCCCCGACGTGGCCCGGATCGCCGCCCCCACCTTGAAGCGGGAATAGGGTGCATAGGCGCGCAGGCGCACGTCGGTTGCGGCGGTGAGAAGGGACATCGGGGGCCTCCGGGTTCTTGACCATTTGGTCGGGAAGTGTGGGGCGGATGCGCCTTGGTTGCAAGGGTTGCGCTTGCGGCTGGCCGCGACGGGGGGGCACACCCCCGCCGGTTCAGTGGCGTGGCGTCAATGACTCTTCCCCCGCGGGATAGCTGGAGACAGAAAATATCTACAGCGTTGCCGTTGCCGGATTGCCCGGCAGGCTGACCTCCAGCAGTTCAAGATCATCACTCGCGTCGGCATAGCGCGTGGCCATGCCGGGAGGAATCACGAAGGCGTCACCCATCGACAGGCGGAAGGGGTCTTTGCCCTGTCCTTCCAGCGTCATTTCGCCGGCCATGACATAGGTGAACAGAATATCGCCCTGATGCGTCGTCCAGGGGGCGACCCCCTTCGGGCGAAGGACCATCACCGATGCCACGCCTCCGGTGCCCGCATTGATGGTGGTGTCACGGGCCACGAAACCCGGAATGCGGAACGGGGTGAAATTGCCCGTCGTCCCCACGTTATGCACAAAGCGCTGGCCATCCCAGATGCGGTCGGGGCGCAGATGCGGGGTGGGCAGGGTCATGTCGTGGTCAATCTCGGTCACATGATCGGCGGGCACGCCAATCTCGATCACCTCGATCCCGTCGCTGGCATGTAATACGCGGTGGCGGATCTGCGGCGGCTGGATAAAGCAATCGCCCGCGTTCAGGCGGATCGGGCCACCCTGGTCTTCATACACCACATCGACCCAGCCCTTGACGCAGAAGATCAGTTGAAACCCGACGCGGTGGAAATGCACCATGTCGGGCACCGGGCCGCCATCGGGAATGCGGATGTGGCTGGCAATCATCGCCCCACCCAGACGCGTGGGAATGAGGTCGCGGTAGTGCATGCCCGCCCGGCCGATCACCCAAGGCGCCTGATCGGCCAGACGGCGCACGACAAAGGCGTGTTCGGTGGCGGGCAGGATCATGGGCGGGTGCAACTCGTCAATCTCGATCCGCGTGCCATTGGGGGCGGTCAGCACCCGCGCGCCACCTGCAAAGGCATCGGGCGTGTCGGTCAGGATGCGCAGCGTGCCGGGGGCTTCCGTCGCCCCTTTCTGGATGCGCAGGCGCAGGCCATGGCCCGACAGCACCGCCACCTCGGGGTTGTCGGCGGGGTAGATGGAATCAAGCCGCATCCCGAGGGTTTTGGTGTAGAACGGCAGGTCATTGCGCAGCTCGGTCGTCGGCAGGCGAATTTCGGCGCGAGTCTCGGTCATCTAGTGCCCCCTGTTTTGCGCGGCATGGTGCTGGGGCATTGCGGGATTTGCAAGCTGGTGCGAAAAGACCTGCATCAACGCCATGGTTGGCGCGCAGGGAAAACTGGTTTAAGGCTAAACCAAATTCTAGGGGGTGGGGAATGGACGACACACGGCAGGACAATGCGCGCCAGGCGGCGCTGGATTATCACGAATTTCCCAAGCCCGGAAAACTGGAAATCCGCGCGACCAAACCCCTTGCCAATGGCCGTGACCTGTCCCGTGCCTATTCCCCCGGCGTGGCCGAAGCCTGCCTTGAAATCAAGGCCGATCCGTCCGCCGCAGCCCGCTATACCACGCGCGGCAATCTGGTGGCGGTGGTTTCCAACGGAACCGCCGTGCTGGGCCTTGGCAACATCGGGGCCCTGGCGTCAAAGCCGGTGATGGAGGGCAAGGCGGTTCTGTTCAAGAAATTCGCCAACATCGACTGCTTTGACATCGAGGTGAACGAACCCGACCCCGAAAAGCTGGCGGCCATCGTCTGCGCGCTGGAACCCACGTTCGGGGCGATCAACCTGGAAGACATCAAGGCCCCCGATTGCTTCATCGTGGAAAAACTGTGCCGCGAGCGGATGAACATTCCGGTGTTTCACGATGACCAGCACGGCACCGCGATCGTGGTTGGGGCGGCGGCGACCAATGCACTGATCGTGGCGGGCAAGTCTTTTGATCAGGTCAAGGTGGTGTCCACGGGCGGCGGCGCTGCCGGGATTGCCTGCCTTGAGATGCTGGTCAAGCTGGGCGTGCGGCGGGAAAACATCTGGCTGTGTGACCTTGAGGGGCTGGTTTACCACGGGCGCGCGGCGCAGATGACGCCGCAGAAGGCGAACTTTGCCCAAGGCACTGTGGCCGCCACGCTGGCCGATGTGATCGGCGGGGCGGATCTGTTCCTTGGCCTGTCCGGCCCCGGTGTGCTGACGCCTGAAATGGTGGCGACCATGGCCCCCAGCCCGATCATCTTTGCGCTTGCCAACCCCTCGCCCGAGATCACCCCCGATGCCGTGCGCTCGGTCGCGCCAACAGCGATCATCGCCACGGGCCGCAGCGACTTTCCCAATCAGGTCAACAACGTGCTGTGCTTTCCCTTCATCTTCCGGGGGGCGTTGGATGTGGGGGCCACCACGATCAACGACGAAATGGAACTGGCCTGCATCGACGGCATCGCAGCCCTTGCCCGCGCCACCACCAGCGCCGAGGCCGCCGCCGCCTACCGCGGCGAGACGCTGCAATTCGGGCCGGATTACCTGATCCCGAAACCCTTCGACCCCCGCCTGATGGGCGTGGTGGCCACTGCCGTTGCCCGTGCCGCGATGGAAACCGGCGTCGCCACCCGCCCCCTGGCCGACATCGCCGCCTACAAGGCGCAGCTTGACGGGTCGGTGTTCAAATCGGCCATGCTGATGCGATCGGTGTTCGAGGCCTCCAAACTCGCCTCCCGCCGCATCGTCTTTGCCGAAGGCGAAGATGAACGCGTGCTGCGCGCCGCCAACGCGATGCTGGAGGAAACCACCGATGTCCCTATTCTGATCGGTCGCCCCGAAGTGGTCGAGGCCCGTTGCGAACGCGCGGGGCTGCCGATCCGTCCGGGCCGGGATTTCCACCTGGTGAACCCCGAAAACGACCACCGTTTCCGCGATTACTGGGGCACCTATCACGAACTGATGGCGCGTCAGGGCGTCACGCCCGACACCGCCCGCGCCGTGATGCGCACCAACACCACCGCGATTGCCGCCGTCATGGTCCACCGGGATGAGGCCGACAGCATGATCTGCGGCACCTTTGGGCAGTACAACTGGCATCTGGGCTATGTGCGCCAGATCCTTGCGCGCGGGGGCCTGCATCCGGTGGGGGCCCTGAGCCTGATGATCCTGGAAGACGGGCCGCTGTTCATTGCCGACACCCATGTCCATCCGGAACCGACCCCCATGCAGATCATGGAAACCGTGATCGGGGCCGCGCGTCACACCCGCCGCTTTGGCCTGACGCCCAAGATCGCGCTGTGCACGCAAAGCCAGTTTGGCAACATGGAAAACGCCAGCGCCCGCCGCATGCGCGAGGCGCTGGAACTGCTGGACGACCGCGAACCCGATTTCGCCTATGAGGGGGAAATGAACATCGATGCCGCCCTCGACCCGTCGATCCGCGACCGCCTGTTGCCGGGGTCGCGCTATGAAGGGGCGGCGAATGTGCTGGTGTTTGCCTCGTCCGAGGTGGCGTCCGGCGTGCGCAACATCCTGAAGGTCAAGGCCGGCGGGCTGGAGGTCGGGCCGATCCTGATGGGCATGGGCAACAAGGCGCATGTGGTGACGAACGCCATCACCGCGCGGGGCCTGCTGAACATGTCGGCCATCGCGGGCACGCCTGTCGCGCATTACGGCTAGGGCGGCCCCCACCACTTTGCAAACCCCGGTGCATTGCGACGCCCGTGTCACATCGCGCCGGGGTTTGCAAAACCGTCCTTGCCGCGCAGGCCGGTTTTTGCAAATTTCCGATGCCTTTCGCCGCATTCCTGTGCCAAGGCCGTTGCGTGCCTGCCCCGCCCTGCCGTAACACTTGCCCAGCTTTGAGGGAGGCCCGGCCATGACATATGCAGCGGTTTACGCAGGCTGGCAGGCCGATCCCGAGGCCTTCTGGCTGGACGCGGCGCAGGCGATTGACTGGGTCACGCCCCCGACCCATGCGCTGAACGCCACACGCGCCCCGTTCTACGAATGGTTCACCGATGCCACTGTCAACACCTGCTACAATGCGGTGGACCGGCATGTGCTGGCCGGGCGTGGGGCGCAGGCGGCGATCATCCATGACAGCCCGGTGACGGGCAGCCAGGCCACCGTCACCTATGCCCAGTTGCAGACCCGCGTGGCGCAACTGGCCGGGGCCTTGCAGGCGCGGGGGGTGGGCAAGGGCGACCGGGTGATCCTCTACATGCCGATGGTGCCCGAAGCCGTGGTGGCGATGCTGGCCTGCGCCCGGATCGGCGCGGTGCATTGCGTGGTCTTTGGCGGCTTTGCCGCCGCCGAACTGGCGGTCAGGATTGATGACTGCACCCCCAAGGCCATTCTTGCCGCGTCCTGCGGCATCGAGCCTGCGCGCGTCGTGCCCTACAAGCCGCTGCTGGACGAGGCGCTTGCGATTGCCGCGCACCAGCCCGATTTCTGCGTGATCCTGCAACGCCCGCAGGGGCAGGCCGATCTGACCCCGGACCGTGACATCGACTGGGCCGCCTTCATCGACGGGGCGCCCCCCGCCGATTGCGTGGCCGTTGCGGGCAATCATCCGGCCTATATCCTCTACACCTCGGGCACCACTGGCGCGCCCAAAGGTGTGGTGCGGCCCACGGCGGGGCATCTGGTGGCAATCAGTTGGACCATGCGGTCGATCTATGATTGCGGTCCCGGCGATGTGTTCTGGGCGGCGTCGGATGTGGGCTGGGTCGTGGGGCACAGCTACATCTGCTATGGCCCGCTGATCGCCGGCTGCACCACCGTCATGTATGAAGGCAAACCCGTGGGCACCCCCGATGCGGCTGCCTTCTGGCGGGTGATGGCTGAACACAAGGTGCGCTGCTTCTTTACCGCGCCAACCGCGCTGCGGGCGATCAAGCGCGATGATCCGCAGGGGCTGCTGGTGCCGGGGCATGATCTTTCCGGGTTGCGCTCGCTGTTTCTGGCGGGCGAACGGGCCGACCCCGACACCATCCTGTGGGCGCAGCGCCACCTGAAGGTGCCGGTGATCGACCATTGGTGGCAGACCGAAACCGGCTATGCCATCGCCGCCAACCCCCTGGGGATCGAGGCTTTGCCGGTAAAGATCGGCAGCCCTGCCATGCCGATGCCGGGCTACGACGTGCAGGTGCTGGACGAGGCCGGGCATCCGGTATCGTCAGGCACGCTTGGGGCCATCGCGATCCGCCTGCCCCTGCCGCCCGGCACCCTGCCCACCCTGTGGAATGCGGAAAGCCGGTTCGAGAAAAGTTATCTCGCGCATTTTCCGGGCTATTATGAAACCGGCGATGCGGGCTATGTCGATGCGGACGGCTATCTTTACATCATGGCGCGCACCGATGACGTGATCAACGTGGCGGGCCACCGCCTGTCGACCGGCGCGATGGAGGAAGTGTTGGCAGGCCACCCCGACGTGGCCGAATGCGCGGTGATCGGGGTGGCCGATGCGCTGAAGGGCCAATCCCCGCTTGGCTTCCTGTGCCTGAACAAGGGCTGCACCCGCAATGCCGCCGATGTGGTGGCCGATTGTGTGGCCCTGATGCGCGACAAGATCGGCCCGGTGGCCGATTTCAAGCGTGCCGTGGTGGTGGACCGTCTGCCCAAGACCCGCTCGGGCAAGATCCTGCGCAGCACGATGGGCAAGATCGCCGATGGCGTGACGTGGAAAATGCCCGCGACCATCGACGACCCGGCCATCTTGGACGAGATCACCTTGGCCTTGCGCAGTCTGGGCTATGCCAAGGGCTGACGTAGCGGCATCGCTGGACATGCGATGCAGAATGCGTAAACTCTTTGCATTATGCAAAGAAATGACGCTGCCTTCGCTGTCGCTGCGCAAATGCCTTTGGCCGGTGCCTGTCTGGCCTCAGAAATGGCACTTTCGGCGGTCAGGCAGGGTCAAGCCATCTGTGGCGATGATGCAGAGTTGATGAGGCTGGCCATGCCGACGCCCCCGATCTTGCAGGCGGTCCTGCCCGATGATCAGATCTTTCGGCGGTTGATGCACCTGGCAGGCCCGGTCGCCGGTGCCGAACTGCTGGACCGTCTGGCCGAAGATCTGCAGGCCGTGCAGACCGGCCTGACCCACGCCGCCGCCGCCCCTGCCGACTGGCTGGCGATCCGGGCGCACAGCCATGTTCTGGTGGCGCTGGCAGGCGCGGTCGGGGCCACGCCGCTGCAAACCCTGGCCGAAGACATGAACCGCCTCGCCCATCTGCAACGCGGCGATGCCCTGCCGGGCCTTGTCGCGGCGACGCTGCCGCTGCTGGACCGGCTGATCCGCTTTGTCACCGATCAGAAGGCCGATCCGGGCCATAAGGCCGATCCGGGCCAGAACGCATCCCCCCCGCCATGACCGACCCCGCCCTGCTGCTGATCGAAGACACGCCCTCGCTGCAACTGGTCTATGCCTCGGTGCTGAAATCGGCGGGCCACACGGTCCGCATGGCCAGCACCGCCGCCGAAGGGCTAGAAATGTTCATGGCCCAGCCCGCGCGGGTTGTGCTGCTGGATCTGATGCTGCCCGACCGCGACGGGCTGGCGCTCATGCAGGATCTGCTGGCCCATCAGCCCGAGGCGCGGGTGATCGTGATTACCGCCCACGGGTCGATCAACAAGGCGGTCGAGGCGATGCGCGCGGGCGCCCATGAATTTCTGGTCAAGCCGTTCGATGAAACCCGGCTTCTGGGCGCGGTCGAAAATGCCAGAGGCGGGCGGGGCACCCGGCGGGCGGCGGCCGCCAGCCTTGCCAGATCCGCCCCCGCCCCGGTGCCCGCCCCGTCCGGTGCCTTCATCGGCACGTCAGAGCCGATGGCCCGCATCCATGCCAAGATCGCGTCCGTGGCCCGGTCGATGGCGACAGTGTTCATCACCGGCGAAAGCGGCACCGGCAAGGAACTGTGCGCGCTGGCCGTGCATGGCAATTCCACCCGCGCCAACGGCCCGTTCATCGCGCTGAACTGCGGGGCCATTCCGCAGGATCTGCTGGAATCCGAGGTGTTCGGCCATATGAAGGGCAGCTTTACCGGCGCCATTTCCGACAAGCCGGGCGCTGCCACGGCGGCCGATGGCGGCACCCTGTTTCTGGACGAGATTTGCGAAATGGCCCCGGCGCTGCAAACCAAGCTGCTGCGGTTCCTGCAAACCTCGACGGTGCAGCCGGTGGGATCCACCCGGCCCCGCAAGGTCAATGTCCGCATCGTCTGCGCCACCAACCGCGACCCGCTGGATGCCGTGCGGCGCGGGCATTTCCGCGAAGACCTGTATTATCGGCTGTATGTCGTGCCGATCCACATGCCCCCCTTGCGCGACCGCGGCGCCGATGTGATCGAGATTGCCGAAACCGCCCTGACGCGCTTTGCCGAGGAAGAAGGCCGCCGCTTCATCGGCCTGACCCCCGATGTGATCGCCCTGTTCCGCCGCCTGCCCTGGCCCGGAAACGTGCGTCAGGTGCTGAACGTGATCCGCAACGTGGTGGTGCTGAATGACGGGGGCTGGGTCACGCTGGACACCCTGCCCGAAGATCTGACGCAATCCTACAGCCAGCCCGCCCCGCAGCCCGTGGCGCTGAACGCCCCGGCCACGGTGCAGACCATCGACAGTCTGGTCGGCATGACCCTGGCCGAGGCTGAACGCGCCGTCATCGAGGCCACCCTTGCCCGCCATGGCGGGTCGGTTCCCAAAGCCTCGCGCGTGCTGGCGGTGTCGCCGTCGACCCTGTACCGCAAGATCGAAAGCTGGGGCAAGACGGGCGGCGACGCAGCGCCGCCCCTGTAGTCAGATCTGCTTTTCCGGCATGTGAACCACCAGCCCGTCCAGCGCGGCAGACACCTTGATCTGGCAGGTCAGACGCGACCGGACCGGGTCGGGCGACCATGCGAAATCCAGCATGTCCTCCTCCATCGCGTCCTTCTTGGGCAGCTTTTCAACCCAGGCCGGATCGACATAGACATGGCAGGTCGAACAGGCGCAGGCCCCGCCGCAATCGGCCTCGATGCCGGGAATGCCGTTGTCCCGCGCGCCCTCCATCACGGTCATGCCGTTGCCGACCTCGATCACATGCTGTTTGCCGCCAAATTCCACATAGGTAATCTTCGCCATTGTCCTGCATCCCTAGGGCCATCTTCGCCGCATGACATAGGACAAAATTCCCCCCGATGCCAGAGCCGCGCAGCCCGCGGGCGTCTGCCGCGCCACAGGCTTTCGCGGCGGCAGGTTTCCCGCTATGGTGCCGCACAACGCCGCCCGGACCGGGGCGAAAACAGGCGCTTGGCAAGACGGATACGGGCAGACGGGCAGAATGATCAGACCCTTTCTTCTAGGCGGCCTCGTGCTGCTGACGGCCTGCCAGCCGGGCCTTCCCGAGGCCCCCTCGCGCCGCGATCTGTCGGCAGAACTGGTGCGCCCGCGCAACGATGGCCCGCCCCCCGGCCCCGCAGGCGCCTGCTGGCAGGCCGACATCAAGCCCGCCGTCATTGAAACCGTGACCGAACAGGTGCTGGCCACGCCCGAAATCCGTGGCCCGGACGGGGCGGTCACCACCCCTGCGGTGTTTCGCACCGAAACCAGCCAAAGCATTGTCGAGGCCCGCGAAACCGTCTGGTTCCGCAGTCCCTGCCCGGCCCAGATGACCCCTGATTTCATTGCCACGCTGCAACGCGCGCTGAAGGCCCGCGGGTTCTATCTGCTGCCACTGACCGGCAACACCGACGCCCCGACGCGCGATGCCATCCGGCGGTTTCAATCTACGCGCGGGCTGGACAGCGACCATCTGTCGCTGGCCGCCGCCCGCGAACTGGGCATCATCGCCGCCGATATCGAGACGTTGAAATGACGCAAACCGCCTATGAGGCCGAGGTGCTGCGCCATTGGGCCGGCCAGTCCGACGGCGCGCATGATCTGGGCCATCTGCGCCGGGTCTGGGCCAATGCGCAGACCATCGCCCGCGCCATGGGCGGCGCGGATATGGATGTGCTGTGCGCCGCGTGCTTTTTTCACGATGTGGTGAACCTGCCCAAGGATGCACCGGACCGCGCCACCGCCTCGGCCCGGTCGGCCGAAGTGGCGGTCGCCTATCTGCGCGGGGCGGGTTTTGCGGCGCACAAGCTGGACGCCGTGGCCCATGCCATCGCCGCCCACAGCTTTTCCGCAGCCATCCCGCCGCAAACGACCGAGGCAAAGATCGTGCAGGACGCCGACCGGCTGGAGGCCCTGGGCGCCATCGGCATCGCGCGCATGTTCCATGTGGCAGGGGCGATGCAGGGTGGGCTGTTCGATGCGGACGACCCCATGGCCCTGCGCCGCCCGCTGGATGACCGCCGCTTTGCGCTGGATCATTTGCAGGTCAAGCTGTTCAGGGTCGTCGAGACGATGCGCACCGCCGCGGGGCGAGAGATGGCCCTGGAACGCGCCGACTGGATGGCGAGCTTTCGCACAAGGCTGCTTGGCGAAATAGAATAGGGCGCAATGGTTTTGGGGCGGCAGGTTTCCCCGCCGCCCCAGATCTGTCTTGCAAGCTTACTCGACCGCCAGCGCCACAAAGCGCGGATCGCCGCCACGACGGATCAGCAGCAACAGCGACTTGCGCCCGGCCGACTTGGCCTCGGCCACCCGGTCCTCCAGATCTTTCAGGCGCGCCACCTTCTGCTGGCCAGCCTCGGTGATCAGATCGCCCTCGCGCAGACCCTTGCCATAGGCTTCGGACGCCACATCGACCTTCATCACCAGCAACCCTGCCGCATCTGCGGTCAGACCGAGTTGTTCGCGCGCCTCGCCGGTCAGCGGGGCCAGGGTCAGACCCAGCATTTCGGCCTCTTTGGCGTCTTCGGGCGCGGCAGCGGCGGCGGGGATGCTTTCGGCCTCGGCTTCTTCGCGGCGGCCCAGAGTGACTTGCAGGGTTTCGGTCTTGCCATCGCGCAGCACGACCACCGGCACAGCCTCGCCCACCGGGGCATCGGCCACGCGGCGCGTCAAGTCACGGCTGCTGGCCACATCCTGGCCATCAAACAGCGTGATCACATCGCCGGCCTGAATGCCCGACGCCTTGGCCGGACCTTCCGGCACATCGGTCACCAGCGCGCCGGTCGCCGCCGCCAGCCCCATGGCCTCGGCCACATCGGGGGTCACGTCCTGAATCCGCACGCCCAGCCAGCCCCGGCGGGTTTCGCCAAACTCTTTCAGCTGCGCCACGGTCTTGGACACCACGTTCGACGCCATGGAAAAGCCAATGCCGATCGACCCGCCATTGGGCGACAGGATCGCCGTGTTCACCCCGATCACCGCCCCGTCCATGTTGAACAGCGGCCCGCCCGAGTTGCCCCGGTTGATCGCGGCATCGGTTTGCAGATAGTCGTCATAGGTGCCCGAAAGCTCGCGGTTGCGGGCAGACACGATGCCTGCCGACACCGAAAACCCCTGACCCAGCGGGTTGCCCATGGCCACGACCCAATCGCCCACGCGCATCAGGTCGGAATTGCCGAAGGACACGAAGGGCAGCGGATCAGGGCTTTCCACCTTCAGCAGCGCGATGTCGGTTTTCGGATCGGCCCCGATCAGCTTGGCCTCCAGGCGCTTGCCGGCAAAGAATTCGATCTCGATTTCATCTGCGCCGGCAATGACATGGTTGTTGGTGACGATATAGCCGTCCTCCGAGATCACGAAACCCGAGCCAAGCGCCTCGGACCGGCGGGGTTCATCGCCGCCGCCATTGGGGTTCTGGAATTCCTTGAAGAAATCCTCGAACGGGCTGCCTTCGGGCACCATCGGGGTGCCCTCGGCCGGGCTGGCGACCATCGAGGATGTGGTGATGTTCACGACCGATGGGCTGATCTTGTCGGCCAGATCGGCAAAACTTTCCGGCGCGCTTTGCGCACGGGCCTGCAACACCGGCACGATGGCCAGTGCCACGCCAAGGCTGAGCGCCATCAGAAACCGCGGAACCGGGCGCGCCTGGGCTGCGGCGGTTCGGGCAAGGGAAGCATGAGACAAGGGCGAACTCCTTTTGTTCGGGCGGCGCGGGGCATCGGTAGCAAGGACAAGGCCGCGCGTCGGCTGCATCCAACAGTTAGGCATTCGTTTGCGCAATGCAAACCCCGTCGCGCAGGCTCAATTGGATGTGAACGAAACGGTATGGCTGTAACAAATCACGCCGGGGTTAAGCGACGGTTAATCCCGCAAGATATGCCAGCGCAATCAATCCGGTGCCAAGCGCCATCGCCGCCAGCCCCAACAGGCGGCGACGATCACGCGTCATGGCGGCAAAGGCCGCAAGCAGGGCCTCGATACGCAAAGGGGCCAGCGCAAGCGCCAGCCCCTCGACCACCAGAACCAGCCCGAAGGCCAGCAGGATCAGCGTCATGGCGCGGGCGCAGCCGGTTCGGCGACCGGGGCCTTTTCGGTGCGCAGATAGCTGAAGAACTCGCTGTCGGGCTGCATCACGATGGACGAATTTCCCCCCTTCAGCGCGCGTTCATAGCTGGTCAGCGACCGGGTGAAGGCAAAGAATTCCGGATCGCGGCCAAAGGCTTCGGCGTAAACCCGGTTGCGTTCGGCATCGGCCTCACCGCGCACCACTTCGGCCGTCTTGCGCGCCTCGGAGGTCAGCTCCACCACGGTCCGGTCGGCAGAGGCCCGCACCCGCTGCGCGGCCTCGCCGCCACGGGCGATTTCATCGGCCGCCTCGCGTTCCCGTTCTGCCCGCATCCGCGCAAAGGTCGCCGACAGGTTCTGTTCCGGCAGATCGGTGCGGGTCAGACGCACATCGATCACCTCGATCCCCAGATTCTGCGACTGACGCCGCGCGATGTCGCGGATCTGGTTCATCAACCCGGTGCGATCCTCGGACAGCACGCGCGAAGACGGCACCGACCCCAGCACTTCCTGAATGGCGGGGTTGATGATCCCCTCCAGCCGGCGCAGGCCCTGGCTTTCACCGCCCGCCCCCACCGATTCACGGAACGCCACCAGATCGACGATCCGCCAGCGGGCAAAGGCATCGACCACCAGACGGCGGTCATCCAGCA
>JAZKGQ010000025.1:0-52246 GCA_040385825.1 Pseudomonadota bacterium | reverse complement strand
GCCGGCGTTAAGTTATTGAGGCAGGTTTCATACAGGCAAGAAACCTATCGAGCAGTAAGGACTGTATAATCCCCTGCGCGCCGATGGCCAAGCTAAAAGTTTGAAATGGTTCGAGGACGTAGCTACTGTCCGGCTCAACAAACACGGGGATCATGGGATTGTTGCCGGAATGAAACAGACTGTTCTCGGGGTTCTGGCGGGGCTGACCGTCGCATTTGCCGCATGTTTTGCAGGCAATCCGGCCCAGGCAGAGCCGCGCCATGGCATAGCTATGTATGGCGACCCTGCCCTCCCCCCGGATTTTGTGTCCCTGCCCTATGCCAACCCCGATGCGCCCAAGGGCGGCCGCATCACCTTTGGCGAGGCGGGCAGCTATGATTCGCTTAACCCCTTCATCCTGAACGGATCACCCGCCGCAGGCATTTCCGCCCTGACGGTCGAGACGCTTCTGGCCCGATCCTATGACGAGCCCTTCAGCCTTTACGGTCTTTTGGCCGAATCGGTCGATACGGATGCCGCCCGCAGCTATGTGGCCTTCACCCTGCGGGAAGGGGCGCGATTCTCGGATGGGGCGCCGGTCACGGTGGACGACGTGCTGTGGTCGTTTGAAACCCTGGGCACGCTTGGCAACCCGCGCTATGCGACCGCCTGGGCCAAGGTGGCCACGGCCAGCGCGGTGGATGCCCGCACGGTGCGGTTCACCTTCACCACGCCCGACCGCGAATTGCCGCTGATCCTCGGGCTGCGCCCGATCCTGCAAAAGGCCCAATGGCAGGGGCGCGATTTTACCGCAGCAGGCCTGACGGCCCCGATCGGATCCGGCCCCTATGTGGTCGCGGCCACCGATCCGGGCCGGTCGATCACCTACAGACGCAACCCCGACTGGTGGGGCCGCGATCTGCCCTTCAACCGCGGTCTCCACAATTTTGACGAGGTGGTTTACGAATATTTCGGCGCAGGATCGGTGGTGTTCGAGGCCTTCAAGGGCGGCGCCATCAGCAGCTTTCGCGAAACCAACGCCGCCAAATGGCTGACAAATTACAGCTTTCCCGATGTGACCAGCGGCCGGATCGTGAAATCCGAAATCCCGCACAGCCGCCCCTCGGGCATCGAAGGCTTTGTGTTCAACACCCGCAGGCCGATGTTCGCCGACTGGCGCGTGCGCGAGGCGCTCATCTATGCTTTCAATTTCGAGATGATCAACACCACGCTGAACGGCGGCGCGCAGCCGCGCATCACGTCCTACTTCGGCAATTCGACCCTTGGAATGCAGCCGGGCAGCCCGGCCACCGGCCGCGTCGCCGCGTTGCTGGCCCCCTATGCCGCCGACCTGCTGCCCGGCGCTGTCGAGGGCTACAGCCTGCCAGTCTCCGACGGGTCCGAGGCCAACCGCAAGAACATCCGCCGCGCCACCGCCCTGCTGGCCGAGGCGGGCTGGACGGTGCAGAACGGCGTGCTGCAAGACGCCGAGGGCACGCCCTTTGCCTTCGAGATCGTGCTGGTGCAGGGCGCGGACGAAACCGCCTCGGCTGCCAACATCTTCATTCAGGCGCTGCGGCGGCTTGGCATCGCGGCCCGGCTGACATCGGTCGATTCCGCCCAGTACAAGGAACGCACCACCGCCTATGACTTTGACATGACGCATTACATCCGGTCGCTGTCGCTGAGCCCCGGCAACGAACAGACGCTGTACTGGGGGTCTGCGGGGGTGACGGAGCCGGGCAGCCGCAATTGGATGGGCATGAATTCGCCCGCAGCCGAAGCCATGATCGCCCGGATGCTGACCACCGATGACCCCGCCGAATATGCGGCGGCGACAGAAGCGCTGGATCGCATTCTGACCACCGGCCGATATGTGATTCCGATGTGGTATGCCAAGGTGTCGCGTCTGGCGCATCAGGCCCAATTGAAGTATCCTGACCGCCTGCCGCTGTACGGCGACTGGCTGGGGTTCCAGCCCGACGTGTGGTGGTACGAAGACTGACACAACGCAGACTGACACAGCGCAGGCTGGCACAGCGCAGGCTGGCGAACGCAAACTACACAACGCAAAACAAAGAAACGAACAGGCAGAGCATGAAAAACCTGATGATCCTTGTGGCCGTGATGGCGGCTCTTTCCGGCTGTGGCACGGTTGACGGCATGGGCCGCGACATTTCGGGCGGCGCGCAGCGCGTGGGCGGCTGGTTCAACTGACCTGACCAGACCAACCCGAACCGGGCCAGCCTAGACCAGGGACGTGACCCACAGCAGGGTCGCGTCATCCTCGGACAGGCTGATCACGTTATGCCCCATCGAAGCGTCGTAATAGGCGCTGTCGCCCCGGCGCAGGTCGACGGGTTCGTAAAATTCCGTATACAGCCGCACCACCCCGGTCAGCACATACAGAAACTCCTCGCCGTCATGGCGGACCCAGCCGTCGAATTCGGCCAGATCGCGGGCGCGGATGGTGGCGCGGTAGGGCAGCATCTGCTTTTTCTTCAGGCTGCCCGCCATCAGCTCATGTTCATAGGTGACCGTGGCATGGCCCTGCCCCTCGCCCGCCTTGGTCACCGCCATGCGCCCGTTGACCTGCGCGCGCGATGGTGGGGTAAACAGTTGCGGCACGGAAATCGCCAACCCTTCGGCCAGCTTTTTCAGCGCTTCATAGGTCGGGCTCATCTGGCCGTTTTCGATCTTTGACAGGGTGGACCGCGCAAGGCCCGCCTGCACCGCCGCCTGTTCCAGCGTCCAGCCTTTGGATTTGCGCAAGGTCCGCACCCGCAACCCCAGATCCAGCGGCTCGGGCAGCGTTTCCTCCCCGGCTTCGCGGGCAATGCGGATCAGGGATTGGGGGTCACGTCGGGTCATGGCCTTGCCATAAGCAAAGCCAAGCCGCCTTGCAACGGGGTTGGCGCCCGCCTATCTGGGGTGCGTGTTCAGCCAAACGGTGCCCGATGATCCGCCTTGATATCTTTTCCGACCCGATCTGCCCCTGGTGCCATATCGGCAAGGCCAATCTGGACCGCGCGCTGGAAAGCCGGGCCGATCACCCGTTCCAGATCGAATGGCATCCGTTCCAGCTCAACCCCGAGATGGCGGCAGAGGGCGTCGACAAGCGCAGCTACCTGTCCGACAGGTTCGGCGGGCCGGACAAGCTGGCAGCGATTCACGCCCGCCTGCGCGATGCCGCCCGGCAGGCCGGGGTCGATCTGGACCCCGACACCCCCAAACGCATTCCCAACACGCTGAACGCGCATCGCCTGATCCACTGGGCCGGGCTGGAAAGCCGCCAGACCCCGGTGGTGTCGGCCCTGTTCCGCGCCTACTGGAAGGAAGGCCGCGACATCGGCAATCCCGGCGTGCTGGCGGATGTGGCGGCCAGCGCCGGGCTGGACCGTCTGGCCATCGCCCGCCTGCTGGACGGCGACGCCGACCGCGACACGATCATTGCCCGCGATGCCCATGCCCGCGAAAGGGGGGTGACCGGCGTGCCCTGCTTTGTGGTGGCCAACCAATACGTCCTGTCGGGGGCGCAGCCCGTCGCGCTGTGGCAACAGGCGATGGACGAGCTGATTGCGCAAAACGCGACCCAGCCATGACGGTTTAGCGGGTGCCGGCCCCGGCCGCCCATGATACGCCGCCCGCATGACATCCATTCCCGCATCCAGCCCCGCCCGCCTGCACCCCACCGAATTCATCGCCCTGATCGCGATGATGTTCGCCACCATCGCGTTTTCCATCGACGCCATGCTGCCCGCCCTGCCGCAGATCGCGGCGGAACTCTCGCCCAATGCGGTGAACCGGGCGCAGTTGATCATCACCTCCTTCGTGCTGGGCATGGGGATGGGCACGCTGCTGGCAGGCCCGCTGTCCGACAGCTTTGGCCGCAAGCCGGTGATCCTTGGCGGGGCCGCGCTCTATTGCGTTGGCACCCTGATCGCATACTTGGCCCCCACGCTGGAAACCGTGCTGCTGGCGCGGGTCATTCAGGGCCTTGGCGTCGCAGGGCCACGCATCGTGTCGCTGGCACTGGTGCGCGACCTGCACAAGGGGCGCGAAATGGCCCGCGTGGTCAGCTTTGCCATGATGGTGTTCACGCTGGTTCCCGCCGTCGCCCCGCTGCTTGGGTCGGTGATCATCGACGCCTTCGGCTGGCGGTCGATCTTCCTTGCCTTCCTGATCTTCTTTGCGGTCATCATGACCTGGTTCTCGTTGCGCCAGCCTGAAACCCTGCCGCCCCAGTTGCGCCGCCCGATGGCCGTCGCCACCCTGAAACACTCGTTTCTCGAAGTACTGAGCCACCGCGCCATCCGCTATTCCATCGCGGTGCAGACCCTGTGCTTTGCCAGCCTGTTCGGCACCCTGTCTGCCACGCAGCCGATCTTTGACGTGACCTTCGACCGCGCCGACAGCTTCCCCTTCTGGTTCGCGGTGATCGCGGTCGTGGCAGGGTCGGCCAGTCTGGTGAACGCGACGTTCGTGGTGCGCCTTGGCATGCGGCGTCTGGTCAGCGCCACGCTGGCGGCGCAAATCGTGATCTCCGGCCTGATGGCGCTGACCGTCTGGGCCGGGGTCTGGCCCGAGGCGCTGTATTTCCCCGCCTATCTGTTCTGGACCATCGGCGTGTTCTTCATGGCGGGCATGACGCTTGGCAACCTGAACGCGCTGGCACTGGAACCCGTGGGTCATATCGCGGGCATGGCAGCCTCGGTCACCGGCGCGATTGCCACGGTGGCTTCGGTGCTGCTGGCCGTTCCGATGGGCCTTGCCTTCGACGGAACCCCGGTGCCGATGATGCTGGGAGTCGCGATCTTTTCGGGCTTGGCATTCCTGCTGATGCGGGGCCTGGGTCCGAACCCAACTGCTAAACCTTGACTAGAATTTTCATTTTCCGTCTCTTGGGTAGGATAACACTTCATGCAACCGGCCCAGTTTTCCTGAGTGCCTTCCAGCCCGCACGACGAGAGGGAAATGCCCGACCGCCGGGTGGGCAGACAACGGCTGTTCTACGCGATTTATGGGTCAACTTCTCCCACCGAAATTCTGTTGGCGACGTCGCAGAATGCCCGCCCGTGGGGGCGGCCCCCTCTCGGCGTTTGCCAAAGCAAACGCCTGCCGGGCAACGGGGCATTGCCCGGCGCACTACGCGCTTGATTCCGGGCAGAAGAAGGGTGGTTCAGTGAAGGCTCATTCCATTCTAAATATCCCACAGGGGGAGACAGATTGGCGACCCGCCAATCTGTGGTGGGGGTGTGAAACCCCCGGCGGTCAGCCAAGCCACCCTACCCCTTGGGCCTTACGACCGTCTCCGCCAGATCCCGCGCAATCGCGAAGGCGCCCTTGATCCGGTCGCCCTCAGACTTCCAGTCCGCGCCCAGCACCACCTTGTTGCCCGCGATCCGCGCGCCCGGCCCGTAGGCCTTGATGAAATCGACCAGCCCGCCCGGATTGGCGAATTTGTCCTGGTGGAACTGCACGGTGGCCCCCTTCGGCCCCGCGTCCAGCCGCGCGATGCCGGCCCGTTTGCACATCGACTTGATCCGCACGATCAGCAGCAGGGTGTTCACCTCCTTCGGCAGCGGGCCGAACCGGTCGATCATCTCGGCGGCAAAACCTTCCAGCTCCACCTTCGTCGTAAGGCCCGACAACCGCCGATACAGCCCCAGGCGCACATCCAGATCGACCACATATTCATCGGGGATCAGCACCGGCACCCCAAGGTTGATCTGCGGCGCCCAATGGTCGTCCACCTGTGAAAGTCCGCTCAATTCGCCCGATTTGATCTTGGCAATCGTTTCTTCCAGCATCTGCTGGTAGAGCTCATAGCCGACTTCCTTGATATGCCCCGACTGCTCTTCACCCAGCAAATTCCCCGCACCGCGCAGGTCAAGGTCATGGGCGGCAAGGTTGAACCCCGCCCCCAGACTGTCCATCGAGGCCAGCAAGCGCAGGCGTTTCGTCGCCTGCGGCGTCAATGGCGCGCGGGGTTTGGTGGTAAGGTAGCAATAGGCGCGGGTCTTGGACCGCCCCACCCTGCCCCGGATCTGGTAGAGCTGGCTGAGGCCGAACATGTCGGCGCGGTGAATGATCATCGTGTTGGCGGTCGGAATATCCAGACCCGATTCCACGATGGTCGTCGCCAGCAGCACGTCATATTTGCCGTCGTAGAACTGGTTCATCCGGTCATCCAGATCGCCCGCCGCCAATTGGCCGTGGGCAATGACGTAGGACACTTCCGGCACATGGGTTTTCAGGAACTCCTCGATCCCCGGCAGGTCGGAAATCCGGGGCACCACATAGAACGACTGCCCGCCCCGGAACCTCTCGCGCAGCAGCGCCTCGCGGATGGTGACGGTATCGAACTCCGACACATAGGTACGGATCGCCAGCCGGTCCACCGGCGGCGTGGCGATGATCGACAGATCGCGCACGCCGGTCAGCGACAGTTGCAGGGTGCGCGGAATGGGGGTCGCGGTCAGGGTCAGCACATGCACCTCGGACCGCATTTCCTTCAGCCGTTCCTTGTGGGTCACACCGAAATGCTGTTCCTCGTCCACCACGATCAGGCCAAGGTTTTTCAAGGATACCCCCTTGGCCAGCAGCGCGTGGGTGCCGATGACAATATCGACCGACCCATCCGCCATCGCCGCACGGGTGGCGTTGGCCTCCTTGGCGCTGACAAAGCGTGACAGCGGCCGGACCGAAATCGGAAACCCCCGGAAGCGTTCGGCAAAGCTGCGATAGTGTTGCCGCGCCAGCAGCGTGGTCGGGCAGATCACCGCCACCTGCAACCCCGACAGCGCCGCCACAAAGGCCGCGCGCATCGCGACCTCGGTCTTGCCAAAGCCCACATCGCCCACGATCAGGCGGTCCATGGGCGAGCCTTTTTCCAGATCGGCCACCACATCGGCAATGGCGGATAACTGATCGTCGGTTTCCTGATAGGGGAAGCGTGCGGCAAAAGCCTCCCATATCGAATGCGGGGCCTCAAGGATCGGCGCATGGCGCAGCGCGCGTTCGGCGGCAATCCGCATCAAACGGTCGGCGATCTGGCGGATGCGGTCCTTGAGCTTGGCCTTCTTGGCCTGCCACGCCCCGCCGCCCAGACGGTCCAGCAAGCCTTCCTCATGGCCATAGCGCGACAGCAGTTCGATGTTTTCCACCGGCAGATAGAGCTTGGCATTCTCGGCATATTCCAGCGCCACGCAGGCATGCGGGGCACCAAGGGCGGTGATCGTCTCCAACCCCAGATAGCGCCCCACCCCATGTTCGACATGCACCACCAGATCGCCGGGGCTGAGCGTGTCCACCTCGCGCAGGAAATTCTCGGCCTTGCGGCGTTTCTTCGGTTTGGCCACCATCCGGTCGCCCAGCACGTCCTGTTCACTGACCACCGCCAGACCGGGGGCGACAAAGCCTGCCTCCAGCGACCAGACCATCAGGAACAACCCGCCGCGCCCTTCGGGAACTTCGCGGAAATCGCGCACCTCTTTGGCGGACTTTAGCCCCTGATCCTCCAGCAAGCCTTTCAGGCGTTCCCGCGCGCCATCCGACCATGACGCAATCACAACCTGGGTGTCTTCACGCAACACACGAAGATGATCGGCCAAAGCCCCGAAAAGACTGACTTGTTCCTGATGTCGTTCCGGCGCAAAAGACCGCCCGATGCGCCCTTGGGCATCCAGCACCCCCGGCCCCGGTGCCTGCGCCAAGGGCGACAGTTGCACCACCCGGTGGCCCGCCACCGCCGCCTCCCACGCCGCATCGTCCAGATACAGCAGGCCGGGTGCCGAAGGTTTGTAGACCGTATCGAGCCGCCCCTTGGCCTTCAACGCCTCGCGCCGGGCATCATACTGGTCGTCGATCCCGTCCCACCGCGACAGGCGGGCGGCGGTGATCTGGTCGTCCAGCATCACGGTCGCGTCGGGCAGATAGTCGAACAGGGTTTCCAGCCGGTCGTGGAAATAGGGCAGCCAGTGTTCCATCCCCTGATGCTTGCGCCCGGCACTGACCGCCTCGTACAGCGGATCGTCCGACCCCGCCGTGCCAAATTCGATCCGGTAGTTCTGGCGGAACCGGGTGATCGCAGCCTCGTCCAGAATGACTTCCGACACCGGGGCCAGATCGATCGCCTTCAGCTTTTCCGTGGTGCGCTGCGTTTCGGGGTCAAACCGCCGCGCGCCGTCCAGCACATCGCCAAAGAAATCGAGCCGCACCGGACCCAGAGGCCCCGGCGGATAGATGTCGATGATCCCGCCGCGAATGGCAAAATCCCCCGGCTCGGCCACGGTGGACGCGGGCGAAAACCCCATCCGCGCAAGGAACGCCTTCAACCGCGCCTCATCCACCCGCGACCCCACCGTCGCCCGGAACGACGACGCGCGCAGCACATCGCGCGCAGGCATCCGCTGGGTCGCGGCGTTCAGCGTGGTCAGCAGCACGAAAGCCCCCGGCACGCCATCGGCAAGGGCCGCAAGGGTGGACATGCGGCGCGCGGTGATTTCCGGGTTGGGCGACACGCGGTCGTAGGGCAGGCAATCCCAAGCGGGCAGGTCCAGCACCACGGCCTCGGGGGCCATCACCGACAGCGCCACCCGCATCGCCTCGGCCCGTTTGTCATCGCGCGCGATGTGGATGACCGGCTGGCCCTTGGCCAGTTCACGCGCCAGCAGCCGGGCGTCAAAGCCCTCGGGCGCGCCGCCCAGAAGAATACGCTGACCTGTCAATGTGGTACTCCGAACCCGCGCAAGCCTTATCCGAACGCGCCAAGCTGCATGTTCTGCCACATGCCGAACATGGCCGTGACAAAGATCGACACCATGCCGATGGCCTGCAAGGTCAGCCGGTGCCGGGTCAGCCGTCGGTGCAGGGCCTTGCCTTCGGCGTCGCCCGCCTCGATGTGAAAGGCGGTGTTGATGGTCAACAGCCCCACCAGCGTCATCGGGGCGATCAGAAACAGCAGGGCCTGCGCAAACTCGATGTCAAAGCCGAAACCCAGCACGCCAAGCGCGGTCAGCACGAAACAGACAAACCCCACCAGCCACAGCCCGGCGGTGCGCGCGATGTACAGCAGGCGTGTGACGTTGATCCGCACCATGGTTTCAAGATCGGCCTGTGGCTGGCCGCCTTGCCTGCGCGCCCGCAGGATCATGTCGAACGGCACGCCGACCACCCAGTGGCTGGTCGAGGACCACAGCACCGCAAGCGCGATCCAGTACCACAGGTTCGAAAACGACCGCATGTCGATCAGCTCGAAGATCACCTGATACCACTGCACTGACGCCTGCCCCTTGCTGCCCCGCCCCATGGCCCCAATACATTTGTCGGCTTGAGGCCCGTGCCTTTCCATGGCAGGCAGAAGGAAAAGCCGCAAGCCCCCGCTTGTTGCCGAACCGTCGTGAAGCCCGAGGAGCCAGCCCATGCGCCCGATATCCGCCCCTGCCCCCGCAGCCAGGTTTCGCCGCTTGCGCCGCACGCCTGCCTTGCGGGCGCTGGCGCAGGAAAACACCCTGTCGGCGGGCGATCTGATCTGGCCGGTCTTCGTGCGCGACGGGATGGGGGTGGTGGAGCCTGTGGCCTCGATGCCCGGCGTGAACCGGCTGTCGGTCGATCTGGTGGTCGAGGCCGCGGCAGAAGCCGCGTCCCTGGGCATTCCCGCGATCTGCCTGTTTCCCTACACCGACCCCGCCCTGAAGACCGACGACTGCGCCGAGGCCTGGAACCCCGACAACCTGGCCAACCGCGCCATCCGGGCCATCAAGGCGGCGGTGCCCGGCATTGCCGTGATGACCGATGTGGCGCTGGACCCCTACAACGCCCAGGGCCATGACGGGCTGGTGCGGGATGGCATCATCCTGAACGACGAAACGGTTGAGGCGCTGGTCAGGATGGCCCTGGCGCAGGCGGCGTCGGGGGCTGATATCCTCGGGCCCTCTGACATGATGGATGGCCGCATCGGCGCGATCCGCGCGGCGCTGGAGGCGGCGGGTCATCGCGATGTGGCGATCCTGTCCTATGCCGCCAAATATGCCAGCGCCTTCTATGGGCCGTTCCGCGATGCGGTCGGGGCCACGGGGGCGCTGAAGGGCGACAAGAAAACCTATCAGATGAACCCCGCCAACAGCGACGAGGCCTTGCGGCTGGTGGAACGCGACCTGCTGGAAGGCGCGGACATGGTGATGGTGAAACCGGGCATGCC
Organism: Pseudomonadota bacterium; assembly: GCA_040385825.1. Classification (GTDB taxonomy): domain Bacteria; phylum Pseudomonadota; class Alphaproteobacteria; order Rhodobacterales; family Rhodobacteraceae; genus JANNNF01. The sequence continues at coordinate 42,066 of JAZKGQ010000025.1, read as the reverse complement.
CTATCTGGACATCTGCCGCCGGGTGAAGGACGCCTTTGGCGCGCCGACCTATGCCTATCAGGTGTCGGGCGAATACGCGATGATCCAGGGTGCCGCCGACCGCGGCTGGATCAACGGCGAGGCCGCGATGCTGGAAAGCCTGATGGCCTTCCGCCGGGCGGGCTGTGACGGGGTGCTGACCTATTTCGCGCCAGCGGTCGCGCGGTTGCTGCGGGCCGGGTAATTCGGCGGGGCTTTGCCATAGGTCGCACAGGTTGCATGACAGCGGCGTGGAAACCCGCTATATCTGGCTGCAATGGGGCAGCAGACCCCGAAACCCGAGGCACGAGGCAGACAACATGCAGACAGTTTCCCGGCGGATGTTTCTTGGCGGCGCAGGGTCGGCGGTTTTGCTGACCGCAGCCTGTGGCAATGGCATCGGCGGCAATGGCGCAGGCCAGATCGACGGGCGGGTCGATGCGACGCAAACCTATCTGTTCGGCCGCTATCCCGGCACGCAGGATCTGGCGCAGCGCGCGGCCGGCGTGCTGTACATGCCGCTGGTGACCGAGGCCGGTTTCGGCTTTGGCGGAGCCTACGGGCGCGGGGCGCTGCGCATTCAGGGCGCGACGGTGGATTATTATTCTGCCACCCGTGCCACCATCGGCTTTCAGATCGGCGCGCAGCAATATGCCCATGCGCTGTTCTTCATGACCCAGGCCGCGCTGGAGGATTTCCGCCGGTCCACCGGCTGGGCGGTCGGGGCCGATGTGAAATACGCAACCCCGGAACAAGGGGCGAGCATCGGCAAGGAAACCACGGAACTTGATCCCGTGGTGGCTTTGGTCTTCGGTCAGCAGGGCCTGATTGCCGGGGCCACCCTGGGCGGCATCAAGTATACCCGGATCATTCCGTAAACTTTTGGGGTGGATGGGCGGAATCGCCCATCCTACCGAAGTCTGCGGATCAGCGACGAGGTATCGCCCCGCCCGCCGCCCATGATCTGCACATCCTTGTAGAACTGGTCCACCAGCGCCGTCACCGGCAGCGACGCGCCAATCTCATCCGCCGTGGCCAGACAGATCCCCAGATCCTTGCGCATCCAGTCCACCGCAAAGCCAAAATCGAACGTATCGGCCAGCATGGTCCTGTGCCGGTTCACCATCTGCCAACTGCCGGCCGCGCCTTGGGAAATCACCTCGACCACCGCCTCGCCGTCCAGACCCGCCTTCTGGCCGAAGGCCAGCGCCTCGGACAGGCCCTGCATCAGGCCCGCAATGCAGATCTGGTTCATCATCTTGGCGATCTGGCCCTGACCCGATGTGCCGATCCGCCGGCAGATGCGCGCATAGGCCGCCATCACCGGGTCGGCGCGGTCGTAATCCTCGACCGACCCGCCGCACATGATGGACAACTGCCCGTTCACCGCCCCGGCCTGGCCGCCCGACACCGGCGCATCGACAAAGCCCAGCCCTGCGGCTGCCGCCACCCCCGCCAAGTCCCGCGTCACCTGTGCCGATACCGTGGTGTGGTCCACGAACACCGCCCCCGGTGCCATGCCGGCAAAGGCCCCGTCCGGCCCCAGACAGACCGACCGCAGATCATCGTCATTGCCCACGCAGGCCAGCACGAATTCTGCCCCTGCCGCCGCCTGCGCCGGGGTCGCCGCCGCCGCCCCGCCGTATTGCGCGACCCAGGCCTGCGCCTTGGCCGGCGTGCGGTTGTAGACCGTCACCGCATGGCCCGCTTTCGCCAGATGCCCCGCCATCGGCGCGCCCATCACACCCAGCCCCAGAAATGCCAGTTTCGTCATCACGCTCTCCTGTTGCCATTGATTGCCCTTCGGGCGCGGATCGACTAGGTAACGATCCCGACCCCATCGTCAAGAACAGACGCCAACCGCAGGCCCCCCCGATGATCACCACCTTCCGCTGGCTGCTGCGCATTCTGACGGGCATGATCGCCCTGGCCCTGCTGGCCGCCGGGATAAGCTATTACTTCCTGTCACGCTCGCTGGTCGACTATTCGGAATCCTTCCAGTTGCCCGGCCTTACCGCCCCGGTCGAGGTGGTGCGCAACAATGACAACGTGCCGCATATCTTTGGCAAGACCGACACCGATGTCTTTTACGCGCTTGGCTTTGTGCATGCGCAGGACCGCCTGTGGCAGATGACGATGCTGCGGCGCACGGCGCAGGGGCGGCTGTCGGAGCTGTTCGGCCAGCGCACCGTCAAGATCGATGAACTGCTGCGCCGCTATGATCTTTACAGTCTGGCGCTGTCCTCGGTGGCGGTGCAGGACGATGCGACCAAGGCGGCCTTGCAGGCCTATGCCGATGGGGTGAACGCCTGGATCAACCAGATCAACGCCGGGGCGCGCGGCCGGGGTGCGCCCGAGTTCTTCTTCTTTTCCAACGAGATCGCGGCCTGGGCCCCGGCAGACAGCATTGCCATCATCAAGCTGATGGCGCTGCAACTGTCGGGTCAGTTGCAGGGCGAGGTGCTGCGCGCCCGCCTGTCGCAGGTGATGTCCGCCGACCGGCTGGCCGACATCCTGCCCGACGATCTGTCCAAGGGGGTGGCCGCCCTGCCCGATTATGCCAGCCTGATGCCCGGCGCGCCGGGGGGCACGGCGGCGCTGCGGCTGGCCGACCTGGATCAGCCGCTGTCGCCGTTTCCGCAGCGCGACTTTGCCGGGGCCTCGAACGCTTGGGCCGCAGTGCCCGAGCGGTCGGCGGCTGGCGGGACGTTGCTGGCCAATGACCCGCATCTGGGCTTCACCGCGCCGTCGATCTGGTATCTGGCGCGGCTGGAACTGGCACGCGGCGGCGTGATCGGGGCCACGATTCCGGGCGTGCCCGCAGTACTGGTCGGGCGGTCGGCCTCGCTTGGCTGGGGGCTGACCTCCTCGTATCTGGACGATCAGGATGTGGTGATCGAACAGATCAACCCTGACAACACCGAACAATACCGCACCCCCGACGGCTGGGCCACGTTCGACAGCCGCCGGTCCATCATCACCGTCAAGGATGCCGAACCGGTGACCATCACCCTGCGCTGGTCGCGCAACGGGCCGATTCTGCCGGGCAGCCATTATGACCTCGGCTCGGTCATCCCGCCGGGCCATGTGGCGGCGCTGTCCTGGACGGCGCTGTCGGGGGCCGATACGTCGATGACCTCGGCGCTGCGCCTGATGCAGGCGCGCAACCTGGACGAAGGGATCGAGGCCGGCCGGCTGTTCGTGGCCCCCAGCCAGAACCTGATGCTGGCGGATGCGTCGGGCATCGCCATGCAGGTCATCGGCGCAATGCCCGCGCGTGACCCGGCCAACCCGACGCGGGGCCGGATGCCGCAGCCGGGGTGGGAGGCCGCGTCCGGTTTCAAGGGCATCCTGCCCTATGAGGACAACCCCCGCTTCATCAACCCGCCCTCGGGCCTGCTGGGCAACACCAACAACAAGACCGTGGACCGCCCCTTTCCCAACCATGTCAGCTATGACTGGGGCGATACGCAGCGCATCCAGCGCTGGCTGACCCTGATGAAAACCCGCGAGGTGCATACCCGCGAAAGTTTCATCGAGGCGCAGCTGGATACTGTCAGCCCCACGGCCCGCACCCTGCTGCCGCTGATCGGGGCCGATCTGTGGTTCACCGGCGAAGCCGCCCCCGAAGGCACACCCGAGGCCTTGCGCCAGCGCGCGCTGACCCTGCTGGCCGAATGGAACGGCGAGATGAACGAACATCTGCCCGAACCGCTGATCGCCGAAGCCTGGATGCGCGCCCTGATGGACCGCCTGATCCGCGACGAGATCGGCCCCCTCGCCGACACCTTCACCCGGCCCGAGCCTGTGTTCATCGAACGTGTGTTCCGCAATACGGGGGGGGCCTCGGCCTGGTGCGACGTGATCCAGTCGGCGGCGGTGGAAACCTGCGCCGACCTCAGCCGGATGGCGCTGGACGAGGCGCTGTTGCGGCTGACGGAAACCTACGGGCCGAACATCGAAAGCTGGCGGTGGGGCGACGCGCATCAGGCGACCCAGGATCACCCGGTTCTGGGCGAGGTGCCGCTGCTGAAATACTTCGTCAACATCCGCCAGTCCACGTCAGGGGGCGACACCACCCTGCAACGCGGCATGTCCAAGGGCAGCGGGCCGAACCCCTATGCCAATGTGCATGGCGCGGGCTATCGCGGAGTCTACGACTTTGCCGATCCCGACAGTTCGGTATTCATCCTGTCGACCGGGCAGTCCGGGCACCCGCTGTCGCGGTTCTATGATGATATGAGCGAGCTGTGGCGGCGCGGCGAATACATCCCGATGTCGCTGGACCCCGAGCTTGCCCGCGCCGCCGCCGTGGGCATCACGACGCTGACGCCAGCGCCATGATCCTGCAAACGCAGCGCCTGATCCTGCGTCCGGCCCATGCGGGTGATCTGATGGCTTTGCATGCCGTATATTCCGCCCCCGCCGCGATGCGGTATTGGTCGCGCCCGGAACATGACAGCCTTGAGGAAACCCGCGCGGTGCTGGACGCCCTGATTGCCACGCCGACCGAGTTCTGCATCGAACATGGCGGCCGGGTGATCGGCAAGGCCGGGGTCTGGCATCCGTGGGAGATAGGGTTCCTCCTGCATCCCGATGTCTGGGGCAAGGGTCTGGCGTCCGAGGCGTTGCAGGCGATCATTCCGCATATCTTTGCCACCTGCCCAACCTGCCCCGGCCTGACCGCCGAGGCCGACCCCCGCAATACCGCCAGTCTTGCCGTGCTGAAAAAGCTGGGGTTTCGCGTGACTCATACCGCGCGGCACACCCTGCAATGGCGCGATGAATGGTGTGACAGCATCTATCTTGAACTGGACCGCGCCACAGCCATCGCTTGACCCTGGCCAGACCGCCTGCCACGGGACCAGTGCCGTGGCGGCGTTACAGATCGCGGTAGCGCTGTTCCTGCCGGGCCGTCCAGCGGACGGTCAGGTGCCAGCCATCTTCGGCCTGATCTTCCGTCACCACCACGCCTTCGGCATGCAGCCAGGCATGGGCCTTGCCGGCCGCAAAGGGCAGATGCAGGCTGCGGTCGGATTTTTCCTCGTCAAAGGCGGCGCTGATGGCGTCGGTCAGGGCATCGACGCCTTCGCCCGTCACCGCAGACACCGGTAACACGCCGGGGCGGGTCTGGGCCTGCACCAGCAGCGCGTCACGCGCGCTGCCCTGCACCAGATCCAGCTTGTTCCACACCTCGATCATCGGGGTGCCCGCCTTGACGCCAAGCGAGGACAGGATGTCGGCCACATCCGCCGCCTGTTCTGCCGATTCCGGGTGGCTGATGTCACGCACATGGCAGATCAGATCGGCCTCCAGCACCTCCTCCAGCGTGGCGCGGAAACTGGCGACCAGCTGCGTCGGCAGGTCCGAGATGAACCCCACCGTATCGGACGCGATGATCTTGCGCCCCGAAGGCAGCACCAGCCCGCGCATCGTGGGGTCCAGCGTGGCAAACAGCATGTCCTTTGCCAGCACCTCGGCCCCGGTCATCGCGTTGAACAGGGTCGACTTGCCCGCGTTGGTATAGCCGACCAGCGCCACCAGTGGAAACGGCACCTTGCGGCGCGAGGCCCGGTGCAATTCGCGCGTTTTGACCACCTTGTCCAACTGCCGCTTCAGGCGGATCACCTGATCGTCGATGGCGCGACGGTCCGATTCCAGCTGCGTCTCGCCCGGACCGCCGACAAAGCCGAACCCGCCGCGCTGCCGTTCCAGGTGGGTCCAGGCGCGCACCAGACGGGTGCGCTGATAGGACAGCGCCGCCAGTTCCACCTGCAACACGCCTTCGCGGGTGCGGGCGCGGTCGGCGAAAATCTCAAGGATCAGGCTGGTGCGGTCCAGCAGCTTGACCCCCCATTTCTTTTCCAGATTGCGCTGCTGCACGGGCGACACATGCCCGTCGACAAGCACGAGGTCGATACGGTCGGCCTTGAACCGGGCCGCCAGATCTTCGACCTTGCCGGACCCGAACAGGGTGCCGGGGTGCAGCTTGGACAGGCGCACCACCTCGCCGCCCAGCAGATCAAGATAGGGCAAGGCGGCGGCCAGACCCATGGCCTCGGCCAGCCCGTGTTCGGGCAGGCGGCGGCTGCGGGCGGATTTCAGATCGGGATGCAGCACATAGGCGCGGGTCGGCACTTCGGCGGTGTCGAACGCATCAGGACTGCCGCCCGCGCGGGGCAGCAGCAGATCGTCCTCCTCCTCGTCGTCAGGCGTGACGGAAATCAGTCTTCACCTTCGTAAAGGTTGATCGGCGCGCCCGGCATGATGGTGGAAATCGCGTGTTTGTAAACCAGTTGCGACTGACCATCCCGGCGCAGGAGCACACAAAAATTGTCGAACCAGGTGATCACGCCTTGCAGCTTGACCCCATTGATCAGGAAGATCGTCACCGGAACCTTTGCCTTGCGAACATGGTTCAGAAAGGCGTCCTGCAAATTCTGTTTATCGGCAGCCATTGTTTATCAAGCCTTTTTGTGCTGTCTTTGCGTGTGCAGCGGACTGTTCCTCGCATTGAGACGAGAACGAACCGAGTATGGAACGGCTTTGCGCCAGATTCCAGCCCCAAAAACAATCCGTTAAGATGTGTTGCCCGAAAGGCCCCCGGCCCTTGTCGTTTGCAGGGTTATTTGCGCCAGTTGGCCGGGGCCAGCAGGGCAAGCAAGGCCAGCGTTTCCAGCCGCCCCACCACCATCGCCGCCGCCAGCACCACCTTGGCCGCCGAGTCGAGATCGGCATAGGAAATCGGCGGCGTGGTCGCCACATCGACCAGCGGGCCGGTGGTGGTCAGCGCGGCCAGGGTCAGCACAAGGGCGGGTTCAAACGCCACCCCGGTCAGGGTCAGCAGGGCGGTGACGACCGCAATCGCAATGCCGAACAACATGAAGAATACCCAGGCAAGATACGCCCCTTCGCGGCGCAGACGGCGGGCCTGACTGCCCTGCCCCCCCACCGAACTGGGGTGGACGATCCGCTCCAGCTCGCGCTCGCCATGCCGGAACAGCGAATAGACCCGCAACAGCTTGACCCCGCCGGCGGTAGTGGCAACCCCGCCGCCGATGATCGCAAGGCCCATCAGCATCACCCCCGGCGCGCCCAGGCCCGACCACCATTGCGCGGTGGCCCAGGAAGACGACTGATAGCCGGTGGTCGTCAGGAACGACAGGGTGGTGAACAAGGCCCCCCAGACCGCCGCCCCGGCGGTTGCGATGTCGGGGGCCGGGCCGGGCAGTTCCACCCAGGCCAGCCAGTGGCGCACGAACAGCACCGCAGGCACAAGGCACAGCAGCGCAATCACCAGCCGCAGTTCGGGGTCGCGCCAGACCGGGGTGGTGCGGTCGACAAAGCCCGATCCCGGCATGATACGGCGGCTGACCGACAGGAACAGAAAGCAGAAGATCAACCCCTCGGCCAGCAGCCCCGGCGGCACCGTCTGCCCCGGCGCGCCCACCAGAATGCCCGAGGTCGACAAGGTGCCCATGGCCAGGCAGACGGCCTCCAGCGCGGGCAGGCCCGCAATCATCAGCCCGACCCACAGCATCAGCGTCAGCCCGCCATAGACCGGGAACAGCGTCAGCGCATAGCGCCCGACCCGTTCGGCAGGGTCCGCGACCCGCGTGATCTGGGTCGCCCCCTGCGCCCCCCGCCCCGGCACCCGGCCCGAGATCACCTCGACCCCGCCCAGGTTCATCGGCGCCAGAATGGCATAGGCCGCAAGCAGGATGAAGAACCCGCCAAACCACCCCACCATGCCGCGCCACAGATGCACCGAGGGCGGCAAGCGAGCTGGGTCATACAGACTGGCCCCGGTGGTGGTGAAGGCCGACATCATCTCGAACCAGGCGTTCACAAAGCGGGTGTCGGGCAAGATCTGCAGGATCGGCAGCGCCATCACCACCGGCAGCACCAGATACGCCGCCACCAGCGCGGTCAGATGGCTGCGCGCGGCATTGCGCGACGGCTGCTGCAGGGTGGCAATCGCCAGCATCATCGCCCCGACAAGGATGATCAGCCCGGAATACAGGAAATCCTGCGCCACCTGATGCTGCCGCAGCGCCAGCGCATGCAGGGCGGGCACGAAATTCATGACCCCCGTGATCCCCAGCAGGACCACCAGCAACGGAAGCTGCGTCAGCCACGCCAGCATCGGTCAGAAGAAATCGATGGAGACTTGCAGCAGACGCTCCACTTCGGGCACGTCCTTTGCCATGGCGAACAGGGCCACCACATCGCCCGCCTCGATGCGCAGATCGGCGGTGGGTTTCAGAACCTTGTCGCCCTTCATCACCGCGCCGACCAGCACCCCTTCGGGAAAGTCGATCTCGCGCACCAGACGCCCCGACATCGGCGAGGTCGACAGCACCTGCGCCTCGATCACCTCGGCCTCGGCGTCGCCGATGGAATAGATCGCCCGCACCCGGCCATGGCGGATGTGGCGCAGGATGGAACTGACCGTGGTCGCACGCGGGTTGATGTAGGCGTCGATGTCCAGCGGTCCCATCAGGGGCGCCAGCGTGGGATCGTTGACCAGCGCAATCGCCATCGGACAGCCCGCCTGCTTGGCGCGCACCGCCACCAGAAGGTTGGTCTTGTCGTCATCCGTCACCACCAGCACCGCATCGGCCCGGTCGATCGCGGCCTCCATCAGCAGGTCCATGTCCATGCCGTCGCCATGCAGCACGATGGTCCGTTGCAGCGAATCCGCGGCCTCCTCGGCCACGCTGCGGTTCTTCTCGATGATCTTGGCGCGCACCCGGTCGGTCCGGGCCTCAAGCGCGCGGGCCACGCCAAGACCGACGTTGCCTGCGCCGATGATCACGATACGCTCTTGCTTCTTGGTCTTCTTGCCAAAGATCTCAAGGGTCCGGTTCACATCCTCGATATGCGAGAACACATAGATCTGATCCCCCGCCAGCAGGTGATCGCCGGGGTCCGGGGCGAACAGGCGGTCGTCGCGGCGCACGCCCACCACAATCGCGCGCAGGGTGGAAAACAGCTCGTTCAACTGGCGCAGCGGCGTGTTCAGCGCCGGGCAGTCTTCGTCCAGCGCGATGCCAAGCAGTTGCGCGCGCCCGTTCATGAACAGTTCGGTGTCAAAGGTCGCCGGTGCCGCCAGCCGTTGCAACGCGGCCTCGGCCACCTCCCGTTCGGGGCTGATGATCACGTCGATCGGCAGGTTGCGGGTGCGGAACACGTCGGCATATTGCGGGTCCAGATAGCTTTGCGACCGGATCCGCGCCACCTTGCGGGTGATGTTGAAGATCGCATGCGCCACTTCGCAGGTGACCATGTTCACCTCGTCGGAATGGGTGGCGGCGATGATCATGTCCGCATCGCGCGCCCCTGCCCGCGCCAGCACGTCGGGATATGAAGCAAAGCCCACAACCCCTTGAACATCCAGCGTTTCCGTGGCCCGGCGCACAAGATCGGGGTTCACGTCCACCACGGTCACGTCATTGCGTTCGCCCGACAGGTGCCGCGCGATCTGCCAGCCGACCTGCCCCGCGCCACAGATGATCACCTTCATGCCCAGCCTCACGCCGTCGTTACAGCATGTTGCATCGCAGATGGGGGGGGGAAGGTCAATCGCGCGGGGTCATTCGTCCTCTTCGTCATCCTCCAGATGCGCGGTGCGCCCGCCGCTTTTGGCGGTGGTCACCACGCCAAGCGATTTCAGCTTGCGATGCAGGGCCGACCGTTCCATGCCGACGAAATTGGCGGTGCGGCTGATATTGCCGCCGAAACGGTTGATCTGGGTCAAGAGATACTCGCGCTCGAACAGCTCGCGCGCCTCGCGCAGCGGCAGGGTGGCCATCGCGCCGCCCAGGATCATGCGGCCCTCGCCTTCCGAGCTGGGTTCATTGCCCGGCAATTCGCGCGGTTCGATCGGGCCGGACGCTTCGCCAAGGATCAGAACCCGTTCGATCACGTTGCGCAATTGCCGGATGTTTCCGGGCCATTGGATGGTCTGCAACATGGCCTCGGCCTCGGTCGACAGGCTGCGCACCGGCAGGCCTTGAGTGCGGTGGAACCAGTCGACGAAATGCCGGGTCAGTTCGGGAATATCCTCGCGGCGTTCTTCCAGACTGGGCACCGGAATCGGCACCACGTTCAGACGGTCATACAGTTCCTGCCGAAAGCGGCCTGCGCCGATCTCGGTGCGCAAATCCCGCGTGGTCGATGAAATCACCCGCAGATCGACGCGCACCTTGTCTGACCCACCGGCGCGGGTGAACTGCTGTTCGGTCAGCACGCGCAGGATTTTCCCTTGGGTTCCCAGGGGCATATCGGCCACTTCGTCGAAATAGACCACCCCGCCATGCGCCTGTTCCAGCAAGCCGGGTTCGATTCCGCGTTCGGCGGTTTCGCGCCCAAACAGCACTTCTTCCATCCGCTCGGGTTCGACCGTGGCCGAAGACACCGAAATGAACGGGGCCGAGGCCCGGTTGGAATTGCTGTGAATGAACCGCGCGGCCATTTCCTTGCCCGATCCGGGCTGGCCTGTCAGCATGACGCGGCCATTGGACTTGGTGACCTTTTCAAGCTGTACTTTCAAGGCCTTGAAGGACGGGCTTGATCCAATCATCTCGGATTGGGTCACATCGCGGCGGCGCAGGTCGGAATTTTCCCGCCGCAGCCGCGACGTTTCCATCGCGCGGGCAACAACGACCATCAACTGGTCGATATTGAAGGGTTTTTCGATAAAGTCATAGGCGCCCTGCTTGATCGCCGCCACCGCGATCTCGATGTTGCCATGCCCCGAGATGATCACCACCGGCACATCAGGGTTGTCGCGACGCACGGTTTTGAGAATGTCGATCCCGTCCATCCGGCTGTCCTTCAGCCAGATGTCCAGGATCATCAGGTCGGGCGGATCGGCATTGACCTCGGCCATGCAATCGTCGGAATTTCCTGCAAGACGAATGGCATAGCCCTCGTCCTTCAGAATGTCGCCGATCAGTTCGCGGATGTCTTTTTCATCGTCTACGATAAGAATGCTCACAGCTTAACCCCCTTGGCCCTGCGGCCCGATGTTGCGGCCCATGCGGCGCTTTGCAAGGCGTGGCAGGCGCAGTTCGGCCATCGCTCCCGCATGGGTATTTCCTTCAAAAACAATGGCATCCGTCAGGATCAGCGATCCGCCATGTTCCTCGATGATCTTCTTGACGATGGGCAGGCCCAGACCCGTGCCCTTTTCGCGCGTGGTGACATAGGGTTCAAACAGCCGGGCGCGGTCTGGCGGCAGGCCGGTGCCGTTGTCCATGATGCGGATGGTGGCCTCGGTGTCATCGGCCTGCATGGCGATGCGGATTTCGGGGACATGCCCCACAGGTGCGCCTTTTTCATGAAGCGTTTCAATGGCTTCTCCGGCGTTCTTGATCAAGTTTGTCAAGGCCTGTGAAATCATGGTGGCGTCAATGTCCATCAGCACCGGGTCGGAGGGGATGTCGGCCTTGAAACGCACTGTCGGCTGGCCGCTTTCCTGCAACACCACAGCATCGCGCAGCAGTTGCGTCAGGTTGTTTTCGCGCCGGTCGGGTTCCGGCATCCGGGCGAATTTGGAAAATTCGTCCACGATCCGGCGCAGGTCGTTGGTCTGGCGGATGATCACATCGGCATATTGGTCCAGGTCGGCAGGTTCGGCCACCTGACCCCGGAATTTGCGCTTGATGCGTTCGGCGGACAGGGCGATCGGGGTCAGCGGGTTCTTGATCTCATGCGCGATGCGGCGGGCCACGTCGCCCCAGGCCGCCGAGCGTTGCGCCGATACCAGTTCGGTCACATCGTCAAAGGCCACCACATAGCCTTCCAGCCGCCCGGAATCGGTGCGCCGCATCGACATGCGCACCAGCAGGCTTTCCAGCTTGCCCCGCCGCGTCAGGCGGATTTCCTCTTGCACCGCCGACCCCGCGCTGTCGCGCAGCCGCGCGAACAGCGGCGCGAATTCGGGCACCGCCTGATCCAGCCCGATTTCCGCCTGACCCTCGGGCAGTTCCAGCAGCTTTTCCGCCGCCCGGTTGATAAAGTCGATGCGCCCTTCGGCATTCAGCCCGATCACCCCGGCGGTCACGTTCGACAGCACGGAATCGAACAGCCGCCGCCGCCGTTCGGTCTGGCGGTGGCCGTCCAGCAGGGCCTCGCGCTGGCCTTTCAGCTGTTGGGTCATCTGGTTGAACAGGCGGCCCAGCATGGCAATCTCGTCATCGCCGTCTTCTTCGGGCACCCGCACGTCCAGATCGCCGCCGCCCACCCGCTGCGCCGCCCCCGCCAGCCGCCCCACGGGCTTGGACAGGCGTTCCGCAAACCACAGCCCCAGCCAGATTGCCGCCAGAATGAGGATCAGCGCAAAGCCCAGATACAGCAGGCCGAAATTGAACAGCAGACGCCCGCGTTCGGCCTCCAGCTGATTGTAAAGGCGCACGGTTTCCTGTGTTTCATCCAGCAGCGACAGGATCTGTCCGTCCACCTCGCGGCTGACGTAAAGATAGCGGTCGGCATAGGCCTCCAGATGCACCAGCGCGCGGAATTCGTTGTTGGCCCAGTCCTGAATCACCACCGGCGCGCCGTTGCCGTCGCGGGCGCGGGCCAGATCCTCGGCGGCGGGCTGTTCAAAGCCGAACAGATAGGACCGTTCGCCGCGGGTCATCAGAGTGCCGGTGCCGTTGATCAGATAGGCCTCTTTCAGCCCGCGCTGGATGGCGGCCTGCCCGTCCGACAGGATCGGGCGCAACTGGTCATCGCGCAGAAAGAAGGTCGACTGCTTGGCCACGTTCAGAAAGGCGGCCAGCGCGGTGGCATCCTCGATCAGGTCGGCGCGCTGTTCGCCCTCATAGGCCTGCGCGGCCGACAGAGACGAGCCCACCACCGACCGCACCCGGTCGGAAAACCAGCCCTCCAGCCCCACGTTCACCGTGACCACGGCAAAGACCGCGACCAGAATCGTCGGGATCAGAGCGATGATGGCAAAGACACCCGACAGCCGCATGTGCAGCGCGGACCCCGCCGACTGGCTGCGCCGGTCGGCAATCAGCCGCACCACCCGCGCCAGCACCAGCGCCGCCACTGCCAGCACATAGACCAGATCGGCCAGCAGGATCAGCCGCAGATAGGGCGACCCAGCCCCCATGGCAAAGGGGCCAAGTGCCAGAATCGTCACGACAACCAGCACCGGCCCCAGAAAGACCAACCCAAGCGTCATCGCTGTCTGCACCCGCCGTTGCCGGCGCAGGCGCATCAGTTTCAGCCAGGTATTGCTGCGCATCGCGCGATCCAACCGCCCCCGCTTTGGGGCGCATCGCCCCTACATCTTGCGGCGTGTTCCCCTTCGGTCCGGGGAACACACTTGATGTTGCGGTTTTACATCAGTTTGCGGCGCCGTGTCACGCGGATATCAAGCTCGGTGATCTTCTTGCGCAAAGTATTGCGGTTGATGCCCAGCAGGTCGGCGCATTTGGCCTGATTTCCTGCCGTGGCATCCAGCGCAATCTCGATCAGCGGCATTTCCACCTCGCGCAGGATGCGCTGATAGACGCCGGCCGGGGGCAGTTGGCCGCCATGCAGATCGAAGTAGCGCTTCAGATGCCGCGCGACCGAGGCGGTCAGCTTTTCGCCCTCGCCGCCGCCTTTCAGCGGCTCCATCGCGGGCTGGTTGCCCAGCACGGCTTCCACCTCGGTCCGGCCGATTTCGGCCTCGGACGCGGTGACCATCAGGCGGCGCAGGGTGTTTTCCAACTGCCGCACGTTGCCGGGCCAACTGTAAGCGCGCACCAGATCACGCGCATCATTCGACAACCGGCGCACGGTGCCAAAGTCGCGTTCGCCCCGCGCAAGGAAATGTTCGGCCAGCAGCGGAATGTCATCCACCCGTTCGCGCAGGGACGGCACATGCAAGGAGACGCCGCCAAGCCGGTAGAACAGGTCGGACCGGAACGCCCCGCCTTCCATCCGCGCGCCCAGATCGACCTGGCTCGTGGCCATGATGCGCGGCGCGTTGTCGCCCAGCATGTCCAGCATGCGCACCACGCGGGCCTGCGCGTCGTCGTCGTAATCGGCCACCTCGTCAAACACGAGGCTACCGCCCTTGGCGCGAGCCAGCAGGGTTGACGGCCCGTCCATCCCCGCAAGGTCCGACGCCTGCGCCACCACGAAGGGCAATGTGCGCCGGTCGGAAAAATCATGGATGGCGCGCGAGATCAGGCTTTTGCCGGTGCCGGATTCGCCGGTGATCAGCACGGACAGATCGGTGTTCATCACCCGCGCCACCAGCCGGTACAGCGCCTGCATCGCCGCCGTGCGCCCCACCAGCGGCAGATCGTCCACCGCCTCGCGCGGGGTGGTGACGGCTTTGGGCGCGCGGCGTTTCTGGTCCAGCGCCTTGGCGGACCGTTTCATCAGGTCGGGCAGATCGAAGGGTTTGGGCAGGTAATCGAAAGCCTCGGCCTCGGCGGCCTGAATGGCGGTCATGATGGTGTTCTGCGCCGAAATCACGATCACTGGCAGGCCGGGGCGCAGCTTGCCGATGCGGGGAAGCGCCTCCAGCCCGTTGCCGTCGGGCATGATCACATCCGAGATCACCAGATCGCCCTTGCCCTCTTCGACCCACCGCATCAGCGTCATCAGACTGCTGGTCGCATGCACCTTGCAGCCGGCCCGTGTGAGGGCCTGCGTCAACACCGTGCGGATTGTGCGGTCATCATCTGCGACCAGTACCGTGCCATCCATCAGCGTTGCTCCTTGCGTTTTTCCTTGGGGGCCATGGGCAGCGAGACACGGAAAACGGTGCGTCCGGGGACGCTGTCGACCGAAATCCAGCCCTCATGGTCAGAGATGATCTTCGACACCAGCGCCAGCCCCAGCCCGGTGCCGTTTTCACGGCCCGACACGAAGGGTTCAAAGATTTCTGCCGCGATTTCGGGCAGAATGCCGGGTCCGTCGTCGATGATTTCGATTTGCAGCGGCATGGTCGCCGCCGCCGCTCCATCGGCACGGCGCAGCCGCAGCGACAGGTCATAGAAGGTGTGCAGCCGGATGGTGCCGGGTTTGCCCTTGCTGGCCTCGGCTGCGTTCTTGATCAGGTTCAGGAACACCTGCATCAGCTGATCCATGTCGGCATGGGTCGGCGGCAAGGACGGGTCGTAATCCTCGACGATCGTCATATGGGCGGCAAACCCCACCAGCGCCGATTTGCGTGCGCGGTCCAGCGCGTCGTGGATGTTCACCGGCTTGCGGTCCGGCGGGCGGATGTTGCCGAACTGTTCGACCTGTTCCAGCAGTTTGACGATGCGGCGGGTTTCTTCCACGATCAGTTCGGTCAGCTCGCGGTCCTCGGGGCCTGCGTTCATGGAAATAAGCTGGGCCGCGCCGGAAATGCCGGCCAGCGGGTTCTTGATCTCATGCGCCAGCATTTCCGCCATGCCGATGGCAGACCGGGCCGCCGATTTGACATTCATGCTGCGCCCCAGCCGGTCTGCAATCTCGCGCGGGGAAATCAGCAGCATGATCATGCCGGGGTTGTCATGCATGGGGGCGACATGGATGGTGCATTGCACCGGGGCACGGTCGCCGGGGGTTACATCGACATCGTTGATGTTCAGCGCCGACTGGTTGGCCCGCGCCCGCGCCAGCGCATCGTCCATCTCGGCGTTGATGTGCAGCCGGTCAAAGGCGGGCTGCCCCCGCATCGACCGGATCGAGGCGTTCATGAATGTCTCGGCGGCGGGGTTGGCCTCGGCGATCCGGCCCTCGGCATCGATCAGCAGCGCCGCCAGCGGCAGGCTGGCCCAGATCACGCCGGGCACCGGGTAGGGCGCGCGATACGGCGTCATGCGGCCACCTCCATGTCAGCAAAGGCGCTGTGGATCAGGGACGCCACGATGGCCGGGTCGGTGGATGTCAGAATTGCATCGCGGGCATGGTCAAGGCCTGCCTCCTCCAGATACCAGCCCAGATGCTTGCGGGCGACCCGCAGGCCCAGATCGCGGCCATAGAAGGCCAGCATAGCCTCGTAATGCTGCACAATCATGTCAGCCCTCGCCGGGCCTTCGGGGATCACCGGGGCCGGGGCGCCGTAGAGGGCATGGGCAATTTCCGCCAGCCGCCAGGGCGCGCCCTGCGCCCCCCGCCCGATCATCACGCCGTCTGCGCCGCTGGCCTCCAGCGCCCTGCGGGCGGTGGCGGCATCGGTGATGTCGCCGTTGGCAATCACCGGAATCGTCACCGCCTCTTTCACCGCGCGAATGGCCGCCCAATCGGCGCGGCCCTTATAGAACTGGTTGCGGGTGCGGCCATGAATGGTGATCATCCGGATCCCCGCCCCTTCGGCACGGCGGGCAAGCTCGGGGGCGTTCAGGGTGACATCATCCCAGCCCAGCCGGGTCTTCAGCGTGACCGGCACCGCCACCGCCGCCACCACCGCCTCGATCAGCGTCAGCGCCAGATCGAGGTCGCGCAGCAGCGCCGATCCGCACAGGCCGGTCGTCACCCGCTTGGACGGGCACCCCATGTTGATGTCGATGATCCGCGCCCCCTGCCCCTGCATCAGCCGCGCGGCCTCGGCCATCCAGTAGGGGTCGCGCCCGGCCAGTTGTACCGATGTGGCCTGATCGCCAAGCCCCAGTTCGGCGCGCGCACGGGCCTCGGGGTGGGCCTGCACCACCTCCTGGCTCGCGATCATTTCCGACACCACAAGCCCCGCCCCGAACGACCCGACCAGCCGGCGAAACGGCAGGTCGGTGATTCCGGCGAGGGGGGCCAGAAGCACGGGCGGATCAATGGTGAGGCCGGGGCCAAGACGCAAAGTCAAATGCCTATTCCTTGTGCGACAGGTTCAGAGGTAGCGCCCTCTTTGCGACAAGGCCAAGGGCGCAGCGGCATACAATGACTGAAAAACATGCGCTGCACAATAATTAGGCTAATATCGGCAATCCTTGGCCTGATTGTCACGCAAGGCGACGTGACGTAGACAGACCGGGCCGCAACCGGAGCCTTGCCCCATGTCAACACCGCCACCCATGACAGCAGCATGACCACAGCCGCGATCATAGTCGCCGCAGGGCGTGGCACCCGTGCAGGGGGCGATCTGCCCAAACAATGGCAGATCCTGGCAGGCAAGCCGGTGCTGGCGCACAGCCTTGCGGCATTTGCAGGATGGCGCCGGGTGCTGGTGATCCATCCCGACGACCGCGCACGGGTGGCGGATCTGGGGTTTGACGGTGACGTGGTGATTGGCGGGGCAACGCGGGCCGCATCTGTGCGGGCCGCGCTGGACTCGCTGGCGGGCAGCGATGTGACCCGCGTGCTGATCCATGACGGCGCGCGGCCGCTGGTGTCGGCTGCGCTGATCGCCCGCCTGCTGGCGGGGCTGGACGATCACATCGCCTGCGCCCCGGCGCTGGCGGTGACCGATGCCCTGTGGCGTGGCGACGGGGGGCAGGTGACCGGCACGCAGGACCGTGCCGGGCTCTACCGCGCGCAGACCCCGCAGGCCTTTCACTATGACGCCATTCTGGCCGCCCACCGTGCCCATCCGGGCGGCAGTCTGGATGATGTGCAGGTGGCGCGGGAGGCGGGGCTTGACGTTACAATCGTGCAGGGCGACGAAGACAATCTGAAACTGACCCATGCGCCGGATTTTGCCCGCGCCGAGGGGCTGCTGAAAGGGCGCGCGATGGATCTGCGGATGGGCAACGGCTATGACGTGCATGCCTTTTGCGACGGCGATCATGTCTGGCTCTGTGGCGTGCGGCTGCCGCATGGCCGGGGGTTGCTGGGCCATTCGGACGCCGATGTGGGGATGCACGCGCTGACCGACGCGATCTATGGCGCGCTGGCGGCGGGCGACATTGGCCGGCATTTCCCGCCAAGCGACCCGCAATGGAAGGGGGCGGCCAGCCATATCTTTCTGGCCCATGCCATCGGGCTGGCACGGGACCGGGGCTATGCCCTGGCCAATTGCGATGTGACGCTGGTGTGCGAACGCCCGAAGATCGGGCCGCATGCGGTTGACATGCAAGCAGAACTTGCGCGGATCATGGGGGTGGATGTGGACAGGGTTTCGGTCAAGGCGACCACATCGGAAGGCCTGGGCTTTACCGGCCGCGAGGAAGGCATCGCGGCCATCGCGACTGCCGTGCTGGTGCGCGCATGAGCCGGGCGGTGGCGACGGTCTTTGGCCTGGGGTTGCTGCGCCCTGCCCCCGGCACCTGGGCATCTGCGGTGGCCGTCGCCCTGGGGGTGGGGATTGATTACTACCTTGGGTTCTGGGTGCTGGTGGCCGCGACCATCGGGGTGACGGCAGCAGGCTTCTGGGCCTGCGCGCGCGAACTGGCGGGCCGCCCCGGCGATGACCCGTCGGAATTCGTGATCGACGAGGTGGCGGGCCAGTGGCTGGCGCTGCTGTTCCCCGCCGCCGCCTTCTGGAACCGGGGGATGGCGGATTGGGCCTATACCGCCTACCCCGGCTGGATCGCGGCCTTTGTGTTCTTCCGGCTGTTCGACATCTGGAAACCCTGGCTGGTGGGCCGGGCCGACCGCAGGCATGATGCGGCGGGGGTGATGCTGGATGATCTGTGGGCCGGGCTGTTCGCAGGCTGCGCGGTGATCGTCGCGGCCGGGGCGGCGCACGGGGTCATAATGCAATGAGCGTTGATGCCCTGCTGACCGCCGCCCGCTACTGGGGCCTGCGCATCGCCACCGCCGAAAGCTGCACGGGGGGCATGATTTCCGCTGCACTGACCGATGTGCCGGGGGCGTCCGATGTGTTCGACCGGGGTTTCGTGACCTATTCCAACGCCGCCAAGACCGCGATGCTGGGCGTGCCCGCCGCTCTGATCGTGGCGGACGGGGCGGTGTCGGAATCCGTGGCCCGTGCGATGGCCGAGGGTGCGCTTGCCCGGTCGGATGCAGGCCTGGCGATTGCGGTGACGGGCATCGCAGGCCCCGGCGGATCGGGCACCAAGCCCGAAGGCCGGGTGTGTTTTGCCTTGGCGCGGCAGGGGCAGGCCACTTGGGCCGGAACGGTGGAATTCGGCGCGATCGGCCGCGCCCGCGTGCGGCAGGCGACGGTGGATCACGCGATTGCCCTGATGGTGCAGGCGCTGACCTAAGGGTGCAGCGAGAAGAAGTGCAGGATCTCGGCATTGGCGACAATATCCGCCGTGCCGCCCTGCCGCGCGCTGCGCCGCCCGCCGGGCCAGGTGTGTCCGCCCCCCTCGACCTTCAGAAGCCGGATCAGCACACGGCCCTTGCCATCGGTCCAGTCGGTCTGCATGACCGAGGTGCCATCGGCCTCGGGGTCGATCAGTTGCGCATCTTCCGAAATCTGGCCCCGCAAGGGGCGCCGGAAGGCGGCGATCATCGCCTCGACCGGTGAAAAATCCGTCTGCGCCAGACTGTTGGCCCCCCGCCCCCCGGCATAGGGAACCTGCGTGTCTGCGGTGCCGTGAATGGCCAGCAGCGGCACCGGCCCCCGCACCCGCAGGCTTGCATCCATCGTGCCCGACACTGTCGCCACCGCCCGGATCTTGCCGGGGCGCTGTGCGGCATAGCTTGCCGCCATGATGGCGCCGTTCGACATTCCGGTCAGATAGGTCCGCGTCACGTCCAGCCCGAAGCGCTGCCCGGCATCGGCCAGCACCGTATCCAGAAACGCCGCATCATCCACCCCGGATTCGGCGGCGTATCCGCAGCAATAGCCGGCATTCCAGGTCAGAAACCGCCCGAACCGCGCTGTGCCTGCGGGCCAGATCACCGCATAGCCTTCGGCCAGGGCGGGCTGTGCAAGCCGGCTGTTGCGGGCAAACTGCGCCGGATTGCCGCCGCCGCCATGCAGCGCCAGAATCACCGGCGCCCCCGCGGGCCGGTCGGGCAGGTCGATCAGGTAAGATCGGTCGCCCAGTTGCACTTCTTGCCGTTCGGCGAAAGCCGGGGCCGCCAGACAGACCAGCAGCAGGATCAGTCGCAGCATCGCAGTCTCCTCAAAAGGCCAGGGTCATACGCCGCCGCCTGCCGTTTTCGTCGCATCAAGGGGCACATTCAGGTTTGCGGCCCGTAAAGTTCGGCCGCCCGCCGTTCAAACGCCCGCACCACGCGCAACATGGCATCGTTGAACACCATGCCGATGATGCCTTGCAGAATGGCATTGCGAAACTCGAAATCGACAAAGAAATCAACTTCGCAGCCCCCCGGCACATCGGCAAAGCCCCAGGTCGATTTCATGTATTTGAACGGACCGTCCAGATATTCGGTGTCGATCTTCTTTGGCCCCGGCCACAGGGTCACCCGGCTGCCAAAGCGTTCGCGGAACACCTTGAAGCTGATCACCAGATCGGCCTCCATCACCTCGCCCGCGCCATGCGCACCGTCGATGGCCTTGCGCGCGTTGATGCGGGCGGCGGAATTCCAGGGCAGGAATTTCGGGTATGATCCCACATCGGCCACCAGATCGTACATCTGTTGCGCCGAATAGGGCAGAACGCGGATCTCATGGTGGGTGGGCATCGGACCTCTCGTGTCGTAACAACTGGTATTGAGCAACAGAGCATGGAAAATCAAGAGGGTGGCATGGCGCAAAAAGCCTATGTGATCGACCAGATGATCAGCGCCAAGGCGATTGCCGCGCGCATAGAAGGTTTGGCGCGGGAAATCACCGCGCATTTTGCAGGCACCGACAAGCTGATCGTGGTGGGGCTGCTGCGCGGGTCTTTCGTCTTCATCGCAGACCTGGTGCGCGAGATCGACTTGGCCGTCGAAGTCGATTTTCTGGAAGCCTCGTCTTACGGCGACGGCATGACATCGTCGCGCGAGGTGCGTATCCTCAAGGACTTGCGCGGCGAGATTGCCGGGCGCGATGTGCTGGTGGTCGAGGATATCGTCGACACCGGCTTTACCCTGCACCATGTGCGCCACCTGCTGGAAAGCCGCAACCCGGCCCGGCTGGAGATCTGCGCCCTGCTGGACAAGCCGACCCGGCGCGAGGTGGACATCCGCGCCAGATGGACCGGATTTACGATTCCCGATGAATTTGTCGTGGGCTACGGCATTGATTTTGCGCAACGAAACCGCAATCTGCCCTATATCGGCAAGGTGCGGTTCACCGAAGGGGATGGTGCATGAACTACATGACATGGCTGATCCGCGCCAAACGCTGGCAGCAGAACCCGCCGCCGATGCGGACGGTGGTGCTGGTTCTGGGGGTGATCGCGGTCTGTCTGGCGATCGGGGCGTTTGAATATGTGGTCGGCTGGCCCGACTGGCTGACGGTCAATGGCAGGCTGAAGCCCTGAAACCCATGGCCTGCCTGCGGGGGCTTTGCTAGCATCGCGCCAAAGCCACCCCAAAGCCAACCCGGAGGGAAGCGATGCGCCTGATCCGATATCTGATCGTGCTGGGCCTGGCCGGCGCTGCCGTGTTCTGGTTCGTGACCCGCCCCGATCCGCTGGTCGAGGCGGATCTGGCGGGCCTTGCCGGCAATGCCGACCGGGGCGAGGCGGTGTTCTGGGCCACGGGCTGTGCGTCTTGCCATATGGCCAAGGATGCAAAGGGCGAGGCACAACTGGTGCTGTCGGGCGGGCAGCGGTTCGAGTCGGATTTTGGCACCTTTGTTGCGCCCAACATTTCCTCGGACCCGGTGCAGGGCATTGGCGGCTGGTCGCTGCTGGATGTGGCGAATGCGGTCACAAGGGGCGTGTCGCCGGGCGGAACCCATTACTACCCCGCCCTGCCCTATGCGTCCTACAACAAACTCGCGTTGCAGGATGTGGCCGACCTGCATGCCTATCTTGCCACCCTGCCCGCCGATGCCACCCCCAGCCTGCCGCATGAGGTGGGGTTTCCGTTTTCATGGCGGCGTCTTCTGGGCGGCTGGAAAGGTCTGTTCCTGTCGCGCGACTGGGTGATTGCGGGCGATCTGACCCCGCCACAACGGCGCGGGCGTTATATCGTCGAGGCCATGGCCCATTGCGCCGAATGCCACACCCCGCGCAACGCGCTTGGCGGACTGGACAAGGGCCGTTGGCTGGCGGGTGTCACCGATGCGGCGGGCAAGGAGTTGTTCCCGAACATCACCCCGGCGGCGCTGGACTGGTCTGAACCCGAGATCGTGGAATACCTGACCACCGGCTTCACCCCCGAGTATGATTCCGTCGGCGGCCAGATGGCGCATGTGGTCGACAACATGGCCCGGTTGCCGGCAAGTGACCGGGAGGCGGTGGCGTCGTACCTCAAGCTTGTGCCGGCGGTGCCATGATGGGTGTCGAATGATCCTGGTCGGCCAATATGACAGCCCTTTCGTGCGCCGGGTCGGGGTGGCGCTGCGGCTGTACGGCATGGCGTTCGATCACCGCCCCTGGTCGGTGTTTGGCGATGCCGAGGCCCTGCGCGCTCTGAACCCGCTGCTGCGGGTGCCGGTGCTGCTGCTGGACGATGGCACCGCCCTGACCGACAGCCATCTGATTCTGGACCATCTGGACGGGCTGGCCCGCGCCCCGCTTGCGCCGCGCGCCGAACCCGCACGCCACCGGGTGCTGCGGATCACGGGGCTGGCCTGCGGGCTGGCGGAAAAGGCGGTCAGCCTGTTTTACGAACGCCGCCTGCATGATGTGACCTCGCCCGTCTGGGAGGATCGCTGCCGGGGGCAGATCCTGTCGGTGCTGGCGGCGCTGGAGGCCGAACGAGGGACTGAGGCCTGTTGGTTCGGTGCCGACATGACCCATGCAGATATTGCGCTGACCTGTGCCTGGCGCTTTGCCCGCGAGGCCCATCCGGGGCTGATCGACGATGCCGATTACCCGTTGATCGCGGCAGGGGCAGCCCGGTGCGAGGCATTGGCGGTGTTTCAGGAGATCAGCCAGCCGTTCCTGGCCCCGGCCTGACCCTCGCCCCGGCCTGACCTCGCCCCGGCGCAGGCCGGGGCCTCACCCCGGCCCAAGCTTGACCTCGCACCGGCGCAGGCCGGGGCCTCTCGGAAAACGCCTCTCTAAAAACGCCTCTCAGGCGCGGCCGAGTTTCTGCATCCGGGCGGCGCGAAGCTGCGCGAAATCATCGCCTGCGTGGTACGACGACCGGGTCAAAGGCGTGGCTGACACCATCAGAAAGCCTTTGCCATAGGCGGCGGATTCGTAGGCCTTGAATTCTTCGGGCGTCACGAAATTCGCCACCCGGTGGTGTTTCGGGGTGGGTTGCAGATACTGGCCGATGGTCAGGAAATCGACATCCGCCGCGCGCATGTCATCCATCACCTGCAACACGCCGGGGCGATCCTCGCCCAGACCCACCATGATGCCGGATTTGGTGAACATCGCGGGGTCCAGTTCCTTGACCTTCTGCAACAGCCGCAAGCTGTGGAAATAGCGCGCGCCGGGGCGCACCTCCAGATACAGGCCGGGGACGGTTTCAAGGTTGTGGTTGAACACATCCGGTCGCGCCTCGACCACTTTTTCCAGCGCGGAAGGCGGGCATTTCAGGAAATCGGGGGTCAGAATCTCGATCGTGGTGCCCGGCGCGCGGTGGCGGATGGCGCGGATGGTCTGGGCGAAATGATCGGCCCCGCCATCGTCCAGATCGTCGCGGTCAACGCTTGTGATCACCACATGGTTCAGCCCCAGTTGCGCCACCGCATGGGCAACACGGCCCGGTTCAAACGCATCGAGGGTTTGCGGCTTGCCGGTGGCCACATTGCAGAAGGTGCAGCCGCGGGTGCAGATCTCGCCCATGATCATCATGGTGGCGTGGCCCTGGCTCCAGCACTCGCCGACGTTCGGACAGCCCGCCTCCTCGCACACCGTGGTCAGCTTTTGCGCGCGGATGATGTCGCGGGTGTCCTTGTAGCCCTGCGAGGTCGGGGCCTTGACCCGGATCCAGTCAGGCTTCTTCGGTTGCGCCTGATCGGCCTTGTGGGCCTTTTCGGGGTGGCGCTGATCGGGCAGCGTGATGTCGCGTGACATATATTCCCCCATGACAACTTTCCTCTTTCACATAGTCTGACCGGGCCTGCTTGGCAACGGGTGCTGCCTTGCACCCCGCGCATGGAGGCAAGGCCAAAGGGGCAGAGCAGCCAAAGAACCAGCGCCCGCCCCTGTTTTGCAATCAGGAGGGACCATGACGAAAAGATTGATCGCCGAAAGCCTGGGGACATTGATCCTTGTGCTGTTCGGCTGCGGGTCGGCGGTGATCGCCGGCGCCGATATCGGGATGACCGGCATCAGCCTGGCGTTCGGGCTGGCCATTGTGGCGGCGGCCTACGGGCTGGGGGCCATTTCGGGGGCGCATCTGAACCCCGCCGTATCCCTGGGGGTGATGCTGTCGGGGCGGATGTCTGCGGGTGATTTCCTGGGCTATGCGGCGGCGCAGATCGTGGGCGCGGTGGTGGGCGCAGGCATCTTGCTGCTGATCGCCAGCGGCAAGGCGGATTATGCCATCGCGGTGAACGGGTTGGGCCAGAACGGCTATGGCGCGGGGTACTTGGGCGAGTATTCGGCCAGTGCCGCCCTGATGTTCGAGTTCGTGATGACCTTCCTCTTTGTCACCGTGATCCTTGGCGCCACCCATGCGGGCGCGCCGGGGGCGATGGCGGGGCTTGCCATTGGCCTGACGCTGGCCGCCATCCACCTTGTCGGCATCAATGTGACCGGCGTTTCGGTAAACCCCGCGCGGTCGATCGGGCCTGCGGTGTTTGTCGGCGGCAAGGCGATTGCCGATCTGTGGGTGTTCATTCTGGCCCCGTTGGCCGGGGGGGCGCTGGCGGGGCTCGTGTACAAGGCAGGCTTTACCCGCGCTGCCTGAACCGATGGCCGGGGGGCATTCCCCCGGCCATTTCCCTTACCCGATCAGCGGGCCTGACCGGCCATAAGCCTCGTCATAATGCCGCCGCAGCCGTTGCAGCGCGATGCGCAGCACGATCTTGCCGGACCGTGCGGCCCAGCCCATGCGCTTTTCGGCAATCTCCAGCCCTTCCAGAAAACAGCAGCAGCGCAGCGCCACATCGCCGAGGCCAGGGCCAAGATCGCGCAGCGCCGCCGCCACCCGGTCGCGCGCATGGCGCGGGCCGGTCGCCTGCCCCCCCTCGGGGCGATAGCCGCCGCGGTCGCCCGCCGTCAGGAACCTGTCCCAGTTCTGCGTCACCCGCGGCCCCATCTGCGCCAGTTCAAAATCCTCGCGCAGGCGTTCGGCGGCGTCCACCAGCTCGGGTTCCAGAAACAGCTTGCCGTCCTTGTCACGCCGCCGCGCCATCGCGGCAACCGGGCTTTCCGCCAGATTGTAGCGCAGCTTGCGCGGGGCCTCGCCTGCCTCGCCGGCAACCTCGCGGGTATCCCAGGTGCGGTGCTGATCGGCAAAGGGGGTGGCGGCCTCGGCCATGCCGGCCCGGCGCCGGTCTTCGTCGTCGATCATCCGCTTCAGCGCGGCCCGGCCTGCCGAGGTGATCTCATAGGTCGCAACCCGGCCCGATTTGCGGCAGGCGATCCAGTCCTTCAGCACGAAGGCCTGCGCCACCCGGCATTCCAGCACCCCGGTCCGGGCGGTGCGGCCATCGGGGAATTCGCGCATCACCACGGCCTTTTCCAGATCGGGCGCAATCGCCAGCACCGCGCCGGGTTCGGCCAGACGGCGCAGGATGCGGCGGCCTTCGGCGTTCAGCGTGGCCTCATCGGCAAGCGAGGTCGGGCGCAGGGTCATCGTCATCGGATCGTCCTTCTGGCTAGGTTCAAGGCGGGGGGCATCGGGGCTGCACAGGCCGATGACCGCCGCCAGCGCCTGATCCATCAACGGATCATCGCGGCGGTTTTCATAGCGGCGCACCTGTCGCATCACGGTCGAGGCATGCCGCCCCTCGCGCCGGGCAAGCGCGCGGAACGACAGACCTTCTGTCGTGTGGTCAAGATACAGCCGCACGGCATCGGGCAGCCAATCGGGCAGGGTCAGTTCTGCGTTCAGGTTCAATCCCGTGATCCTGTCATTCATGCGCCATGGGGCGCGAGGGTCCGGCCAGTTGGACAAATGCAACCTTGGGTGGTTTTGGTTAGCAGTTGGTTAATGGCTCGTTGAAAAGCTATAATTGTCGCTAATTCCTAAACAATTCGGTAACCTCCGCGCGGCGCAAATGACAGTTGCGCAACGCAAGGTTGTGTAGGTGCAGGATGGGGCATCCAAACAGGAGTCTGCCCATGTCTGATTTTCGCGCCGTGCTGTCCGAATTGCGCCGCCCCCGCCTGCTGATGCGGGCGGCGCGCTTCGGGATGGAGGAATACCGCCGTGACCGTGATCTGCGCCGCCTGATCGATGGCACAGTGCAGCCGGAACGGGCGGTTCCGCGGCTGATGTGCGAAGAAGCGAGGCTGGAGGATATCCGTCAGCGCGGCGATGCGACCTATTCGGTGGCCCGCCACATCGAGGTTCTGATCGCCCTGATGGCCGAAGCGCGGCTGCTGCCCCGCGTGGTGCAGGGCTGACAGGGCAAGGCCCGCGACCTGTTCGGCGCGGGCCTTGTTGTTTCGTAAATCGCAACGATCCTAGATGAACGCGTCGGGCATCGAGGCCTTCTTTCTGGCCACATAATCGTCCAGCGCCTCGCGCACACCTTCGTCCAGCGCGGGTTGCTGATAATCGCCCAGCATCTTGGCCACCCGTTCCGACGCCAGCGCCTGGGTGTCGCGCGCGCCTTCTTCGGCCCATGTCTCGAAGGGTTTGTAATCAAACAGATCCGACCGCCAGAACGCCGATTTGAAGTTGGCTTGCGTATGTTCGCAGCCCAGATAATGGCCACCGGGGCCAACCTCGCGGATCGCGTCCAGCGCCTGGCCGTTGGTGTCCATCATCACACCTTGGGCCAGATGGTGCAGCGTGCCCAACTGATCGGCGTCCATCACGAATTTCTCGTAGGACGACACAAGGCCACCTTCCAGCCAGCCACAGGCATGCAGCATGAAATTGACCCCCGCCAGCAGCGCCATGTTCAGGCTGTTCGCGGTTTCATAGGCCGCCTGCGCGTCGGGCAGTTTCGACCCGCAGAACGACCCGCCCGACCGGTAGGGCAGACCCAGACGCCGCACAAGTTGCCCCGCGCCATAGGTGATATGCGCAGCCTCGGGGGTGCCAAAGGTCGGCGCGCCAGAGTTCATGTCGATCGATGTCACGAACGCACCGGCAATCACCGGCGATCCGGGGCGGACAAGCTGGCTGTAGGACACGCCCGCCAGAATCTCGGCCAGCACTTGCGTCAGCGTGCCTGCCACCGTCACCGGAGCCATGGCACCCCCGACGATGAAGGGCGACACGATGCTGGCCTGATTGTTGCTGGCATAAACCTCCAGCGCGCCCATCATGATGCCGTCAAACGTCATCGGAGAGTTGATGTTGATGAGGCTGGTCATCACCGTGTTCTGGTCAACAAAATCCGACCCGAACAGAATTTTCGACATTTCGACCGAATCAGCCGCCCGGCTGGGTTCCGTCACCGACCCCATGTAGGGCTTGTCGGACAGGGTCATATGGGCATGCAGCATGTCCAGATGGCGCTTGTTGACCGGAACGTCGGTCGGTTCGCACACGGTGCCGCCCGAATGGTGCAGCCATTTCGACATGTAGCCCAGCTTCACGAACTGTTGGAAATCATGGATGGTGGCATAGCGCCGACCGCCCTGCGCGTCGCGCACGAAGGGGGGGCCGTAGACCGGGGCCAGCACCAGATTGCGGCCGCCCACCTCGACGTTGCGCGCGCTGTTGCGGGCGTGCTGGGTAAAGGTCTTGGGCGCGGTGGAACACAGTTTGCGGGCCAGACCGCGCGGAATATGCACGCGCTCCCCCTTCACATCTGCGCCCGCCGCGCGCCACAGATCCAGCGCATGGGGGTTTTCGACGAAATTGACGCCGATCTCCTCCAGCACCGTCTCGGCGTTCCATTCGATGATTTGAAGGGCTTCCTCGTTCAGAATCTCGAAGTTCGGGATGTTGCGCTGAATGAATTTCGCCGTCTCAAAGCTGACTGCGGTGCGTTCTGCCCGCCGGGTTGACCCGCCACCGCCCCGTACCCTGCGCCCTGCCTGATCGTTCATTGCCCCGAATCCCTTTAGCTGGCCGCAAACCGCGGCATGTTTTGCCCATCTTATGCCGCCTGCCCCGGCCAAAGCGCCCCCCGAATACGCCGCTTGGCGCGCAAAAGCGACATCGCCGCGCGCCGGAAACGACGCAAGGGCCGCAGCCCCCCTCTTGCGATTTCCCTGGCCTTTGCCTATGCCCGCGCCATGCAACACACAGACCGCCTTCTGATCATCGACTTCGGCTCCCAGGTCACGCAATTGATTGCGCGGCGGCTGCGGGAATTGAACGTCTATTGCGAAATTCACCCCTACAACAAGGTCGACGATGCCTTTCTGGCCGCGTTTGCGCCAAAGGCCGTGATCCTGTCGGGGGGGCCGGATTCGGTGACGCGGCAAGGCAGCCCCCGCGCGCCGGACGCGCTGTGGTCCTTCGGCGTACCGGTGCTGGGCATCTGCTATGGTCAGCAGACCATGATGCAGCAGTTGGGCGGGCTGGTCGAACATGGCCACGGCACCGCCGAATTTGGCCGGGCGTATGTGACGCCTGCGGACGCCTCTCTTTCCATTCTGGATGGCTGGTTCACAGATGGCCGCGAACAGGTCTGGATGAGCCACGGCGACCATGTGTCAAAGATCGCGCCGGGATTTGCGGTTTACGGCACCAGCCCGAACGCCCCCTTTGCGATCACCGCCGATGTGTCGCGCAATTTCTATGCCGTGCAATTCCACCCCGAGGTGCATCACACCCCGAAGGGGGCTGCGCTCTACGCGAATTTCGTGAAACTGGCGGGGTTCAAGGGCGACTGGACCATGGGCGCCTATCGCGAACGCGCGATTGCGAAGATCCGGGAACAGGTCGGCACGGGCCGGGTGATCTGTGCACTGTCGGGCGGGGTCGACAGTTCCGTGGCGGCCGTTCTGATCCACGAGGCGATCGGCGATCAGTTGACCTGCGTTTACGTCGATCACGGGCTGATGCGTCTGGGCGAATCCGAACAGGTCGTGGGCATGTTCCGCGACCATTACAATCTGCCGCTGATCCATGCCGACGAATCCGACCTGTTCCTTGGCCGTCTGGAAGGGGTGTCCGACCCCGAAACCAAGCGCAAGATCATTGGCGCGGCCTTCATCGAGGTGTTTGAAAAACATGCCAAGGCCATCGGCGGGGCCGAGTTTCTGGCCCAAGGCACGCTGTACCCCGATGTGATCGAATCGGTGTCGTTCAGCGGCGGGCCGTCGGTCACCATCAAATCGCACCACAATGTCGGCGGTCTGCCCGAACGCATGAACATGAAGCTGGTCGAACCGCTGCGCGAGCTGTTCAAGGATGAGGTCCGCGCCCTGGGCCGCGAGCTCGGCCTGCCCGCGTCCTTCATCGGTCGCCACCCCTTCCCCGGCCCCGGTCTTGCCATCCGCTGCCCCGGAGAGATCACGGCGGAAAAGCTGGACATCCTGCGCCGCGCCGATGCGGTCTATATCGACCAGATCCGCAAGCATGGGCTTTACGATGACATCTGGCAGGCCTTTGCCGCGATCCTGCCGATGAAAACCGTGGGCGTGATGGGCGACGGGCGCACCTATGACTTCGCTTTGGCGCTGCGGGCGGTGACATCGGTGGATGGCATGACGGCGGATTACTACCCTTTCACCCATGACTTCATTGGCGAAACCGTCACCCGGATCATCAACGAAGTGCAGGGCGTGAACCGGGTGTTCTACGATTGCACCTCCAAACCGCCGGGCACCATCGAGCTGGAATGACCCAGACCTATCGCCCGCTCGCCGCCGCAGGCTGGATGACGGGGGCGATTGCGTCGTTTACCGCCATGGCGATTGCCGGGCGGCAGGTGTCGAACGTGCATGACACGTTCGAGATCATGGCGGCCCGGTCGGTGATCGGCCTTGTGCTGGTGCTGCTTGTCGGCGCGGCCCTGAGGCGGTTGAACCGCATCCGCACCGACCGCATGGCGCAGCACATTGTCCGCAACCTGTTTCACTTCACCGGGCAGAACCTGTGGTTCTATGCGATCACCATGATCCCGCTGGCGCAGGTCTTCGCGCTGGAGTTCACCTCGCCGATCTGGGTCATCCTGCTGTCGCCGCTGGTCTTGGGCGAACGGCTGACGCGGATGCGGCTGATTTCGGCAGGTCTGGGCTTTGCGGGCATCCTGATCGTCGCGCGCCCCGATTTTGCCGCGCTGAACCCCGGTGTGCTGGCCGCCGCAGGGTCGGCTGTGTTCTTTGCCGCGACCATTCTGATGACCAAGGCCCTGACGCGGGGCGAGGATATCGTGTCGATCCTGTTCTGGCTGACGCTGATGCAGGCGGTTCTGGGGGCGGTGATTGCAGGCCATGACGGCCAGATCGCCTGGCCCACCCCCGCGACGCTGCCCTGGCTGGCGCTGATCGGAGTGGCGGGGGTGATTGCCCATCTGTGCCTGACCACCGCCCTGTCGCTGGCCCCGGCCAGCTTTGTCGTGCCGATGGATTTCGTGCGCCTGCCGGTGATTGCCGCTGTCGGCGCCTGGGTCTATGCCGAACCTGCCGATCTGGCGGTCTTTGCCGGGGGCGCGCTGATTTTCCTGGGCAATTGGCTGAACATTCGCGCGCAGGGTAATCCGGCCAGCGGCGATACCACCCATGCGCGAAAGTCACAATCAAGCTTCACAGAACTGTGACGCCGCGTCATTGATTGACCGGTTTTGCCCATGGCCCTAGGTTGACCCTCAGGGGAAATCCTGACTTAGGGATGAGGAAAAAATGAAGAAAACCATGTTGGTTGCAGGGGTTCTTGCAGCATCTGCCACCGTTGCGCAGGCAGGCGGCATCGACCGTTCGGGCCAGTCCATCGGCATCCTGTTTGAGAAGGGCCGCTTTGCCGAACTGTCGCTTGGCACCGTCAACCCGAGCGTTTCGGGCCGCGACCGCACCCCGGCAATTCCGAACGTGCTGCCCGGCCCGCAGTCGGTGGGCAGCGTGGCGGATCGTTATACCCAGATCGGGCTTGGCTACAAATACGACATCAACGAAAAGGTGTCGTTTGCCCTGATCATCGATCAGCCCTTTGGTGCCGACATCCTCTATGGCTCGTCCTCGCCGTTTCTGGGCGGCACCAGTGCCTTTGCCAAGGCGACGGCTGTCACCGGCCTGCTGCGCTACAAGTTCAACGATGCGTTCAGCGTGCATGGCGGCATCAAGGCGCAGCGGTCCAGCGCGTTCATCCGTCTGCAAGGCCTGGCGTACGGCGGCCTGAGCGGCTACAACGTCGCGCTGTCAACCGATACCGCGCCCGGCTATGTGGTTGGTGCGGCGTTTGAAAAGCCTGAAATCGCCCTGCGCGTGGCGCTGACCTACCAATCGGAAATCAAGCACGAGTTTGACAGCGTCGAAAACGGCCTGCCCGGCCCGCTTGCCGCGCTGAACGGTGTGCCGGGCACGACCAACGTGAACACGCCGCAATCGGTGAACCTTGATTTCCAGACCGGTGTGGCGAAAGACACGCTGGTCTTTGGCCAGATCCGTTGGGTGGACTGGTCCAACTTCAAGCTCAGCCCCTTCGGCTTTGACGCCGCAACCACGGCCAGCGCAGGCACCAGCCTGATCAACCTTGAAGACACCACGACCTATACTCTGGGCGTCGGGCGCAGGTTCAACGAAACCTGGGCGGGGTCGATCTCGTTCAGCTATGAAGACAAGGGCAACACCAATGTCTCGCCTCTGGCCCCGACGGCCGGCCGCATGGGCGTGACGCTGGCGGGGGTCTACACCAAGGGCAACATGAAAGTGACCGCCGGGGTGAACTACACCAAGCTGGGCGATGCCACCGCCGTCACCGCTGTACCTGCCGCCGACATGACCGACAACTCGGCCCTGGGCGTCGGGATCAAGGTCGGCTTTTCGTTCTGATCCGGCCTGAACGCATCACCTTGGCCCCGCCCCACCCGGCGGGGCCATTTGCATTTTGTGCGTGAACTCTGGCGACAGCACAGGTAACACCGGACGGGCAAGCCAAGGGTAACGCCATGATTTACGCCACCAGTGCCGACTATCTGACCGCCGCGACCAGGCGCGTGCTGCTGTTCGGCATGTCGGGTCTGGGCAAGACGCATCTGTCGAACATGCTGCGCGATGCCGACAAATCGGGCGGGGCGGGGTGGTTTCACTATTCCGTCGATTACCGCATCGGCACCCGCTACATGGGCGAATTCATCGCCGACAATTTCAAGCGCGAGGCGATGAAGGTGCCTCTGCTGCGCGAATTGCTGATGACGGATTCGGTCTATATCGCGTCGAACATCACCTTCGACAATCTGGCCCCGCTGTCCACCTACATGGGCAAGCCCGGCGATCCGGCCAGGGGCGGCGTGCCGTTTGCAGAATATCTGCGCCGTCAGGATCAGCACCGCAGCGCCGAGGTCGCGGCCCTGTACGACACTCTGCGCTTCATCGACCGGGCGCAGGACCTGTACGGCTATGCCAATTTCGTCTGCGACAGCGGCGGGTCGATCTGCGAGGTGGTGGACCCCGCCGATCCCGCCGACCCGGTGCTGACCGCGCTGTCGCAGAACCTGCTGATGGTATGGATCAAAGGGTCCGACGCCCATACCGCCGACCTGATCCGCCGCTTTGACCGCGCACCCAAGCCGATGTATTACCAGCCCGCCTTTCTTCATGCGATGTGGGAAGAATACCGCGTAACCCATTCTGTAACAGAAGAAACCTGCGATCCTGATGCCTTCGTACGCTGGACCTATGCCCGTGCCCTGGCGCATCGCCAGCCCCGCTATGCCGCGATGGCCGACTGGGGCGTCACCATCACCGCCGAGGAAGTGGCGCAGGTCAAGACCCCCGCCGATTTCGACGCTCTGATCGCCCGCGCCATTGATCGGCGCAGCACAAACGCCTGACTGACCACCAAAGGACACCGCATGCCCATCACCCTGCCCCAGACCCTGCCCGCCTTCGACGTTCTGCGGAACGAAGGCGTCATGGTCATGTCGCCGGACCGGGCCGCGCATCAGGACATCCGCCCGCTGCGCATCGGCCTGCTGAACCTGATGCCCAAGAAGATCCAGACCGAAACCCAGTTCGCCCGGCTGATCGGCGCCACGCCGCTGCAGATCGACCTGTCGCTGATCCGCATGTCGGAACATCAGACCAGGAACACCGCCGCCAAGCATATGGAAGCCTTCTATCGCCCCTTTGCCGAGGTTGAAGCCACCGGCGAAAAGTTTGACGGCCTGATCATCACCGGCGCGCCGATCGAGCATCTAGCCTTCGAGGAGGTGACCTATTGGGATGAACTTCGCCGCGTAATGGATTGGACACAAACGAATGTTCTGTCCACCTTCGGCGTCTGCTGGGGCGGCATGGCGCTGGCATATCACTTCCACGGCCTGCCCAAACACGCGCTGACCGCCAAGGCCTTCGGCTGTTTCCGGCATCAGAACCTCGCCCCGGCCTCGCCCTATCTGCGCGGGTTTTCCGATGAATTCGTCCTGCCCGTCAGCCGCTGGACGGAAATGCGGCAAGATGACATCGACAAGGCGGGGCTGACCACGCTGCTGACCTCGCCCGAAACCGGGCCGTGCATGGTGGACGACCCCGACCACCGGGCGGTCTATCTGATCAACCATCTGGAATATGACAGTGACACCCTGAAACAGGAATATGACCGCGACGTGGCCTCTGGCACCCCGATCAACGTGCCCGCCAACTACTATCCCGACGATGACCCCGCCCGCAAACCGCTGAACCGCTGGCGCAGCCATGCCCATTTGCTCTATGGCAACTGGATCAACGAAATCTACCAGTCAACGCCCTATGACATTGCCCAGATTGGCCGTTAGCCTGATCCTTGTGCTGCTGGTCGCGGCGGTCGCCACCCTGTGGCGGCTGTCTGCGCGCGAGGCCCGCGCCCGTGCCGACAGCCCGCCCCTGGGCCAGTTCATCACCGTCGAAGGCCTGCGCCTGCACTATGTGCAATCGGGCGCAGGCCCCGATCTGGTGCTGATCCATGGCGCATCCGGGTCGATGCGCGATTTCACCTTTGATCTGGTGCCCGAACTGGCCAAATCCTACCGGGTGACGGTGTTCGACCGTCCCGGCCTTGGCTATTCCGACCCGCTGCCGGATGGCGATATCCGCCTCGCGTCGCAGGCCCGCATCCTGCGTCTGGCGGCAACAAACCTGGGCGTCACCAATCCGATCGTCGTGGGGCAAAGCTATGGCGGTGCGGTGGCGCTGGCCTGGGCGCTTGATGCCCCGCCGGCGGCTCTGGTGCTGATTTCGGCCGCCAGCCTGCCCTGGCCCGGCAGTCTGGACCCCTGGTATCAGCTGAACGAATACAGTCTTGCCCGCTGGATCGCCCTGCCGCTGGCCGCGGCCTGGGTGCCCGAAGCCTTTGTCCGCCGCACCATCGACGGCATCTTCGCGCCCGATGCGGCCCCGCCCGGCTATGCCGACTACATGGGCATCGACCAATCCCTGCGCCGCGCGATGCTTGATATCAATATCCGTCAGGTCAATGCCCTTCGCGATCAGATCGTGGCGATGGAACCGCGCTATGCAACCCTGACCCTGCCGATCGAGATGGTGCATGGCGATGCCGATACCATCGTGCCGCTGGCGGTCCATTCCGCCCCGCTTGCGGCGCGCCTGCCCTCTGCCCGGCTGACCGTGATCCCCGGTGCGGGCCACATGCCGCACCACACCCACCGCCAGATCGTCCTTGACGCCATCGACCGCGCCGCCAGCCGTGCCGGATTGCGATAGCCCGCAACTCGCCCCATACTGCCCAAAACAGGAGCCACCGATGACCCTGCCCTTTGACGGCGCTATCAGCACCTATGCCCAGGACGGTGCCCCCAAAGCCATCCGCAAACTGCTGGCCTCGGCGGGCGAGGATGACATTCTGGAAAAATCCTACCCCTATGACAACATGATCAAGGGCAAGGTCCATGACCCGCTGATGGAGGCCTTGCAGATCGAACTGGCCAAGTTGCAGGCCGATGTGAAGGCCAGCGGCAAACGCATCATCGTGGTGTTTGAAGGCCGCGATGCGGCGGGCAAGGGCGGCACCATTGGCGCTGTGCGCGAAAACCTGAATCCGCGGGTGGCCAATGTGGTGGCCCTGTCCAAACCGTCAGACCGCGAGGCTGCCCAGTGGTATTTCCAGCGCTATGTCGACTGGTTGCCCGCCAGAGGGGAAATCGCCCTGTTCGACCGCAGCTGGTACAACCGCGCCATAATCGAACATGTGTTTGGCTTCTGCACCCCTGCCGAGCGCGCGAAGTTCTTCCGCCAACTGCCTGATTTTGAACAGATGATCGTCGACGAAGGCATCGTGCTGCTGAAGATCTGGCTCGAGGTGGGCCGCGCCGAACAACTGCGCCGCTTTCTGGCGCGTGAAAAAGACCCGCTCAAACAGTGGAAACTGTCCAGCATCGACGTGGACGGACTGCCCAGGTGGGACGACTACACCGCCGCGATAGATGAGACGATGAAGGCCAGCCATTTCGATTTTGCGCCCTGGACGGTGATCCTGTCCGATGACAAGAAACGCGCGCGCATCGCGGCGGTGCAATGCCTGCTTGGCGCTGTCGACTACAAGGGGCGCGACGCAGACGCAGTGGGCACGATCGACCAAAGCATCTGCGGCGGCCCGAAACTGCGCCGCAAAGCCTGACGTGAAACGCGGCTATCACCACGGCAACCTGCGACAGGCGCTTGTCGACGCAGCCCTTTTCCTGATCGCGGAAAAAGGCCCGCAAGGCTTTACCCTGTCCGAGGCAGCCAAAGCCGCCGATGTGACCCCCGCTGCCGTCTACCGCCACTTTGCCGGCCGCGACGACCTGATGGCCGAGGTCGCCCGCCAAGGGTACGAGATTTTCGCCGCCCTGATGGAGTTCGCCTATGACAACGGCCAACCCAGTGCGCTTGCCGCGTTCGAGGCCACGGGGCGCGCCTACCTTGCCTTTGCGCGCAAATACCCCGGCCATTACCAGGCGATGTTCGAGTCCGGCCTGAGCCCCGCCAATCACCCCGAGCTTGCCGCGGTATCCGCCAAGGCGCGGCTTGTGCTGGAACGCGCGGCGGAACGGCTGTCGCTGCACCTGCCCGAAGGCAAACGCCCGCCGGCCAGCATGTTTTCCGCCCATGTCTGGGCGCTCAGCCACGGCGTGGTCGAACTGTTCATGCGCTCGGGCAGCGCCACCACCCCCTACCGCCCCGAAGACCTGCTCGAGGCCGGCATCGGCATCTACCTGCGCGGCCTTGGCCTGATCGCCCCAGACCGCTGACCATTCACATTGGCCCAAATATCCCCGCCGGAGGCACGCCGCGCGTCAGCGCGCAACAAACGAATGCGCGGAACGCGCTCAATTTGATAACCGCCCGTGACGCGAAGATCAGCGGAACAGAACCAGTGCCCCCGGCGACCATGCGACCCGCGCGCGGGTGCCGATCTCCAGCACGGGCCGCCCGAACACGTTGCGCATCGAAATGCGCATCGGCGCGGTGGTGCCGTCAAACCTGACATCGTAATAGGTCATGTCGCCGTAATAGACGACCTCCTCGACGGTCGCCATGCTTTCGCGGTCGGCGGTGGCCTTGTCGTCGAACAGGATGGTCAGCGTCTCGGGGCGGAACCCCACCATCGCGCCCGCTTCCGATGCCTTGCCCATGCACTGATCCGCACTCAGCGTCAGCCGTCCAAAGCCCTGCGCCTCCACCTCGACCTGCCCGCCGCTTTCCGACAGGATCTGCGCCGACAGAAAATTCATCGTGCCGATGAAGTCCGCGACCTTCTTGGAATTGGGCCGGCGGTACAGGGTTTCGGGGTCGGCCAGTTGCGCGATCTCGCCTTCAAACATCACCGCGATGCGGTCCGACATCACCAGGGCTTCTTCCTGATCATGCGTCACAAGGATGAAGGTGATCCCCACCTGCCGCTGCAAGCGGATCAACTCGACCTGCATCTGCTCGCGCATCTTCTTGTCCAGCGCCGACAGCGGCTCGTCCAGCAGCAGCACCTTGGGCTTCAGGATCAGCGCCCGCGCCAGCGCCACCCGCTGCCGCTGTCCGCCCGACAGCGCATGCGCCGCGCGTTTGCCATAGCCTTTCAGCCCGACCATCTCCAGCGCCTCGGCCACCGCCGCCGCCTTGTCGGCCGCCGAGCGCGGATCGCGTCGCAGACCGAAGCCGACGTTTTCCTCGACGCTCAGATGCGGGAAGATCGCGTAGGACTGGAACACCATGTTGGTCGGCCGCACGTTGGCGGGCACATTGGCCATGTCCTTGCCATCGATCAGCACCACGCCTGACGATATTCCCTCGAACCCGGCAATCGTGCGCAAAAGCGTGGTCTTGCCACAGCCCGATGGCCCAAGCAGGCTGAAGAACTCTCCCGCCCGGATCGTCGCGGTGATCCCGCGCAGGGCGTGATAATCGCCGTAGTATTTGTGCACGTCCCGGAATTCGATCATGTCGGGTTTGTTGCTCACAGGAAGCCTCCGGTATCCTTGGCGCCGGTTTTCGCAAGACCGCGACGGCGGAAATATTCGGCAATGGTCA
This sequence comes from Pseudomonadota bacterium, assembly GCA_040385825.1. Taxonomy (GTDB): domain Bacteria; phylum Pseudomonadota; class Alphaproteobacteria; order Rhodobacterales; family Rhodobacteraceae; genus JANNNF01. Next base: position 4,447 of record JAZKGQ010000025.1, on the reverse strand, counting down.
AAAGGCAGATCGACAGCAGCACCAGAATGGTGCCAAGCGCCAGCATCGCAGGCACACGCGCCGGAAACCGGAACTGGCTGTAGATATAGGCGGACAGCGCAGATTCATTGCCGCCAAGGAAGAAGGCGATGATGAACTCGTCCAGCGAAATGGTGAAGGTGATCAGCAGCGACGAGATGATCCCCGACATCACCAGCGGCAGAATGATCAGCCGGAAAGTCGACAGCGGCGTTTCGCCCAGATCATAGGCCGCTTCCTCCAGCGACTTGTCCAGCGACTGAAACGCCGAGGACAGGATCGCCACCGCAAAGGGCGTGCAGATCAGCACATGGCCCAGAATGATGGTAAAGATCGACAGCGGCACCCCGATGGCCAGCAGCACCACCAGCAGCGACATCGCAATGATCATCTCTGGCAGCACCAGCGGCAGCATCACCAGCCCCAGAATTCCCGCCTTGCCCGGAAAGCTGAACCGCGTGGTGGCGCGGGCGGCAAAGATGCCCAGCACAGTCGAGATCACCGCCGTCGACCCCGAAATGATCAGCGAATTCTTCAGCGCCCGGAACAACTGATCATCCTGCCACATCTCGACAAACCAGCCGGTGGTAAAGCCCGACAGCGGGAAGGCGATCACCTTGCTGTCGTTGAAGGCAAACACCGGCAGCAGCAAGATCGGGGCGTAGAGGAAGATCAGATAGGCAATGGCGTAAAGGCGCAAACCCGAGACACGCAGACGGGGACTTTTCATTTCGACCCCTTCAGAAAGCGGCGGTTGAGGAACAGGAAGAACAGGCTGACCAGTGCCACGATCAGCATGGCCGACACCGCGATGGCCGACCCGATGGCCTTGTCACCCTGTTTCAGCATCTTCACCTCGATCATGTTGGCGATCATCGGCAGCTTGCCGCCGCCGATCAGGTCGGGCGTCACATAATCGCCGATGGTGGGGATGAACACGATCAGCACCGCCGCGATCACCCCGGCCATGCTCAGCGGCAGGGTGACGCGCCAGAAGGTGCGCAATTTGCTTTCGCCCAGATCCTGCCCGGCCTCCAGCAGGCTGCGGTCGATCTTTTCCAGGCTGACAAAGATCGGCAGAATCGCAAAGGGCGCATAGGCATGCGCCAGCGTCATGATCAGCGCGCCGACATTGTAGTTGATCACCTGCAAGGGTTCGGAAATCACCCCGATGCTCAGCAGGCCCGAGTTGATCACCCCGTTGTAGCCCAGGATCACCTTCCACAGGAACACCCGGATCAGATAGCTGGTCCAGAACGGAATGGTGATCATGAACAGCCACATCGACTTGCGCGACGGCTCGACATGGAAACTGACGAAATAGGCGATGGGATAGGCGATCAGCACTGTCACCAGCGTCACGCCAAAGGCCACCATCAGCGACCGGATCATGATGGCGCGGTAGACCGGCCCGGTCCAGACCTCGATGTAGTTCTGTGGGGTGAACACCCATTCCAGCCCTTTTGCGCCATCGGTCAGCACCGAAAAGATGACCACAGTGGCCAGCGGGGCCGCCAGCAACAGCACGGCGTAAATCGCCGTGGGGCTGATCATCGCAAGGCCGCGCGCGGCCTCGGACCCGGCAAATCCGGCAGATCGCGTTGGTTGCGCCATCATTCCCCCTGCTGTGCCCGCACGGGGCGGGCCTTCCTGGACTTTGATCAAACCTAGCCGCAACGATTTGCAAAGCGCAAGGGCGCTTGGCGGGGCACCCCCCGCGAACACGCCAATAAAAAAGGCGGGTCACCCCGCCTTTCGCTGCCAATCAGGGCGCTCTGCCTTGAAACTGATCAGTTATCCAAGCCTCAGCCCGCGATCCGTTCAATCGCGATGGCACGCTTCTTCAGCTCGTCATACAGGGTCGGCACCACCCGCAGCGATCCGACCGCCACCCGCAGCGCATCGGAAATGCGTTCTTCCGACTGCCCCAGACTCGCAACCCGCCACACCATCCGCCGGGTCACGCCGTCATCATAGATGATCTCGGTGGCGCCCAGACGGGTCTTGCGCAGGCCAAGAAAATCGGCACCGCCATAGGGGGCATGAAAGGAAATCTGGTGTCCCATTGCGGACCTCTTTTTTATGTAACTGCTCTGGCCCGATAGTCACCCGGACGGCTGTGTTGCGTCAATTCAACCGCACACACATCTGCGCGAGCAGGCGCCGGGCTGCGCCCCTTGGGCCACACAATGGCCCCATTCGGCACCTTGCCAAGAATCGCCGCCTTCCCTGCGCCGCAGCATTGCCACAATCACGCCACAATCCGGCAGAATCGGCCAGACTGTCGCCGGGCGGGCGACAATCGGGCCGAATCCGGATGGCAGAATCAGCTTGGCAGACTCAGACCGAAAAGTCCGAAGGCGGGGCGGCCAGCAGGGCGGCCAGCTTGCCCAGACCCGCGTCGAACAGCGGCAGCGACGCGCGGCCCGAAATCGCCATGCGCACCGCATTGGGCGCACGGCCATGGTTCAGGGCATATTCATCCGCCGAGCGCAGCAGGACACCCTCGCCATCGGCCATCCGGGTAAAGGTCGACGCCCGCCACCCCTGCGGCAAGCGCAGCCAGACAAAGGGCAGACCCGGCTGCCAGCCCAGATCAAAGGCGCCAAGCCGGTTCACCATGATCGCCAGCCGCACCGCCCCGTCCGCCTGCACCCGCGCCCGCATGTCCGCAGCCACCCCCGACGAAAGCAGCCGCAGCGCCACATCGGCCACCGGCTTTGCCAGCGCAAAGCAGGAATGCTGCACAGTCAGCCGCCCGGCCTCGCCCATCCCCACCGGGCAGACGACATAGCCAAACCGCATCGCCGCCGACACGGTCTTCGACAGGCTGCCGACATACCAGGTCCGCTCGGACGCCAGCGCGCGCAGGCTGGGCAGACTGCTTTCGGCCACGGTATAGCAATCATCCTCGATGATCTGCAGGTCATAGGTGCGGGCGATGCGGGCAATCTCGGCGCGGCGTTCCTCGCTCATCCGGGCGGTGGTGGGGTTTTGTGCCTCGGCGGTCAGGCACAATATCTGCGGGCCTTGACGGCGGCAGGCGGCCTCCAGCGCGCTTGGTACAATACCTTCATTGTCCATCTCGACGCCCACCACATCGGCCCGCGCCAGCCGCGCGGCATAGCGAAAGCCGGGATAGGCCAGATCCTCGATCAGCACCACGGGCCGGTCCCCGCGCAGGCAGCACAACATGATCATCAGCACCGCATTCTGCCCGCCCATGGTCAGGGCAATATCCTCGGGGCCGATCGGCCCCAGAACCCGGTCGCACAGCCAGTCGCAGACCGCCGCCCGCAGGGTCAGTTCCGTCTTTTGCGACGTATAGTCCAGCCAGCCGCCCTGCCCGGCTGTTTCGGCCAGAGTCGCTTCGATTTCAGCATCCTGGCCAAGGTCCGGCAGTTGCGGCGACCGCAGGTCCAGCCGCCCGCGCAACCAGTCCTGATCACGCTCGACATACAGCGATTGCGTCGGCCCAAGGCGCGGAGTCTGCGCCGCCACGAAAGTCCCGCGCCCCACGGTGGCGGCCAGCAAGCCTTCCTGCGTCGCCAGCGTATAGGCCCGCGCCACGGTGCCCGGCGTCAGATGCAGCCGCCAGGCCAGATCGCGCACCGTGGGCAATTGTGCGCCGGGCGGCAGATCGCCAGCGCGGATCGCCTCGCGCAGCGCGCGGGACAGGCCCTGATACTTCGGCCCCGGAAACGCGGTCAGATCGGGGGCCCAGTTTGTATCCATGACAATGTTCCTCTGGCGACTCAAGCTGCGCTGAATGTATACATTATCTACGCCACAATCAAATTGTATCAACACAAAAGGAGGCGCCGATGACCCGCGCCGATCACCTGAACCTCGCCACCCTGCCGCCTGTTGCCCTGATCGTGGCAAAGGTCGCGCTGATCATTGCCGGCTGGGAAACCCGCCGCCGCACCCGCGCAGGTCTGTCGCGGCTTGATACGCACATGCTGCGCGACATCGGCATGACCGAAGCCCGGCGCGAGACGGAAGTGACCAAGCCCTTCTGGCGCGACTGACGCCTGCCCTGCCCCATTCCCTGACCTGTGGGCCGGATCTTTCCGGCCCCTTTTTTTGCCCCAAGGCCCCTTGCGCCCGACAGCATCCGCCCAAATGAAAAGGCCCGCGAAACTCGCGGGCCTTTTGAGTGATGTCGCCAAACCTCAGCGCTTGGAGAACTGGAAGCTCTTGCGGGCTTTCGCCTTGCCGTACTTCTTGCGTTCCACCACGCGGCTGTCGCGGGTCAGGAAGCCTGCGGCCTTCAGCGCCGGGCGCAGCGTGGGTTCATACAGTTGCAGCGCCTTGGAAATGCCGTGCTTCACAGCACCGGCCTGACCGGACAGACCGCCACCGGCAACCGTTGCCATCACGTCGAACTGGCCTTCGACATTGGCGATGGTGAAGGGCTGGCGCAGGA
>JAZKGQ010000024.1:0-86089 GCA_040385825.1 Pseudomonadota bacterium | reverse complement strand
TGCGCGACCGCTTTCCGCGCCATGTGCTGATCTGGCCGGTGGCGGTGCAGGGGCAGGCCTGCGCCCCCGAGGTGGCCGCCGCCATCCGCGGGTTCAACGCCATTCAACCCGGCGGGCCGATCCCGCGCCCCGATCTGATCATCGTGGCACGGGGTGGCGGGTCGTTGGAGGACTTGTGGGGCTTCAACGAGGAAATCGTGGTGCGGGCGGCGGCGGCCAGCCAGATTCCGCTGATCTCGGCGGTGGGGCATGAAACCGATACCACGCTGATCGACCATGCTGCCGATCTGCGCGCGCCCACCCCGACGGCGGCGGCGGAACTGGCGGTGCCGGTGCGGCTGGACCTGCTGGCCACGGTCGATGCCTTTTCGGCCCGGCTGTCGCGCAGCGCGGCACAGGGCATGGGGCTGCGCGGCCAGCGGCTGCGCGACCTTGCCCGCGCCTTGCCCCGGCTGGAGGGGGTGCTGGCCACCCCGCGCCAGCGGCTGGACAGCGGGGCGCAGCGGCTTGGCGCGGGGCTGTTGCTGGCGGTGGCGAAAAAGCGCGGGGCCTATGACCGTAGTGCCGCCCTTGTGCGCCCCGAGGTTCTGCTGGCGCTGATCACCCGGCGGGCTGACCGGCTGGGCACGCTGGATCAGCGTTTGGGCACGGCCCATGCGCGGCGGATGGAACGGGCGGGCGACCGGGTGACGGCGCTGGCGGCGCGGCTGGCCCCGGCCTTGGCGCGGCTGATTGCCGATGCAGACCGCAGATCACGCGAGGGGCGAGTGGCCGTTGGCAAGGCGGGTATGCGGCTGGACGCGGGCATGACCGCGCGGCTGACCAGCCTTGCGGCGCGTCTGGAGGCGCTGGACCGCACCCGCCAGACGCTTGGCTATACCGAGACGTTGCAGCGCGGCTATGCCGTGGTGCGCGGCGACGGGGCGGTGATCACCAGCCGCGCGGCGGCAGAAAAGGCCGGCAGCGTGGAGGTGGAATTTGCCGATGGGCGGGTGGTTCTGGGCAATCGCCCCGCGCGGAAAGCGCCGGGCGGGGGCAGTTCGCAGGGCAGCCTTTTCTGAACCGACCTTCGTCTTCTTCTTCGGCCCGGAATCAAGCGCGTAGCGCGCCGGGCAATGCCCCATTGCCCGGCAGGCGTTTGCTTTTGCAAACGCCGAGAGGGGACCGCCCCCTCGGGCGGGCATTCTGCGGCGTTACCAGCAGAATTTCGGTGGAATGGGTTGAACCATAAACCGCGTAGAACTGCGGTTGCTTGCCCACCCGGCGGTCGGGCATTGCCCTTTCGTTGGGCTGGTTGAAGAGGGCACAGGAAAGCCAGAAGGGGGATCCTGTGACAATGCCCGTCAGACGCCCACATCCGGGCCGGGGCAGGGCAGGCCTGTGGTGTTTTGGCCTGCCTCGACCAGGGCGGCTTCGGGCGCGTTGCCCTCGAACAGCCCGTTCAGGCCGCGCGCATCGGTCCAGAAGGTCCAGCATTGCGGTCTGGGGTCGTACTCATAGACGAAACAGATGCGGCTGTCGTCTTCGTACCAGCGGCCATACTGGCATTCCGATTCGGAAAAGGCCCAGCGGACCTTGCGGTCGGGCAGGTATTCCTCGACGCCGTAGGGCAGGCCGAACTGGCGGTAGGTGATGGTCTTGCCGGTGACATAGGCGTCGAACTCGGCCCCGGTCATCGGCGTTTGCGCCGTGGCGGTCAGGGTGGTCAGGGCGAGGGTAAGGGCTGTGGCAAGCAAGCGCATGGGGGCTGTCTCCGTCGGGGTTGCCCGATCCTGCCCCATCCTGCGCGGCAAGGCCAGTCACGGCCCGGTGTGGGGCAGGCCGGATTTCCACTGTGCCACCGGTTTGCGCATCGCGCGCCGCCACAGGCCGGGCACGAAGGCAACCGCGCAGGCCACCGGCAGCGGCCAGGGCAGGCGCGGGGCCAGATCGGCCCCCGGCAGGCGCAGCGCCGGGTAGGGGCGGGTGGGGTGGGCGTGGTGGTCGGAATGGCGCGGGGCGTTCAGCATCATGGCCGATGAGAACCACGCCCCTGCGTTCCAGCTGTGGCGCGGCCCCACGGGTTCCAGCCGCCCGTCGGGCTGCATGGCCCGCACCAGCCCGTAATGTTGCACATAATCCGACACCAGAAGCTGGCTTTGCGCGTGCAGGGCAAGGCCCGCCCAGACCAGCACCCCCGCCGCCCCCGCAATGACCCATGCAAGGCCCAGTGCGGCCAAGGCCCCGCCGATATAGACCGCGTAGGGGTGTATCCCGCCGCCGCTGCCGCGTGCGCGCAGCGCGGTTTCCGCCCGCCAACCCTGCACGAAACTGCCCCGCCACGCGCGCAGCGCAAAGCGGTAGAACCCTTCGCCCGACCGTGCGGTGTTGGGGTCATCGGCGCTGGCGACATGGCGGTGATGCACCAGCCGGTGGGCGCTGGCGTGCTGGCCGAACAGCAGCGACACATAGACCGCCACCCCCAGACGGAACAGCCAGCGATTGCCCCGGTGGATCAGCTCATGTGCCGCCGGATGTGCGACTTGCCCCATCCACAATCCCGCGCCAAAGAACAGCAGCACCCGCGCGCCCGTGGTCAGGCCCGATGGCCCCGCCACCCCCCATGTGACCAGTGGCAGCAGCACCAGATGCCCCAGACCGATCCCCGCCAGCAGGGCATCCGCGCAGGGAAACTCGGCCCCGTCGGCGGCGTCGCCCGCCACATGGCGCAGCATCTGGTCCAGCATCATCACCAGCACCGCCATGTACAGGAACGCGGCCCAGACCCACAGCCCGCCCACCCACAGCGCCAACCCGAACAGCCCGAGGGGCGACAGGGCGGCAGCGGCGAAGGCGGCCATGGGCAGGGGCTTTGGCAAGGGCTTTGGCAGGGGCTTTGATGGTGCGGCTGTGTTCATGGCATCAAGTTTAGCATCCTCTGCTGCGCTGACCAGTGCCGCCGCGTGTGTGCCCTTTCAAATCACGCCCGGATTGACTAGGTGAAGGCAGCAGCCAAATCCGAGGCCCCCATGTCGTTCTTCAAGAAACTGAAAGACCGGATGTTCCGGTCCTCTGACAAGATCGGCGACGGGCTGGAGGCGCTGGTGGCCGAGCCGGAGGCGCCTGCTGTCGAAACCGGGGCCGAAGCCGGGGCGAAAACCGGGCCAGGCCTGATCGGCCGCCTGTTGGGCCGCACCGATGCCGACGAGGCCCGCCGCACGCTGGATGATGCGATGCTGGAAAGCCTGGAAGACGTGCTGATTCAGGCCGACATGGGGGTGGATACGGCGGTGCGGGTGACGGCAAACATCGCCGAGGGCCGCTTTGGCAAGCGCATCTCCAGCACGGAATTGCGGCAGGCGCTGGCGGGCGAGGTTGCCCGGATCATGGAGCCTGTCGCGCGGCCGATGCCGATTTACCCGCAAAAGCCGCAGGTTGTGCTGGTGGTGGGGGTCAACGGGTCTGGCAAGACCACGACCATCGGCAAGCTCGCCAGCCAGTTCAAGGCGGCGGGCAAGACGGTGGTGATTGCGGCGGGCGACACGTTCCGCGCGGCGGCGGTGGAACAGTTGCAGATCTGGGGCACCCGCGCAGGCGTTCCGGTGATGACCGCGCCCGAAGGGTCGGACCCCGCCAGTCTGGCCTTTGACGCGCTGACCCATGCGCAGGCGACGGGGGCTGATCTGCTGTTGATCGACACCGCAGGCCGGTTGCAGAACCGCGCCGATCTGATGGAGGAACTGGCCAAGATCGTCCGCGTGCTGCGCAAGAAAGACCCGACCGCGCCGCACAACACCCTGCTGGTGCTGGATGCGACGACAGGCCAGAACGCCATCACGCAGGTCGAGATTTTCCGCAAGATCGCCGATGTCTCGGGCCTTGTGATGACCAAGCTGGACGGCACCGCCAAGGGCGGTGTGCTGGTGGCGCTGGCCGACAAGTTCGGCCTGCCCATCCATGCCATCGGCGTGGGCGAACAGATCGACGATCTGGCCCCGTTCGACCCGCAGGATTTTGCCCGCGCGCTGGTGGGTCTGGACGCGTGACCCCCCGCCCATGACCCAGTGGATCACCCAATTGGAAGGCACGGCAGAGGGCGCGCGGGTGGCCCTGCTGCTGGCGCTGCTGTCGGCCTTTGCGCATGCCTGCTTTGGCGCGTTGCAGAAGGGGCGGCATGACCCCTGGATCACGCGCGGGGTGATTGATCTGTGGATGATGGTGCTTGCCGCCCCTGTGGCGCTGTTTGTGGTGCCGCGCCCGGTGGGGGGCGAATGGCTGGTGCTGGCAGGGGCGCTGTGCATCCATTTTGCCTACAAGCTGACCATGGCGCTGGCCTATGAACGGGCGGCCTATACCGTGGTCTATCCCGTGGTGCGCGGCACCGGGCCATTGATCACGCTGGCCTTTGCCGCCACCTTTCTGGCCGAGCAATATGGCGCGCTGCAATGGTTGGGGGTGGCGCTGCTGTCGGGGGCGATCCTGTTGCTGGCGGCGGTCAATCTGCGGGCGGTGCGGGTGGACCCGGCGGCGGTGCGCGCGGGGCTGGGATGGGCCTTTGCGGGCGGGGTGCTGGTGGCGGTCTACACCACCAATGACGCCTGGGGCATCCGCCTGACGCCGGACCCGTTCACGTTTCTGGCGTGGTTCTTCTTCATCACCTCGATGGATTTTCCGCTGCTGATGGCATGGCGGCTGACGCGGCCCACGGCGCCCCCCTTGCCCCCCTTGCGCCCCCTGATGCTGCGCGGGATCATCGGGGCGCTGGTGGCCTTCGTCAGCTTTGGCGGGGTCATGCTGGGCACCAGGCTGGGCAAGGTGGGCGAGGTTGCGGCGCTGCGCGAAACCTCTACCCTGTTTGCCGGGGTGATCGGCTGGGCGGTGCTGGGCGAACGGGTCGGGCTGCTGCGGGCAGGGTTGATGGGGTTGATCGCGGCGGGTGCGATCATGGTACAGGCGGGATAGGCGATGGCTGAGAAAAAGATCAATCCGGTGGTGAAGATGGTCCTCGAACTGGGGCCTGTCGCGCTGTTCTTCATCGGCTATGCCCGGCTGAAGGATGATACGGTTACCCTTCTGGGGCAGGAATATTCGGGTTTCATCGCCATGACGGCGGCGTTCATTCCCTTGATGCTGGTCACAACGGGGCTGTTGTGGTGGCTGACGGGCAAGCTGTCGAAGATGCAGCTTGTGACGGTGGTTCTGGTGGTGGTGTTCGGCGGGCTGTCGGTCTGGCTGAAGGACGAGCGGTTCTTCAAGATGAAGCCCACGATGATTTACCTGCTGTTCGCGGGCATCCTTGGCTTTGGTCTGCTGCGCGGGCAATCCTACCTGAAACTGGCGATGGAAGAAGCGCTGGCCCTGCAACACGAAGGCTGGATGATCCTGACCCGCCGTCTGTGCGCGTTCTTCTTTGGCCTTGCGGTAGCAAACGAGGTGATCTGGCGCAGCATGTCGACCGAGGCCTGGGTCACATTCAAGACCTTTGGCCTGACGGCAGCGATCTTTGTGTTCTTCATGACGCAGGGGCGGCTGATGTCGGCCCATGCGATACCCGACGCACCCGCCGACGCACCCGGCGACAAGGATTAACTTTTGCGACCTATTCTTGCCGCGCTTGCGACGCTGGCCTGCCCAAAGCGCGCCTTGATCGCGGGCTAGGGCTGGGGGCAACTCCTGCCAGAGGGTCGCGCCAGCCAATGATCACCCAGTTCAACGATGCCATCCGTCAGTTCATGGGCCTGTTCCGGCAGGCCCCGCCCTTGCCCATGCGTCTGCTGGTGCCGGGGATCATCATGGTGCCCGCCTTTGTGGTGATGGCGCTGTGGCTTGGCCCGGAAAACGAGGCCGAGGCCTTTGTCACCGCCTTTGTCATTGGTCTGGCGCTGCGGGTCGCCCTGCGGCTGGAGGGCATGGTGCGGCGGCTGTTGGCCAGCTTTTCTGCCCGTCAGACCCTGGCAATGATGGTGCCCTTGGCCCTGGGGCCATTGGCGCTGCTGGTCTGGATCGATGATCCGCTGCTGTGCCAGCGGATGCAGAGCCTGTATTTCGTCGTGCTGGGCGCGATGTTCCTGTCGGACGTGATCGCCAACCGCACCGACATGGCCGCGCTGTTCTGGCCGTGGGAGCCGATGACGCGCTATCTGCCCGGCCTGTCACGCATGATGGTGCTGTATCATCTGGCGTTTCTGCTGCTGAACGAAACGCTGATCCGGGTGTTGCTGCCGGCGGGCTGGCTGGTGTTCTGGGCGGTGTTGCCGGTGATCAGCCATATGATCCTGTCGGCGCTGATTGCCACGGTTGTCGCCGCCGAGGATGATGCCGCCCGCAATTGATGCGGCAGGGGTGATTGGAACTGGATCCCCTGTGCGGGAATATCCGACGGTGGGGCTTGGAAGGGGGGCGTGACGCCCCCCTTTTGGTCAGATGGCGGCCAAGGCCTGCATCAGGTCGGCGATCAGGTCGGCGGGGTCTTCCAGCCCGACCGACAGGCGGATCAGGCCCGGCGTGATGCCCAGCAGATCCTTCTGGTCTTGCGGCAGGCGCTGATGGGTGGTGGTGGCCGGGTGGGTTGCGATGGATTTGGCATCGCCAAGGTTGTTCGAGATCTTGATGATCTCCAGCGCGTTCATGAACCGGAACGCAGCCTCTTTGCCCGCCGTGATGTCGAAGGTCACCAAGGTTCCGCCAGACCCCATCTGGTCCATCGCCAGCGCGTGTTGCGCATGGCTGGGCAGGCCCGGAAAGATCACCCGGCCCAAGGCCGCATGGCCTTGCAGCGCCTGCGCCAGGGTCAGCGCCGCATCGGCCATCGCCCGGCAGCGCAGGTCCAGCGTGGCCATGCCGTTCAGCATGATCCAGGCGGTGAACGGGCTCATCGAGCCGCCGGTGTGCTTCATGTACGGCTCGGCCACCTTGCGCACGAAGTCGCGGGTGCCGCAGATCACGCCGCCAAGGGCGCGGCCCTGGCCGTCGATGTGCTTGGTGGTGGAATAGACCACCACATCGGCGCCCTGTTCCACCGCGCGGCTGAAGATCGGGGTGGCAAAGACGTTGTCGACGATCACCAGCGCGCCGACGGCATGGGCAATGTCGGCAACGCCGCGAATATCGACCAGTTCCAGCGTGGGGTTCGACATCGATTCAAAGAACACGGCCTTGGTGGCGGGGGTCACCGCCGCCCGCCATGCCGCAAGATCGGCCCCGTCAACAAAGGTGACGTTGACGCCGAACCGGGTCAGCACTTCTTCCAGCACATAGAGGCAAGACCCGAACAGCGCGCGCGACGACACCACATGATCGCCCGCCCGCAGCATCGAGGTCAGCGCACCGTTGACCGCAGCCATGCCCGAGGCGGTGGCAAAGGCGTCTTCGGTGCCTTCCAGTGCCGCGATGCGTTCCTCGAACATCCGGGTGGTGGGGTTGCCGTAGCGGGCATAGATGAATTCATCCTCGCCGGTCTTGATGAACCGGGCTTCGGCGGCTTCTGCCGTGGGGTAGACAAAACCCTGCGTCAGATAGATCGCTTCGGCCATCTCGCCATATTGGCTGCGGCGGCTGCCTTCGTGGACCAGTTTCGTGCGCGTCTTCCAGTTGTCCATAATGGCCTCCGGCCAAGAAAAAACCCCGAAAACCCAAGGGTTTCGGGGCGAAAGACCCTGACCCTTTTAGCGGAATGTTTAACGTGGCCCGCAATCCGGTAACAAAGCGCCACGACGGGTTTCATACGCCCAAGGGCCACGGGCGTCAACCATGGCATCGGTCGGGCCGGGGCCAAGGTCTGATGGATGGTCATGCAACTGCCGCGTGGCTGTCATGGCGGCGTTGCGCCTGTTGTGTATGCCTGCAAACAACCGTCCAGATGTGGTGGGTCTGATGCAGGATATACCCAAACCTATTCGCGTGAATGCCATCCCTGCGGGGTTTCAGACCGACGGGCCGCCGCTTGCACAGTCGCTGTCGGCGCTGCCCGCCACGGCCCCGGTGGTGATCATGGTGCATGGCTATCGCTTTGCGCCGGGCATCGCCAGGCATTGCCCGCACCGCCACATTCTGGCGCTGGACCCCGACCCGGCCGACCACACCGCCATAAGCTGGCCCCGGCATCTGGGCCTGTCCGGGGCCGGAGGGATCGCGGTGGGGTTTGGCTGGCAATCGCGGGGCATCTTGCGGCGGGTGCATCAGCGGGCGACGGCGGCAGGCCAAAGCCTTGCCGCGCTGATCGCCGCAATCCCGGCCAGCCATGAGGTGCATGTCATCGCCCATTCCCTGGGCGCGCGGGTGGCGCTGGCGAGCTTGCCCCATCTGCCCGCCGGACGGGTGGGCCGGATGGTGCTGCTTGCCGGCGCCGAAACCCGCGGGCCTGCACGGGCCGCGATGAACACGCCTGCCGGGGCCACGGCGCAGGTGTTCAACATCACCACGCGGGAAAATGACCTGTTCGACGTGCTGCTGGAATGGCTGGCCATGGGCGGCTGCGATACGGCGATCGGAGAGGGGTTGGGCCAGCCGCTGTCCAACTGGCTGGACCTGCAAATCGACCAGACCGCCACGACCGAGGCGCTGGCCCGGCTTGGCCACCGGCTGCCTGCCGCCCGGTCGCGGATCAGCCACTGGTCGCCCTACATGCGCCCCGGCCTGTTGCCGATGTACCGCGCGCTGCTGACCGGCGAATTGCCGCTGACGACGCTGCGCGCGGCGCTGCCTTCCGCCCGTGATCCGCGCTGGTCGCGGTTGGTGCCGCACTGGCCCTTGCCCCTGCGGCCAAACCCGGCATGATGCGCGCAGACCCCGACCGAAGGACGCGCCATGGCTGCCCCGATTGATCTGTACTACTGGCCCACGCCCAACGGCTGGAAAATCACCATCGCGCTGGCGGAAATGGGCCTGCCCTATGCGCTGCATCTGGTCAACATCGGGGCAGGGGATCAGTTCAAGCCCGAGTTTCTGGCGATCTCGCCCAACAACCGGATGCCCGCCATCACCGATCGCGACGGACCGGACGGGCAACCGATCTCGATTTTCGAATCCGGCGCCATCCTGCAATATCTGGCGCGCAAGTCGGGCAAGTTCTACGGCAAGACCGAACGGCACCGCATTGCCGTGGATCAATGGCTGATGTGGCAGATGGGCGGGGTGGGGCCGATGGCGGGGCAGGCGCATCACTTCTTGCATTACGCGCCCGAGCTGGACCCGCCGCAGGTGCTGCCCTATGCGCAAGACCGCTATCGCCGCGAGGTGGGGCGGCTGTACGGGGTGCTGGACGGGCAGTTGGCGCGCCACGCCCATGTCGCGGGGGATTTCCTGTCGATTGCCGATTTCGCGATCTGGCCCTGGGCACAGGGCTGGGCGCGGCAGGAACAGGTGCTGGACGACAAGCCGCATCTGGCGCGCTGGCTGAATGCGCTGTCGGCGCGCCCCGCGTTTCAGGCCGGGCTTGCGGTGGCGGCCGATCAGCGGGCCGCGACCACCTCGAAAGAGGCGCAGGCGATCCTGTTCAAGCGCTAAAGTGCCGCGCCTTTGCGCCGATGTGACGCGGCGGGGCTGGCGAAACCCGGCTGCGCCCCTAGATTGACCTGTGCTGTTGACATTGACGGCCTGTGCCTTGCGGTACATCGCCTGAACCGAAGGGACATTCCATGACCATCCACACACCGCAAATTGACCGCAAGCCCAGCCGGGCCGAGGCCGAGGCCGCCCTTGCCCTGTTGCGGCACTGGGCGGGCGGATCGTCGGATGCCGAGATTGCCGGCTTGGACGGGGCGGTGGGCTATCTGGTGCCCGGAATGGGCTATCCGGCGCTCAGCCGGGCCTACCCTGCCGAGTTCGGCGTCAGCGAGGCCTACAAGGCGGGCCTGCCCGATTTGCAGAACGGCCCATCCAGCCTGATCGTGGGGGCAAAGGCCGCGATCCAGCATGTGGGGATTTCCAACTTTCGGCTGCCGATCCGCTATCGCACCCGCGATGCGGGCGAGGTGATGCTGGAGACGAGCGTGACAGGCACGGTCAGTCTGGAGGCCGAAAAGAAGGGCATCAACATGAGCCGCATCATGCGGTCGTTCTATGCCCATGCCGACCGGGAGTTCAGCTTTGAGGTGATCGCGGCGGCGCTGGAGGATTATCTGACCGATCTGGGGGCCTTTGATGCGCGCATCCAGATGCGGTTTTCCTTTCCGATGCAGGTGCAATCGCTGCGGTCGGGGCTGACCGGCTGGCAGTATTACGACATCGCGCTGGAGCTGGTCGATGCCGGGGGCGTGCGGACCAAGATCATCCATCTGGATTACGTCTATTCCAGCACCTGCCCCTGTTCGCTGGAACTGTCGGAACATGCGCGGCGGGTGCGGGGGCAGTTGGCCACGCCGCACAGCCAGCGGTCGGTGGCGCGGATTTCGGTGGAATTGCGCGGGGACGATTGCCTGTGGTTCGAGGATCTGATCGCCCTTGCCCGCGATGCCGTGCCGACGGAGACGCAGGTGATGGTCAAGCGCGAGGATGAGCAGGCCTTTGCCGAGTTGAACGCCGCCAACCCGATCTTCGTCGAGGATGCGGCGCGCAGTTTCTGTCAGGTGTTGCGGGGCGATCCGCGGATCGGCGATTTCCGGGTGGTGGCCAGCCATCAGGAAAGCCTGCACAGCCATGACGCGGTGTCGGTGCTGACCGAGGGGCCGACCTTCGCGGCGGTCAGTCTGGACCCCGCGCTGTTTCAGACGCTGATCCATGTTCGGTAAGATTCGGGAGCGATAAATTCCGACTGTATTTGTAGGGAATGGCGACGGAAAGCTTTCGGTCCGGCGTTTGATGGCGATACACAGGCCCTATCGCCATTCCCCGAGGACACCGATGACCGACCAGACCCTGCCCAGCATCACCCGGATGCGCCACGAACTGGTGCGCCGCAGCCTGACCGTTGCGGCGACCGAACGGCTGACCCCGCATATGCAGCGGATCACGCTGACCGGGCCGGACCTGGCCGGGTTTCAGTCGGCGGGGTTCGATGACCATATCAAGCTGATGGTGGGCGGGGAGGCGCGGCGCGATTACACGCCGCGCCGGTTCGATGCGGCGCGGGGCGAGCTGGTGGTGGATTTCGCGCTGCATGACGCGGGGCCTGCAACGCTGTGGGCCATGAATGCCGTGGTCGGGGATGCGGTGATGATTGGTGGGCCGCGCGGGTCGGCGGTGATTGGCGGCGCGATTGGCCAGTGGCTGATGGTGGGCGATGAAACCGCCTTGCCCGCAATTGGCCGCAGGATCGAGGACGGCGGGGCGGTTCGGGCCGTGGTTGCCGTGCCGGGGCCTGCGGATGAGCAGGACTTGCCCGGAGTGACATGGGTGCATCGTGACGCGGCCCTGGCGGGGGATGCAGCACCGCTGCTGGCGGCGGTGCAGGGGCTGGATGTGGCCCCCGGTACGTTTGTGTGGATTGCGGCAGAGGCGTCAGTCGCGCGGGCGCTGCGGGGGTATTTTCTCGATTCGGTCGGCGTGCCCTTGGGCTGGATCAAGGCCTCGGGCTATTGGGTGCAGGGGCAGGCGGACAGGACCGAGAATTTCTAGCGCGGGGTGGACACATGCAGGGCGGCGGCGTGCGAGGCGGCTTGTGCTGCGCTGTGCAGGTCGGCCCTGGCGGCCAGGCTGGCGGCAAGCGCACCGATGAAGGCGTCGCCTGCGCCGTGGCTGCTGACCACCTGCACCTTTTCCGCGGCCAAGGTGAAATGGTCATCCGTTGCCGTCCACGCCGCCAGACCCTTTGATCCGGCAGTCACGATCACTGCATCAAACTGATCGGCAAGAAGTCTGGCGGCGTCGGCGGCGTTGTTCAGACAGCAAATGGGGGCGGTGCCCATCATCTCGGCCTCGACCGCGTTGACGACAAGGATATCGACAAGGGCGGTAAAGTCAGCCGACATCGGGCGGCAGGGGGCGGCGTTCAGCACGGTGCGGATGCCGCGACGGCGGGCCTCGGTCGCGGCGGCGATGTTCAGGGCCTCGGGCACCTCGTTTTGCAGGACCAGCAGGGCGACATCGGCCCAGAGCGCGGGATCGGTCAGGCTTTGCGGCGCGATATGCAGGTTTGCGCCCGATACGATGGTGGCGGCGTAATCGCCGCCCGCGTCCATGATCGCCACGCTCATGCCCGAGCCGACCCCCGGAACGGTGGCGACAAAGCGGTGATCCACCCCGGCGGTTTCCAGATGGGCGCGCAGAAAGCTGCCAAAATCATCTGATCCGACCGCCCCCACCATGCGCGAGGCGACCCCGGCCTTGGCCGTAGATGCCGCCTGATTGCCGCCCTTGCCGCCGAATTTCGGATACCAGCGCGACCCCACCCCGGTTTCATCCCGTGCGGGCAAGTGGTCAGCCTCGACCACGATGTCATAGTGCAGGGAACCGACGGTCAGGACGACGGGCAGGACTGCGGGGCTGGGCACGGGCGTTACCTCATTGTTTTCGTTTGGCCTATTGTTTTCGCTTGGACTGCACCGCGCGCATGGTGCGGTCCAGATTGGCGTCGGCGGTCTTGCGGTCGCGTTGGGCGGTGGCGACGAACAGCGCGTCCAGCAGGTTCAACTGCGCAATCCGCGCGGTGGCGTTTTCACCCAGCAGGGGCGAGTTCTGCGCGGTGGAACACAGCACCACATCGACGATCCGCGCGACCGGGCTGTCGGGATAGTTCGTGACGGCAATGGTGCGCGCGCCGTTGCGGCGGGCGAGTTCGACGGCATCGACCACGGCGGCGGTGTTGCCGGAATGCGAAAACGCAATCGCCACATCATCGGGACCAAGCAGGGCAGCCGACATCATCATCATATGCGCGTCGTCGAAAACGCTTGCCCGCACGCCGATGCGCAGGAATTTATGCGCCACATCGCGGGCGATCTGCGCCGACCCGCCAAGGCCGTAGAAATCGCGCTGGCGGGCGCGGTGCAGATAGTCGGCGGCACGCTCGAATGCCGCGAGGTCCAGAATGGCGAAGGTTTCCTCGATGGCCTGCATCGCGGTGCGGAACACCTTTTGCACCACCTCGCCTGCCGTGTCGTCGGGCATGATTTCCGAATGCAGGGCGGCGGTATCGGAGGCGTTGTAGTCCACAAGGCCTTGGCGAAATTCACGAAAGCCCGCAAATCCCAGTTTCTTGGCGACCTTCACCACCATCGCATCCGACACGCCGGACCCTTCGGATACCTCGCGCAGGGGCGTCGCCTCGCCAATGTCGCGCATCGCCAGAATGTCGGCGGCGACCTTGCCTTCCAACGGGGTCAGGCTTGGCAGCCGCATCCTGATCTGTGCCCCAACCGCGCGCGCGTCGCCCATGTCTTACCCCTGTTTGCCACTGGTCGCCTTGTCGATCAGCATGGCAACAATGATGATGATGCCGGTGGCAAGCAACTGGTAGAACGCCTGCACGTTCATCAGGGTCAGCCCGTTGCGCAGGGTGCCAAGGATGATGCAGCCGATCAGGGTGCCGGGAATGGACCCGCGACCCCCCATCAGCGATGCCCCGCCAATGGCGGCGGCGGCGATGGCGTCCAACTCCCACAGGGTGCCGAGGGTGGGTTCGGCGGCACCCAGACGGCCAATCAGGATCATCGCGGCGACGGCGGCCATCAGGCCGGAAATCATGTAGGCCGACAGTTTGGTCAGGGTGACGGGCACGCCTGCGATGCGGGCGGCCTCTGGGTTGCCGCCGACGGCCATGAAATATTCACCAAGCGGGGTCTTGTTCAGGATCACCCAGGCCAGCAGGGCAAGGACGGCCACGATGATCACCGCATTGGGGATGCCAAGGACAAAGCCGTTGGTCAGGGCGCGGAACCCGTCTGGCAGGCCGAAGATCGGCGTGCCGCCGGTAAAGATCAGGGCCAGCGCGCGGTAAAGCGACAGCCCGCCAAGCGTGACGATGAAGGGCTGCAAGCCGCCCCAGGCGATCAGCGCGCCGTTGAGGAACCCGCAGAACACCCCGATGCCCAAGGCCCCCGCCAGTGCCAGCGGGATCGGCACACCCGCCACCAGCATCGCCGCCCCCAACACGGCAGACAGCGCGGCCACCGGGCCGACCGAAAGGTCGATGCCGCCCGAGATGATCACCAGCGTCATGCCAAGCGCGATGCAGGCGTTGATTGACGATTGTTGCAGAATATTCATCAGGTTGGCCCCGGTCAGGAAGGACGGGGACAGGCTGGCGAACACGAGGCTGATCAGGACGAGGCCGACAAGCGTGCCTGCGTCGCGGAATTTGATGCGGGAAAGGACGGTGCTGGACATGTGGGGAACCTCAGGCGGGAATGGCGTTGCGGGCGATGTTGGCCTCGGAAATCTCGTCCGGCCCCAGGGTGGCGGCAAGGCGGCCCTCGCGCATCACCAGCACGCGGTCGGACAGGCGGATCACCTCGGGCAGTTCGGAGGACACCACGATGACGGCGCGGCCCTGTTCGGCAAGGCGTTCGATCAGGTCGTAAATCTCGGCCTTGGCGCCCACGTCGATGCCGCGGGTGGGTTCGTCGAACAGGAAGATGCGGGTGTCGGCGGCAAGCCAGCGGCCGATGATGGCCTTTTGCTGATTGCCGCCGGAAAAGCTGCCGATGGCGCGGGTCACGTCGGCTGGGCGCAGGTTGACCTCGCGCATCAGCGCCTCGGTTTTCGCCTTCAGCGCGCGTTTGCGGATGATGCCAAGGGTGGAAAAGCGGCGCATCGAGGGCAGGCCGACATTGGTGGTGACGGGGCGGTGGCGGATGATGCCGTCGCGTTTGCGTTCTTCGGGCACCAGACCCAGTCCCGCCTTGATGCGGGCGCGGGGGCCGGGGGCTGCGGGTTTGCCATCGACGGTGACGGTGCCCGCATCGGCGGCATCGACGCCTGCGATCAAGCGCAGCAGTTCGGTCCGGCCAGAGCCGACAAGGCCGGCAATGCCCAGAACCTCGCCCGCGTGCAGGGTGAAGCCGACATCAACGACCGCCTTGGCGCGGGACAGGCCCTGCACTTGCAGCACGGGGCGGGTGCTGGCAAAGCTGCGGTGGGTGGCGGCGGACAGTTCGCGTCCGACCATCAGTTCAATGACTTGCGCGACCGGGGTTGCGGGCAGCGGCACCTGTCTGATCAGGCGGCCATCGCGCAGGATGGTGGCGGACTGGCACAGGCGGAACACTTCGTCCATCTTGTGCGACACATAGATGATCGACACGCCCTGGGCGGTGAGGTTCTGGATCACGGTGACGAGGCGTTCAAATTCTTTCGGCGTCAGGCTGCTGGTCGGTTCGTCCATGGCGATGATGCGGGCGTTGGCGCGCAGGGCCTTGGCGATTTCCACGATCTGGCGTTGGGCCACCCGCAGGCTGCGGACGGGGGCCGTCACATCGATGCCGGGGTCAAGCGGGGCCAGGATGCGGCGGGCCTCGGCTTCTTGTGCGGTGCGGTCCACCAGCAGACCCGCGCCGCGGCGCAGGGCGGCGCCAAGGTAGATGTTCTGCGCCACGGTCAGTTCGGGCACCTGTTGCAGTTCCTGATGGATCATGGCGATCCCGGCTGCGGTCGCGTCACGCGGGGACTGCACGGTGACGGGCGTGCCATCGATGCTGCAAGACCCGGAGTCGGCGGACAGCACGCCAGACAGGATGTTCAGCATGGTCGATTTGCCGGCCCCGTTTTCGCCCAGCAGGCCGTGCACCTCGCCGGGTTGGACGGTCAGGGTCACGCCGTGCAGCACCTTGATCGGGCCGAAGGCCTTGACGATATCTTTCAGGACAAGCCGGGGCTGCATGGGAGATCCGATCTGCGGAAAAGGAGTGGCCCGCCGGCAAGCACGGCGGGCCGGGTCTGCTTACTTCGGCATCAGGGCGGCGCGCAGGGCCGTCATGTCCGAGGTGGCATAGGTTTCAACATTGTCCTTTGTGATCAACGCTTGCGGCGTTGCCACCACACGCGGCAGGGCCTGACCCGCCATCAGGCGCAGGGCCACCTCAATCGCAATCTCGCCGGTCAGCACGGGGAAGCTGTCCACAGTGCCGGTCAGATCGCCCGCGCGGATGGCGGCGTAGGCGTCGGAAATGCCGTCGGTGCCAAACACGGCGACCTGTTCGGCCTTGCCTGCGGCCTTGACCGCCTCGACCACACCCAGGGCCATGCCGTCGTTGTTGGCATAAAAGCCGATCATGTCAGGGTATTGCTGCAAGATGGTGGAGGCGGCGTTGAAGGCTTCTTCCCGGCTCCAGTTGGCGGGGACCGAGGCCACCACTTCAAAATTGCCAGCGGCGGTGATGGTTTCGGTAAAGCCCGCCGTGCGCTGCCCTGCGGCATAGACGCCGGGCTGGCCTTCGATCACAGCCACTTTGCCACCGGCAGGCACGTTGTCGATGAACCATTGAGCGACGTTGACGCCGTTGCCCTTTTGCACGTTGCCGACATAGTTTTTCGCCGAAGGAATGACCGCGTCATTGACGTTCAGCACCGGAATGCCTGCCGCTGCGGCCTTTTCCACCGCCGGGATCAGGTTGGCGTCGGTCTGCGGCGACAGCAGCAGCGCGTTGAAGCCTTGGCTGATCAGGGTTTCCGCGATGGACAACTGGCCCAACTGGTCGCCTTCGGACTGGGCGGCCTGATAGACGAACTCGATGCCCAGCTTGCCTGCGACATTGGCATAGCCCATCCCGAGCGAGCGCCAGTATTCGTTGGTCAGGGTTTTCGACACGCCACCGACCTTGGTGCCGGCGGCGGGCGCGGGCAGGGGGCCGAATTTGGCGTCAAGCTCGGACCAATCCATGCGGTCGGGTTCGCTGTCGGAATTCAGCGGGGCAAGATCCTGCGCCGCGACCATGCCGATGGTCATGGCAAAGGCCGTCAGGGCCGCAGCCCCCTTGAGAACGTGTTGCATATGGTTTCCTCCCGTTTTCAACACAGTATTGGGCAGTAGTTGTAAAGTTATGCGGCGGTTGCCCCCGCAAGGGCCAGCCGGGCCACCTCTTGGGCTACCACCGGGTCCTGGCGGCTTTGCGCGTCGGCCAGCACATTGTCGCCGTCCATCCGGGCGGCGGCGTCGAGCATGCGGCGGACGGTGCGGATGTTGGCGGCACATTCTGCCACCGGGTCCAGCCCCGACGCATCGGGGAAAGTGTCAAAATAGATCGCGCCGTCAAAGCCGCCGCGCCGCACCTCGCGCAGCAGTTCCAGTGTTTTCTGTTCGTGGACAGCGCCGACCATCAACCCGTCGTCACGCTTGCCATAGCCGTCGTTCAGGTGCAGGCCCAGAAGGCGCGAATGGCGCAGGATCATGGCGGCGGCAAAGGCGGGTTGTTCATCGGCATAGAGCGAATGGGCGAAGTCGATGGTGACGCCAAGGTTCGCAGCGCCCACCTCCTTGATGGCCAGCAGCGTGGTGGCGGCATCGGGCAGGACCGAGTAAGACCTTGGCTCATTGGGCTTGTATTCTATGGAAATCATGCAGTCCGGATCATGGGCGGCGACTTCGGCGATGCCTGCAATCTCGGCCTCCCACAGGGCGGGGTAGTCGCATTGGAAGGCGTAATCAAAGCCGTCCTGCCCCAGCCACAGGGTCATCATCGGGGCGCCCATGGCGCGTGCGGCATCGATGCCGCGCTTGGTCAGGTCAATCGCCTCGCGCCGCATCGCAGGGTCGGGGTTGGTGAAGGCCCCGCGCTTGTAGGCGGGGTTGGAATAGTAGCGCATGGCAAGACCCGAGATGGCGAGGCCTTCGTTGCGCACGGCAGCGGCGACCTTCAGGGCATCCTCGCCGACGTGATCGGGGTAGTTCAGGTCCAGTTCGGTCAGGCCCGGCACGGTGGCCGCGCGGGCGACCATCTGTTGCAGGGTCGGCTTGCCCGACAGGTCCGGCCAATAGTCTGCGGCCCCCGACGCAAAAGAGTTGATCCGCGTGGCAAAGCTGTGTCCGAGCATGTGATTCCCTCCGTTACTTTACAGATTATACAAAAGTCATGAAGTTGCAAAGATATTCTTTGCCCCGGTGTCAAGGCGGCGGGACTGCCGGTTTCTCGGGCGGTTTGCTGCGGGGCGGGGCGCGGGTGGAAAGGGGAAGGGTTTGGGGAAGGCGAGGGAATGGCGGGGTGAACCCCGCCCTACGTTGCATGACCCCGGTGATTGACCTTTGGCGGGGGGGCGGCTACCGCTGACCCATCATGGTGGATATCCGACCCGTCGCATATGTCATTGGCCGCATTCTGATCGTTCTGGCGATTCTGATGCTGGCGCCGGCCATTGTCGATTGGCGGGCAGGGCTGGAGAACGGGCTGAAGTTTGTGCAAAGTGCGGCGATCACCGGGGTCGTCGGCGGGGCGCTGTCCTTTGCCACCGCGAATGCTCTGGGCCGGTCGCTGGACACGCGGCAGGCCTATCTGCTGACAGCGGGGATCTGGGTGCTGGTGCCGGGGTTCGGGGCCTTGCCGTTTTACATCGGCGCGCCCGAACTGGCGTTTCACAACGCCTATTTCGAGGCGGTGTCGGGCATCACCACCACCGGGGCCACGGTGATCTTCGGGCTGGACGGACTGCCGCCGGGGATGAACCTGTGGCGCGGCATGCTGAACTGGCTGGGCGGGCTTGGGATTGCGTTCATCGCGATGATCTTTCTGCCGCTGATGCGGGTGGGGGGCATGCAGTTTTTCCGCACCGAAGGGTTCGATACCTTTGGCAAGGCCTTGCCGCGGGCCACGGACATCGCGCGGCAGTTGCTGGGGGTCTATGCGGGGCTGACGCTGGCCTGTCTGATTGCCTATCTGGCCATCGGGATGACCGAGCTTGACGCGATCGTCAGCGCCATGGGCACGATTGCCACCGGGGGCTTTGCGCCGATGGATGTGTCGTTCAACAAATACGCAGGTGCCGGCGAATACATGGGGGCGCTGTTCATGATCCTCGGCAGCCTGCCTTATATCCGCTATGTGCAGCTGGTGAACGGCACATCCGGGCCGTTGCTGCGCGACAGTCAGGTGCAGGCCTATCTGCGCTGGCTGGGGTCGGCGGTGGCGATGGTGACGGTCTGGCAGGTCTGGACCACCGGCATGGCCTGGGAGCCTGCCTTCCGCGAAAGCCTGTTCAACCTGACCTCGATCATGTCCTCGACCGGGTTCTTTTCCGGCAGCTTTCCCACCTGGGGCGGGTTCATGCTGGTGGTCGCGTTCCTGATCGGAGTGGTCGGGGCCTGTTCGGGGTCAAGCTCGGCCGGGTTGACGGTGTTCCGGGTGCAGATCGCCATGGCGGCGCTGCGGCGCGAGATCCGGCGGATCAGCCTGCCCGACAGCATCGACCCGGTGAAGTACGAAGGCCGCACGGTGGATGACGACGTGATCAACGCGCTGATCATGTTCATCGCGGGGTATATCGTCATTCTGGGTGTGCTGACGGTGGCGATGACCTTGCTGGGGGTGGATACGGTGTCGGCGCTGTTCGCGGTGTGGACGGCGCTTGGCAATATCGGCTACGGCTTTGGTCCGCTGGTGGAACGCACCGGCACGTTCATCGACTTTCCGCAGGGCGGCATTCTGATCATGACGCTGGCGATGCTGATGGGGCGGTTGGGGTTGCTGGCGATCCTGGTGCTGGTGCTGCCCGCGTTCTGGCGGCGGTAGGGGTTCATCGCGCGGTTTTGAGGATGGGCAGATTGCCCATCCTACGAATGACCGCCAGCCGGGCCTTCACGGTCAGTCCCAGCACGACACCAGAACCGTCATGCCATTGGCAAGGCGCGACAGATCCTCGGGGGCCAATGCACCGCCTGCGGGGCGGGTGGCGGGGGTGATCCCGGCGCTGGTCAGCCGGGCGGTCAGCGCAGAGGCGGCGGTGGCAAAGGCCACATCGGCGGGCAGTTGTTGCGTGCCCGCAACCGTTGGCCGCAGCATGCCGATCACCGCCCCCGTGCCATCGACCACCGGTCCCCCCGCATCGCCGGGCAGGGCGGCCAGCGTCAGGCGCTTGACCCCGGCTTCGCCGTTCAGGCCGGTGGCTTCTTCCAGCGTGCCGAAATTCAGCACCGGCGAGGGCAGCTTGTCCTCGTATGAATAGCCCGAAGCCGCGATTTCCGCGCCGATGCGGTCGGCCCCGGTCTGGAAACCGGCCACCACGGGGGGCGACAAGGGCACGCGCGGGGTCAGGATCGCAAGGCCAAGGGCCGCATCGGTCAGGGTCACATCGGCGTCATAGGCGCGGTCGATGGTGATGCGGCCGCAGGATTGCACGGCCTCGGCGGTGGTCAGCACCGCGCCGCCTGCATCGACGTAAAACCCGGAGCGCGACAGGCGGGGGCGGCGCACCTCCAGCCCGGCCAGCAGACCGCGCCTGGCGGCGGCGTCCATCGGCACCATGCCGGGGTCGAGCGCACGTTCGCCCGTGGGGGTAAAGCTGCCCTGCATCGCCGCCAGAATGCGCGCATTGCGCGCGGCGTTTGCCGGGGTCGACACCAGGATCCAGCCCTTGACCAGCCCTCCCTTCAACTCGGCATAGGCGGTGCTGTCCACCGTGGCGGACGTGCCGCGCAGGGTGAAAGAGCGTTCGCTGCGGCTGCGCTCTCCGGTCAGGGGCATGATCTTCAGCGTTTGCAGGATGTCATAGAGGCCATAAAGCGTGGCCTGATCACCGGGTTGCGAGATCAGCATGACCGACAGGTCCGACCCGTTGCGGGGGCGGAAATAGACGAAGGGCGGTTCGTAGCGGTCAAATTCCACCATGGCGGTGGGCAAGGTGATGTCGATGCCGGATTCAACCTCGGTCACGGTGGCAAAGCCGTATTCGGCCTGCTCGGCCTGATAGGCGTTGATCAGCATGGCGCGCTGCGGGGTGGTCAGGATGCCGGTCTGGTCCAGCCCCATGGCGGTCTGCCATGCGGCCATCGATGCGCGGG
Source organism: Pseudomonadota bacterium (assembly GCA_040385825.1). Classification (GTDB taxonomy): domain Bacteria; phylum Pseudomonadota; class Alphaproteobacteria; order Rhodobacterales; family Rhodobacteraceae; genus JANNNF01. The sequence continues at coordinate 65,250 of JAZKGQ010000024.1, read as the reverse complement.
TGCCGGGGCCGAAATCGCCGTCGATGGTGCTGCTGTAATGGCCGAACCATTGCAGCGCGGTCTGCAACAGCAGACGGTCCTCGCGGCTGAGGCCGGCCTCGGACCGGCGGGCTTCGGCGGGGCTTTCCTCGGGCGGTGCCGTCAGTTCGGCCACGGGTGGGGTGGCATCGGGCTGGCTGGGGTCGATCGGGCTTTCGGTGATCGCCTCTGGCGGGGCGACCGGCGTTGCGGCAGGGTCGGTCTGGCCTGCCATCGGCCAGAACTGTTCACGGAAATCATTGCCATAGGCGATGAAGCTGTCGCGCGGGATCAGGTTTTCCCGCCGCAGCGCGTTCAGTTGCGCCGCCCCTTCGGCCACAGGGTACGGGCCCAGAACCAGCGCATACCAGCCCGACGGCAACCGATACCCCGAGGTTTCCGGGAACACCGCCGCATAGGCGCGGGCGCGGTCCTGGGCCTCGGATACCGTGGGCAGGGCTTCGATCTGCACCCAGACCTGTTCTTGCGCTTGGGCCTGTCCTGGCGACAGGACCATCAGAAGCAGCGTCAGAACGATGGAAACTCTGGTCAGAAACGCAGTCATTGCGGAACAATCCTTGATTTTCGGGCCGCACAGGCCCGGCGACATTACCAAAGAGTCACATTATCCATGGGCCTTGCAAGGGCAAGGGCCAACCCCTGCGGCGCTGCGGGGAATTGACCCTGTCGCAGCACTTGGCTAGGGAAGGGCACCTCATCCGAAGGGTTGTCCGATGGCCGGAACTGTTGCTGATACTGTGCCCCGCTCGTTTCAGGGAATCATCCTGGCGTTGCAGGCCTATTGGGCGTCCAAGGGCTGCGCCATCCTGCAACCCTATGACATGGAGGTGGGGGCAGGCACCTTTCACCCGGCCACCACGCTGCGGTCCCTGGGGACGAAGCCCTGGGCTGCGGCCTATGTGCAACCCAGCCGCCGCCCTACCGACGGGCGCTATGGCGAAAACCCGAACCGCCTTCAGCACTACTATCAGTATCAGGTGATCATCAAACCCTCGCCGCCCGATTTGCAGGCGCTGTATCTGGGGTCGCTGGCCGCTATCGGGATTGATGCGAGCGTCCATGACATCCGCTTTGTCGAGGATGACTGGGAAAGCCCCACATTGGGGGCCTGGGGTCTGGGGTGGGAAGTGTGGTGCGACGGCATGGAAGTGTCGCAGTTCACCTATTTCCAGCAGGTCGGCGGCCATGACTGCCGCCCGGTTTCGGGTGAACTGACCTATGGGTTGGAACGGCTGGCGATGTATGTGCTGGGTGTAGATCATGTGATGGACATGGCGTTCAACGACCCTTCGTCGCCGATCCCGCTGACCTACGGCGATATTTTCCGGCAGACCGAACAGGAATATAGCCGCTGGAACTTTGATCAGGCCGACACGGCGATGCTGTTGCAGCATTTCGTCGATGCGGAAGGCGAATGTGACCGCATCCTGACTGCCGCCCAGCCCGACAAGGCGGGCCGCAGCATCGTGATGGCGCATCCGGCCTATGACCAGTGCATCAAGGCAAGCCACCTGTTCAACCTGCTGGACGCGCGGGGCGTGATTTCCGTGACCGAACGGCAGGCCTATATCGGGCGCGTCCGTGCCCTGGCCAAACGCTGTGCCGATGCGTTCCGCCTGACCGACGCCGGCGCAGATGCAGAGGTGAACGTATGAATGCGGGTAAGGTTGCTGTGGTGGCTATCGTGACAGTGGCGGCGGTGTTCGGCGCGGCCATCTATTATCTTCAGATCTATGCCTATTATACGCCGGTGACTTTCGTGCCCGGCAATGAAATCCGCCTGACCCCGATCGCCGGGGATCAGCCAGAGGCTATCGTGGCCAATGACGTGACCGGGATTGATGCCGACAGCAGCCCGCTGCGGTTTCGCGCCTGTTTCACCACGCCCTTGTCGCAGGGTCTGCTGACCGAGACGTACAAGGTCTATGAAAAGGCCGAGCCGTTGCTTGCCCCCGGCTGGTTCGACTGTTTCGATGCCGCCCGCATTGACAAGGCTCTGGAACAGGGCGAGGCGCTTGCCTTTCTGTCCGAGGCCAACATTCACCCCGGCGTGAACCGGGTGGTGGCGGTTTTCCCCGATGGCAGCGGCTATGCCTGGAATCAACTGAACGACGATCTGAAGGAATAATCCATGCCGGATCTGTTGATCGAGCTGTTTTCCGAAGAAATCCCCGCCCGCATGCAGGCCCGTGCGCGGCAGGATTTGCAGCGTCTGGTGACGGACGGGCTGGTCGAGGCCGGGTTGACCTATGCCGGGGCCGGCGTGTTCTCGACCCCGCGCCGTCTGGTGCTGGCGATCGAGGGGCTGACGGCAGAGAGCCGCCCGGTGCGCGAGGAACGCAAAGGCCCGCGCGCCGATGCGCCTTTGCCTGCGATCGAGGGGTTCTTGCGGTCTACCGGGCTGACGCTCGATCAGTTGGTGCTGCGCGATGAGAAGAAGGCGCAGGTTTACTACGCCGTTGTCGAAAAGCCCGGTCGTGGGGCCGAGGCGATCATTGCCGAAGTGCTGGAAGGGGTTATCCAGGGCTTTCCTTGGCCGAAGTCGATGCGGTGGGGCACTGGCACGCTGAAATGGGTGCGCCCGTTGCAGCGGATCTTGTGCATCCTTTCCGATGAAGCCGGGGCGCGGGTGGTGCCGATGGCGGTTGACGGGATCGTTGCGGCGGATGTGACCGAAGGCCACCGTTTCCTGTCGCCGGGGGCGTTTTCCGTCACCTCGTTTGACGATTATGTAGTGAAACTGAAACGCGCGCATGTGGTGCTGGATTCTGCCGAGCGTGAGGCTGCGATCTGGCAGGGCGCGCAGAACCTCGCCTTTGCGGCGGGCATGGAGGTGGTTCCGGATGCGGGGCTGCTGACCGAAGTGGCGGGCCTGGTCGAATGGCCCGTGCCGCTGATGGGGCGGATCGATGCTGCGTTTCTGGGGCTGCCTGCGGAAGTTCTGCAAACCTCGATGCGCGAACATCAGAAGTTCTTTTCGGTGCGGGCAAAGTCGGGCCGGATCGAGGGCTTTGTGACGGTCGCCAATACCGCCCCGGTGGACCACGGTGTGACCATCCTGAAGGGCAACCAGAAGGTGCTGTCGGCAAGGCTTTCGGATGCCGCGTTCTTCTGGGGCAACGATCTGCGGGTCGCCAAGGCCGGGATGCGGGAATGGCTGGAGGGCCTTAAGGCTGTGACCTTCCACAACAAACTGGGGTCGCAGTTTGACCGGGTAGATCGGATCGCCGCCTTGGCGCGCGAGATTGCGCCCTTGGTGGGGGCCGATGCGAAGGTGGCCGAACAGGCGGCGCGGGTGGCGAAGGCCGATCTGCGGTCGGCGATGGTCGGCGAGTTCCCGGAATTGCAGGGACTGATGGGCATGTACTACGCCCGCGAGGCAGGCCTGCCCGAGGCCGTGGCACTGGCAGCGCGGGACCATTACTCGCCCTTGGGGCCGAGCGATGCGGTGCCATCTGATCCGGTTTCGGTGGCGGTGGCGCTGGCAGACAAGATCGACACGCTGACGGGGTTCTGGGCGATTGACGAGAAACCTACCGGGAGCAAAGACCCGTTTGCGCTGCGAAGGGCGGCGCTTGGGGTTATTCGGTTGGTGGTGGGGAATGACCTAGCCTTAAACCTTAATGAAATAACGTGGCCCCACGCGCGCGCTCATGTCGGTGTTCCCACGGCTTTGGCTCGAATGCGGGAAGTTTTCACACAACAGGGTCCGAAATTCTCAGACGAGATTGAAGACACAACCAAATCCACGCTTGTGGATTGTGAAATGAAAGCTGACGAAATCAGCCGCGACCTCCTCTCCTTCTTCCACGACCGCCTCAAGGTGTTCCTCAAGGACCAGGGCATCCGCCACGACATCATCGACGCCTGCCTCGCCATGCCCGGCAATGACGATCTGACCCTGCTGGTCAAACGGGCCGAGGCCCTCGCCGCGTTTCTGAAAACCGACGACGGGCCGAACCTGCTGCAAGGCTTCAAGCGCGCCAATACCCTCCTGACCCAAGCCGAAACCAGGGACGGGGTGGAATATTCCTTCGGCGCGGACCCCAAGTTTGCGGAAACCGACGAGGAACGCGCGCTGTTTGCGGCCCTTGATGCCGCAGAGGCGAAGATCACCCCGGCGATGGCGCAGGAAGATTTCGGCACCGCGATGGCCGCGATGGCCAGCCTGCGACACCCTGTCGATGCGTTTTTCACCGCCGTTCAGGTGAACAGCGACAATCCGATCGTGCGACGTAACCGCTTGAATCTGCTGCACCGCATCCGTGCGATCTGCGGCGGCGTGGCCGATCTGACCAAAATCGAGGGCTGACCTGCCCAAAAATACAGCAGGCAGCGGCCCCCGCTGCCCGAGGTAGCGCTTGCTTGGCGAATCATTCGGCGTAAGCTGCGCGCACCCAAAAAGGTGCCGCAGTGCAGAAACACGACCCGATTCCCGAATTTGCCGAAATCACCCCCTCGGCCAGCATCGCCACCACGGCGCATGGCTGGCGTGCGAAATGCCTGCAACGGCTGGTGCGGCTGGAGTTGCCGGTGCCCAAGACCGTGGCGCTGCCCGCCAGCACAGTGCGCGCGATTGCCCAGGGCCACGGCGTCGATGCGGCGGGGATTCTGGAGCATTTTGGCGACGGGCCGTTGATCTCGGTCCGGCCCAGCCCGGCCAACCCCGATTGGGGCGGGCCGGGCACGGTGCTGAACATCGGGCTGAACGCCAAACGCCATTCGCGGCTGTGCGAAACCCATGGGCAGGCGGCTGCGGATGCGCTCTATCTTCGATTTGTGCAAGGATACGCGATCCATGTCGCCCGGCTGGACCCGGATGGGTTCGAGGATGTAAAGCCCGGTCCGGGGGCGCTGCGCGATGTGCTGCGCCATTACGAGGCTGAAACCGACGAGGCCTTTCCCGAAAGCGCCGCCCAGCAACTGTCCGAAGTGCTGCGGTCGATGGCCCGCGCCTGGGAGGGCACCTCTGCCCGCCTGCTGCGTCAGGCCAAGGGCGCGCCGGTGGATGCGGCGCTTGGGCTGGTGGTGCAGGAAATGGCGCAAGGCATCGGGCAGGGCATTTCGGGGTCGGGTGTCATCCAGTTTGTCGACCCGGTGACGGGGGCCGCGCAGATCACCGGCCGCTATCTGGGGCAGGCGCAGGGGCGCGATGCCCTGCGGTCCACCGAGGCGCTGTACCTGACCCGCGACGCGCGCGGCCCGTCACTGGAGGATCTGGCGCCCGAAGTGTTTGCCGATCTGATCGCGCATGGCGCGAAATGCCGCGCCAAGCTGCGCGAGGAAATGCAGATCGAGTTCACGGTTGAAGATGGCCGCTTGTCGGTGCTGGACGCGGTCAAGGTGGCGCGGTCCAGCCGGGCGGGCTTGCGGATCGCGGTGGCGCTGGCCGATGATGGCATCATCCCGCAGACCGAGGCCGTGCTGCGGGTGGAACCGCGCGCGCTGTCGGAATTGCTGCACCATCAGGTCGACCCGCGCCTGCCGCGCGATGTGTTCGCCAAGGGGATTGCGGCGTCTCCGGGGGCGGCGACCGGGCGGCTGGTGTTTTCATCCGCCGCGGCGCAGGCATCGGCGGCCAAGGGCGAGCCTTGTGTGCTGGTGCGGCGCGAAACCGCGCCCGAGGATATTCGCGGCATGCATTCGGCGGTGGCCGTGCTGACCGAACGGGGCGGCATGACCAGCCACGCGGCGGTGATCGCGCGCGGTCTGGGGCTGCCTTGTGTGGTCGGCGCGTCGGACATGCGGCTGGACGGGCGCGACAAGAAGATCACTGCCGCCGATGGCCGGGTGTTCCGCGAAGGCGATGTGATCACGCTGGACGGCACGGCGGGGGTGGCGATGGTGGGGGCGGCGGAAATGCTGCCGCCCGCGCTGGACGACAGTTTCCGGCGGCTGCTGGGTTGGGCCGATGCGGTGCGCGACATCGGCATCCGCGCCAATGCCGACACCCCCGCCGATGCCGCCACTGCCCGGCGGTTCGAGGCGCAGGGGATTGGCCTCTGCCGCACGGAACACATGTTTTTCGACGAGGATCGTCTGGTGGTGATGCGCGAGATGATCTTTGCCGATACGGCGCCGGACCGGGCGCTTGCGCTGGCGCGGCTGCTGCCGATGCAGCGGGAGGATTTCGTGCAATTGTTCGAAATCATGCAGGGATTGCCGGTCTGCATCCGGCTTTTCGACCCGCCGCTGCATGAATTTCTACCGCACACCCGCGAGGGGCTGAAAGAACTGGCCGAGGCTCTGGACCGCCCCCTGTCCGAGGTGACGCGCCGGGCCGAGGCCTTGTCCGAGGTCAACCCGATGCTGGGGATGCGGGGGGTCCGGCTGGGTGTGGTGCTGCCCGAGATTTACGACATGCAGGCGCAGGCGATCTTTGAGGCGACGATCGAAAGCGCGCGCCGGGGCGCGCCGGTGGTGCCGGAAATCATGATCCCTCTGGTGTCGGCGCGGCGCGAGGTGGAACTGGTCAAGGCGCGCATTGATGCGGTGGCCGCCATGGTGCGCAGCAAGGCGAAGGCCGAGTTCACCTTCAAGCTGGGGGTGATGGTGGAAACCCCGCGCGCGGCGCTGCGGGCGGGCGAGATCGCGCAGCACGCGGCGTTCCTGTCCTTTGGCACCAATGACCTGACGCAGATGACCTATGGCCTGAGCCGCGACGATGCCGGGCGGTTCATGAACACTTATGTCCAGCAGGGCGTTTTCCCCGAGGATCCCTTCCATATTCTGGATGTGGACGGGGTGGGGGAGTTGCTGCTGATCGGGGCAGATCGCGGGCGGCACACGCGCGCCGACCTGACGCTGAGCATTTGCGGTGAACATGGCGGTAACCCCGAATCAATCGCGTTTTGCCGCAAGGCCGGTTTCGATTACGTCTCTTGCTCGCCCTACCGGGTGCCGATGGCGCGGTTGGCGGCGGCGCATCTGGCGCTGAATGACCCGCGCCCGCTGGCCGAGGATGGCGGCTTCACGGCGGCGTGATCGGACCGCTAGGTTTATGTGATGATCGGGGCCGGGACCGTATAATTTGTGTCTGCCCCTAGATGCTCGCTGTTGGTCGCTGCGATTATGGCGCGAAATTCCCTTCTGAAACCATGGGCTTGCGGGCTTTCATCCGGCCTTGCGTCGGCGGAATCTCGCGCAGAGTCGCGCCAATTTCCGTGACAAATTTGCCACGCGACTGGACGCAGGGGGCGATTCTGTCTAACCGCAGCCTCTGTTGCCCGCCGTTTGCCGGTTTTTCCGGTTCTGGCGCCGGGCAAGGTTGAAACGATCAGGACGAGATGCATGAGCTTGCGACAGACATGGGTGGGGGGGGCAGCAGCCCTGATCGCCCTGACGGGAGCGGCCTTGGCCGAAGTGACGGTCAGCCAATCCAACGGCCCGATTGGCGGGCTGGCTGGCGAGATGACAGAGCTTTTGGGCACCGAACGGGTGCAACTGACGCGCCTGCCGCAGGCGCGGCTGGCGTCGCTGGCGGTCGGACCGAAACAGGCGGTGCCTGTGAAGGGTCAGGCCAGGGCAAAGGCCGACGCGGCCGCGGCCCCGGTGGAGGCGGTCGAGTATTCGGCGCGCTGGCTGGCCGGGCAGCCCGCCCCCAAGGGGGATGCCCAGTGGCAATGCCTGACCGAGGCCCTGTATTTCGAGGCCCGTGGCGAGACGCTGCAAGGCCAGTTTGCGGTGGCCGAAGTGATCCTGAACCGGGTGGACAGCCCGGCCTATCCAAAGTCGGTCTGCGGTGTGGTGGGGCAACGCGGCGGTGGGTCGTGCCAGTTTTCCTACATCTGCGACGGGCGGTCGGATGTGATGCGTGAAAAGGACTCGCTGGATCGCGCCCGGCGCATTGCACGGGTGATGCTGGATGGCGGTCCTCGGGTGCTGACGGGTGGTGCCACGTTCTTTCACACCAAAAGCGTGCGCCCAAGCTGGGCCAAGCGCTTTGCCCGGACGGCATCGATCGGGGCGCATCTGTTCTATCGGCAGTCGAACGGCTGATCCGGCGCAGGCGGCGCTGTCGCCCCGCTTGCACAGCCTGCCGCCTTCGGGCATGGCGGGGGCGCGGCGGCGCGTATGCTCTGCCCCGGATGGCAGCTTTGAGGGCCAAGATGACCAGCGACACCCGCCTTGCATTCGCGCATCCCGAGGAGCGGGCGGCAGCCACGTCCGGTGCCGATCCGCGTGACCGGATTTCCTTGCGCGATCACATCGTCGAGGCCGATATCGGCGCGTTTCAGCAAGAGCGCGGGCGCACGCAACGGTTGCGGTTCAACGTGGTGGTCGAGGTGCGCCCTGCACCCGCCCCGCTGGACGACGATGTGGACCGCATCCTTTCCTATGACAAGATCACCGAGGCGATTGCGGCTGAACTGGCGGCCGAGCGGCTGAACCTGCTGGAAACCCTGGCCGAGCGGGTGGCCGACCGGGTTCTGGCCGAGCCGCCCGCGATGCGCGCTTTCGTGCGGATCGAGAAGCTGGACATCGGCCCCTATGCCCTGGGCGTGGAAATCGTGCGATCCCGCGCCGAGGTGCCGGTGCGGGATGTGGTTCCGGTGCATCCGCTGGTGGCTTATCTCGACAATGCGCTGATCGCGGCGGCGGGGCTTGGCGCCGCGATTGACGCGCTGGAGACGCGGGGGGGGCCGGTGATCCTGACGGTTGGCCTGCCCGATCTGCCGCGTGCGGTGACGGGACATCGCCCCACGCAGCGCCGGATCGATCTGCTGGCGATCGAGCAGAACGCCTGGGCGCTGGCCGCGCGCGATGCACGTTGCGTGGTGGTGGAAACCCGGACGGAACTGGACTGGGCGATGAAGCACGGCAAGACTGTGGTCTGGGCACCGTCGAAACTGGTGCTGGATGCGACCGACGGGCCGCAGGGCACCGACCCGGTGACGTTGGCGCTGTGGCTGGCCGAACAGATGGCGGCGGTGGCGCTGGTGGTTCACGGGCCTGTGTCAGTCCCGGCGGGAAGCCGCGTGCTGGTGCAAACGGCCTGATCCTTCCCCCTTGCCAACGCCCATGCCATGGGCCAATCCGGGGGCATGGAATACGTCCGACCCGTTGCGATGACCGATGCCGCCCGCCCGCCGGGGGCCTGTGCCCTTGCGGGGGGCTGGTGCTGGTTTGACCGGGTCGAGGTGATGACGCGGGGCGGGGCGTCGCGGCTGATGGCGGCGGGCGATCTGGAGGCCGGTGTGCTGGCGCGGCTGACCGCGCCGCGTGTTGCCTTTGCCGGGCTGGGGCTGCACCGCCCGCGCCTGATGGGCATTCTGAACGTCACACCCGACAGCTTTTCCGATGGCGGGCGGTTTGTCGCCCCGAAGGACGCGCTGGCGCAGGCGATGGCACTGGCCGCGCGGGCCGATATTCTGGACATCGGCGGCGAAAGCACCCGTCCGGGGGCGCTGGAAGTGTCGGTCGAGGAGGAGATCGCCCGCACCGCCCCGGTGATCACCGCGCTGCGGGCGGCGGGCTGCGATGCGATGATTTCCATTGACACCCGCAAGGCGGCGGTGGCGCAGGCGGCCTTGCGCGCCGGGGCCGATGTGGTGAACGACGTGTCGGCCTTTGGCTTTGACGCAGCGCTTGGGCCGCTGGTGGCGCGCGAAGGGGTGCCCGTGGTGCTGATGCACGCCATGGGCGCGCCGGAAACCATGCAGGACGATCCGCGCTATGGCGATGTGCTGCTCGATGTCTATGACGCGCTGGCCGCACGGGTGCAGGCGGCAGAGGCCCTGGGCATTCCGCGCAGCCGCATTGCGGTGGACCCCGGCATCGGGTTCGGCAAGACGGCGGCGCATAATCTGGCGCTGATCCGGGGGCTGTCGCTGTTTCACGGGCTTGGCTGTGCTGTGTTGCTGGGGGCATCGCGCAAGCGGTTCATCGGCAGCATCGGCGGGGCCGAGGTGGCCGATCAGCGGATGCCGGGGTCGGTTGCGGTGGCGCTTGCGGGGGCCGCGCAGGGGGTTCAGATGATCCGGGTGCATGATGTGGCCGAGACGCGGCAGGCCTTGCTGCTGTGGCAGGCGATGAACGAGGGCAGGCTATGACACGCAAACTTTTTGGCACCGATGGCGTGCGGGGCAGGGCGAACACCTACCCGATGACCGCTGAGGTCGCGTTGAAACTGGGCGCTGCGGCGGGCCGGTTCTTTCGCCGCGACGGGACTGCCGCGCACCGGGTGGTGATCGGCAAGGACACGCGGCTGTCGGGCTACATGCTGGAAAACGCGCTGACGGCAGGGCTGACCAGCACCGGCATGAACGTGTTGCTGCTTGGCCCGGTGCCCACCCCGGCGGTGGGCTATCTGACGCGCAGCATGCGCGCCGATGTGGGGGTGATGATTTCGGCCAGCCACAACCCGCATCAGGACAACGGCATCAAGTTCTTCGGCCCCGACGGGTTCAAGCTGTCGGATGCCGCCGAGGCCGAGATCGAGGCGATGCTGGGCGAGGAGATCATCCCTGCCAAGCCCGAAAACATCGGTCGCGCCAAGCGGATCGAGGATGGCCGGGGCCGCTATCAGGAATTCGTCAAGACCAGCTTTCCGGCAGGGGTGCGGCTGGACGGGTTGAAGGTGGTGATCGACTGCGCCAACGGGGCTGCCTACAAGGCCGCCCCCGAGGTGCTGTGGGAACTGGGGGCCGAGGTCATTGCCGTGGGCGTGACCCCCAATGGCACCAATATCAACGACCGGGTGGGGTCGACCCATACCGAAACCGCGGCCGAAGCCGTGGTGATGCACGGCGCGCATGTCGGCATCTGTCTGGACGGCGATGCCGACCGGGTGATGATCCTGGATGCGGCGGGCCGGGTTGCGGACGGGGACCAGATCATGGCGCTGTTCGCCGCCCGCTGGGCCGAGGACGACCGGCTGCGCGGCAACACGCTGGTTGCCACCGTCATGTCCAACCTGGGGCTGGAACGGTTTCTGAACGCGCGCGGGCTGAACCTTGAACGTACCGCTGTGGGCGACCGCTATGTGGTCGAGGCGATGCGGCGCGGCGGCTGGAACCTTGGGGGCGAACAGTCGGGCCATATCGTGATGACCGATTATGCCACCACTGGCGACGGGTTGATCGCGGGTCTGCAATTTCTGGCGGAAATGGTGCGCACGGGCAAAACGGCGGCCGATCTGTCACGCAGTTTTGAAACCGTGCCGCAGATGTTGAAGAATGTGCGCTTTGCGGCGGGCAAGGCTCCGCTGGAGGCCGATGCCGTGCAGGCGGTGATCAAGGCCAACACCGACCGCATCAAGGGCAAGGGCCGTATCCTGATCCGCAAGTCCGGCACCGAACCGCTGATCCGGGTGATGGCCGAATGCGAGGACGAGGCAATGCTGCACGATGTGGTGAACCAGATCGTGGGGGCGGTAGAGGCGGCGGTGTAACGCCGCCTCTGACCTGTCAGCAGGCCGCGATGTACTGCTGGCCGGCCGAGTTGCGATAGTAGCAGCGACCTGCGGTGCCGGTCGGGCGCACGAAGGTCGACCCGGCGACGCCAACAGCGGCCCCCACCAGGGCACCGGTCAGGCGGTCATCATCATTGGACACTGCAGCACCTATGGCCGCGCCGCCAAGCCCGCCGGCGACGGCGTTCTGTTCGGCGGTCTGGCAGCCCGCAAGGGTCAGGGCAAGGATCGGGAGAGCGATCAGGAATTTGTTCATGGCAGCCTCATCTGTTGATTGCAGATGAAAACGCCTCAGGACGCAAAATGTTCCATCCGGCCCGAAAATAAGTTCCGGCCCGCGCCGCCGACTGCTTATGCAGGAGGGTGGGCCAAAAGGCAGGGGCGTCCCTGCCTTTGGCCGCATTGCAGGGGTCAGGCCGTGCGGGCTGCGGCCACCGATGCCTCAAGAATATCCATCGCCTCGGCGAAATGCGCGTCGGGAATGGTGATCGGCGCCAGAAAGCGCACCACATTGCCATAGACGCCGCAGGTCAGCAGGATCAGCCCGCGCTTCAACGCCTCCAGCCGCACGCGGTTGGTATAGCCTGCGTCGGGTTCATGCGTGGCGGGGTTGGCAAATTCCACCGCGACCATGAAGCCCGGACCACGGATGTCGACGATCTCGGGCGTCGTGGCGCGGATGGATTCCAGCCGCTGCTTCAGGCGGCTGCCCAGTTCGTTGGCGCGGCCACAAAGGTCTTCATCCTCGATCACGTCGAGCACGGCATTGGCCGCGGCGATCCCCAACGGATTGCCGCCATAGGTGCCGCCCAGACCGCCCGGATGGGCGGCATCCATCAGGTCTGCCCGGCCCGTCACGGCGGCCAGCGGCAGCCCCCCTGCCAGACCCTTGGCCATCGTGGTCAGGTCGGCGGCCACGCCGTAGCCTTCCATCGCGAACATGTTGCCGGTGCGGGCAAAGCCGGTCTGCACCTCGTCGGCGATCATCACGATGCCATGTTCGTCACACAGCTTGCGGATGGCGCGGACCAGATCGGCGGGCGCGGGGTAGAAACCGCCTTCGCCCTGCACGGGTTCAAAGATGATCGCCGCGACCCGGCCCGGATCAAGGTCGTTCTTGAACAGCTTGGTGATGCCCGCCATCGCGTCGGCGGTGGTGATGCCATGCACATCCTGCGGGAAGGGCACATGCCAGACATCCGGCATCATCGCGCCAAAGCCCTTCTTGTAGGGTTCGACCTTGCCGGTCAGCGACATGCCCATGAAGGTCCGGCCATGGAAGGCCCCGCCAAAGGCGATCACGCCGGGGCGGCCCGTGGCGATGCGGGCGATCTTGATGGCGTTTTCCACCGCTTCGGCGCCGGTCGTCACGAAGATGGTCTTCTTGGCGAAATCGCCGGGAATGGCGGCATTCAGCCGTTCGGCCAGCCGGATATAGGGTTCATAGGGCAGCACCTGATGGCAGGTATGGGTGAATTTGGTCATCTGATGCGCCACAGCCGCCATGACGCGCGGGTGGCAATGGCCGGTGTTGACCACCGCAATGCCGGCGGCAAAGTCGATGTAGCGGTTGCCCTCTATATCCCAGACCTCGGAATTCAGGGCGCGATCGGCGTAGATCTGCGTCATCATGCCGACGCCGCGGGAAATGGCATCGTCACGGCGTTTGGCGACATCGGCGTTCAGCATGGGTTTGCTCCGTTGATCCGGCGCCACACGAAAACAGGGCGCATTGCTGCGCCCTATTTGATCAAACTTCGCGGCCCGGTTCAACGGGCGAATGTGGTCTTACTCGTCAAGTTTCTTGACCACATTGTCGGCAAAGGCCGCAATGGCCGCGTCGTAGTACACCGCGCTGTCGGCGGGCAGGCTGGCCATGTCGGTGCCTTCGGGGAAATACACCATGGCGGTGTTCACATCGACCTTCAGTTCATAGCGCGTGGTCAGCGGGTTTTCGGCGGTGCCCACGATCTGCACCACGCCGTCCAGCTTGGTGTCGGCCAGGTTGAACACATCGGTAAAGCCGTTGCTCAGTTCCAGTTCCGAAATATCAATCATGATCTTGGCACCGTTTTCGGCATCGGTCCGGTCCACCAGACGGGTGGCGATGGCATTTTCCAGATCGGGCTTCAGGTTGGCAAAGCGGGCCGCCGCGGTGGTGTTGGTGACATCGGCCAGGGCCACGTCAACCTCGACCGATTTCACCATGATCGGGGCGGCCATGGCGGCCATGGGCATCAGCACCAGCAGGCTGGTTGCAACAACGCGGGGCAGAGTGAATGTCTTGAACATGGAAAGGCTCCTGTTTGCGGCGGGGTCGCCAGAGGTGGTCTGCCTGATAAACGCAGCCTGATTGCCGTTGGTTCCCGATCACAGATGCCGGGGGGCGATTCAGCTTTTGTTAACTCTGCGCGGTGCAGGCTGCGAATCATGCGGCACTGTGTGTGGGGCGCGATGATGGCGGATGGGCAGATCAGGGCCGGGGCGGATGCGGCTGTGCGGCTGGACTGGCTGCGCCTGATCCGCTCGCGCCGGGTGGGGGCGGTGACGTTCCACCGGCTGATGGCGGAACACGGATCGGCGGCGGCGGCGCTGCTGGCCTTGCCGGGCATCGCACAGGCGGCGGGGATCGATGGCTATGCCGTCTGCCCGGTCGAGGTGGCGCGGGCCGAGATGGCCCAGGGCCGCATCGCGGGGGCGCAGCTTTTGTGCTGTGACGATGCCGATTACCCGCAGGCGCTGCGCGATCTGCCCGACGCGCCGCCGGTGCTGTGGGCGCAGGGCAATGTGGCGCTGCTGAATCGCCCGATGGTGGCCATGGTGGGGGCGCGCAATGCGTCGTCGCTTGGGCTGCGCATGGCGCGCAGGCTGGCCGAAGGGGTGGCGGGCGCGGGGTTTGTGGTGGTGTCCGGCCTTGCGCGCGGCATTGATGCCGAGGCGCATGAGGCAACGCTGGCCACCGGCACCGTGGCGGTGCAGGCGGGCGGGGTGGATGTGATCTACCCGCTGGAAAATGCGGCTCTGGCAGCAAAAATTGCCAGCATGGGCTGCCGCATCTCGGAACAGCCGATGGGGATGGACCCGCAGGCGCGGCATTTCCCGCAGCGCAACCGCATCGTCTCGGGCCTTGCGCGGGCGGTGGTGGTGGTCGAGGCGGCGGCCCGGTCGGGCAGTCTGATCACCGCGAAGAACGCGCTCGATCAGGGGCGCGAGGTTATGGCGGTGCCGGGCCACCCGTTTGATGCACGCGCGGCGGGCTGCAACATGCTGATCCGCGATGGCGCGCTGCTGGTGCGCAGTGCTGCGGATGTGGTCGAGGCAGTTGGCGGAACTGCCCCTCGCGACGCCCCGGTGGCCGACCTGCCCCCCTTGCCCGGCCCGGTGCCCGCCCGCCGCAGCTTGGGCGATATGGCTGCCGTCCATGGCATGATCCTGGCCCGCCTTGGCCCCAGCCCGCTGGCCGAGGATCAGTTGATCCGGGATCTGGGGGTGCCGCCAGCGCAGATTGCGCAGGAATTGCTGGCGCTGGAACTGGAAGGCAAGATCGAACGGCAGGCCGGGGGCCTTTTGTCGCGGCTGTAAAAGCCGCACGGTCCCGGTTGACAATCCTGTCGCTTGCGCCCCATCTTGCCGCGCTGTTGTACAGGCGGATAGGTCAGGGAATTTCATGCCAGTTGTCGTTGTCGAATCTCCGGCCAAGGCCAAGACAATCAACAAGTATCTGGGGTCGAACTACACCGTTCTGGCATCCTACGGCCATGTGCGCGACCTGCCCGCCAAGGATGGGTCGGTCGATACCGAGAATGATTTCGGCATGACCTGGGAAGTGGCCGCCGACAGCAAGAAACACATTCGCGCCATCACCGAGGCGCTGAAAACCGACAACGAGCTGATCCTCGCGACCGACCCCGACCGTGAGGGCGAGGCAATTTCCTGGCACTTGCAGGAAACGCTGGCCAGCAGCCTGAAGAAGGGCAAGACCGTCAGCCGCGTGACGTTCAACGCCATCACCAAGGACGCGGTGACCGAAGCCATGAAGCATCCGCGTCAGGTGGACCAGCCGCTGGTGGACGCCTACCTCGCGCGGCGCGCGCTGGATTATCTGGTGGGGTTCACCCTGTCGCCTGTGCTGTGGCGCAAGCTGCCGGGGTCGCGGTCGGCAGGGCGGGTGCAGTCGGTGTGCCTGCGCCTGATCGTCGAGCGGGAAATGGAGATAGAGGCCTTCCGCGCCCGCGAATTCTGGTCGGTCGCGGCCACGCTGACCACGCCACGGGGGCAGGATTTTGAGGCTCGGCTGATCAGCCTTGGCGGCAAGAAGCTGGACAAATTCGACATTCCGACCGCCGCTGCGGCGGAATTGGCGGTGCAGGCTGTCACTTCCCGAACATTGGCGGTGCAGTCGGTCGAGGCCAAGCCCGCCTCGCGCAACCCGTCGGCGCCCTTCATGACCTCGACCCTGCAACAAGAGGCCAGCCGCAAGTTCGGCATGGGGGCCAAGGTCTGCATGTCGGCCGCGCAGCGGCTGTATGAGGCCGGGCACATCACCTATATGCGGACCGACGGCATCGACATGGCCCCCGAGGCGGTGATGGCGGCGCGGGCGGAAATCAAGGACCGCTTCGGGGCGGCCTATGTGCCCGACGCGCCGCGCATGTACAAGAACAAGGCGAAAAACGCGCAGGAAGCGCATGAATGTATCCGCCCGACCGAAATGTCGGCAGCGCCCGAAAGCCTGCGCCTGACCGAGGCCGACCAGCGGAAATTGTACGATCTGATCTGGAAACGCACCATTGCCAGCCAGATGGCCGCCGCCCGGATGGAACGCACCACCGTCGATGTCGCCAGCCCGGACGGGCAGGTGATCTTGCGTGCCACGGGGCAAGTGGTGCTGTTCGACGGCTTTCTCAAGGTTTACGAGGAAGGCCGTGACGACGAGGAAGGCGAGGATGCCCGCCTGCCGCAGATCATGCAGGGCGAACCCGCCACCCCGCGCAAAGGCGCCTTCGAGGCCGCGTTTTCCAAAGAGGCCGCAACGGCGGACAAGGATGATTTCGACCTGATCGAGGCCGGAAAGCCCGCGCTGCGGCGCCTGAAGACAGCCGTGATCAGCCCGGATGGCGCGGTGATGGCCAGCCAGAGCCACACTCAACCGCCCGCCCGCTATTCCGAGGCCACGCTGGTCAAGCGGATGGAAGAACTGGGCATCGGGCGCCCGTCCACCTATGCAAGCGTGATCACCACGATTCAGGACCGCGAATATGTCCGCAAGGACAAGAACCGCCTGTTCCCAGAAGACAAGGGGCGGCTGGTCACGGCGTTTCTGACCAACTTTTTCCGCCGTTACGTGGAATATGACTTCACCGCCGATCTGGAAACCCAGCTTGACGACGTGTCGGCAGGGGAGCGCAATTACAAGGACGTGCTGGCCCGGTTCTGGCGCGATTTCTCGGCGGCGATTGCCGAGACGGCGGATCTGCGGATCAGTGAAGTGCTGGAAAAGATTGATGATTTTCTGTCGCCGCATCTGTACCCGCTGCGCGAGGATGGGTCCGACCCGCGCATCTGCCCGACCTGCGGGTCAGGGCGGCTGCACCTGAAAACCGCGCGGTCGGGCGGGGCCTTCATCGGCTGCGGCAACTATCCCGAATGCCGTTACACCCGGCCCATTTCGGGCGGCGATGAAGGCGGGTCGGTCGATGGCAAGATCCTTGGGCTGGACGACGCGGGCCTGCCAATCTCTGTTCGGGCCGGCCGTTTTGGCCCCTATGTGCAGCGCGGCGAGGCGACCGAAGAACAGCCCAAACCGGGCCGCGCCAGCCTGCCGAAAGGCTGGGGACCGGACAGCATCACGCTGGACCGCGCGCTGGACCTGCTGAACCTGCCGCGCCCGGTGGGCATGCACCCCGAGGATGGCGTGCTGGTCGAGGCCGGTATCGGGCGGTTCGGGCCTTATGTGAAACACGGGTCGGCCTATGCGAATATTTCCGATGTCGAGGAAGTGTTCACCATCGGCATGAACCGCGCGGTCGAGGTTCTGGCGCTGAAAGCCGCCGGCCGGCGCGGCGCTGCCCCGGCGGCGGGTCCGTTGAAAGTGCTGGGCGAGCATCCCGATGGCGGAGAAATCTCTGTCATGCCGGGGCGTTACGGGCCGTATGTGAAGTGGGGCAAGGTCAATGCGACCCTGCCGAAGGAATTGGTGCCGGAAGAAGTGACGCTGGAGGAGGCGCTTGTTCTGGTGGCCGAGAAGGCGGGCAAGGGCAAGAAGGCCCCGGCGAAGAAGGCGGCAGCCAAGCCTGCGGCTGCGAAAGCGGCTGTCAAGAAAGCGCCTGCCAAGAAGGTGCCTGCCAAGACGGCAGCGGTGAAGAAGGCCCCGGCGAAGAAGGCGGTTGTGAAGAAGGTCGCCTCGGAGTAAGGCGCGACGGTTGCCGATGGAGGAGTGGGGGTTTCACACCCCCACCGAGTCATTGGCGGGCCGCCAATGACTCTTCCCCCGTGGGATACTTATGCACAGAGGATGCAAATTTTAGATAAGTTTTAGGGGCTTAGCCCCGCGGGTTGATCAGACGGCCCATCACATAGCCCGCCCGCAGCACGCCGACACGCGCGCCGTTTTCGGTGACGGCAATCTCGGCGGCACCGTCGCGCATGGCCTCCATCACCGTCTTGACCGGGGTTTCGCAATCGACCGACAGGCTGGCCCCGGTTTCACCCGGTTCCATCACATCGCGCGCGGTCAGCACGGTCAGCGGGTTCATATGGGCCACGAAATCGGCGACATATTCCGACACAGGATTGGCGATGATGTCGCGCGCGGTGCCGATCTGTACGATGCGGCCGCCTTCCATCAGGGCGATGCGGTTGCCCAGCTTGAAGGCCTCGTCCAGATCGTGGCTGACGAAGATGATCGTGCGTTTGAGTTTGGCTTGCAGATCAAGCAGTTCGTCCTGCAACCGCGCCCGGATCAGCGGGTCCAGCGCCGAGAAGGGTTCATCCATCAGCAGGATCGGCGCGTCGGTCACGAAGGCGCGGGCAAGGCCCACGCGTTGCTGCATGCCGCCAGACAATTCGCCCACCTTGCGGTCGGCCCATTGCGTCAGGTTCACCAGCGCCAGTTGCTCTTCGACCTTGGCGCGGCGTTGATCCGGGGTCTGGCCTGCAAGTTCCAGACCCAGGCCCACGTTTTCGCGCACCGACCGCCAGGGCAGAAGGCCGAACTGCTGAAACACCATGGCGATGCGGGTCAGGCGCAGTTTGCGCAGGGTTTCGGGATCGGCCTTGGTGACGGACACCATCTTGTCGCCATCCGACACCCGCACCTCGCCGCGCACCACGGGGTTCAGCGCGTTGACGCCGCGCAGAAGGGTGGATTTGCCGGACCCCGACAGGCCCATCAGCACCAGAATCTCGCCGGTGGCGACGGTCAGCGAGCATTCATGCACGCCCAGGATCTGGCCGCATTGCTGCTGCACCTCGGACCGGGACTGGCCCTTGTCCATCAAGGGCAGGGCGCGGTCGGGATGGTCACCGAACACGATGGAAACGCGGTCAAATTCGACGGCGGGAAGGGTCATCAGCGGCGCTCCAGCTTCAACATGCGGTCCAGCATCACGGCGACCACGACAATGACGAAACCCGATTCAAAACCGAGTTTGGGGTTGGATGATCCCAGGGCGCGCAGCACCGGCACGCCCAGGCCGTTGGCCCCGACCATGGCGGCAATCACCACCATCGACAGCGACAGCATGATGGATTGCGTCAGCCCCGCCATGATCTGCGGCAGCGCCCAGGGCAATTCCACCTTCCACAGCGTCTGCCGCGGGGTGGACCCAAAGGCGGTGGCGGCCTCGATCAGCGCGACGGGGGTGGTCGAGATGCCCAGTTGCGTGGCGCGGATCGGGGCGGGCAGCACGAAGATCACGGTGGAAATCAGGCCCGGCACCATGCCCAGACCAAAGAAGATGATGGCCGGAATCAGGTAGACGAACGAGGGGAGCGTCTGCATCAGATCAAGGATCGGACGGATGAAGGAAAAGAACCGCGGCGAATGGGCGGCCTTGATGCCGATGGGCACCCCGATGGCCATGCAGGTGGCACAAGACAGCAGGATCAGCGTCATGCTTTCCATCGTGGCTTCCCAATAGCCCTGGTTCAGGACGAAAAGGGAACCGATCAGCACGATCAGCACCGGTTGCCATTTGCGTTGCAGATACCAGGTCAGCCCGACAAGAATGGCGATCATCACCGGGGCGGGAATGGTGATCATCACCCAGAGCAGGGCCTCGATCACCCCGTCCATCAGCCAGTTGATGCCGTCAAACACGCCCTTGGCGTTGGCCTGAAGCCATTTTACGACGGCCTGTGAATATTCGCCCACAGGCAGCTTGTAGTCGGTCAACCATTCCATCCGGGGTCTGTCTCCGCGTCGCAGGGCTGAAAGTGAAAAGGGCGGCCGTGACGCCGCCCTTTGCGAGATCAGAGGCCGAAGGCCGCCTTGACCGCGGGCAGACCGTCGCCGCCATCCTTGGTGGTCACGCCGGCAAGCCAGGTGTCCAGGGTTGCGGGGTTGGCCTTGATCCAGGCGGAAACGGCGTCATCGGCGTCTTCGCCACCGTCAAGGATCTTGCCCATGATCTCGTTTTCCATCGGCAGGCTGAACTTCTGGTTGGTCAGCAGCTTGGCGATGTTCGGGCATTCGGCCGCATAGCCCTTGCGGGCCACGGTCTGCACCACGCCTTCGCCGCCAAAGAAATCTTCGCCGCCGCTCAGATATTTCAGATCGAAGTTGGCGTTCATCGGATGCGGTTCCCAGCCAAGGAAGACGATGCCCTTCTGGTCGGGATAGTTGCGCGACACCTGCGCCAGCATGCCCTGTTCCGAGCTTTCGACCACTTCCATGCCTTCAAACGCCTTGCCGGCCTCGGTCAGCGATATCAGATAGCCGTTGCCTTCATTGCCGGCCTCAATGCCATAGATCTTGCCTTCCAGCTCGTCCTTGAACTTGGCCACATCGGCGTAGGTTTTCAGGCCCTTGTCATACAGATAGGTCGGCACGGCGAGCGTGTACTTGGTGCCTTCGAGGTTGGTGCTGACCACTTCGATGGTGCCGCTGTCGAGGTAGGGCTGGATCGCGCCTTGCTGGGCGGGCATCCAGTTGCCCAGGAACACGTCGATATCGCCGGTTTCCAGCGACTGGAACGTCACCGGCACCGCCAGGATCTTCACATCGACCTCATAGCCAAGGGCTTCGAGCACCTGCTTGGTGGCCGAAGTGGTCACGGTGATGTCGGTCCAGCCCACATCGGAAAACGTCACTTTGTCGCAGACTTGGGCGAAGGCGGACGACGACATCGCAAGGACTGCCGTCGTCGCCAGCAGAGCGGATTTGAAGGTCATTGGATACTCCCCGGTTTTTGTTGATTGACGAGTCAATAAACTTCACGCTTATTCGGTTTGGCAAGTGTTTTCTGAAGGGGCCGCACCGATGCCGAAGCTTGGGATGGAGCCTATCCGAAAGGCGGCGCTCGTCAAAGCCACGATCACCGAGATCGGGCGGGCGGGGTCTTTGGATGTGACGGTCAGCCAGATCGCCAAGCGGGCGGGCATGTCGTCGGCGCTGGCGCATCACTATTTCGGCAGCAAGGAAGAGATGTTTCTGGCCGCGATGCGCCATGTCCTGACCCTGTACGGCGCCGAGGTGCGGGGGGCGCTGGCGGTGGCCGAAGGGCCGGAGGCGCGGCTGCGGGCGATTCTGCGGGCCTCGTTTTCGGCGGGCAATTTCCGCCGCGAAACAGTGGGGGCCTGGCTGAATTTCTGGGTGCTGGCGCAGACGGTGCCCGAGGCAAAGCGGCTGCTTGCGATCTATCAGGGCCGGTTGCAGTCGAACCTGCTGGCGAATTTGCGGGGGCTGGCGGGCGACCGGGCGGCGATGGTGGCGACAGGTCTGGGCGCGTTGATAGACGGGCTGTACCTGCGCGAAGGGTTGAAATCGGGGCCGCCGGATGCGGCCTCTGCTGTGGCGGTGGCACTGGATTACCTGTCGCAGCAATTGGAAGGGTTTACGGCATGAAATCACAACCAGTAGCGTCGCATTTTGTGAACGGCCACTATATCGAGGATGAGGCAGGCGCTGCGATCGAAGTGATCTATCCCGCCACCGGCGAAGTGATCGCCGTTTTGCACGAGGCTACGCCTGCGATTGTCGAGGCGGCCCTGGCCTCGGCCACGCGGGCGCAAGGGGCGTGGGCTGCGACGCGCCCGGTGGATCGCGCGCGGATCTTGCGGCGGGCGGCGGACCTGATCCGTGCGCGCAACGAGGATCTGGCCCGGCTGGAAACGCTGGATACCGGCAAGCCGTTGCAGGAAACGCTGGTGGCGGACTGGCCCTCGGGGGCCGATGCGCTGGAGTATTTTGCCGGGCTGGCCCCGACCGTCGTGGGCGAAACCATCCCCTTGGGGCGCGATTTCGTCTACACGCTGCGCGAGCCTTTGGGGGTCTGTGTCGGCATTGGCGCGTGGAATTACCCCTCGCAGATCGCCTGCTGGAAGTCCGCGCCGGCCTTGGCGCTTGGCAATGCGATGGTGTTCAAACCGTCGGAAGTGACCCCCTTGGGCGCGCTGAAACTGGCCGAGATCTTCATCGAGGCGGGCCTGCCTGCGGGTCTGTTCAACGTGGTGCAGGGGCGTGGCGCGGTTGGCGGGGCCTTGGTCACCGACGCGCGGGTCGCCAAGGTTTCGCTGACCGGATCGGTGCCGACCGGGCGCAAAGTCTATGCGGCGGCGGCGGCTGGCGTGCGGCATGTGACGATGGAACTGGGCGGCAAATCCCCGATTCTGGTGTTCGACGATGCCAGCGTGGAAGACGCCGTTGGTGCGGCAATGCTGGGGAATTTCTATTCTGCGGGCCAGGTCTGCAGCAATGGCACTCGCGTTTTCGTGCAAAAGGGCATCAAGGCGCGGTTTCTGGAACGTCTGGCGGCGCGGACGGCGGGAATCACCTTGGGCGACCCGCTGGATCTGGCGACGCAAATGGGGCCGCTGGTGTCTGACGGGCAGTTGGCCAAAGTTTTGGGCTATATGGAGACTGCCAAGGCCGAAGGGGCGACGCTGATTTGCGGCGGCGGCAGGGCGGGGGATTCGGGCTGTTTCGTGCAGCCGACGGTCTTTGCCGATGTGACCGACGACATGACCCTTGCCCGCGAAGAAGTGTTCGGCCCGGTGATGGCGGTCTTGGATTTCGACAGCGAAGACGAGGCCGTTGCCCGCGCCAACGCCAGCGAATTCGGTCTGGCGGCGGGGGTGTTCACCGCCGATCTGACCCGCGCGCACCGGGTGATCGGGGCTTTGCAGGCGGGCACCTGCTGGA
Source organism: Pseudomonadota bacterium (assembly GCA_040385825.1). GTDB lineage: Bacteria > Pseudomonadota > Alphaproteobacteria > Rhodobacterales > Rhodobacteraceae > JANNNF01. The sequence continues at coordinate 42,436 of JAZKGQ010000024.1, read as the reverse complement.
TCAACGCCTATAACCTGACCCCGGTGGAAGCCCCGTTTGGCGGCGTGAAGGCCAGTGGCGTGGGCCGCGAAAACGGCCATGCGGCGGTCGCGCATTATACCCAGGTCAAATCGGTCTATGTCGGCATGGGGCCGGTGGACGCCCCGTACTGACACCTCAACCCGTTGATAAACAGAGAAGATAAAAGAATGCACGCGGATTATGTGATCATCGGGGCCGGGTCGGCGGGCTGCGCGCTGGCCTACAGGCTGGCCGAGGCCGGGCGGCGGGTGGCGATCATCGAACATGGCGGGTCCGATGCCGGGCCGTTCATCCAGATGCCGGCGGCCCTATCCTATCCGATGAACATGGGGATCTATGACTGGGGGTTTGCGTCTGACCCTGAACCACATCTGGGGGGGCGGGTGCTGGCCACCCCGCGCGGCAAGGTGATCGGCGGGTCGTCGTCGATCAACGGCATGGTCTATGTGCGCGGCCACGCCCGCGATTTCGACACCTGGGCCGATCTGGGCGCGCAAGGGTGGGCCTATGCCGATGTGCTGCCCTATTTTCAGCGGATGGAACACGCCCATGGCGCGTCCGGCCCCAGCTTTCGCGGCGACAAAGGCCCGCTGCACATCACCCGTGGCCCGCGCCACAACCCGCTGTTCGGCGCCTTCCTGAAGGCGGGGGCGCAGGCGGGCTATCCGGTGACGGCCGATTACAACGGCCAGCAGCAAGAGGGTTTTGGCCCGATGGAGGCGACGATCTGGAAGGGGCGGCGCTGGTCTGCCGCCAACGCCTATCTGCGGCCCGCGCAGGCGACCGGCAATGTCCAGGTGATCCGCGCCTTCGCGCGGCGGGTGATCATCGAGGCCGGCCGGGCTGTGGGCGTCGAGATTTCGCGCGGCGAGGTGATCGAGGTGATCCGCGCCGACCGTGAGGTCATCGTGGCAGCTTCATCCATCAACACCCCGAAAATACTGATGCTTTCGGGAATAGGCCCTGCCGCGCATCTGGCCGGACATGGCGTGCCCTTGGTCGCCGACCGCCCCGGCGTGGGGGCCAATCTGCAAGACCATCTGGAGCTGTATCTGCAATTCGCGGCCAGCCAGCCGGTGTCCTTGTTCAAGTACTGGAACCTCTGGGGCAAGGCGATGATCGGGGCGCAATGGCTGTTCACCGGCAAGGGTCTGGGGGCCAGCAACCAGTTCGAGGCCTGCGCCTTCATCCGCTCGAAGATCGGGGTGGAATATCCTGATATTCAATATCATTTCCTGCCGATTGCCGTGCGCTACGATGGCAAGGCTGCGGCTGAAGGGCATGGCTTTCAGGCGCATGTCGGCCCGATGCGGTCGAAAAGCCGGGGCGATGTCACGCTGCGGTCGGGCAATCCGGCAGACGCGCCGCGCATCCGCTTCAACTATATGTCCGACCCCAGTGACTGGGAGGATTTCCGCACCTGCATTCGCCTGACGCGCGAGATTTTCGGGCAAGAGGCGTTCAAACCCTATCTGAAACACGAAATCCAGCCGGGGGCGTCGGTGCAGACCGATGCCGAGCTGGATGCGTTCATCAAGGACCATGTCGAAAGTGCCTATCATCCCTGCGGCACCGCGCGGATGGGGCGGCGCGATGATCCGATGGCGGTGGTGGACCCCGAATGCCGGGTGATCGGGGTCGATGGGCTGCGGGTGGCCGACAGCTCGATCTTCCCGCAGGTGACCAATGGCAACCTGAACGCGCCGTCGATCATGGTGGGCGAAAAGGCGGCGGACCATATTCTGGGGCGGCAACCGCTGGCCCCCAGCAATCAGGAACCCTGGATCAACCCCGATTGGCGGGTTTCACAACGATAGCCGCCAGCCGCGCCTCGGTCTGCACCCGCATCTTGAATTCTGCCATGATCTGGGCAACAACGTCGCCGATGCGGGATTCCTTTTCGCGCAGTACCTGCCGGGCCAGCCCGCTGCTGTCCAGCGTGCCGATCCAGGTCAGATGCGTGCCGCGCGGTGTCGCGTCAAACGTCATGTCCAGCGCCAATTGTGCAGACCCGCCAATAAGATGCGCGGCCTTGGCCTCAAAATGACAGACCCGCCCTGGCGCGGTTTCAGTGACGGAAAGCGTGCCGGGCAGGTTCAGCGTGATCACCGCCAGACGGCGCTGAATGGCAAAACTGTACTGGCCCGGCCCGGTTTCCTTCAGCCCGGATGTGCCCAGCAGAAAGCGTTCCAGATGCGCCCGCGATTGCAGCGCCTCGATGGCATGGGCGGGGGGCACAAGAATGTCGGTCTGGCCGGAAATCTGCATGGGTCAGCCTCTATCTGCGCGTGTTCGCTGAATTTCAGTGCTAGCGCAGGCGGTTTCGCACATCAAGCGCGGTCAATCCGCAATCTCGTAGGGCAGCACGCCGCGATGATCCGGGGTCACGCGCAGGCGGCGTTCCAGCGGCGGGACCGACCGTTGATGGCAGGTCTTGCGGTCGCAGATCCGGCAGGAAATGCCGATGGGTTCAAAGCGGCCCTTCAGATCCAGCCCGTCGGAATAGACCATCGCGGCGGCGTGCTGCACCTCGCAGCCAAGGCCGATGGCATAGCGCCGCACCGGGGCCAGGAATGCGCCCGCCGGTTTCGACACATCGCGCGACAGGCAAAGATAGCGCACCCCATCCGGCGTTTCTGCCAATTGGCGCAAGAACTTGCCGGGGGTTTCAAAGGCCGAATGCACGTTCCACAGCGGGCAGGCCCCGCCAAACCGCGCGAATTGCAGGCGGGTCGCGGAATGGCGTTTGGTGATTGTGCCCGCCTGATCGACGCGCACAAAGAAGAACGGAATCCCCTTGGCCCCCGGTCGTTGCAGCGTCGACAACCGATGCGCCACCTGCTCGACCGAGGCCCCGAACAGATCGGCCAGGCGTTCCAGATCATGGCGGGTGTCGATGGCGGCCTTCTGGAAGGCGCGATAGGGCAGCAGCGCGGCCCCGGCAAAGTAGTTGGCGAGGCCGATCTTCGCGATGTCACGCGCCTCGGGCGTTTGAAAGCGGGCCAGATCAAGGGTGGCTTCCAGCAGGTCGTCATGCGCGATCAGGGCGATTTGCAGCAGCAGTTGAAAGCGCTGCGTCGGCATGGGCGCGCGGGCCGACAGGGTCAGGCTGCGGCTGGCAGCATCATAGTGGCGCAGGCCCGGATTATCGGAATAGTGCAAGCTGATGCCCCGGCGGCGCAGCAGGGTTTCAGCCAGATATTTTATGTCATGATCAGGAGTTGCAGCCGCCGCGAAATGTTCGGCAGCCCGGTCGACAGCATCAATGTAATTGTCGCAATAGTGAAAGAAATCGCGCACCTCCTCCCACGGGGAAGGGCGCAGGGCGGCGTCGTCGCGGCCCAGGGCCTCGTCCAAAGATGCCAGCCGTTCGTGGGTCTGGCGATAGGCGCGGTGCAGGTCCAGAAAGGCGCGGGCCAGCGCCGGGGCATTCGACGCCGCAAGCCGCAGGTCGGCCAGCGGGGGCGCGTTGGCCGCGAACACCGGGTCGGCGAGGGCCTCGCGCATGTCCGACACCATGCGCTCGCTTTCGCCCACTGTTAGTTCGGTGACATCCAGCCCGAACTCCTGCGCCAGCGCCAGCACCACCCCCGCCGACACCGGACGGTGGTTGTTTTCCATCTGGTTCAGATAGGGCAGTGACACGCCCAGACGGTCGGCAAAGGATTTCTGGGTCAGGGCCAGTCGTGCGCGAATTTCGCGCAGCTTGACCCCGGCATAGAGCTTTTGCGTGGCCATGTTGCCTCCTCCCGGTCTTTGCAAATTTGGACAGTGAATTTGCAAAGACTGCCCGTCAAGGGGACAGGCCTATCCGCCGGGCGCGGCGAATGACCGCAAGAATGGCGATCAGCGCACCCACAGCCGAGGCCAGCATCAGCCAGATCAGCGGCAATTCCGACGATCCGGGGCCAAGCAAGGCCCCCGCCAGCGCGGCCAGCGCCGCCCCGCCGCCAATCATGATCGCACCACCAAGGCCCGAGGCCGTGCCCGCAAGCTCGGGGTGAATCGACAGCATCCCGGCATTGGCGTTGGGCAGGGTGATGCCGTTGCCCAAGCCCATGGTCAGCGTCAGCCCGAAAAACACATAGGGCGAATGCACCCCCGCCAGCGTCAGCATCAGCAGCGTGCCAAGCCCGGCCACCGTGATGACCGCGCCGGTCAGCACCATCCGGTTCATGCCCAACCGCACCGAAAACCGCCCCGCCGCAAAGTTGCCCGCCGCGTAACCCACCGCAGTAATTGCAAAAAGCGTGCCGATTTCCGTCGAGGACAGCCCGAAGATCACGTTGCCGACATAGGGTGCCCCGCCCAGATAGGCAAAGAACGACCCCGAGGAAAACGCCGCACACAGCGCATAGCCCCAAAACCGCTGCGACCCAAGCAGGGCAGGGTATTGCCGCATCTGGGCGGCAAAACTGACCTTGCGAATGGTCGCGGTTTCACCCAGATCGGCCCAGACCAGCGCCAGCACCACCAGACCCAGCAGCCCCAGCAGGCCAAAGCTGGCTTGCCAGCCAAAGGCCTGATCCAGCACCCCGCCAATCGCCGGCCCGATCATCGGCACGATCGACATGCCCATCGTCACATAGCCGATCATCGACGCCGCCTGCGCATCGGCCACCATGTCGCGCACGATGGCGCGGCTCAGCACCATTCCGGCGGCAATCACCGCCTGCGCCATGCGAAAGATCAGAAAGACCGTCGCGTTCGGGGCCAGCAGCGTGCCGACGGTTGCCAGCAAGAACAACACCATGGACCACAGCACCACCGGACGCCGGCCATAACGGTCCGATATCGGACCGATCACGATTTGCAGCAGCGCCGACAGGCCCAGATACAGCGCGACCGACAGTTGCATCAGCGCATAGGGCGCGTCGAACCACGCGGCCATTCCCGGCAGCGAGGGCAGGAAAATGTTCATCGTCAGCGCCGACAGACCCGCAAGCAGGATCAGCGTCACGATATGCGGCGGGGTGGTGCGGTCCAGAAAGCGGGGGGATATGGTCATGTCAGAGGGGCGACCCTAGCTCCATTTGTGAAAGATGAAAAACGCGCCGAGGGCGATGAAAGCGAACCCGACCCCATGGTTCCAGGTCAGCGGCTCTTTCAGGTAAAACACCGAAAACACGGCGAAAACCGTCAGGGTGATCACCTCCTGGATGGTTTTCAGCTCGGCCGCCGAGAAATAGCCATGTCCGATGCGGTTTGCGGGCACCATCAGCAGGTATTCAAAGAACGCGATGCCCCAACTGATGAAGATGACGGTGATCAAGGCGGTCGATTTGAACTTCAGATGGCCGTACCAGGCGAAGGTCATGAAGACGTTGGAGGCCAGCAGCAGGCCGATGGTCAGGACGGGGACGGAAAATGTTGGCATGGGATGCTCCGTTGCATTCGGTGGATGTAGCGCAGGGGCGGTGTCGGCGCCACCATTTGCGGATTTGCAATTTGCGATGATCATTCGGCATATGATTTGCAAATATACCCGAAACCCTTTGTGCCGACCTGCGATCCGGCTATGGTCGGCCAAATTCGCGGGAGGCGGCTGATGAAAGACATCCTGACCCAACTTGAGGCCCGTCGCACCGTGGCCCGGCAGGGCGGCGGCCCGCGCCGCATTGACGCGCAGCATGCCAAGGGCAAGCTGACCGCGCGCGAACGGATCGAGTTGCTGCTGGACGAAGGGTCTTTCGAGGAATTCGACATGTTCGTGGCCCACCGCTGCACCGATTTCGGGATGGAGGCAGACCGCCCGGCAGGCGACGGCGTGGTGACGGGCTGGGGCACGGTCAACGGGCGCATGGTCTATGTTTTTTCGCAGGATTTTACCGTGTTTGGCGGGTCGCTGTCGGAAACCCATGCAAAAAAGATCTGCAAGATCATGGATATGGCGATGCAGAATGGCGCCCCCGTGATCGGGATGAACGATTCCGGCGGGGCGCGGATTCAGGAAGGCGTGGCCTCGCTGGCAGGCTATGCCGAGGTGTTTCAGCGCAATGTGATGGCCTCGGGCGTGGTGCCGCAGATCAGCCTGATCATGGGGCCTTGCGCGGGCGGGGCGGTCTACAGCCCGGCGATGACCGACTTCATCTTCATGGTCAAGGACAGCAGCTATATGTTCGTGACCGGACCGGACGTAGTGAAAACGGTCACGAACGAGGTGGTCACCGCCGAGGAACTTGGCGGCGCGTCCACCCACACCAGGAAATCATCGGTGGCGGACGGCGCGTTTGAAAACGATGTCGAGGCTTTGGCCGAAACCCGCCGCCTGATCGACTTTCTGCCGCTGAACAACCGCGAGAAAGCCCCCGTGCGTCCGTTCTTTGACGATCCGGCACGGGTGGAACCCAGCCTTGACACGCTGATCCCCCACAACCCGAACCAGCCCTATGACATGAAGGAACTGATCCTGAAAATCGCCGACGAGGCCGATTTCTTCGAGATTCAAAAGGACTTCGCGGCGAATATCATCACAGGGTTCGTGCGGATCGAAGGGCAGTCGGTGGGCGTGGTGGCGAACCAGCCGATGGTGCTGGCGGGCTGTCTGGACATTGACAGCAGCCGCAAGGCCGCGCGGTTCGTGCGGTTCTGCGATGCGTTTGAAATTCCGATCCTGACGCTGGTAGATGTGCCGGGCTTTCTGCCCGGCGTGTCGCAGGAACTGGGCGGGGTGATCAAGCATGGCGCGAAACTGCTGTTTGCCTATGGCGAGGCGACGGTGCCGAAGGTCACGGTGATCACCCGCAAGGCCTATGGCGGGGCCTATGACGTGATGGCGTCAAAGCATCTGCGGGGTGATTTCAACTATGCCTGGCCCACGGCGGAAATCGCGGTGATGGGCGCCAAGGGGGCAACCGAGATCATCCATCGCGGCAAGGCCCCGGACGAGATTGCCCGCCTGACCAAGGAATATGAAGATCGCTTTGCAAACCCTTTCGTGGCCGCAGAAAAAGGCTTTATCGACGAGGTGATCATGCCCGCTTCGACCCGGCGGCGGATCGCGCGGGCCTTTGCATCCCTGCGCGGGAAAAAGCTGACCAATCCGTGGAAGAAGCACGACAACATCCCACTGTGAAAGCCCTGCCATGCGCCTGCGTCTTGTCCTTGCTGCCGGTCTGATCCTTGCCCTTGGGGCAGGGGCCGTCTGGCTGTGGCCGGGGTCGGCATCGCCGCCGCCCGAAGGCGCGATTGCGGTGCCGTCGGGGCAGATCGTGACGCTGCAAGATGTGGTGGGCAATGTGGCGGGGCCTGCGGGCCTGACCACCCGCTTTCGCTTTGTCGCGCCGGGTATTGCGGGTGACGTGACGCTGACTGCCGCGCAGGTGGATATGGAGGCGCTGTGCAACAGCTATGCCCTTCCACGGGTGGCGGAATTCGGCCCGACACCGGCGCAGATCGTGATTTCGCTGGCCGACATCGCGGTGCCGTTTGGCGAGGCAGCCCCCGAGGCCACCCAGTATTTCGAAGCCTATTCCATTCAGGATGGCGTCTGCATATGGGATGTCTTTTGATGGCCCCACAATATATGGTTTCAACCTCTGGCAACAGTGGTCTGCCTGATGTAGGAACGTCACAGGCTGACAACTTGGGTCATCGCGCGTGTTCTTCGCCAATGGTTTCGGCTATGGTGGCGGCAGGCCGAACCCAAGCGGCCTTAACCTCGCAATGGGGGCGGGCGGATGAATGTTCATCTGATCCGACCCTCCAAGAATATAGGAGTAGAGGATGTCGAAGAGCACGAAATTCGTACTGGCCCTGTCGCTGGTTGCTTTTGTGGCCGCTTGCGCCAAAAAAGTTGAAGAAGAAGTGGTTTACGTTGACGAGCCGGTTTCGACCGAGCCTGTCTATACCGGCAAATACAAGTGATCTGACGGGGCGGGGCGGTCAGCGCAGTCTGAACCGGCCCGCCCCTTGTTGCCCCCGCAGCGTCTGGCGGCGGCCTTTGGGCCAAACAGCGCAGACCCCCCTTCTTTCCAACCCCAGATCACACACCATCTCGGGCGGGCCTTCGTTCCGCCGTATCCGGCCACCGTCGGCATATCCCGCCCCCGTCAGACGGAGCGATACGACATGCTGAAACACCGTGGCTTTCCCGGCCGCCAGCCCGGAACCGATTTCCAGTTCGTGATCCGCCGCGCCAACCACAAGGCAGGCGCGACCAGGATCATCAAGCGCGAACGCTTTCGCGACCGCAAACATGTGGACAAGCTGGCCGATCAGGCCTTCATGACCGCGCTGTGGCAGTGCTTTGGCGAAGAACCCTTTGAACGCGGCAATCTGGATGCGGGCCGCCTGTCCTGGCTTTTTGGCCGCGAGGTGGTGCCCGCCGAAGACCCGTTCGACCCCGAAAGCTATGAAGCCCTGCTGCGCATCGACCTGCGCCGCGCGCAGGTGTCTTTCCCCGAGGTGTTCGCCCCGGATGCCCCCCCGATGGTCGTCGACGACTGGGACGAGGACGACGAGTGAGCAGAGATTGGCCCATCCCCACAGCCATCCGGCAAGGTCTTGCCCATGCCCGCGCGCCGGGCAATTCGGGCTTTGCCAGCGGGCTGCGGTCGGGGCAAAGTGCCTGTGACGGCAGGGCAGAGGCCCGCGCCGGATGTACCCCTTCCGCCTTGTGGCCCGCAGACATCTGCCTTGCGCAGGCCTGCGGGCCGCTTTTTCAAGGCCCGTCCCGCCCCGATGGGCAAGTCGCCGCCGACGCCCGAAAATCCGCCGATTTTCATTTTGCTTCCTCCGAAGGTCCGCTATTACTGCGTGTAATAAAAACCCTGAGATGGAGCAGTACATCATGCGCACTATCAACCTCGCCGTTCTGGCGGTTGTTCTGGCTGGCACCGTGGCCGGTTGCACCAACAGCTATGGCAACAGCCCGGCCAACAACGCCGCCGTGCGCACCCTTGGCGGTGCGGCTGCAGGCGCTGTCATTGCCGATGCGACCGGCGGCAGCAAGACCAAAGGCGCGCTTGTTGGCGCGCTTATCGGTGGCGTGTCCTGCGGCGTTCAGGTCGGCCTGCCGCCCTGCCAGTGATCTTCTGACCGCCTGCGGGCGGCGTGACACCATGTTCAAGGCCATCCGAGCACGCCGCCCGGATGGCCTTTTTCCATTCCCGGCCCGGTCCGGGTGCCTGAGGGGGGCCTGCTGATGTTCAAGAAAATCCTGATCGCCAACCGGGGCGAGATTGCCTGCCGCGTGATCAAGACCGCGCGCCGCATGGGGATTGCCACCGTCGCCGTCTATTCCGACGCCGACCGCAACGCCCTGCATGTGCGAATGGCGGATGAGGCCGTGCATATCGGTGCCTCGCCTGCCAACCAATCCTACATCGTGATCGACAAGATCATGGCAGCGGTCAAGGCGACCGGGGCCGAGGCGGTGCATCCGGGCTACGGCTTCCTCAGCGAAAACCGCCTGTTCGCCGCGGCGCTGGAGGCCGCAGGGGTGGCCTTCATCGGCCCGCCAAGCCCGGCAATCGAGGCCATGGGCGACAAGATCACCTCCAAGAAAATCGCCATCGAGGCCGGGGTGTCTACCGTGCCCGGCCATATGGGCCTGATCGCCGATGCTGATGAGGCGGTGCGGATTGCAGGCCAGATCGGCTATCCGGTGATGATCAAGGCCAGTGCCGGGGGTGGCGGCAAGGGCATGCGCATTGCCTGGGACGAGGCCGAGGCGCGCGAAGGCTTTCAATCGTCGAAGAACGAGGCCGCCGCAAGCTTTGGCGATGACCGGATTTTCATTGAAAAGTTCGTGACGCAACCCCGGCATATCGAAATTCAACTGCTGGCCGACAGCCATGGCAATTGCGTCTATCTGCACGAACGCGAATGCAGCATCCAGCGCCGCAATCAGAAGGTCATCGAAGAAGCCCCCTCGCCATTTCTGGACGAGGCGACCCGCAAAGCCATGGGCGAACAGGCCTGCGCCTTGGCGCGCGCCGTCGGCTATACTTCGGCGGGGACGGTGGAGTTCATCGTGGACGGCAACCGCAACTTCTATTTCCTTGAAATGAACACGCGGTTGCAGGTCGAACACCCGGTGACAGAGCTGATCACCGGGATCGATCTGGTGGAACAGATGATCCGGGTTGCGGCCGGGGAGCCGCTGCCATTCCGGCAGGAAGACCTGAAGATCAACGGCTGGGCGATGGAAAGCCGCCTCTACGCCGAAGACCCCTATCGCAACTTCCTGCCCTCCATCGGTCGACTGACCCGCTATCGCCCGCCTGTTGAGGGCCCGACCGGCACCGGCATCGTGCGCAATGATACCGGCGTGTTCGAGGGCGGCGAGATCAGCATGTTCTACGACCCGATGATCGCCAAGCTGTGCACCTGGGCCCCGACGCGCCTTGGCGCGATCGAGGAAATGCGGCTGGCGCTGGACACGTTCGAGGTGGAAGGCATCGGCCACAACCTGCCCTTCGTGGGCGCGGTGATGGACCATCCGCGCTTCGTGTCAGGCAACATCACCACCGCGTTTATCGCCGAGGAATATCCCGATGGCTTTCACGGGGCCACGCTGGACGACGCGCTGATCGCCCGCGTTGCGGCCTCTGCCGCCGCGATGAACCGGGTGGCCGAAATCCGCCGCACCCGGATTTCGGGCACGATGGACAACCACGAACGCCGGGTGGGCGATGACTGGGTGGTCAGTCTGCAAGGGCAGGATCTGGCCGTGCGCATCGCCGCCGATGCCGCCGGATCGACGGTGCATATCGGCGGGGCCAGCCTGCGCGTGACCTCGGACTGGACGCCGGGCCAGCCTTTGGCACGGGTGATGGTGGACGGCCAGCCCCTGGTGATGAAGGTCGCCAAGATCAGCGGCGGCTTCCGCCTGCGTCTGCGCGGGGCCGATCTGAAATGCCACGTCCGCACCCCCCGCGCCGCCGAACTGGCCCGGCTGATGATCGAAAAAACCCCGCCCGACACGTCGAAATACCTGCTGTGCCCGATGCCCGGCCTGATCTCGCGCGTCATGGTGCAGGCGGGGGACGAGGTGCAGGAAGGCCAGGCTCTGGCCACGGTCGAGGCGATGAAGATGGAAAACATCCTCAAGGCGGAACGCAAGGGCGTGGTCAAGGCGGTGCTGGCGGTGGCCGGGGCGAGCCTGAAGGTGGATGACGTGATCATGGAGTTCGAGTGAGGTGGCGACTTGCACAGAGGCCGGGCAAGACTTTTGCCACCCTGTTTGCAGGGAGCCGACTTCTGACATGGCTCGGCATCGGCAAGAGGCGGGGCCTTGCGCCGCTGACCGGCCACCGGCTGGCCCGATGACGGCGGCCCCCCACCCCCAGCCCCTCCCCACAAGGGGGAGGGGAGGCGCCTGTGCCGACCGGCAGGGCAGACATCACCGGCTGCCCGCTCTGGCGCCTCCCTCCCCCCGCGTGGGGGAGGGATGGGGTGGGGGGGCAGCCGCAGGTGTGGCGGTCGCGTGCCCGTATCGCAGCATCCGGCCAGATGCCGGGTCTGGACATGTGTTCCCTTTATGTTCTAATGTTGCCCCTGATCCGGGGTCCATCTTTCATGCCTGCTCGCGTCTCTATCCTGTTCTTCGACATGAACAGCTTTTACGCCTCGGTCGCGCAGGCCGAGGAGCCTACCCTGATGGGCCGGCCGGTCGGGGTACTGACGACGGACGCGCGAAACGCCGCCTGCATTGCGGCCAGCATCGACGCGAAACGCTGCGGCGTGGGCATGGGCACCCGGCAGGACGAGGCGCGGCGGTTGTGCCCCGGTATCGTCTTTCGTCCGGTGAAACACGATGTCTGCGTGCGCTATCACCACGCGATCCTGCGGGCGGTGGATACGGTGCTGCCGGTGCACCGGGTGTGGTCGATCGACGAATGTTCCTGCCTGCTGACCGGGTCACAGCAGGACCTGCCCCGCGCGCTGGATCTGGGGCGGTCGTTGCAGCAGGCGGTGCTGGCGCAGGTCAGCCCGGCGCTGCGCTGTTCGGTGGGGCTTGCGCCCACGCGTCTGCTGGCGAAGGTGGCGGCGGGGCTGGAAAAGCCGGGGGGGCTGCACTGGCTGCTGCCGGAAATCCTGCCCGCCCGCATCGCCCATCTGGCGCTGGACGGGTTGCCCGGCATATCCAGCCGGATGCGCGACCGGCTGCTGGCGGCGGGGGTGCCGGATGTGCCGACCCTCTATGCGCTGGACCCCAAACGCGCGCGGGCGATCTGGGGCAGCGTGACGGGCGAGCGGTTCTTGCGCGAATTGCAGGGCGAGCATGTGGAATGGCCCGACCCGCAGCGCGGCATGATCGGCCATGGCCAGGTGCTGACCGCGGGCAACAAGACGCCCGAGGGCGCGCGTCTGGTGGTGCGGCGGCTGCTGGTCAAGGCCGCAGCCCGGCTGCGGCGCGAGGGGTTTCTGGCCCGCAGCCTGCATGTCTCGCTGCGGCTGGAGGATGGCAGCAGGCCGGGGTGGGACGGGCAGATCCGCGCCACGCAGGACACGTTCTTTCTGCTGGCGACGCTGGACCGCTACTGGATGCAACTGCCGCGCTACCGCATCAAGGCGGTCAATGTGATGCTGGGCGGGCTGCTGCCCTTGGGGCAGGGCACGGGCGATCTGTTCGATGCTGCTGCCGCACAGGACGACGGCCACGTGGGCCTGTGCCGCGCCATCGACCGGCTGAACCTGCGCTATGGGCAAAACACCGTGCGGTTTGGCGAGTTGCCGCCCCATCACGTCGCCTATACCGGGGCCAAGATCGCCTTTGGCCGCATCCCGGTGGCCGAGGATTTTCTGGAATAGTCCGGGGCGATCTGCCGACCTTTCCCCCCACCCCCAACCCCTCCCCACGAGGGGGAGGGGAGGCATTAGCTACGCCGTTGCGAACGCCTTTCAGATGTTCGCCAAAGGTGATCCGCCACAGTGATGCACTTCCCCTCAGGAGGGGGTGGGAAGCGGGGGGTAATGGCACGACAGCCCCTTGGCTAACGCCCCGCCGGATAGCGGTCCAGCGACTCGGATCTGGCCATCGGCATCTTGTCGATGGAGTTCACGATCTCGCGCCCTTCCCAGGGCAGGGGTTTGCGCAGCGACGGTTTCCAGTCCTTGTCCATCAGCACAAGGCTGAACCCGCGCGGGCGCAACTGGCGGCGCAGGGCCGATGGGTTGGCGGGATCGGTGTCGATGATCAGCATGACATCCCGCTCGGCCAGATCGGGGTAAGAGCGCGCCAGAAGTTCCATCTGGCGCAGATAGGCGGGGTCGCTGGCGCTGTCGGCAAACACGACAACCGGGCGTTTGCGAAACAGATGATCGGCGGGAACGACCTGCGCCGCCGGGACGGGGGCAAAGTCGGCCTCCGCCAGGGCGGCAAGCGGCAAGCCTGCGATCAGCACAAGGAAATAGAGCGGTTTCATGTGGTTCCCCCTTGTTCCCTACATAGGGTGGCCCGGTCCGAAACCCAAGCACAACGCCGGGCATTGCGGCAGGCATGAGGAAACGTGATGACTGAAAAACTCGCGGAATGGGCTGCACTGGCCGGCAAGGAACTGAAGGGCACCTCGCCCGATACCCTTGTCTGGAACACGCTGGAAGGCATCGCGGTCAAGCCGCTGTACACCGAGGCCGACACCGCAGGCCTGCCGCATATGGGCGGCGTGCCGGGGCTGGCGCCGTTCACGCGCGGGGTCAAGGCCACGATGTATGCGGGCCGTCCCTGGACGATCCGGCAATACGCCGGGTTTTCCACCGCCGAGGAAAGCAACGCCTTTTACCGCAAGGCGCTGGCCGCCGGGCAGCAGGGCGTGTCGGTGGCCTTTGATCTGGCGACGCATCGCGGGTATGATTCAGACCATCCGCGGGTCGAGGGCGATGTCGGCAAGGCCGGGGTGGCGATTGATTCCGTCGAGGACATGAAGATCCTGTTCGACGGCATTCCGCTGGAAAAGGTCAGCGTTTCCATGACGATGAATGGCGCGGTGATCCCGGTTCTTGCCAGTTTCATCGTGGCGGGGCAGGAACAGGGGGTGGCGCTGGCCGATCTGTCGGGCACCATTCAGAATGACATTCTGAAGGAATTCATGGTGCGCAACACCTATGTCTATCCCCCCGAACCCAGCATGCGGATCATCGCGGACATCATTGAATACACGGCGGAAAACATGCCGAAATTCAACTCGATCAGCATTTCCGGCTATCATATGCAGGAGGCGGGCGCGAACCTTGTGCAGGAACTGGCCTTTACCCTGGCCGACGGGCGCGAATATGTGCGCACCGCGATGGCGCGGGGGATGGATGTGGATGCCTTTGCCGGGCGGCTGTCGTTCTTCTTTGCCATCGGGATGAACATTTTCATGGAGGCCGCCAAACTGCGCGCCGCCCGTCTGCTCTGGCACCGGATCATGACCGAGTTTGGCGCGCAGAAACCGGTGTCGCTGATGCTGCGGACCCATTGCCAGACTTCGGGCGTCAGTCTGCAAGAGGCTGACCCCTACAACAACGTGGTGCGTACGGCTTATGAGGCGCTGGCGGCGGTTCTGGGCGGCACGCAAAGCCTGCACACCAACGCGCTGGACGAGGCGATGGCGCTGCCGACCGCGTTTTCCAGCCGCATCGCGCGCAATACCCAGTTGATCTTGCAGGAGGAAACCGGGGTTACCCGCGTGGTCGATCCGCTGGCGGGGTCGTATTATGTGGAAAGCCTGACGGCAGAGCTGGCGGATGAGGCGTGGAAGATCATCGAGGAGGTCGAGGCCATGGGCGGCATGACCAAGGCGGTGGCCACCGGCATGCCCAAGCTGCGGATCGAGGAATCCGCGGCCCGCCGTCAGGCGATGATCGACCGCGGCGAGGAGGTGATTGTCGGGGTCAACAAATACCGGCTGGAGGTGGAAGACCCGATCGACATTCTGGATATCGACAACCTCGCCGTTCGCGAAGCGCAGGTGGCGCGGCTGCGGGCGACGCGGGACGCGCGCGATGAGGCGGCGTGTGAGGCGAGTCTGGCAGAGCTGACCAACCGCGCGGCACATGGCGGCAATCTGTTGGAGGCAGCGGTGGTGGCCGCACGGGCACGGGCCACGGTGGGGGAAATCAGCATGGCGATGGAGAAAGTGTTCGGGCGGCACCGGGCCGAGGTAAAGACCCTCGCCGGGGTTTACGGCGCGGCCTATGAGGGCGATCAGGGCTTTGCCGACATTCAGGCCGATGTCGAGGCCTTTGCGGTTGAAGAAGGCCGCCGCCCCCGGATGCTGGTGGTCAAGATGGGGCAGGACGGGCATGACCGGGGGGCCAAGGTGATCGCCACCGCCTTTGCCGACATCGGCTTTGATGTGGATGTGGGGCCGCTGTTCCAGACACCCGAGGAAGCGGCCCAGGATGCCATCGACAACGATGTGCATGTGGTGGGCATCAGCTCTCAGGCCGCCGGGCACAAGACGCTGGCCCCGAAACTGGTGCAGGCGCTGCGCGATGCGGGGGCGGGCGAAATTCTGGTGATCTGCGGCGGGGTCATTCCGCAGCAGGATTACCAGTTCCTCCACGACGCCGGGGTCAAGGCGATCTTCGGGCCGGGCACCAACATCCCGCAGGCGGCGCAGGATATTCTGGCGCTGATCCGGGCGGGGCGGGGCTAGGTTGGCGCCGGTTCGGACAGATCGGCGGCGCGGGCGACGATGAAAATGTCGATCGGCTGGCTCAGCCCGCGCAGATCGACGGCCAGCGGGGTCATCTTGTCGGTCACGGTTGCCCCTGCTGC
The DNA here is from genome assembly GCA_040385825.1 of Pseudomonadota bacterium. Lineage (GTDB taxonomy): Bacteria > Pseudomonadota > Alphaproteobacteria > Rhodobacterales > Rhodobacteraceae > JANNNF01. The sequence continues at coordinate 26,703 of JAZKGQ010000024.1, read as the reverse complement.
GGCCATGGTGCTGGCCGACAGCGCCAGTTGCACGCCCAGTTCCTTGGTCTTGGTTTCCAGCCGGCTGGCGATGTTCACCGTCTCGCCCAGGGCGGTCAGCCGGGCGACAGACTCGTTGCGTTGCGAGGCACCGATGCGGCCCAGGATGGCGGGGCCGGTGTGCAGGCCTATGCCCATCGACAGGGGTGCGCGCAATTCATCGCGCAACGAGGCGTTCAGGCTGTCCATCACGCCCCCCATGGCGCGGGCGGCGGCCAGCGCCTTGGTGGCCCCGGCCTCGACCGGTTCATCCATGCCGAAGATCGCCATGATGCCGTCGCCCATGAACTTGTCGACAAAGCCGCCGGTGTCTTCGATCGCCTCGGACATGCGGCCCAGAAACTGGTTCAGCAAGAACACCACATCATAGGACAGCCGCCCTTCCGAGATCCGGGTGAATCCGCGCAGATCGCAGAACATGATGGTGACGGTCTGTTCCACCCCCCAATGGTACTTGTCGGCCCGCGCGTTCTGTTCGGCGTTCATGTCGGCGGGCAGCAGGGTCGACAGGCGCAGATCGGCGGTCGGGCGCAGCTGGCAGGCCAGCCGCACATTCCACGGCGCGCCAACGCGGCGCAGCACCATGGCCTCGGCGGCACTGACGGCGGGCAGCTTTTCCATGCCCTCGATCACCCGCACCCGGCAGGTGGAACAGCGCGCCCGCCCGCCGCAGACGGCGGCATGCGGGATGCGGTTCATCCGGCTGATATCCAGCACCGACAGCCCCTTGGCGGCGGCAACCGTGGGACCGTTGGCATAGGCCACGCTGATGCGCGGGCTGAACCGCCCCGCCAGCAGCACCAGCAGCCAGACCCCGACCGCCGCGGCGATGATAGTGTAATAGGCCATCCCCGATACGGCGAAGGTTTTCTGCACATGGGCAAACTGCTCGGCGGTCAGCGGGCTGACATAGCGGGTCTGCGTCAGGTTGACCCGCGCCGCCGTGACAAACCCGGCATAGCCAAGCGAGGGGATCAGCAGCGCCGCCCCGTACCAGACCCACAGCCAGCGCTGATACCACATCCTGGTTGCCAGCCAGTGATGCAGCCCGATGCAGCCATGCACCCAGACCAGCGTCATCAGAAAGGCCTGGTTCCACGCCTCGCCGGGCCACATCACCGCCAGCGCATAGGCATAGCTGTCGTCGATGCCGAACATCTCGGCCACGCCGCGTGTGCCCAGCACATGCCGGATCAGCAGCACCGGGATCAGCAGCCCGAACAGCAGTTGCAGCAGGCTGCGCGGCCCAAGCCGCCAGGTGCGCACCCGGATCAGGGTCCACAGGCCCAGCCCGAAGTGAATGGCGGTGGCGGTGATCAGCACCGTCATGCCCGCCAGGCTGCGGGTGATCGGCAGGCGGAAATCCTGCCCGGCCTGCATGGCCTCCAGCGAGATCAGCCCAAGCGCGTGATTCAGGAAATGCGTGGTGGCAAACAGGAACAGCACCAGCCCCGATGCGATCCGCAGCCGCATGATGGTGACGCGCCGCCACAGAACGGGGTCTTTGGCCGCGTCATGGGCCGGCAGATGGTCCGCGTCCGAGAAAACAGGATGGTGCGGCGAAGGGTTGGGCAGGTCTGTCATCTTGCGCCGTCCGTTGGGTCAGGGGGCCGGGTCATCATGCCAGCACGACCGCGCGCACCGGCAGCGCCAGCCCGGCGATGTCGGCGTCCTGCTGCCGCAGCGGGGTGGGGCCGTCATAGCCCTGCGCCCGCGCAAGGTCAAAGGTCGCAGCATCGGTCAGCGCGCGGCTGTGCAGCGCCTTGTTGGCGTTTTCCAGCCGCGAGGCCAGATTGACCGCATTGCCGATCACAGTAAATTCCAGCCGCCCCGCCGCCCCGACCACGCCCACCGTCACCGGCCCGGCGGCAACGCCGACCCCGGTTCTGAACGGGCCTTGCCAGCCCAGACCTGCAAAGGCGGCCTGCTGCGCATCCAGCGCCGCAATCACCTGCACCGCGGCGCGCAGCGCATCGGCGGCAAAGGTGTCACTGGCCTGTACCGCGCCAAAGGTCGCCAGAATGCCGTCGCCGATGAACTTGTCGATGCGCCCGCCCTCGGCCTCGATCGCGGTCAGCGCCGCCTGCTGATACTGCGACAGCACCTGCATCACCGCGGCGGCGGGCATGGTTCCGGCGGCGCGGGTAAAGCCGCGCACATCGACAAACAGGATGGCGGCCTCGCGCTGTTCCGACAGGCCGGCGGTCGGGATCACATCAGAGGTGGTGATGCGCGCGGCCACTTCGGGCGCAAAGAACTGGCGCAGGTCGCTGGCCGCAGAATGGCTCTGGATGGCGTCCACAAACACCTTGCGGGCACGGTACTGGGCAAAGGACAAGATCGCCGTCACCCCCAGAAGCGTCAGGCTCTTGTCGATCTCGGCCCCGATCAGGATGGAGTTCGAGGTCAGATATTCCACATAATTGCGGGTAATGTTCATCTTGCCCATGTCAGAGGTCAGCGCATAACCCACCATCAGCAGCCACCCCGCCGCCGACACCAGCCCCGCAATCAGCACATAGCGCGGATCAAAGCGCAGGGCGCGCAGGCTGATGAAGATGAAAAAGTAGATCATCGTCGGGGCCTTGAGGTAGAAGGCCGCCGGCTGCGCATACTGGATGTGAAAGGAAAAGATCAGCCCGCACAGCAGCGCCGTGTCGACCACCATCGACAGGACCACGAACCAGCCGGGCAGGGTGATGCGGTACGACAGGCCCAGCCGGAACAGGGTGAAGGCCAGATAGGCCGCCAGCGTCATCGGCACGAAGTTTTCACCGGACCCGCCTTCGGCACGCGGGGCAAGCGCATACAGCACCCCGAAAAACGCCACGATGCACAGTTGCACCCAGCCGATCAGCCGCTCTGCCGCATCCTCGCGCCGGGCAATCTCGGCCAGGACGCGGGCGGGCAGGACATTGGGGCGCAGGCGATTGGTCACCATCTGACTCCTGTCGGGGGCGTCTGGGCCGGTTTTGCCACGGGCAGAGGGCGCGGCCCCCGCAGGTCAGACGTTGATCACCTGCAGATCATAGCCACAAAACGCGCCGGGGTGCAGGGCCTTGGCTTCGGCCTCGATCCGGTCCAGATCGGCGTCGGTGCGGAACTTGGCGTGATGGATGAACCCCACCTGCGGCACGCCCGCCGTCTGCGCCAGGGCCACGCCGCGCTGCCAGGTGGAATGGCCAAAGCCAAGGTAGCGCGGCAGCTCGGATTCCTCGAATGTGGCGTCATACAAGAACAGATCGCAGCCCGTGATCAGGTCCAGAATGGTCGGGTCCAGCGTGTCGCCCTCATGTTCGGTATCGGTGATCAGCGCCACGCTGCGGCCGCCAAACTCTACCCGGTATCCCATGGCCTTGCCCGGATGGTTCAGCAGCCCGGTGCGGATGGTGATGCCGGGGTAGGGGGTCAGCACATCGCCCGCGCGGAAATCGCCGGTCTGTATCTGCGCCGGGCAGTAGTCCGGCCCCACCGGAAAGAACGGCGGGCGCATGAATTCCTTCAGCATCTGGGCGGTGGTCATCTCGCCCGCCATATGGCCGGACCAGACCTTCAGCCGGGCATCGCAGTTCCACAGCGGGCCAAAGAATGGCAGGCCCATCACATGGTCATAGTGGAAATGGGTGAAGAACAGGGTGATGTCGCGCTGGCCTTCTTCGCGCAGCGCGGCCCCGGCGGGCATCAGGCCCGACCCCGCATCGAACAGCAGCACATGGTCGCCGCAGCGCATTTCGATGCACAGGGTGTTGCCGCCATATTTGCGGAACGCAGCCCCCACCACCGGCAGACTGCCACGCACGCCCCAAAGCCGGATCTGGAACGGTGCCGCCGTCATGCGCGCAGCCCAAAGGCTGCGTTCACGCGGGGCAGCACGGATGCGGTCCGGTCAGTCACAGGGCAGCTCGGTCAGGGGTCAACTTCGGCACGGGGCAGCGATCCTTCTTCCTCTTGCAAGGTGACGGGACGATACGAACAAGGCAAGAGCATGGCGCGCCGGAATCCGGCAAAATCGGCAAAAACCTTGCGGTGAACCACGGGTGCCGGGCCACGGGATCAGTGCAACCCCTGCGCCTCGCGCCGGGCTTCTGACAGCTCTTGCGTGGTCTGGCTCAGCCGGTCGGCCAGCACGCGGACCACCTCGATGGTCATTTCGGGAAAATCGGCCAGCAGCTTGAAGAAATTGTCCTTGCTGATCCGCAGCGCCTCGACCTGCGAATTGGCCTTGACGGTGGCGGTGCGGGCCACATCGCACAGGATGGCAATTTCGCCGACGAAAGAGTTTTCCTCGACCTCGGCCACCTTGATCGGGCCATCGGGGGTGTCGACCAGAATATCCGCGCCGCCCGACAGGATGACGAATGCCGCATCGCCTTCGTCGCCCTGCAAGAACAGCGTCTCGCCCGCGCGGTACACCACGCGTTCGGACGTGAACGCCAGCAGTTTCAGCTTGGCGGACGGCACCCCCGCGAACAGCGGCACCTGTTTCAGCATTTTGACTTCGTCGTTCAGCAGCAAAACCGCACCTATCCCCTTGTGAGCATCCTGCACCGGCACCGTCACTATGCCGTGATCATATCCTTGAAGATACCGTTCTTTTTAGACAGGCCGTCATATTCGCCCTCTTCGGCCAGAACGCCCCGGTCAAACACCGCGATCCGGTCGAAATGCCGGGCCATCGCCACGTTGGACACCACCCAGACGATGCCGGGGCTGCCCTCGTCGCGGCGCAGATGGGCCAGGGCGTTTTGCAGGATCTGCATCTGCTGGCGGCCATCCAGCGCCGACAGCGGGCGGTTGAAAACATAATAGTCCGACCGGCGCAGCAGGGCGCGGGCCAGACCCAGCTTTTGCCGCTGTGCCGCCGACAGCCGTTTGCCGCCCGCCCCGACGTGGTAGTCCAGCCCCACCGACAGCACGGTTTCATACAGGCCCAAGGGGCGCAGCAGGCTGCCGACGGCGGCATAGATCCGTTCGGCGCCGTCACGGTATTTCTGGCTGATCCGGCCAAACAGCATGTTGTCCAGCAAGGTGCCCGACACCATGTAGCGGTCAGGATCGTACATCTCGATCGCGTCGCGCAGACCGTCTGGCAGGCCGTCGTGGAAGGCACGGCGGAAGGCCACGATCTGCGCCATCAGATCATTGGTCATCAGGCCAAAGCGGTGGCGCGGTTCGATGTAGTCAAAGCTCAGCCGGATCATCCGGGCGCGGTCATCCTCGGTCAGCCCGCCTGCGGTCCGGTCAATCTTTTGCAGCAGTTTCTGATAGTCGGGAATGTGGTCGGCATTCATGAAGGTCAGTTGCTGAAAGAACGGATGGCCGGGGGGCAGGTCGCTGAACAGTTCCACCGCGTTGCGCGCCACGGCAACGCCGGTGTCAAACAGGCTGTCTTCCAGCCCCTGGGCACGCAGGGTTGCGCGGAAATAGCTGTTGGTGGTGATGGCGTCAGGCATCAGCGCGGCGCTGCGCGCGGTGCCGAACAGCAGGTTCTCGATCACCGTGGCCTCGGGGTTGTAGGCCCCCGGTTCAAACGGCACGATCAGCCCGGCCAGATCCTGCGCCACCAGATCTTCGCGCAGGGCCTGACGCATGGCGATGATCCGCCCGGCCAGATCGCCCGCTTCGGCCAGGTCCGGCGTCAGGCTGGACCGCAGCGCCAGGTCCAGCAGATCGCGCGTCACCCCCACGGTATCCAGCACCGCCAGCACCGCAGGCATCAGATCGGCGCCGGCCGCAAGCCCGCTGCCGGCATAGTCGATCCAATCGCTGTTCAGGTCGTAATCGGGGTTGCCCGCAAGGGCGGCCTCGCGCTGGTTCCAGGCCCGTGTCGCCACATCTGCGCCGGTGTAATCCCGCTGGATCAGCGGCGCATGTTTCAGCCCGTACAGCAGGTTGTCGCGCACGCTGCCGAAAAAGAAATAGGCGTCACTGTCGGCATAGGTGATCGACCGGCCCGACACCGATTCCGGCAGATCGTGCAGCACCGACCCGCCGCTGGTGATCTTGCCGCTGCTGGGCCAGACGATACGGGCCAGCGCCTCGGCCAGAATGTCGCCGCCTGACCCCGAATTGCCTACTACCGCCACCGTATCACCGGGGGCCAGGGTAAAGTTGACCTGCGCCAGCCCGACCGCTCCGCTGTCATCCACCACCCCCAGATTGACGGCGGCCAGCGGCGGGGCAAGGGCGGCAGGGGCCTCGCCCGACAGCGCCTGAATGCCTTCGGGCAACATGCCATCCACCGCAAACTGGGTGATCACCTGCTGGTATTTGACCTGCACGTCCTGCCGGTTCTGATCCCAGTCGATCAGTTCCTTCAGCGGCCCCGGCAAATCCTTGTAGGCCCCGATCACCGCAACCAACTGGCCGATGTCCAGCCGCCCGTTCAGCGCCAGATAGCCGCCGACGCTGTAGAACAGAAAGGGCGTGACGGATGCGAGGAAGTTGTTGATGAACTTGACCAGAAATTTCCACTGATAGATGTCGAAGCGGATCTTGTAGATCCGCCCCAGACGCGATGCGATGTCGGCACGTTCATAGTTGGATGTGTCATAGGCATGCACCGTGCTGATGCCGTCCACGATTTCGGACACCCGGCCTGCCAGTTCGCGCGCCGTCAACTGCCGTTCCCGCCCCAAGACCAGCAGCCTGCGCCGCATGCGCGGAATGATGAAGGCCTGCACCGCCACCAGCGCCGCCGTGATCAGCCCCAAGGGCACGCTTTGCACGAAAATGAAGATCAGTGCCGTCAGCGCCTGCCCCCCCAACAGGGCCGGGGCGACAAAGGCATCGCCGGTGAAACCGCCAAGCGGTTCCACCTCGTCCTTCACCATGCTGGACACTTCGGCCCCCTTCAGCCGCTTGAAGGTGGCCGGGGGAAAGCGCAGGATCTGATCGACCAGCGTATAGCGGATGCGCCGCAGCAGGCGTTCGCCAAGCCTGCCCTTGTAGGTGTTGATGTAGAACTTGAACAACCCGTTCACGATCACAAGGCCCAGAAACACCCCGCTCAGCGCCATCAGCATGCCCAGCCGGGTCAGATCGACCCCGTCATACAGCACGACGTTGCCCACCACCGGCAGGTCAAAGGCGATGCGCATGAATTGCTGGGTGACTTCGGGGCCTTCAAAGCCTTCGCCCTGAATCGGGCCGTTCACGATCTGCTTGGGCAGGTTGAACGACAGGTAATAGGGCACCATCGACACCGCCACCACAAACAGAATCCACATCTGCTGCGCGCGGGTGTGGGTCCAGATATAGCGGGAAAGCTTGGGGTCCAGCATGGGGTCGGGCGGCCTTGTGCTGCGGGATTTCCGAAAGGAACGGCATCAATGCCGATCACTCAAGCCCAATCGCGGGGGGCGCGCAAGGCCTTTGTCAGGCCATGGCTGCCGGGGTCATGCTGGCTTTCATCTGCGCTGCGGCCTGCGCATAGCCGCCTGCCGCGCCGTCGATGAAATGCATGTGATCGCGGCTGTTCAGGGATGGCACGATGCAGGTGACCAGCGCCGAGGTCTGGCGGTGCAGCCCGTAATGGCACACGCCCTGCGCCGCCGCCTGTTCCAGCCGGGCCTCGATCCGGGCAAGGCCCGCGTCCCCCACGTCGATGGTCATTTTCAGCCCGTCGTCGTATTTGCGGAAGTCGGTGTTGCGCGCCAGTTCGCGGCCATAATCGCGCGCGTTGAACCCGCCGACGGTCAGGTTGGTGCGGTGCAGTACAACGGCCGCAACGATGGCAAACACCACCGCCAGCCGGGCCTTCAGCCGGGTGGACCAGGACGCGCCCGGCGGGGTCTGTGCGCGCACTTCGGCCTCGACCCCGGCAAAGCCCAGATGCGGGGTCGGGCCTTGCACGGGCAGGGGGCTGCCTTTGGCGCCTGCGGCATTGGCGATGCCCACCACATCGGCCACCAGCTGGCGAAAGGCCTCGGGCCGCCCGGCGGCCACCGCGATCACTGACACGATCTGGCCGTTCTGCGCCTGCACCGGGTTCCAGCGGCAGGACAGCCCGGTCAGATCGGGCTTGCTGCCGGGCGGCGCCATCGCCACCGCAAAGCGCCCCTGCTTCATCTGGGCTTCTGCCCAGGCCGACCCGCCGCCCGCGAACATCGCAAAGGAAATGTCGCCACTGGCCGCAAACCGCGCCACCCGCACATCCAGACCCGCCGCCCGGATGTCGGCCAGCGGCACCAGCGCCGTGCGCATCGACAGGCCCAGATCGGCCTCGATCCAGCGGCCCACATCGGCCAGCGCCGCAGTCGCGGCGGTGATCCCGTCAGGTGGCACCGCCACCGCCGCGCCATCGCCGCCAAACACAAAGGGATAATCATTGCGCCCAAGCGCGTTCAATACCGCCGTGATCACCGAGGCCCCGGCCATGTTGACGGTCTTGTACTTGCCCGCCGCAATCGCCGCGCCGGACGATACCACATCGGCCACCGCCAGCGCCCAGCCCTCCGGCAGCGGGCGATAGCGGGCAATGTCGGCGACATCCTCGAACTCGGCAAAGACCGGCAGGTCGGTCAGAAAGGCAGGAGGATTCGGCATGTTCATCGCGTCATCCTAGCATGTTTCCTGCTGCTGGCAGCCGCCTTGCATCCGCGCGCGGCCTTCGCACCGCAACATTGCCGTGATCACGAAACGGCGTCATCCTGCCCGAAACAGGCGCAGATGCCCGCCGCATCAATCGGAATAGACAGGAATTTTGCCCTAGGCTAGTGTCCCGATCAAAGAACCGTGTACGATTGCCCCGGCAAGACACGCGCAAAACAACAAAAGGCCGATAGGGATGACACTGCACCGGCCTGAACTGGGCGCTGACCTGCTGTCCGCCGATCTGCTGCGGATCGAAGATCTGAAGGTCACCTTTCAACTGGCCACCGGCCCGCTGGAGGCGCTGAAAGGCGTGGGGCTGCGGGTCAGTCCGGGCAAGATCACCGCGCTGGTGGGGGAATCCGGGTCCGGCAAATCCATTCTGGGGCAGGCGGTGATGGGCTTGCAGCCCGCGCTGGCGCAAACCAGCGGGCGGGTGCTGTTCAATGACCCCAAGACCGGCGGCGGCCCGGTCGACCTGTTGACCCTGCCGCGCGATGGCCGCGCCATCCGCGCGGTGCGGGGCAGGCGCATCGGCATGATCTTTCAGGAACCGATGACCTCGTTTTCCGCGCTGCACAGCGTGGGCAACCAGATCGCCGAGGTTTTGCAGATACATACCACCGCCACGGCGGCGGAACGGCGCGAAAAGGCGCAAGACATGCTGTCGCTGGTGGGCTTTGCCCAGCCGGGCCGGGTGTTCGACATGTACCCGTTCGAGCTGTCTGGCGGCATGCGGCAGCGCGCGATGATCGCCATGGCGCTGATCTGCGGGCCGTCGCTGCTGATCGCGGATGAACCGACCACCGCGCTGGACGTGACCATTCAGGCGCAGATCCTGACCCTGCTGCGCGATTTGCAGCAACGGCTGGATATGGCGATCCTGCTGATCACCCATGACCTTGGCGTGGTGGCCAACGTGGCCGATGAGGTGGTGGTGATCTATCAGGGCCGCATCATGGAATCCGGCCCGGTCGGCCCGATCTTCCGCAACCCGCAGCACCCCTATCTCAAGGGCCTGATGGCCGCTGTGCCGCAATTCGGGATGGCGGCAGGCGAACGGCTGCGCCCCTTGCGGGAAATCAGGATCGACCATGCCAAGTTGACCGGCACGCTTGGCACCGCCAAACCTGCCGCCGCCCGCGCGCCCGAGGTGCTGCTGTCGGTGCGGGGGCTGACCAAGACGTTCCAGACCCGTAGCCAAGCCTGGGATCTGGGGCAGAAGGCCAAGGCCGCCCCCGCTGTCGATGGCGTCAGCTTTGACATCCGCCGCGGCGAATGTCTGGGGCTGGTGGGGGAAAGCGGTTGTGGCAAGACCACGGTCAGCAAGATCCTGATGCGCGCGGTCACGCCGGATGCGGGGTCGGTGATCTATGACGACGGGTCCGGTCCGGTCGATGTTCTGGCGGCGCAGGGCGACGATCTGCAACGCCTGCGCACCCAGATTCAGATGGTGTTCCAGGACCCGGTGTCGTCGCTGTCGCCCCGCATGACGGTGGGCAACATCCTGTCCGAACCGCTGGACATTCACCGGCGCGGCACCCCCGCAGACCGCCGTGCCACGGTGGACAGCCTGCTTGCCGCCATCGGTCTGGGCCAGTCCGCCCGCCACCGATACCCGCACAGCTTTTCCGGCGGGCAGCGCCAGCGCATCGGCATCGCGCGCGCGCTGGCGCTGACGCCGGGGCTGATCGTGTGCGATGAACCGGTGTCGGCGCTGGATGTATCGGTGCAGGCGCAGATCCTGAACCTGCTGAAGGATTTGCAAAAAGACCTTGGCCTGACCTATCTGTTCATCTCGCACAATCTGGCCGTGGTCGATTACATGGCCGACCGGGTTGCGGTGATGTGGGCCGGGCGCATCGTGGAACTTGCCCCGCGCGAGGTGATCATGACGGCCCCCGTGCATCCCTATACCCGCGCGCTGCTGGCCGCCGTGCCCTACCCCGACCTTGACCGCCCGCTGGATTTTCAGACCATCGGCGGGTCCAGCACCCTTGCGTCCGAAAGTTGGGCTCCGGCGTTTCGGGCAAGCCCAGAGGACCGCGCCGCCCTGCAACCGATCGACCTTGGGGGGGGGCATTTCGTGCTGGCCCACCCAAGCGCCGATCTGCGGGAACTGACAGCATGATCACCCGCCGCACCACGCTTGGCCTGCTCGCCGCCGCTGCCCTGCCCATTCGCGCAAACGCCGAGGCCCCGTTGCTGGAGGCCGACGTGGCCGCAGGCACCCTGCCGCCGATGGCGCAGCGCCTGCCCACCAACCCGCGCGTGATCGACCTGCCCGCCATGGGGCGACAGACCGGCAGGCAGGGTGGCACCATCCGCATGCTGGTCGGCGGTCAGCGCGATATCCGCATGATCCCGATAAACGGCTATTCGCGCCTGATGGGCTATGATGCCAACCTGAACCTTCAGCCCGATATCCTTGCCGCCTGCGAGGCGGTGGAAAACCGCATCTACACCCTGTTCCTGCGCGCGGGCCACCGCTGGTCGGACGGCAGCCCCTTCACCGCTGCCGATTTCGTCTATGCCTGGGAGGACATGATCAACAACGAAGACCTGTTCCGGTCCGGCCCGCCGCCTGAACTGATGTCGGACGGGCAGTTGGCGACGTTCGAGGTGATCGACGATCTGACCGTGCGCTATACCTTTGCCGCCCCGTCCCCCGATTTCCTGCCCAAACTCGCCGCGCCCCTGCCGTTGCTGCTGTGCATTCCGGGGGCCTACATGCGGCAGTTTCATGCCAAGTATCAGACGCCGGAAAAGCTGGCGGCCCTGATCGAGGAAATGCGGGTCGACGACTGGCAGGGCCTGCATCAGAAGATGTCGCGCCAGAACCGGCCCGAAAACCCCGACCTGCCGACGCTGGAGGCGTGGCGCCCGCGCACTGCCCCCCCCGCCGAGCAATTCATATTTGAGCGTAACCCGTATTTTCACCGCGTCGATCAGGCGGGCACCCAACTCCCTTACGTTGACCGTTTCGTGCTGGACGTGGCTTCTGCTGAAATCATCGCAGCCAAGACCGCCACCGGCGAAAGCGATCTTCAGGCCATCAACATCGACTTTCCCGACTATACTCTGCTGAAACAGGCTGAAAAGCAGCATCCGCTGAAAGTGTCGCTGTGGCGGCGCACCCAGGGGTCCAGCGTTGCGCTGTTGCCGAACCTGAACTGCAAGGATCCGGTGTGGCGGGCGCTGTTTCAGGACGTGCGGATGCGCCGGGCCATGTCGGTGGCGATCAACCGGGCTGAACTGAACAAGGTGATCTATTTTGGCCTTGGCCGCGAAAGCGCCGATACGGTGACGCCCGAAAGCCCGCTGTTCAAACCGGAATACGCGGCGGCCTGGGCGCAATATGACCCCGCGCTGGCCAATAGCCTGCTGGATGAGTTGGGCCTGACCGACCGGGCCGGGGGCGGCATCCGGCTGTTGGCGGACGGGCGCAAGGCCGGGATCGTCGTCGAATCCTCGGGCGAAAGCACGCTGGAAACCGATGTGCTGGAACTGATCCGCGACCACATGCGCGACGTGGGCATCGCGATCTATGTGCGCACCTCGCAGCGCGACGTGTTCCGCAGCCGGGCCCTGGCGGGCGAGGTGCAGATGTCGGTGTTCTTTGGCCTCGACAACGGCGTGCCCACGGCGGACATGTCGCCCGACCAGCTTGCCCCCACGGGCGCGGATCAGTTGCAATGGCCGGTCTGGGGCAGCAACTATGCCTCGGGCGGCGAGGCGGGAGAGCCGCCGGACATGGCCCCGGTGAAGGAATTGCTGGCGCTGCAAGGCGCGTGGCGGCAAAGCACCTCGACCGCGCAGCGCACCGAAATCTGGAGCAGGATGCTGGCCTTGCGGGCCGATCAGGTGTTCACCATCGGCACCGTCAACGGCGCGCTGCAACCCGTGGTGCGGTCGTCGAAACTGCGCAACGTGCCGGAGGAGGGCCTGTACGGGTTCATCCCGACCAGCTTTCTCGGGGCCTATCTGCCCGACACCTTCTTTTACGAGGAAAGCTAGGGGATGATCCGCTACATCACGCTGCGCGTTCTGACCATGATCCCCACCCTGTTCCTGATTTCGGTGCTGGTGTTCACCATCATCGAACTGCCGCCGGGGGATTTCTTTGAAAGCTATGTCTCGGAATTGCAGGCCCTGGGCGAGGAGGCCGATCTGGCCGAGATCGAGGTTCTGCGCGAGAAATACGGCTTTGATCAGCCGCAGATCGTGCGCTATTTCCGCTGGGCCGGGGGGATGCTGACCGGGGATTTCGGATATTCCTTTGAATACCGCCTGCCGGTGAACGAGGTGGTGGGGGATCGTTTGTTCCTGACCGTGATCCTGTCGGTGCTGACCATCCTGTTCACCTGGGCGCTGGCCTTTCCCATCGGCATCTATTCGGCGACGCATCAGTACAGCTGGGGCGACTATGGCCTGACCTTTCTGGGGCTGGTCGGCATCGCGGTGCCGAATTTCATGCTCGCACTGGTGATGATGTATTTCGCCAACACCTGGTTTGGCGTGTCCATCGGCAACCTGATGGACCGCCAGTATCTGAACGAGCCGTTCAGTTGGGAGAAATTCCGCTCGATCCTGTCGCATATCTGGATACCGGTGTTCATCATCGGCACGGCGGGTACCGCCGGAATGGTGCGGCGGTTGCGGGCCAACCTGCTGGACGAGTTGCAAAAGCAGTATGTGACCACGGCACGGGCCAAGGGGCTGCATCCGCGCAAGGTCTTGCTGAAGTACCCGCTGCGCATGGCGCTGAACTTCTTCATTTCGGACATCGGCTCGATCCTGCCTGCGATGATCTCGGGGGCAGAGGTCACCGCCATCGTGCTGTCGCTGGAAACCACCGGGCCAATGCTGATCCGGGCGCTGCAAAGCCAGGACATGTATCTGGCCGGGTCGTTCCTGATGTTTCTGGCCTTCCTCACGGTGATCGGCGTGCTGATATCGGACATTGCCCTTGCCCTGCTTGACCCCCGCATCCGCCTTGGCGCAAAGGTAGCCAAATGACGCAGACCGAACTTCCAGCCCCCGGCGCGCCGATGGGCCATTATGTGTCTGACGCGCCCTTTGACCCGTATGAGGCCGAAAAGACCGGGTCGGCGCAGGCCAGATACGCGCAGGCCAGCCAGTTGCAACTGATGTGGTGGCAGTTCCGCAAGCACCGCATCGCCTATTGGTGCGGGGTTTTCCTGATCGCCATTTATGCGACGATCCTTGTCAGCGAATTTCTGGCCCCCTACAACCAGCAGACCCGCAACACCGATTTCCTTTACGCCCCGCCGCAGGCCGTACATCTGTTTGACAAGGGCAGGTTCGTCGGCCCCTTCGTCTATGGGCGCACGCAGGTACTGGACATGGAAACTCTGCGCCGGGTCTACACCGATGATACCTCGCAGGTGCAGCCGCTGCGGTTTTTCTGTGCGGGGGACAGCTACAAGTTCTGGGGCCTGATCCCCGGCAACGTGCACTTCGTCTGCCCCGCCAAGGACGGCCAGATGTTCTTGCTGGGCACCGACCGTCTGGGCCGCGATGTGCTGTCGCGCACCATCTATGGCGCGCGCATCTCGCTGACCATCGGCATCCTTGGCGTGACGATGAGCTTTGTGCTGGGCATCGTGATCGGCGGGCTTGCGGGCTATCATGGCGGCTGGTTCGACGCGATCACACAACGCGTGATCGAGGTGCTGCAATCCATCCCGTCCATTCCGCTGTGGATGGCGCTGGCCGCCATCATTCCGGTGACCTGGAGTCCCATCCTCGTCTACATGGGCATCACGGTGATCCTTGGCCTGCTGGACTGGACCGGGCTTGCCCGCGCAGTCAGGTCGAAACTGCTGGCCCTGCGCGAGGAAGACTATGTGCTGGCGGCCCGTCTGATGGGGGCGGGCAGCAGCCGGATCATCGGGCGGCACATGGTGCCGGGTTTCATGTCGCATCTGATTGCCACCGCGACCCTGACCATCCCCGCGATGATCCTTGGGGAAACCGCGCTCAGTTTCCTTGGCATCGGGTTGCGCGCGCCGATCTCAAGCTGGGGGATCCTGCTGACCGAGGCCCGCAGCGTCAACATCATCGCGCTCTACCCCTGGCTGATGTTCCCGGTGGTGCCGGTGATCCTTGTGATCCTTGCCTTCAACTTCCTGGGCGACGGCTTGCGCGACGCCGCCGATCCCTACAAATAGCCAGACCCTTCGCCACGTTTCCCGCTTGTAAGGCGTACTGCATGAAAAACCGTTTCGAAAACGCCCGCGTCCTGATGTACAGCCACGACACGTTCGGGCTGGGCCATCTGCGGCGCTGCCGCACCATCGCCCATGCGCTGGTCGAGGAATATCGCGGCCTGATGGTGCTGATCATCTCGGGGTCACAGATCGCGGGGGCGTTCGATTACCGCGCGCGGGTGGATTTCGTGAAGATCCCAAGCGTGATCAAGCTGCGCAACGGCGAATACTCATCTCTGTCCGAACATATCGACGTGGCCGACACCATCAAGATGCGCCGATCCATCATCCGCCACACCGCCGAAACCTTTGCGCCTGACATCTTCATCGTCGACAAGGAACCGATGGGGCTGCGCGGCGAGATCGAGGAAACGCTGGCCTATCTGAAAGGGCAGGGCACCACCCTGATCCTGGGCCTGCGCGAGGTGATGGACGCCCCCCGCCTGCTGGACGCCGAATGGAAGCGCAATGATGTGATGGGCAAGATCGACCGCACCTATGACCACATCTGGGTTTACGGCCCGCCCGATTTCCATGATCCGCTGACCGGGCTGGACGTGCCGCAATCGGTGCGCGACCGGATGGATTTCGTGGGCTTCCTGCAACGCCGGGCCCTGCACGAAAACCTGTCCACGCAGCGGCCCGAGGGGGATTACATCCTTGTCACCACCGGGGGCGGCGGTGACGGCGCCGATCTGGTGGAAGACGTGATGAACGCCTATCTGCATGACCCCACGCTGGACCAGAAGGCGCTGATCGTGCTTGGCCCCTACATGCCGGGCGACCAGCGGGCCGAGTTTCTGCGCAAGGGGCAGGATATTCCGCAGGTCCAGGTGATCGAATTCGACACGCGGATGGAAGAACTGATCGCCGCCTCGCGCGGGGTGGTCGCCATGGGCGGCTACAACACCTATTGCGAGATCCTGTCCTTTGACAAACCCGCCCTGATCGTGCCGCGCACCGTGCCGCGCGAGGAACAGCTTTTGCGCGCCACCCGCGCGGCGGAACTGGGGATGATCGACATGCTGCTGCCCGAACAGGCGCGCGATCCGGCCCGCATGGCCGCCGCCCTGCGCGCCCTGCCGCATCGCAACCCGCCCTCGCATGGCACGCCGGGCCTGCGGCTGGAGGGGCTGCCCAACATCGCGCGTCTGGTGGGCGAGGATTTGCGGCGCCGCGTCGACATGCCGGAAGGCCTGCGGTCCGCGGTGTGAACGCCATGCGTCTGGTCGTGGTGGTCAAGGGCTATCCGCGCCTGTCGGAAACCTTCATCGCGCAGGAATTGCGCGGGCTGGAACTGGCGGGCTTCGATCTGGTGATCGTGTCGCTGCGTCATGCGACCGACAAAAAGCGCCACGCCGTGCATGAGGAAATGCAGGCCCCGGTGCTGTATCTGCCGGAGTATCTGTATCAGGAGCCTTTCCGCGTTTTGCGCGGATTGTGGGCGGCATCGCGCCAGCCCGGTTTCGGGGCGACACTCCGCGCCTTCCTGCGCGACCTTCGCCGCGACATCACCCTCAACCGCATCCGCCGGTTCGGGCAGGCGGCGGTTCTGGTGGCGGAATTTCCCCAAAGGGCGGCCCTGCTGCACGCCCATTTCATCCACACGCCTGCCTCTGTCGCCGATTACGCGGCCGGCATCCTGCGGATGGGCTGGTCCGTGTCGGCGCATGCCAAGGACATCTGGACCTCGCCCGATTGGGAACTGGCCGGGAAACTGGCGCGCGCGCGGTGGGCCGTGACCTGCACCGACAGCGGGCACAAACACCTGCAATCGCTGGCCGCCGATCCGGGGCGTGTCCACCTCAGCTATCACGGGCTGAACCTTGACCGCTTTCCCCCGTTCACCGGGGATCGCGGCGCGCGCGATGGCCGCGACCCGCTGGCCCCGGTGCGGATTGTCTCGGTCGGGCGGGCGGTGCCGAAAAAGGGCTATGAGGTGCTGTTGCAGGCCCTGGCCCGGTTGCCCCGTGATCTGCACTGGCGCTTCGATCATCTGGGCGGGGGCGACAAGGCCGCTTTGCAGGCGCTCGCCGCCAGTCTGGGGCTGGCGGGTCGCATCACATGGCATGGCTCGGTCGATCAGGGGCAGGTGCTGGCGGGGTATGCGGCGTCCGATCTGTTCGCGCTGGCGTGCCGCATCACCCCCGATGGCGACAGGGATGGCTTGCCGAATGTGCTGGTCGAGGCGGCGTCGCAAAGCCTCGCTTGCGTGACCACCAACATATCGGGCATTCCCGAGCTGTTCCGCGATGGCCACAATGGCTGGCTGGTGCCGCCCGATGATCCGGCGGCGCTGGCGGTGGCGCTGGAACAGGCGATCACCCGGCCCGACCTGCGCGATGCGCGCGGCGCGGCAGCGGCGGCACAGGTGCGGGCGACACTGGATTTTCACACATCGGTCGCGCAACTGGCCGCGCTGTTCAGGGGGGCCGCATGACTGCACCAAAGGTCTTGTTCTACGTCCAGCATCTGCTGGGCATCGGCCATCTGGCCCGCGCCAGCCGCGTCGCCCGCGCGATGATCGCGCGGGGCATGGCGGTGACGCTGGTGACAGGCGGCATGCCGGTGCCGGGGTTTCCGGGCGATGACATTCCCCATGTCGCCCTGCCGCCGATTGCGGTGCGCGATGGTGGCTTCAAGGGGCTGGTCACGGCGGACGGCAGCCCCGCCGATGCCGCGTTTCTGGAACATCGCACCGCGATGCTGCTGGACACTTACCACCGCCTGCAACCCGACATCGTGATGATCGAGGCCTTTCCCTTTGGCCGCCGTCAGGTGCGCTTTGAACTGCTGCCGCTGATTGACGCGATCGAGGCCACCAGCCCCCGTCCGCTGCTGGTGTCATCGCTGCGCGACATCCTGCAACGCCGGGGCCGCCCGGACCGCGATATGGAAACCGTCGATCAGGTGCGCAATCACTTCGATCTGGTGCTGGTGCATGGCGACCCCGGCTTTGCGTCGCTTGGCGACAGCTTTCCCCATGCCGGTCTGATTGCCGACAAGGTGGCCTATTCGGGGCTTGTCGTGCCCGCCCCGCCCCCCCCGGCGGCAGAGGTTTTCGATGTGCTTGTCTCGGCAGGGGGGGGGGCTGTGGGGCGTGATCTGGTGACAGCGGCGGTGGCGGCGGCGGCGCTGATGCCCGACCTTGGCCGCTGGTGCGTGATCACCGGGCCGAACCTTGCGCAAGATGCCTATGACCAACTGGCCGCCACCGCCCCGCCGAACGTGCGGCTGGAACGGTTTCGCCCCGACCTTGCCAGCCTGATGTCGGGGGCGGGGCTGTCGGTGTCACAGGCGGGCTACAACACGGTGGGCGATATCTTGCAGGCCGGGTGCCGTGCGCTGCTGGTGCCCTATACCGCCCAAGGGGAAACCGAACAGGCCGACCGGGCCGACCGGCTGGCCGCACTTGGCCGGGTGTCGGTGCTGGCCGATACCGACCTGACCGCCGAAAGGCTGACGCAGGCGATCCGGGCCGCCATCGCACAGCCGCTGAGCAGAAATGCACTGGCGATTGCGGTTGACGGCGCGGCCCAAAGCGCAGAAATCCTGTATTCCCTTGTCACAAAAGCGCGTGACCAGATGTAGTTACCCTGTCTGCTGACGGTTTTTCGGCTACGGGTATCTGTGAATTTTGATCGGACGATCCGCATGGAACCCAGCTTTTCACGCTACATCTGGCGACACACCCGGCCCCAACAGATCTGGATTCTGTGCATCGCCGTGCTATCGATGCTGCCCTATTACCTTGCGCTGGACCTGCCCAAGCTGATCGTCAATGGCCCCATCCTCGGCACCGGGTTCGATACCTATGCCGCCACGCAGACCTTTGCGCCCTACACGCTGACCCTGCCATGGCTGGGCGAGGTCAACCTGATCGGCGGCATGCAACTGGACCGGCTGCAAACCCTGCTGGGGCTGAGCATGGCGTTTCTGGCGCTGGTCATCATCAACGGGTTGTTCAAGTATTACATCAACATCTACAAGGGTTTGCTGGGCGAGCGCCTGCTGCGCCGCATCCGGTTTGAACTGGTGGACCGTATCTTGCGGTTTCAGCCCGCGTCCTTCAAGCAGGTCAAGGGCGGCGAGGTCGCCAGCATGGTCAAGGACGAGGTGGAACCGCTTGGCGGCTTTACCGGCGATGCCTTCGTGCAGCCGGTGTTGCTGGGGGGGCAGGCGCTGACGGCGCTGTTCTTCATCTTTGTGCAGCATTTCTGGCTGGGGATGATCGCGCTGTTCATGGTGGCGGTGCAGTTCGGCATCATCCCGCCGCTGCGCCGCCGCCTGATCGCCCTTGGCCGCGAACGCCAGTTGCAGGCCCGGCATCTGGCGGGGCGGGTGACGGAAATCGTCGATGGCATGAACGCGGTGCGGGTCAATGACACGTCCAACTACGAACGCGCCGACATTGCCCACCGGCTGGCCGGGATTTTCCACATCCGCTATCAGATCTACAAGCGCAAGTTCATGGTCAAGTTCCTGAACAACTTTCTGGCGCAACTGACGCCGTTCCTGTTCTACGTCTTTGGCGGCTATCTGACGATCAAGGGCAATCTCGATGTGGGCCAACTGGTTGCGGTGATCAACGCCTACAAGGAATTGCCGGGGCCGCTGAAAGAGCTGATCGACTGGGATCTGACCCGGCAGGATGTGCAGGTCAAATATGAACAGGTGGTGGAACAGTTTCAGACCGCCGACATGGCCGACGCCGCCCTGCACAGCCCGGACGCGTCCTATGCCCCGCGCCTGCGGCTGCCGCTGATCGTGTCGAACCTGACGGTCGAGGATGATGCCGGGGCCAAGCGGCTGGATCATGTCTCGCTGCGGGTGGACCCTGGCGAGGTGGTGGCGGTGGTGGGGGATGCCACGTCGGGCGCCGATGCGCTGGCCGAGGTGCTGGCGCGGCTGGCGGTGCCGGTGGGCGGGCGGGTGTTGCTGGGGGATCATGACCTGAACGCCCTGCCCGAATCCATTGCCGGGCGGCGGATCACCTATGCCTCGTCGGATACGTATTTCTTCTCGGGCACGCTGCGCGACAATCTGGCCTACGGGTTGAAACATGCGCCCCTGGCCGAGCCCGTGCTGGCAGGCAAACCCGCCGCCGCGCGCCGGCGCATCAGCCTGGAGGCCCGTAAATCCGGCAACCCCGATCTTGCCTTCACCGCCGACTGGATCGACCCCGCCGCTGTTACCGGGCATGGGGATGACGGTCTGGCAGGGGCGATGATGGCGGCGCTGGATGTGGTGGGGCTGACCGATCAGGTGGTGGATTTTGCGATGTTTTCCACGCTGAACACCGCCGCGAACCCCGGTCTGGCGGATCAGATCCTGACCCTGCGCGCCGCGTTCCGCGCCGAGCTGGACCGGCTGGACCGCGCCAACCTGGTGGTGCCGTTCCAGTCGGGCAGCTATAACAGCGAGGCACGGGTGATCGACAACCTGCTGTTTGGCGTCTTTACCGATGTGAAGGACCAGATGGGCCGGGCCGAGGGCGGGGCCTATTTCAGCCGTATCCTGGCCAATTCGGGGCTTCAGGCGATCCTGTTCCGCATGGGGCTGCGGATTGCCGAAACCACGGTCGAGCTGTTCGACGACCTGCCCGCCGACCACCCGTTCTTTCAGCGGCTGGCCTATATGGAACCCGAGGATGTGCCCCGCATCAAGGCGCTGATCCCCAGGCTGAAGAACCTGCCCTTTGCCCGCGTCAAGGAAGATGACCGCCAGACCATGATCGGCCTGGCCTTCCAGTACATCGAGCCGCAGTACCGCTTTGGCCTGCTGGATGACGAGGTGCGCGAGATGATCGTGGCGGTGCGCGATTTCTTTCACGCAGGCCTGCCGGTGCATCTGCGCCCCCTGATCGAGCGCTATGACCCCGACCGCTATCTGGTGGCGGGCACGCTGATGGACAACATCGTCTTTGGCAAGATCAACCAGAAATACAGCGATGCCGACCGCCAGTTGCGTGAGATCCTGCTGGGCTTGCTGCGCGCGCGGCCCGCGCTTTATGCACAGGTGTTCGCGGCGGGGCTGGACTATCATCTGGGGGCTGCCGGGCGGCGGCTGACGGTGCAGCAGCGCCAGAAGCTGAACTTCGCCCGCGCCCTGCTGCGGCGGTCGGACATCTATGTGTTCAACCGCGCGCTGTCGGCGCTGGACGCGGCCAGCCAGGAACAGATCGTGCGCGCCACGCTGGCGTTCCTGCGCCAGCAGGGCGACGATCCGGCAGTGGTCTGGGTGCTGGTGTCAAAGGCCTATGCCGGGTATTTTCAGCGCGTCGTCACCTTTGGCAACGGCGCTGTGCTGACGGACGAGGCTGTCGTGTGAAGGGCAAGCCCGACAATACCCCTCGCGCTGCGGCGGTGCGGTGGCGTCAGTCCAGCAGATCGGGCAAGCCCGCCCACCGGCAGCCCGGATGGCCGATGGTCAGCGCAAACAGCCGGTCCAGAAACCGCCAGACTTGCGCGTCATGCACCAGATGGTGGGTCAGCAGGCCCACCGGCGGGCCAAGGTCCATCGCCTGCGTCAGTTCGTCCAGCAGCACGGCATCGTCGCGTCCGCCGCGTGTGCCGTGCCAGTCGATCACATCGACATGGGTGTTGATCACCGGCAAGGGCGCCGGTTTTGCCGGGCCAAAGACCGACAGCGCCCGGATGCCGATGCCGGGCAGGCCTGTCACCACGGCAGGCGAAATGCGGTTCCAGGGCGGCACCAGCACAGCGGCATGTTGTGCGCCGAACAGCGCCCGCAGATGTGCTGTCCCCTGCGCCAGTTCGGCCAGAACCGTGGCGGCAGGGCGGTGGTCGCCCAGTTCCTGTTTCTTCTGATCCGGGCTTGCGTGGTTCACATGCGCCCAGCCATGCAGGGCCACGGTCACGCGGGGAGCCGTTGCCAGCCTGTCCGCCAAAGCCGCGCCCGCAAAGGCCGGAATGACCGCGAGCGTCAGCGGCACCGGGGCGCAGGCCAAAAGCTGATCCAAAGCGGCAGTCGGTTTCACCGCATCATCATCGCGCAGCCAGAACTGCGCCGGGCTGCCCGCTGCGGCGCGGGCGTCTAGCGCGCGCAGGAAGCTGTCCGTCATGCCACCACCCCTTGCAGCAGCGTGTCCAGCCGCCGCGTTGCCCCCTGCATGGTATGGCGCAACTGGACCTGCCCCCGTGCGGCGCGGCCCATGGTGCCGCGCAAATCCGCATCCGTCAGCAGGCGTTCGATCGCCGCAGCCATTCCCGCCGCATCGCCGTCTGGCAGCAGGAACCCGGTCACGCCATCCGTCACCACCTCGGGCACGCCTGCCACCGCCATCGCCACCACCGGCAGTCCTGCCGCCTGCGCCTCCAGATAGGCCAGCCCGTAGGCCTCGCCGCACCCCGGCCAGACGTAAACCGCCCCCGTCGCCAGCAAGGCCGCCACTCCGGCCCGGTCCATCTGCCCCGCCCAGGTCACGCGATTGCCGAACATCGCCTGCACCTGCGACCGCAACGGCCCGTCGCCTGCCACCGTCAGATGCCAGTCCAGCCCCTCTGGCAGCAGGGCCAAGGCCTGCGCCAGCAGGGCATAGCTTTGCGCCTTGTCGCCCGCGCGCATCATGGCCACCGTCACCAGATGGCCGGGGCGCGGGGTGGGGGGGGCGGCAAAGGGCGCCTCGTCGATGAAGGGCGGCAACCGCGCCACCACAGCCCGCGGCGCGGCGGCAAGCAGCCCCACCCGGTCGCGGTCGGTAAGGCACAGGTTCAGCGCCGCCCCCTGCACCGCCTGCAAGACCTGCGCCTGCATCGCTGCCCAGACCCCCAGATTGCGGCGGCTTGAATAGGACGCCTCGCAGGTCACATAGGGCAAGTTGCCTTTGGCGCAGACAGACGGGCCGATCAGGTCGGGCGATTTGTAATAGGGGTGATAGGTGAACCACAGGTCGGCCTGCACATGGCCCAGACGCACCACCTCGGCTGCGGCGGCGGTCTGCAACGCGGCCCAGCCTGCCGCATCGTCCGGGTCGCGCAGATAGGCCCGCAGGCGCGACATCACCGTCACCCGGTGCCCCGCCGCCTGCAGGCAGGCCACCAGCATCCGCGCCATCAGGCGGTCGCCCGAGGGCACCGGATGGTCGGGATCTTTCAGCGGGGCGTAGAATGCGATGCGCAAGGGGCGGGGCATGGAGGCCAGAGATTGGGGCAGCCAGGCCAGCTTAACGCCAAACCCGGCCAAGGGCGATGGGTTTCGGCACTGATGCACGATGCTTGACAGGCTTCTGAAACTGCCGCATTTCCGGGGGATACCCGGAAAACACAGGTCGATCTTGCCGCATACCCCCTTGCTTGCCCTGCTGCAAACCCGCGCGGCCCGTGTGGGGGTGATCGGCCTTGGCTATGTCGGCCTGCCTCTGGCAATGGCCGTGGCCCGTGCCGGGTTTAGCGTGACCGGGTTTGACACCGACCCCGCCAAGATCACGGCGGTCGCTTCGCGCGAAAGCTATATCGAGGCGGTGCCCACGACCATCCTCGCCGCCGAAGTGCAGGCGGGCCGCTTTGCCGCCACCGGCGATTTCGCGAGTCTGGGGGCCTGCGATGTCATCGTGATCTGCGTGCCCACCCCGCTGACCCGGCACCGCGAACCCGATCTGTCCTATGTCACCCGCACCTGTGACGCCATCGCCAGAACCCTGCGCCCCGGCCAGTTGATCGTTCTGGAATCAACCACTTACCCCGGCACCACCGATGGCCCGGTCAAGCAGATACTGGAGGCCACGGGGCTGCGATCCGGCCATGATTTCTGGCTTGGCTTTTCGCCCGAACGCGAAGACCCCGGCAACCGTGCCTTCGACACCCAGACCATCCCCAAGGTCAT
This sequence comes from Pseudomonadota bacterium, assembly GCA_040385825.1. Taxonomy (GTDB): domain Bacteria; phylum Pseudomonadota; class Alphaproteobacteria; order Rhodobacterales; family Rhodobacteraceae; genus JANNNF01. The sequence continues at coordinate 2,995 of JAZKGQ010000024.1, read as the reverse complement.
TGCAGGCGACGGCGGCCCGGCAGGCGATCTGATGCAGGCCTTTTACGGGGCCGTGGTGCAGACCACGGTGCCGGTATCCTCGACCGCCACCGCCGAGGCGGTGAAGCTGACGGAAAACGTGTTTCGCGCGGTCAACATCGCCTTGGTGAACGAGTTGAAGGTGATCTACGAGGCCATGGGCGTGGACATCTGGGAGGTGATCGACGCCGCCAAGACCAAGCCTTTCGGCTTCATGCCCTTTTACCCCGGTCCGGGGCTGGGCGGGCATTGCATTCCGATCGACCCGTTTTACCTGACGTGGAAATCGCGCGAATATGACCTGAGCACCCGCTTCATCGAACTGGCGGGGGAAATCAATTCCGCCATGCCGCGCCATGTCGTCACCCGTCTGGCCGAGGCGCTGGATCGGCTGCGGGGCATGGCGCTCAGCCGGTCGCGCGTGCTGGTGATCGGCCTTGCCTACAAGAAGAACGTGCCCGACATCCGCGAAAGCCCGTCGCTGAAACTGATCGAACTGATCGAGGAACGCGGGGGCCAGGCCGCCTATCACGACCAGTTCGTGGCGCAAATTCCCAAGACGCGGGCCTACGGCGCGCTGATGGGGCGGGCGTCGGTGGCGCTGGATCAGGCGACGGTTGCCGCCTTCGATGCCGTGCTGGTGGCCACTGACCATGACGATGTCGACTATGCCCGCCTTGCCGACTGGTCGCCGCTGATCATCGACACCCGCAATGTCTTTGCCCGCCGGGGCATTGCGGGCGACCATATCGTGAAGGCGTAACGGCATGAGCCGGCTTGACAGTTTCATCCGCCGCCTGTCCGCGCAGCGCGACATCCTGAACCATCTGGCCACGGTTTCCCTGCCGCAGGGGGCAATCCTTGAGATCGGCCTTGGCAATGGCCGCACCTACAGCCATCTGGCCGAGCTTTTTCCCACCCGCCGCATCCTGGCCTTTGACCGGGCTTTGGCTGCGCATGGGTCATGCGTGCCTGCCCCCTGTGATCTGGTGCTGGGCGAGATTGCCGAAACCGGGTTGGCCCTTGTCGGGCAGAACGCGGCCTTGGCCCATGCCGATATCGGCACAGGCTACGCGGATGTGGACGCGGTGACGCTGACATGGTTGCCGGGGCTGATGGCGGGTTTGCTGGCCCCAGGCGGCATTGCGGTCAGTGGTTTGCCGCTGGGTCATCCGGGGCTTGTGGCGCTGGCCTTGCCGCCGGGCGTGTCCGCCGAGCGGTATTTTGTCTATGCCAGGCGATAGCCGCTTTCGGGTCGCGCTGATTGCGGATGCGCATTTCCACGATCCGTTCGGCGATTTCGGGCTGGGGGTCGATCTTGGCCGGGGCCGCATGGCCGTGCGCCCCTGGACCGAGGTGCAAACCGCCGCCCGTGCGGTAAATGAGGCCGCCGCCGCCCTGACCGCCGCCCTGGACCGGATTCTTGCTGCAGGGGTGCGCCATGTGGTGCTGGCGGGCGATTACACCGACGATGGCCAGCACGAGACGACGCGCAGGCTGGCGGCCCTGCTGGCCCGCTATGCTGCCCTTGGGCTGCGGTTCTACGCGATCCCCGGCAACCATGATCTGTACGGCCCGCATGGCAAGCACACCTCGACCCGTCTGGTCACGGCAGCGGGGCAATCGGTGCTGGTGTCCAGTGATCCGGACATGGAGGGGGCCTTGCTGACCCCCGCGATGCGCTGCGGCGGGATGCCGGACGCGCTGCTGGCGATGGCTGCGCATGGGCTGTTTCGCGATGCCCGCGATCTGCATTGGGAAAGCCCGTTCGGCCCGTCGGACGCGCCGCATGCCCGGATGTATCTGGCCCATGCGGCGGATGGGTCGGTCAGCCAGCCCCTGATGGACGCGTCCTATCTGGTCGAACCCGACGCCGGCCTGTGGCTGCTGATGATCGACGCCAATGTGTTTGAACCCCGTCCCGGCCGCCATGATGCGACCCGCAAGAAGGCGTTCATCGACCCCACCGATGCCGGCTGGAACGCGGTGCTGCGGGTCAAGCCGCATCTGCTGCCCTGGATCGCCGATGTGACCGCGCGGGCTGGGGCTTTGGGCAAGACCCTGATCCCCGTGTCGCATTACCCGGTGCTGGACCCGTTTCAGGATGCGGCGGGGTCCGAGGTGGCGCTGTTCGGTCAGACCAGCTTTGCCCGCCGCACGCCGGGGCCGGCGGTGGCCAAGGCGCTGATCGCGGCGGGGGTCCGCTTTCACGCGGGCGGGCATCTGCATGTGAAGGCGGTCACGCGACAGGGGGGGCTGACCGATGTGGCGCTGCCCTCGCTGGTGTCCTGTCCGCCCGGCTTCGGGATCGTGACGGCGCTTGGGACGGATGTTGCGCTTGAAACCCTGTCCCTGGCCGACCTGCCGCCAGACCCCGATCTGACCGCGCTTTACGCCGCCGAGGGCCGCACAGGGCCGGGACGGCCCTATGGCGCATTTCTGGAAACCCAGTTCCGCGCCCGGCTGCACCGCCGGATGACCCGCGACTGGCCTGCCGATGTGCTGGCCGCAACTCAGGGCAGAACACTGGCCGATCTGGTGGGGATGCTGGGCGGGCAGGGCGGCGATGCGACCCCGCTGGAGCAGGTGATCGCAGACGCCTGTCTGCTGCGCGAGGCGGGCGATCTGGCCGGGCTTGCCCCCGATCGCATGGCACGCCTGCGGGCGATTGCCGTGTTCGGCGATGCGGCGGCCGACCCCAGGGCATCTGTCGCCGCATTCCTGCGGCGGTTTTTGTCGGTGCTACAGGTGTCGTTGAGCCGCGTTGAGCTGACCGGCGCCAAGGCAGGATGAACCTTGAGGGAACCGGTCCTGTTTTCCGGTCTGCCTTCAAACTTGCACGACGAAAGGGCAATGCCCGCCCGCCGGGTGGGCAAGCAACCGCAGTTCTACGGGGTTTATGGTTCAACTTCTCCCACGGATTTTCTGCTGGTGACGTTGACGAATGCCCGCCCGAGGGGGCGGTCGGGCATTGCCC
>JAZKGQ010000023.1:0-106042 GCA_040385825.1 Pseudomonadota bacterium | reverse complement strand
TGCAGCCCTTCGGCGACCGCTCGAAAGTGGTGATCGAGCCGATGCTGACCGACCAATGGTTCGTCGACACCGCCAAAATCGTCGGACCCGCGCTGGATGCCGTGCGGTCAGGTGCCACCAAGATCATCCCGGAGTCCGGCGAGAAGACCTATTTCCACTGGCTGGAGAATATCGAGCCGTGGTGCATCTCGCGCCAGTTGTGGTGGGGCCACCAGATTCCGGTTTGGTATGGGCCGAACCTCGCCCCGGAAGGTCCAGCATGGATGGATGGATCGGTCAAACCGTCCGGCGATAAAATGGCATTCTGCGCCGCCTCTGAGACCGATGCATTACAATTAGCACAAGCCTACTATGAGAGCGTTGTCGCTCAGCCTGCTGCCGTAGAACTTGTCTCAGAACTTGCGACATATCAAGGCGAGTTGCCCGAAGGCTCTACGCTGGCGCAGATGAACGAACTGCTAAACTGGTCGCCTGCTTTCGGCAGCAATGGAAAACTGAATATCCCAATCTACCGCGATCCCGATGTCCTCGACACATGGTTCTCCTCCGGCCTCTGGCCGATCGGCACGCTCGGCTGGCCCGAGCAAACGCCGGAATTGCAAAAGTATTTCCCCACCTCGACCCTGATCACCGGGGCCGATATCATCTTCTTCTGGGTCGCCCGCATGATGATGATGCAGCTTGCCGTGGTTGATGAAGTGCCGTTCAAGACCGTCTACCTGCACGGCCTTGTCCGCGACGCCAAGGGCAAGAAAATGTCGAAATCTCTCGGCAACGTCATCGACCCGCTGGAGATCATCGACGAATTCGGCGCCGACGCCCTGCGCTTTTCCAACGCCGCGATGGCCTCGCTTGGCGGCGTGCTGAAACTCGACACCCAACGCATCGCAGGCTACCGGAACTTCGGCACCAAACTGTGGAACGCCTGCCGCTTTGCCGAAATGAACGGCGTCTGGGAGGGTCATGAAACCCAAACCACCCCGCCAACGGCCACCGCCACCGCCAACCGCTGGATCATTGGTGAGACTGCCAAGGCCTTGGCCGAGGTGAACGCGGCCCTTGCCGACTACCGTTTCGACATGGCCGCCGACGCGCTCTATAAATTCGTTTGGGGCAAGGTCTGCGACTGGTATGTCGAATTTGCCAAACCGCTGTTCGATGGCGACCATGCCGCCGAAACGCGGCTGACCATGGCTTGGGTGCTGGACCAGTCGATGATCCTGCTGCACCCGATCATGCCCTTCATCACCGAAGACCTCTGGGGCAACACCGGCACCCGCGAAAAGCTGCTGGTGCATACCGACTGGCCGACGTATGGGGCCGAGTTGATCGACGCCGGCCCCGCCGCCGAGATGGGCTTTGTCACCACCCTGATCGAGGAAATCCGGTCGGCCCGCGCGCAGGTTCATGTGCCGGTCGGCCTGAAATGCGATCTGGTGGCGACCGAACTGTCGCCCGCCGCCCGCACCGCCTGGGACCGCAACGAGGCGCTGATCAAACGCCTTGCCCGCATCGACGGCTTTAGCGAAGGGGCCACCCCCAAGGGTGCCATCAGCCTTGCGCTGGACGGTGCGAGTTTTGCCATTCCGCTGGCCGGGCTGATCGACATTGCCGAGGAAAAGGCGCGTCTGACCAAGGGCTTGGAGAAACTCGCCAAGGAAATCGGCGGGCTGTCGGGGCGTCTGAACAACCCCAACTTCGTGGCCTCCGCCCCCGAAGATGTGGTGATCGAAGCCCGCGCCAATCTGGACGCGCGCGAGGAAGAAGCCGCCAAACTGCGCGCGGCCCTGTCCCGGCTGGCAGAACTGGCCTGACACCCCCCCACCCCATCCCTCCCCACGAAGGGGGAGGGGGCCGCTTGGGGCTGTGGTTCGGTCAGGCGTCAAACCGGCCGCCCCCCGTCAAGCACAATCGCCTCCCCTCCCCCTCGTGGGGAGGGGCTGGGGGTGGGGGGCACCCATTGTATCACTCTTGCCAAATCCCCCCCGCCAAGGCCAAATCCGGCCATGACACATCCCAGCCTCACCCCGCTCGCCGCGTCCTTGCCCGAAACCGTGCCCTTCGTCGGGCCGGAAACCCAGGAACGCGCCCTTGGCCGCGCCTTTCGCGCCCGGCTCGGGGCCAATGAATCGCTGTTCGGCCCCTCTGCTGCCGCCATCGCCGCGATGCAGGCGGCGGCAGCGCAGGTCTGGCAATATGGCGATCCCGAACTGCATGATCTGAAAACCGCCCTCGCGGCGCATCACCGCATCAGCCCCGATCACATCACCATCGGCGAAGGCATCGACGGGTTGCTGGGCCTGTTGGTGCGGCTGACGATCGGGCCGGGCGATGCGGTCGTGACCTCACAGGGGGCCTACCCGACCTTCAACTTCCACGTCGCAGGCTTTGGCGGCACCCTGACCCGCGTGCCCTACAAGGGCGACCATGAAGACCCGCAGGCCCTGCTGGACGCCGCCCGCGCCACGCGCGCTAAGCTGATCTACCTGTCAAACCCCGACAACCCGATGGGAAGCCATCACCCGGCCGCGGTGATCGAGTCGATGGTGGCCGACCTGCCCCCCGCCGCCATTCTGGTGCTGGACGAGGCCTATTCCGACCTCGCGCCCCCCGGCACCACCCCTGCCATCGACCCTAACCACCCTCAGGTCATCCGGATGCGGACGTTTTCCAAAGGCTATGGCATGGCGGGACTGCGGGTGGGCTATGCGATCACCGCGCCAACGCTGGCGCGGGCGTTCGACCGGGTGCGCAATCACTTCGGCGTGGGAAGGATTGCGCAGGCGGGGGCGCGGGCGGCGTTGCAGGATCAGGGCTGGCTGACGCAGGTGCAGGCGCGGGTGATCCATGCCCGCGCAAGGGTCGCGGCGATTGCGGCGGACAACGGGTTGCGCCCCCTGCCCTCGGCCACCAATTTCGTGACCATCGACTGCGGGCGCGACGGCGACCATGCCCGCGCCGTGCTGCGCGAAGTGGTGGCCCGCGGCGTGTTCATCCGCATGCCGGGTGTCGCGCCGCTGGACCGCTGCATCCGGGTCAGTCTGGGCGACGATGCCGCGCTTGATATTCTGGCCGAAGTCTTGCCACCGGCGCTGCGCGCGGCGGGCTGACTATTCGGCCGCGACGCCCATCTTGGCCGGACCAATCGCCGGAGCAGCGCCTTCGGGCGCGGTGGCAGAGACACCCAACCGCAGCGGTGGCGCGTCATCCTGCATGGTGGCGCGCAGCATCAAGGCGGGGGTTTCAACCTCGGACACCGCCATCGGGGTGGGCACCGCCCCTGCCGCCAACGGGCGGCGGAACACCAGCATGTTCTGGAACGTGGTCTTGGTGCCGGTCAGCCCGGTGCGTTCATCGCAGGGCAGCGCGTCGGCGCGGACATAATCCCAACCATCGCGGCCAAGGTCATTCATCACCTCGGTCAGCGCCAGCGCAAAGCGGTCTTCGGTGGTCTTGACGCCTCGGGCCTTGATGCCACGGCGCGGCGCCGGGATCACCTTGAATTCATAGCTTTGCATAGCGATCCTCCACCACAATGTTAACAAGTTTAGCGAGATTCGCCGTCCAAGGCCAAGACAACAAACACAAATTCCCGAAACCGGGCGGATTGTGCCACAGCCCCCGCATGTTGTGTTTTAGGGGGTATGCCCCGCAACCTCTAGGGGCTGATCAGGGGCTTATCAGGCCATGAGCGGCAGATGGCCGGGCGTCAGGCGAAAACCGGCTTAACACATCCTGCGCCGATGCGGTGGCAAGCTGGGCCATCGCCAGATGCCGTGCGGCATCGGGGGTGAGGGGGTGGGCGGCGATGCCGCGGTCCAGATCGGCCTGCCGCAGCAGGCTGTGCGCCCACAGGCCGGGGCGGGCGGCGCGGTCAAGGGCCGCCACCGCAGCCGATTGCGTATCGCGCGCGCGGATCAGCAGGGCCAGGCTGGCGGCGCTGTCGGGCGCGTCATGCGGCAGGGGCAGCCAGGCCGCTGCCAAGGCTTCCAGCACGCGGTGATGGGCAGAATCGTCGCGCGCAATCGCGCGGTCCGACAGCAGCGCCTTCAGCATCGCCACTGCCCGCGCCCGCAGCAGGGGGGCCTGTTCGGGCGGGCTGCGTTCGGCCTTCATCCGCAGCGCCTGCGCCAGCGCCAGCGTGGCCTCGGCCCGGTCGCCTGCGGCAAGCGCCGCCTGAAACAGATCGATCGCGCGGGCCAGAACCCGCAGGGCATGCGGGCCTTCCAGCCGCTGCACCCGGCCCAGTTCCGCCCGCCCCTGCGCCATCAGGCGGGCCGGGTCCACACGGCGCAGGGCCGCAACAAGGCGGCCCCAGACGCTCACAGACCCAGCTTCCTTGCGACCAGATCATTCACCGTGGCCGGGTTCGCCTTGCCACCCGTCGCCTTCAACACCTGCCCGGTGAACCAGCCCGCAAGCCGGGGGTTGGCGCGGGCCTTTTCCACCTGCCCCGGATTTTCGGCGATAATCGCATCGACCGCAGCCTCGATCTCGGCGGTATCCGTCACCTGCTGCATGCCGTGTTTGGCCGCAAGGTCCGCCGGATCACCGCCTTCGGTCCACACCCGTTCAAACAGATCCTTCGCCATCTTGCCGCTGATCTGCCCCGACCCGATCAGGTCCAGCACGCCGCCAAGCTGGGCCGCGGACACCGGGCTGTCGGTCACGGTCAGACCTTCCTTGTTCAGGCGGCCAAACAATTCGTTGATCACCCAGTTCGCCGCCTGCTTGCCATCACGCCCCTGCGCGACCGCCTCGAAATAGGACGACGATTCCAGATCGGCGGTCAGCACGTTGGCGTCATAATCGGTCAGCCCGAAATCGCCCATGAAGCGGGCCTTCTTGGCATCGGGCAGTTCCGGCAAGGTGGCCGCAATCTGGTCAACCCAGGCCTGCTCGATCTCCAGCGGCAGCAGGTCGGGACACGGGAAATAGCGGTAGTCATGCGCTTCTTCCTTGGACCGCATCGACCGGGTTTCGTTGCGGTCGGGGTCATAGAGCCGGGTTTCCTGATGCACGGACCCGCCATCTTCCAGAATGGCGATCTGGCGCCGGGCCTCATGATCAATCGCAAGCTGGATGAACCGCATCGAGTTCATGTTCTTGATCTCGCAGCGCGTGCCCAGATGGCCAAAGTCCTGCGTCGCCTGATATTTCTCGTACTGTCCCGGACGGCAGACCGACACGTTCACATCGGCGCGCAGGTTGCCGTTCTGCATGTTGCCATCGCAGGTGCCCAGATAGCGCAGGATCTGGCGCAGCTTGGTGACATAGGCTGCCGCTTCCTCGGGGCCGCGAATGTCGGGGCGGCTGACAATCTCCATCAGGGCAACGCCGGTGCGGTTGAAATCGACGAAGGACATGGTCGGGTCCATGTCGTGAATGGACTTGCCCGCGTCCTGTTCCAGATGGATGCGTTCGATCCGCACCAGCCGGGCCACGCCGGGCGACATTTCGACCAGCACTTCGCCCTCGCCCACGATGGGGTGGTAAAGCTGGCTGATCTGATAGCCCTGCGGCAGATCGGGGTAGAAGTAATTCTTGCGGTCAAAGGCCGACATCAGGTTGATCTGCGCCTTCAGGCCCAACCCGGTGCGCACCGCCTGTTCGACGCAGAACGCGTTGATCACCGGCAACATGCCGGGCATCGCCGCATCCACGAAGGCCACGCATGAATTGGGTTCCGACCCGACCTGCGTGGACGCGCCCGAAAACAGCTTGGCGTTGGACGACACCTGCGCGTGAATTTCCATGCCGATCACCAGTTCCCAGTCATGCCTGACCCCGGAAATCACCCGCGGTTTCGGCAAGGAATAGGTCAGATCGAGCATGGCAGCCTCCGGCAGAATGATCCGGCCTTTTTAGGCAGACACGGGGCGCGGGGCAAGGGCGGATCAGGAGAGCGCGTCAGGGGTGGGTCAGCGCCAGCCCGGCCTTGCCCACGATCACCCGCGCCGCAGGGGTCAGCCGCGCGCCAAACACCTGCGCCAGCGCCCAACGGATGCTGTCATCGCCATTTTCCCAGGCCGTCAGGTGAAATTCGCGCAGTTGCGTGGTCACCACATCCTCCAGCGCCTGCCGGACCAGCGCAAAGCGGTCCTCGGCGCCGGGCCCTTCCAAGTGCAGCGCATGCGCAAGTTCGGTCAGCACGCCCGCCACGATATTGGCCCGGTACTGACAGCCGGTCTGATCCGCCAGATCGCGCAAGCCCTGCACCAGCAGGCCAAGGTCCATCTCGGCGGGCATGTCGCCCAGCACGTCTGCAACCGCGCGGTAGAACATCGCATAGGCCGCGGCCCCCATATCCTCCTCGGTGCGGGCCATGGCAAGGCGGGCTTCGGCGTCAAAGCCTGTCTTGCTGCCAAACCAGTTCGGCAACAGTTGCGGCGCATGGGTGGCATGCACGGCCCAGTTGGTCGGGTCCAGATCGCTCCAGTCCTCGTACCAGTCGTGGCACAGGTCTTCCCCGTCATCGAGGCCCCGCACCAGCAGATAGCGGGTGCCCGCAAGCAAGGGCGACAGCAGTTCCAGCGGGTCGAAATCGCCCAAGGCCGCCTCGGCGGCGGCGACATGGGTGCGATAGGCCGCCCAGCCCGCACAGGTCAGCGCGCCGGTCTGGTCTGCCAGACGCCCCGCCTCGCGCAGCGCCCAGCCCAGATCAAGATGCGCCTGCGCCAGCAGATGGGCTGCGGCATAGTCCTGCGCATGGGGGCCAAGCCCGGTGGCGATGCGGTCGAGTTCATGGCTGGCGGCGGTGAAATCCTGCCGCGCGATTGCAGCGGCCAGACCGGCCCGCGCGCCTTCGGACACAAGGTCGACGATGCGCTTGCCGCCCTCCATCGTCACGCGCGACTGGTCGGCCGCCCGCAGCGCCGCCAGCAGGTCGGGCCAGCGCCCGGCATCGGCCATCGCCTTGTGGACCGCCACCACCTGCGCCCAGGCGGCAACCTGCGGGGCGGTGCGAAACAGCGGCACGGCGATGCGCAGACAGGCCGGGATCGGCGGCGCCAGATCAGAGATCGGCGGCAGGAACGGGCCATCCGCCGGCCCGGACAAGGCGCCCGCGGCCCCGGCCTTGCGCCAGTCGCGCACCGCCAACCCGGCGAAAAACCGCGCAGGGGTGGTCAGCCGAATGGCCAGACGTTCAAGCCGCGGTGTAAAGCCCATGCCGATTGTCCTTGCGGTGTCACTGCGAAGTCACTGGGTGGATGGATAGCGGACGAACGGGGCGGAATGATGGTCAGTGAAGGGATTTGCCGTGTCATGCGCGCGGCACAACCAAGGGCAGAACGCCCCCGCACCGCCACGCGCACCGCCACGCGCATCGGCTTCAGGCGTCTGGCTGCGGGGATGACATTTGCCGCCACCCTTGCCGCCTGCGTGCCGGGCAAGCTGCCGCAGATGCCGGACTTCGCCTTGCCCGCCATGCGGTGGGATCACCGCCCCGAAGCCGCGGGCTGGACGACATCAACCCTGCTGGCGGTGGCGGCGCGCGATGATGTGCTGGCAAACCGCGTGCCCGGCGATATTGCCGCCTGGTGCCCTGCCTATCCCAAAGCCCCGTTGCAAGACCGCCGGGCCTTCTGGGTCGGGCTGCTGTCGGCGGTGGCCAAGTATGAGAGCAGCTGGAACCCGCGGGCCTCGGGCGGCGGCGGGCGCTATGTCGGGCTGATGCAGATTTCGCCCGCCACGGCGTCGCAATACGACTGTGGCGGCGGGCTGAAGGACGGCAGCGCCAATCTGGCCTGCGCGGTCAGGATCGTGGCCGCCCAGGTCGGGCGCGACGGCGTGGTCGCAGGCCGCGGCAACCGCGGCATCGGGCGCGACTGGGGACCGTTCAGATCGGCGTCCAAACGGGCCGAAATGTCGGCCTGGACCTCGAAGCAAAGCTATTGCCGGTAAGGGGGATGGGCAGATTGCCCATCCTACGCGCCCAACATGCGCCCGACCATTTCGCCCAGATCGCCGCTTAGACCCGGCGTTGCCAGTATTCGCTGCATCTGGCCGCGCATCAGCGCCTGACGGTCGGCGTCATAGCGTGGCCAGGTTTCAAACGCGCCCGACATCCGCGCCGCCGTTTGCGGGTTCAGCGGGTCCAGCCGGATCAGCCAGTCCGCAACCAGCGCATACCCCGCCCCCGAGGCCGCGTGAAACCCCGCATGGTTGGCCGACAGCGCGCCGATGACGGCACGAAACCGGTTGGGGTTCTTCCAGTCGAAACCCGGATGCCGGGTCATCCGGTCGGTCGTCCGGGCCGCCTGACCGGGCGGTGCCGCCGCGATCTGCAAGGCAAACCACTTGTCCATCACATTGGCATCCCGGCCCCATCTGGCCTCGAACACCGCAAGTTCCGCCATGCCCTGCCCGATGTCCAGCAGACAGGCCAGCGCGCCCAGTTGCTCGGTCATGTTGCCCGCCCCGGCAAACCCGGCCTGTGCCGCATGGCCGCCATCCACCCGCGTCAGCAGCGCCAGCGCCGCCAGACGCAAGGCCCGCTTGCCCGCAGCCGCGGCATCGGGGCTGAACGGCCCCGGATCGGCCAGCCCGGCGATCAGCCCCGACAGGCCGGAGCCTGCCCCTTGCGGCGACAGCCGTTGGGCAAGGGCGGTGCCCATCTGTCGGCGGGCGGCGTGAAGGGCGGCAGGGTCCGGCACATGGCCTGCGGCAAACAGGGTCTGGGCCATGTCATCCTCGGCGGGCAGCCGCAGGCACAGGGCGCGGAAGGCGGGATCGAGGCTTTCGTCGAATGCGACCTGTGCCAGCGCCTCCAGCCAGTCGGGGGCCACATCGGCGCCTTCGACAATCATCCGCGCCAGCACATCCTTGGCAAGGGCCCGGCCCGCTTCCCATTTGTTGAACGGGTCGGTGTCATGCGCCAGAAGAAATGCCCGGTCCTGCGCCGACATCTGCCGGTCCAGCACCACCGGCGCGGAAAACCCCCGCAGGATCGACGCGACAGGCCGCGAGGCCAGCCCCTCGAACCGGAAGGATTGCCGCGGTTCCGACAGTTCCAGCACCTGGGTCGGCAGCACCTCGTCGCCATTGGGGTTCAGCAGGCCTACGGCAACCGGTATCAGCTTGGGGTCCTTGTGCGGCTGGCCGGGGGTGGCGGAGTTTTCCTGTGTCAGATGAAGGGTATAACTGCCATCCGCCCAATCTTCGGCCACCGTCACGCGCGGGGTTCCGGCCTGAGAATACCAGCGCTTGAACTGGGTCAGATCGCGGCCCGTGGCATCCTGAAACACCGTGAGCCAGTCTTCGATCGTCGCCGCCTGCCCGTCATGCCGCGCGAAATACAGGTCCAGCGCCTTGGCATAGCCATCGTCCCCCACCAGCCGCTTGAGCATGCCGATCACCTCGGCCCCTTTTTCGTAAACGGTCGCGGTGTAGAAATTGTTGATCTCGACAAAGCTTTCCGGCCGCACCGCATGGGCCAGCGGCCCGCCATCCTCGCGGAACTGGCGGCCGCGCAGGGTCAGCACATCCTCGATCCGCTTCACCGCATGGCTGCGCATGTCGCCGGTGAACTGCTGATCGCGGAACACGGTCAGCCCTTCCTTGAGGCACAGTTGAAACCAGTCGCGGCAGGTGATGCGGTTGCCGGTCCAGTTGTGGAAATATTCATGCGCGATGATCGCCTCGATGCGGCCAAAGTCATCATCCGTCGCGGTTTCGGGGCTGGCGAGGACGTATTTGGAGTTGAAGATGTTCAGCCCCTTGTTCTCCATCGCACCCATGTTGAAATCATCGACGGCCACGATGTTGAACACGTCCAGATCGTATTCGCGCCCGTAAACCTGTTCGTCCCACCGCATCGACCGGATCAAACTGTCCATCGCATAGGCGCAGCGGTCCTGATCGCCGTCGCGCACCCAGATGTTCAGCGCCACCTTGCGGCCCGACATCGTGGTGAAGGGCGCCGAATGCGCCACCAGATCGCCCGCGACCAGCGCGAACAGATAGGACGGTTTGGGCCAGGGATCATCCCATTCGGCCCAGCCCGGTCCCTGCCCCACCGGATTGCCGTTCGACAGCAGCACCGGCAGGTCTGCCTCGACCCGCACCCGGAAGGTGGCCATCACATCGGGGCGGTCGGGGTAGAAGGTGATCTTGCGAAAGCCTTCAGCCTCGCATTGCGTGCAATACATGCCGCGCGACATGTACAGCCCCTCCAGCGCGGTGTTGGCGGCGGGGGCGATTTCCACCTCGGTTTCCAGCGTGAACGGCCCGTCGGGCAACATATCGGCAGGCAGGGTCAGGCCCTTGGCATCGGGGGTCACGTCGACCGCCACCCCGTCAAGCGTCAGCGCGATCAGCCGCAGCCCTTCGCCCATCAGGCGCAGATCCTGACCGGGGCTGGCCGCAGGGTTGGGAGCAAATCCGATCCGCGTCAGCACGCGGGTCGCGTCGGGTGCAAGGCGGAAGGTCAGGGCCACCTGTGTTGCCAGATGCGAATAGGGCGCGTAATCGGCAAGATGGATGGTCGGGGAATGATCGGTCATGGCAGCCTCCTGTCGGCGCCCACCCTAGGCGTCATGGCCCCGAGTGCAAGCGGGGGCTTTACGAATCCGGCAAAGCCGCTATCAGATATGTTCCATGAATGTTCTCGTTTGGCTCAAGCGCGACCTGCGCCTGTCGGATCACCCCGCCCTTGCCTGTGCGGCGGGGTTGGGGGCGGTGTTGCCGGTCTATATCGTCGAGCCGGACTATTGGGCGCTGCCCGATACATCGGCGCGGCACTGGGCGCTGGTGGCCGAGGCGCTGGCCGATCTGCGCCGCGATCTGGCCGCCATCGGCCTGCCGCTGATCGTGCGGGTGGGCGAGGCGGTACAGGTGCTGGACCGGCTGGCCCGCCAGCATCACATCGCCCGGATGGTCAGCCATGAGGAAACCGGCAACCTGTGGACCTATGCGCGTGACCTGCGGGTGGGGGCCTGGGCGAAAGCATCGGGCATCCGCTGGCAGGAACTGCCGCAATGCGGCGTGGTCCGGCGGCTGCCGGGCCGCGATGGCTGGGCGGGTCTGCGCGACGGGTTCATGGCGCAGCCTCTGACCGAAGTGGCGAGTGTGACCGCCGTGGCGGGGGCCGAACCGGGGCAGATTCCCACCGCCCGCGCCTTGCGTCTGGCCGATGATCCCTGCCCGCACCGTCAGACCGGGGGCCGGGCGCAGGCACTGGCCACGCTGGACAGTTTTCTGCACCACCGGGGCCAGCCCTACCGCAGCGCGATGTCCGCGCCCCTGTCGGCCGAGCGGGCCTGTTCGCGGCTGTCGCCCCATATCGCCATCGGCGCGCTGTCGCTGCGCGAGGTGGTGCAGGCCACCGCAGCCCGCGCGGCAGAGCGGCCCGGCGGGCAATGGGCCGGGGCGCTGGCCAGCTTTCAGGCGCGGCTGGCATGGCGCGATCATTTCGTGCAGAAGCTTGAAGATCAGCCCTCGATCGAAACCCGCTGCCTGCATGACACCGCCGAAGCCCTGCGCCCCCGCCACGGCGATGCGGCGCTGTTGCAGGCCTGGGCGGTCGGGGAAACCGGTCTGCCTTTTCTGGATGCCTGCATGCGCTATCTGGCTGCGACGGGGTGGCTGAACTTCAGGATGCGGGCAATGGTCATGGCGGTGGCGTCCTATCATCTGTGGCTGGACTGGCGCCAGACGGGGGCGGTGCTGGCACGGCGGTTCACCGATTACGAACCCGGCATCCACTGGCCGCAGGTGCAGATGCAGTCGGGCACCACCGGCATCAACAGCCTGCGCATCTACAACCCGGTCAAGCAGGGGCTGGACCAGGATCCGACCGGGGCCTTTACCCGGCGCTGGTGCCCGGAACTGGCAGCCGTGCCGGACGGGTTCCTGCAACAGCCCTGGCGCTGGCCGGGGGCGCAGGGTCTGCTGGGCCGCCGATACCCCGAACCCGTGGTGGATGTGGCCGTCGCCGCCCGTGCGGCGCGCGCGGCGATGTCGGGCGCGCGCAAGGCGCCGGGGTTCGCGGCCCAGGCCGCGATGATCGCCGACCGCCACGCCAGCCGCGCCGATCCGCGCTTTGTGAATGACCGCGCGCCGCGCAGATCGATGCGCGGCAACGGTGCCCAACTGTGTCTGGACCTGTGATGGCCAGGATGATCCGCAAAGGCGACCTGCCGGTCAAGACCTGCGCCAGTTGCGGCAAGCCGTTCACCTGGCGCAAGAAATGGGAAAAGGTCTGGCACGAGGTGCGCTATTGTTCCGACCGCTGCCGGGGGGCGAAGGCGGGCAAGCCGAACTAGCCGCGAGGCTGCGATGGCATGGCCGCCTTGGATCGGGACGAGTCTTCATGGGACCGGACCTGTTTTCAGGTGTGCCTTTCAACCTTTCCGACGAAAGGGCAATGCCCGACCGCCGGGTGGGCAGGCAACGCCAGTTCTACGCGGTTTATGGGTCAACTTCTCCCACCGAATTTCTGCTGGTGACGTTGCAGAATGCCCGCCCGAGGGGGCGGCCCCCTCTCGGCGTTTGCCAAAGCAAACGCCTGCTGGGCAATGGGGCATTGCCCGGCGCGCTTCGCGCTTGATTCCGGGCTGAAGAAGGTTGATTCAGTAAAGGCTCATCCCGCCTCAAAGCCCCGCCGACAAGGCGTTCAGCTGATCCGCACAGGTGCCCCAGCCTTCGTGAAAACCCATCTGCTCGTGCTGGTCGCGGATGGTCTTGTCCTTGTGCATGGCCAGCGCGCGATACAGCGTGCCCGTCCCTTCGGGTTGCATGGTGATGACGGCGGTAAAGCCGAACATCGCCGCCCCCGCCGGACGAAAGCCCGCCACCAGCGCATCGGTAAACACGATCCGTCGTTCGGGCACCACATCCAGAAAGCAGCCGTCAACCAGATGGTCGCCATGGTCAGGCACCACCATCACCGTCAGAAACTGCCCGCCGGGCCGCAGGTCAAGCTCCATCTGCCGCACCCAGACCGGCTTTGGCACCCACCATTGCTTCATCAGCCCGACCTCGGACCAGCAGCGCCAGACCTTGGCAGGCGGGGCGCTGAAATGGCGGATCAGTTCAAGGTCAGTTTCGGGGTTCAGGTCCATCGTCATCCTCCATCCTGTCAGAAAACGCCTTCAGCCGATCAGTCTGCCCCCCCCGATCTGCGCCAGCATGGCGCGGCGGGTCGGGTCGGACAGGGCCTGACACACCAGCGGCAGGTCAGGGTCATGCCTGGCCCTGTCGCCGGGGTCTTGCACAGCACCCTGCCCCGCAACACCGCCGATTATCAAGCCAAAGCGGAAACAGTTGCCACCCGCGGCGGGGGACGGTTTTCTTGCCCTGCGCCCCGGTCACGGCTACTGTGTGCCATCGCATACAAAACGAAAGGCGTCCCGCATGGCTCAGCGCATTCCCCTTGGCGGCTTGCAGGTCGACCGTCGCCTTGCCGATTTCATCGCGGATCAGGCCTTGCCGGGCACCGGGATTTCGGCGGATGCCTTCTGGGCGGGCTTTGGCGCGGCACAGGCCGCGCTTGGGCCCCGCATCGCGGCGGCCCTTGCCACCCGCACCGCGCTGCAAACCGCCATAGATGACTGGCACATCGCGCGTCGCGGCCAGCCGCATGACGCGCAGGCTTACCGCGCCCATCTGACCGCGATCGGCTATCTGGTGCCGGACCCTGCCGATTTCCGGATCGAAACCACCGGGGTTGACCCCGAGATGTCGCAGATCCCCGGTCCGCAACTGGTGGTTCCGGTGATGAACGCCCGCTACGCGCTGAACGCCGCCAATGCGCGGTGGGGCAGCCTGTATGACGCGCTCTATGGCACCGATGCCATGGGCGATCTGCCACAAGGGACGGCCTATGATGCCGCACGCGGCGCGCGCGTCATCGCGTGGGGCCGGGCGTTTCTGGATCAGGCCGCCCCGCTGGCGGCAGGGTCGCACAGCGACGCGACCGCCTACCGGGTGGTGGACGGCGCGCTGCACCCCGCACTGAAGAACCCGGCGCAGTTTGCAGGTTACAGAGGCAGCCCCGACGCGCCGGGTGCCATCGTGCTGCGCAACAACGGCCTCCACATCGTGCTGCGCATCGATGCAGGCAACGGGATCGGCGCGCAGGACCGGGCGGGCGTGGCCGACATCTTGCTTGAATCCGCGCTGTCGGCGATCATGGATTGCGAAGATTCGGTGGCCGCTGTCGATGCCGCCGACAAGGTGCTGGCCTATGCCAACTGGCTGGGCCTGATGCGCGGCGATCTGACCGAGGAACTGGTCAAGAACGGCCGCACCCAGACCCGCCGCCTTGCAGACGATCTGGCCTTTACCGCCCCCGGTGGCGGCACGGTCAGCCTGAAGGGCCGCGCCCTGATGCTGGTGCGCAACGTGGGCCACCTGATGACCAACCCGGCCATTCTGGACGGCGCAGGCCATGAAATTTCCGAAGGCCTGATGGATGCCTTCGTCACCACCCTGTGCGCAATGCACGATCTGCAAAAGCAGGGCGGCATCCGCAATTCCACCACCGGATCGGTCTATGTGGTGAAGCCCAAGATGCACGGACCGGACGAGGTGGCTCTGAGCTGCGCCATTTTCGATGCGGTCGAAGGCACGCTTGGCCTGCCCCCCCATACCGTGAAACTGGGCATCATGGACGAGGAACGCCGCACCTCGGCAAACCTCAAGGCCTGCATCCACGCCGCCCGCCACCGGGTTGCCTTCATCAACACGGGCTTTCTGGACCGCACCGGCGATGAGATTCACACCAGCATGGAAGCCGGGCCGATGGTGCCCAAGGGCGAGATGAAGGCCCAAGGCTGGATCAAGTCCTACGAGGATCGCAATGTCGACATCGGTCTTGCCTGTGGCCTGAAAGGACGCGCGCAGATCGGCAAGGGCATGTGGGCAATGCCCGATCTGATGGCCGACATGCTGGCGCAGAAATCCGCGCATCCCATGGCCGGGGCAACCTGTGCTTGGGTGCCCTCACCCACCGCCGCCACCCTGCATGCCACACATTACCACAGCGTCGATGTACTGGCCCGTCAGGATCAGATCGCCAAGGCAGGCCTGCGCGGCACGCTGGACCAGTTGCTGACCCTGCCGCTGGCCACCGGACAGAACTGGTCGCCCGATCAGGTGCAGGCCGAGATGGAAAACAACGCCCAGGGCATTCTGGGCTATGTGGTGCGGTGGGTCGATCAGGGCATCGGCTGTTCCAAGGTGCCCGACATCCATGATGTCGGCCTGATGGAAGACCGCGCGACCTGCCGCATTTCGGCGCAGGCGCTGGCGAACTGGCTGCATCACGGCGTGATCAGCGAGGCGCAGGTGATGGCGACCCTGCGCAAGATGGCCGTGGTGGTGGACCGTCAGAATGCGGGCGATGCGGCCTACACCCCGATGGCCCCCGGCTTTGACGGCCAGGCGTTTCTTGCCGCCTGCGATCTGGTGCTGCAAGGCCGGGTTCAGCCATCGGGCTATACCGAACCCGTGCTGCACCGCCGCCGCCTGCTGGCCAAGGGACAGCCCGCCTAACCCAGATCCAAAGCAATCGCATGAACACGGGTGTTCAGGTCGCCCAGGGCGGCCTGAACCGCCCGGTGCCGGGCGACGCGCGTCAGCGGGGTCAGCGCCTGCGCCCGCAGCCTGATGCTGAAATGGCTGGCCCCCGACCCGTCATCGCCCGAATGCCCCGCGTGCTTGTGGCTGTCGTTCACCACCGCCAGCTCGTCCGGCTGAAACGCCGCCCGCAGCCGGGCCTCGATTTCGCCTTGCACAGAGATTTTGCCACTCACGGTCATTTTCCCGATCTCCCCCTTCAATCTGCCGCCAAATCCCGTAAGATCATGGCCCCGAGTCATATATGCGCCGCATAGGCTCTGTCGGAAAGGCTGCACTATGTCCACCCGCCCCCCGTTCGAGTTCGACATTCGTGTGTCGTCTGACAAGAAACGCAAGAAAACCGTGCGTCGCGGCATGTCCGGCGCGTTTGAAACCTCGGTCCGTGCCTGCGACTATCCCGAATGCAAGGAACAAGGCGCCTACCGCGCCCCCAAATCGCCCGATCTGCTGGATGACTTCTTCTGGTTCTGCAAGGATCATATCCGCGAGTACAACCTGAAATGGAATTTCTTTCAGGGCACCACCGATGACGAGTTTCAGAAATTTCTCGACAAGGACCGTCTGTGGGGCCGCGAGACAAAGCCCTTCAGCCAGAAGGATGATGGCCGGGCCTGGGCGCGGCTTGGGGTCAATGACCCGATGTCCCTGCTGGGTGAAAAGGCCACGCAAAACCCCGGCAAGACGGTGAACACCTCGTCCACGCGCAAATTGCCGCCCACCGAACGCAAGGCGCTGGAGATCCTCGACGCCCGCGATACCTGGACCAAACCGGAAATCCGCAAGCAGTACAAATCGCTGGTCAAGGACCTGCACCCCGACATGAACGGCGGCGACCGGTCCGACGAGGACCGGCTGCAAGAAGTGGTCTGGGCCTGGGACCAGATCAAGGACAGCCGGTTCTTCCGGGATTGAAGTCGGCATGACCCCGGAAGGCGGGGTATAGCGAGCGCGGCGGATGTGAACCTTGGACGGCGGATATGGACCCTGGACGGCGGGGTGAACCCCGCCCTACGGTTCTACGATGCGGCGGGTTTGACCGCATTGACCGAACGCCACATTCCCGCCGCGTAGGGCGGGGTTCACCCCGCCGCCCCCTACACCGCCCCCCTACCCCGCCCGGAACACCAGCGCCGCCCCGTTCAGGCAATACCGCTTGCCGGTCGGTTCCGGCCCGTCATCGAACACATGCCCCAGATGCCCGCCGCAGCGGCGGCAATGCACCTCGGTACGGCTGCCGAACAGGCCGGGGTCTGGTCTGGTGCCGACAGCCCCCGGCAGCGGTTGCCAGAACGACGGCCATCCGGTGCCCGAGTCGAATTTGGTGGTGGACGAAAACAGTGCCAGATCACAGCCGCCACAATGATAGGTGCCTGCCCGCGTCTCCTTGTCCAGCGGGCTGGACCCGGCGCGTTCGGTCGCCTGCTCGCGCAGCACGGCATAGGACAGATCGCTCAGCCGGGCGCGCCATTCAGCGTCGGTCATCGTCACTTCAAACCCCTGCGCCCGCAGCGGCAAGGCCCAGACCCCGCCAGACAGCCCTGCGGCCACCGCCCCCAGCATCAGTTTGCGTCGGTTCATCGGGCACTCCTCCGTTCGGCGTTCACAAGTCCTGCGTTTCACAGTCCTGCAAAAGAAACGCGTGAAAGCGGCAAAAAGTTTCAGCCCCCCGGTCGCGGCAAAGCCCCGATCCCGCCCCTTCCCCTTGCGGCCCTGCGCGATATGATCCACAACTCGGGCGCATGTGACGCGCCAGGGGCGCACAGGAAAAATAGGCACGGATATGTTGGATCAAGGCACGAAACCGAACGAAGAAATCTCTGTCCGTGATGTGTTCGGCATTGATACCGACATGAAGGTCAAGGGCTTTGCCGAACGGTCCGACCGGGTGCCGGACATCGACAGCACCTACAAGTTCGACCCCGACACCACGCTGGCAATCCTTGCGGGGTTTGCCTACAACCGCCGGGTGATGATCCAAGGCTATCACGGCACCGGCAAATCGACGCATATCGAACAGGTGGCCGCCCGGCTGAACTGGCCCTGCGTGCGGGTCAACCTTGACAGCCACATCAGCCGGATCGACCTGATCGGCAAGGACGCGATCAAGCTGCGCGACGGCAAGCAGGTGACGGAATTCCACGAAGGCATCCTGCCCTGGGCCTTGCGCAATCAGGTGGCGATCGTGTTCGACGAATACGACGCGGGCCGCGCGGATGTGATGTTCGTGATCCAGCGCGTGCTGGAACATGACGGCAAGCTGACCCTGCTGGACCAGAACGAGATCATCACCCCGAACCCGTATTTCCGGCTGTTCGCCACCTCGAACACCGTGGGTCTGGGCGATACGACGGGCCTGTACCATGGCACCCAGCAGATCAACCAGGCGCAGATGGACCGCTGGTCCCTGGTCGCCACGCTGAACTACCTGAGCCACGATGCCGAAACCGCCATCGTGCTGGCGAAATCGCCGCATTACAACACCGACAAGGGCCGCAAGATCATATCCCAGATGGTGACGGTTGCCGACCTGACCCGGACCGCCTTCATGAACGGCGATCTGTCGACCGTCATGTCGCCGCGCACCGTGCTGAACTGGGCCTATAACGCCGAGATTTTCCGCAATGTGGGCTATGCGTTCCGCCTGTCGTTCCTGAACAAGTGTGACGAGCTGGAACGCCAGACCGTGGCCGAATTCTACCAGCGCTGCTTTGCCGAGGAACTGCCGGAAAGCGCCGCCAGCATGGCGATGCGCTGATGCGCAAGGCGGCGGTTGTGGTGGACCGAGGTGGTTCTTCATGGCGTCAGCCGGGGTTTGCCATGTGCCTTTCAGCCTGCGCGACGATAGGGCAAGGCCCGACCGCCGGGTGGGCAAGCAACCGATGTTCTAGGCGGTTTATGGTTCAAGCCATCCCACCGAATTTCCGCTGGTGACGGCAGCGAATGCCCGCCCGAGGGGGCGGTCGGGCATTGCCCGGCGCGCTTCGCGCTTGTTTCCGGGCCGAAGAAGGTCGGTTCAGGCAAGCGCCATCCTGCTGGTCGCCGCCCTTGCATTCCCTGCCCATGCCGCCGATCCGCTGTACCCTGCCGCCCAATGCGCGGCCTTTGTGCTGGGGCGCGATGATTATGCGAGGCAATCGGCCTATTTGCCCCGCACTCCCGGCGATCTTGCCCGTGCCGCCGCATTTCGCGATCAGGCGGTGCGGCTGAACGGCGGCAAGGCGGCCCGGATCGACGCTTTCATCGCTGCCGAGCGCGGGGTGATGGCGTTTATGTTCGAGGCCTATATCTTTGGCGGCGACGCCCAAAGCCGCGACCTGCACAACCGGCTGGCCGAAACCTGCGTTCCGTAGGATGGGCAATTTGCCCATCTTCCCCTTCACCTTGAACCCTTCCTTAACCCTTCCCCGCGCATCCTTGGCGAATGACCCAGTATCGCCGCCTGCGCCTGCCCGGTGCCACCTACTTCTTCACCGTCTGTCTGGACGACCCCACCAGCACGGCGCTGACCGACCATGTCGGCGCCCTGCGCTTTGCCTATGCCAGGACGATGGGCGAACGGCCCGTGATCTGCCGGGCGATGGTGGTGTTGCCCAACCACCTGCATGCGGTCTGGACCCTGCCTGCGGGCGATTGTGATTTTTCCGAACGCTGGCGGCTGATCAAGGCGCGGTTTTCCCATGCGGTCGGGCTGGAGGTTGACCGCTGCGCAAGCAAGATCGCCAAGCGGGAACGGGGTATCTGGCAGCGGCGGTTCTGGGAACATGCGGTGCGGGATGAGGCGGAGTTGCAGGCGCTGGTCAACTATTGCCACCTGAATCCGGTGAAACACGGGTTTGTCAGCGAGCCGGGGGATTGGCCGTATTCTTCTTTTACGAAAAAGAAGGATGGGCAGATTGCCCATCCTACGGGTCGGATAAGTGCCGCCCATCCTGTGTTGCAACAGGTTTAAGCCTTGGCCGCCATCGTGGCCTTGGCCCACCAGACCAGATCGTCCAGCGTCAGCTTGGCCGAGGGCAACAGCGCCCCTTCGATATCGGCCAGATTGCCCGACCCGCCCATGCCGGGATGTACCTTCCAGAAATCGCCGCCGCCGATATGTACCGCGTTGCGCGTCGGCACCATGTGCAGTTCCACCCCGATCATCCGCAGATGCTCCAGCGCGCGCGCGCCGCCCATCGACCCGTAGGCAATCGCCGCCATCGGCTTCTTCGCCCATTCGACATAGGCCTGATCCATGGCATTCTTCAGCGCGCCGGTCAGGGAATGGTTGTACTCGGCGACCACGAAGATATAGCCGTCAAAGCCCGCGATCTTCTTTTGCCAGGCCAAGGCCGCCGGGCTGGACGAGGGCATGTAGGCGTTCGAGGCCGGCTCGTCGAACAGCGGCAGATCAAAGTCGCGCAGATCGACCAGCTCGACGGTCATATCCTCGCGCGCCTGGGCCTGCGCCAGCATCCATTGCGCCGGAATGTCGGCAAAGCGGGTCTTGCGGGTAGATCCGATGATGAGGGCGATTTTCGGTTTTGCGGTCATGCTGGCATCCAATCCAAGGGGGTCATTCGGGGGGGTCATCCGCGGCCCAGTCTGCCGCATTCGCCCGGCCAGACAATTGCGCAGATCGGAATAGGCACTGTGCATTCCTGCAAGGTTCGTGGGCGGGGTCTTGCGCGTGATCGGGCGGAATGGTTTATCTGGAGCCATGACCAAACCGAATGACAACCCCGCCGATCCGTTCAAGAAGGCCCTCGCCGAGGCCACTAAAACCATGGCCAACGACCCTGACCTTGCGGTCAGCTATTCGGTCGATCCGCCGGGCATGAACAAGGACGGGATCCGCCTGCCGCAGGTCAGCCGCCGGATGACAAAGGATGAGGTGCTGCTGGCCCGCGGCACTGCCGATGCCTTTGCGCTGCGCCGCAAATTCCATTCCGAAGTGACCAGCGCGCGCTATGCCCCGACCGGGGCCTTGGCGCGTGAGATTTACGACGCGATGGAAACCGCCCGCTGCGAGGCTGTGGGCGCGCGGGCGATGCCCGGTACCGCAGGCAACATCGACGCCAGGATCGCGTGGGAGGCCGACCGCAAGGGCTATGGCCAGATCACCTCGGCGCAGGATGCGCCCTTGCCGGTGGCGGCGGGATACCTCGTGCGGCATCTGGCAACCGGGCGGCCCCTGCCGAAGTCTGCGGCCAATGTGATGAACCTGTGGCGCGGGTTTATCGAGGAACAGGCGGCGGGCTCCTTGGGCGACATCGACCATGTGCTGTCCGATCAGGCGGCTTTTGCCCGGCTGGCCCGCAAGGTGATTTCCGACCTTGGCTATGGCGATCAGTTGGGCGACGACCCCGACCAGTCCGACGAGGATCAGGGCGACGAGGCGCAGGACGATCAGGACGCGCCCGAGTCGCAAGGCGAGGAGGAGCAGGAGTCCGACGAGCAGGAGGCCAACCCCGAGCGCAGCCAGGAAGACCAGCAGGATCAGAGCCAGGCGCAAGTCTCGATGGAGGACTCGGCCGAGATTGAGCAGGGCGACGAGGCCGAACTGCCCGAAGGCGAGGCCCCGCTGGCCCCCCCGGCCCCCGCCCCCTATTCGGATGCCGACCCGAACTACACCGTCTATACCACCGATTTCGATGAAGAAATCCGTGCCGAGGATCTGGCCGAACCTGCCGAGCTGGAACGCCTGCGCGCCTATCTGGACCAGCAGTTGGAACCGCTGAAAGGCGCAGTCAGCCGCCTTGCGAACAAACTGCAGCGCCGCCTGCAAGCCAAGCAGAACCGAAGCTGGGAGTTCGATCTGGAGGAAGGCACGCTGGACGCAGGGCGCCTTGCGCGGGTGGTGGCGAACCCGACCACGCCCTTGTCGTTCAAGCGCGAAAAGGACACCGAGTTCCGCGATACCTGCGTGACGCTGCTGCTGGACAATTCCGGGTCCATGCGGGGCCGCCCGATTTCGATTGCGGCGATCTGCGCCGATGTGCTGGCCCGCACGCTGGAACGCTGTTCGGTGAAGGTGGAAATTCTGGGCTTCACCACCCGCGCCTGGAAGGGCGGGCAGAGCCGCGAACGCTGGCTCGCGCAGGGTCGCGCGCAGGCGCCGGGGCGACTGAACGATCTGCGCCACATCATCTATAAATCGGCGGATGCGCCCTGGCGGCGGGTGCGGCCCAATCTGGGGCTGATGATGAAGGAAGGGTTGCTGAAGGAAAACATCGACGGCGAGGCGCTGGAATGGTCGCACCGCCGCCTGATGGCCCGGCCCGAGGCGCGCAAGATCCTGATGGTGATTTCCGATGGCGCGCCGGTCGATGACAGCACCCTGTCGGTCAACCCCGCGAATTATCTGGAAAAACACCTGCGCGATGTGATCGCCATGGTCGAACGCCGCCGCGCGGTGGAACTGATCGCCATTGGCATCGGCCATGATGTGACGCGGTATTACAACCGGGCTGTCACCATTACCGATGTGGAACAACTGGCCGGGGCGATGACCGAACAACTGGCCGGGCTGTTCGAGGCAGACCCGAGAAAACGCAGCCGTTCCGCGCTGCGCAAGGCGGGGTAATCGGGTGGAAAGCTCTTTGCGATTGTGGGCAAGTGCCCTATATTGATCACAGAAATGGAGGCCGAGGTGAACAAGAAAGCGCAGCATGTTGTGCCTCGAGGCGGGCATTGGAGCGTTCGGTCAACCGGCGCTTCCCGAGTGTCCGGCACATTCGAGACTCAGGCCGAAGCGATCGATGTCGCACGGGCACGCGCACGGGCACAGGAAACGGAACTTTACATTCACGGGCGGGACGGCCGTATCCGGCAACGCGACTCGTATGGCAAAGACCCAATGCCACCCAAGGGCTGATCTTGGCGTCTTTCGATCAGAGTGTTTTCATCAATTGCCCCTTTGATGCGGATTACGCCCCCATTCTTCAGGGTGTTCTGTTTTGTGTCGTTCGGTTGGGATTTGAGCCGCGCCTTGCCAGCGAGCGCGGCGACTCGGGTGAAAACCGGCTGGAAAAGATCAAGGGGCTGATCGAGGAAAGTCGCTGGTCGATCCATGATCTCAGCCGCTGTCAGGCGCGCCGGAAGGGCGAGATTTTCAGGCTGAACATGCCGTTCGAGCTTGGCGTCGATTGGGGATGCAGGCAGTATTACGGGCAGGGGCGCGATGCGAAACGGTTCTTGATCCTGGAGGAAAAGCCATATCGCTTTCAGGCCGCCCTGTCGGACATCTCGGGATGTGATATTGAAACTCATGCCGGAGATGTGCACAAAGCCGTCATCAAGGTCCGGAACTGGTTGCGTCAGCAAACCGGCGTGCAAGCGGACGGCCCGCAAAAGATGTTGGGTGACTATGAAGATTTCCAGAGTTGGGAGTATGAAAGCAAGCTTTCGCAAGGATACTCCGAGCATGACATTCGCAGTTATCCGACCTTCGAGCGCCTTGAAGCCATGCGCGAATGGATCGCCCTTGGCCCCTCTCAAACCATAGGACCATGATGTTCCAGACCTTCGAGTCCACTGCCAGCCCTGACCAAGGCCCGGCTCGTCTGGCCGCCCTGCGGGACGCCATGGCGCGCGAGGGGGTGGAGGGGTTCCTTGTCCCGCGCGCCGACGTGCATCAGGGCGAGTATGTGGCGCACCGGGATGAAAGGTTGCAATGGCTGACCGGGTTCACCGGGTCGGCAGGGTTTGCCATCGTGCTGCCCGCTGTGGCGGGGGTGTTCATCGACGGGCGCTACCGGGTGCAGGTCAAGCATCAGGTCGCCCTGTCGGATTTTACCCCGGTGCCCTGGCCGGAAACCAGACCCGGCGACTGGATCAGGGACAATCTGCCGGCCGGGGTGGTGGGGTTCGACCCCTGGCTGCACACGGCGGATGAGGTGGAAAAGATCGAAGCCGCACTAGCGGGCAGCGCCGTGACCCTGCGCCCCATGCGCAATCTGGTGGACGGGATCTGGCCGGATCAGCCCGCAGCGCCCATGGGGGCGGCCTTTGCGCATCCCGATGCGCTTGCGGGCGAGGCCAGCGCCGACAAGCGCGCCCGGCTGGCCGAAGGGTTGCGCAAGGCCGGGCAACGGGCGGCGGTGATCACGCTGCCGGACTCCTTATGCTGGCTGCTGAACCTTCGCGGCGCCGATGTGGCGCGCAACCCCATCCTGCACGGCTTTGCCGTGCTGCATGACGACGGGCGCGTGACCCTGTACGCCGAGGCCGCAAAGTTTGACGATGCCACCCGCGCGCATCTGGGGGCGCATGTGACCCTGCGCCCGGTGACAGCCTTCGTGCCGGGGCTGCAGACGCTGCAAGGCCCGGTGCGGGTGGACAAGTCCACCGCCCCGCTGGCCGTGGCGCTGGAACTGGCCGAAGCCGGGGTCGAGGTGGCCTGGGCCGAGGATCCCTGCCGTCTGCCCAAGGCCTGCAAGACCCCGGCCGAAGTGCAGGGCATGCGCGACGCGCATCTGCGCGACGGGGCGGCAGTGGTCGAATTCCTCGCCTGGCTGGACGCGCAAAGCCCCAAAGGGGGCTTGCACGAGATTGACGTGGTGCGCAGCCTTGAAGGCTACAGGCGGGCCACCAACGCGTTGCATGACATCAGCTTTGACACCATCTGCGGGTCCGGGCCGAATGGCGCGATCATGCATTACCGGGTGACCGAGGCCACCAACCGCCGCCTTGGCGCCAATGAACTGCTGCTGGTGGATTCCGGCGCGCAGTACCGCGATGGCACCACCGACATCACCCGCACCATCGCCATCGGCGATCCGGGCGACGAGGCCCGCGCCTGCTATACCCGCGTGTTGCAGGGCATGATCGCGATCAGCCGGGCGCGCTGGCCGCGCGGTCTGGCTGGCCGCGATCTGGACCCGCTGGCCCGGTTCCCGCTGTGGGTGGATGGCATGGATTTCGACCATGGCACCGGGCATGGGGTGGGGGCGTTCCTGTCGGTGCATGAAGGGCCGCAGCGGTTGAGCCGCATTTCCGAGGTGCCGCTGGAACAGGGAATGATCCTGTCCAACGAGCCGGGCTATTACCGCGAGGGGGCCTTCGGCATCCGGCTGGAAAACCTGATCGTGGTGCAACAGGCCCCGGCGCTTGGCGACAACCGGGCGCAGCTGTGCTTTGAGACGCTGACCTTCGTGCCGCTGGACCGCCGCCTGATCGTGACCGCCCGCCTGTCGCCGGGCGAAAGGGACTGGCTGAACAGCTACCACGCCGAGGTTCTGGCAAGGATCGGCCCGCGCCTTGGGCCGCAGGGGCTGGACTGGCTGCGGACGGCCTGCGCGCCGCTATAGCGGCGGTCTACCCCCGGTTGGCAGCAAATGGCCGACAGACAGGCCTTGGGTTGTGGCCGCGCAGGTGGGCTGGCATCGTATCTGCGACAGCAGCAAGGATACGGTGCCCGACATGACGACGCAAATTCACATCCGGCCCGCCACCGGCACCTGGACCATCCGGGCCGGCGGCGCGCTGATCGGGCAAAGCGACCGGGCGCTGGAGCTGACCGAAGGCAGCTATCCGGCGGTGATCTATTTTCCGCGCGACGATGTGACGATGGGGCTGCTGCACCGCACCGAACAGGCCAGCACCTGCCCGCACAAGGGGCAGGCCAGCTATTATTCCATCACCACACCCGAAGGCATGCTCGCCAATGCGGTGTGGTCCTATGAGGCCCCGAAGTCGCAGATGGGCGCGATTGCGGGGCATCTGGCGTTTTATCCCGACCGGGTTCTGCTGGAACAGCGCTAGGCCGCAGCCGCCACCTGACGGATACGGTCCACCATGGCGCGCAGCCCGTTGGACCGCTGCGCCGACAGATGGTCATTCAGCCCCAGACGGCCCAGTTCGGCCGCCGCATCGATCGCCCCCACCTGCCCCACCGGCAGGCCCGCATACAGCGCATGCAGCACCGCGATCAGCCCCTGGACGATCATCGCATCGCTGGCCCCTTCAAAGTCGAAGATGCCATCCGCCACCACAGGCCGCAGCCAGACCTGCGATGCACAGCCCTGCACCTTCAGCGCGGGCACCTTGAACCCCTCGTCCAGCGGCGGCATCGCGCGGCCCAGTTCGATGACATGGCGATACCGGTCTTCCCAATCGTCAAGGAAGGCAAAGGTTTCGGCGATGTCCTCGAAGGCGGCGGTGGCCATGGCGATCTCCTGCGTCACTGGGTCCGGGGTAATCCTTGCGGGGCGAAACGTCCAGTGCGCCGCAGCAGAGGGGGCGGGTGGTGGGGCTTTTCAAACCCTGCGCCATGGGCTACCCAAAGACAGCCGAAGTGGGAGATGCCCGGATGACCGCCCGCCTGTTTGTGACCCTTGCGCTTGTGCTTGGCCTGTCTGGCGGGCTTGCCGCCTGCGGCCAGTCGCGGCTGAACCCGTTCAACTGGTTTGGCCGGTCGGAACAGCGCGCCAAGCTGGACGAGGTGCCGGTGGCGGCCGCCGATCCGCGCGCGCTGGCGGCCGAGGTGGTGTCGATGTCGGTCGATGCGCTGCCGGGGGGGGCGATCATCCGCGCCACGGGCCGCGCGCCCACGCAGGGCTGGTGGGATGCCGAACTGGTGCCGCGCGAGCTGGGAGAGGATGGCGTGCTGGTGCTGGATTTCCGGGTGTTCCCGCCGATCACCGCAACCGACGTGAACACGCCCCAGTCGCGTGAAGTGACGGTGGCCATCTATCTGTCCGACATCAAGCTGGCCCCGCTGACCGAGATCGTGGTGCAGGGTCAGGGCAACGCCCGGTCCAGCCGCCGCTAGGCTGCCTGCTCAGGCACCAGACACCCCGGCCTCGGCAAAGGTGGCCATGCCCGACAGGCAGGCCACCGCCCCCTGCACGACCCCGATCGCAAGCGCCGCCCCCGACCCTTCGCCCAGGCGCAACCCAAGCGCCAGCAGCGGTTCCTTGCCCAGTGCCGCCAGCAGCCGCGCATGCGCGGCCTCGGCGCTTTGGTGGCCCGCGATGCAATGGTCCAGTGCGGCGGGGGCGGCGTTGTGCAGCACGGCGGCAGCGGCGCAGGCGATGAACCCGTCGAGGATCACCGGCACCCGTTCAACCCGCGCCCGCGCCATGGCCCCGGCCATCGCCGCAATCTCGCGCCCGCCAAGGCAACGCAACACCTGCAACGGGTCTGCCAGAACCGCCGCATGCTGCGCCACGCCCTGTTCGACCACCGCGCGTTTCAGCGCCAGCCCCGCATCGTCAACCCCTGTCCCGCGCCCGACCCAATCGGCAGCCGCCCCGCCAAACAGCGCCAAGGCAATCGCCGCCGCCGACGTGGTGTTGCCGATGCCCATTTCGCCCACCACCAGCAGGTCGGCACCTGCGTCCACCGCATCCCAGCCTGCGCGCAGGGCGGCAAGAAACTCGGCCTCCTCCATCGCGGGGGCTGCGGTGAAATCGGCGGTCGGGCGGTCCAGGTCGAGCGCGACCACGTTCATCTGCGCGCCGTAACAGCGGGCAAGCTGGTTGATCGCCGCCCCGCCCGACCGGAAATTGGCGACCATCTGCACCGTGACCTCGGGCGGAAAGGCCGACACGCCGCGCGCCGCAACCCCGTGGTTGCCCGCGAAGATCACGATGTGCGGGCGTGCGGCGCGCGGCTTTTCCACCCCCTGCCAGCCCGCCACCCAGATCGCCAGATCCTCCAGCCGCCCCAGAGCCCCCGGAGGTTTTGTCAACTGACCGTTGCGGGCCGTGGCCGCCGCAAGAGCCGTGGCATCCGGCCCCGGCAGGGCGGTCAGCACCGCGCGAAAGGCCGACAGGCTGTCGAAAGGGGGCATGATGACTCCGATTGATCCTTGTGCCGCTTCGGGCTACCCGATGCGGGGATAAAGGGCCAGCCGGGAAAGGGCGCTTCGATGCCGAACAGCGACACCGCAGGCCGGGTCTGGGGCGACATTCTGTCAGGGTTTGCGCTGCTGACGCGGCTGCCCCTGCCCGACCACAGCCCGCGCGGCGCGGGCTCGGCCTGGGGCTGGCCTTTGGTCGGGGCAGTGGTGGGCGGGCTTGTGGCGGTGGCGGCGGCAACAGCGCAGGCCATCGGCCTGCCTGCCGGGGTGACGGCGGCGCTGGTGCTGGCGCTGCTGGCGGCGCTGACCGGGGGCCTGCACGAAGACGGGCTGGCCGATACCGCCGACGGGCTGTTTGGCGGCTGGACCCGCGACCGGCGGCTGGAGATCATGAAGGACAGCCGCATCGGCAGCTATGGCGCGCTGGCGCTGATCTTCGTGATGCTGGCGAAATGGTCGGCGCTGGTGGCGATCGTGACGGCGGAGGGGCTGGCCCCGGCGCTGATCGCAGCGGGGGCCTTGTCGCGCGCGGCAATGGCGGTGGTGATGGCCAGCCTGCCCCCGGCGCGCGACACCGGCCTGTCGCGGTCCGTGGGGCGGCCGGGAGGCAAGACGGCCGCAGTCGCTGTCGGGCTGGCGCTGGTCATCGGCGGGGCGGCAATCGGCCCTGCCCTGCTGGCGGCCCTAGCCCTGATCACGCTGACCACAACAGCCCTTGCCCTGATCGCCCGCGCCAGGATCGGCGGGCAGACGGGCGATATTCTGGGGGCCACACAGCAACTGGCCGATCTGGCCGCCCTGACGATGATCGCGGCGGCCCTGCCGTAACGCAGAGCCGCCGGGACAGATCAGTAAAGCACGATATTGTCGGTGGTCAGCGACGCCACGTTGATCAGTTGCACGACCGCAACCGCCGCTGCCCCCCCAGTGCCGTCCCGGTCCCAGAACAGCGTGTCATTTGCCGCGTTGAAAATGAACGTGCCCACCGCAGCGGTGGCCGCCGTTCCGTTCACCAGTGTCAGGGTGGTGGACATGCCGTTGAAACCGACCGTGTCGAAAGACAGAAAATCTTCGGCAACGCTGAAATCGGTGATTCGATCTCCATCGCCGAATTGCGCATCTTCCCACCACAGGAATTCGTCGCTGCCCCCGCCGCCGGTCATCGTGTCACGACCGCCCTGACCCTCGATATAGTTGTCAAGGGCATTGCCTTTCAGCTGGTCATTGCCATCGCGGGAAATGATCCCTTCCATGTTCAGGGCAACTTCGACATTGCCGAAACCGTCATTCTGAACCTGATTGTTGGCGCGCGACAAATCCACGATGACATTGCCAACCTCGACATCGCCGGTCCAGTTGGTAAAGCGCAGAGTGTCAAACCCGTCGCCGCCGTCATAGGTATCCTTGCCTTCCGCTCCGTCGAAATGGTTGTTCATACGGCTGCCGTTGAACACATCGGCATAGCGGGTGCCGACGACGCGTTCAATGTCGATCACCGTATCCAGATTGCCGAACCCGTCGCGAATGGTGCCCCGGATCGATCCGTTGGCAAAGCTGGTTTCCAGATTGACGATGATGCCCCGCGTGCCGCCCTGCCAATAGTCGTTGTTATAGCGGACCTCGTCACGGCGGTCCTCGGTCACATTTCCGAGGCTGTCAAAACTGTTGTCGCCCCCGTCAATGGTATCGCGCCCACGCATTCCCGAAAATCGATCCCTTTCTGACCCTCCGATGAAGGTGTCGTTGAAGCGGGATCCCCGGAATTGCTCGATGCTTGTGAAGGTATCTGTGCCACCCCAGGGGTCCAGTGCTATACCGGTATTCACATTGATTGTGACACCACGCCATGCCGGGGCGCCCTCATTATAGGCCGTCTCGTCGTAAGACAGTTGATCGAAGCCGTCACCGCCATTGATGGTGTCATCGCCCATGCCACCGCCAACATAATCGTCCCCATTCCCCATGTTGTAGGTGTCATTGCCATAATCGAGGCCGACCAGATTGCGCTCATCATTGCCCGCCGTGCCGGTGATCACGTCATTGCCTGACAGAAGATGGTTCCACGCCATCTTGCCGTCCGGTCCCGGACCGTCATTGCCATCTTCGGTCTGCGAGCCGAACACATTGGCATAAAACTGCGACAGATCGGCACCGAACGGGTTGGATTGCAGGTTGGAGATGGTCAGAACCAGCTGGTTCAGTTCGTTGAACACCCGAACCTGCGTCATGTTTCCGGCAGTCGGCACGTTACCGTCATAGGTAAAGCCGCTGCCCGACACCTGCACCCGGAAATTCGGGAAATCCGCACCTGTGGCGGGAAAGCGGAAGGTGAAATTGCTGGCATTCTTGGTGACGATCGTCATGCCATCGACGGCTTCAAAAAGACGACCGGGCCAATTGTCCAGTTCACCATACAAGGAAGTAAGAATAACGTTCGCCATAAGCTGCCCTCCAAACAGACTGACTGTGCATTGCCTTACCTGGCCCCGGTGGATTGTCCCTGCAAAATTGCCACGCCGCCGGGGCCATTGCGACAAGGTGCCGTGAAATCGGGTAGGCACAAAACGGAATCTGAAGGCCCAAGGCAGATTCATCCGCCGGTTGCGACCCCCCTGACCGGCCCCACCCGCCCTGCTGAAGCCGGGTCTGGCTTTTGCCGCCGCGCCGCGATATTGCGAAGCTCTGCCTGCTGGAGCGCGCGCCATGTCCGTCCCCCCCGAAACCAACAGCTTTTCCACCGCCATCTCCTCGACCGAAGAAATCATCGAAGACGCCCGCAACGGCCGCATGTTCATTCTGGTGGACCATGAGGACCGCGAGAATGAAGGCGATCTGGTGATCCCGGCGCAGATGTGCACGCCGTCTGCCATCAACTTCATGGCCACCTACGGGCGCGGGCTGATCTGCCTTGCGCTGACCGCGCAGCGGGTGGACCAGCTTGGCCTGCAACCGATGAGCCCGAAGAACGCCTCGCGCCTTGCCTCGGCCTTCACCCTGTCGATCGAGGCCCGCGACGGCATTGCCACCGGCATTTCGGCGGCGGACCGGGCCTTGACCGTGGCGGTTGCCACCGATCCCACCAAGGGCGCGGCCGACATCGCGACCCCCGGCCATGTCTTTCCGCTGCGCGCCCGCGATGGTGGCGTGCTGGTGCGGGCGGGGCATACCGAGGCGGCGGTCGATGTCAGCCGTCTGGCCGGGCTGAACCCGTCGGGCGTGATCTGCGAAGTGATGAACGATGACGGCACCATGGCCCGCCTGCCCGATCTTATCAAATTCGGCCAGCGTCACGGGCTGAAGATCGGCACCATCAGCGACCTGATCGCCTATCGCCGCCGCCATGACAATCTGATCAAGGAAAGCGCTGTCCGCGCCGTTACCTCGGCCCATGGCGGCGACTGGCTGATGCGGGTGTTCACCGATGAAGCCCAGGGGGCCGACCATGTGGTGCTGACCAAGGGCGATCTGACCACCACGGACCCGGTGCTGGTGCGGGTTCATGCGCTGAACCCGCTGGAAGATGTGCTGGGCGTGGGCGGGCAAGGCGAATTGCCCGCCGCCATGCGCCTGATCGCCGCCGAAGGACGCGGGGCGGTGGTCCTGCTGCGCGACACCACGATGAAGATGGTGGCCCCCGGTGAACATTCGCCCCAGACCCTGCGGCAATACGGGCTGGGCGCAGAGATTCTGTCGGCCCTTGGCCTGACGCAGATCGTGCTTGTCACCAATTCCAAAGCGCCCAAACTCGTCGGGCTGGACGGCTACGGCCTGACCATCGCGGGCACCCGCCCGATCACGGAGTAAGCCCATGGCCTCGAGCGAAACCCATTACACCCTGCCCGCGCCCGGTTTCGACAGGCCGGTCAAACTGCTGATCGTGGTGGCGCCCTATTACAAGGACGTGACCGACCAGATGGTCGCCGGGGCCACCGCCGCCGCCACCGCCTGCGGGGCCGAGGTCGAGGTGATCGAAGTGCCCGGCGCGCTGGAGGTGCCGACCGCCATCGCCATCGCCGAACGGCAGGCAAAATTCGACGGCTATGTCGCGCTTGGCTGCGTGATCCGCGGGGAAACCACGCATTACGACACGGTCTGCAATGACAGCAGTCGCGCCATCAGCCTGCTGGGCCTGCAAGGGGCCTGCATCGGCAATGGCATACTGACGGTCGAGAACATGGGCCAGGCACAGCTGCGCGCAGACGCCGCAGGGCAGAACAAAGGCGGCGGGGCGGCACTTGCGGCCTTGCACCTGATCGCCCTTTCGCGCAAGTGGGCGTCTGCCACCAAGGGGATCGGCTTTCGCGCATGACCAAGATTGACAAGAAACAGATGAAATCTGCCGCCAGGCTCTATGCCGTGCAGGCGCTGTTCCAGATGGAATCCTCGGGGCAGACCGTGGAAATCATCACCCGCGAATTTGAGGACCACCGCTTTGGCGCGGTCTATGACGATGACGAAATGGCCGAAGGGGATGTGGCGCATTTTCGCGCCGTGGTGTCGAAGGCCGTCGACTGGCAGGCCAGGATCGACCAGATGACCGACCGGGCCTTGGTGGCGAAATGGCCGATTGACCGGATCGACCCGGTGCTGCGCGCCCTGTTCCGCGCGGCGGGGGCCGAGATGGTGGATATGGTGACGCCGCCGAAGGTGGCGATCACCGAATATGTCGATGTGGCCAAGGCGTTCTTTCCTTTGGGCAAGGAACCCAAATTCGTGAACGCCGTGCTGGACCACATGGCGCATGAGGCCAAGCCCGACGGGTTCTGACACCCAGGGGCCGTTTGTGCCGCAAACCACCAATTTTATTCAATAAATCGCCCTCAGCCCTCGAAGGCTCCGGCCGGCGGCAGAGGGCCGGTATCAGTCTTGGCGATGCGCCTCGAACAGGCTGGCCGCGCGGTCGAAGAACCGTTTGCGGCTGGACGGGGTTTCCATGATCACTTCATGTTCCGCGCCCGGATACAGGTCCAACTGCCCGTTGCCCCAGCCCGCCATGCGCAGATGCACCGGGGCGGGGTCGACCACCTTTTCCACCGTGCCAAGCGCGCAGATGGTGGACAGCCTTGGCGCAGGCAGCATCGCCAGCGCCTGACATTCCGCCAGCGCCGCGTTCAGCCAGCCCAGACTGGGGCCGCCAAGGGCCAGGTCGGGGTGCACCTGCACCTGATGGCGCATATAGGCCCACATCTCGGCATCGGTGGTCAGCACATTGCCTGCAAACTCGGCCTCGGCGACATAGGTTTTCGCCCCCGTGCCCGGCGCGTATTTATGCGCCATCCCGATCATGCCGGACAGCGACGAGATGACCTGCGCCACCGGG
Organism: Pseudomonadota bacterium; assembly: GCA_040385825.1. Lineage (GTDB taxonomy): Bacteria > Pseudomonadota > Alphaproteobacteria > Rhodobacterales > Rhodobacteraceae > JANNNF01. The sequence continues at coordinate 73,352 of JAZKGQ010000023.1, read as the reverse complement.
CGCATCCAGGCCGCCATGCTAATGCCCCACATCGGGGCCGAAAACGCCGCCGCCTTGAAGGGCAGGCCCCGGATCAGCGCGCGCAGGCCGATGCAGCCGCCCATGGAATGCGACATCAGATACCGCGGTTCCGGCAGGCCCATCTCGTCGGCCAAGGCCATGGCCGCGTCCAGGTCACGCTGGTATTCCGCGAAATCGCCGACATGCCCCACCATCCGGTCGGGCAGCGCCCGGTCCGCCAGCCCCTGCCCGCGCCAGTCGATCACCAGCGTCGCAAAGCCGCGCTGCGCGAGATCCCGCGCGGCACGGCCATATTTCTCGACATATTCGGTGCGGCCGGGCAACAGAAAGACCGTGCCCTTGGCCCCTTCCGCCCAGACGGCCACCCGCAGCCGCACGCCATCGGATGTGGTCAGCCACAATGCCTCGGCCCCTTCGGGCGCATCGGCCACATCGGCGTAAAACGGTGCGGCTTTCACCCGAGAACCGAACCCAGCTTCATCGCAAGCCCCATGTTGCCGTCCACCGACAACTTGCCCGTCATGAAGGCCATCGTGGCATTGGTATCGCCGTCGAGGATGGATTTGAACACATCGGCATCCGCCGTCAGGGTCACGTCGGCCTCCTCATCGCCCGCGCGCACGCCATCTGCATCCAGCATGATCGCGCCATGGCCTTTGAGCACGAACTTGGCGATGCCGTCGAACCCTGTCCCCACCTTGGCCTGCAACGCCGCAACTGCCTGATCAATCACTTCGCTCATCTCATTCTCCCATTCGTGACCAAGACCCTATGGCCTTTTGTGCGTTCTCCGCTACCATCAAGATCATGAAAGCACGGCTTTGGTTACACAATCATATCGTTGCGGCACTTGTGCTGATTTTCGTCGGCTGCGGCGCGGCCATCGCGCAGGATGCGGCCCGGCTGGATGATCTGTTCACCCGGCTGACCACAGCGACCGAGGGCGAGGCCGGGCGGATCGAGCGGGAAATCTGGCTGGAATGGTCGAAATCCGGCTCGCCTGCCATGGACCTGCTGCTGCAACGCGGCCGCGATGCGATGGAGGCGGGCGACACCGACGCCGCCATTCAGCATTTCACCGCGCTGATCGACCATGCCCCCGATTTTGCCGAAGGCTGGAACGCGCGGGCGACGGCCTATTTCACCGCAGGCGAGTTTGGCCCCTCGATCGCCGACATTGCCCGGACCCTGACCCTGAACCCGCGCCATTTTGGCGCAATGGCCGGGATGGCCACGATTCTGGAACAGCTGGGCAAGCCGGAACAGGCGCTGAAGATGTGGCGCGCGGCTTTGGCTATACATCCCTATCTTGGCGGCGTAGACGAGGCCATCAAGCGGCTGGAAAAAGACGCCGAGGGGCAGGAGCTGTAAGCCATCATGGACGCGACCCCGCGGGTCACGGCGGTCCTTGGGCCGACCAATACCGGCAAGACTCATTACGCGATCGAACGGATGCTGGCGCATCGTACCGGGGTGATCGGCCTGCCGCTGCGCCTGCTTGCGCGCGAGGTGTATGACCGCGTGGTGGCCCAACGCGGCCCGTCGGTGGTGGCGCTGGTCACCGGCGAGGAACGCATCGTGCCCGACCGCGCGCAGTACTGGGTCTGCACGGTCGAGGCCATGCCGCTGGAGATCGGCGCCGATTTCGTGGCGATCGACGAGATCCAGCTTTGCGCCGATGCCGACCGTGGCCATGTGTTCACCGACCGCCTGCTGCGCGCGCGCGGGTTGCACGAAACCCTGTTTCTGGGGTCCGACACCATGCGGCAGGCGATTGCCAATCTGGTGCCGGGCGTCACCTTCATGAAACGCGACCGGTTCAGCACACTGACCTATTCAGGTTCGAAAAAGATAAGCCGCCTGCCGCCTCGTGCCGCAATCGTCGGGTTTTCGGTTGAAAATGTCTATGCCATCGCCGAACTGATCCGCCGCCAGAAGGGCGGTTGCGCCGTGGTGATGGGGGCCTTGTCACCGCGCACCCGCAATGCGCAGGTGGCGCTGTATCAGAACGGCGATGTGGATTATCTGGTGGCGACCGACGCCATCGGCATGGGGCTGAACCTTGACATCACCCATGTCGCGTTTTCCTCGACCGCCAAGTTTGATGGCCGCCGGATGCGGGCGCTGTACCCGCAGGAACTGGCGCAGATCGCGGGCCGCGCCGGGCGGCACACCGACAATGGCACCTTCGGCATCACCGGCGACGCGCGCCCGATGGATGACGAGGTGATCGAGGCGATTGAAAACCACCGCTTTGCCCCGGTGAAAAAGCTGCACTGGCGCAATGAGGTGATGGATTTCGGCAGCGCCGACCGCCTGATCCGCAGTCTGGAATACCCCACCTCGAACGACTGGCTGACCCGCGCGCGGGATGCCGATGATGTGGTGTCACTGAAGGTGCTGTCCGCGATGCCCGAGGTGCAGGACAAGCTGACCAGCCCGAAACGGGTGCAACTGCTGTGGGATGTCTGCCGCATTCCTGACTTTCGCGGCAATTCCGGCCCCGAACACACCACACTGCTGGCGCGGATTTTCGACTTTCTGGTGGGGCGGGGCTTGGGCGGCGGGCGCATTCCCGCCGACTGGCTGGCGCGGGCCGTGGCGCGGATTGATAAAACGGATGGCGATATCGACACTTTGTCGAAACGATTGGCCTATATTCGGACATGGACCTACGTCGCTCAAAGGAAAAACTGGGTTGAAGACGAAAGCCATTGGCGGGAACAGACGCGCGCTGTAGAAGACCGCCTGTCGGATGCGCTTCACGCAGGGCTGACCCAAAGATTTGTTGATCGGCGCACATCTGTCCTGATGCGGCGGTTGAAGCAGAAGGAGGCTCTTGTGGCCGAAGTGAATGACAAAGGCGAAGTGACTGTCGAAGGCGAATTCGTCGGTCGGCTTGAAGGGTTCCGGTTCCGGCAGGATGCCTCTGGCAGCCCGGATGAGGCGCGCACCTTGCAGCAGGCCGCGATGCAGGCCCTGCGCCCGGAATTCCATCTGCGCGCGGACCGCTTCTACAACGCGCCCGACACGGAAATGGACTTCACCGAACAGGGGGGCCTGATGTGGGGCACCACCGCCGTCGGCAAGCTGGTGAAAGGCCCTGACGTGGCCCGCCCCACGGTCGAGGCGTTTGTCGATGAAGAAGCCGGGCACGAGGTGGGCGAAAAGGTCCGCCGCCGCTTGCAGCATTTCATCGACCGCAAGGTGGCCGCCCAGTTCGACCCGCTGCTGTCGATGAGCCGGGATGAAACCCTGACCGGGCTTGCCCGCGGTTTCGCCTTCCGTCTGGTTGAAGCTTTGGGCGTGATGCCGCGCGATGCGATCGCCTCTGATGTGAAAGACCTGGATCAGGAACAGCGCGGCGCGCTGCGCAAGCATGGCGTGCGCTTTGGCCAGTTCACCATCTTCCTGCCGCTGCTGCTGAAACCAGCCCCCACCCGGCTGCGGCTGGTGCTGTGGTCGCTGTTCAACGGCTTGGACGAATTTCCCGAAAGCCCGCCGCCGGGTCTGGTGACGATCCCGAACATCGCCGCCGTGCCGAAACAGCATTACACACTGGCAGGCTATCACCCGGCCGGCACCCGCGCGATCCGCATTGACATGCTGGAACGTCTGGCAGACCTGCTGCGCGCCAAGGACAGCCGCGCGGGGTTCGAGGCCACGCCCGACATGCTGTCGATCACCGGCATGACGCTGGACCAGTTCGCCGGGCTGATGGAAGGTCTGGGCTACAAGGGCGAGAAATCCGAGCGCCCCAAGTCCAAGCCCGCCGCCCCCGTGGTGGTGGTGGTCCCCGAAGCACCGATGCAGCCGATCCCGGAAGAAGTGTCCCTGCTGAACCCGGCGCCGGAACCCGAGGTGGCGGTGGCGGACCCCGACGCCCCGGCCCCGGTGGTGGAAATGGAAGGCTTCTATACCTTCACATGGGCCCCCAAACCCCGCGCCCCGCGCCCGGAACGCCCCGAGCGTGCCCCGCGTGGTGAACGTCCGCAAGGGGACCAGCCCCAGTCTGACCGGCCCCAGTCTGACCGGCCGCAATCTGACCGGCCCAAATCCGACCGCCCGCGCGGTGACCGCCCCCGTGGCGACAAGCCCAAGGGCGACCGTCCGCAAGGGGATCGCGTTCAGGGCGACAAACCGCAGGGCGACCGGCCAAAATCCGACCGCCCGCAAGGCGACAAGCCGCGCTATGGCAAGTCTGATGGCAAGAGCGACCGCTACAAGGGCGACAAACCCAACGACCGGCAAAAATCGTTCGAGGCCCGCCCGCCCCGCGCGGAAAAGCCGATCGACCCGGACAATCCCTTCGCGGTTCTGGCCGCGCTGAAAACCCGGACGTAAAGCTTGCCGGGGCCATCCGGTCCGAAACACCTTCATGTCGAGCCGAAACTCCGGCTCGACAAATGGCTCTGGCAGGCACGTCTGTTCAAGACCCGCGCCGATGCCGCCGACCTGATCGAGGAAGGCCATCTGCGGCTGAACAGCCAGCATTGCCACAAACCGGGGCATGGGGTGGGGGTGGGCGATACGCTGACCTTCCCGCATGGTGCGGCGATCCGGGTGATCCGTGTCACCGCGCTTGGCCACCGCCGCGGCCCGGCTGCCGAAGCGCAGAGCCTGTATGTCGATCTTGTCGCACGCGCCCCAAACCCACCAACCCCGCTTGAATGATCCGGCAGACTGAATTAGCTAAAGCCCGCAACGCTTGATAAGGCCAAAGCCCATGACCTATGTGGTGATCGACAACTGCATCGCCTGCAAATACACCGACTGCGTCGAAGTATGTCCGGTGGACTGCTTTTACGAAGGCGAAAACATGCTGGTCATCCACCCCGACGAATGCATCGACTGCGGCGTCTGCGAACCCGAATGCCCCGCCGATGCGATCCGGCCCGACACCGAACCGAACATGGATGAATGGGTGACCTTCAACCGCAAGTATTCGGAAATGTGGCCGGTGATCGTGACCAGGAAAGACCCGCTGCCTGATGCCGAGGCGCGCGACGGCGAAACCGGCAAGCGCGAGAAGTATTTCTCGGAAACTCCGGGGCTTGGCGGCTAGGGTCTTTCGCCTGCGCCTGCCGAACGGTCAGAAACGGTGACGATTCGCACATCGATTCGGCATATTCGTCATGTCCTTGCGGCATAACGGGTGAATATTGAATGTTTTCAAGGCCTGCCGCGCCATTTTTGCAGTATTGCTGCGGTTGGAATCAGGCATTTTTTGTGTTATACATCCTTTACAAACAAGCATGAACGCCTGAAGCCGCTTTGGTGCTGCTCGCCCCAAAACGGATTTCCTTGTGACAAATCAACTGCATCGCCTGAACAATCCTGTTCAGGTCGATGGTTCGTCGTCGGAACATGGCCTTCACACCCCGAGGAAGCGACTGAATGACCAAGTCTAAGAAGCCTGATTTCCGCCCGAACGAGTTTGTTGTGTACCCGGCCCATGGTGTGGGCAAGATCATGTCCATCGAAGAACAGGAAATCGCAGGCTTCACGTTGGAGCTGTTCGTGATCACCTTCGAGAAGGACAAGATGACGCTGCGGGTTCCCACCCACAAGGCCACCGAAATCGGGATGCGGTCGCTGTCGACCCCCGATGTGGTGACCAAGGCGCTGGATACGCTGAAGGGCAAGGCCAAGGTCAAGCGGGCGATGTGGTCGCGCCGCGCACAGGAATATGAACAGAAGATCAACTCGGGCGATCTGCTGTCGATCGCCGAGGTGGTGCGCGACCTGCACCGCACCGATGATCAGCGCGAACAGTCCTATTCGGAACGTCAGTTGTATGAAGCTGCACTTGAACGCCTGACCCGCGAAGTCGCCGCCGTATCGGGCGTGGATGAGGCTGGCGCCGCCAAGAAGGTGGACGAAGTTCTGGTCGGCCGGGCTGCGTGATCTGATCTGATCGAATGATGACGGCGGTCCTTCGGGGCCGCCGTTTCCTATTGCGCGGCAAAGAAGCGGTCGGCGGGCAGATACCCCGCCAGCCGCCCCGCCGCACACCAGTCGCGTTCCAGCGCCATATCCCCCACCAGCAGCACCTGATCGCCGGGCAGCTTGCCCAAGGCGGTGCGCAGGGCCATGCGGATATCGGCAAACTTCGCCAGCGCAAAGGGCGCGGCATGGGCGCTGTCCAGCACGCCAGTCTGCGCAAGGGTCAAGGGGGGCAAGGGGGCCACCGCCAGCCCGATCCGGTCGGCCAGCACCGTGGCCAGCTTTTCCGCCCGTTCCGTCGGCATCACGGGCAGCTGAACCGAAACCCGCAAGGCATTGCTGGAAAACAGGAATGCCACCACGTCATGCCCGGTCGATGCCCGCACCGACGCATAGGTCTTGTAATCCAGCCCCAGTTCCCGCGCCCGGCGCACCCGCAGGCGCACCACCTCTATCGGCAGGGTCGGCAACAACTGCGCCCGCGCCACCGTCCAGCAATGCCGCCGCCAACTGGCCCCGCCCGCCAGCGACAGCCCGCTGTTGTGCCCGATCAATCCCATTCGCGCAGCCGCGCCACATAGCGCGCCATGGTGTCGATCTCCAGGTTCACCGCATCGCCAAGGGCCACGTCGCCCCAGGTCGTTGCGCCTTGGGTATGGGGAATGAAATTGATGCCGAAATCGCAGCCCGAAACCTCGTTCACCGTCAGCGAGGTGCCGTTCAGCGCCACCGATCCCTTGGAGGCGATGAACCGCGCCAGCGGTTCCGGCGCGCGGAACGTCACCCGCACCGACGCGCCGTCGGGCACCACGGCCACCACCTCGGCCACCCCATCGACATGGCCTGACACGATATGCCCGCCCAGTTCATCCCCCACCCGCAGCGCACGTTCAAGGTTCAGACGCCGCCCCACCGGCCAGCCCTTGCGGCCGATGTTGGTCTTGCTGACGGTTTCTGCGCTGATCTGCACGTCAAAGCTGCCCGGAGCCAGCGCCACCACCGTCAGGCAGACGCCATCGCAGGCAATCGACGCGCCGATATCAATGCCCGCCACGTCATAGCTGGTGCCGATGCGGGCGCGCAGATCGCCGTCAAGCTGCACGTCCAGCACCCGGCCAATATCGGTGACTATCCCTGTGAACATCGCACTTCCCCTGATTTCCCCCTCAGAGGTAGCCCCCCGCCCCCGCCCATGCAAGCCCCCGGCCGTCCTGCCAAACCAACGCCTAAAATTTGCCGCGCTTTCGGATTAGGCGTTAACACAGAGGCAGCTTTCTCCCTTCACTCTGGGGCAGGATAGGCAGACAAGACGGATCATGCGGATCACGGGGCAACAGCGGCATTTTCTATTCTTGCAGGGTCCGCACGGCCCCTATTTCCACAGGCTTGGCCGCATGCTGCAAAAGGCGGGCGCGCAGGTCTGGCGGGTGGGCTTCAACCGGGGCGACCGGGCGTTCTGGCCGTCAAATGCCAGCTACATCCCCTACAAGGGCACGCTGGACGACTGGCCGCAGGCTTGTGCTGCGCTGATTGACGGCCACGGCATCACCGATCTGGTGCTGTATGGCGACACGCGGCCGATCCACGCCCATGCCGTGGCGCTGGCCCGTACGCGGGGCATCACCGTGCATGTGTTCGAGGAAGGCTATCTGCGCCCCTACTGGGTCACCTATGAACGCGGTGGGTCGAACGGTCATTCGCGGCTGATGACCCTGTCGGTGGGTGACATGCAGGCGGCGTTGGCGAAGGCCGACATGGACCTGCCCGATGCCCCGGCCCGGTGGGGCGACATGCGCCAGCACATGTTCTGGGGCGCGCTCTACCACTGGTTCGTGCTGACCGGCTTCTGGGATTACCGCAATTTCCGCCCGCACCGGGCGCTGACCGTGGGGCAGGAATTCTGGCTGTATTGCAAGCGCCTGGCGATGCTGCCCTTCCATGCCATCGGGAGGCGGATTGCGACCTTCCGCATCACCCATGGCGGTTTTCCCTATCACCTGGTGATCCTGCAACTGGAACATGACGCCAGCTTTCAGCGCCATTCGCCTTTCACCACCATGGCGCAATTCCTGACCGTAGTGATGGAAGGTTTTGCCAAGGGCGCCGCCCCGCATCACCATCTGGTGTTCAAGGCCCACCCGCTGGAGGATGGTCGCGTGCCCGTCGCGCGCGAAATCCGCAGGCTGGCGGTGCTGCACGGCGTCACGAACCGCGTGCATTTCGTGCGGGGCGGCAAACTCGCGCAATTGCTGAACCACGCGCGCTCGGCCGTCACGGTGAACTCCACCGCCGGGCAGCAGGTGCTGTGGCGCGGCCTTCCGCTGAAATGTTTTGGCGCGGCGGTCTATGCCAAACCGGAATTTGTATCCCCGCAACCGCTGGACGCGTTCTTTGCCGGGGCCACCCGGCCCGACACCCGCGCCTACCGTGACTATCGGCATTATCTGTTGGAAACCAGTCAGATAGCGGGTGGGTTCTACTCCTCTCGCGGGCGGCGTGAACTGCTGCGTCAGGTGGTCGACATGATGCTGCAGGCCGAAGACCCCTATGATGCGCTGGTATCGGGCAAAGCGGCACCACGGCAACAGTTGCGGCTGGTCACCTGAAACCGCAAAAGCGGCACTTCCAATTTCTTGCACCTTTGCCTATGGTTGCAGGCAAAACTTGAGGCAAATCCGAAAAGGAGCCCGAGCAGTGCGAACCTATATTTCAGGCGGGGCGAAAGCCCTGACCTTGCTTGCCGCCTTGTCCATGGTGGCGTCTTGTGGCCTGCCAAGGCCGGGGCCGAACAAACGCGAGATTTTCGCGGGGTCGGTGTTGAAGCAGGGCGATGCCTTTGTGGTGACGGTGAACCCACGGGTCACGCGGGCGACATCTGTGATCAAATCCTTCGGCTTCGGGTCTAACTTCCTGTCTGCCGGGCTGGTCGGGTCGGATGCGATTTCGGCGGGCGACAGCCTTGGGATCACCGTGTTTGAAAACGTGGTGGACGATCCGCTGCTTGGCAACACCGGGCAGCGCGTGTCGATCCTGGACGAGGTTCAGGTCGACGGTCAGGGCTTCATCTTCATGCCCTATGCCGGCCGCATCAAGGCAGCAGGGCAAACTCCCGACGGCCTGCGTCAGGCGATCACCCGCAAGCTGGACGCCCAGACCCCCGATCCGCAGGTCACTGTTCAGCGGCTGGCGGGCGACGGGGCGACCGTTTCGGTGGCAGGCACCATCGGGGCGCAGGGCGTCTATCCGATCGAACGCCCGACCCGCACGCTCAGCACCATGCTGGCCCGCGCAGGCGGTCTGACCATCGAGCCGAGCATCGCGCTGGTCCGCGTGACACGCGGCGCGCAAACGGGCCGGATCTGGGTCAAGGATCTGTATGAAGATCCGGGTCTGGATATTGCGCTGCGTCCGGGCGACAAGATCGTGGTGGAACAGGACACCCGCAAATTCGTGGCCCTTGGGGCCACCGGCGGGCAAAGTCTGGTGCCGTTTGAATCTGAAACCCTGTCAGCGATCGAGGCGATTGCCACCGTCGGCGGCCTGTCCTCGGCCACCGCCGATCCGACCGGCGTGTTCGTGTTCCGCAACGAACCGGCAGAGATTGCCAACAACGTGCTGGGCCGCAAGGATCTGCAGGGCGATCAGCGCTTTGTCTATGTGCTGGACCTGACCCAACCCACCGGCATGTTCGAGGCCCGCGATTTCCTGATCCGCGATGGCGACACGATCTATGTCACCGAAGCGCCTTTCGTGCAGTGGAACAAGACCTTGTCGGCCATCACCGGCACCGCCGGGGCTGCGGATTCGCTCGCATCGACTGCTGGCGGCGGCTGACCCTTGCCGCCCCGCGACGATCCCGAACCAGCCGCCGGGCCGCCCCGGCGGCTGGTTCATTTGAACCTGTCCTTTCTGCGCGACCGCCATTTGCAGCGCATCCTGTCGCTTGCCGGGCACGAACTGGCGCTTGGACGCCCCCGTCCCGGCGATGGCGTTCTGGTCTGGGGCCAAAGCCCGGTTGCCGCTCGGGGTGAGGCGATGGCCGCGCGCCATGCGGCCCCCGTGGTCCGGGTCGAGGATGCGTTTTTGCGCTCGCTGCGGCCGGGGCGGATGGGGGACAAAAGCCTCGGCCTGCTGCTGGACCCGGTCGGCGTGCATTTCGACGGACGCGCGCCGTCGGCGCTGGAACAGATGCTGGCCAGTCACCCCTTGGACGATTCAAACCTTCTGGCCCGCGCCCGCGATGGAATGGCCCGGCTTTCGGCGCTGCACTTGTCAAAATACAACATGCACGACCCCGCTATCCCCGCGCCAGCGGCGGGCTATGTGCTGGTGATCGACCAGACCCGGAATGATGCGTCGGTTGCGGCCTCGGGGGCGACCGAACGCAGTTTCCGCGAAATGCTGATCCTTGCGCAGGAAGAAAACCCGCGCGCCCGCGTGGTGATCAAGACCCACCCCGAAACCGCGCTTGGCCTGCGCCCCGGCCACTATGATGACGGCGATCTGAACGACAGGGTCAGCTTTGCCCCGGCCGACATCTCGCCGCATGTGCTGCTGGCGGGGGCGGTTGCGGTCTATGCGGTCAGTTCGCAACTGGGGTTCGAGGCCATTCTTGCCGGCCACCGCCCGCATCTCTTCGGCACGCCGTTCTATGCCGGGTGGGGGCTGTCCGACGACCGCAATCCCACCGCGCACAGCCTGCAGGCCCGCCGCCGCAGCCTGACCCGCGCCCAGCTTTTCGCCGCCGCGATGATCGAGGCGCCCTTGTGGTACGACCCCTGCCGCGACCGGATGTGCCGGTTCGAGGATGTGGTGGACCAGCTGGAGGCCGAGGTCCGCGCCTGGCGTCAGGACCGCCACGGCCATGTCGCCACCGCCATGCGCCTATGGAAACGCGGGCGGCTGCAAGCCGTGTTCGGGGCGCATAAACCGTTGATCTTTCAGAACGATCCGGCCAAGGCGGCCGTGGTCGCCGCCCAAAAAGGTCGGCCGCTGCTGATCTGGGCGGGCAAGGAACCAGCGGGGTTTGCCGCCGACACCCCCATCCTGCGGGTCGAGGATGGCTTTCTGCGGTCGCGCGGGCTGGGCGCGGCGCTGATCCCGCCGCTCAGCCTCGTGACCGACGATCTGGGCATCTACTATGACCCCACTCGCCCCTCGCGGCTGGAGGCGATGATCATGGGGCCGCTGCCCCCCGGCGGCCACAGCCGCGCCGAACGATTGATCGCGGCGCTGACCGCATCTGGCGTGACCAAATACAACGTCGGGTCCGCCGCCCTGCCCGCCCTGCCCCCCGGTCGCCGCATCCTCGTGCCGGGGCAGGTCGAGGATGACGCATCAATCCTGAAGGGCGGCGGGGCGGTGCGCAGCAATCCGGGCCTGTTGCAGGCTGCGATGGACGCCAATCCGGGGGCGGTGATCCTGTACAAACCGCACCCCGATGTCGAGGCAGGCCTGCGCCCCGGCGCGATTGCGACCCTGCCCGCCGGCGTGATTGCCGTGCCGAACACCGACGCCGCCACCCTGCTGGCGCAGGTGAATGAGGTCTGGACCATGACCTCGCTTCTGGGGTTCGAGGCCCTGCTGCGCGGCCTTGCCGTCACCACGCTTGGCGCGCCGTTCTATGCCGGATGGGGCCTGACCCGCGATCTGGGGCCGGTCCCCGCCCGCCGCCTGCGCCGCCCAGATGGCAGCCTGACCCGGATCGACCTTGCCACCCTGGCCCATGCCGCCCTGATCGCCTATCCGCGCTATTACGACCCGGTCAGCAAACGCCCCTGCCCGCCCGAGGTCGCCCTGCACCGCCTGACCCATGGCCCATGGCCCGCGCCTGGCCCCGCCAACCGGGTCTTGTCAAAATTGCAGGGCCTGTTTGCCAGCCGCGCGCATCTGTGGCGATAGCGCCCCAGGGTGCAACAGCGCAAAAAACCATGGCCTCGCTTCAAAGGCCGCTGTTGACCCATCTTGCATTGGCGAACGGGTTGGCAAACGGGTCTTCGTCTTCATCCGGCTCTGGCAGCGCCGCCGGACGCCAGGTGGCCTCATTCATCAGGGTTGCCAGCGTTGCGCCGAAATATTCCAGAACCGTCTGTGCCAGAATGATGCGGGTGTCGCTGGCTGAATTATGGTCATCGCCGCCGCGCAGACCGATCGACACGAATCCCACCAGATCGCTGTGTGCGGTAAAGATCGGCCCGCCTGAATCGCCCCGGCGAGTCATGCGGTTGGTCAGCGTCAACCTGGGCCGTTCGATCCTGTGGGCACCGGCAGTCGCCCCCAGATCAACCAGACCGGGATAGGCGCCATAGTCTGTACCGCCCAGCAACTCGGATTTGTGCCCCGCGTGATAGGCCTGAATCGTCCTGTCCGCGCCATGCACATCGGCTGGGTCCAGCGCACGGCGGAGTGACGTGCTGAAGCCCTTGACCACCGCCTCGAAGTTTCGCGCGGCCATGCGCCGCGCAACCGAGTCGGCCACCTCGATCAGGGCCGCGTCCCAACTCGCCTCCTCGCCATCCGTCAATTGCACGACGGAACCCAGAAACTTGCGGTTCGTGTTCTCGCCAAAAAAGACCATGTCGCCCATGCCGTTGACACAATGCGCTGCCGTCAGGGCATAGAGTTTTCTGGTATTGCGGGACACAAAGCAGGTCAGCGATCCTTCGCCGCGACCTGTGATGATCTTGCATCCCGGAAAGAGCTTCTTCATGAAATCCTCCCTCGCGCCAAGCAACGCAACAAGGATTTGCCCAAACGGCGCATGTGTCAAGCGCGGCGGATCGGTCAGGCGCGGCCAGTTCCAAGCGGCGGCGCAAGATCACTGACTATAGGTTATCGGACACCGACGATGCGGCGATGGTTCAGCTGCTGCGGGCGGTGCGCACGCGGGCGGGTTGCACGGCGGCGGCAAAGGCCCGCATCACCGGCTCTGCCCCATGCACCTCTGCCAGACGCAGCAGGCCAAAGCGGATCGCCGCCATTTCGGTGAAATAGCGCAGGTAGGCCGCGTTCAGCCCCGCCCCGGTCACCGCCCCCAACACCGGCACCGCCTGCGCCACCAGCTTTTGCCCCATGGCCGCCGCCAGCTTTGGCGCCACTCTGGCGATGATGGCCTGCACCGTCGGCCCGGTCAGGGTCAGCCGGGCCGACAGGAACGATGTGTTGCCGCCCTCGTCACCGTCCAGTGGGCTGCCCGCGCCGAACACCTGCAGACATTCCGCCCGGATCGCCGGATCGTCGGGGTCAAACCCCGCCGCCACAGCCTCGCGCTGAATGGCGTGCAGAATGACAGTGATGGTCACCGGCAGTTCCGCCAGAGAGGTTGCAATCCCCCCGGCCCCGCCTGCGGCCCCCGAGGCCATCGCCGCGATCAGCGGCCCGCGCGGTCCCCCCAAAGGCCCGATCTGTGCGCCGCGCGCCGCCAGACCGTAGGCCGCCGACAACGCCTGTGCCACCACCGCCTCGATCCGGTCGCGCAGCGCGGCAGGGATCATTCCCAGCTTGCCCTCCAGCGACCCGCCAAGCCGGTTCACCAGCGCCATCATCGGCCCGTTGGCACGGCGATAGCGCCGCACCAGCGGGGCAAGATCATCGGTCAGGGCGGCAGAATGCAAATGGTCCATGGCCTGAATGTGGGCAGGCCCGGCCCCGACTGCAATAGGTCAGGTGGCTTTCGTCACCGGGCCTGTCACCCCGTCCCAGGCCCCCAGTTTCAGCGCCAGCCCCAGAACCCGGTCCGGGTTGGTGGGCGGCGGCATCGTCACCCCCGCCAGCCGCTGAAAGCCGAACCGCGCGTAATAGGGCGCATCGCCCACCAGCAGCACCCGTTCCCAGCCCAGACGGCGCGCCTCGGCCAGACTTTCGTTGATCAGCAACCCGCCCAGTCCCTCGCCCTGCCGGGTCGGGTGCACCGCCACCGGCCCAAGCAGCAGCGCGTCCTGCCCCCCCGCCTCGATCGGCCAATAGCGGATCACGGCGGCCAGCGTGCCATCATCGTCCCGCAGGGTCAGGCACAGGGCTGCCACTGTCGGCACCCCGTCCCGCAGCCGGTACGAAGACAGCGCCGTGCGACCCGGCGCAAAGCACAGATCGTACAGCGCCTCCACCTCCCACCAGTCGTCCTCGGTTTCTTCTTCCAGCCGGTACATCGCGCCACACCCCGAATCTTCTGGAAACGCCCGTAACACGCGCGTATGTCACAGACAAATACGAATGAGGCGCTGATGTTCTACCGGCCCCAAGACGGTCACGGCCTGCCACATAACCCGCTGACCGCCATCATCTCTCCGCGCCCGATTGCCTGGGTGTCGACCCGCAGCAGCCGGGGCGACAATCTGGCCCCCTATTCGTTTTTCAACGCGGTGGCCTACAGCCCGCCGCAGGTGATGTTCGCCTCGACCGGGGCGAAGGACAGCCTGTTCAACCTGCGTGAAACCGGGGTCTTCGCGGTGAACATCGTGGCCGAAGCGATGCTGGCGGCGATGAGCGACACCTCTGCCGCGCTGCCGCCCGGCACCGATGAATTCCTGCATGCCGGTGTGGCCAAGGCCGAATGCAGCACCATCGACGCCCCGCGCGTGGCCGCCGCGCCCGCCACGCTGGAATGCCGGGTGACGCAGGTGTTGCCGTTGCTGGGCCGCGACAACTTTCTGATCCTGGGCGAGGTGACGGGCATCCATCTGGCGGATGAATGCGTGGTGGATGGCCGCTTTGACGCCACCCGCTATCGCCCCGTGGCGCGCATGGGCTATCGCGACTATGCGGTGGTGCGCGAGGTGCTGGAACACCTGCGCCCCGACGAGTAGGGCGGGGTTCACCCCGTCGGCCCCACCCTTGCCCCTTCCCCCTTTCCCCCCGCCGCAACCCCGCCTAAGCTGCCCTCGAACAAGCGAAAGGGCAGCCATGAAAACCATGATCGGCGTGATCGGCGGGTCCGGGGTCTATCAGATCGACGGGCTGGAAGGCGCAAGCTGGGTGTCCGTCAAGACGCCATGGGGCCGCCCGTCGGATGATATTCTGGTCGGGCGTCTCGGTGGCACACCGATGGCCTTCCTGCCCCGCCACGGGCGCGGCCATGTGCATACGCCATCTTCCGTGCCCTACCGCGCCAACATCGACGCGCTGAAGCGGTTGGGCTGTACCGATGTGGTGGCGGTGTCGGCGGTAGGGTCGCTGCGCGCGGATTACGCGCCCGGCGATTTCGTGATCGTGGACCAGTATATCGACCGCACCTATGCCCGCGAGGCCAGCTTTTTCGGCCCCGGTTGCGTGGCCCATGTCGGCTTTGCCCACCCCACCTGCCCCCGTCTGGGCGAGGCTTGCGCGCAGGCGGCCCCGGTCAAGGTCCATCGGGGGGCCACTTATATCGCCATGGAAGGCCCGCAGTTTTCCACCCTTGCCGAAAGCCGCCTCTACCGCAGTTGGGGCGCCGATGTGATCGGCATGACCGGATTGCCCGAGGCCAAACTGGCCCGCGAGGCCGAACTTTGCTATGCCAGCATCGCCATGGTCACCGATTACGACTGCTGGCACGAAGGGCATGGCGCGGTCGATGTCAGCATGGTGATTGCCACGCTGACCGCCAATGCCGGGGCCGCGCGCAGCCTGATCGCCGCGCTGCCCGGCCTGCTGGGGCAGGATCGCGCGCCTTGCCCGCATGGTTGCGACCGCAGCCTTGACCACGCGCTGATGACCGCGCCCGCGCTGCGCGACCCCGATCTGCTGGGAAAACTTGATGCGGTGGCTGGCCGCGTGCTGAAAGGCTGACCTCATGAAAACCGTCAAGGACTACATCCGCACCATCGTCGATTTCCCGCATGAAGGCATCCTGTTCCGCGATGTGACCACGCTGTTCGCCGACCCGCGCGGGTTTCGCATGTGTGTGGATCAGTTGCTGGCCCCCTATGCCGGCTTGGCGATCGACAAGGTGGTGGGGCTGGAGGCGCGGGGCTTCATCCTTGGCGGGGCGGTGGCGCATCAGTTGTCCACCGGCTTCGTGCCGATCCGCAAGAAGGGCAAGCTGCCGGGGCAGACCATCAGCCAGGCCTATACACTGGAATATGGCGAGGCCGTGGTCGAGGTGCATGACGACGCCATGCAGCCCGGCGAAAAGGTGCTGCTGGTGGATGATCTGCTGGCCACCGGCGGCACCGCCGAGGCCGGGATCAAGCTGATCGAACGGCTTGGCGCGCAGGTCATCGGCTGCGCCTTTGTGGTCGATCTGCCCGATCTGGGCGGGCGACGAAAGCTGGAGGCCATGGGGATGGAGGTTCACGCCCTTTGTGCCTTCGAGGGGCTATAATTGCCGCAAGGCGCGCGCGCGTAAACCTTTCGCTAAGGAATCAGGGTTAATCATGCAGGTGTTCGGTTCACCCAACCGAACGTCACGCTGCTTGCAACACGTGACGACCACACTCACCCCCCACGCCCCGTCGGGAAACCGGCGGGGCGGTTTTGTTGTTCAGACCCGCTCCGCCATTTTCTGTGCAAGAATACCCGCGAGGCCCCGGCCTTCGTCGGGGCGAAGACCGCCCACCTACCGCAACACCGCCCCCGGATTCAGGATCCCCACCGGGTCCAGCGCCGCCTTGATCGCCCGCATCGCGGCAAGCCCCGCCGGGTCGCCGTAGCGTTCCAGATCGCCCACCTTCAGCCGCCCGATGCCATGTTCGGCAGACACCGACCCGCCCATGGCATGCACCAGATCGTGCACCACTTCTGTCACCCGGTCGCGCTGTGCGCCATAGTCGGCGCGTGTGCGGCCCGGCATGGGAAAGACGTTGTAATGCAGGTTGCCGTCGCCCAGATGGCCAAAGCAGTTGATGCGCCACTCGCCAAGCCGGGCGAGTTCCTGCCCCGCCTGCACGATGAACCCCGGCACCGCGCCCAAGGGCAAGGATATGTCATGGCTCGACACAGCACCGATCATCCGGTTGGCCTGCGGTATCGCCTCACGCAGACGCCACAGCCCCGCCGCCTGCGCGGCAGAGGTGGCAATCACCCCGTCCAGCACCAATCCGGCCTCGGATGCCTCGTCATACAAGCCCGCCATCGTGCCCTCGGCGTCCATGCCGGACGCCAGCCCCAGGTCCACCAGCACCGCCCAGTCGGGGGCCGTGGCAAAGGGCTGGCGCAGCTCGGGCAGCTTTTCGGTCAGAAAGTCGAACCCCATCCGCCCGATCAGTTCAAACGCCGAGATCATGCCCGGCACCCGGCCATTCATCATCCCCAGCAACCGCAAGGCCGCCTCTGGCCCCGGCACCACCAGCATCGCCACCACCGAGGCACCGGGCACCGGGAACAGCCGCAAACTGGCCGCCGTGATCACGCCAAGCGTGCCTTCGGCCCCGATCATCAGGTGGCGCAGATCGTAGCCCATGTTGTTCTTGCGCAGCCGTTTCAGCCCGTGCCAGACCGTGCCATCGGGCAGCACCACCTCCAGCCCCAGACACAGATCGCGCGCGTTGCCATAGCGCAGCACGTTCAGCCCCCCCGCATTGGTGGCAAGGTTGCCACCGATCCGGCACGACCCTTCCGACGCCAGTGACAAGGGGAACAGCCGCCCCGCCGCCACCGCATGGGCCTGCACATCGGCCAGGATCATCCCGGCCTCGACCACCATCGTATTTTCATCCGGGTAGACCCCGCGCAAAGCTGCCATCCATTCCAGCGACAGCAACAGGGGCGCGGGACCACCCGGCATCACCTGCCCGCCCACCAGCCCGGTGCCACCGCCCCAGGGCACGATCCCCACGCGCTCCGCGGCACAGGCGCGCACGATGGCCGCAACCTCGCCCACCGACCGCGGCAAGGCGACCGCCCCGGCCTGCCCCTGCCAGCGGCCCCGCGGTTCGTCCAGATGGCGCGCCGCGGGCGCTTGCAGCGCGCCTTCGGGCAGGGCGGCAGACAGCCGGGCCACGAAATCGGGAGTGCAGGCGTTCAGCATGGGGGCCTCCTTGGGCGCGCGTCAGCCCACATCCGTCCGCCCGCGCCGGTCGAACCGCAAATTGGCGTAAAGCACATGGTTGCGCCAGCGCCCGTTGATCTGCAGATAGCTTTGCGCGACGCCTTCATACTTGAAGCCGCATTTTTCCAGCACGCCGCGCGAGGCCGCGTTTTCGGGCAGGCAGGCAGCCTCCAGCCGGCTGACATCCATGTTGGCAAAGGCGTGGTGCGTGACGGCCAGAATGGCCTCGCGCATGAAGCCCATCCGCGCAAAGGGCGCGCCCATCCAGTAGCCAAGCGTGCCCGCCTGCGACGGCCCGCGCCGGATGTTGTCCAGCGTCAGCGCGCCAAGCAGCGCCTGATCCTGCCGCCGGATCAGCAGCAAGGGCAGCGCCGTACCCTGGGCCTCGGCGCGGGCGGCCCAGTAGACCCGGTTGGTAAAGGCGCGCCGCGTCAGATGATCATTGGCCCAGACGGGTTCCCACGGGGTCAGAAAGGCGGCGCTGGCATTGCGCAGCGCGGCCCATTGCGCCCAGTCGGAATGGGTCGGCAGCCGCAAGGTCATGCGTTCGGTTTCAACCCGGACCTTGCGGCGCCAGCCCAGCATCAGGCCGCAAGGCCTTTGCGGATCTCCTCGATCCCCGGTGCGTTGCCGATGGGACCATACAGCGCCATGGCCGATCGTGCGCCGACCATCTGGCCCGCATAGCTGCGCACATCGGGCGTGGTCACGGCATCGATCCGGGCCACGGCCTCGTCGACATCGGGCACCCGGTTGTAGATGACCAGCAGCCGCGCATTGCGTTCGGCGCGCGACGACGGGCTTTCCAGCCCCATCAGCAAGCCTGCCTTCAACTGCGCCCGCGCCCGCGCCACCTCGGCCTCGGACATGTCATCGGCGGCGCGTTTCAGTTCCTGCACCGTCAGCGCCGTCAGATCGCCGATCTCCTCGGCCGACGTGCCGGCATAGACCGTGACCTGCCCCGTATCCTCATAGGCCCCCGACTGGGCGAAGATCGAATAGCACAGACCCCGTTCTTCGCGGATTTTCTGGAACAGGCGGCTGGACATGCCGCCCCCCATGGCGGTCGCATAGACCTGGGCGGTATAGACATCGGGGGCGCGATAGCCGGGGGCCTCGAAGGACAGGGCGAAATGCACCTGCTCCAGCGCCTTGTCCTCGCGCCGCTCGCCCCCCGCGAAACTGGCCGGGGCCAGCAGGGAATTGCCGACCGGTTTCAGCCCGCCAAAGATGTCGGTCGCCTGCGCCACGATGGCGTCGTGGTCGATGCCACCTGCCGCCGACAGGATCATCTGATCGGGACCGTAATGCTCGCCGACGAACTTCAGCAGATCCTTGCGGGTAAAGCTGCTGACGCGTTCTTCCGGCCCCAGGATGGTGCGGCCAAAGGGCTGATCCGGATAGGACACCTCTTGCAGCCAGTCAAAGATGATGTCGTCGGGGGTATCCAGCGCCTGCCCGATTTCCTGCAAGATCACATGGCGTTCGGTTTCGATTTCCTTCTTGTCGAACACCGGGTTCAGCACGATGTCGGAAATCACGTCCAGCGCCAGTTCCACATCCGCGGACAACACCCGCGCGTAATAGGCCGTCATCTCGCGGCTGGTATAGGCGTTGATGTAGCCGCCCACATCCTCGACCGCTTCGGCGATTTGCAGCGCGCTGCGTTTTTTGGTGCCCTTGAAGGCCATGTGTTCCAGAAAATGCGCGATGCCGTTCTGTTCGACCCGCTCATGCCGCCCGCCCGCGCCGACCCAGACGCCGATGGAGGCCGATTTGAAGCCGGGCATGGTTTCGGTCACGATCCGAAAGCCATTGGGCAAAGTCGCAAGGCGCAGGGTCAACGGGCGATCCTTTCACGGACAAGAGCTTGCAACGCGGCCAGATCGTTCGGCACCGGCGTCATGCGTTCGGGTTTGGCAAACAGATCGCCCATGCGGGTGGGCAGATCGGGGCGGATGCCGATGGCCGCCTGCACCGCATCAGGGAATTTGGCGGGATGGGCGGTGGCAAGGGTGATCATCGGGGTGGTGGTCAGGTGATCCATCGCCACGTTTACACCAACAGCCGAATGCGGGCACAGGATTTCTCCGGTCTGCGCAAAGGCGGCGCGGATGGTCTGGGTGGTTTCCTCTTCGGAACAGCGGCCCGAGGCGAAGGTCGCGCGCAGGGTTTCCAGCGCGCCTTGGGAAATGCGAAAGCCCCCGGCCTTCAGGTCCGCCATCAGCGCCGAAATCGCCGCCCCGTCGCGCCCGTAGGCATCAAACAGCGCGCGTTCAAAATTGGAGCTGACCTGAATGTCCATCGACGGGCTGATCGAGGGTTTGACCCCATTGGTCGCGTAATCGCCCGACCGCAGCGCCCGGTCCAGAATGTCGTTCTGGTTGGTCGCGATCACCAGCTTTTCAATCGGCAGACCCATGCGGCGCGCGATGTAGCCTGCAAATATATCGCCAAAATTCCCGGTCGGCACGGTAAAGCTGACCGCCCGCGCAGGTGCACCCAATGCCACCGCCGCGTAGAAATAATACACCACCTGCGCCAGAACCCGCGCCCAGTTGATGCTGTTCACCCCCGCCAGCCGCACACCATCGCGGAAGGCGAAATCGTTGAACATGTCCTTCACGCGGGCCTGGGCATCGTCGAAATCGCCCGCGATCGCCAGCGCATGCACGTTTGGCTCAACCGGAGTCGTCATCTGGCGGCGCTGCACATCCGACACCCGGCCCTGCGGGAACAGGATGAACAGATCGACGGCTGACAGCCCCCGGAACGCCTCCATCGCCGCAGACCCGGTATCGCCCGAGGTGGCGCCGACAATGGTGATCCGCTGCCCCGTCTTGGCAAGGGCGGCCTGCATCATCTGGCCGATCAACTGCATGGCAAAGTCCTTGAACGCCAAGGTCGGGCCGTGGAACAGTTCCAGCAGGAAATGGTTGGACGCCAGTTGCACCATCGGCGCGCGGGCGGCGTGGCCGAAATTGGCATAGGCCGCGTCGATCAGCCCGCGAAACTCGTCATCGCCGAAAAACCCGCCCAGATAGGGGCGCATCACGCGAAAGGCCACCTCCTCATAGGGCAGGCCCGCCAGCGCCGCGATCTCGGCCTGTGGCATCACCGGCACGGCATCGGGCACATACAGGCCACCGTCGCGGGCAAGGCCCGTCATCATCGCCTCGCCAAAGCCCAGAACGGGGGCGGTGCCACGGGTAGAGATGTATTTCATCGGATCGGCCTCACACTGTCCGCGCTCTGATACGCCAGCCAAGATACAGTGTCATCACCAGCCAGGTTGCAGCCAGCGAAAACCATGTCATGGCATACATCAGATGGTCATTGCGAAACCCGGCTGTCGTGACTGGTTGCGACACGATCCCGCTCCCGGTGTCGCTGCGCGCGATGATCAGCAGGGGTTCGGTCTGCAACAGGGCGGCAATGCCCGCAACATCGCGGCCATACCAGATGGCGCGGGTCGCATCATAGGGCGGGGTGGACGAGGTCACATCATCGGGCCAGTTCAGGTTGCCCAGCACCGTGACCTCGGCCGTAGCCGCGGTCGGCGGGCGGGGGGTGGTTTTCTGATCCTGGGGCACAAAGCCCCGGTCGACCAGAATCCGCCGCCCGTCTGCCGTCTGGAAGGCGGCGATCACCAGATAGCCCGGCCCGGCCTCGCGGAACGAGGTCAGCACATGCGCCTCCGGCCCCAGAAACCGCCCCGACACCTGCACGGCGCGATAGCGGTCGGCCACAGGATCAGGCGCCGCCGACAGCGCCACCGGCGCCGACGCGATCATCGCCGCGGCATCCGCCATGATGGCTTGTTTCCATTCCAGCCGCTGAAGTTGCCACAGGCCAAGGGCGATCAGCACCACCCCGCCCCCCAGCCCCAGAACCAGCGCAAACAAGTAAGATCGGACCATGGCGTCCCCATTCCCGTGATGCAAAATCTGCTACGCAAAAAGCGCGGGCCCTGCGACCCGCGCCCTTTTTCAGTGCCAAGGCCCCGCCCGCAGGGCTGACCGCTGGTTGCCGGGGCCGGCGTTGACTGACCCCGAGCCGTACTGACCCAGACCTTACTGACCCCAGACGTAGACGGCGGCAAACAGGAACAGCCAGACCACGTCAACAAAGTGCCAGTACCAGGCCGCAGCCTCGAACCCGACATGGCGTTCGGGCGTGAAATGCCCCTTCAGCGCGCGGATGAGGCAGACAGTCAGAAAGATCGTGCCGATCAGCACATGGAACCCGTGAAAGCCGGTCGCCATGAAGAAGGCAGCACCATAGATGTTGCCGGCAAAGCCGAAGGTGGCATGGCTGTATTCATAGTACTGGAAGAAGGTGAACAGCACGCCAAGCCCGATCGCAAGGATCAGCCCGTTGACCAGATCCTTGCGGTTGTTTTCATGCACAAGCGCATGATGCGCCCAGGTCGCCGCAGCGCCCGAACACAGCAGGATCAGCGTGTTGATAAGCGGCAGGTGCCAGGGATCGAACGTCTCGATGCCTGCGGGCGGCCAGACGCCGTCGATCGCGGGCGACAGCGGCCCCATCGGGTACATGGCATGCTTGAAGAAGGTCCAGAACCAGGCGGCAAAGAACATCACTTCCGACATGATGAACATGATGAACCCGTAGCGCAGGCCGATCACCACGACAGGCGTATGATCCCCTGCATGGGATTCCCGGATCACGTCGGACCACCAGGCGAACATCACATACAGCACCATCGCCAGACCGATCAGCCCCAGCCAGGGCGACGAGCCTTTCATCCACAGCACAGAGCCAAACAGCATGATGAAGCCGCCAAGCGCGCCGAGAAACGGCCAGATCGACGGCGGCAGAACGTGATAGTCGTGGTTCTTGGCATGGGCCATAGCGTGGGTTCCCTCAAGGTTCTTGTCAGTTTACCGCCTCGGACGTTGCCGGGGCAAGAGCCGCCTGCGCATCAGGCAGCGGCGTTTCGTAAAAAGTATAGGACAGCGTGATCACCTTGATCACATTGGCCTCGCGGTCAGTCACCATGGCCGGATCGACAAAGAAGCTGACCGGCATCAGCACGCGTTCCCCCGGCTGCAAAACCTGCTGGGTAAAGCAGAAGCAGTCGATCTTGGTGAAAAAGCCCCCCGCCTGATCGGGGGACACATTGTAGGACGCCGTCCCCGCCACCACGCGGTCAGAGGGATTGTAGGCCTCGTAGAAGGCAAGGGACGTCTCGCCGATCCGCACGTCCATCTTGTCGACCTGCGGCTTGAACTCCCAGGGCATCCCGGCATCCAGTGACGCATCGAACCGCACGGTCACGGTCTGGTCCAGCACCTCATCCGCCCCGGTCGATGACACCAGCGGTGTGCCGCCATAGCCGGTGGTGCGGCAGAACCAGTCGTAGAACGGAACCGCCGCAAAGGACAGCGCCGTCATGGTCGCCACCACCAGCACAAGCTGGGCAGCGGTCCGTTTTGGCCCCTGAAGCGCGGGAAGGATCATGGCTGAACCCCCGGCGCTTTCGGCGCGGCCGCCGCATCGGCGGCGGCGGGCGCCATCGAAAACCCGTCCCCGGCGCCGTACCCCTTCATCGGCTCACCGCGCGTCACCTTGACCACCGTCAGGGCAAACACCAGGACCACGAAGCTGACCAGCACCAGCCCCACCCCAAGATTGCGGCCAAATCGCCGCCTGTGCAGTTCATGCTGCGGACGAAAGCTCATCTTACCACCCTCCAAGCCCGTAAGGCTTCAACCCTGCCTCGACCAGATAGGCCGTGAATTGCAGGAACAGATACAGCAGCGAAAAGCGGAAAAACGCCTTCTCGACCGCATATTTGTCGGCCTCGGCGACCGTTTCGTCGCGCGCCCGAATGCGCCATGCGCCGATCAGGAACCAGCCGTTCAACGCCAGCGTGACCGCCAGCGTCAGCGGCCCGCCGATCGAGGTCAGCGCCGCCCAGATCGCCACCGGGGCCAGCAGCACCGTGTAGACCAGAATATGCGTCCGCGTCGCCTTGCGCCCGTGGGTCACGGTCAGCATCGGCACGCCGGCCTTGTGGTAATCTTCCTTCATGAACAGCGCCAGCGCCCAGAAATGCGGCGGCGTCCACATGAAGATCACGGCGAACATCAGCGCAGCCTCGATCGACACCGACCCCGTTGCACAGACCCAGCCCACCATGGGCGGAAAGGCCCCCGCCGCCCCGCCGATCACGATGTTCTGCGGCGTGGCGCGTTTCAGCCAGATCGAATAGACGACGGCGTAGAAAAAGATCGTGAAGGCCAGCAGGGCCGCCGCCGCCAGATTCGCGGCCAGGCCCAGCATCACCACCGAAATGCCCGACAGCGCCAGACCGATGGCCAGCGCCTCGCCGGGCTGCACCTTGCCTGCGGGCACCGGGCGGCCCATCGTGCGCTTCATCACGGCGTCGATGTCGGCGTCCCACCACATGTTCAGCGCACCTGACGCCCCCGCCCCGAGGGCGATGAACAGCACGGATGCAAACACCTCGACCGGGTGCATCGACACCGGGGCCACCAGCAGGCCCACCAGCGCCGTGAACACCACCAGCGACATGACGCGCGGCTTCAGCAACTGCACATAGTCGCCAAAGCTGGCCTCGGCAGGCCCGCCCGCAGACGTTTCATCAAAGGCACCGATATCGGTCATTCCATCCTGTCTTCCGCTAAGGGCCACGGCCCCGGCAAGGGGCCGCACCCGTGGCCAGAGTTCGTGGCCAGAGATCGGCGCCAGAGCGCGCCGGGGTCCGTTGATCGCAGCCTCTGGCCTTGCGTCGGCCTCGGCCTGCGCGCGTTCAGTTGCTGGCGGCCAGTTCCACCTGCCTGGTCGCCGCATTCTCCGACAGCAGCACATTGCCCGCCTTGGCCGACGCAAGCCAGGTTGCATAGGTCGCCTCGGACACCACCTTGACGGTGATCGGCATGTAGGCGTGGTTCAGGCCGCACAGTTCCGAGCACTGGCCGAAATAGATGCCCTCGCGGTCTGCCTTGAACCACAGTTGCGCCAGACGGCCCGGAACCCCGTCCTGCTTGACGCCAAAGGCCGGGATCGTCCACGAATGAATCACATCGGCCCCGGTCACCTGCATCACGATGGTCTTGCCAACCGGCACCACAATCGCGGTGTCGGTCGCCAGCAGGAACTGTTCCTTGGCATAGCCGGCGGCCTTCAGTTGCTGTTCCACCTCGGGCGTCATCATGTTGTCGCCGCCCGTTGCGGGCGAGCCGATCATGTAGCTGTCAAACGCCACATCCTCGCCGACATATTCATAGCCCCAGTACCACTGATAGCCGGTGGCCTTGATGGTGATATCGGCCACCGGAATTTCCTGCGACTTCCACAGGATCGGCAGCGAGAACGCCCCCAGAACCACCAGAATGACGATCGGCACCAGTGTCCAGACCACTTCCAGCGGCGAATTGTGGGTGAAGGTCGCGGGTTTGGGGTTGCGGCGCGCGTTGAAGCGGATGGCCACAATCACCAGCAAGGCCGTCACGAACACCGAAATTATGGTGATCAGGATAAGCATGGCCTGGTCTAGCCATTGCAGATCATTGGCCATTTCAGTGACGGCAGGCTGGAACCCGGTCAGTTTGTCAATCGGCTGCCCCACGATTTCAAGGGATTGCTGCGCGAACGCCGCCCCCGACATCAATGTGGCAACTGTGGCTGCTGCGAAACCGTTGGCAAGGGGGCGAAGGCGCATGGTCAATTTCCCGTATCGAAAGCGCGGCTTGTCTGCCGCTTGCGGGGGTCATGCCAACCTTGGCAGAATCCCGTTGTTATCGCAGCCGTTGAAACCATATTAGGGGCTGCGCGACAAGCAAAACCGTTGCGACAAAGCAGCGCCCTTCGGCCCTATTCAAGGAATGCCCGCATGACTGATGCCCCTTTCCGTCCGTTCGAGACGCATCTGGACGAGGCCGCAGCCCTGCAGATCCTGCGCGCCGCCACCGCCGGTGCCGAAGATGGCGAGTTGTTTGTGGAACGCAAGCGGTCCGAAGCCATCGTTCTGGACGATGGCCGGATCAAGAACGCCAGCTACGATGCCTCCGAAGGTTTTGGCCTGCGCGCGGTGAAGGGCGAGGTCGCAGGCTATGCCCATTCGACCGAACTGTCGGAAAAGGCGCTGCGCCGCGCGTCCGAAACCGCGCGTCTGGCCGTGGGCGATGGTGGCGGAATTCTGGCCGATGCGCCGCAGGGCACCAATGCGCGGCTTTACTCTGACGCGGACCCGATGGCGGATGCCACCTTCGCCGTGAAGATCGAGATGCTGCGCGAGATCGACGCCTTCGCCCGCGCCCTTGACCCCCGCGTCATCCAGGTGTCCGCCACCATCAGCGCAGGCCTGCAAGAGGTGGAAATCCTGCGCCCCGAAGGCATCCGCCTGTCCGACATCCGGCCGATGGCGCGGATCAACGTCTCAGTGATCGTCGAACACGAAGGCCGCCGCGAACAGGGCGGCATGGGCGGCGGCGGGCGGCACGGGCTTGCCCGGCTGATGCTGCCCGGCACCTGGCAGCCGATGGTGCGCGAGGCGCTGCGGATCGCCCTTGTCAACCTTGATGCCGTGCCTGCGCCTGCGGGCGTGATGGATGTGGTGCTTGGCCCCGGCTGGCCCGGCATCTTGCTGCACGAGGCCATCGGGCATGGTCTGGAGGGTGATTTCAACCGCAAGCAAACTTCGGCCTTTGCCGGTCTGATGGGCCAGCGGATCGCGGCGCCGGGGGTGACGGTGCTGGATGACGGCACCCTGCCCGACCGGCGCGGGTCAATCTCGATCGACGACGAAGGCATGCGGTCAGGGCGCAACGTGCTGATCGAGGACGGCATTCTGGTCGGCTACATGCAGGATCGCCAGAACGCCCGCCTGATGGGCGTGGCCCCCACCGGCAACGGGCGGCGCGAAAGCTATGCCCATATTCCGATGCCCCGGATGACCAACACCTACATGCTGGCAGGCACCGATGACCCGGCCGATATTCTGGCGGGGCTGAAGGACGGCATCTATGCGGTCGGCTTTGGCGGTGGTCAGGTCGACATCACCAACGGCAAGTTCGTGTTTTCCTGCACCGAGGCCTACCGCGTGCAGAATGGCCGCGTGGGGCAAGCGGTCAAGGGGGCCACGCTGATCGGCGACGGGGCCACGGCGCTGAAGGCCATCCGCGCCATCGGCAATGATCTGGCGCTGGACCCCGGCATCGGCAATTGCGGCAAGGCCGGGCAATGGGTGCCGGTGGGCGTCGGCCAGCCCACATTGATGATCGGCGGGCTGACCATCGGCGGATCGGCGGCCTGATGGGGTGGCGGCTGTCCGCCCCCGACAAGTTTGCCCCCGACGGGTTTGCCCATGTCGGATGGCGGGGCGTGATCACGTCGGCGGTGTTCGGCTGCCTGTTTCCGTCAGTTCTGGGCGGGGTGGTGGTGGGTGGGATGCAACTGGCAGGCACCGAAAACCTCGGCGCGCAGGCCCTGTCGGTCTGGCTGCTGGCGACGGTGGCCGTGGTGTCGCCGCTGCTGTCCGGTCCGGGGTTTCTGGTGACGCTGCCGGTGGTGGCAGGCCTGCTGCGCCGCGGCTGGTACGGCTGGCTGTCAGCCCTTGCCCTTGGCCTGGCCATGGGCGGGATCGTCAGCGCGATCTTGCAAAACGCCCTCGCCCTGCCCTTTGCCGTGACAGGCTTTGCCCTGCAACGATGGGTGACGGGACGGCTTTACCCCAAAGCCTTTCAACCGTCTGGAACTGACTAGGGCAAGATGACCCTTTATGGAACCGGCCCTGTTTTCCTGTAGCCTTCTTAACATGCACGACGATAGGGCAATGCCTGACCGCCGGATGGGCAGACAACGCCAGTTCTACGCGGTTTATGGGTCAACTTCTCCCACCGAATTTCTGCTGGTGAGGTTGCAGAATGCCCGCCCGAGGGGGCGGTCGGGCATTGCCCGGCGCGCTTCGCGCTTGATTCCGGGCGGAAGAAGGTGGTTCCATAAAGGGTCATTCCGCGCTAAAACCTTCATCCCCTGTGCACAAGTATCCCACGGGTCACCACATTGACTGTGCCAACGTGACCTGACGAGCAACAAAACTCTCCAGTGGAGAGGTTTCGCGAAGAACGTCCGGCCCGTGGCCGGGCTGGGGGGTGTGAAACCCCCGGCGATCAGCCCGGCACACCAACCCTCGGCACCCGCGCCCAGAACCGCCACATCAGGCTCGCCGCCGCACAGGCCAGCCCGACCACCAGCCCCAGCCACAACCCGACCGCGCCATAGCCCATCGGAAAGGCCAGCACATAGCTGGTCGGCACCCCGATGATCCAGTAGCTGACGGCGGCCAGGATCATCGGTACCTTGGTATCCCGGATGCCCCGCAACAGGCCAAGCGCCATCACCTGCATCGCATCCGCCATCTGGAACAGCGCGGCCAGCGCCAGCAGCGTGACGCCGTAGCCGACGATCGCCGCACTTTCGGGTTTGGCCATGTCCAGAAACAGCATGATGATCGCCTCGGGCAGCGCCAGAAACAGCACCACCACCGCGACGCCGACCGCGACCGACAGTGCAATCGCCACCACGGCCCCTTCGCGCATCGCCTGTATCCGGGCCTCGCCTTCAAACCTTGCGGTGCGGATGGTGGCCGCACTCGACAGGCCCACATGCACCATGAAGGCCAGGGCGGCGGCCTCCAGCGCGATGCCATGTGCTGCCAGTTGCACGGTGCCGACCCAGCCCATCATGATTGCCGAGGCGTTGAACAGCCCGCCTTCCGCCAGCCCGGTCAGCCCGATCGGCCAGCCCAGACGCGACACTTGCGCCATGGCATGCCAATCCGCCCGCCAGAAGCGTTGAAACAGGTGATAGCGCCGCAGCGCAGGCAGCCAGCCCGCATAGACCGACAGCACGATCAACGTCATGATCTGGGTGGACAATGTGGCAATCGCAGACCCGCGCACGCCCAGTTCCGGCGCGCCCCAGTTGCCGAAGATCAGCGCATAGTTGACGCAGATGTTCAGCACCAGCGCGGCCAGCGTCACCCAGAGCACCACCTGCGTACGCCCAAGCGCCGCCAGATAGCTTTGCAGCACCGTCACCGCCAGCGCAGGCACCATGCCGACCCCCGCGATGCGCAGGAAGTTCTGCGCCAGTTGCGCCACCTCGGGGTTCTGGCCAAGCGCCAGCAGGATCGGCCCCGCCCACCAGAACACCGGATAGCAGAGCACCCCGAACCCGATCGACAGCCACAGCCCCATGCGGGTGTCGCGGCGCACCTGAGCCTCATCGCCCCGGCCAAGGGCGGCGGCGACCATCGGCATCACCGCCTTGGCAAAGCCGGAGCCCAGAACATAGATGATGAAAAACGTCGACGCCCCCAGAACCACGGCGGCCAGTTCGGTCACGCCGTACCAGCCCAGCATGACAGTATCGGTGACATGCAGCGCCATCATCGCCAGATGCGATCCGATCAGCGGCAGACCCAGAACCAGCGTGGCGCGGGCGTGGTCGGGATATGTCATGCGGTCTGTCATGGCCTGTGACGTATCCGCCGCCTCTGGAATGGGCAAGAGGCGCTGTACCGCCACAGAGCGAGTGAGTGTGCGCCAATGCATGTTCCGCTGCCGCCTCCGAACCCCGGATACGGGCCGGGCAGAAGACAGACAGGGGTGGCAAACAGACAAGGGCGGCAGCCTCCCACAGACTGCCGCCCTCACCTTGGGGGTCAAATGCGCTGTTTCAAACCAGAGGTCGTCAATGCCGTCACGACTCGATCAGCATTAGGCGCAGGCGGCTTCTGGCGCATACCCCAAATGCGGTAGAGCCGGGCTTATCCACCGGTTTTCAGACGGGTTTCCGCAGCAGCGGACCGATCAGATCCAGCACCTGCGGCCATCGGGCAAAGAACAGAAGCTGGCCGGTGCCGGGCAGAAACCGGATGTCCAGATGCGGGAAATCGACCATCAGTTCCTGTACCGTCAGCATCGGGGTCTGCGGATCCTGGTCGCCTTGCAGCAGCACCACCGGCACCTTTGTCGCCCGCACCACGCCAGACCAGTCGCGTTCCGACCCGATGCATTCGCGGGTAAAGGCCTGATGCGCCGACCACGCCTGCGTCAGGCACACATCCGACCCCGCCAGCATCGCCGCGCGCACATCGGGCAGCGCAAAGGTGGCCATGTCGGCCGGGCTGCCGCCGTTCACCTGGGCAAAGAACGCCTCCTTGCCCAGACGGCGGGCCAGCGAAAACCCGGCCTGCACCAGAAACGGCAGCACCTTGGGCGCATAGCGGGCATTGGCCAGAATGAAGCGCTGCCATTTGTCCATCCGGTCATATTGCGCCGCCGTGCGCAGCGGCAACTGGCAGGCACAACCGACGATGCCCGTCACCAGATCGGGGCGCAGCAGCGACAGGTTCATCGCAAAGCGCAGATCCGCGCCAAGGCAGATCACCGCCGCCGCCCGCACCCCCAGATGGTCCAGCACGGCGCCGTAATCCAGCGTCACCCCCGTCAGGTGATCGGTGCCCTTGCCATGCAGATCGCTGCGACCGTACCCTGCGCGCACCGGCACGATCACCCTCATGCCGCGCGCCCTTGCCGTCTGTTCGGCCGCCGCAGGCCAGCGGATCAGGCCGAAATCCAGATGCATGAACAGCACTGGCGCCCCCGCCGGATCGCCGAATTCGATCCAGGCCAGCCTGCGGCCTGTCGCAAGGCGCATCTCCTGCATCTCGACTGGGGCAAGCCCGCCGGTGGTCCCCTCGGCAAGTGGCAGGACCGGCGCGCCGTCGGTGGGCACCAGCGCCACATCCATCAGACCCAGCACCACACGCACCAGTTCGGACTGGCTGTGGGTTTCGGTCTTGGCCAGGATCGAGCGTAGCTGCGTGCGCACCGTTTCGACCGATCGGCCCCGTCCTTCGGCAATGTCGCGCAGCGGATGGCCCAGGGTGATGCCGCGCACGATGTCGACCTCGGCCCCGGTCAGGCCGAACGCCTCTTGCACCGTCACCGCAAAGCCTTCGGGCCAGACCAGTTCGGTCGACAGCACCAGCGCCAGAGGCGGGCTGGCGTCACTGTCCACCGGGCTTGCCCGCACGATCACCGGGCTGCCGGTCAGGCGCGAGCGCATCCGCAGGGTGATGACCTTTTCCGCCCGCCGCCCGGCCACCCGGCGGATCACCCCGCGCAGGGTGTCGATGTCTTCCGGCTCGAACGGCAGCGCCGTGATCGGCCCGCCCTCGGCAATGCCGAACACCAGACCCGCCGCCCGGTTGCAGCCTGTAATCACCGCGCCGCCATCACTGACAAAGGCCGCCGCACGCGGAATGTCCTGCAACACCGCCTGATAGCCGACAGCGGGGCGCGCCTGATCAAGCCGGTCCAGGAACACCGTGGCGCGCGACAGATGGGCCTCGATCTCGGGATCGTCCAGCGGAATGGCGCTTTCGACCGGACCCACCCGCAGCGGGGCGGCCCGGCCTTCCCACACTTCCAGCAAGTCTTCCAGACGGATCGGGTCCAGTGCCACATCATACAGCCGGTCAACGATTTCAGCCTTGTGGTCACGTTCCACAAGCTGCGCCGTGTCATGCCGGGGGCCGCGTTCTGTCATGCGGTTTTTGTGCCGCAAGGCCGCAGGGGCGGCAAGCCTTTTCACCCGGACTGCGGGACGAGGCGGCACGGGCAACTGTTCTTTGCCTGCCGCTTGTGCAATGAAACGGCACCACCCCATGGCATAAGGAGCCTTCGTCGTGATCACCCTCTATGGCGTCTATCGGTCGCGCGCGTCGCGCCCGCTGTGGCTGTTGCTGGAAGCAGGCACGGCTTTTGATCATGTGCCGGTCATTCAGGGCTACCGCCTGCCGCAGCCTGTGGCCGAGGGCGCGCCGATCAACACCACCAGCCCGGCCTTTCTGGCGGTCAATCCGCAGGGGCAGATTCCAGCCTATGTCGAAGGCGATCTGGTTCTGACCGAAAGCCTTGCCATCACGCTGCACATCGCCCGTGCGCATGGCGGCAGCCTTGGCCCCCAAACCGCCGCCGAGGCCGCGCTGACCGACCAATGGGCGCTGTTTGCCGCGACGGGTATCGAGACTCCGGCGCTGGAAATCCTCTATGCCATGGGCGACGGCGCCGACAAAACCCCCGAAGGACAGGCCCATATCGCCATCAACGCCGAAAAGCTGCGCCGCCCGCTGGCCCGGCTGAACGGGCATCTGGCCGCCACCGACTGGCTGATCGGCGGGCGTTTTACCGTGGCCGACATCATGGTCGCCGAATGCCTGCGCTATGCCCAGGGCCACCCCACCCTGCTGGCCGAATTTCCCGCCGCCAAGGCCTGGCTGGAACGCTGCCAGGCCCGCCCCGCGTTTCAGGCCATGTGGGCCGCCCGGCAGGCGGAACCCGCGTAAGGGGGCCTTGGCCCCTGCCCGCGCCTTGCCCCCCACATCTTGCGCCCCACCCCCGGCAGGTGGTCTAATGCACCGCGCAGCAGCGAAAGAGCCCCCACATGCCAAACGACCTTTTGTCCGGCAAGGACCAGACCTATGACGCCTCCAGCATCGAGGTTCTGGAACCGCTGGAGGCTGTGCGCCTGCGCCCCGGCATGTATATCGGCGGCATCGACGAACGCGCCTATCACCATCTGGCCGCCGAGATCATGGACAACTCGATGGACGAGGCGGTGGCAGGTCACGCCAACCGCATCGAGGTGGAATTGCACGAAGGCGGCAGCCTGACCATCCGCGACAACGGGCGCGGCATTCCTGTCGATCCGCACCCCAAGTTCCCCGACAAATCCGCGCTGGAGGTGATCTTGTGTACCCTGCATTCGGGCGGCAAGTTCAACGGCAAAGCCTATGAGACTTCGGGTGGTCTGCATGGCGTGGGGTCGTCGGTGGTCAACGCCCTGTCCGATCTGATGCGGGTCGAGGTGGCGCGCAACAAGGAGCTTTTCGTTCAATCCTTCAGCCGGGGCAAACCCCTGGGCAAGATCGAAATGGTCGGCCCCGTGCAAAACCGCCGCGGAACCACAGTGACCTTCCATCCCGATGCCGATATCTTTGGCTCGCAGCATTTCAAACCTGCGCGGCTGCTTAAAATGGCGCGCTCCAAGGCCTATATCTTTTCGGGCGTGGAGATCCGCTGGAAAACCGCCGTCAATGATGGCGAAACCCCGCTGGAGGCCGTGTTCCATTTCCCCGGCGGGCTGGCCGATTACCTTTCCGACACGCTGCAAAAATCGACCACCTATGCCGACAAACCCTTTGCCGGTAAAATCGGCTTTCCCGAGAAATTCAATGTGCCGGGGTCTGTCGAATGGGCGATCAACTGGACGCCCGCCCGTGATGGTTTCATCCAATCCTATTGCAATACTGTGCCCACCCCCGAAGGCGGCACGCATGAGACGGGGTTCTGGTCCGCCATCCTGAAAGGCATCCGGGCCTATGGCGAGCGGATCAAGAACCGCAAGGCCGAACTGATCACCCGCGACGACATGCTGGCCGGGGGGTGTGCGCTGATTTCGGTGTTCATCCGCGAGCCGCAATTCGTGGGCCAGACCAAGGACCGGCTGGCAACCGAAGAAGCCGCGAAATACGTCGAAGGCGCGGTGCGCGACCATTTCGACACCTGGCTTGCCGCCGACCCCAAATCGGCAGGTGCGATCCTGGACTTTCTGGTGCTGCGCGCCGAGGAACGGCTAAAGCGCCGTCAGGAAAAGGAAACCGCCCGCAAGACTGCCACCAAGAAGCTGCGCCTGCCGGGCAAACTGACCGACTGTTCGTCGAAAACCCGCGAGGGCACAGAGCTGTTCATCGTTGAAGGCGACTCGGCCGGTGGGTCCGCCAAAGGCGCGCGGATGCGCGAAACGCAGGCCCTGCTGCCGCTGAAGGGTAAAATCCTGAACGTGCTTGGCGCGGCCTCGGCCAAGTTGAACGACAATTCCGAGATACGCGATATTTGCGAGGCTTTGGGCGTGCAGATGGGCACCCGCTTCAAACTCGACGATCTGCGCTATGATAAAATCATCATCATGACCGATGCGGATGTGGACGGCGCCCATATTGCCAGCCTGCTGATGACCTTCTTCTTTACCCAGATGCGCCCGCTGATCGACAAGGGGCATCTGTACCTCGCCTGCCCGCCTTTGTATCGGCTTACCCAAGGCGCAAAGCGGCTTTATGTGGCCGATGATGTCGAAAAGGAAATCTGGCTGGCCAAGGGTCTGGGCGGCAAGGGCAAAATCGACGTGCAGCGGTTCAAGGGCCTGGGCGAGATGGACGCCAAAGACCTGAAAGACACCACGATGAACCCCTTGACCCGCAAACTGATCCGCGTGTCGATTGACGAGGACGAACCGGGGATGACCGGCGATCTGGTGGAACGACTGATGGGGAAGAAGCCGGAGTTGCGGTTTCAGTATATTCAGGAGAATGCCCGGTTTGTGGAGGAGTTGGATGTGTGAGTGTCAGTGATGCGAGTTGGGCAGGTCCGTGCATTGCCTGAAAATCGGTCGCTCCTCATATAGGTTTTGCATGAAAAAAGGAGTGCAGAACGATGACCCCGAACTCTCAACAAGACTACCAATTGCTTTGCAGGTCTGACTTGCGTTTCCTCTCGGAAGACGTGGCTGAATGGACCCACGACGGCTATGATTTAGTCGGCGGGGTTTCTGCCTATACCGACTGAACCGGAAAGACCGTGCTTCTTCAAGCCGTAGCGAGGGGACAAGAGTAGATGTGTGGGGTGGGGTCTCCCCCCAACCTTCACCCTTCCTTAAACACCAGTCCCCTATCCTGTTCCTTGCATTTCCCTTTAATGTACGTATATAAATGTGGGACTGGGACGAAACCAAGCGGCAGGCCACCTTCCTTACCCGAAGCTTGGATTTTGCACTGGTCGAAGACTTCGACCTGAACACTGCGCAGATCGACCGGGATGACAGGCGCGATTATGGCGAAGTCCGGTTGAAGGCCATCGGCATGATCCGGGGGCGGTTGTTTGTGATCGTCTTTACCCCGCGCGACACGGGATTCCGGTTGATCAGCCTGCGCAAGGCGAATGAGAGGGAGAAACGCGAATGGGCAAGACGCTGAATGCCTCGGACCCCGACGAGGAAAACCCGGAGTGGACGGCGGAAACCTTTGCCCGTGCGCGCCCTGTCACCGACTTCCCCGACATTGTCGCCGTCCTGCAAACCCATGGCAAACTCGGGCGTCCGCCGCTCGCCCCGGCAGAGCGGAAACAGCGTGTCACCCTGCATCTGGACCCAGACCTGCTGACGGCCCTCAAGGCCGACGGCAAGGGCTGGCAAACGCGGGCAAACGCAGCCCTGCGCCGTGCCTTGGGACTGTCGCCCCCTTGACGCACGCCCCCACAGGTTGCAATCCTGCACGCCATATCACCGCAAGGATGCGCCATGACCCCCATCACGACCCTCGCCCTGTTTGCCTTTGGAACCGAGGCCGTGATCGGCTTTATCCTCGGCACCTCCACAGGCCTGTCCGAGGTGCATAAATCGGTGCTGGTGGGGTTCGCGGTTGTCTACCCATTGCTGACCATGGCGCTGGTCTGGGCCATCGCCGCGCGCAGCGTCAGCTATGACTACGACCCGATCGACGACCCGCAGCAGGCCTAAACCACCCGCCCCGCCTCCAGCCGCACGATCCGGTCCATCCGGGCGGCAAGGTCGAGGTTATGCGTCGCGATCAGTGCCGACAGCCCGGTTTCCCGCACCAGCGCCATCAGCACGCCAAACACCTGATCGGAGGTGGCCGGATCAAGGTTCCCCGTAGGCTCATCCGCCAGCAAAAGGCGCGGGCCATTCGCCAAAGCGCGGCAGAAGGCCACCCGCTGCTGCTCGCCCCCCGACAGAGCGGCGGGGCGGTGGCCCGCGCGGGCGGCAACCCCGACCCGGCCCAGCAAATCCTGCGCACGGGCGGCGGCAACACCCGGTGCCACACCATTGGCAAGCTGCGGAATGATGATGTTTTCCAACGCGGTAAACTCTGGCAGCAGGTGGTGGAACTGATAGATGAACCCCACATCTGCCCGCCGGGCCTCGGTCCGGGCACGGTCGCCAAGCCCGCCCATGGCGCGGCCATTCAAGGCAACGGCACCCAGATCCGGCGTATCCAGCAACCCGGCAATGTGCAGCAGCGTGGATTTCCCGGCCCCGGACGGGGCGACCAAAGCCACCACCTCGCCATGTCCCACCCGCAGCGAGGCCCCGCGCAGCACGGTCACCTCGGACGGTTTGCCGCGATTGTAGACCTTTTCGATCCCGTCCAGACCCAGTGCATCATTCATAGCGCAGCGCCTCGACCGGGTTCATCCGTGCCGCACGGCGGGCTGGAAAAATCGTGACAACAAAAGACAGGCCAAGCGACAAGGCCACCGCCGACGCCACATCGCGCGGCAGCAGTTTGGCGGGCAAGGCGTAAATCCCCCGGATCGACGGATCCCAGACATCGCCGCCGTTGACCCAGTTGATGAAGCCCATGATCGGGTCGATATAGGCCGCAAACAGGCAGCCAAGCGCCACCCCCATGATGGTGCCCACCGTGCCTGTAAAGGCGCCACACAGGAAAAACACCCGCAAGACAGAGCCTTCCGTCAAACCCATGGTGCGCAGGATGCCAATGTCGCGCCCCTTGTTCTTGACCAGCATGATCAGCCCCGACACGATGTTCATGGCGGCAATCAGCACCAGAATGGACAGGATCACGAACATCACATTGTCCTCGATATCCAGTGCCCGCAGGAACGACCCTGCGGAATCGCGCCATGTCCACAGCAGGGCATTCGGCCCGGCAGCGTCCAGCAGCGGGTCGGCAAGCACATCGACCGCCTCGGGGTCGGCCACCATCACCTCGAATTCGTCGGCCATTCCTTCGCGGTTGAAATAGCTTTGCGCCTCGGCCAGCGGCATGTAGATGCGGGTTCGGTCGATGTCGAACCGCCCGGCGGTAAAGATATAGACCACCTCATAGGCGTTGACGCGGGGACTGGTGCCGAAGGCTGTCTTCACCCCGTTGGGCGCAATCAGGCGCACCCGGTCGCCCAGGCCAAGGTTCAACTCGCGTGCGATACCCGACCCGATGGCGATGCCGTCGTTGAAACGCTCGATATCCCCAATGGCCTGCGCGCCCAGACCGACGCGGGGGATGGTTTTCAGGTCTGCCATGGTCAGGCCGAACACCTCGGCCGCCGAGGTGGCAGGGCCTGCTGTGATCATCACCTGACCCTTGACCAGCGGGGCCGCCCGCACCACGCCGGGTACTGCCAGCAGCGCGGCAGACAGGCTGTCATAGTCCGAAAAGCCCTTGATGGTCTGACCGGTCCCGCTGTCCTGCCCCGAGGAATAGATTGTCACATGCGCATTCGCGCCCAGGATGGTATCGACGAATTCCGCGCGAAATCCGGCCCTTACGGCCAGAGTGATGATCAGCGCCGCCACAGCCAGCGTAATGCCGATCAACGAAATCCACGTCATCACCGACACCCCGCCTTCGGCACGGCGGGCACGCAGATAGCGCCAGGCAATCATGAATTCAAAGCGGGAAAACGGGCGGGTGGTGGCCAAGGCATACCTCTGGGTCAGCGTCGGCGCACCATCAGGGAAAGGCGGCACAGGGTCAAGGCACAGACCCGTGCGCGCCAGACCTGCGCCGGTTTTCGGCCGGGGCGCGGATCAGGCCGGGGCGCCACACCGGGCCTGAAACAGCATCAGGAAACACAGGTATCCGTCAGATATCCTTGTAGATTTCGCAAAGCCGCGCCACAGCCGCCTCGGCGCCCATCTCCTCGGACACGCCGGTTCGGCGCGAGGTCAGTTCGACCACACCATTGGCCAGACCGCGCGGGCCAACGGTAATGCGCCAGGGCAGGCCGATCAGGTCCATCGTGGCGAATTTGGCCCCGGCGCGTTCGTCGCGGTCATCATAAAGTGCCTCCAACCCCTTGGCGGCCAAGGCTTTATACAGCCCGTCGCAGGCCGCATCGGTGCCCGCATCGCCCTGTTTCAGGTTGACGATCCCCACCGGAAACGGAGTGACGCCTTCCGGCCAGATGATGCCCTTGTCGTCATGGCTGGCCTCGATGATCGCGCCCAGCAGACGCGACACGCCAATGCCATGCGACCCCATTTCCACCGGCACCTTGGCCCCGTCTGCGGTGACGACCGTGGCCCCCATCGACTCGGAATATTTGGTGCCAAAGTAGAAGATCTGCCCCACTTCGATGCCCCGCGCCACTTTGCGGCGGTCTTCGGGAATGGCGTCGAACAGGGCGACATCGTGGGTTTCATCGGTACGCGCATAAAGTGTGGTGAATTCTTTGCAGATTTCCGCGACCTGAGTGCGGTCGTCGTAATCGACCTCACGCTGGCCCAGTTTCAGGTCCGTCACGGCAGAATCAAAGAACAC
This sequence comes from Pseudomonadota bacterium, assembly GCA_040385825.1. Taxonomy (GTDB): domain Bacteria; phylum Pseudomonadota; class Alphaproteobacteria; order Rhodobacterales; family Rhodobacteraceae; genus JANNNF01. The sequence continues at coordinate 34,998 of JAZKGQ010000023.1, read as the reverse complement.
CTCGGATTCGCCCGTACTCGCAAGTACCAGAAATTCATGGGTATTATCGCCGCCAATCGGACCCGAGGCCGCGCGCATCGGGATGGCCGTCAGCCCCATCCGTTCATAGGTGCGCAGATAGCTGACCATGTGGCGGTTGTAGGCATGCAGGGCGGCGTCACGGTCCACGTCAAAGTTGTAGCCGTCCTTCATCAGGAACTCGCGCCCCCGCATCACGCCGAACCTCGGGCGCATCTCGTCGCGGAACTTCCACTGGATGTGGTAGAGCGTGAGCGGCAGATCCTTGTAGCTGTTGACGTGGGCCCGGAAGATGTCGGTGATCATTTCCTCATTGGTCGGGCCGTACAGAAGCTCGCGTTTCTGGCGGTCGGTGATGCGCAGCATTTCCTGGCCGTAATCATCGTAGCGGCCGGATTCCCGCCACAGATCAGCGGGTTGCAGGGTGGGCATCAGCAGCGGAATATGACCCGCGCGTTCCTGTTCCTCGTTCACGATCGTCTCGATCCGGCGCAGCACGCGCAGGCCCATCGGCAGCCAGGAATAGATCCCGGCCGCCTGTTGCTTGATCATGCCGGCCCGCAACATGTAGCGGTGCGACACGATCTGCGCCTCGGCGGGATTTTCCTTCAGAACGGGCAGAAAGTAGCGGGTCAGACGCATGGCGGCCTCATGTCAAACGGGTTGCGTCGTTCCTAGCGCGGCAGGGCGGGGCAAGCAAGCCAGAGCCGTTTGGCAAGGCGACTGCGGTTCACGCCTTGTTAACGCGCCGTCCGGTAGTCTTGGGAAAACGGAAGGAGGTTTGGGCGTGACTTTGGTGGGGAAACTATGTCTTTTGGCGGGGTAGCAGGATGATTTGACAAGAGGTCGGGATGCAGCCTGAACGGTTGGGCGACGTGTCCCATTGGTACGCCGATATGGGCGGAGTGCCCGCGCCGCGCCCGGCTCTCGCCGGGGACGTGTCTGTCGATGTCTGCATCGTGGGGGCGGGCTATACCGGGCTTTGGACGGCGCATTACCTGAAGGCGGCCGATCCGTCGCTGAACATCCTGATCGTCGAGCGGGAATTCGCGGGTTTCGGCGCATCGGGCCGCAATGGTGGCTGGCTGACGGGCGGGTTTGCCTGGAACCATGACCGCTATCTGGCGACATCGGACGAAGGATCGGTGCGCGCCATGGTGCAGGCGATGAACGGCACGGTGGATGAGGTGATCCGCGTGGCAGAAGCCGCCGGGATCGACGCCGACATTCGCCGCACGGATGAACTGATGGTCGCCGTGAACCCTGCTCAACTGGTGCGGATGCAGGCCGAAGTGGCGGCGCGGCAGGCGTGGGGCGAGGATCGCGCCTATGCCATCGGGGCAGATGCCCTGCGCGACCGGGTCCATGTTCCGGGGGCGCTTGGCGCAATGGTGGTGGGCGGTGTTGCGCGGGTGCAGCCGGCCAAGCTGGTACGCGGGCTGGCGCAGATGGTCGAGGCTGCGGGCGTGCGGATCGCCGAAGGCACCACTGTCCAGACCATCGCCCGCGGCGTGGTCACCACCGACCGGGGCGTGGTGCGTGCGCCGGTGATCCTGCGCGCGACCGAAGGATTTTCGGCCCGGATGCCGGGCTTGCGGCGCGACTGGCTGCCGATGAATTCGGCGCAGATCGCAACAGAGCCGTTGCCAGACCACATCTGGGCGCAGATCGGCTGGCAGGGGCATGAAATTCTTGGCGATTTCGCAAATGCCTATTGCTATTGCCAGCGCACGCGCGACGGGCGGATCACGGTTGGCGCGCGCGGGGTGCCCTACCGCTTTGGGTCGGCGATTGATCACAACGGCCGCCCCGATCCGGCAACGATCGCGCGGCTGACCGCGATTTTGCACCGGCATTTCCCGGCGGCACGGGCGGCGCGGATCGATCATGGCTGGTGCGGGGTGTTGGGCGTGCCGCGCGACTGGTGCGCGACGGTGGGGTTTGACGCGGCCACCGGCATCGGCTTTGCCGGGGGCTATGTCGGGGTCGGCGTGTCCACCTCGAACCTTGCGGGGCGCACTCTGGCCGATCTTGCCCTGCGGCGCAGCACTGATCTGACCCGCCTGCCTTGGGTCAACCGAACCGTGCGAAAATGGGAACCCGAACCGCTGCGCTGGTTGGGGGTGCGGGGCATGTATGCCCTGCTGCGCGCGGCGGACGCGCGCGAGGCGCGAGGCGGGGCGGGGCCATCCCGACTGGCGGCTTTGGGGGCGTGGCTGACCGGAAGATAAGGAAACTCTTGCAGTTTTTCCACTCTGACGCATGGTGTGGACCATGCAGACAGGCCCTGATCTGGTAGAGACACGCAGGGGTAGATGGGTTCATCTTGAACTCAACCGCCCGGCTGTGCGCAACGCCTTGTCGAATGCGCTTTTGGCGCTTTTGGCGGGTCGGATGCTGACTCTGGCCGAAGATCCGCACTGTCGGGCGGTGCTGATCTCGGGGGTGGGGGGCGATTTTTCATCCGGCGCGAATCTGTCGGAACTGGCGGCGCGCAGCGCCGCGCGGGGCAGCCGGGATCCGTCCAAGGCGCATTGGGCGGCGATCCGTGGCTTTGCCAAACCGCTGGTGGTGGCGGTGGACGGAGCCTGCCTTGGCACCGGGTTCGAGCTTGCGTTGATGGCCGACTGCCTTGTGCTGGGCGGCACCGCCCGGATCGGGCTGCCCGAAACCGGCTGGGGCCTGATGCCCGGTGCAGGCGGCAGCCAGCGGCTGACCTCGCTGGCCGGGCGCGCGCGGGCGATGCGGATGGTGATGACCGGCGAGGTGATCGACGCCGATCGCGCGGTGAGATGGGGGATTGCGGGCTGGCAGGTCGCAGGGTCCGCCCTGCCCGAGGCGGTGGCGCTGACCGAACGGCTGTCGGCGCGCGCGCCACTGGCGCTGGCCGCCGCCAAAGCCGCGATCCTGGCGGGCGATGAGGGGCGGCTGGCCTTTGGCACCGAACGCGCAGGGTTCGAGGCGCTGCTGGATACGGCCGATAAGGTGGAGGGGATCGCCGCCTTCCGGGGGCGTCGGGCGCCAGAATTCAAGGGAGAGTGAGGGAAATTCCTTCAAAGGAATTTCGCAAAATCCTTTGAAGGATTTTGGGGGGCTTGCACAGCCCCCCGCCGCATTTCATGCGCCTCCCCCTGTGGGATATTTTCGCACAGGGGATATAGGGGTCAGTCCGGCAGTTTGCGCACGGCCCCCTTGTCGGCCGAGGTTGCCAGCAGGGCGTAGGCCTTGAGCGCCGTGGTCACCTTGCGCGGGCGGGATTTGGCGGGCTTCCAGCCCTTGGCGTCCTGTTCGGCGCGCCGGGTCGCAAGGTCGGCGTCGGACACCCGCAGGCTGATGCTGCGCTCGGGGATGTTAATGTCGATCATGTCGCCTTCGGCCACCAGACCAATCATGCCGCCTGCCGCCGCCTCGGGTGAAACGTGGCCGATGGACAGGCCCGAGGTGCCACCCGAAAAGCGGCCATCGGTGATCAGGGCGCATTCCTTGCCGAGGCCTTTGGATTTCAGATAGCTGGTCGGGTACAGCATTTCCTGCATCCCCGGCCCGCCCTTTGGCCCCTCATAGCGGATCACCAGCACATCGCCGGGTTTGATGCGGTTCGACAGGATCGCCTCTACCGCAGCATTTTGCGATTCGAACACGCGGGCGGGGCCAGAGAAGATCAGGATAGACTCGTCCACCCCGGCGGTTTTCACGATGCAGCCATCGGGCGAGATATTGCCCTTCAGCACCGCCAAGCCCCCGTCTTTGGAGAAGGCGTGTCTGGCCGAGCGGATCACGCCCTTTTCACGGTCGGTATCAAGGCTGTCATACTTGCGGTTGGTCGAGAAGGCTTGCGTGGTGCGCACGCCGCCGGGGGCGGCAAGGAAGAAGTCGCGGACGTTTTCATGGTTGGTGCGGCTGATATCCCAATGGTCCAGTGCCGCCCCCATGGTGGGGGCGTGGATGGTCGGGCAGTCGCGGTTCAGAAGGCCCGCATTGTCCAACTGACCCAGGATCGACATGATGCCACCGGCACGGTGGACATCCTCCATATGCACGTCCTGCTTGGCCGGGGCCACCTTGCACAGCACGGGCACCCGGCGCGACAACTGGTCGATATCATCAAGGTCGAAATCGATCTCACCCTCATGCGCGGCGGCGAGGATATGCAGCACGGTGTTGGTGGACCCGCCCATGGCGATGTCCAGCGCCATGGCGTTTTCAAACGCCTGTTTGCTGGCGACGGTGCGGGGCAGCACGGAGGTATCGTTCTGCTCATAGTAGCGTTTGGTGATATCGACGATCAGGTGGCCCGCCTCGACGAACAGGCGCTTGCGGTCGGCGTGGGTGGCAAGGGTCGATCCGTTGCCGGGCAGCGACAGGCCCAAGGCCTCGGTCAGGCAGTTCATCGAGTTGGCGGTGAACATGCCAGAGCACGACCCGCAGGTGGGGCAGGCTTCTTTCTCGATCGCCTCGACATCGGCATCCGACACGGAATCATCTGCCGCCACCACCATGGCATCGACCAGATCCAGCGCCATTTCCTTGCCCTTGATCACCACCTTGCCGGCCTCCATCGGCCCGCCCGACACGAAGACCACCGGAATGTTCAGGCGCATGGCGGCCATCAGCATGCCGGGGGTGATCTTGTCGCAGTTGGAAATGCACACCATCGCATCGGCGCAATGGGCGTTGACCATGTATTCCACGCTGTCAGCGATGATCTCGCGCGAGGGCAGCGAATACAGCATGCCGTCATGACCCATGGCGATGCCGTCATCGACCGCGATGGTGTTGAATTCCTTGGCGACCCCGCCTGCGGCCTCGACCTCGCGCGCGACAAGCTGGCCCAGGTCTTTCAGATGGACGTGACCGGGCACGAACTGGGTGAAGGAGTTGCAGATGGCGATGATCGGCTTGCCGAAATCGCCGTCCTTCATGCCGGTGGCCCGCCACAGGCCGCGCGCGCCTGCCATGTTGCGGCCATGGGTGGTGGTGCGGGAACGATAGACGGGCATGGGGGCCTCCGGCGTCTGGCTTGGGGAACTGCCTGCCCGATGTGACACCGGACGCCGGGTGATTCAAGCCTTTCCCGTTTTCTGCCTGCCCAAAAGCGCGCCGGAATGCCCCCTTCCCTTGGGCCGGGGCATGGCCCTATGGTGCCTGCCCATGACCGGACCCAGACCCATGCCCAATCCTGCCCTGATCATCTTTGACTGTGACGGTGTGCTGATCGACAGCGAGGTCATCAGCGCCCGGATGCTGATTGCCGAGTTGCGCGGCTACGGCGTCGAGATGGACATGGGCTTTGTCAGCCGCCATTTTCTGGGCCGGTCCTATCCTGCCGTTCTGGCCGAGGTGCGCACCCGCTGGGGCGTGGCCCTGCCTGACAGTTTCGAGGCCGATTACCGCGCCCGGCTGCTGGCGGCGTTTGAACGCGAGTTGGCGGTGATGCCGGGGGTGGTGCAGACCATTCAGGCCCTGCGCCTGCCCTATTGTCTGGCAACCTCGTCCAGCCCCGAACGGCTGCGCCACAGTCTGGCGGTGTCGGGGCTGGCCCCGCTGTTTGCGGGGTGCAGCTTTACCGCGTCCGAGGTGGCGCGGGGCAAGCCTGCGCCGGACCTGTTCCTGCATGCCGCCCGCCGGATGGCGGTGGCCCCTGCCGCCTGCATCGTGATCGAAGACAGCCTGAACGGGGTGCGCGCGGGGCTTGCTGCGGGGATGACCGTCTGGCGTTTTACCGGGGGCAGCCATCTGACAGGGCTTGACCTGACCCCGCCAGAGGATGCTTTACCCCATGCAAGCTATGCCGACTTTGCCAGCCTGCGCGCCCGCAACCCCGATCTTTTTCATACCCGAGCCCTTGCATGACCCTGCCCCCCGAATCCGACCCCAGCCAGGATGACGAAGCCGCCCGCGCGGGCTGGCTGTATTACACCGGCGGGCTGACGCAGGACCAGATCGCGCGCGAGTTGGGGGTCAGCCGCCAGCGCGCGCAGCGGCTGGTCAGCAAGGCGATGACGGACGGGCTGATCCATGTGCGGATCAACCACCGGATCGGGGCCTGCCTTGATCTGGAACGCGCGCTGACCGCGCGTTTTCAGATGACGCGCTGTCGGGTGGCGCCCAGCCTTGGGCCGGGAGGCGACGCGGTGCGCGCCATCGCCCCTGCGGCGGCGGCCGAACTGGAGCGCTTCCTGCGGATGCCCACCCCGCTGACCGTGGCGCTTGGCACCGGGCGGGCGATGCGGGGCATGGTCGACGCCATGGTGACACTTGAGGCCCCGCAACACCGGCTGGTCTCATTGATCGGCAATATCGCGCCTGACGGGTCGGCCAGCTTTTTCGACGTGGTGATGCGGATTGCCGACAAGGTGCGCGCCCCCCACTACCCGATGCCGGTGCCGGTGATCAGCCCGACCCCCGCCGAAAACGCGGCCTTCCACGCGCTTGGCCCGGTCAAGAAGGTGGTCGATCTGGCCCGGCGCGCCGATGTGATCTTTGTGGGCGTGGGGCAGATGAGCACCGATGCCCCGCTGCTGGCCGACGGGTTCGTCACCCGCGCCGAGCTTGCCGACATGCAGGCCGCAGGGGCTGCGGGCGAAGTGGCGGGCTGGGTGTTCGACCGCGCCGGGGTTTATCTGGATGTCGGCACCAATACCCGCACCGGCGGGGTGAGGATCACGCCGGGGCTTGACCGTCCGTCAGTTGGCATTGCTGCGGGCGCATCCAAAGTGCCCGCAATTTACGCAGCTTTGAAAAGCCGCATTATCAATGGTTTGGTCACGGACGAGGCCACGGCGCAGGCCCTTCTGGCCCGAAAATAGCCCTTTGCACGCCGCTAACCCCCCAAAACCCTTCGCATTTGCGGCGGAAGATGGGGCTTGACGACTCAAGGCCGAGTGTGAGTATTTGCTCAGCAAGCGATGAAATGCTCAATCGCTGCTTAGGGAGGATACTGATGAAAATGACGATTCGCGCGCTGCTTGGCGCGACGGTTTCGCTTACCCTTGTGGGGGCCGCGATGGCCGAAACCACGATCACTGTCGCGACCGTGAACAACGGCGACATGATCCGCATGCAAGGTCTGATGGACGATTTCTATGCCAAGAACCCCGACATCAAGGTCGAGTGGGTCACGCTGGAAGAAAACGTCCTGCGCCAGAACGTGACCACCGATATCGCCACCGGCGGCGGCCAGTATGATGTGATGACCATTGGCACCTATGAGGTTCCGATCTGGGGCAAGCAGGGTTGGCTGGTGTCGTTGAACGACCTGCCCGCCGAATATGACGCCGACGATCTGCTTCCCGCCATCCGGGGCGGTCTGACCGTCGACGGCAACCTGCTGGCCTCGCCGTTCTATGGCGAAAGCTCGATGGTCATGTACCGCAAGGATCTGATGGATGCCGCCGGCATGACCATGCCGGAAGCCCCCACCTGGGCCGACATCGAAAAGGCCGCTGCCGCCATGACCAACGCCGAAACCGGCGTCTACGGTGTCTGCCTGCGTGGCAAGGCCGGCTGGGGCGAGAACATGGCCTTCCTGACCGCCATGTCCAACTCCTTTGGCGCGCGCTGGTTTGACGAGGCCTGGAACCCCCAGTTCGACAGCCCCGAATGGAAAGCCACGCTGGACGCCTATCTGAACCTGATGACCAAATACGGTCCTCCGGGCGCATCGGGCAACGGCTTCAACGAAAACCTGACCCTGTTCAACCAGGGCAAATGCGGCATGTGGATCGACGCCACGGTTGCGGCTTCGTTCGTGACCGGCAAGGATAGCACCGTGGCCGACAAGGTCGCCTTCGCCCTGGCCCCCGACAACGGTCTGGGCAAGCGCGGCAACTGGCTCTGGGCATGGTCGCTGGCGATCCCGGCGTCGTCGCAAAAGCAGGACGCAGCCAAGGCCTTTGTGAACTGGGCGACCAACAAGGACTATCTGGCCCTTGTCGCGGCAAAAGAAGGCTGGGCCAACGTGCCTCCGGGCACGCGCACCTCGCTCTATGCCAACGAGGAATATGCCAAGGTGCCGTTTGCGAAAATGACCATCGACAGCATCAACTCGGCTGATCCGACCAAGCCGACCGTGCAGCCGGTGCCGTATGTGGGCGTGCAGTTCGTCGCCATCCCGGAATTTGCGGGCATGGCAACGTCGGTGGGCGAGCTGTTCTCGGCGGCCCTTGCAGGCCAGTCCACCGCGGATGAGGCGCTTGCCGCCGCACAGACGCTGGTTGCGGATGAAATGAAGGCCACCGGCTACATAAAGTAATCGGTTCCTCCCGGCGGGCCTGTCCCTAGCGGACCGGCCCGCCACCCCCTTCCCCAGCCCCCCTTTTTCCTGGCCTAACCCCCTGTGTCTGTTGCCTGTTGCGGCGCCGCCCGCGCGATGGCCCCTTGCGCCAGCCCTGGCGCCCTTCGCTTCTTGCAACGGCCCACCCACCTGCCAATCCCTACGGAGTGTGCGCATATGGCCACCAAGAACAACCGCGCCGCCGGGCGCATGATGGTCGCCCCATCCGTCATCCTTCTGTTCATCTGGATGATCGTGCCGCTGGCGATGACGATTTACTTCTCTTTCCGGTTCTATCGGCTGCTGTCGCCGGAACGGACAGGCTGGGTCGGGTTCAGCAACTATACCTGGTTCCTCAATTCGCCCGATTTCTGGCTGGCCATCACCAACACGCTGCTGCTGGTGGGCGGGGTTTTGTTCATCACCGTGGTTCTGGGCACGCTGATCGCCCTGCTGATCGACCAGCCGATCTGGGGTCAGGGACCGCTGCGCATTCTGGTGATCTCGCCCTTCTTCGTGATGCCGCCGGTGGCCGCGTCGATCTGGGAAAACCTGTTCATGCACCCGCAGAACGGCCTGTTTGCCGCAGTCTCGCGCGGGTTCGGATCAGAGCCGATCCTGTATCTTGAATCCTACCCCATGGCCTCGATCATCTTCATCGTGTCTTGGGAATGGCTGCCCTTCGCCACGCTGATCCTGCTGACCGCCCTGCAATCCATGTCCTCGGAACAGCTTGAGGCGGCGGAAATGGACGGGGCATCGGCACTGTCGCGGTTCCGCTACATCATCATCCCGCATCTCAGCCGCGCTGTGACCGTCGTGGTGCTGATCCAGACCATCTTCCTGCTCGGCATCTTCGGCGAGATCTTCACCACCACCCAGGGCGGGCCGGGGTCGTCCTCCACCACCCTGCCCTACATGATCTACAAGCAGGCGCTGATCGCCAAGGACATTGGCCGTGCCGCCGCCGGGGGGATTATCGCCGTGATCCTTGCCAACATCGTAGCCATCTTCCTGATGCGTGGCATCGGCAAGAACCTCGACGCCTGAAGGGAACCCATCATGGCCCGCGCCATCACCACGCAACGCAAGATCGCCTACACCGCCGCCGCATGGGCTGTGGGACTGGTCATCTTCTTTCCGGTCCTGTGGACCATCCTGACCAGCCTCAAGACCGAAGCCAGCGCCGTCGCCACGCCGCCCGAATTCTTCTCGGCGGACTGGACGCTGGACAACTATACCGAGGTCTGGGCACGGTCCGACTATCCAAGGTTCTTCTGGAACTCGGTGGTCATCTCGATCGGGTCCACCCTTCTGGGCCTGCTGATCGCGGTGCCCGCGGCCTGGTCGATGGCCTTCGTTCCGGGGCCAAAGACCAAGGATCTGCTGATGTGGATGCTGTCCACCAAGATGATGCCTGCGGTCGGCGTGCTGATCCCGATGTATCTGCTGTTTCAGTGGACCGGGTTCTTTGACAGCCGGTCCGGCCTGATCCTTGCGCTGATGCTGATGAACCTGCCGATCATCGTCTGGATGCTGTACACCTACTTCAAGGAAATCCCCTCGGAAATTCTTGAAGCCGCCCGGATGGACGGGGCCAGCCTGCGCAACGAGATCATCTATGTGCTGACCCCGATGGCGGTTCCCGGCATCGCCTCGACCATGCTGCTGAACATCATCCTGGCCTGGAACGAGGCCTTCTGGACCATCACCCTGACCACGGTGGACGCAGCCCCCCTGTCGGCCTTCATCGCCAGCTTCTCGGCGCCGCAGGGCCTGTTCTACGCAAAACTCAGCGCGGCCAGCACCATGGCCATCGCCCCGATCCTGATCCTTGGCTGGTTCAGCCAGAAACAATTGGTCCGCGGTTTGACCTTCGGCGCGGTTAAGTGAGGCACACATGGGCAAGATAACTTTGAAATCCGTTCGCAAGTCCTTTGGCGAAGTGGATGTGATCCCCTCGATCGACCTTGACATCGAGGATGGCGAGTTCGTGGTGTTCGTCGGCCCCTCGGGCTGCGGCAAATCCACCCTGCTGCGGCTGATTGCCGGGCTGGAGGATACCTCGGGCGGCACCATTTCCATCGACGGCAAGGATGCCACCGACCTGCCCCCCGCCAAGCGCGGCCTTGCGATGGTGTTTCAGTCCTATGCGCTTTACCCGCATATGTCGGTCGGCAAGAACATCGGCTTTCCGCTGAAAATGGCCGGGATGGACCCTGCCGAGGCAGCAAAGAAGGTGGAACGCGCAGCCAAGGTTCTGAACCTGACCAACTACCTCGACCGCAAACCCGGCCAGTTGTCGGGTGGCCAGCGCCAGCGCGTCGCCATCGGCCGCGCCATCGTGCGCGAACCGGCGGCCTTCCTGTTCGACGAACCCCTGTCCAACCTTGATGCCGCCCTGCGGGTGGGCATGCGGCAGGAAATCAGCGAATTGCACCAGTCGCTGAAAACCACGATGATCTATGTGACCCATGATCAGGTCGAGGCCATGACCATGGCCGACAAGATCGTGGTGCTGAACGCAGGCCGGATCGAGCAGGTCGGCAGCCCGCTGGACCTGTACCATGCCCCCGCCAACGTGTTCGTCGCAGGCTTCATCGGCAGTCCCAAGATGAACCTGATCGGCGGCGCCGAGGCGGCCAAGCACGGCGCCACCCATATCGGCATCCGCCCCGAACATATCGACGTGGGCGCAGGCGGCATCTGGCAGGGCACGGTCGGCCTGTCTGAACATCTGGGGTCCGACACCTTCCTCAAGGTCGAGGCCGACGGTCTGGGCACCATCACCGTGCGCGCGGGCGGCGAGATCCGCATGCAGCACGGCGACCGGATCAGCATGTCGCCGCAGGCAGGCAAGATGCTGCGCTTTGGCCCTGACGGAAAGCGTCTGGCATGAGACTTGCAGGGAAAACCGCACTGATCACCGGGGCCGCACGCGGCATCGGGTTTGAATTTGCCCGCGCCTATATTGCCGAAGGCGCAAGGGTAGCGCTGGCCGACATCAACGCGGCGGCGTTGGAAAAGGCCGTGGCGGAACTGGGGCCAAAAGCCCATGCCGTGCAAATGGACATCACCCGTCAGGACAGCATCGATGCAGGCTTTGCGGCGGCCATCGCCGCCATGGGCAAGCTGGACATCCTGATCAACAACGCGGCCCTGTTCACCGCCGCGCCGTTCGACGAGATCACCCGCGCCGACTATGACCGGCTGTTTGCCGTCAACGTCGCGGGCACGCTGTTCTGCATGCAGGCGGCGGCGAAACACATGATCGCGCGCGGTCAAGGCGGCAAGATCATCAACATGGCAAGCCAGGCCGGCCGTCGCGGCGAGGCGTTGGTGGGGGTGTACTGCGCCACCAAGGCCGCCGTGATCAGCCTGACGCAAAGCGCGGGGCTGGGCCTGATCCAGCACAGGATCAACGTCAACGCCATGGCCCCCGGCGTGGTGGACGGCGAACATTGGGACGGGGTCGATGCCTTCTTTGCCAAATATGAAAACCGCAAACCCGGCGAGAAGAAACGTCTGGTCGGCGAAGCCGTACCTTACGGCCGCATGGGCACCGCTGCCGATCTGACCGGCATGGCGATTTTCCTTGCGACCTCCGAGGCCGATTACATTGTCGCCCAGACCTTCGGGGTCGATGGCGGAAACTGGATGGCATGACCATGAACACCCCCCTTCCCCCCGTCACCCTGCCCGCCTATGACCGTTCGGCCCTGACGCCCGGCATCGTGCATATCGGGCTTGGCAACTTTCACCGCGCCCATATGGCGGTGTATCTGGACGATCTGTTTGCGCTTGGGCAAGGCCATGACTGGGCCATCCTTGGCGCAGGGGTGCGGGCGGGGGATGCGCGGATGCGCGATGCGCTGGTGGCGCAAGATTGCCTTTCCACCGTGATCGAACTGGACCCGGCCGGCAAATCGGCCCGCCGCGTAGGCGCGATGACCGGGTTCATCGAGGTGCAGCCCGACAATGCGGCCCTGATCGCCGCGATGGCCGACCCGGCCATTCGCATCGTGTCGCTGACGGTTACCGAAGGCGGCTATTTCATCGACCCCGCCACCGGCAAATTCGACCCCTCTGCCCCGGAAATCCGCGCCGATGCCGCCAACCCGGCCCGGCCCGTCACCGCCTTCGGGGCCATTCTGGCCGCGCTGCGGTTGCGCAAGGCGGCGGGGATTGTGCCCTTTACCGTGATGTCGTGCGACAATCTGCCCGGCAACGGCCATGTGGCGCAGGCCGCGGTGGTCGAACTCGCCCGCCTGTCGGATGCAGGGTTCGCGCATTGGGTGCAGGACAATGTGGCCTTCCCCAATGGCATGGTCGACCGCATCACCCCCGCCACCGGCCCGCGCGAACGTGCCCTGGCCGAAAGCTTTGGTCTGACCGACCCGGTGCCCGTGACCTGCGAGCCCTTCCGCCAATGGGTGCTGGAGGACAACTTCCCCGCAGGCCGCCCGCCGCTGGAAAAGGTCGGCGTGACCTTTACCCCGCATGTCCATGCCTTCGAGATGATGAAAATTCGCATCCTGAACGGCGGTCATGCCATCATCGCCTATCCCGGCGGGTTGATGGATATTGAATATGTGCATGAGGCGATGGCGAACCCGCTGATTTCCGGCTTTCTGGACAAGCTGGAGCGGGAGGAGATCATCCCCACCGTGCCGCCGGTGCCCGGCACCGACATTTCCGCCTATTACGACCTGATCCGGTCGCGGTTTTCCAACCCCGAAGTGGCCGATACCGAACGCCGCCTCTGCCTTGACGGATCGAACCGCCAGCCGAAATTCATCATCCCCGTGATGCGCGATGTGCTGGCGCAGGGGCGCTTGCCGGTCGGGCTGATCCTGGAATCGGCGCTGTGGTGCCGCTATTGCATGGGGGTGTCGGATTCGGGTGCGGTGATCGAACCCAACGATCCGAACTGGGACCGTTTGCAGGCGACGGCGCGGGCGGCGGCGGCGGACCCCGCGGTCTGGCTGGCGATGGAGGACATCTATGGCGAGATCGGCCGCGACCCGGCGGTGATCGCGGCCTTCGGCGCGGCGCTGGACGATCTGGACGCGAAGGGCACGGCAGAGGTGTTGCGCGCGTATATCGGGTAAAGGGTTTGCTGCATCTGGCGCCGGGGGGCTGTCGGCCCCCCAAGCAACATTGCTTTGCAATGTTGCTCCCCCCGAGGATATTTGTGCACAGAGGATGCAGATTTTAGTTTAATTGTCTGGGTTTGCTGCTAGGTCGCGGTCATGGACTGGGATGTTGAGATTGATGCGGCGGGGCTGTTGTGCCCCTTGCCGGTGCTGCGGGCGCGCAAGCGGTTGCTGGCGATGCAGCCGGGGCAGGTTTTGCGGTTGATGGCGACCGACCCTGCGGCGGTGGTGGATGTGCCGCATTTCTGCGCGCAGGCGGGCCACGCGTTTCTGGGCATGGCGGATGCGGCCGGGGGCCAGGCCTATCTGATCCGCCGGGGTTAGGGGTTTGCGGGCAGCGCGGCGGGGCCGATGGCCGCTGCGGCCGTTTGCAAACCCGCCTCATGCCCTGCGCCCAGGATCCAGCCTTCCTCGGTCAGGATATGTGGCGCGGCGGGTGGGTCCAGAAGCGATGCCAGCCTGCCATCGCGCACCATCTGCGCCAAAGCCCCCGCCAGCAAGCGCACTTGCACGGCATCCTTGATGGGCCAGCCGGATTTGGTGGCCGGGACTGGCCCGGTCAGGGCGCGGACTTGGCTGGCCAGCAGCGAGGGGTAGACCTCGGCCAGCACGACCGGGGCCTTTTGCCACGGCTCGAACGGCCAGACGGCGACCTGCCCCGCGAAGGTGCTGCGCAGGCGGGCGAGCATAGGGATGCCCAGCAGCGCCTGACTGCCGACAGATCCCGTGGTGTACAGTTTCCAGCAGGTTTGGGCTGAGGGCACCAGCCGTTCCACCACGCGGCGTTCGGCCAGGCCGTGGCCGTGGCGGGCGCGGCCCTTGTCGGGCAGATGCGGCAGGGTCAGATGCGCCGGGCGGCCCCAGAACGGGCCAGTGCCGGGCAGGCTTGCGTTGATGGCATCGGCAAGCGCGAAGCGGTTGTTGGCATTGTCGGGGGCGTCTTCGACATGCCGGGCCAGCCAGTCCCACAGCGCCAGGGCGCGGCGCGCGCCCGTCAGGGCGGCGGCAAAGCCCGCAGGATAGGCAAAGGGAAAATCCGCGCCGATCAGCAGGCGCTGGTTGTCGTGCAGGGCCTGTTGGACCATGGTTTGCAGGGTGGCAAAGGCGTCGGCGCGGGTGCGGTGATAGCTGGAGGTGATGGTGCCACCCGCCACATCCGCAACGCCAATCCAGATCGCATCGGCCGAGGGGCGGGCAGGCGAGGGCTTGGCCGATGCCGACCAGTCCACGATGACGATACGGTCAGGTTTCACAACAGGATCAACTGGTTGGCGGTGGCGATGTCTTCGGGTGAATTGATGTTGAAGAACGGATCGAACGGCTGGCTTTCAAACCGGGCCAGCCCCGCCGCTTGCAGTCGCGCCCAGTGCATCACCCGTCGCTGCCCGGTCTGCAACGCGGCGCGCAGATCATCCCGCAGGGTGACAGGCCACAGCCCGCAGGTCGGGTGCGGTCGCAGCGCACCCGTCCCATCGGGGCTGGCAGCCACCGCGCAGCCCGTGGGGTCTGCGGCCCGGATCAGGCCCGCAACCAGACCCACCGGCAGGAACGGGGTGTCGGCGGACACGGTGACAACATGGGTTGCCCCGCGCGCCGCGGCCCAGTCCATCCCGGCCAACAGCCCCGCCAGCGGGCCGGGAAAGGCCTCGACCCCGTCCGGCAGGGCGTCGGGCAGTACGGGCAGGCCCAGGGCCTGCCAGCGGGCCGGGTCGCCATTGGCGTTGATCGCAAGCCCGCCGGATTGCGGCGCCATCCGGCCCAGCACATGGTCGATCATCCGGCCGCCAGCCACCTGCAGCAGGCCCTTGTCCACCCCGCCCATCCGCAGCCCCCGCCCCCCGGCAAGGACCACGCAGGGCGGCAACATATCGGGCTGGGGCATGCTGCGCTTTCCTATGACGTGGCAATCTTGTAGGACGAAAGCCAGACCTGCAAGAGGGCCTTGGGATGCTGGGCTATGTCATGGCCCCCCTGCGGGGGGACGCCGATCTGCTGATTTCGGCCGTGGCCGCGCGGTTGCAGGCTTTGGGCTGGCCGCTGGCTGGCGCCGTGCAGCAGAACCGCGGCGATGACCCTGCGCTGTGCACGATGGAACTGGTGGTGTTGCAGGCAGGCCACCGCATCTGCATCAGTCAGCAGCTTGGCACGGGGTCACGGGGCTGCCGGCTGGACAGTGCGGCACTGGAACAGGCCGTGGGGCTGGTGGAGGGGGCGCTGCACCACAGCCCCCGCCTGCTGATCCTGAACAAGTTCGGCAAGGCCGAGTCCGAGGGGCGCGGCTTTCGCCCGCTGATCGGGCGGGCACTTGGGGCGGGCATCCCGGTGCTGACCGGGGTGAACGCCCGGAATATCGAGGCGTTTCAGGACTTTGCCCAAGGCATGGGCCAAGCCCTGCCCCCCGACAAGGCGCGTATTCTGGACTGGTGCCACGCGCAGACCTGAGGTTAGGCTGCACCGGACGCCCGCTTGCACGAAAGGGTTACGATGGACGCAGCACAGCAGGACATCCGCTTTCGCCTGCGGCTGTATTTCGGTGATGATCTGATGTTCGGCCCCGGCAAGGCCGATCTGTTGCAGGGCATCGCCGAGCTGGGGTCGATCTCGGCGGCGGGGCGGCGGATGGCGATGAGCTACAAGCGCGCCTGGATGCTGGTCGAAGACATGAACGCGGCCTTCAAGGCCCCGCTGGTCGAAAGCAGCCGGGGTGGGCCGGCCGGCGGCGGCGCGCGGCTGACCGAGGCAGGCAAGGCGGTGCTGGCGCAGTACCGGGCGCTGGAAGCGATCGTGCCGCAGGCAGGCGCCGCGCAGATTGCGGGGATACAGGCGATGCTGAAGCAGGATATGTCTGGCGGAAAATAACGCTTGCCAGCATGCGGGCGGTGGTGTTGCCTGCGCGGCAAGCCGCCGCTTTTGGACCGACCGATGCGTGATCTGCTTTTGACCGCTGCCCTGATCGTTCTGCCGGGGCTGGCCCCTGCCGAAACCGTGACGGTTTTTGCCGCCGCCAGCCTGAAAACCGCGCTGGACCAGATTGCCGCCGACCATCAGGTCGCCAGTGGCGATAGGGTGCTGCTGTCCTATGGTGGCACGCCGCAACTGGCCCGGCAGATCCTCGAAGGCGCGCCGGCCGATATCTTCATCGCGGCCGCCAGCCCGTGGATGGACCTGCTTGCCAAGGCGGATCTGCTGGACAGGGCCACGCGGGTCGACCTTCTGGGCAACAGTCTGGTGCTGGTGGGGCAGCCGGGGGCCGGGGCTGTCCGGATTGCCAAAGGCTTTGATCTGGCAGGAAGGCTGGGTCCGGGAAAGCTGGCGATGGCGCTGGTGGATGCCGTGCCCGCGGGGCAATATGGCAAACAGGCGCTGGAGAGTTTGGGGGTCTGGGCCGCAGTGGCGCCACAGGTGGTGCAGTCCGAAAACGTGCGCGCGGCCTTGGCGCTGGTGACAAGCGGCGCGGCTGACATGGGCGTGGTCTACGGGTCGGATGCGGTGGCCGCAGGCGATACTGTCGCAGTCCTGGGGCAGTTTCCAGCCGACAGTCATGATGCCATCACCTATCCCGCCGCGCGGATTGCGGGGGCCGCTGCCGGGGCCGCGTTCTTTGCCGCCTTGCAGGCTGACGCTGCCGATGCCGTCTTCGTGGCCAATGGTTTCAGCGTGATGGCCCCCGTGATCGTCCCCGTGATGACCCCGTGACAGACTGGCTGACCCCCGAAGAATGGCAGGCGGTCTGGCTGTCGGTGCGGGTGTCGGTCTGGGCCACGCTGTGCAGCCTGCCCTTCGGCATTGCCGTGGCCTACGCGCTGGCCCGCAAGGAATTCTGGGGCAAGCAACTGCTGAACGGTCTGGTGCATCTGCCGTTGATCCTGCCGCCGGTGGTGACGGGCTATCTGCTGCTGCTGACCTTCGGGCGCAAGGGTGCGGTCGGGGCGGTGCTGGACCAGTGGTTCGGGCTGGTCTTTGCATTCCGCTGGACCGGGGCGGCGCTGGCCGCCGCCGTGATGGCCTTTCCGCTGATGGTGCGGGCGATACGGCTGGCGATCGAGGCGGTGGACCCCCGGCTGGAGGCCGCCGCCAGCACGCTTGGCGCCTCGCGCCCCATGGTGTTTGCCACCGTGACCCTGCCGCTGATCCTGCCGGGGGTGCTGGCAGGAACCATCCTGGCGTTTGCCAAGGCCATGGGCGAATTTGGCGCGACCATCACCTTCGTCGCCAATATTCCGGGGCAGACGCAGACCCTGCCCTCGGCGATCTACAGCCTGCTGCAAGTGCCGGGCGGCGATGCGCAGGCGGCCCGGCTGGTCTGGGTCGCCATCGCCATCGCCATGGCGGCATTGCTGCTGTCCGAGGCATTGAGCCGGGCCGTGGCCCGCAGGATTTCCGGGCGATGACGGTTTCGGTGACCCTGACGCACCGCTTTGCCGGCTTTGCGCTGGATGTGGATTTTGCCGCCCCGCCCGGCGTGACGGCGCTGTTCGGGCGATCGGGGTCGGGCAAGACCTCGGTGGTCAATGCGGTGGCGGGGCTGCTGCGGCCGGATCAGGGCCGCATCGTCGTGGGTGCAGAGGTGCTGCTGGACACCGCGCGCGGGCTGCGGGTGCCGGTGCACAAGCGCCGCATCGGCATGGTGTTTCAGGACGGGCGGCTGTTCCCGCATCTGACGGTGCGGCAGAATCTGACCTATGGCCAATGGTTTGCGCCCAAGGGGGCAGATGAGTTTGACCATGTGGTTGCCCTGCTGGGGCTGAAGGCCCTGCTGCACCGCCGCCCCGGCACCCTGTCGGGCGGCGAGGCGCAGCGGGTGGCCATCGGGCGCGCCCTGCTGTCACGCCCCCGGTTGCTGCTGATGGACGAACCGCTGTCGGCGCTGGATGACGCCCGCAAGGCCGAGGTGCTGCCCTATCTTGAACGGCTGCGCGACGAGACGAACATCCCCATCCTGCTGGTCAGCCATTCGGTGGCCGAAGTGGCCCGGCTGGCCACAACTGTTGTTGCGCTGGAGGCAGGCCGCGTGGTGGCCTGCGGCCCTGCGGCCAGCATTCTGGCCGATCCCGAAACCGTGCCGGTCTTTGGCGTGCGCGATGCGGGCGCCGTGCTGGAGGGGGTGATCGCCGCACAGCATGGCGACGGGCTGACCGAGATTGCGGTGTCGGCGGGGCGGCTGTTCGTGCCGCGTGTCAGCGGAGAGGCGGGGGCTAGGCTGCGCCTGCGGATCGCCGCGCAAGACGTGATCCTGTCGCGCACGGCCCCGGTGGGGTTGTCGGCGCTGAACATTCTGGCGGGCACAGTTACGGCAGTACGGCGCGGCGGGCATGGCGGGGCGATGGTGCAGATCGCGGCCGGCAGCGATACCATCCTGGCGCGCATCACCGCGCGGTCGGCGGATGCTTTGGCGCTGGAACCGGGGGTCGCGGTGCATGCCATTGCGAAAAGCGTAGGCGTGGCGCAGGCGGATGTCGGGCGGGTGGGACCGGACCCGGTTTCATGACGCTGTCCAAATTTCTTCAAAGAAATTTGCCATTTTTTTCAAAAAAATGGGGCCCGGCGTCAGGCGGCGTCAGCAGGCCTGCGGATTTGCGCGGCCGCCTCGAACACCAACGGGTGCAATCCGGCATCCTGCGCGTCCAGCTTGGCGAACAGTTGCCGACGCATCCTTGGTTCCCAGAAGTCGTTGATATGGCTTGCCAACATCGCAACCCCCTCGGCATGGGGCTTGGAGGTCATGAACACGGCAATCTGGTTGGCCATCCGCGCGATCTTGTCATGCGACATCTGAAATATCCTTCGTTGAAATCCGGTCGGGCTGGCTGAACACCTCAAACCTGTCGCCCCGCGCCAGTGCGACCAAAGTGATCCCCGCCAGATCCGCCATTGCCACCGCAGCGGCCGTCGGGGCGGCGACGGCGATCAGCACAGGGGCGCCAAGGGCCGCGCATTTCTGCACCATGTCGATGGAAACCCGGCTGGTGATCACCACCACACCGGGCGCAAAGCCGCCAGCCACCACCGCCCCCGCCAGCTTGTCCAGCGCGTTGTGCCGCCCCACATCTTCGCGCAGCGCGACACAGCCCTGCCCCGGCACCCAATAGGCGGCGGCATGGGTGGCGCGGGTCAGATCATGCAGCGGCTGATGCGCGCCCATGTCGCGCACCGCCTGTGTGATCATCGCAGGCGTCAGGTGCAGGTCTGATGGCGGCACCTGGCGCGGGGCACGCACCGCCTGTTCCAGACTGTCGATGCCGCACAACCCGCAGCCCACCGGGCCTGCCATGCTGCGGCGACGCCCCGCCAGCCGCCCTTCGGCATCGGGCTTTAGCCAGATTTGCAGGTCGATGCCAAGGTCGGTGTCCTGCACTGTCACCGAGTCAATCTCTGCCCGCGAGGCGATGCCTTCGGTCAGGGAAAACCCATAGGCAAAGTCCAGCAGATCGGCGGGGGTCGCCATCATCACCGCCTGGGTGGACCCGTTGTAGGACAGCGCCACCGCCACCTCGCAGGGCAGCGACACCTCGCGCCCGGATTGCGCCCGGTGGTGGCGATGGCGGTCCATCATTCTGCCGCAGGCAGGATGCGGCGGGAATTGGCGGCCTGGGCGTCATAGTCCTGCTGCCAGTCGGTCGGGCCGTTCGACGGGCTGATCTGCACCGCCGTCACCTTGTATTCCGGGCAGTTGGTGGCCCAGTCCGAGAAATCGGTGGTGATCACATTGGCCTGCGTCGTGGGGTGGTGGAAAGTGGTATAGACCACGCCGGGCGACACGCGGTCGGTCAGCAGGGCGCGCAGGGACGTATCCCCCGACCGGCTGGCCAGGCGCACCCAATCGCGGTCCTTGATGCCGCGCACTTCGGCGTCATGCGGGTGGATTTCCAGCACATCCTCGGGATGCCAGACCACATTCGCCGTCCGCCGGGTCTGCGCGCCGACGTTGTAATGCGACAGGATCCGCCCGGTGGTCAGCAGCAGCGGAAAGCGCGGCCCGGTCTTTTCCTCGGTCGCCACATATTCGGTACGGATGAAACGCCCACGCCCCCGCACAAAGCCGTCAATGTGCATCAGCGGCGTGCCTTCGGGGGCGGCCTCGTTGCAGGGCCATTGCACCGACCCCATGGTTTCCAGCTTTTCGTAGGACACCCCGGCAAACGAAGGCGTCAGCATGGCGATCTCGTCCATGATCTGCGACGGATGGGTATAGCCCCAGCCTGCCCCCATGGCATTGGCCAGAAGCTGCGTCACCTCCCAGTCGGCATAGCCGTTGCGGGGGGCCATCACGCGGCGCACCCGGTTGATGCGGCGTTCGGCATTGGTAAAGGTGCCGTCCTTTTCAAGGAAGGTCGATCCGGGCAGGAAGACATGGGCGTAATTCGCCGTTTCATTCAGGAACAGGTCGTGCACGACCACGCAGTCCATCGCCGCCAGACCCGCCGCCACATGTTTGGTGTCAGGGTCCGATTGCAGGATGTCTTCGCCCTGAATGTAGATGCCGCGGAACGACCCTTCTACCGCCGCGTCCAGCATGTTCGGGATGCGCAGGCCCGGTTCATTGTCGATCTTCGCGCCCCAGACCCGTTCAAACAGCGCGCGCACGTCGTCATTCTTGACATGGCGATAGCCCGGCAATTCATGCGGGAACGACCCCATGTCGCACGAGCCTTGCACGTTGTTCTGCCCGCGCAGCGGGTTCACCCCCACGCCCGGACGGCCGATATTGCCGGTCAGCATGGCAAGGTTGGCAATGCCGATCACCGTGGTTGACCCTTGGGAATGTTCGGTCACGCCCAGACCGTAATAGATCGACCCGTTGCCGCCCTTGGCAAACAGCCGCGCCGCCGCGCGCAGGTCGGCGCTTGGCACGCCGGTCAGCAGCTCTGTCGCCTCGGGCGAGTTGTTGGGGGCCGCGACGAATTCGGCATAGTCCAGAAACTCGTCCCAGTCGCAGCGCTCGCGGATGAAGGCCTCGTCCATCAGGCCTTCGGTGACGATCACATGCGCCAGAGCGGTGACGACGGCGACATTGGTACCGGGGCGCAGGGGCAGGTGATGTTCGGCCTTGATATGCGCGGATTTGACCAGATCAATCCGGCGCGGGTCAATCACGATCAGCTTGGCGCCTTTGCGCAGACGTTTCTTCAGGCGACTGGCGAACACCGGGTGGCCATCGGTCGGGTTGGCCCCGATCACGATGACCACATCGGTATGTTCAACGGAATCAAAGTCTTGCGTTCCCGCACTGGTGCCGAATGTCTGCCCCAGACCATAGCCGGTCGGTGAATGGCACACCCGCGCGCAGGTGTCGGTGTTGTTGTTGCCCCAGACAGCACGGGTCAGTTTCTGCACAAGATAGGCTTCTTCATTGGTGCAGCGGCTCGACGTGATCACCCCCACCGATTGCCGTCCGTGCTGTTCGATCAGCGCGCCCATCCGGCGGGCAGTAAACTCCATCGCCTCGGGCCAGCTTACCTCTTTCCACGGGTCATTGATGCTGTCGCGGATCATCGGGTTCAGGATGCGGTCCTTGTGGCTGGCATAGCCATAGGCGAAACGGCCCTTGACGCAGGAATGCCCGCGGTTGGCCTTGCCGTGCTTGTAAGGCGTCATGCGGACCAGTTCATCCCCGCGCATTTCGGCCTTGAAGCTGCACCCCACCCCGCAATAGGCGCAGGTGGTGATCACCGAATGCGACGGGGTGCCGATGTCGATGATCGACTTTTCCTGCAAGGTGGCGGTCGGGCAGGCCTGCACGCAGGCGCCGCAGGACACGCAGTCAGATGCCAGCGCGTTGTCGGTTTTCGCCCCGAAGGACACCCGGCTGTCAAAGCCGCGCCCTTCGATGGTCAGCGCGAAGGTGCCCTGCACTTCCTCGCAGGCCCGCACGCAGCGGCTGCACACGATGCACTTGGCGGGGTCATAGGTGAAATAGGGGTTGCTGTCGTCCTTGGGGTTCCATTGCGGGTTCTTCTCGCCGCTGGTGTTCTTGGGCTTGAAATGAGTATCTACAGCCTCATAGCGCACATCGCGCAGGCCGACCGCGCCCGCCATGTCCTGCAATTCGCAATCGCCATTGGCGCTGCATGTCAGGCAGTCCAGCGGGTGGTCGCTGATATACAGCTCCATCACCCCGCGCCGCAGTTGTTTCAGGCGTGTGTTCTGGGTGTGGACGCGCAGCCCCGCCGCAACAGGGGTGGTACAGCTTGCCGGGGTGCCGTTGCGGCCCTCGATTTCCACCAGACACAGTCGGCACGACCCGAAGGCATCGACCGAGTCGGTGGCGCAGAGCTTGGGCACCTGAATGCCCGCCTCTGCCGCCGCCCGCATGATCGACGTGCCTTCCGGCACCGTCACGTCAAAGCCATCGATGGTCAGGGTGACAAGGGTCTTCGATCTGGCGGCAGGGGTGCCGAAATCGCGGTCGGGGATGATGAAGTCTTTCATCTCAGGCACCTTTCTTGAGGCGGAGCGCATGGGCGACCAGCGCGTTGGCATGGCCGTGTCCCAGCCCGTGAACATCTTTCAGCCAGCCCACAATCTGCATATGGGTCTGGTCGGATCGGGGATCAATCAGGTCCAGCCAGTGCCGGACCGGCTGGCCGTATTTCTCCTCGATCGACGGGAAGTAGGAGGCCGGGCCTTTGGGTCTGTCGGTCATCTGGTGGCCTGCGGGCTTGGTGGCGCTGCCCCCCACCCCAGCCCTCCCCACGAGGGGGAGGGAGGTGCCTGGACATGCCAAGGGTGTGATGTTGGCCAATGAGGCGGCCCCCCTCCCCCTTGTGGGGAGGGGATGGGGGCGGGGGGGCTGTGTCTCATTCCGCCGCCTCTTGCAGGCGATGAAAGTCATCCGGGAAATGCGTCAATGCCGACATCACCGGATAGGGGGTAAACCCGCCAAGCGCGCACAAAGACCCCGATTTCATCGTGCTGCACAGGTCGGTCAGCAGCGGGATGGCCGCCGCATCGCCCTTTGCGATCCGGTCCACCGTTTCAACCCCGCGCACCGCCCCGATCCGGCAGGGGGTGCATTTGCCGCAGGATTCAATCGCGCAGAATTCCATCGCAAAGCGGGCCTGGGCCAGCATGTCGGCGCTGTCGTCGAACACCACGATCCCGGCGTGGCCGATCAGGCCGTCCTTCGCGCCGAACTCCTCATAGCCGAAGGGCGTGTCGAACAGCGCACGGGGGAAATAGGCGCCCAGTGGCCCGCCGACCTGCACCGCCTTGACCGGGCGACCGCTTGCCGTGCCACCGCCGATGTCGTCGATGATCTGGCCCAGGGTCACGCCGAAGGCCACCTCGTACAGCCCGCCGTGCGCCACATTCCCTGCGATCTGCAACGGGATGGTGCCGCGCGACCGGCCAAGGCCGAAGTCCTTGTAAAACGCCGCCCCGCGTTCAAGGATCACCGGAACGGTGGCAAGGCTGATCACGTTGTTGACCACCGTGGGCCGCCCCAGAAACCCTTCCAGCGCGGGCAGCGGCGGTTTGGCGCGCACCACGCCGCGCTTGCCTTCAAGGCTGTTCAGCAGGCTGGTTTCCTCGCCGCAGACATAGGCGCCGGCCCCGGTGCGGATCTCCATGTCGAACGCATGGGCGGACCCGAGGACCGACGCGCCCAAAAGCCCGGCCTGCCGTGCCAGCACCACAGCCTTGGTCATCACCGCAATGGCATCGGGGTATTCAGACCGCAGGTAGACATAGCCCTTGGTCGCCCCGGTCGCGATGCCCGCAATTGCCATGCCTTCGATCAGGGTGAAGGGGTCGCCTTCCATGATCATCCGGTCGGCAAAGGTGCCGCTATCGCCCTCATCGGCGTTGCAGACGATGTATTTCTGCGGACCGGGCGCGCCTGCCACGGTTTTCCACTTGATGCCGGTCGGGAACCCTGCCCCACCGCGGCCCCGCAGGCCGGAGTCCAGCACTTCGGCCACCACCGCCTGCGGCCCAAGGTCAATCGCGCGGCGCAGGCCTGCAAGCCCGCCATGGGCCTGATATTCAGTCAGTGACAGCGGGTCGATCACCCCGCAGCGGGCAAAGGTCAGGCGGGTCTGGCCGCGCATCCAGGGCAGATCATCGGTCAGGCCAAGGGCCTTGGGGTGGTCTGCGTCAAACAGCCCCGCCACATCGGCCACCGCCACCCTGCCGAATGCCATGCGGCCCGCGGGTGTTTCCACCTCGACCAGCGGTTCCAGCCAGACCATGCCGCGCGATCCGTTGCGCACCACCGTCACATCCAGCCCGCGCGACGCGGCATGGGCCATTACCGCAGCGGCCACCGCATCTGCGCCAACGGCCTTGGCCGCCGCATCGCCCGGAACAAAAACCCTCATGCCCCGCACTCCGCCACCAGCGCGTCAAAGCGGTCGGCATCCAGCCGCCCGACGACCTGGCCATCCACGATCGCGGCAGGCGCACAGGCACACAGGCCAAGGCAATAGACCGCCTCCAGCGTCACCGCCCCCCCCGAAGTCGTGCCCCCCCAGTCAACCCCCAGACGGCTGCGGGCATGGTCGGCCAGACCGTTGGCCCCCATGGCCTGACAGGCCTCGGCGCGGCACAGTTTCACCACATGGCGACCGGCGGGTTCCTCGCGGAAATCATGGTAGAACGACATCACGCCATGCACCTCGGCACGGGTCAGGTTCAGGCCAAGCGCGATCACCGGCAGGGCGGCTTGCGGCACATGGCCATATTCGGCCTGCACCGCATGCAGGATCGGCAGCAACGGGCCTTCCAGCGCCAGATGAGCGGTCACGATCTCGCCAATACGGGTGGCAAGGGTCTGGTCTGTCATCTGGCTGTCCTAATTGTGATGGCTTTTGTGACAGTACAGCGTTTGGGTGGCGTTTCAATATCGCATACCCGTCATACGATAGGAAAAACCTATCACAACGGCACCAAGCCCCGCCACCCGCCCTCCGCCCCCTTGAAAGCAGGGGCCGCATGGGCGATGTGGGATGCGGGCGGTCACACGCGTATGCAGAATGGAATGCAGGATGGGTTTGTCGGTACGGCAACAGACGGTCTACTGGTGCGTCGCCGCAGGTGTGTTCCTGGCGATGCTGCTGTTTCTGGGCGATGTGCTGCTGCCGTTCCTTGTCGGCGGTGCGATTGCCTATTTCCTTGATCCGGTCGCCGACCGGCTGCAACGGCTGGGCCTGTCGCGGACTGCCGCCACATCGGTAATCACGCTGATCGGCGTGCTGGTGGTGATCCTGCTGGTGCTGGCGGTGATCCCGACGCTGATCAATCAGTTGACCGCGCTGGTCAACGCGGCGCCCGACATCGCGCGCGACCTGCAAACCTTTCTGGTCGAGAAGTTTCCCGAACTGTCCGACGAAACCTCGACCGTGCGCCAGACCCTGGCCCGGATAGCCGCGACCATCCAGTCGCGCGGGGCTGAACTGGCCAACGGGCTGATCTCCTCGGCCCTGTCGGTGATCTCGGCGGTGGTGTTCATCGTGGTGGTGCCGGTGGTGGCGTTCTACATGCTGCTGGACTGGGACAAGATGGTGACCAGGATCGACGCGCTGGTGCCGCTGGATCACCGCCAGACCGTGCGCCAGCTTGCGCGTGAGATTGACACCGTGCTGGCCGGTTTCGTGCGCGGGCAGCTGTCGGTCTGCGTGTTGCTGGGCACCTTCTATTCGATGGCGCTGATGGTTGCGGGGCTGCAATTCGGCCTTGTGGTGGGCGCGATTGCCGGGGCGATCACCTTCATTCCCTATGTGGGGTCGCTGGTCGGCGGGTTGCTGGCGATCGGGCTGGCGCTGTTCCAGTTCTGGGGCGACTGGCTGTCGATCGGCATTGTGGCGGCGATCTTTGCCGCCGGGCAGTTCATCGAGGGCAATATCCTGACGCCCAAGCTGGTCGGGCAATCGGTGGGGCTGCATCCGGTGTGGCTGCTGTTCGCGCTGTCGGCCTTCGGGTCGGTGTTCGGCTTTGTCGGCATGCTGGTCGCGGTGCCGGTGGCGGCCAGCATCGGGGTGCTGATGCGGTTTGCGGCCTCGCGCTATCAGGGCAGCCTGCTGTACCGGGGCCTTGCCGGGCGCATCCCCGAGGATGAGGATGTCGCGTGACAGGCCAGCTTGCCTTTGATCTGCCTGCGCGGGCGGGGTATCTGCGGGCGGATTTCTACATCTCGCCGGTGAACGTGCAGGCGATGGCGGCGGTCGATGCCTGGCGCGACTGGCCGGGGGGCAAGATGCTGCTGGTGGGGCCTGCGGGGGCGGGCAAGACCCATCTGGCGCATGTCTGGGCCGAGATGACCGAGGCCGCCATGGTGCGGGGCGACGGTCTGGCGCAGGCCGATCTGCCGGCCCTGTCGGCCGCGGGCTGCGTGGTGGTCGAGGATGCCGAGGCCGTGGCAGGCGACCCGCTGGCCGAGGCTGCGCTGTTTCATCTGCACAATCTGGTCACGCAGGGCCACAGTCTGCTGATCACCGCAGCCACCCCGCCGCGCGACTGGGGCGCCGCCCTGCCCGACCTGATCAGCCGCTTGCAGGCCGCCCCGCTGACCCGGCTGGACCCGCCCGATGATGTGCTGCTGTCTGCGGTGCTGATCAAGCTGTTCGCCGACCGCCAGCTGACGGTTGCACCCAGCCTGATCCCCTATCTCGTGTCGCGCATGAACCGGTCAATCGGGGCGGCCCGTGCGCTGGTGGCGGCGCTGGATGCCACCGCCCTTGCGCAGGGCCGCGCCATCAACCGCGCGCTGGCCGCCGAAGTGCTGGACAGCCAGGACACAGAGTGAAACAGTAAGCTCCAGTTCAACCCGCGTAAGGCCCCGATGACACAGGCAGATTTCCTCAAGGCCCCGTTCCCTGCCGCAGTCCGCCTGTCAGGTGTCGATACCACGGGGCCAGGCCGGTTCTTCAACCGTGAACTCAGCTGGCTGGCCTTCAACTGGCGCGTGCTGGACGAGGCCGCGAACCCCGCCGTGCCCCTGCTGGAACGGCTGCGCTTTCTGTCGATTTCGGCCACCAACCTTGACGAATTCTACACCGTCCGCGTGGCGGGCCTGCGGGCGCTGGTGCGCAGCGGCAATGGCAAGCTGTCCGAAGATGGCCGCAGCCCGGCCGAACAGCTGGCGCTGATCAACGCCGATGCCCGCCGCCTGATGCAGACGCAGCAGGTGGCCTTCAACAAGCTGCGGCGTGAAATGGAGGCCGCCAAGATCACCATAGTCACCCGGTCGAAACTGACCCGGCGCGATCTGGCGCATCTGGAGGCCCACTTTCTGCACAAGGTGTTTCCGGTGCTGTCGCCGCTGGCCATCGACCCCGCGCATCCGTTTCCCTTCATCCCCAACACCGGGTTCTCGCTGGCGCTGGAGCTGGAACGCGCCAGCGACCATCGCACTCTGAAGGCGCTGCTGCCGATCCCGCAGCAGATTGCGCGGTTTGTGCCGCTGCCCGCCAAGCCCGGCGAACATCGGTTCCTGCCGCTGGAAGACCTGCTGCTGCTGCATCTGAACATGCTGTTTCCGGGCTATGCCGACCGCGGCCATTGCCTGTTCCGCGTGCTGCGCGACAGCGATCTGGAGGTGGAGGACGAGGCCGAAGATCTGGTGCGCGAGTTTGAAACCGCCCTGAAACGGCGGCGCAGGGGCGAGGTGATCCGGCTGAAGCTGTCTGCCGGTGCCCCCGCCGATCTGCGCGCCCTGATCATGGAGGAACTCAGCGTCACCGAGGACGAGGTGGTCGAGGTGCGCGGGTTGCTGGGTGTGGCCGACCTGAAGGAACTTGTGCTGTCACAGCGCCCCGATCTGCTCTGGCCCCCTTTCACCCCGCGCGTGCCCGAACGGGTGCAGGACCATGAGGGCGACCTGTTTGCCGCGATCAAGCAGAAGGACATCCTGCTGCACCACCCCTATGAAACCTTTGATCTGGTGATCCGCTTTCTGGAACAGGCGGCGCGCGACCCCAATGTGCTGGCGATCAAGCAGACCTTGTACCGCACGTCATGGGACAGCCCGATCGTGTCGGCCCTGTGCGAGGCCGCCGAGGCCGGCAAGTCGGTGACAGCGCTGGTGGAACTGAAGGCCCGCTTTGACGAGGCCGCCAACATCCGCCAGTCGCGGCGGCTGGAACGGGCGGGGGCGCATGTGGTCTACGGCTTCATCCACTACAAGACCCATGCCAAGATCAGCACCGTGGTACGGCGCGAAGGCGATGCGCTGGTGACCTACACCCATTACGGCACCGGCAATTATCACCCGATCACCGCGCGCATCTACACCGACCTGTCGTTCTTCACCTGCGATGCCGCCCTGGGCCGCGATGCGACCAAGGTGTTCAACTATCTGTCGGGTTATGTGCAGCCCGAGGGGCTGGAAAACCTTGCCATTGCGCCGATCAGCCTGAAACCCCGGCTGATCGAGATGATCGCCGCCGAAGCCGATCATGCCCGCGCAGGGCGTCCGGCGGAAATCTGGGTCAAGGTCAACTCGATCATCGAACCCAACATTATCGACGCGCTTTATGCCGCCAGTCAGGCCGGGGTGAAGATCAGCCTGATCGTGCGCGGCATCTGCGGCGTGCGGCCGGGCATCAAGGGGCTGTCGGAAAACATCCGGGTGAAATCCATCGTCGGGCGGTTTCTGGAACATTCCCGCATCGTCTGTTTCGGCAACGGTCAGGGCCTGCCCTCCCGGACATCGCGGGTGTTCTTTTCATCGGCCGACTGGATGGGCCGCAACCTGACGCGCCGGGTGGAAACTCTGGTCGAGGCGATGAACCCCACGGTCAAGAACCAGATCGTCGGGCAGATCATGGCGGCCAATCTGGCGGACGAGGCCCAGAGCTGGGTCTTGAACCCCGATGGCAGCTATACCCGCCACCTGTTTCCCGCCGACCAGCGCCCGTTCAACTGCCATCGGTTCTTCATGGAAAACCCCTCGCTGTCGGGCCGGGGCACGGCGGGGGCCAAGGATGTGCCGCGCCTTGCCACCGCGCGGGATGAGGTTACACAGACAACCATCTGAAATCACACCGGTTTCCGCGGTGTTCCCGGCGGAACAGCACAGAAATTGCGCATTTGGTAAACCCTTCCCCATGACCAAAGGGGAGGACAGCCAATGCAACGCGCAGTTCAGGAACGTTCGGTCCGGGAAAGAGCCGTGCAGGCCCTGTTGTTCGAGGCCGGTGGATTGCTTGTGGCCGTACCGCTGTACAACTGCGTCTTTGGTCGCTCGGCCCGCGAATCCTTCGTGCTGATGGCGGCGCTGGCAATTGTGGTGCTGATCTGGACGCCGCTGCACAACTGGCTGTTCGACCATGCCGAGCATCGCCTGACGGGTCGCAGCGCCAGTGACCGCCCGCATCACCTGCGCCTGCTGCACGCCTTCACGCATGAACTGACCCCGATTGCCGCGACCCTGCCGCTGATCATGGGTCTGGGGCAGCACAGCCTGCGCGAGGCCTTGGCGGTGAATGTCGGGCTGACGGCGGTTTACATGGGCTATGCCTATGGCTTTTATCTGATCTATGATCGCCTGCGCCCTCTGCGCGATACCTGCGCGGATGATACAACCCCGGCGGTCGCACCTCCCCACCACCAGATGAGTCCCCTGCGTTCTGCGTGAATCGTTGACCCTGCCCCCGCTGCGGGGCAAGTTGCGCGCGACTGAGATGGGGGATTCTGCCATGGCACCACAGGCACCGGGATCCGCGCCCGACAGCGAAGACGCCAATACCGAAGAAGACTGGGGCCCGTTCGGCCGCCCGCTGTTCGACGACCCCTCTGCCCGCGCCCTTAGCCGGGTCGGGGTGGTGGATGTGGGGTCGAACTCTGTCCGCATGGTGGTGTTTGACGGGGCGGCGCGCAGCCCGGCCTATTTCTACAACGAGAAGATCATGTGCGGACTGGGCAAGGGTCTGGCCGAAACCGGCCGCCTGAACCCGCAGGGCCGCATCCGCGCGCTGGCGGCGCTGAAACGCTTTGCCCTGCTGGCCGATGGCATGGGCATCAGCCCGCTGACCGTGGTGGCCACCGCCGCCACCCGCGAGGCCGAGGACGGCCCCGCCTTTCAGGCCGAAGTGCTGGCGCAGACCGGGCTGAGGCTGTGGGTGATCGACGGCGACGAGGAAGCCCGCCTGTCGGCCCAGGGCGTGCTGCTTGGCTGGCCCGAGGCCAGCGGCGTGGTCTGCGACATCGGCGGCAACTCGATGGAACTGGCGCGCATCGGCAACGGCAAGGTGACCAAACGGGTGTCGACGCCGCTTGGCCCCTTCCGGTTGCAACAGATCGAGGGCGGCGTGAAAAAGCGCCTGTCCCATATCGACCAGATCCTGCGCGGCGCGCAGAACGTGATGAAATCCGAAGGCGAACGCATCTATCTGGTCGGCGGATCCTGGCGGGTGATTGCCCGGCTGGACATGGAACGCCGCAACTATCCGCTGACCGTGCTGCACGAATACCGCATGACACCTGAAGGTCTGATGGACACGCTGGATTGGCTGGCCGCCACCGACCTGCCCGCCCTGCGCGGCCGCACCGGAACATCCGCCGAACGGATGGAACTGGTGCCGCTGGCCTGCGAGGTGCTGCGCGAGATCATCCGCCTGCTGAAACCGTCCGAAATCGACATTTCCGCCTATGGCATCCGCGAGGGGCTGCTCTACGAACAGATGCCCGACCGCCTGCGCGCGCGCGACCCGCTGATCGAGGCCGCGCGGATGGCGGAACTGACCCAAGCCCGCATTCCGGGCTTTGGCAAAAAACTGTATGAATTCCTGCTGCCCCTGTTCAAGGATGCCGACAAGGACCGCATGCGCCTGATCAAGGCCGCCTGCCTGTTGCACGACACCACATGGCGCGCCCACCCCGATTACCGGGCCGAGGCCTGCTTTGACAACGCGACCCGCGCCAACCTTGGCGGTCTGGACCATCCCGGACGGGTGTTTCTGGGTCTGGCCTTGCTGCACCGCTACAAGAACTCGCGCTCGGGGTCGCGGCTGGAACCGATGTTCCGCCTGCTGTCCGAAGCCGAGATGCAGGAGGCCGAGGTTCTGGGCAAGGCGATGCGCTTTGGCGCGATGTTTTCGGTGGGCGACCCGGCTCTGGCCGGCGAATTGCGCTGGAACCCCCGAAAACGCCTGCTGGATCTGGAACTGACCGCGCAAGGCATGGGCCTGTATGGCGAGGTTGCCGCAGCCCGGCTGGCGTCGCTGGCGCTGTCGCTGAAGGCGCAGACCCGCATCATTGTGCCCGCATGACCCTGCGACTTGATCATCTGGCGGTGTCGGCGCTGACCCTGGAGGCAGGGGTGGCGGCGGTCGAGGCGGCCTTGGGCGTGGCTTTGGCAGGCGGCGGGCAGCATCCGCACATGGCCACGCACAATCGCCTGCTGGGCTTGGGCGACCTGTACCTTGAGGTGATCGCCTCCGACCCCGCAGCCCCTGCGCCGCCATGGCCTCGCTGGTTCGATCTGGACCATTTCGCAGGCCCGCCCCGCCTGACCAACTGGGTTGCCGGATGCGATGATCTGGCGGCGGCGCTTGCGCTCAGCCCGCCCGGCACCGGCAAGCCTGTCGATCTGCAACGCGGTGATTACCGCTGGCGCATGGCGGTGCCCGCCGATGGCAAGCTGCCGTTTGACGGCGCCTACCCTGCGCTGATCCAGTGGCAGGGCGCCCTGCACCCTGCCAATGCGCTGCCCGAATCCGGCGTGCGCCTGACCGTGCTGGAAATCGCCCATCCGCAGGCCCAGACCCTGCGCGAGGCCCTGACCCTGCGCGAGGCCCTGCCCCTGCATGACCTGCGCGTTCACATCGTGCCCGGCCCCGCAGCCGCGATGCGGGCGACCTTCACCACCCCGCATGGCCCGCGCGTGCTGGAATGATCCGCCCCGCCACTGAACAGGACGCCGCCGCCATCTGTGCGCTGTGGAACCCGCTGATCACCGACGGCACGGCCACCTTTGCCCGCACCCCCAGGACCACCGCCGAAGTGGCCGCCCTGATCGCGCAGCGCAAGGCCGACGGTCACGCCTTTCTGGTGGCCTGCGACGGCCCCTTGCTGGGCTATGCGGGCTATGCGCAGTTCCGCGGCGGCGATGGCTATGCCACCTGCATGGAACACAGCATCAACCTTGCCCCCGCCGCACAGGGCAAGGGCGTGGGCCGCCTGCTGATGACGGCGATCGAGGATCACGCGCGGGCGCGCGGCGCGCATCAGATGATCGCCGGAGTGTCGGGCGAAAACGCCGCAGGCCAGGCGTTTCACGCCAGACTGGGCTATGCGCCTGTCGCCACCATCCCGCAGGCAGGGCACAAGTTCGGCCGCTACATCGACCTTGTGCTGATGCAGAAATTCCTCTGACATCCGCCGCGCATCGGGGTAAGCTGCGGCCATGTCGCTTTGGTCCCGTATCGCTGCCGTCCTGTCTTCGCTTGCCGCCGGCGAGGGGCTTTCGGCCATATTCGACCGTCTGCGCACCTCGTCCGAAACCCATGGGCCCGAAAAATCGGTGGGGTTCACCATTGCGGTCATCGCGCTCGGGGCCAAGATGGCCAAGGCCGATGGCACGGTGACACGGGCCGAAGTGTCGGCCTTTCGCCAGGTCTTCACCCTTGCCGATGAAGACGCCGACGATGCCGCCCGCGTGTTCAATCTGGCGCGGCAGGATGTGGCGGGGTTCGACGCCTATGCCCGCAAGGCCGCCGCCCTGTTCCGCCCCGAAGGCGTGCCGCTGTGCGCCGATGACCGCAACGTGCTGATCGACCTGCTGGAAGGCCTGTTCCACATCGCCATGGCGGACGGCAGCTATCACCCGGCCGAGGACGCCTATCTGGCGCAGGTCGCGGGCATCTTCGGGCTGGACGACCGCTGTTTCCGGGCCTTGCGGGCGCGGTTCGTCGATGGCGCGCCGCGCGATCCGCATGATGTGCTGGGCATCGCCCCCGGCGCGACCCTGGCCGAGGCACGGGCCGCGTGGAAACAGGCGGTGCGCGACAGCCACCCCGACGCCATGATCGCGCGCGGCATTCCGGCCGAGGCCGTGCAACTGGCCACCCGCCGCCTGATCGCGATCAACGCCGCCTGGGAAGACCTGCAAAACCGGCGGGCGGCCTGAATGGGCCTGCGGCTGGCAACCTACAATGTCGCCTGGTTCAACGCCCTGTTTGACGATGGCGGCAGGCTTCTGGCCGACAATCAGCCCTCGTCGCGCCATAAGGTCACCCGCGCAGCACAGATTGCCGCCCTGGGTCAGGTGTTCCGCGCGATCGATGCCTGCGGCATCATGGTGATCGAGGCCCCCGACACCAACGGCAAACGGTCCAGCGTCAGGGCGCTGGAACGGTTCGCGGCCCGGTTCGGGCTGCGCGCGACCCGCGCCATCACCGGATTTGCGTCCGACACCGAACAGGAGATTTCCTTTCTGTACGACCCGCTGCGCCTGACCCCGCGCCATGATCCGCAGGCCAGCCCCGACATCCCGCGCTTTGACGGCAGCTATGCCTATGACCGCGCGGCAGCCCATCAGATCATCCGGTTTTCCAAACCGCCGCTGGAACTGACCGTCACCACGGCAGAGGGCCGGACCCTGCATCTGATCGGGGTGCATGCCAAATCCAAGGCCCCGCATGGCGCGCGCGATGCAGCCCAGGCCAACCGCATTTCCATCGAGAACCGCCGCAAGCAACTGGCGCAATGCCTGTGGCTGCGCGCACGGGTGGACCAGCACCTGACCGCAGGCAACGCCTTGGTCGTGCTGGGCGATTTCAACGATGGTCCGGGGATCGACAGCTACGAGGCCAGGTTCGGCAAATCGGGGGTCGAGATCGTTCTGGGCACCGACCAGCCGCCACAGCGCCGCCTGTTCGACCCGCATGCCAGAATGGCGCTGACCAGCCCGATCGGCCTGACCCCCACCACCGCCCGGTTCTGGCTTGACCCGCAGAAGCGCTATTTCGAGGCCTTGCTGGATTTCATCATGGTCTCACCCGATCTGGCCGCACAGGCCCCGGCCTGGCGCATCTGGCATCCGTTCAACGACCCCGCCTGCCTTGCCGACCGCGCGCTGTCTGACGCGCTGTTGCAGGCGTCGGACCATTTCCCCGTCACGCTGGATTTCGCCGATCTTCAGGGTTGAATTGAAATCGTCACCAAGCGCGCCCATATTGGGCACATGAAAAACTCTGTCCTCATCCTGCTGCTGTCCCTGCCCCTGTCGCCCGCCCTGGCGCAGGACGCGCCTGCCGACGACGGCTTCAGCCTGATGGAGGAAGGCGCCAAGCTGCTGTTTCGCGGCTTGATGAATGAAATGGAACCCGCGCTGGACGGCATGGGCAAGGCGGTGACCGAACTGGAACCCGCCCTGCGCGATCTGCTGGCAATGGTGGATGACATCCGCAACTATCAGGCCCCCGAGATGCTGGACAACGGCGACATCCTCATCCGCCGCAAGACGCCGCTGGACAGGCCTCTGGGACCGAGGATCACACCCGACGCAATTCCCGGCCCGAATGGCGAGATCGAGCTTTAGATCGGGATGAACTTTCGCTGAATCCTCTTTTTCGGCCCGGAATCAAGCGCGAAGCGCGCCGGGCAATGCCC
>JAZKGQ010000022.1:84788-104529 GCA_040385825.1 Pseudomonadota bacterium | reverse complement strand
GCCGGGCCGGGAGGCGGGCATTGCCCGGCGCGCTTCGCGCTTGATTCCGGGCAGAGAAGGTGGTTCAGCGAAGGTTCATCGCGCGTTAGCCGCGCGCGACCGCCGCCAGATGCCGGGCGAAATCGGGCGTCGCCATCAGCGCCTTGCAGCGGGCAAAGCGGGTGTCGGCATAGGCGCGGAAATCATCCGCCGGGTTGGCGTCGGCAAGCTGGATCAGGCCCCACAGCGTCCACAACAGATCGCACATCGCCTTGTAGATCATCACCCGGCCGCGGTCGGCGGGGCGCGGCTCGCCGTCGAAATAGGCGGTCAGCATGGCCTCGTCCTGATCCTGCTCGAACTGGGCTTCGACCGACAGATCGCCCAGATCCCACAGCGGGTCGTTCATGCCGGAATATTCCCAGTCGACCAGCCACATCCGCCCCCCGGCATCGAGAAAATTCTCGCACAGCGGATCGCAATGACAGGCCGCCTGCGGCAGGGGATGGGCGGCCAGCGCGGCGCGGACCCGGCCTGCCTCGGCCACCACATCGGCATAGCCCTGCGGCAGGGCCACGTCCCTGGGGGCCAGAAGGGCAAGATAGCTGTCGATCATCGCGAACAGATCGAACCGGGTCGGGAAGCGGGCATCGGACCGGTGCAGGGTGCGCAGGGCCAGGGTCGCGCGGGCGACGGCACCGGGGCGGGTGACAAAGCGGGCGGGGGTCATGGTGACCGCCTCGATGAACCGGGTGACCATCAGCCCGCTGTCCGCATCGGCATGGATCAGCGCGGGGCTTGCGCCGACCCGCGCGGCCTCGGCGGCGGCAACCGCCTCGTGGGCGCGGTTGATGTAGGCCGCAGTGCCCTCGCCCGGAATGCGCAGGATATGCGGACCGAGCCGGTAGACGCGGTTGGTCAGCCCGCCCAGCCGGTGGATCGGGCCGCCGTACCCGGCCAGCACCGGAAGGGTGGCCGCAAGGCTGCGGATCTCTTCGTTCATCTGGCCGTCCCTTTTTGCAAGCCCGTGCTGTCAAACTGGTTTCACCATTCCCGTGGCAGGGCTAGGCTGTCAACAACAGCGATGGAGTCCGGGCATGACAGATCGACACGACGGGCATCTGGGGGCGGTTTACGGCGCCAGGGGACCGGCCGAAGTGGCGGCCACCTATGACGCCTGGGCCGCGACCTATGATGCGGAAATGGCGCGGGCAGGCTACCGGCACCCGGCGATTGCGATGGCCCTGCTGGCACGGCACGCCCCGCGCGGCGCGGGACCGGTGCTGGATGCGGGCTGCGGCACCGGATTGGTCGGCGAATGGCTGGGTCTGATCGGCTATCCGGTGGTCGAGGGATTGGACATCTCGCCCGGCATGCTGGCGGTGGCGCGGGGCAAAGGGGTCTATGCCGCGCTGCATTGTCTGGCGCTT
This sequence comes from Pseudomonadota bacterium, assembly GCA_040385825.1. GTDB lineage: Bacteria > Pseudomonadota > Alphaproteobacteria > Rhodobacterales > Rhodobacteraceae > JANNNF01. The sequence goes on along the minus strand of JAZKGQ010000022.1, from coordinate 103,120 downwards.
GGGGGGGAGTTGCCGTTCGGCGACGGGGCCTACGGCGCGGTGATCTCTACCGGCGTGTTCACCACGGGCCATGTCGGGGCCGAGGCTTTGGCGGCGCTGATCCGGGTCTGTGCGCCGGGTGGGGTGCTGGTGCTGACGGTGAAGGACACGGTCTGGGACGGTGGGTTTTCTGCGGCGGTGGCGGGGTTTGTCGCGGCGGGCCGGATCGCTGTGGCCGAAGAGACGCCGCCCTATGTGTCAATGCCCGGAGAGGCGGGCACCTCGCCGGGGCGGGCGGTGGTGTTGCGGGTTCTGCAAGGGCGCGCGGGTTGAAAGCGCCGGGGGGACTTCACGTCCCCCCGGACCCCCCTGTGGGATATTTGAGCCAGCGTGAATGTGAGGGTTTTAGGATTTTACCTTCGCGTTCTCGGGGTCATACAGCGGGCGCAGATGGAGTGTGGCGGGCAGGATTTCGCCTGCGACATCAAGGCTGTATCGGCCTGAGTTCAAGTAGCCATCCGTCACACCGCCCGCGTGGCGGACATAGCCGTAGCCGATGGGTCTGCCGACCGTATGGCCATAGCCGCCAGAGGTCAGGTAGCCCACGGGAACCCCGTCGCGCAGGATGGTTTCGCGGCCCAGAAGCACGGCATCAGCCTTGTCCAGTGTGAAGCCCGCGAAGCGTTTGGTCAGGGGTTGGTGCTTCGCCAGGGTCAGCGCCTCGCGCCCCTTGAAGGGCGTGTTGCCACGCAGTTTCACCGCCCAGGCCAGCCCCGCCTCGAACGGGGTGTCGTTGGGCGTGATGTCGGACGACCAGGCGCGATAGCCCTTTTCCAGACGCAACGATTCCAGCGCGCGGTAGCCTACCGGCCGCAACCCCTGCCCCGTCGCCATCAGCGCGTCATAGACGGCAGCAAGGCCGGTGACCGGCACATGCAGTTCCCACCCCAACTCGCCCACATAGGTCACCCGCAGGGCGCGCAGGGGCTGACCCGCGATGGTGATGTCGCGCACATGGCCAAAGGGGAAGGCGGCGTTCGACACATCGGCATGGGTCACGGCGGCAAGGATCGCGCGGGAGGCTGGCCCCATCAGCGACAGGGTGCCCCAGTCTTCGGTCACATCGGCAAAGCGGGCGTCGGCGGGCAGCGCATCAAGGAACAGCCCGGCGTCATGGGTGCGAAAGCCGGTGCCGGTGACGATGTAGAAATGGTCCTGCGCCAGTCGCGCCACGGTCAGATCGGCCTCGATCCCGCCGCGCGAGTTCAGGAGTTGCGTATAGGTCAGCCGCCCCGGTTCCTTGGCCACATCATTGGCACAGAGCCAGTTCACCATGCCCGCCGCCCCCGGCCCTTGCAGTTCGTACTTGGCAAACGAGGTCTGGTCGAACAGCCCCGCCACGTTGCGCACATGGGCGTGTTCGGCCCCGACCGCATCAAACCAGTTCTGCCGGCCCATGGAATAGGCGTCCTGCGCCGGGGTGCCTTTGGGGGCAAACCAGTTCGGCCGTTCCCAGCCCAGCTTCGCGCCGAACACCGCCCCTTCGGCCGCCAGTCGCCCGTACAGGGGCGAGGTCAGTGCTGTGCGGCCGGAGGTATATTCCTCATGCGGAAAGGCCACGGTGTAGTGTTTGCCGTACGCCTCCAGCGTGCGGTCCAGCACCCATTGGCGGTTGGCATGCAGGCCCGCAAAGCGGCGGATGTCGACCACCCACAGGTCCAGCGGGGCCTCGCCGGTCATCGCCCATTCGGCCAAGACCCAGCCCGCGCCCCCGCCCGAGGCAATGCCAAAGGCGTTGAACCCGGCCCCCACATACATGTTGGCACATTCATTGGCCCGGCCAAGGATGAAATTGCCATCGGGGGTAAAGCTTTCGGACCCGTTGATCATCTGCTTGACGCCCGTATCGGCCAGCACCGGAAACCGCGCCACGGCCTGTTCGATGTGCTGGGCGAAATGGTCGTAATCATCGTCGAACAGGCGGAATTCCCAATCATCCGGCACATCGCCCCCAGAAGGTGTCAGATCCCAGGGCTGCGGGTTGGGTTCATAGCCGCCCATCACCAGCCCGCCGACTTCCTCTTTGAAGTAAGTGCGCCGGTCGGGGTCGCGCAGGGTGGGGGTGTCGGGGGACAGGCCTGCGATCCTGTCGGTGATGATGTACTGGTGCTTCACCGGTTGCAGCGGCACCGTGACCCCCGCCATCGCCCCCACCTGCCGCGCCCATTGCCCCGCGCAGTTGACCACCGTGTCGCAGGCAATGGTCCCCTTGTTGGTGTGAACCCCGGTGATCCGGTTGCCCACCATGGCAAAGCCCGTGACCCGCACGCCCTCAACAATCCGCGCGCCGTGCATGCGCGCACCCTTGGCCAGCGATTGCGTGATGTCGGACGGGCTGGCCTGCCCGTCGGTCGGCAGCCAGGACGCCCCGATCAGATCGCCCACCTCCATCTGCGGCACCATCGCCTTGACCTCGGCAGGCGAAATCAGCGCCATCTCCATCCCGAAACTGCGAGCCGTTGTGGCAAGGCGGCGGTATTCGGTCCAACGGTCGGGCGTGGTGGCAAGGCGCAGACAGCCGGTCATCTTCCACCCGGTATCAAGTCCGGTTTCGCCGTCAAGCCGTTTATAGAGGTCCACCGAGTATTTCAGCACCTTGGTAATCGACGCAGAGGAGCGAAGCTGCCCCACCAGCCCCGCCGCGTGCCAGGTGGACCCCGAGGTCAGTTGCCCCTGTTCCAGCAGCAGCACATCGGCCTTGTGGTCGCGGGCAAGGTGATAGGCGGTGGAACAGCCGATGATGCCGCCGCCGATGACGATAACTTGCGCGTGGGTGGGAAGGGTCATGTCAGAATGGTCCATGTTTCTGGGCGCAAGCGGCCATCGCCACCCGCAATCTTTCAATGTTTTCATCGGCATAGGCGGCATAGTTCACCCCCGGAGCCGACAGGTGAAGGTCTGATACCATGGCCCACATGGCCTCGCGCAGCAGCGACGCGCATTGCATCGCGTCAAAGGCGCGGATCAGGGCGGGGGTGGGGGGGGCGCCGAAATAGCCGGCAAGCAGGCTGTGCGACTGGGCTTCGGTCATGCCCGCATTCGATGCGGCCCCGGCAAGGTCGAACAGCGACGTGGAAAAGCCCGCATATTCATAGTCGATCAGCCAGAGCCGGGCACCATCATCAAGAAAATTGGCGGGCAGCAGGTCGTTATGGGCAAAGATTATCGGCAGCGGAATCTGGGCAGCCTCCCATGCGGTGGCCTGATCCAGAAGGGCGGGCAAGACGGGCCTGCCAGCGGCGGTCAGGGTGCGGGCATAGTCGCGGATGGTGTGGAACACCCAGAACAGATAGGCCTCGCCGGTGACATGGGCGGGCATGGCGGTGTGAAACCGGCGCAGCAGATGGGCGATGCGGGCGGGGTCATTGCAGATGTCCGCCGGGCCAAGGGTGCGCGAGGTGATGAAGTCCGTCACCATCACGCCGGGTTCGGTGTGCGTGACGGCGGGGGCAAAACCTGCGGCATGGGCGGCGCGGGTGGTCATCGCCTCGCGCGTGCGGTTGACGTGGTGGAAGGGGTAGTCGAGGCCAAAGCGCACGACATGCGGGCCTGCGGCATCGGTGACTTTCCAGATCTCGTTCGACAACCCGCCGTGCAACGGCTCGGCCTGCGGGGGGCCGTTCCAGCACGGCAGGGCAAGGATGCGGGCAAGGCTCATGGCATGGTCCCCAGACTGGCACGGGCGGCGGTGGCGCGGATGAGGCGGTCGGCGATGATGGCGATGGCCGCGACACAAAGCCCCGCCACAAGGCCCCGGCCCGCATCGGCCTTGGTCAGGGCGATGTAGACCTCCTGGCCCAGATCGCGCGTGCCGACCAAGGCCGTGATCACCAGCATGGACAGCGCGAACAGGATGGTCTGGTTCAGGCCGAGCAACAGCTCCGGCAAGGCCAGCCGCAGTTTCAGGCGCATGATCTGCGCGCCTGTGCAGCCCATGGCGCGGGCCGCCTCGACCAGCCGCGCATCCACCCCTTGCAGCCCAAGCGCGGTATAGCGGATGGCAGGCACCACGGCATAGGCGACAACGGCCAGCAGGGCGGTGAAATCGCCGACCCGGAACAGCATGACAGCGGGCATCAGGTAGACAAAGCTGGGCAGGGTCTGCGCCGTGTCGATCATCAGCCGCACGATGCGCCACAGGGCGGGGCGTCCGGCGGCAAGGATGCCGACGGGCAGGCCGATCACCATGGCAAAGATCGTCGACAGCCCGCACAGATAGACGGTGATCATCGCCTGTTCCCACAGGCCGGTGGCGGCGATGAACAGGGTCAGGCCGCCCGCCAGCAGGGCAAGCCGCGCGCCCCCCACGCGCCAGCCCACCCCCGCCAGCAGAACCGCGACCCCCAGCCACGGCAGCCCGGTCAGCGCGCGTTTGGTGGGAACCAGAACATGCGTCAGCAGGGCGTTCTTGACCCCTTCAAGCTGGTCGAAGTGGTTGATGTTGATGTATTCCACCACCTGCCCCCAGAAGGCGCCGGTGGACAGATACCAGCCTTCCGGCCAGCGGTGCAGCGCGGGCAGCGCATAGGCCAAGCCGCAGCCCAACCCCAGAATCCCCACCGCCAGAGGCCAGAGCCTGCCCCCGGCCTTGCCCCCGACCTGCATCGCCGCCGCCGCCTGTGACACCCGGTCCAGCACCACCGCCAGCGCCACGATGGCAAACCCGGCCTCGACCCCTGCGCCGAAATCCAGCCGCCGCAGGGCCGCCAGCACATCAAACCCCAGCCCCCCCGCCCCGATCATCGAGGCGATGATCACCATGTTCAGCGACTGCATGATCACCTGATTGACCCCCACCATCAGCCCCGGACGGGCGACCGGCAGCAGGACGCGCCATGTCATCTGCGTCTCTGTGCAGCCCACCATCACCCCTAGATCGCGGATGTCATCCGGCACGCGCGCCAAGGCCAGCCAAGTGCCCCGGATCATCGGCGGCATGGCGAAAATCACCGTCGCCACGATGGCGGCTGTCGGGCCAAAGCCGAACAGGATCAGGATGGGCACAAGGTAGGCAAAGACAGGCATCGTCTGCATCAGGTCCAGCAGCGGGTCCATCGCGCGGGCAAGGCGCGGGTGCCGGAACGCGGCCAATCCCAGTGCCAGCCCGCCTGCCACCCCGATGGGCACCGCGATAAGGATTGACGCCAGCGTGACCATCGCCGAGGCCCATTGGCCGAACAGCGCCAGATACATGAAACACGCAGCCACCAGCAGCGCCAGCCGCACGCCCCCCGCCCGGTGGCCCATCAGCGCCGCAAGGGCCGTGACCACCACCCAAGGCAGCGCGGGCAACGGGCCGATGCCCGCCGACAGCAGGCCAAGCACGACGCGGTAAGGGGCATCGACCACGGCGGCCACCGCGCGGGTCATGTCCCTGAAGGTGAACAGGCCGAAACTCGCGTCGTTCAGCAGCCAGTCGATGAACCCGCTGATCAGCGGTCGAAACGGCGGGATCAGGCTTTTGGGATAGTCGAAGGCCCAGGGCAGCACGTCCCTGCCCCACAGCAGCAGTCCTGCGAACAGCAGCAGAATCGCCACCCGGAACGGCGCGCCTTGGCGGGGGATGGAGGGGGCGAGGGTTGTCATGCTATCCGGCCAGCATCAGGTCGATGACGGTCTGGCGGTGCAGATGGCCAAGGGTCTGGCCGTCGGGCGCGGTGACGGCCACCACGCCTGCCCCTTGCACAAACAGGGGGGCCGCATCGGCCACCGTGGCGCGGGCGGCGATGGTCTGCGCAGGGGCATCGCCTGTCGCCCCCACCATCACCGACCCCACCCGCACCACCCGCGCGCGGGGCACCGCGGCGGTAAAGGCGCGGACGTAATCGCTGGCGGGGTGCAGCACGATGTCTTCGGGCGTGCCGACCTGTACCACAGCACCATCCTTCATGATGGCGATGCGGTCAGCCAGACGGATGGCCTCGTCAAAGTCATGCGTCACGAACAGGATGGTCTTGTGCAAGGACGCTTGCAGGCGCAGGAATTCGTCCTGCATTTCGCGCCGGATCAGCGGGTCCAGCGCGGAAAACGGTTCATCCAGAAACCACAGGGCGGGGTCTGCCGCCAGACTGCGGGCGATGCCGACGCGCTGTTGCTGGCCACCTGACAGTTCGCGGGGGAATGCGGCCTCGCGCCCCGACAGGCCCACCAGCGCCACCATCCGGCGGGCCGTTTCCTCGCGCAGCCCCCGCCCCTGCCCCTGCACCTGCAAGGGGAAGGCCACATTCTGCAACACGGTCAGATGCGGCAGCAGGGCGAAATGCTGAAACACCATGCCCATGGCATGGCGGCGCAACTGGATCATCCGGGCATCGGTTGCCTTGCGCAAATCCGTGCCCTGGAACAGGATCTCGCCGGCGTCAGGCTCGATCAACCGCGACAGGCACCGCAGCAGGGTGGACTTGCCGGACCCCGACAGGCCCATGATCACGAAAATCTCTCCCCGCCCGATGGCAAGGTCCACCCCGCGCACCGCGGGCACCAGAGCGGAGGCCACCAGTTCCGCATCGGTCAGATGCCCGCCATGCTTGCCAAGCTGTTCGGCCCCGCGCGGGCCGAACAGCTTCCATATGTTGCGGCAGATCAGTTCGGCGTCAGGCAAGGGCAGACTTTCACGGGGCGCATCGTCATGGGGCGCATCGTCATGGGGCGCATCGTCACGGGGCGCATCAGGGGTTATTTCGCAATCCACGCCGACCAGCGCGGTTCGTTGGCGGCCATCCAGGCGGCGACCACATCTTCGATCTTTGCCCCGTCCAGATCGACGGCAGTGATCATCGCGCCCATTTCGGCATTGTCGATGCTGAAGGCGGTGATCGCGCGGGCCGCCCCCGGCCATTTGTCGGCCACCCCGGCCCAGCCCACCTTCCATATCTCGCCAAAGGGTTTGCCGCAGTCATAGGCCGCGTCCGGGTTGCTGCCCCAGGCGGGGTCGGAATAGCACTCGGGGGTGTATTCGGGGAATTTCACCCAGTCGCCCTTGTACTTGGCAGGCGCCCAATGCGGCGCATAGACCCAGAGCAGGACCGGGGCCTCGCGCTGAACCGCACTTTCCAGCTCGGCGAACAGGGCGGCGTCAGTGCCTGCGTGAACCACCTCGAACGGCAGGGCCAGCGCCTCGATCCGTTCCTCGTCAAAGCCACCCCAAGTCACCGGACCACCCAGATATCGGCCCTTGGGCGCGGTTTCGGGGGTGGAAAACGCCGCCGCACATTCGGGGGTCAGCAGCGCCGTCCAGTCCGGCAGGCCGGGGCAGCGGTCGGCCATATAGGCCGGATACCACCATTCCTCTTTCGCCTGCATGCCGGTGGGGCCGAAATTCACCACCTTGCCGGTGGCGATGGCGGCGTCCATCGCCTCGCGTCCGGTGGTTTCCCACATTTCCATCGCCACATGCAGATCGCCGGATTGAAGGCCCGCAAACTGCGCCAGATAATCGGCCTGCACATACTCGACCGCATAGCCCGCCTTTTGCAGCACCGCCCCCATCAGTTGCGTGGTGATCAGCTGGCCGGTCCAGTCATGCAGGGTCAGTTTGATCGGGTCGGCACTTTCCTGCGCCAGAACCGGCCCGATCAAGGCCGAAGGGGCAAGCAGGGCAGACAGCAGCAGACCGACGCGAAGATTTGAAAATCCAGTCACCTGTGGCCTCCGTTCAAAATGTATAGGATGATGCCATGGTAACGGCCACGCCCCCCCCTGCGTCAATTGCAATCTGTGGCTTTTTGTGATTTTACCGCCCGCATCTGACCGATTGCCTTCTGTTTGTCCGCAAGCCCACATTTCCCGCACGGATTTCCCGTTCCACCGGCACCAGCCAAAGGATGCCCCATGCTGTCGAAACGCCACGCCGATATCCTGAAGATCCTCGACACCAAAGGGACGGTCACGGTGACGGCGCTGGCCAGCACCCTGGGCGTATCGGCCGAAACCGTGCGGCGCGATCTGCGCCCCCTGATGGCGGATGGCGCGGTGCTGCGGATGCACGGAGCGGTGGGGTTGAGCACGCCGTCGGGCGAGGCCCCCTTCCGGCGCCGGATGCGCGAAAACGCCGGGGCCAAACAGGCGATTGCGCGGGCGGTGGCGGGCATGGTGCGCGACGGCGACGCCGTGATGCTGGACACCGGCACCACCACCAGTTTCGTCGCCCGCGCCCTGACCGGCCACCGCCGCCTGACCGTGATCACCAATTCCACCGATGTAGCGCGCACCCTGTCACTGACCGCAGGCAACCGGGTGTTTCTGGCCGGGGGCGAGGTGATCGGCGACAGCGGCGCCATTCTGGGCAGCGCCGCGAACGGGTTCGTCGCAGGGTTTCAGGCGGCCATCGCGGTGATCTCGGCGGGGGCGGTGGATGCGCGCGGGGTGATGGATTTCGACCCGGACGAGGCGGCCTTTGCCCGCGCCCTGCTGGCGCAGGCGGATCGCCGGGTGGTGGTGACCGACGCCAGCAAATTCGGCCGCCGGGGGCTGGTGCTGGTGGCGGGGTTCGACCGCTTCAACGATCTGGTCAGCGACAAACCCCCGACCGAGCCGATTGCCGCCGCCCTGGCCCTGGCCGGGACGCGGCTGGTGGTGGCCTGACCCATACCGTCAGAACGGGCTGATGCCCGCCAGATTGCGCCAGACAGCCGCCACCAGAAACAGCCCCTGCGCCAGCAGCACGCACAGCACCGCCAGCGACCCCAGGTCCTTGGCATGCCTGGCAAACAGCGCCCAGTCGGGGGACAGATGGTCGACGATTTCCTCGACCGCCGTGTTCATGGCCTCAAACGCCACCAGCAGGCAGAACAGCATCGCAAACAGCAGATGATCCGCCGCCCCTGCCCCCGACAGCGCCAGCAGCAGCACCCCGATGCCGGTGCCCGCCACCTCATGCCGGAAGGCGGTTTCCTGCCACAACCGGCGCAAGCCCGCGCAGGAATAGCCAAGGGCGGCAAAAAGATGGGCCACCCCGCCGATGCGGGGGGGCCGGGGCCTGCGGATTGGCGCGGGGGTTGGGCGGGTGTCAGGCATCATGCGGGTGCCCGGCAGGCTGCGGTCAGATCCAGCGCCGGATCGCGGACGGCGGTTGTCACATCCATCAGGCCCAGCACCGAATGAAACACCTGATCATGGCTGACAGGCTGCGCCGCGCGCGCGGCAAGACAGGCCGAATCCAGCTTCATCACCGTCTCGAACGCATCCGACAGCCACATCACCATCGGCACCTTGGTCTGCACGTCAGGGGCCATGAAGCCGGGGGCCGCGTGCAGATACAGCCCGTCTTCTCCAAGCGACTCGCCGTGATCCGACACATACAGCATCGCGGGCACCACCCGGTCCTGCGCGGCCAGAAGATCGATGGTCTGTGACAGGATCCGATCCGTGAACAGCACCGCATTGTCATAGGCATTGACGATTTCCTGCGGCGTGCAATCGGCAAATTCCGACGTGTTGCAGGCCGGAGAAAACACCTCGTCCGCAGGCGGATAGCGCAGGTAATAGGCCGGTCCGTGATTGCCGATCATGTGCAGCACCAGCACCGTGTCCTCGGTCATGGTCGCCAGCGCCTTTCGGATGGGGGCCAGAAACACCGCATCGGTGCATTCGCCACTGATGCAGGCGGCAGGGTCCAGCGTCGCGGTCATCATCCTTTGTCCGGTGCGCGCGCCGATCCCCTGGCTGCCGGTGTTGTTGTCCCACCACCCGACGGATATTCCGGCCCGCGCCAGCACATCCAGCAGGTTTTCGGTCGCGAGGTGCTTTTGATGGGTGTACTCGGCCTTTGGATAGACCGAGAACATGCAGGGCAGCGACACCGCCGTCGATGTGCCGCAGGCGGTGACATCGGCATAGTTGATGACCCCGCGCGCGCGCAGGCCGGGTGTCGTGTCGCGCGCATAGCCGTTCAGGCCCCAGTTCTGCGCCCGCACGGTTTCGCCCGCAAACACCACGGTCAGCACCGGTTTTGTCGCGGCGGACAGCAGCGGCCCCTTGCGGGCATCCAGCCCCAACGGTGCAACCACCACATTGCGCCCGCGCAGGACCATCTTGCCATAGCGCAGCGTCGCGCCAAGCGTCGCACCGGGCTGATAGCTTGCCATCATGGCGCGCTGTTCCCTGAAGATGGCCGAGATGGCCTTGTAGTCACTGAACAACAGACCCGCCAGCAGGGCAAAGCTGACCAGCAGCATCGCAGGCCAAAGCAGCAGGTCGCGCCAGAACGGTCTTGGCCTGACCCGCAGCCACAGCACGGCCACCGCAGGCAGCACGCCCCAGACCCCCACCGTGTACAAGAAGCGCCAGGTTATCAGATGGCGGGATTCGTTGACCGTGGTCAGCATGGCGTTCTGGATCATCTCGCGGTCGATCACCACGCCAAGGCTGTCCTGGTAATAGGAGGCAACGGCCGAAATCACCAGAAGCGCCGCAATGAACGGGCGTTTCAGCCAGCGAAACCCCAGGGACAGGACAATGAACAGGGTCAGCGCATAGATCGCCGCGCCGAACACCACAAGCTGCCAGGGCCGCCCGTCGAAAATCCCGGCCGCAAGATCCCAGAACTTGCGGTTATAGGCCGCCAGCAGAAATGCGGCCGCCCCCAGATCCAGCATCAGGCCCGACACTTCGGGCCGGGCACGCCAGCGGCGAAACGGCGGGTGCGACGCAGGTCTTTCGACCTGCACCATCAAATCGGTCATCTCAGGGGTCCATCGTCAGGGTCTGCGGGCTGGCGATTGCACCGCGAAACTGACAGCCACCTGAACGAATGGCGTTATTTGCAGCCGGCCGGCAGAAATTCGGCCTCGAACCCCGACAGATGCCCCCTTGCCGGGGAATGCAGCCGCAATTCCCCGCCTGCCGCGCGGGCAATGGTATCGGCAATCGCAAGCCCCAGCCCCGCACCATCGCCGCCGCCCGCCCCCGCCCCAGTCCCCGTCCCCGCCCCGCGTTCAAAGCGGTGATGCAGCCGCGCCAGCACCTCGGGCGGCAGCACCGGGCCGTCATTGACCACCCAAAACGCCCCGTTTTCGGCCAGCGTCACCACGACCGGTTGCCCTGCGGCCCCGTGGCGGGCGGCGTTCTCGATGAGGTTGCGCAACAGGATCGCACAGGCATCGGGGTCCATCCGGCTGTCGGCCCCGCTGTCCGGCACCCGGACCGACAGACGCGCGCCCAGGCCGCCGCGGCGAAAATCCTCGGCCACCGCCAGCACCACGGGCCGCATGTCCTGCGCCTTTGCCATCAGCACCCCCGCCCCTTCGGCCCGCGCCAGTTGCATCAGCTTTTCCGACAAACGGGCAAGGCGGTGCAGCGCCTCCTCGACCCGGCCCGCCCGGTCGGCCAGCGGGCCGGGGGGCACCTCGGCCAGCAGGCGCTGCGTCTGCGCCAGCGCCGCCGCAATCGGCGTGCGCAGTTCATGCGCGGAATTGGTGGTGAAGGCGCGCTCGGCCTCCAGCGTGCGGGTCACGCGGGCCAGCAACTGGTTCACCTCGGCGGCGATCACCGCCAGTTCCTGCGGCAGACCGGTTTCGGTGACCGGGCGAAGGTCATGGCCATCACGGGCAGTCACCTCGGCGCGCAGCCGGTCGACCGGGCGCAGGGCGCGGGCGACAAACCACAGCATCGCCACCACGCTGAAGGGAAACAGCAGCAGCACCGAGGCCAGTATGACACGGGTCGATTCTTCCACCGCCTCGCGGCGCTTGTCCAGCGGCTCGGCCACCTCGATCGTATAGCGCCCCGGCTGCGCGCCGGGCGAATAGATGCGATACCCCCCGTCATTGCGAAACCCCGCCACCGGGCCTTGCGCAAAAGGGGCCAGATCGGCATTCGGGGTATGGCGCAGGATGCGGCCATCAGGGCCGCGCACGGCGTAGATCAGATAGGCCTCTTGCGGGGCAAGCTGGCTCTGGGCCTGCGAGGCCGCCGCACCGTCCAGCGCCAGTTCCACCACCACCAGCGCCAGAATGCGCCCCGAGATCTGCTCCAGCGCGGAATCGAACACTTCGTCCATTTCCTCGGCCACCACACGACCCGCGGCCAGCCGCACCAGAAGCCCCAGCACCAGCACCCCAAGCGCCAGGCCAAGCGCCAGCCGCCACCGCAAGGTTTGGGGGCGCAGGGCTTTGGGGCGCAGGAAGGCCAGCCAGCGCATCATGGGGCCGACAACCGATAGCCAAGCCCGCGCTGCGTCTCGATCACCCCCGGCCCCAGTTTCTTGCGCAGGCGGCTGACGTAGACTTCGATGGTGTTGCTCTCGACCTCGGCATCAAAGGAATAGAGCTGATCCTCCAGCGTGGATTTCGGGATCACTTGCCCCGGCCGGTTCAGAAAGGCCTCGAAGATCACCCATTCGCGCTGCGTCAGCGCGATGTCGCCCTGCGCCCCGGTGATCCGCCGCGCGGCCATGTCGACGGTCAGGCCGCCGATCACCGTCCGGGGGCCGGCATTGCCGCCATGGCGGCGCGACACCGCCCCGATCCGCGCGCCCAGTTCGGCAAGATCGAAAGGCTTCACCAGATAGTCGTCCGCCCCGGCGTTCAGCCCGGCAATCCGGTCGGTGATCTGGTCGCGGGCGGTCAGGATGATGACCGGCACCGTCTGCCCCGCCCCGCGCAACCGCGCCAGAAAGCCCAGGCCCGCGCCATCGGGCAGGGCAAGATCCAGCAGGATCAGGTCATACCCCACCGTCCCCGCCGCAGCCCAGGCATCGGCAAGCGTGGTCAGCCAGTCGGCCAGATGGCCCGACGCGCGCATGTGGTCCCGCACGGCAGCCCCCAGCCCCGGATCATCCTCGACAAGCAAAATACGCATCCGGACCCCGCCACCAAGGACCACCCCATCCGCCAGACAGACAGCACAAGCACCGCAAACGCAACGCCTGATGCCAGGAAAGCGAGACCGGACATTCCGGGCCTTGCAGGGTAACATGTTGTAGCGGCATGGAATTATAGTGGTGCCCGGAGCCGGAATCGAACCAGCGACACGCGGATTTTCAATCCGCTGCTCTACCAACTGAGCTATCCGGGCACTGTTGCGACAGGTGGTGTCGCTTGGTCGGCGGGTGATACGTCAGGCGGGCGGGGCTGTCCAGAGGGTTGGTGGAAAAAATCGACGCGGATCGTGGCTATTGTGGGCGGGGTGGGGCGGTGCCCTGTTCGGGGCCGTCGCTCGACCCCTCGTCGTCCACGGCCTGCACGGGAATCGCGTAGGATCCGTTCAGCCATTTTGCCAGATCCACGTCCGCACAGCGGCGCGAACAGAACGGGCGGTAGGCCGGGTCGGGTTTGCGCGCGCAGATCGGGCAGGTCATGCCAGCAGGTCCGCGATGGGCAAACGGTCGCGCTTGCGGGTGATCTCGTACAGGCCAAGCGTGGTCCAGCCGGCAAGGTTGACCTCGGCCTCGCCCTTGAAGGCGGCCTTCAGCACCTGGTCCAGAATGGCGCGGTCGCGTTTCGGCATCGGCGCGAAATCGACCACCACTTGCCCCCCCAGCCCCCGCAGGCGCAACTGGCGCGGCAGATCGCGGGCGGCTGCGATGTTGACCTTGAGGCTGGCGGCAGGGCTGGTGTCCGGCCCGGTGTTCACATCCACCGCCACCAGCGCGCGGGTGGGTTCCAGCATCATGTGACCGCCGCCCGCAAGGTCCACCCGTGGCGTGCGCAGGGCATCGATCAGGTCCAGCACGTTGTGCGTCTCAAAGCAGCCCGCGTCGGTCACCACCTCGTCCGGGGCGGGGTCGAGCCAGTCGCGGAACGCCACGTCATGCGCGCCGGGACCATCGACCAGCAGTTCGGGCGCCCCGTTCAGATCGGCCAGAACCGCCTCGGCCAGACCCCGCATCGCGGCGATGTCCTCGAAGATCGCGTCATCTTCGGCCTCATGGCAGGCGGATCGCAGGATCAGCCCCAGGGTTTCAGCCGCCCCCGCCATACCCGCCTTTGCCATCGCGTCCAGTTCGGCGCGCTGATCCTCGTCCTTGATCCGGCGCGAGATGTTCAGGCCGGGCGCGCCCGGAGTGATGATGGCAAAGCGCGACTTGAACAGCAAACGGTGAGTGACAGGCACCGCCTTGCCCGCCTCGGACGTGCCCGACACCTGCACAAGGATACGCTGACCGGGGCTGATGCCCGAGATTTGCCGCAAGAACCCGGTGCTGCCGCCGGGCAGGGTCACGAAGATGCCGCCCTGCCCCTTGACGGGACGGTCGGCCACCGCGCGGTAGATCGCGCCCGGCATCGCCACGTCGCCTGCCGGATCGATCGCCAGATCCTGCAACAGGCCGTCCACCATCAGGGCCGCAGCGGGGCGGCCTGCAAGCTCATCAAGACACACCACACGGCCGATCATGCACGCCTCCAAAGCGGGTGGCCCGCTGCCGACAGCAGGGCCGAGGTTTCGGCCAGGGGCAGGCCCACGATGCCGGTAAAGCTGCCCGAGATCCACGGAATGAACGCGCCCGCCATGCCCTGAATGGCGTAGGCCCCGGCCTTGCCCTGCCATTCGCCACTCTCAAGATAGGCGTTCAGCTCGACATCCGACAGGCGTTTCATTTTCACCGCGCTGATGCTGTGCCGCTCCCACAGCCGGTCGCCCCGGCGCAGGGCAACGGCGGTGATCACCTGATGACGGCGGCCACCAAGCGCGGTCAGGAACGCCGCCGCCTGGCCTGCATCCGCAGGCTTGCCCAGGATGCGGCGGCCAAGCGCCACCGTGGTATCGGCGCACAGCACGATGTCATCCGGCCCCGCCACCACGGCTTGCGCCTTTTCCCGCGCCAGACGGCAGGCATAGGGCAAGGGCAGTTCGGCACGCTTGGAGTCTTCGTCAATGTCGGGGGGCAGCACGGCATCCGGCACCACACCAATCTGCGCCAGCAATTCCAGCCGGCGCGGGCTGCCTGATCCCAGAATGAACCGCAAGGTCAGTTACTTGAAACGATAGTTGATGCGGCCTTTCGACAGGTCATAGGGGGTCATTTCCACCTGTACCTTGTCGCCTGCCAGAACGCGGATGCGGTTCTTGCGCATCTTGCCTGCCATCACTGCGATCAATTCATGGCCATTTTCGAGTTCGACCTTGAATGTCGCGTTTGGCAAGAGTTCCTTGACGACACCGGGGAATTCGAGAATGTCTTCCTTGGCCATGGTCTCTCCAATAAGGGTAGGGCCCGCGAGTACGGCGCAGGCATCCGGTGCGTCCTATGCGCCGGGTCGTGGCGGTTTTCAAGCGGAAAATGTGCGGTCCCGTAGGATGGGCAATCTGCCCATCCCAAGATCAAATCAAAGAATCTCGACGCGGTAGCCTTCGATCACCGTGTTCGCCAGCAGCTTTTCGCACATCGCCTTCACATCGGCCTCGGCCTTGGCCGCATCGCTGTGGGCCAGATCCAGTTCGATCACCTTGCCCTGCCGCACGCCATTGACGCCGGCAAAGCCCAAAGACCCGAGCGCGTGTTTCACCGCCTCGCCCTGCGGGTCCAGAACGCCGGATTTCAGCATGACGGTGACGCGGGCTTTCATGGGCATATCCTCTGGGGCTTTGGGTGGCGCACGGCAATGGGGGCGGGCTTAGCGCCCTGCCCCGGCCGGGGCAAGGTGTCAGTTGATCAGGGTCGGCTTGGTGGTGTGGGTTACGTTGGACGGCAGCACCCCCAGGCGGCGGGCAAGCTCGGTATAGACATCGGCCAGCGGCCCCGGCTCAGCCACCGGCGATCCGTCCCGCTCGGGCTGGCCCCGGTCGGCTTGCGCCCGCATGTCCCACAAGCGGCAACTGTCGGGGCTGATCTCGTCGGCCACGATCAGGCGCATGTAATCGCCTTCCCAGACCCGGCCCACCTCGATGCGGAAATCGGCAAGGCGGATGCCCACCCCCATCATCACACCCGACAGAAAGTCGTTCACCCGCAGGGCAAGGGCCACCATGTCGTCAAGATCCTGCTGGGTGGCCCAGCCGAAGGCGACGATATGTTCCTCGGCCACCATCGGCGAGCCAAGCTTTTCGTCCTTGAAGTAATATTCCACGATCGGGCGCGGCAGGGCCGTGCCTTCGGGAATCCCCAGCTTGGTCGAGATCTCGCCTGCCGCAAAGTTGCGCACCACCACTTCCAGCGGGATGATTTCCGCCATCCGCACCAGTTGTTCGCGCATGTTGATGCGGCGGATGAAATGGGTCGGCACGCCGATGGCGTTCAGCCCCGACATGAAGAATTCCGACAGCCGGTTGTTCAGCACGCCCTTGCCTTCGACCGCCGCAGGCACCGCCGCCGTCGGCATCGACGCCCCGTCATCCTTGAAGTACTGGATCAGTGTTCCCGGTTCAGGCCCTTCATACAGGATTTTTGCCTTGCCCTCGTACACCTTCTTGCGCCGCGCCATGAACTCTCCGATGCAAATGGCAAAGGGGGCGGCATTTGCCACCCCTCGCCTTCGGTTTCGGGCTATACGATATGCAGCAGGCGGCGGCAAGCGGTGGCGAGGCCTCGTCGGCGGGCAATTCGGGTGCGCCACTCTTGCACGAAAAGGTGCAGCGGGGCATATGAAGGACAACCCATTCACCACACAGAGGCGACCATGACCACTTTCGACGACCGCGAAGCCGCTTTCGAGAACAAGTTCGCCCATGATGCAGACATGCAGTTTCGCGCAGGGGCGCGCGCCAACAAGTTGCTGGGCCTTTGGGCGGCTGGCCTGATGGGCAAGGACGGTGACGAGGCTGCCGCCTATGCCATGACCGTGGTGCAGGCCGATTTCGCCGAGGCCGGCAGCGAAGACGTGATCCGCAAGGTCGCCGCAGATCTGGCAGGCAAGGCCGGCGCCGAGGAGATCCGCGCCAAGCTGGCCGAGCTGTTGCCGCTGGCCAAGGGCCAGTTGATGACCGAACTCTGATCGTTCAGCACCGGGTCTGGCAGTCATCGCCGCGTCCCCGCCAGCCGGGGCGCGGCTTTTCGTTTGGTGAATGCAGGCACGGCGCGGCCCTTGGCGCATAAATCCTGCGCATTTTAGCTGTTAAGCAATCCTGAACCCGCCGCCGCTAGACCCGAAGCCTGACAGGCAAGGGGGCGGGCGGCGTGCGCAGCGGGCAAGACACAAGGGCAGTTGCGCGACCGGGGCGGCCTGCGGGCCTGGCCTGGGGCAGGATCGCGCTGTCGGGGCTGTTGGCGGCGGGGCTGGTGTGGCTGCTGGTCCGCAGGCTGGCCGGGGTCGATCCGGGCCAGGTCGCCGACAGTCTTGCGCTGATGCCGCCGCGGGCCTGGGGGCTGGCGTTGCTGGCCACCGCGATCAGCTTCTGGGCCGCAGCGCGCCATGACGGCGCGATCCACCGGCATCTTGGCACCGGCTGCGACCCGCGGCGGGTGCGGCGGGCGGGCTTTGCCGCGATTGCGGTTTCGCAGACGATCGGGCTGGGGCTGATCACCGGCGCGCTGGTGCGCTGGCGGATGCTGCCCGGCCTTGGCCTGTGGCAGGCGACGCGGATCACCGGGGCTGTCACGGTCAGCTTTCTGGCGGGCTGGTCGGTGGTGACGGCGACCACGCTGACCCTGCTGCCCGGCGCCCCCTTCCAGGCGGCGGCGCTGGTCGTGCTGGGGGTGGCCGGTCTGGCGCTGATCGGGCTTGCCTTAAGTCGCCTGCCCCTGCCCCACATCGGCACAGCAGTCGTTCTGCTGCTGCTGGCGGCGGTGGACACGCTGATGGCAGGGGTGGCGCTCTGGGCGCTGATGCCGGGGGACATGGCGCTGGCCACCCTGATGCCCGCCTTTCTGCTGGCCTATGGCGCGGGTCTTGTGTCGGGCAGTCCTGCCGGGGTCGGCGCGTTCGAGCTGTGCCTGCTGGCGCTGCTGCCCCCGCATCCGGAAGCCGCCGGTCTGGCGGCCATTCTGGCCTTCCGCGCCGTCTATTACGCAGGCCCGGCCATCTTGGGTGGCGCGCTTTTGCTGACGGCGCGCCCTGATGTCGCCGCCCGGATCCCCGACCTGCGCCATGGGTTTGCCGAAGCCCAGTTGCTGCATCAGGGGCAGTTGCACGCCCTGCCGCTGCGGCCGGACTCGCGCGAACCGGCGGGCCATCTGATGACTGGCCGCCTGGCGCTGTGTCTGGTCGCGCTGCGGGACCCGATTGGCAAGATGCCCCCGGCCACGGCGCTGCGCGGCTTGCGTCAGGCGGCGCGGGCGCAAACCCGCTGGCCGGTCTTGTACAAATGCCCGGCCCGTCTGGCGGTCGCCGCCCGCCGTGCGGGGTTTGCCGTGCGGCTGGTGGCGAAGGAGGCCTGGTTGCAACCGGGCAGCTTCAGCCTGACCACCCCCGCCCGTG
>JAZKGQ010000022.1:0-84778 GCA_040385825.1 Pseudomonadota bacterium | reverse complement strand
TCGACCAGATGTAAACGTCGCATGATGACTCCTCGCTGGCTTCAGCCGCCGCAGGCGTGGCCGCCCATCCCGCAGCCACGCCGCCGCTGGCCGACATGGCCGCGCTGAATGCCCGGTGGAGGGCGGCCCATGGCGGCGAGCATGGCTTTTCCATGGGCCGCTTCGCCCCGGCCCATGTCGCGCGGCAACGGGTGTTCGCCGCCTGGGCGCAGGGGCGGCTGGTGGGGTTTGCCAGCTTTCACGCCACAGGCAGCGAATGGGCGCTGGATCTGCTGCGCCCCGACCCTGCCGCCCCTGATGGCACCGCGCATGCGCTGATCCTGGCGGCGCTGACCGCCGCTGCGCAGGACGGCGTGCCCCGGCTGTCGCTGGCCGCAGCGCCGGTCCACGGCTTTGCCGATGCGCCCCCGATGCCGCGCGGCACCGGCTGGCTGGCGCGCCGTTTGCAGACCCAGGGCCTTGCGCAGTTCAAGCAAGCCTTCGCGCCAGACTGGCAGCCTTTGTACCTGTGCGCGCCGCATCGGCCCGCCCTTGCCCTTGCTGCGGCGCTGCTTGTCTGGGCCATCCGCCACCCGCCGCCGCTGCCCCGCGCGCACCGTCCCGACCCCGCCGTCACAGAATATGAAATTGCCACGGCGCGGCAGTCATGGCACAGGAGGATGCAACGTTGGCGCCTGCGCGCCGCCCCTTTGCCAAAGGTCTTGCCCGCATGTCAAACGATGCCCTGTCCCGCCTGCTTGCCACCCGTGACTGGCTTTTGGCCGATGGGGCCACCGGCACCAATCTGTTCAACATGGGCCTGTCCTCGGGCGAGCCGCCCGAGTTCTGGAACCTCGACAAGCCCGACAATATCCGCACCCTCTACAAAGGCGCGGTCGATGCCGGATCCGACATCTTTCTGACCAACACCTTCGGCGGCAACGCCAGCCGCCTGAAACTGCATCAGGCCGAAGGCCGGGTCCGCGAGCTGAACCGGGTGGGCGCGGCCCTTGGGCGCGAGATTGCCGATGCGTCGGGCCGCAGCATCGTGGTGGCAGGCTCGGTCGGCCCCACGGGCGAGATTTTTCAGCCCATGGGCACGCTGACGCATGAATTGGCAGTCGAGATGTTCCACGAACAGGCCGAAGGCCTGAAAGAGGGCGGCGCCGATGTGCTGTGGGTCGAAACCATCTCGGCCTTTGAGGAATACAAGGCCGCGGCAGAGGCTGCGGCGCTGGCCGACATGCCCTGGGTCGGCACCATGAGCTTTGATACCGCCGGGCGCACCATGATGGGCGTGACCTCGGCGGCGCTGGCCGACATGGTGGAAAAACTGCCGAACCCGCCGCTGGCCTTTGGTGCGAATTGCGGCGTCGGCGCGTCCGACCTGATGCGCACCGTGCTGGGCTTTGCCGCCCAAGGGTCGGAACGGCCCATCGTTGCCAAGGGCAATGCGGGCATCCCGAAATACCATGACGGCCATATCCACTATGACGGCACGCCCGAGTTGATGGCCGAATATGCGGTGCTGGCGCGTGATGCCGGGGTGCGGATCATCGGGGGGTGCTGCGGCACGATGCCGGTCCATCTGGCGGCGATGCGCGCTGCACTGGAAACCCGGCCCCAAGGCCCGCGCCCGACACTGGACCAGATTTCGGAACGTCTGGGCGGGTTCTCGTCCGCGTCGGACGGCACCGGCGACACCTCGGGCGACCCCAAGCGTGAGCGGCGCGGACGCCGGGGGTAAGATCCGGGAGGGTAAGGTCCGGTTTTATTTCAATAAAACCGCGGCCTGGCGGTCAGAACAGCGACAGCTGATCGCCCGCCCGCAGCGGTGGCGCGAACAGGTCGCAGCGCAGCGGCGGCTGCGGCACCACCAGCCCCGCCCTGGCCACCGCAATGGCAAACCGCTGCGCCATCAGCTCGGCCCAGATGCCCTGCCCCCGCATCCGTTTGCCAAAGGCCGGGTCATAATCGCGCCCGCCGTGCAGTTCACGCACCCGGCCCATGATCTTGGCCGCACGCCCCGGCACATGGGCAGTCAGCCAGTCCTGAAACATCCCCGACACCTCGCGCGGCAGGCGCAGGCTGATATAGCTGGCCGCCACCGCGCCTGCATCCTTGGCGGCGGCCAGGATCGCCTCCAGCTCATGGTCGGTCAGGCCCGGAATGACCGGCGCCACCATCACCCGCACCGGAACGCCAGCCTGCGTCAGACGCCGGATCGCCGCAAGACGGCGGGCGGGGGCGGCGGCGCGGGGTTCCATCCGGCGTGACAGGTCGGGATCCAGCGTGGTGATGGACAGTCCCACCCGCGTCAGTCCCTGCGCCGCCATCGGGGCCAGCAGGTCCAGATCGCGTTCCACCAGCGTCCCCTTGGTGGTGATCGCCACCGGGTGGCGGTGGGCTGACAGCACTTCCAGCACCTCGCGCATCACCCTGTGCTGCGCCTCGACCGGCTGGTAGGGGTCGGTATTGGTGCCGATCGCGACCGGGGCCACCGCATAGGATTTCGCCCGCAATTCCCGGTCCAGCACCGCGCCGATGCCGGGTCGCGCGATCAGCCTGGTTTCAAAATCCAGCCCCGGCGACAGGTTCAGATAGGCATGGCTGGGCCGCGCATAGCAATAGATGCAGCCATGTTCGCAGCCGCGATAAGGGTTGATCGAGCGGTCGAACGGCAGGTCGGGCGAGCTGTTGTAGCTGATGGCCGACCGCGCCACCTCGATGCGCACCTCGGTCCGCAGCAGCCGGTCGTCATGCGGAATATCCCACCCGTCATCAATACCTTGCAGGCCCTGCGCCTCGAACCGCCCGGTTGCGTTGTCCAGCGCCCCGCGCGCCCGCGCGCGCTGGCCCGGCAAGATGCCATCCGCCCCTGTGCCATTCCCCCCTGTACCATCCGCCTGTGTCATCCGACAAAACTAGAACACAAAGTGAACAAATGCCAGCCCGTTCCGGCCCAAATCCGCTTGCTGTCGGCTTTCATTCGGGGCATGTCGGAAACAAGGAAGTGTGGGCGTCGGTTTCGGCCCATGCACAGTGGAAATCTAGTCCTCAGGAGCGCCCCAATGGCCGACGATGAAATCATCCTCTCCGAGCTTTCCGATGATGAGCTGGTCCTGCAAATGCACGACGATCTCTACGACGGTCTGAAGGAAGAGATCGAGGATGGCGTCAACATCCTGCTGGAACGCGGCTGGACGCCCTATGACGTGCTGACCAAGGCGCTGGTGGCGGGCATGACCATCGTGGGGGCCGATTTCCGCGACGGCATTCTGTTCGTGCCCGAAGTGCTGCTGGCCGCCAACGCGATGAAGGCCGGCATGCATATCCTCAAGCCGCTGCTGGCCGAAACCGGCGCGCCGCGCATGGGCAAAATGGTGATCGGCACCGTGAAGGGCGATATCCACGACATCGGCAAGAACCTTGTCGCCATGATGATGGAAGGCGCCGGGTTCGAGGTGCTGGATCTGGGCATCAACAATTCGGTTGAAAAATACATCGAGGCGCTGGAGCGCGAGCAGCCCGACATTCTTGGCATGTCCGCCCTGCTGACCACCACCATGCCCTACATGAAGGTCGTGATCGACACTCTGAAGGAAAAGGGCATGCGCGAGGATTACATCGTGCTGGTCGGCGGCGCGCCGCTGAACGAAGAATTTGGCCGCGCGATCGGGGCGGATGCCTATTGCCGCGATGCGGCCGTGGCGGTGGAAACCGCCAAGGCCTATGTGGCACGCAAGCACAACCAGCTCAGCGCCTGATCCGGGCAAACCTTTGGACAGCCCCGCGCAAACCCATGGGTTGCGCGGGGTTTTTCTTTGCCTGCGGTCCCCCGGCCTGCCCCGGCCTGCGGGCCGCGCACGAGCCGGGCAGGCAAGGGTTGCAATAATTGACAGAGGGCGTTGAAGGGGCTTGGAAAATCCGCCGGGGCAGCCCAGATTGTTCAGAACCAGAGTATCGGGACCAGAGTTTCCGGGAAGGGAGAGTGCAATGCCGTTACCCTATTTCCTGTCGCTGATTGCCATTGTCATCGCCGCGGCGGCCGCCACGCTTGCGCTGGCCTTCTGGGTGAATTTGCCGCTGGTGGCGCTTGGATTTGCCGCCCTTTCAGGCAGCCTGATCCTTGGCGCGCGCCAGTGGCGCTAGGGCCGGATGACGCGACGCTGGCCGAAACCGGCCTTGCGCCGGCCAGATCGGGCCGGGTGCTGCTGATCGCCTGCGGGGCATTGGCGCATGAGATTCTGGCGCTGCGGCGCGCGAATGGCTGGGATCACCTCGATCTGCAATGCCTGCCCGCCAACCTGCATCTGTGGCCCGACAGGATCACCGCGGCGGTCGAGGCCACGGTGATCCAGCGCCGGGCGGATTACGACAAGGTCTTTGTCGTTTACGCCGATTGCGGCACCGGCGGGCAATTGCAGGAAAAGTGCAAGGAACTGGGGGTCGAAATGGTCGACGGGCCGCATTGTTATTCGTTTTTTGAAGGCAACGCCGCCTTCGCCGCCCATCCCGACGAATTCACCGCCTTCTATCTGACCGATTTTCTGGTGCGCCAGTTCGATGCCTTTGTCTGGAAACCCATGGGGCTGGACCGTCACCCGGAGTTGCGCGACATGTATTTCGGCAATTACACCAAGCTGGTCTATCAGGCCCAGACCAATGACCCCGCGCTGGATGCCAGGGCCATGGACTGCGCCCGCCGTCTGGGTCTGGCCTACGAGCGGCGCTTTACCGGCTATGGCGATCTGGCCCCGGCTCTTGCCGCCCTCGCGTCCTGAGCCGCCTGATCCCATGATCCCCGCCCCTGCCCTTGCCGCGCTGACTGCCCTGTTGGGCGACCGCCTCAGCACAAGCCGCCCCGTGCTGGACCAGCACGGCCAGTCCGAATCACATGTCAGCGCAGGTCTGCCCGATGCGGTGGCCTTTCCGCTGACCACAGCCGAGGTGTCGGGCCTGTCGGCGATCTGTGCCGCACATGGGGTGCCGATGGTGGGCTGGGGCGCGGGCACCAGTCTGGAGGGCCATGCTCTGGCGATCAATGGCGGGGTCTGCGTCGATTTCAGCCGGATGAACGCCGTGCTGTCGGTGCAGGCTGACGATATGCTGGCCGTCGTGCAGCCCGGCATCCTGCGCGAAAGCCTGAACCACGACCTGCGCAGCACCGGCCTGTTTTTCCCGGTCGATCCGGGGGCGAATGCCAGCATCGGCGGCATGGCATCGACCCGTGCGTCGGGCACTACGGCGGTGCGCTATGGCACGATGCGCGACAATGTGCTGGGGCTGGAGGTGGTTCTGGCGGGCGGTCAGGTGATCCGCACCGGCACGGCGGCCCCCAAGACCGCGTCAGGCTATGATCTGACGGCCTTGATGGTGGGGTCGGAAGGCACGCTTGGCCTGATCACGGAACTGACCCTGCGGCTTCAGGGTCAGCCCGAGGCCGTGTCCGCCGCCACTTGCGCCTTTGACAGCATCGGGGCGGCGGTGGATTGCGTGATCGCCACCATCCAGACCGGCCTGCCGATGGCACGGATCGAGTTTCTGGATGCCCGGACCGTCGCCGCCTGCAACGTCTATTCCGCCACCAGCCTGCCACTGGCGCCGCTGCTGCTGGTCGAATTTCACGGCAGCCCGGACGGTGTGGCCGAACAGGCCGCCCGATTTGGCGAGATTGCGGCCGGGTTCGGCTGTTCGGATTTTCAGTGGGCGCATGCGCAGGAAGACCGCAACCGGCTGTGGAAACTGCGCCACATGGCCTACCCTGCCATCCTTGCCAGCCGCCCCGGTGCCGTGGCGGTGGTCACCGATGTCTGCGTGCCGATTTCGGCGCTGGCCGAGGCGGTGGAACAGACCCGCGCCGATATTGCGGCATCGGGGCTAACCGGCCCCATTCTGGGCCATGTGGGTGACGGCAATTTCCACGCAATCCTGATGATCAGGCCGGGCGATGCCGCCGAGGCCGGAGTTGCCCGCGATCTGGCCGGGCGCATGGCGACCCGCGCCCTGGCGCTTGGCGGCACCATCACCGGCGAACATGGGGTGGGGTTTGGCAAACTGCCCTATATGGCCGCCGAACATGGGCACGCATGGCAGGTGATGGGCGCAATCAAGCGCGCGCTGGACCCGCAGGGGCTGATGAACCCCGGCAAGGTCATTCCGCCCAAGTGATCAAATGATCAAGGGGGCGGACTTTTCAGTCGCCTGTCTTAGCGCAGGACGCCCCTTCATGGAACCGACCGTGTTTTCCGGTCTGCCTTTTTGACATGCACGACGAGAGGGCAATGCCCGACCGCCGGGTGGGCAAACAACCGCAGTTCTACGCGGTTTATGGCTCAACCCATTCCACGGGATTTCTGCTGGTGACCTTGCAGAATGCCCGCCCGAGGGGGCGGCCCCCTCTCGGCGTTTGCCAAAGCAAACGCCTGCCGGGCAATGGGGCATTGCCCGGCGCGCTTCACGCTTGATTCCGGGCAGAAGAAGAAGGTTGGATCAGCGAAGATTCATCCTTACTCAGTAGTCGAACGTGCCCCGACGGAACAGGCCGCGGGCGACGGCGCTTTGGCGGGCTTTGGCCTCAACCGGGGTGGCAGCGCCCTTTACATAGTCGCGCTCGATCTCGTCGATGATCGGCAGGCGAAACAGGTCAAGCACGGCAGTCAGATGGCGGATCATGGGAACCTCCTTGGTTCATGTCTTGCTATCAATATAGATGCTGCATCGCAGCATGAAACCCGTCCGATGGGTATGGCTGCCATGCGCTGACCGGGTAGCTTCAGACCGCCAGCAGCGCCTTGGCCGCCGCGCGTGCGGCGTCCGATACCGTGTCGCCTGCCAGCATCCGGGCGATTTCCTCGACCCGTGCGGGGGCATCCAGTGCGGTGACGGTGGACAGGGTCTGATCGGCCACCACCCGCTTTTCCACCCGCCAGTGATGCGCGCCCAGGGCCGCCACCTGCGGCGAGTGGGTGACGACCAGCACCTGCGCGGTGGCTGACAGCGCCTGCAGGCGGCGGCCCACGGCATCTGCGGTCGCCCCGCCCACGCCACGGTCGATCTCGTCAAAGATCATGGTCAGGCCGGGGGTGTCGCCGGTCAGGCAGACCTTCAGGGCCAGCAGAAACCGGCTCAGTTCACCACCCGAGGCGATGCGGTTCAGCGGGCCTGACGGCGCGCCGGGGTTGGTGGCGACGGTGAAGGTCACCGCATCCACCCCGTCCGGCCCCGGCTCTCCAGCGGTCAGTTCGGTGGCAAACACCGCGCGTTCCATCTTCAGCGGGGCAAGTTCGCCCGCCATCGCCATATCCAGCCGCCCCGCCGCCGCCCGCCGGGCCTCGCTGATGCGGTGGGCTTCGCGCAGATAGGCGGCCTCGGTTGCGCCCACCTCCTGGTGCAGGCGCGCGATGCCCGCGACCCCGCCGTCCAGCGCCGCCAGCCGGTCGCGCAGGCCATCGGCAAAGCCGCCCAGATCATCGGGCAGCACGCCATGCTTGCGGGCCAGCGCGCGGATGGCGAACAGCCGTTCCTCGATGCTGTCCAGTTCCTGCGGGTTGAAATCCAGCGCCGACAGGCAGCCATCCACCCCGGCCTGCGCCTCGCCCAACTCGATCAGCGCGCGGTTCAACGCGGCCAGCGCGGCGTCCAGCCGCCCTTCGGCACGGTCAGCCGCCCCTTCCAGCCAGCGCAGGGCATCGCGCATCGCGCCTTCTGCCCCCTGCCCCGACAGCGCCGCATCTGCCCGCACGATATCGGCGCGGATTTTGGCCGCGCCCTGCATCATCCGGCGGCGGGCATCCAGCGTGGCTTCCTCGCCGGGGTCCGGGTCCAGCTTGTCCAGTTCGGCAACCGCATGGCGCAGATAATCTTCCTCGACCCGCGCGCGGGCAATGGCATCCTCGGCCGCGACCAGCGCCGCGCGGGCGGTGCGCTGTGCGGCCCAGGCCGCCCGCAGGGGGCCAAGGTCCAGCGCCGCGAAGGTATCCAGCAAGGCGCGATGCCCGCGCGGGTTCAGCAGGCCGCGGTCGTCATGCTGGCCATGCAGTTCGACCAGACAGTCGGACAGATCGCGCAGCACCTCGCCCGTCACGCGGCGGTCGTTCACCCAGGCCGTCTTGCGGCCATCGGCGCTGTTCACCCGGCGCAGGATCACCTCGTCGCCCGCCTCGATCCCGGCCTCGTCCAGCACGGCGCGGGCGGCGTGGCCCGGCGGCAGGTCGAACACGGCCACCACTTCGCCCTGTGCAGCCCCCTGGCGCACCAGTTCGGCCCGCCCCCGCCAGCCCAGCACAAAGCCAAGCGCATCCAGCAGGATCGACTTGCCAGCGCCGGTTTCGCCGGTCAGCACGTTCAGCCCCGGCCCAAGGCCAAGGGACAGACGGTCGATGATCAGCACATCGCGGATATCAAGAGATACGAGCATCACACTTCCGTAGGATGGGCAATCTGCCCATCTTTGCCGGGCAATCCGCCCATCGACCCTACAACCACTCGCCCTGGATCATCTGCCGGTACACTTTGCTCAGCCAGTTGTCGCCGCGGGCTTCCGGGCTCAGGCCCTTGCCTTTCAGCAGGCGGAAACTGTCTTCATAGAACGGGCTGGACTGATAGTTGTAGCCAAGGATCGCCCCTGCCGTCTGCGCCTGTTCGTTCAGACCAAGCGCAAGATAGGCCTCGACCAGCCGGTGCAGCGCCTCGGCGGTGTGGGTGGTGGTCTGGAAATCCTGTACAACGGTACGGAAACGGTTGATCGCCGCCGTGTAATGGCCGCGCTTCAGGTAATAGCGGCCGATTTCCATTTCCTTGGCGGCCAGATGGTCAAAGGCCAGATCGAATTTCAGCATCGCCGAGCGCGCATATTCGCTGTCGGGATATGTCTCGATCACATCGCGCATCGCCCGCAGGGCCTGGAAGGTCAGGCCCTGATCGCGGCCCACTTCGTCGATCTGGTCGTAATAGGACAGCGCCATCAGATACAGCGCATAGGGCGCGTCCTCATCGCCGGGGTAGAAATCCAGAAACCGCTGCGCCGCGGCGCGGGCTTCTTCGTATTCCTTGGCCTTGTGATGGGTGAATGCCTGCATGATCAACGCGCGTTTCGCCAGCGCGGTGTAGGGATAAAGCCGCTCGACCTCCTGGAAATAGATCAGGGCCTCTTTCGGGCGCTTGGTGGTTGCCAGCTTCAACTCGCCCTGCTTGAACAATTCTTCGGCTGTATAGCTGTCCAGCCCGGCCCCACCGGTTGTTGCCTTGTCGGCACCGCAGGACGCCAGCAGCAGGACAAGAAGCGCCGATGCGCCCAGATTTTTGCCCGGACGCGCGCCCGGTTTTCCGCCTGTCATCTTCCGCCTATCCCACTGTGCCGCATCCTGGGGGCATGCCGGGCCGACACCGCCTGCCAACCCGTCCTGCCCCCGGCGTGCGGGCGATTTGCATGTGTCCTAGCACAGATAAATCCGGGGCGCAAAACGCCTTTACGTCTTGGCGGTACAGCAAGAACCCGTCGTGTCCTATCCGCCAAAGCCCCGGATGCGGGGGCGGGTCAGGCCACGCGCGGCAGGTCGCCGCGCTGCACGCCGACGCCGGGCAGCTTGCCCACGGTCTGCGCGCCGCAATCGACCATGCGATAGGCCGAAGGGTCGGCAAACAAGGACCGCAACAGCCGGTTTGTCAGCGCATGACCGGCCCGGATGCCGATATAGCGGCCCAGGATCGGCCCGCCTGCAAGGGCAAGGTCGCCAAGCGCATCCAGCATCTTGTGGCGCACGGGTTCATCCGCGTGGCGCAGCCCCCCCGGCGACAGGATGCGGTCGCCTTCAAACACCACGGCATTGTGAACGGTGCCGCCAAGCGCCAGCCCGTTGGCGCGCATGGCATCCACATCCGACTGGCGGCAGAAGGTGCGGCTGTCCGACAGTTCGCGCACGAACGCGCCATTGGCCATGTTCAGGCGGCGGGTCTGCTGGCCGATGGCCGCATCGTCGAAGTCGATGGAAAAGTCGATCTCCAGCATATCGGCCGGAACCAGACGCGCCACCGCCGCGCCGTCGCGCACCTCGACAGGTTTCAGAATGCGGATGGCGCGCACCGGGGCGTCCTGTTCGTGCAGCCCGCAGGCGATAAAGCCTTCAACGAAGGGCACCGAGGATCCGTCAAGGATCGGCACTTCGGGACCGTCAATCTCGATCAGCGCGTTGTGGATCGCACAGCCCGCAAGAGCCGCCATCACATGTTCGATGGTCGAAACCGATGTGCCTTGCGCATTGGCGATCAGGGTGCACAGTCTGGACGGCACCACCCGGTCCCACCGCGCGTCGATCAGCGCCGCCGCCCCCGACAGGTCGGACC
This sequence comes from Pseudomonadota bacterium, assembly GCA_040385825.1. Taxonomy (GTDB): domain Bacteria; phylum Pseudomonadota; class Alphaproteobacteria; order Rhodobacterales; family Rhodobacteraceae; genus JANNNF01. Next base: position 74,455 of record JAZKGQ010000022.1, on the reverse strand, counting down.
GGCGAAACACGATGCCATGATCCGCCTGTGCCGGTTGCACGACCATGCGCACAGGGGCGCCGGAATGCAGGCCAAGCCCGGTGAATGTGACCGCCGATTTCAAAGTGTTCTGCACAGCCAACCTCATGCCACAGGGGACACGGATGTATCCCTTTGTTCTGCATTTTAGGTAACTCTCGGGGGGGCTGATCACAACTCACGCTTTGTAACGGTATGTGACACAGCAGGCCCCCGCTGCAAACCTTTGATCTTCAAATGAAAAAGGCCCGGCAAGCCGGGCCTTTCGCGTGACGTTCGCCGCTGTGTTTCAGTTCGCCTGGCGGCGCAGGAAGGCGGGAATCTCGATCCGTTCCTGATCGGGGCTCAGTTCCTGTTCATCGTCATAGCCGGTGACAGGGGGCTGGGCGCGCACGGTCTGGGTCGACCGTTCGGGCTGGGTTTCCAGATGGCCGGCCATGCGGTTGATCAAGGATCCGATGCCAAAGCGCGGCTTTTCGGCGCGCGGGGCGGTGGCGGGCATCGCCGGGGCGCGCGGTGCCGGGGCGCTGCTGGCCGCCGGGCGCTGCTGCATGGCGATGCCGGGGTTCTTGCCGACGGCGGCCTGCAGACGGGCCATGGCTTCGGCCGAGGGCTGGCCTGCCGCACGGGGGCGCGGGGCGACGAATTCGGCCGCATCGGCCTCGATCGCGGCGGGGGCCGGGCGCATCTGCGGGGCGGACTGGCGGTAGACCGGCGGCGGCAGATCATGCTCCAGCACGTCTTCCGGCTCGGGTGTCGGGCGGAACGCTGCGGGGGCCTCGTGCTGGTCAAACAGGCTGGGGGCCGGGGCGGCGGGCTGCGGCGCGGGCGGCACATAGGCGGGCGGGGCCACCTGCTGCACGGTCAGCGGCAGTTCGCGGCGGGGTTCCGGCGCAGGGGCCGAGGTGTTCAGACCAAGCGGCGAGGCCATCGACCGGCGCGTGACAGGTGCCTCGGCGCGGCTGGCGGCGCTGGCGTCGATGCCGGTGGCCACGACGGACACCCGCAGACGGCCTTCCATCGTGGTGTCCAGCGTGGACCCGACGATGATGTTGGCCTCGGGGTCCACCTTTTCGCGGATGATATTGGCGGCTTCGTCCAGCTCGAACAGGGTCAGGTCATTGCCGCCGGTAATGTTGATCAGCACGCCCTTGGCACCGTGCAGCGAGATCTCGTCCAGCAGCGGGTTGGCAATCGCCTTTTCGGCCGCCTGCACGGCGCGGTCTTCGCCCGTGGCTTCGCCTGTGCCCATCATCGCCTTGCCCATTTCGTCCATCACGGCGCGGACATCGGCAAAGTCCAGGTTGATCAGGCCGGGGCGCACCATCAGGTCGGTCACGCCCTTGACGCCCTGATACAGCACGTCGTCGGCCATGGCGAAGGCTTCGGTGAAGGTGGTCTTTTCATTGGCCAGACGGAACAGGTTCTGGTTCGGAATGATGATCAGCGTATCGACGACCTTCTGCAGCGCCTCGATGCCTTCTTCGGCCTGACGCATCCGCTTGTTGCCTTCAAACTGGAAGGGCTTGGTCACCACACCCACGGTCAGCACGCCCAGTTCACGCGCGGCCTGCGCGATGATCGGGGCAGCCCCGGTGCCGGTGCCGCCACCCATGCCCGCGGTGATGAAGCACATATGCGCGCCCGCCAGATGGTCGACGATTTCCTCGATGGTTTCTTCGGCAGCGGCAGCGCCAACCGTGGGCCGCGCGCCCGCACCCAGACCTTCGGTCACTTTCATGCCCATCTGGATGCGAGCGGCGGCCTTGGACTGCTGCAAAGCCTGCGCGTCGGTGTTGGCCACAACAAATTCGACACCTTCAAGGTTCTTGTCGATCATGTTGTTGACGGCATTGCCGCCCGCCCCGCCGACACCGAACACGGTGATGCGCGGCTTCAGCTCTTCACGCTGGTTGGTCATCATCAGATTGAGTGCCATGTCTGTCCGCCTGCCTTTTTGTTTTTGTGCCGCATTGAACGCCGCTGCTTGCCGATGCCGGTCTTCTGCGCGTCGTCCCGAACGCCCAAAAGCCTACTTATCTGCGATTCTATCCACAGATCGGATAAACGTCACGAAAAAAAGCACGTTTCCCCACAAAATATGGGGGATTGATCCCGCTTTTAGGCGGGATTTCGCTAGAGGCACCGGATATTGGGGTTACCAGTTGTCTTTGAACCATTTGACAGCCCGTTTCAGCGACCGCGCAGGGTAGCGTTCGGCGGGAATCTCGAAATCCCACCATTCGTCCTGCGGATGGGCGGCGAACAGACACAGGCCCACGGCAGACCCGAAGGCAGGCCCGGTGGCGGCTTGCGGCAGGCCCTGCACGCGCAGCGGGCGGCCAAGGCGCACCCTCTGACCCAGGATGCGGGCGGCCAGACCGTCCAGTCCGGGGATCTGGCTGGCACCGCCGGTCAGCACGATCTGCTGGCTGGGCAGGTGGTCAAAGCCCGCCGCATCCAGACGGCTGCGGGTTTCTTCCAGAATTTCCTCGACCCGTGGCCGCATGATGCCGATAAGCTCGGTCCGGCTGACCTGACGGCGATCCTTTTCCCAATCGCCCGAGTCACCGCCAATGTCGATCATCTCGCGGTCGTCCATCCCCGTCGCATACAGCCCGCCAAAGCGCGTCTTGATGCGCTCTGCCGTGGCCATGTCGACCTGCAAGCCCATCGAGATGTCCGCCGTGACATGATCACCGCCCATGCGAACGCTGTCCGCATAGATCATGTGTTTCTTCATGAAGATCGAAATGCCGGTCGCCCCGCCGCCCATGTCGATGCAGGCGGCCCCCAGTTCCTGTTCATCCTCGACCAGCGACGAGATGCCCGAGACATAGGCCGAAGACGCAATCCCCGCCAGTTCCAGATCGCAGCGCTTGATGCAATAGAGCAGGTTCTGCACCACCGACCCGTCCACCGACAGCAGATGCATGTCACAGGCCAGACGGTTGCCGATCTGCCCGCGCGGATCGCCCAGACCGGTGCGATGATCCAGCGCAAAGTTCACCGGCTGCGCGTGCATCACTTCACGGCCATGGCCGATGTCGGGCACATCGCAGGCCGCCAGCACATTTGCCACGTCCTGTTCGGTCACGACCGAGTCCTGCAAGTCCCACTCGCCCGCCAGCCCGTAGCTGCGGGGTTCCGCGCCCGAAAAGCAGGCGATCACATGGTCGACCCGCACATTCGCCATCTTCTGCGCCGCCTGTACGGCGGTGCGGATGGCGCGTTCGGTTTCGTTCATCACCGCGATCTCGCCAAAGCGCACGCCGCGCGACCGGGTGGTGGCGGCCCCGATCACCCGGAACTGCGACTGGCCCGCCATCGGCCCCACGCCATCGGCCTCGCGCAGCTTGTCGGGGCCGTCAAAGCGCAGGATCAGGCAGGCGATCTTGCTGGTGCCCACGTCAAGAATGGCTATCACACCGCGCTGCATGGCCGCCTTGCGCATATTCCGCATGGCCCGCTGGGATTGATAGAGATCGGTCATAATTCGTTCTCCACTGGTTCGATCCCCTGGGCGCGGCGCAGTTCGGCAAAGGCGAAGGGCGTCAGACGCACAGTGGGGCGATGTTCATTTCTGAGGTCGATGGTCGAAAGGTCGCGGGCAAGGATATCCTGGGCCTTGTCCAGCACCAGAAGGCGTTCCAGCGCGCGCACCGGGTTGGTCGCGGGCAGGTTGATGCGCTGATCGCGGTCAAGGATGATGTCCCACCGCCGTTCGCCCATGCGGATCATGCCGCGGATGCGGGGGGCCAGCGGGGCCGCCGCGGCCAGAATTTCCAGCGCCTCGTCGGTGGCGACATCCGCGCCGCGCCCGGCGACCAGCGGCAGATCCGGCCGGTCGGTGCGCGAGCCAAGGCCCGCAACCCGCTGGCCGCTGTCGTCCAGCATTTCCAGCGTGTCGTCGTTGCGCCAGATCAGCGCGGGCTGGCGTTCGGTGATGACCACCTGCAATATCCCGCCCGACCGCACCCGCAACTCGGCCTGCTTGACGGCATCAAGGCTTTCGATGCGCAGGCGGGCGGCGTCCAGATCCATGTCGAACGAGGATTGCGGCAAGGGCAGCGCCAGTTTGGCGCGCACGGCCTCGGCCAGTTCATCAGACGCGCCTTCCACCGACACAAGACTGACCATGAATTCGGGGCGCTGTTCAAACCTGGTACGCAGATCGGTGAAAACCCCAGTCAGCGCATCGCGCCGGTCCTGATCCGCAAGGTAAAGCCCCGCAGCAGCCACCACCACAAAGCTGGGCAGGCCCACGCGGAACAGCGTGCGGAACAGCGGTGTCAGCATCAGCCGCTGACGGCGGTATGCCCAACGGCTGGGCGCCGGGTCGCGGCGGGCGGGTTCGGCGATGCGTCTGGGCGGCCTTATCGATTGCATGACGCGTCCTTTACGATCCAGTCGCACAATTGCGGAAAGGACAGGCCCACATGCGCCGCCTGTTCAGGCGACAGCGAGGTGGGGGTCATCCCCGGCTGCGTGTTGGTTTCCAGCAAGATCAGTCCCGCAAGGCCACGGGACTCGTCCCAGCGAAAATCGGTGCGGCTGAGGCCCCGGCAGCCAAGCGCCGCATGGGCGCGCAGGGCATAGTCCATGCAGGCCCCGGCAATGTCGGCGGGCACATCGGCGGGCAGCACATGGCGGCTGCCGCCCGTCTTGTACTTGGCGTCATAATCATACCAGCCGTCGGTCAGAATATCGGTCACGCACAACGCGCGATCCCCAAGAACCGACACCGTCATCTCGCGCCCCGGCGCATAGGTTTCGACCATCACCACATCGGGCATGGTTTCGGCCAGACGCGGCGCGTTGCTGCCGGGATGCACGATATAGACCCCGACCGATGATCCTTCGTTGTTGGGCTTGACCACATAGGGGGGGGGCAGCACATGGCCTGCGGCAACCTCGTCCTTGGTCGCCAGCACCGATTGCACGATGGGCAGACCCGCCGAGACATAGGCCGCCTTCGCCCGCGCCTTGTCCATCGCAAGGGCCGAGGCCAGAACGCCCGAATGCGTATAGGGAATGCGCAGCCATTCCAGCAGGCCCTGCACGCAGCCGTCTTCACCGTACCGGCCATGCAGGGCGTTGAAACAGACATCGGGCTGGATTTCGGCCAAGCGCGCGGGCAGATCGGGGCCGCAATCGACCTCAATCACCTCATACCCCGCCTCGCGCAACGCTGCTGCACAGGCCTTGCCTGTGGACAGAGACACCTCCCGCTCTGCGGAAGTGCCCCCTTTCAGAACCGCCACACGGGACATCCTGCTCGATGCGCCCGCCATTGTCTGCCTCGTCCGGGTCTTTGGCGACCCGCTGTATTATTCTGCTGCTGTCACGGGGCCGGTTCACCGACCCTCATGATTTCCCACTCTAGCGTGATACCGCTCTGTTGGAAAACCCTTTTTCGCACTTCCTCCCCCAGATTTTCGAGGTCGGCGGCTGTGGCCCCCCCCATGTTGATCAGAAAGTTGGAATGCATCCGGCTCATCTGCGCGCTGCCGACCGTGGCCCCGCGCATTCCGGCGTCGTCGATCACCTTCCAGGCCTTCAGATCCTGCACATCATCGGCGCGCCCCGTGCTGGAAAACCCGGCCGGATTGCGGAAGGTGGACCCGGCTGAACGGTCCTTGGTGGGCTGGCTTGCGTCGCGTCTGGCGATCTGGTCGGCCATCCGGGCCTCCAGCACCGCCGGGTCACCGGGGGTGGCGCGGAAGGTGGCGTGGGTGATCACCGCCCCTTCGGGCAGGTCGGACTGGCGATAGCGCAGGTTCAGGTCGGCAGCGGGCAAGGTTTCCGCGCGGCCAGACCGGGTGACGATGCGGATATGGGTCAGATGATCGGCGACATAAGACCCATAGCACCCCGCATTCATCCGCACCGCCCCGCCGATGCTGCCGGGAATGGTGCGCAGAAAGGTCAGGTCCAGCCCTGCCTCTGCCGCCTTGCGCGCCACATGCGCATCCAGACAGGCCGCCCCGGCGGTGACAGTATCACCATCGGTCACGATGCTGTTGAACCCCCGCCCCAGCCGGATCACCACCGCCCGGATGCCGCCATCCCGCACGATCAGGTTCGACCCGACCCCCATGGGAAACACCGCAATGGCGGGGTCAAGGGCGGCCAGAAACGCGGCCAGATCGGCCGCATCCGCAGGCTGGAACAGCCAGTCCGCCGGGCCGCCGACGCGCAGCCAGGTCAGGTCCGCCAAAGGACGGTCGGGGGTCAGCGCGCCGCGCGGGGTGGGAAGATCGCTCATGCCCCGGTTTTTGCGGCTTTTGATCCGCAGGTGCAAGGGGGGCGATGCCCCGGAGGCGATTACGGGGGGGCGTCAGTCTTTCGGGGCCGCCATCAGCGCCAGTATCCGCTGCGCGATGGCCCGGCTGCCCTTGACCGACGGGTGGATCAGATCGACCTGATGGTAGGACCGGTCCCGGTAGGGCACAAGGTCGGCCAGCAGCAGATACTGCATGTCGGGTTCCAGCGCGGCCAGCCTTTGCATCCGGCGGTCCAGTTCGTTTCCCGCAGGGCCACAGGATTTGATCACCGTCTGCACGCCCGGATTGCGCAGATAGCCGGTATAGATCACCCGCGCGCCATCGCCGACCATGGTCTTGACCAGCGCCGGAATGGCGCCGCTGCGCCCGTCGGGCGAGATCAGCCGGTTCAGTACCCCGTTGCAGCGCCCGCAGCCACAGCCGAACAGCAGATCATTGCCGCCGCCGTTCAGCACCACATAGTCCCAGGGGCCGGGCCGGTATTGCCTTGCCAGGTTCAGCCCGGCGCTGCCCGAGATCGGCAAGGCATAGAAATAACGCGCCCCCGGCACCGACCGGTCCACCACCTCGCGCCCCAGACCCGCCTCGATCACATCGGCCACCGATTGCCCCGACATGCGGTTCGACGCCATCATGGAATCGCCCAGAAGCAGGATCTTCGCCGCACCATCGCGCGGCACAGGCTCGCCACAGCTGAACAGCAGCAACAGGGCCGCAAGGGCCATGAACTTCGCAAACATCGTCACACTCTCTTGCCGGACCGGGTGCAGAATCCCTGCCTTATCCGGGGGCTTTGCGGCAGAGTTGTGGCCCCTACTCGGCCGGTTCCTTGCCCTTCAGCGTCCGCCTGACCCACCGCCACAGATATACCACCGGCCAGCGCAGCACGGATGCGCCGCCCGCAAGGATGACCATGCCCCAGATCGGGCCATTCACATAGGTTACCCAGCCGACCAGAGGAATGCCAAGCGCGATCAGCGCATAGGCATTGCGCCAATGCTGGTCGCGGCTGGGAAACATGGCGATCACGTTGGCCGCGATCAGCCACACAAAGGCGGCGATCAGGGGGAGCGTCATGGTTTGGGGTCCCCTTCCAGTTCCGAGGGCAAATGTACCGGCAGGCCCATGGCCTTGCGGGCAAAGTAGATCAGCGGATTGCGGAACATCGACAGGAAGGCGGCCATGGCGGCCACCCCGATCCAGACCCCGTGCTGCCAGCCGATCCAGCCGATCAGCACAGGCGCCAGGATCAGCAGGCTGATGCCCGGCAGATACTGGCGGCGCATCGGCAGCATGGCGGTGATCGCTGCGGCCAGCACCCAGACACAGCCTGCGATCAGCGGGGGCGTCATGCGCGCACCGTGGGGCTGCCAAGTTTCTTCAAAGAAACTTGCAAAATCCTTTGAAGGATTTTGGCCCCGGTCATGCCGCCTGCCCCATCAACCGCGCGGGCAGGCCATTGGCCCAGGTCGAGATCGTCCCCGCCCCCAGGCAGACCACCATGTCACCGGGCCGCGCCTGTTCGCGCACAAGGCGCGCCAGATCCGCCTCGTCGATGATGGCGCGGGCATGGCGGTGGCCATGGGCGATCAGCCCTGCCACCAGATCATCGCGGCTGGCCCCGGCAATCGGGTCTTCGCCTGCGGCATAGACCTCGGCGATCGCGACCACATCGGCCTCGTTGAAACAGGTGCAGAACTCCTCGAACAGGCTGTGCAGACGGGTATAGCGGTGCGGCTGATGCACAGCGATGACGCGGCCCTTGGTCGACTGGCGGGCGGCGCGCAGGACGGCTGCGATTTCCACCGGATGGTGGCCGTAATCATCGATGATGGTCACGCCGCCCACCTCGGCCACCTTGGTAAAGCGGCGGTTGACGCCTGCGAACCCGGCCAGCGCCTCGCGGATTTCATCCTTCTTCATGCCCAGATGGCGGGCGACAGCCACGGCAGACAGCGCGTTGCTGACGTTGTGATCGCCGGGCATCGGCAGGGTGCAGCCTTCGATCACCGCCCCATTTCCTTCGCCCTGCAAGGCGATGTCGAAATGCGCCACGCCGTTTTCATAGGTCAGGTTGATCGCCCGCACATCGGCCTGCGCGTTGAAGCCGAAGGTGACGATGCGGCGGTCGGTGACCCGGCCCACCAGGGCCTGCACTTCGGCATGGTCGGTGCAGCAGACGGCAAGGCCATAGAACGGGATGTTGGACACAAAATCGTAGAAGCCTTTGCGAAGGGCGTCGAAGGTGCCCCAATGTTCCATGTGTTCGGGGTCGATGTTGGTGACGATGGCGATGGTGGCGGGCAGGCGGTTGAAGGAGCCGTCGCTCTCATCCGCCTCGACCACCATCCATTCGCCTGCGCCTGCCCGTGCGTTGGAGCCGTAAGCGTGGATCACGCCGCCGTTGATCACGGTCGGATCAAACCCGCCCTTGTCCAGCAGAGTTGCCACCATGGTCGTCGTCGTCGTCTTGCCATGGGTGCCCGCGATGGCGATGTTGGACCGCAGGCGCATCAGTTCGGCCAGCATTTCTGCCCGGCGCACCACGGGCAGCCCGCGTCGGCGGGCTTCTTCCAGTTCCGGGTTGCCCTTCTTGATGGCAGAAGAAATCACCACCACCGCCGCTTCGCCGATATTCTCGGCGCGCTGACCTTCATGGAACGCAGCCCCCAGGGCGACCAGCCGGTCGGTGATCTTGCTGGCCTTGGCATCCGACCCCTGCACCGTGAAGCCTTGGGTCATCAGCACTTCGGCAATGCCCGACATGCCGATGCCGCCGATGCCGACAAAGTGGATGGCCCCCAGTTCGAGGGGAAGTTTGGTGGCGGCGCTCATGGGGCATGTCCTTCGGCGAGGGTCAGAACGAGTGCGACCAGTCGTTCGGTGGCATCGGGGCGGGCACAGGCCAATGCGGCACGGGCCATCTGTTCGGCCCGTCGCGGCTGGCCCAGAACCTCGGCCATCTGACGGCTGAGCCCGCCCGCGTCAAGCAGGTTTTCCGCAATCACCACCGCCGCCCCGCCCTGCACAAGCCCTGCGGCATTGGCGGTCTGATGGTCGCCGGTGGCCGCGGCAAAGGGAATCAGGATCGACGGGCGGCCAATCACGCTGATGTCGGCCACAGACGAGGCCCCTGCCCGGCTGATCACCAGCTGGGCTTCCGACAGGCGGCGGGGAATGTCGGTGAAAAAGGGCTGCACCTCGGCATCGATGCCCGCAGCGTCATAGGCGGCATTGGCGCGGGCGGCATCCTCGGCGCGGGCCTGATGCGCCACCCGCAGGTTCGCGCGCAAGCTTTCGGGCAGGGCGGCCACGGCAGCGGGCACCACGTCTGACAGGATGCGCGCCCCCTGGCTGCCGCCGATCACCAGCAGGCTCATCGGGTAGTCACCGGGCGGAATATAGCCCGCCCCCGCCCGGTCCAGCACCGACTGGCGCACCGGGTTGCCGGTGTGTTCGCCCGCAACACCGGCAGGCAAGGCCGTGGGCCAGGTGCCACAGGCGACCTTGCTGACCCTGGATGCGAAGATCCGGTTCACCCGCCCCAGCACGCCGTTCTGTTCATGGATCATCCGGGGGCGGCGCAGCACCACTGCCGCCGACAGCGCCGGGATCGACGGATAGCCGCCAAACCCCACCACGACCGCAGGCCTGTCCCGTCCCATCGACCAGACCGCACCGGCAATGCCGCCCGCAATCCGCAGCGGCACCATGGCCTTGGCCGCCAGCCCGCCGCGCGCAAAGGTGGCGGACGCCACCTGCTCGATCACCACTTCGGCCGGAAAGCCGCCCGCATAGCGCGCGCCGCGATCATCGGTGGACAGTTTCACCCGCCAGCCGCGCGCGATCATCGCCTCGGCCAGCGCCTGCGCGGGGAACATGTGCCCCCCGGTGCCGCCCGCCGCGATCAGCAGCAAGGGTGCCATCAGCGGCCCCGCTTGAAAATGTCGCTCATCATGTCGCGCGGCCGCGCGCGGGTCAGCGCCAGCAACATACCCACCGTCACGCCGGCGGCGATCACCGAAGACCCGCCATAGCTGACGAAGGGCAGGGTCATCCCCTTGGCAGGTAACAGGCGCACCGCCACCCCCATGTTGATCATCGCCTGCACGCCGAACACGCAGGCCAGCCCCGCGCCTGCCAGCCGGATGAACGGGTCACGTTCCTGCATCAGCCGCAGCAAGGACCGTACCACGATCACCCCGTACAGGGCGATGATGCACAGCACCAGGATCAGGCCGTATTCCTCGGCGGCCACCGCAATGATGAAATCGGTATGCGCATCGGGCAGCGACCATTTCACCTGCCCCTCGCCCACACCCACGCCAAAGAAGCCGCCTTCCTGAATCGCGTTGGTCGCATAGCCAAGCTGGGTGCGCGGGTCCACGTCGGGCGACAGGAACCCGTTGATCCGGCGGGCAAAATGCTCGGAGCTTTCATAGGCCACGAAGCCGCCGAAGGCAACGACACCGGTCACCACTCCGATCAGCAGCATGGGCGCGCCTGCGATGAAATAGATCACCCCCCAGGAAAACAGCACCAGGGCGGACTGGCCGAAATCCGGCTGCATCGCCAGAAAGCCCACCACGATCATCGTCACCACAAAGGACAGCAACTTGCCGGGCGGGCCGTTCAGATCAGTCGAGGCCGCCATCAGCCAGCCGCAGACCACCACGAACCCCGGTTTCAGAAATTCGGATGGCTGAAAGCTGGCAAAGCCAAAGCTGAACCAGCGCACCGCCCCCTTGCCGAAATCGGTGCCGAACACCGGCAGCAGCATCAGCGCGATCACCGAGGCGGCAAACCCCAACACCGCCAGCCGTCGCACCATCACCGGCGACAGCATCGAACACCCGACCATCGCGGCCAGCGCCATGCCACCAAAGAACGCCTGGCGCTGGACATAATAGAACGGCTCCAGCCCGTTGCGGCTGGCCAGAGGCACCGAGGCCGCAAGCCCCAGCAACAGCCCGATGCCAAACAGCACGAACACACTGGTCAGTGACCATTTGTCGATGGTCCGCCACCAACGGGGAAGAATAGGTTCCGTCACCCGTACCGGGTTGGACCCATAGACCATTTCAGTCATGGAAAAACCGCCTGTTTTGCCTGCTCTGCCTTTGCCCGGATGTACCCCCGGATCATCTGCAAAAGAGTAGCGGCAAATCGGGCTTAACGCTAGTGCAGAATCCACGGCCTTTGGCGGCGGATGGGCAGATTGCCCATCCTACGTTCACCCAATCACCACCTTCACCTGTGCGGTGAACTCCTCGCCCCGCTTCTCGAAATTCGGATACTGGTCAAAGCTGGCGGCAGCGGGGGCCAGCAGCACCACGTCCCCGGCCTCGGCCTCGGCCGCGGCGCGGGCCACGGCGCGGGCCATCGTTTCGCAGATCTCATGCGGGGTGGCGCCCAGTTGCAGCGCGAAATCGCGTGCCGAATGGCCGATCAGATAGGCCTTAACCACCGACCCCAGATGCGGCGCAAGCCCCGCGATGCCGCCGTCCTTGCCCATGCCGCCTGCGATCCAGCGGATGCGGGGGAAGGCCTGCAAGGCCTTGGCGGCGCTGTCGACATTGGTGGCCTTGCTGTCATTCACGAAGCGGACACCGCCCTTGGTGCCGACCAGCTGGCTGCGATGCGGCAGGCCTGCAAAGCTGTGAAACGCGCCCTCGATCAGCTTGGGCGCAACCCCCAGACTGCGGCAGGCGGCATAGGCGGCGCAGGCGTTCTGGTGATTGTGCGCGCCCGGCAGGCCTGCCACCTCGCGCAGGTCGATGCTGGCCACCTGCTTGCCGCGCCGCCATTCGGCCAGAAATCCCTTGCGGGCAAACACCGCCCAGCCAAACCCTTCCAGCTTTTGCCCCGAGGATACCCGGATCACCCGGTCGTCCTGCGGCCCTTCCGACAACTGCCCCGCCAGAAACCGCCCCTCGCCCTCGTCCACGCCGATGATGCAGCGGTCCGGGCCGCCTTCGGCAAACAAGCGCCGCTTGGCGGCGAAATAGCCGCCCATGCCGTTGTGACGGTCCAGATGGTCGGGCGACAGGTTGGTGAACACCGCCACATCCGGCGTCAGGCTCCGGGCAAGGTCGGTCTGGTAGGAGGACAGTTCCAGCACCACCACCTCGCCATCCTGCGCAGGATCGATGTCCAGCACGCCGCGCCCGATGTTGCCCGCCATCTGGGTCGGGCGGCCTGCCACCTCCAAAATGTGGTGGATCAGCGCCGTGGTGGTGGATTTGCCGTTCGACCCGGTCACGCAAATGACGCGGGGAGTGATCTCGAAATTGTCCCACTCCTCGCCCGCATAGCTGCGGAAGAACAGGCCGATGTCATTGTCGACCGGCACGCCAAGATCCAGCGCGCGGGCGATCACCTTGTTGGGAGTCGGGTAGAGATGCGGAATGCCCGGCGACACGATCAGGGCCGCGATGCCGTCAAACGCGCCGGCGCGGGTCAGGTCGGTGCAGGTAAAGCCTTCAGCCTCGGCCTTGGCGCGGGCCTCGGGGCTGTCGTCCCACAGGACCGGCGTGGCCTCGCCCGCCACCAGCGCGCGGGCGGTGGCAAGGCCGGACCGGCCAAGGCCAAGGACCGCGATCCTGAGGCCTGCGTAACCTTTGACGGGGATCATGATGGTTCTCCGGGCGGTGTGTCTGGTGGCAGAGGTTGCCGGGGGTTTCACACCCCCGCCGATTCATTTGCAGTCGCAAATGAATCTTCCCCCGTGGGATATTTGAGCCAGTATGAAAGGGGAAGGTCTATTCGCGTGGCGGCAGGGCGGCGGTGCCTTTGGCGGTCAGCGCATAGGTGCCACGATCCACTTTCTGAAACCAGCCATAGTGATCGGCGCGCATCAGGGTGGCGGCACGGGCGACGCCGGTGGCCTTGGCGACATGGGATGCTTTGGCAGGACCAGTGGCCAGATGCGCCGCACAGCGCAGCGCGTCCTGGCGGTAGGCGGTCATGCGGGGGGTCTTCGTGGTGCCGCCGATGTTCGGGTCGCCCATCCGGCGTTCAAACTCGCGCAGCAGGCGGGCGGATTTGACCGATGATTTGCGCGGGGTGTAGGGGCCGGGGTCAAGGTGGGCTGTCACCTGCCCTGCGGCCGGATCGACCGCCAGCAGGCCCAGCCCCAGCCGACGGCACAGCGCGATGATATCGCGGTAGCGCAGCGACCAGCCGCGTTTGCCCGACACTGGCACCGCCAGATAGACGTGATCGACCAGCCCCTGCCGCGCCACCCCCTGCATCACCAGCGACAGCGAGAAGGTCAGCTTCATCTCTACCACCAGAGGCGCATCGCCCGCGCGGCAGGCAAGGATGTCGCAGGCCCCGACCTCGGCCTTCACCTCATAGCCCTGCGCCTCGAGATAGGCCTTGAGGGCGGGGTAAAGATCGGCCTCGCGCGCTGGTTTGGTCATTCAGGCCCCCCCATCATGGCTGGTTCCGCCAGCAACCCTTTTGCCCCGGTGCCGGTCTGCCAAAGCCTCGCGCCTGCTTACCGCCACCGGGCGCGGGCCGCCAGTCCTTGCCGGCACAGCCCCCGCCGCGCGGGATTGGGCAGGGTCTTGCCGACAGGGCGCGGGCAAACCGGCGGGTTTCCGCGGTGCAGCATCATGGGCCGCCGCCAGCGGGAACCCCTGCCCGCCGGGCGCGTTTGTGCTGCGTGAACAGTAACAAGAGTTCATGTCAGCGTCCTTCGGGGCGCCCAGTGATACGAAAAGGACGAGCAATGAAAAAAGTCTTGAACATCGCGGCAGTCTCGGCACTGACGGTTCTGATGGCAGGCAACGCGGTGGTTGCCCAGACCACCCTGACCGGCACCCGCGCGGTGAATGACCGCATCGACGACATCGAGGATGACGTGACCGAGGACATGGACCGCGCCCAGGATGCCGCCCGCTTTGGCAATCCCGAGTTCCGGCCCGGCCTGTCGGGCAGCGCATCGCTTGGCTATTCGGGCAAGACCGGCAACAACGAGAGCCAGGAATTCTCGCTTGGCGCGCGGCTGCGCTATGCGCAGGGGCAGTTGGTGCAGACCATTGGCGTGGCGATGGATTTTGCCGATGATGCCGGGGTGAAGACCAAGGAAGACGTGTTTGCCGTCTATGACGCGAACTATTACCTGAACGATCAGTTCTACGTCTTTGCGCTTGGCCGGGTGGAAACCGACGGTCTGGCCAACACCGCCGGCGAAACGCGCACCGATGCCTTCCTTGGCTTTGGTCCGGGCTACCGCATCGTCAACAACGCCGACATGACCTGGCGTCTGCAGGCCGGTATCGGTGTCAGCTATCTTGAGGACGGTCTGGAGCAGAGCGAAACCGAAACCGGCTACATCGCGTCGTCGCGCTTTTTCTATGCGTTCAACGACAATCTGTTTGCGACCAATGACACCGACATCCTGAAGTCGGACTCGGCGCTGCGGATCAACAACGATCTGGGCCTGAACGTCAAGATGACCGACACGCTGTCGACCCGGATCAGCTATCTGACCGATTACAACGACAGCCGCGCCATCCGCACGGACAACAAGGTCGGTCTTTCGCTGGTCTATGGTTTCTGATCCCTCGGAACCCGCCAGCGAAAAGGAGGAGGGGGGGCAGGGACTTGCCCCCCCTTTTCCATTGCGGCCACAGCGACAATCCGCGCCGTGTGGCCCTTTCCTGCGGCGCGCTGCGGCCTAACGCAGGATGACCATTGATGGAACTGTCGTAGCTTTCTGAGTGCCTTTCAACCAACACAACGAAAGGGCAATGCCCGACCGCCGGGTGGGCAAGCAACGCCAGTTCTACGCGGTTTATGGCTCAGTTCCTCCCACGGTATTTCTGCTGGTGACGGTGACGAATGCCCGCCTGTGGGGGCGGTCGGGCATTGCCCGGCGCGCTTCGCGCTTGATTCCGGGCCGAAAAAGAGGATGAAAAAGAGGATTCAGCGTAGGTTCATCCCACTCTAACGCACTTTCAGCGTGGCCAGCCCGACCAGCGCCAGGATCAGGCTGATGATCCAGAACCGGATCACGATTTGCGGCTCGGCCCAGCCCTTTTTTTCAAAATGGTGGTGGATCGGGGCCATCAGGAACACCCGCCGTCCGGTCCGCTTGAAATACAGCACCTGAATGATCACCGACAAAGCCTCGACCACGAACAGCCCGCCGACAATGGCCAGCACGATTTCATGCTTGGTGCAGACCGCAATCGCCCCCAGGGCCCCGCCAAGCGCCAGCGACCCGGTGTCGCCCATGAACACCGCCGCAGGCGGCGCGTTGTACCACAGGAACCCCAGCCCCCCCCCGAACAGCGCCGAGGTGAAGATCAGCAGCTCGCCGGTGCCGGGCACGAAATGCACGCCCAGATAATCGGTGTAGTTGAAGTTGCCGACCACATAGGAAATCACCCCCAGGGTGCCCGCCGCGATCATCACCGGCATGATCGCCAGCCCGTCCAGCCCGTCGGTCAGGTTCACCGCATTGGCGGCCCCGACAATGGTGATCATGCCGAAGGGCAGGAAAAACCAGCCGAAATTCAGCAGCAGATCCTTGAAGAACGGCAGCGCCACCTGATTTTGCAACTGCTCGGGGTGAAACATCGACGCCGCATAGGTCGCCATCGCCGCGATGAACAGCCCCAGCAGAAAGCGGATGCGGGACGACACGCCCTTGGTGTTCTGCTTGGTCACCTTGGCATAGTCGTCGGCAAAGCCGATCATGCCAAAGCCAAGCGTCACCAGAATGACGATCCAGACATAGGGATTGTCCAGCCGCGCCCACAGCAGGGTCGACACCATCAGCGCCGACAGGATCAGCAGCCCGCCCATGGTGGGCGTGCCTGCCTTGGCGAAATGCGTGGCCGGGCCGTCATCGCGGATCGGCTGGCCCTTGCCCTGCTTGCGGCGCAGCAGGTTGATCAGCGGCTGGCCAAAGATGAAACCGAAGATCAGCGCCGTCGCAAAGGCGCCGCCTGCGCGGAAGGTGATGTAGCGGAACAGGTTGAAGGCATCGCCCCCGTCGGAAAACTCGGTCAGCCAATACAACATCAGTCGGTTCCTTCCGTAGGCGCGGGGCCTTGCCCCATTTTGCGCAAGGCGTCAACGACCAGACTGACCTTGATCCCCTTGGACCCTTTCACCAGCACGATGTCGCCTGCATCGATCAGGCTGCGGGCGCGCGGCACCAGGTCGGCGGCGCTTTCGGCCCATTCGCCGCGCTGCGCGCGCGGCAGCGCCAGCCACAGCGCATGCATGCGCGGCCCGACACAATGGATCAGGTCGATCGCCGCCAGCCCCGGATGATCGGCCACGGCGGCATGCAGGGTCAGTTCGGTGGACCCCAGCTCCAGCATGTCGCCCAGAATGGCAATGCGGCGGCCATCGCCGATGTGGCCCACGCCATGATGCGGATGTGCGGCGATCAGCACGTCCAGACTGGCGGCGAGCGAGGCGGGATTGGCGTTGAAGGCATCGTCGATCAGATCAAAGAACGTCTCATCCACCCGGTCCAGCAAGATGCGTTCCCGCGTGCCCCGCCCCGCAGGCGGGGCCCAGGTGCCGATGTCGCAGGCCGCGATGGTCGGATCGCACCCCAAGGCATCGGCAACCGCCAGCGCTCCCAGCCCGTTCAGCGCGAAATGGCGGCCCGGAGAGCGGACCTTGAACAGGAAGGCCTCGCCCTGACGGGTGGCCTGCACCACGGTCGCCTCGGTGGTCAGGGTGGCAGAGGTCATGTGATAGTCAGCCCCGGCGGCCACGCCGAACAGCACCTGCCGCGCGCCGGTGGCCAGGGCCTTGGCGGCAAGGATCGGCGTCACAGGCAGATCGGCGGGCAACACCGCCACTCCGCCCGGCAGCAGACCGTCCAGGATGGCGGCCTTTTCATGGGCGATGCCGTCGAGGCTGTCGAACGCCTCCAGATGCGCGGGCGATACAATGGTGATCAGCGCCACATGCAGTTGCGCCATGCGGGCCAGCGGGGCAATCTCGCCGGGGTGGTTCATGCCAATCTCGATCACGGCAAAATCCACGTCCACCGGCATGCGCGCAAGGGTCAGCGGCACGCCCCAGTGGTTGTTATAGCTGGCCTCGGCGGCATGGACCCTGCCTTGCCCCCCCAGAATGGCGCGCAGCATTTCCTTGGTCGAGGTCTTGCCGACCGACCCTGTGACACCCACCACCTTTGCGCGCGTACGGGCGCGGGCAAAGCGGCCCATATCCTCCAGCCCGCGCAGCACATCGGGCACGATCAGCAGCGGCGCATCGGGTGCCACGCCATCGGGACGGCGCGACACAAGGGCGGCGGCAGCCCCCTTGGCCAGGGCCTGGCCCACGAAATCATGGCCGTCGCGCAGATCGGTCAGCGCCACGAACAGATCGCCGGGTTTCAAGGTGCGGGTGTCGATCGACACGCCCGCCGCTTGCCAGTCGGCGGTTGTCTGCCCCCCGGTGGCGGCCACGGCATCGGATGAGGTCCACAGCATCAGATCACCCCGTCAAGCGCTGCGACCGCCACGCTGGCCTGTTCCACATCGTCAAAGGGATAGATGTCGCCCTTGATCACCTGACCGCTTTCGTGGCCCTTGCCTGCCACCAGCACGGCATCGCCGGGCTGGGCCGCATCCACGGCGCGCAGGATCGCCTCGGCCCGGTCGCCCACGTCATGCGCGGCCGGACAGGCGGCCATCACCTCGGCGCGGATCGCGGCCGGGTCTTCGGACCGGGGGTTGTCATCGGTCACATACAGCACATCGGCATTGTCGCGCGCCGCAGCCCCCATCAGCGGGCGCTTGGTGCGGTCGCGGTCGCCGCCTGCACCGAACACCACGATCACCCGGCCCAGCACATGCGGGCGCAGCGCGCGCAGGGCGGTTTCGATGGCGTCGGGCGTATGGGCGTAATCGACGAACACCGCAGCCCCGTTGCGCCGGGTGGCGGCAAGCTGCATGCGGCCCCGCACCCCGGTCAGGGCCGGCAGAACGGCAAAGACCCGCGCGGCATCCTCGCCCGCCGCGATCACCAGACCGGCGGCCACCGCCACATTCTCGGCCTGAAAGCCGCCGATCAGGTTCAGCCGCACCTGATGCGGCTGGCCCTGCCACTGGAACCGCAGATCCTGCCCGGTGGCATCATAGCGCTGGTTCAGCAGGCGCAGATCGGCCCCTTCGCCATGGCCCACGGTCAGGCAGCGCAAACCGCGCGCCTGCGCAAGGCTGGCAAGATCGGGACCACGCGCGCCGTTCAGGTTGATGACCGCCACGCCGTCTTGTGGCAGGGCACGGGTGAACAGGGCGGCCTTGGCGTGGAAATAGGCCTCCATCGTGTGGTGGTAGTCCAGATGATCCTGCGTGAGGTTGGTGAACCCCGCCGCCACCAGCCGGACCCCGTCCATCCGGCGCTGGTCCAGCCCGTGGGATGATGCCTCCATCGCGGCATGGGTGACCCCTGCCCCGGCGGCGGCGGCCAGCATGGCGTGCAGGGTGATCGGGTCGGGGGTGGTGTGCGCGGAAGGTGCGGCCCAGGCACCTTCGACCCCGGTGGTGCCGATGTTGATGGCCGCATGCCCAAGGGCCATCCATATCTGCCGGGTGAAGGTCGCCACCGATGTCTTGCCATTGGTGCCGGTGATGGCCACCATGGTTTCGGGCTGCGCGCCGAACCACAGGGCCGATGCGTAGGCCAGGGCCTCGCGGGCGTCCTCGGCCACGATCAGGGCGGCGTCAGTGTCGGCCAGCACATCGGCGGCCAGCCGCGCGCCCGCCGCATCGGTCAGGATGGCCGCTGCCCCCTGCGCCAGTGCTGTGGCGATAAAGCTGGCCCCATGCACCCGCACGCCCGGAAGGGCTGCAAACAGCATGCCGGCCCGCACCGCCCGGCTGTCGACGGTGATCCCCGACAGGGCGGGGTCGCGGTCGCGCCCGTTGCCGGGCCGGGCGGTCAGGCCCAGATCAGATAGCCGTCTTGCCCGACCTGTCGCTGCGTTCGCCATGGCCCCGTCCCTTGCACCTTACTGTTTGACGGCTGTTATCGTATCCACCGGGGGGGGTTCAACCACTGGTGCCATGCCCATCAGCGGGGCCACGCGGCGCACGATCTCGGCCGCCACCGGAACCGCGGTCCAGCCTGCGGTGCGACGCGGCTTTGGCCCCGAGGTTTCGACCGGTTCATCCAGCGTCACGATCAGCACATATTTCGGGTCACTGGCCGGGAACATCGAGGCAAAGGTGTTCACCACCTTGTCCTCATAATAGCCGCCGCCCGGTTTGGGCTTGTCGGCGGTGCCGGTCTTGCCTGCCACCTGATAGCCCGGAACCTCGCCCAGGCTGGCGGTGCCGTTGGTGACCACGCGGCGCAGCATGGCGACCGCGTTGTTCGCCGTCTCCTCGCGCATGACGCGGGTGCCCGTGGTCGGGCCATCGCGCTTGATCAAGGTCGGCTTGATCATCACGCCACCATTGGCAATCGCCGAATAGGCGGCGGCAAGGTTCAGCGGGCTGGACGAAATGCCATGCCCGAAGGATGCGGTCACCGTAACGATGTCGGGCCATTTCTTGGGGCGCAGCGGTTTTGCGCCGGGGGCCTCGATCAACTCGACCGGCGAGGGCGACAACAGGCCGAGCGATTCCAGAAACACCTGCTGACGCAGGCCACCGATCATCAGCGCAACATGCCCGGTGCCGATGTTCGACGAGACTTCGATCACCTCGGACAGGGTTTTGGTGGGACCATAGCTCTTGCCCTCGAATTCGCCGATCCGCTTGCGCCCCACGACAAGGCTGCTGGTGTTGATCAGCGTTTCAGGCGTGGCAAGGCCCAGTTCCATCAACTGGGCTGCGGCAAAGATCTTGTAGGTCGACCCCAGTTCATACAGCCCCTGCACCGCCCGGTTGAACAGCGGGCTGTCGCCGGGATCGGCACCCTTGGCGGTGATCGGGCTGGGGCGGTCATTGGGATCAAAGCTGGGCAGCGAGGCAAGGCTGATGATCTCGCCGGTGTTCACATCCATCAGAATGGCGGCGGCGGCCTTGGCGTTCATCATCATCATGCCGGCACTCAGCACGTCCTCGACCGTCGCCTGAATGGTCAGGTCGATCGACAGTGCCAGCGGCGTGCCACCCTGCGCCGGGTCGCGCAGCCGCGCGTCCATCGCCTTTTCCACCCCTGCGGTGCCGATCACCTCGGCCGAGTTCACGCCTTCGGCACCAAAAGACGCCCCGCCCAGAACATGCGCGGCCAACTGGCCGTTGGGGTAAAGCCGCATCTCGCGCGGGCCAAACAGCAGGCCCGGATCGCCGATGTCATGCACCTGCTGCATCTGTTCGGGCGACAACACCTTGCGCACCCACATGAAACTGCGCCCGTCGGTAAAGCGGCGCAGCAGGTCATCTTCCTTCAACTCGGGGAAGATCAGTGCCAGCTGCCTGGCCGCGCGGGCCGGATCGACCATGTCCTTGGGCTGGGCATACAGCGAATTGGTGGTCATGTTGGTGGCCAGCACCCGGCCATTGCGGTCGGTGATGTCGGCGCGCTGCGCGGTGATTTCCGCCCCCGGCGCCGAGGCCAGCGGCTCCATCGGCTGGGATGCGGCCAGCAGGCCCATGCGCGCACCGATGGCGGTAAACACCACGAAAAACCCGACGGTCAGCACCAGCAACCGGAACTCTGCCCGCCCGCGCGCGCGGTCGCGCATCACCTCCTGGCGCAGGCGCAGGTTCTCGCGTTCGATGCTGTCGGGGTTTTCGCCCTTCTGCCGGGCGGAAAGAATACGGGCCAGAGGGCGCAGCGGCGTGCGTGTCACAGGTCATTCTCCCCTTGCATGCCTTGCACATCGACCGCAGCCGAGATGTCCGGCAGGTCCGGCGCAGGATAGCCGATGGAGGCCGGCTGGCTGAACTGACCGGGTTCCAGCGGCAGCAACCCCAGACGGTCAAAATTCAGCCCCGCCAGTTCGCGCAGCCGGTCGGGGCGGTTCAGATAGGCCCATTCGGCACGCTGCACGGACAGGGCCTCGCGCAGGTCTGCGATGGTGATTTGCAGGGTCTTGACCTCTTTCAGCGCGGTCTGGGTCGCGTAATTCTCGCGGTAGGCCCAGAAGCCAAGGGCAATGACAGCAAGAAAGGTCAGGACAAAGATCACGGGGCGCATGTCAGCGGCGTCCTTTCGTTGGGGAAGGCTTGGTGTAATGCGGCTTGATGCCGTGGGATTTGGCAAATTGCGGCACGGCAAGGTCGGTGTCGTCCAACAGCGCAGCAGGCACGTCGGTACGGGTGGCGATGCGCAGTTTGGCCGACCGCGCGCGGGGGTTCTCAAGCAGTTCCTGATCGTCCGGCCCGATGGCGCGCTTGTTCACCAGCGTAAAGCGCGCCGTGGTATCGGCGCGGGCGGGGGCGTAGCGGTTGGTGTTGGCCTCGGCCCCCGAAGCCAGTTGCAGATACCGCTTGACGATGCGGTCCTCCAGGCTGTGGAAGGTCACGACGGCCAGCACACCGCCCGGCCTCAGCGCGCGTTCCGCCGCAGCCAGCCCCGCCGTCAGTTCGGCAAATTCGGCGTTCACCGCGATGCGGATGGCCTGAAAGCTGCGGGTGGCGGGGTGGCTTTGCCCCGGTTTCGGGCGCGGCAGGCATTTGGCGATGATCTCGGCCAGCCGCAGGGTGGTGGTGATCGGCTCCTCTGCGCGGGCCGCCACGATGCTGCGGGCGATGCGGCGCGAGGCGTGCTCCTCGCCGTACAGGTACAGAATATCGGCCAGATGCGCCTCGTCTGACGTGTTCACCAGATCGGCGGCGCTGTCGCCGGACTGGCTCATCCGCATGTCCAGCGGGCCGTCCTTCATGAAGGAAAACCCGCGTGCGGCCTGATCAATCTGCATCGACGACACGCCAAGGTCCAGCACCACCCCGTCCAGCGGGGTGTCGGCATAGCTGTCCAGCAGCGAAAACGTGCCCTGCACCAGCCGCAACCTGTCGCCATACTCGGGCGCCCAGGCCGCCGCCATCTCCAGCGCCAGCGGGTCGCGGTCCACCCCGATCACACAGGCAGCCCCGGCGTCCAGCAACCCGCGCGCATAGCCCCCCGCGCCAAAAGTGCCGTCCAGCCACACCCCCGACACCGGGGCCACGGCCGCCAGAATGGGGCGCAACAGAACAGGGGTATGGGGCGCGCGTTCAGCGTCAGGAATTGCAGGGCGTTCGGGGCGTTTCGGGCGTTTCGACTGGGCCATGTCAGCCCGCCCGTGCATGCCTGCCGACCAGCGCCAGCGGGTCGATGCCGTCATCCTCGTCGTCTTCCGCCAGTTCGGCATCATAGACTTCGCGGCGATACAGGCGGAAACGGTTGGTGAAACCCGCAAAGGCGGCCTCGCCGCCGCCTGCCAGATCATCGCCCAGAAACCCCATCTTTTCCCGTACCTTGGGCGGCAGGACGATGCGGCCATCGGGTTCGATCTCGACCATGGCGGACCGGCTGATCAGGTCACGTTCGGCGCGGATGCGGTCGACCGACCCCAGTTCCATCGCCTCGATCTGCGCCGAAAGCGCATCGGCCCCGACCTTGGAATAGCATTCGACGAAGTTGCGGGATTTGCCGCCATAGACCATGTACAGCCGCGGGCGGGGAAAGTCGGCCGATGCCGGATCGTCGGCTTCCAGAACGCGCCGCAAGGCTGCCGGGATCGAAACCCGCGCCTTGCTGTCTACCTTCTGGTAGAACTCGCCTCTGAATGCCTCGGACATTTGCCTTTACCGGCCCTTCAAGTTACTTGCCAAACACACCCCTTAGAACGAAAACAGGCGGATCGAGCGGCTGCCACTGCCCGATCCGCCTTTGTCCCATCGCTGGGCGTCCTCTGCGCGTGCCACCTGGGGGAGATGTCTGCTCGCCCGCGCCGTGGATCTTGTCGTCTTATTCTGAAATGGGCTGCCTGTATGAGCCTGCCTTATCGCCTTGTTCGGGGTCTTGATGCTGCCCCAGCGTTTTTGTTTTGCCCGTTTCAGTCTTCGTAAGAAAGGGATGCCATGGGATTTCGTGGGAAGCAACGGAAATCTTTGGGCAACGGGGGCCATATCTTGTCCGCCACCCAGCCCAAACCCCGTATCTTGTGTGGATAACTCTGCTCACAAAGCAATCCCTAGGGATCACGGCGCTGTGAGCCGCTAGATATGGTGGCGTGATCCCGCCCTCACCGGCTCCCATAATTTCCCAAATTATTTTGCGGCCAGACAGTCCCGCAGACCACCGCCCCTTGGAATCCAGCGATTCCCCCGCCAGAAACCAAAAAGCCGGGGCGTTCACCCCGGCTTTCCCATAATTTCCCAACCCCGTGATTCGCAGGATGGGCGGTCCCTGCGCCAGCAGGGTTCGCCCATCCCGCCTCAGGCCATCCCCCCCGCCACCAGCCGCGCCGCCAGCCGCGCATAGGCCTCGGCCTGCGCGCCAGTTCCCGCCGCAACCGGCGTGCCAGCATCGCCCGCCAGCCGCACATCCAGGCTCAGCGGCAATTCCCCCAGAAACGGCAGGCCCAGCCTGGCCGCCTCTGCCGCCACGCCGCCATGGCCGAAGATATGCTCCTCATGACCGCAGTTCTGGCAGATATAGGTAGACATGTTCTCGATCAGCCCCAGCACAGGGGTCTTCAGCTTGACGAACATGTCCAGCGCCTTGCGCGCATCCAGCAGCGCCACATCCTGCGGGGTGGACACGACGATGGCCCCGGTCAGTTGCGTGCGCTGGCACAGGGTCAGTTGAATATCCCCCGTCCCCGGCGGCAGATCGATGATCAGCACATCCAGCCGCCCCCAGGCCACCTGCCCCAGCAGTTGCTGCAACGCCCCCATGATCATCGGCCCGCGCCAGATGACGGCCTCGTCATCCTTCAGCATCAGGCCAATCGACATCATCGTCACGCCATGCGCCACCAGCGGCTCGATGATCTTGCCGTCGGGGCTGGCGGGGCGCCTCGACACGCCCATCATGCGCGGCTGGCTGGGGCCATAGATGTCAGCGTCCAGCAACCCCACCCGCCGCCCCTGCCGCGCCAGTGCCACCGCAAGGTTTGACGATACCGTGGACTTGCCCACCCCGCCCTTGCCAGAGGCGATGGCGATGATCCGGTCGATGCCCGAAATCTTTTGCGGCCCGCCCGCCTGCGGGGTGGGATGCTGACCGATCTTCAGGCTGGGGGCGGCTGCCTTGGGCGCGGGGCCATGCGCCGTCATCACCACCTGCACGCCCGTCACCCCCGGCAAGGCCCGGATCGCCGCCTCGGCCGCCGCCTGCGCCGCCGCCAGCCCCTGCGCCGCGGCGGGGTCGGCGGCCTCTATCACAAAGCGGACCAGACCACCGTCAACCGACAAGGCCCGAATCAGGTCGCCGGACACCAGAGTCCCTCCGTCCGGGGTTGAAATCCGCGCAAGCGCCCCTATCACCTCTGCCCGATCCACCGTCATCCTGTGCTCCTGCGCCTGTTCATCGACCGAAAGTCAGCGGCTTTGCCAGAAAGGGCAAGACCGTGTTTACCAAATGCTCAAATTTCAAGCGAACCCCTTAAGAAACATGACAAATTCGTGAACGCCAGCCATGCACGCGCTGCATGGCAGCATTGCCCACTTGGCGGATTGTGCAGATGCAGCAATTGCCCCATGTTAGCTCTAACAGCAAAGCAGAACACCGCAATGCTCCAGAAAATATGAGGCTTGAAGAACATGGCATATGTAAACTCCACCCGCGTCGCTTCCAATGGCCTGGCTGATCGCTTCGCCGCTTTGGTGAAATCGGTCAAGACCGCGCTGAACCAGCGCCGCGTCTATGTCCAGACCGTTCGCGAACTGAACGCACTGTCCGAGCGTGAACTGTCCGACCTGGGCATGCACAAGTCGATGATCGCCGATGTGGCCCGTCAGGCCGCCTACGGCAAGTAAGTTTCCTGCAAGACCCTCTACCTCCTCCCAGAGGGTCTTTGCTGAAAGCGGCGACACTTCTCCTCCTCCCTGGTGTCGCCGCATCTTTCTTTCGGGCCAACCGGCCCAGACCGGTTCGGTGGCGCTCTCCTCCTCCCTGCGCCATTGATCTCGCGGCGGCCCCAACCTCCTCCCTAGGGCTGCCGCACCAAATTCAGGGTCACCCCTTCCGGGATGATTGGCCCACACCAGTTCGGCGGCGCTCTCCTCCTCCCTGCGCCGGTCGATACTGCGGCGACCTCAACCTCCTCCCTGAGGTTGCCGCACACCATTCGGGCTGAACGCCCAACCGCTTCGGTGGCGCTCTCCTCCTCCCTGCGCCATTGATCTCGCGGCGGCCCCAACCTCCTCCCTGGGGCTGCCGCACCTTCTTCGGGCTGGCCAGAACCGGCCCAATTCAGTTCGGCGGCGCTCTTCTCCTCCCTGCGCCGGTCGATGGCGCGGTGGCCTCAACCTCCTCCCTGAGGCCATCGCCCCCCTGCTGCGCGGCCCCCTCCTCCTCCTTGGGGTTGCGCGTGAACAGAGCGGCGACCCTCTCCTCCCTCAGGGTCGCCGCCTCTGCCCCCCCTTCCGCTTGCCACTTGTGTTTCCGGCCCTGCCCCGCGATGGTCACAGCGTTGCAATCCGGGGCTTTTTGCATGCGCGTCTCGTTGGTATCGTCGGCTCTTGTGGCGGCTCTGGTGGGCTACGGGTCCACCATCGCGCTGGTCCTGTCGGCGGCGGCTGCCGTTGGGGCCACGCCCGGCCAGACCGCAAGCTGGCTGCTGGCGGTCTGCCTGTCCAAGGCGGCAGGGTCGGCGTTTCTGTCCAGCCGTAACCGCATTCCGATGGTGCTGGCCTGGTCGACCCCCGGCACCGCGCTGATTGCCGCCACCACCACTGTCACCCTGCCCGAGGCCGTGGCCGCCTTCATCACCGCCGGCGTGCTGATCGCGCTGACCGGGGCGGTGCGGCCTTTGGGCCGGCTGATCGCCATGATCCCCGACGGGCTGGCGGCTGCGATGCTGGCGGGGGTGCTGCTGCCCTTCTGCCTGCGCGGGGCGGGGGCGGCACAGGCCGCCCCGGATCTGGTTCTGCCAATGGTGGCCGTGTTCGTGCTGGTGCGGCTGTGGAATCCGTCGCTGGCGGTGCTGGCAGCTCTTGGCACCGGGCTTGGCATCAGTTTCCTGGGCGGGGCGGCCACTTGGCCTGTTCTGGACCTGCCCCTGCCGCAGTTCACCCTGATCTGGCCCGAGTTCCGCGCCTCAGTCATTCTGGGCCTGGGGGTGCCGCTGTATCTGGTGACGATGGCCTCGCAGAACCTGCCCGGCTTCGCCACCATCCGCGCCGCGGGCTATGAGCCGCCCGTGCAATCGGCGCTGATCGTCACCGGGGGCCTGTCGGCGCTGACCGCCCTTGTGGGCGCGCATACCGTGAACATGGCGGCGATCACGGCGGCAATCTGTCTGGGCGATGACGTGCATCCCGACCGCAGCCAGCGCTGGAAGGTGGGGCTGTTCTATGCCGGGGCCTGGACGGCGCTTGGTCTGCTGGGGCCTGCCATCCTGCTGGCACTGGCGGCGCTGCCGCCGCAGGTGATGGTGGCGCTGGTGGCGCTGGCGCTGCTGAACCCGCTGATGGGGGCCTTGACCGGGGCATTTGCCAATGCCCCGCAACGCTTTGCCGCCGCGATCACCGTTTCGGTCGCCGCGTCAGGGATGGTGGCCTTTGGCATTGGCGCCGCGTTCTGGGGGCTGCTGGCCGGACTTGCGGTCTACGGGTTGGAGAGGCTTCGGGCCTAGGCACCCATTTTGTTCAAACAAAATGGCAAATTTCTTTGAAGAAATTTGGGCCGCGCCTCGTGTCAGAACGGCACGTCGTCGGCCTGATGCGCGGGCACCACCCAGCGGGCGACGATCTTTTTCAGCCCGGCCTGATCAAACTCGATATCCAGCTTGTCGCCTTCGATGCTGACAATCTCGCCATAGCCGAATTTCTGGTGGAACACCCGTTCGCCGCGCACATGGGCCGAGATGGCCTGCGCATCGATCGTCACATGCCGCGCCTCGCGTGGCTGGCTGACGGGGCGCTGCGTGTGGGTTTGCAGCCGCCGCCATCCCGGCGAGTTGTAGACATCGGCCTTGGCCACGCGGTCATCCAATGACGCCCCGAACCCGACACTGGCCGCCGCGCCAAACCCGCCACCGTACAGGCCGGGCGGGGTCAGCACCTCGACATGGGCCGGGGGCAGTTCGTCGATGAAGCGGCTGGGAAGCTGGCTTTGCCACTGACCGTAAACCCGGCGGTTGGAGGCAAAAGAGATGGTACACAGTTGCTCGGCCCGCGTGATGCCGACATAGGCAAGGCGGCGTTCCTCCTCCAGCCCCTTGACGCCGGATTCGTCCATGCTGCGCTGGCTGGGGAACAAGCCATCCTCCCAGCCCGGCAGGAACACCACCGGAAATTCCAGCCCCTTGGCCGCGTGCAGGGTCATGATCGAGATTTTTTCCACCGCCTCTTCGGTGTCATTTTCCATGATCAGGCTGACATGCTCCAGAAATCCTTGCAGATTCTCGAACTGCTCCAATGCCTTGACCAGTTCTTTCAGGTTCTCCAGCCGCCCCGGCCCCTCGGGCGTCTTGTCGTTCTGCCACATCGCGGTGTAGCCCGATTCGTCCAGGATGATTTCGGCCAGCTCGATATGGCTGCCCGCGCCCTGCACCGCCTGATGCCAACGGTCCACCCCATCGACAAAGGCGCGCAACTGCCCGGCGCCCTTGCCGCCGATGCCCCCTTGCGCCAGCACTTCCCGCGCGCCTTCCAGCAAGGACATGCCCGATGCCCGCGCGGCGCGTTGAATATCGCCCTGCGCCTTGTCACCCAAGCCCCGTTTGGGCAGGTTCACCACCCGTTCAAACGCCAGATCATCGTCGGGCGACACGGCAAGGCGGAAATAGGCCATCGCGTCGCGCACTTCCTGACGTTCATAGAATCGCGGGCCGCCGATCACCCGGTAGGGCAGGCCGATGGTCAGAAAGCGGTCCTCGAACGCCCGCATCTGGTGGCTCGCGCGCACGAGGATGGCCTGCTGGTTCAGCGAGAACACCCCCACGGGCCGCCCGCGTTGCAGGGCCTCGACCTCTTCGCCAATCCAGCGGGCCTCTTCCTCGCCGTCCCAATGACCGATCAGGCGCAGCTTTTCGCCGTCCCGCGCCTCGGTCCACAGGGTCTTGCCCAGACGGCCCGCGTTGGCCGCGATGATGCCCGATGCCGCCGCCAGAATATGCGGGGTGGACCGGTAGTTCTGTTCCAGCCGCACCACATGCGCGCCGGGAAAATCCTTTTCAAACCGCAGGATATTGCCCACTTCCGCCCCGCGCCAGCCATAGATCGACTGATCGTCATCACCGACGCAGCAGATGTTGCGGTGCCCCTGCGCCAGCAGCCGCAGCCACAGGTACTGCGCGACGTTGGTGTCTTGGTATTCGTCCACAAGCAGATATTTGAACCAGCGCTGATACTGCGCCAGCACATCGTCATGCTTTTGAAAGATCACCACGCAATGCAGCAGAAGGTCGCCAAAATCGGTGGCGTTCAGGCTGCGCAACCGGTCCTGATACTGTTCATAGAGTTCGGTGCCGCGGTTGTTGTAGGCCGATGCCTCGGACGATGGCACCCGGTCGGGCGTCATCGCGCGGTTTTTCCAACTGTCTATGATGCTGGCCAACATCCGGGCCGGCCAGCGTTTTTCGTCGATGTTCGCCGCCACGATCAACTGCTTCAGCAGGCGTAACTGATCGTCCGTGTCCAGAATGGTGAAGTTGGATTTCAGCCCCACCAATTCCGCATGACGGCGCAGGATTTTCACGCTCAGCGAATGGAATGTGCCCATCCAGGGCATGCCTTCGGCCACTTCGCCCAGCATCCGCCCCACCCGCAGCTTCATTTCCCGCGCGGCCTTGTTGGTGAAGGTCACAGACAAAATCTCGTTCGGGCGGGCACGCCCCATCTGCAAAAGATGCACGATGCGGGCGGTCAGCGCCTTGGTCTTGCCGGTGCCTGCCCCTGCCAGCATCAGCACCGGGCCATCCAGCGCCTCGACCGCCGCGCGTTGGGCGGGGTTCAGATCGTCCATATAGGCGGCGGGCCGCGCCGACATGGCACGTTGCGACAGCGGTATCGCCGCCGCCTCGAAAGCATCCTGATCGTCCCACTGGCTCATAAAGAGTCAGTCTAGCGCGGCGCTGCGGGGAATTAAAGAACTGTTCTTGTAATGTTCGCAATTTTCCTTGGCCCCTGCCCCGGCCCGGCCCGCCCAAAAACTTTGCAGTTGCAAAACTCTGCCTGAATATTTCGCAAAACTTTGCATTTCGGCGGCGCGCAGACTTGCGCTGCACCGCAGCGCGCCTAAGGTGGGACGGTCCGCGAGATCACGCAGAGGTGAAACGTGCCCGAATTCCAGAAAATCCTGATCGCCAACCGGGGCGAAATCGCCATCCGCGTGATGCGCGCCGCCAATGAGATGGGCAAGAAAACCGTCGCGGTCTTTGCCGAGGAAGACAAGCTGAGCCTGCACCGTTTCAAAGCGGATGAGGCCTACCGGATCGGCGAGGGCCTGTCGCCGGTGGGCGCGTATCTGTCGATCCCGGAAATCATCCGGGTCGCCAAGATGGCCGGGGCCGACGCCATTCACCCCGGCTACGGCCTTTTGTCGGAAAACCCTGATTTTGTCGATGCTTGCGAGGGCGCGGGGATCACCTTCATCGGTCCCACGGCGGAAACCATGCGCGCCCTGGGCGACAAGGCCTCGGCCCGGCGGGTGGCGATGGAGGCTGGCGTTCCGGTGATTCCGGCAACCGACGTGCTGGGCGACGACATGGCCCTGATCAAGAAACAGGCGGCGGAGGTCGGCTATCCGCTGATGCTGAAAGCGTCCTGGGGCGGCGGCGGGCGGGGCATGCGCCCGATTCTGTCGGAAGACGAGCTGGAAATGAAGGTCCGCGAGGGCCGGCGCGAGGCCGAGGCCGCCTTTGGCAACGGCGAGGGCTATCTGGAAAAGATGATCCTGCGCGCGCGGCATGTCGAGGTGCAGATCCTTGGCGACAAGCACGGCAACATCTATCACCTGTGGGAACGCGACTGCACCGTGCAGCGCCGCAACCAGAAGGTGGTGGAACGCGCCCCTGCCCCCTACCTGACCGCCGAACAGCGCGCCGAAGTCTGCGAGTTGGGCCGCCGCATCTGCGCCCATGTGGGTTACGAATGCGCCGGCACGGTCGAATTCCTGATGGACATGGACAGCCAGCAGTTTTTCTTCATCGAGGTGAACCCCCGCGTTCAGGTTGAACATACCGTCACCGAACAGATCACCGGCATCGACATCGTTCAGGCCCAGATTCTGATCGAGGAAGGCAAGACGCTGGCCGAGGCCACCGGGGTTGCGCGGCAAGAGGACATTCCGCTGAACGGTCATGCCCTGCAATGCCGGGTGACGACGGAAGACCCGCTGAACAACTTCATCCCCGACTATGGCCGCCTGACGGCGTATCGCAGCGCCACCGGCAACGGCATCCGGCTGGATGGCGGCACGGCCTATGCGGGGGGGGTGATCACCCGCTATTATGACAGCCTGCTGGTCAAGGTCACCGCCCATGCGCAGACGCCGGAAAAGGCGATTGCACGGATGGACCGGGCCTTGCGCGAATTCCGCATCCGGGGGGTTTCGACCAATATCGAATTTGTCATCAACCTGTTGAAGCACCCGACCTTCCTTGATGACACCTATACGACGAAGTTCATCGACACCACGCCAGAGCTGTTCCAGTTCAAGACCCGCCGGGATCGGGCGACCAAGATCCTGACCTATATCGCCGACATCACCGTCAACGGGCACCCCGAAACCGCCGGCCGACCGAAACCGGCCGCCGAGGTGAAAACCCCCAAAGCCCCGCCCCTGATGGGCGAGCCGTCGATGGGCACCCGCAACCTGCTGGAACAAAAAGGCCCGCAGGCGGTGGCCGACTGGCTGCGCGCGCAGAAAAAGGTGCTGATCACCGACACCACCATGCGCGACGGGCACCAATCCCTGCTGGCGACCCGGATGCGGTCGATCGACATGATCCGGGTTGCGCCGACCTATGCGGCCAACATGCCGGGGCTGTTTTCGGTGGAATGCTGGGGCGGGGCCACGTTCGACGTGGCCTACCGGTTCTTGCAGGAATGCCCCTGGCAGCGCCTGCGCGACCTGCGCGCCGCCATGCCCAATGTGATGACGCAAATGCTGCTGCGCGGGTCCAATGGCGTGGGCTACACCAACTATCCTGACAACGTGGTGCAGGCCTTCGTCAAACAGGCCGCCCTGACCGGGGTAGATGTGTTCCGGGTGTTTGACAGCCTCAACTGGGTGGAAAACATGCGCGTCGCGATGGACGCGGTGGTTGAGGCCGGCAAGGTCTGCGAAGGGGCGATCTGCTATACCGGCGATCTGCTGGACCCGGCCCGGTCGAAATACGATCTGAAATACTATGTCAGCCGGGGATTGGAGCTGAAGGCGGCAGGCGCGCATATCCTGGGCCTCAAGGACATGGCGGGGCTGCTGAAACCCTCTGCCGCCAAGGTGCTGGTCAAGGCGCTGAAGCAAGAGGTCGGCCTGCCGATCCATTTCCACACGCATGACACCTCCGGCTCTGCCGCAGCCACCATCCTTGCGGCCTGCGATGCGGGCGTCGATGCGGTGGACGCGGCGATGGATGCGTTTTCGGGCGGCACCTCGCAGCCCTGCCTTGGGTCGATCGTCGAGGCGCTGCGCCACACCGAACGCGACACCGGGCTGGACATTGCCGCGATCCGCCAGCTTTCCAACTATTGGGAACAGGTCCGCAACCAGTATGCGGCGTTTGAATCCGGCCTGCCGGCCCCGGCGTCCGAGGTTTATCTGCACGAAATGCCGGGGGGCCAGTTCACCAACCTCAAGGCGCAGGCCCGGTCCTTGGGCCTTGAAGACCGCTGGCACGAAGTGGCGCAGGCCTATGCCGACGCCAACCAGATGTTCGGCGACATCGTCAAGGTCACGCCGTCCTCCAAGGTGGTGGGCGACATGGCGCTGATGATGGTGGCCCAAGGTCTGACGCGCGCGCAGGTCGAAGACCCCGCCGTCGATGTGGCCTTCCCGGAATCGGTGGTCGACATGCTGCACGGCAACCTTGGCCAACCGCATGGCGGCTGGCCTGCGGGCATCCAGGCCAAGGTGCTGAAGGGGGCTGCCCCCCTGACCACGCGCCCCGGTGCAGGCATGCCCCCGGTGGATCTTGAGGCCGTGCGCTCCAAGCTGGAGGCTGACCTTGGCGTCGGCAAGGAAGAGGCCGAAGGCGAGACGCTGGATGACGAGGATCTGAACGGATACCTGATGTATCCCAAGGTGTTCCTCGATTACCGCACCCGCCACCGCCTTTATGGCCCGGTGCGCGCCCTGCCGACCAAGACGTTCTTTTACGGCATGGACTCGGGCGAGGAAATCACCACAGAAATCGACCCCGGCAAGCAGTTGGAAATCCGCCTGCAAGCGGTTGGAGAATCCACCGACGACGGCGATGTGAAGGTGTTCTTTGAGCTGAACGGCCAGCCCCGCGTGATCCGGGTGCCGAACCGCGCGATCAAGGCCAAGGCCGCGATCAAGCCCAAGGCGATGGACGGCAACGCAGGCCATGTCGGCGCGCCGATGCCCGGCTCCATCGCCTCCATCGCGGTCAGCGTGGGGCAAAAGGTCAATGCGGGCGATCTGCTGCTGACCATCGAGGCGATGAAGATGGAAACCGGGCTGCATGCCGACCGCAGCGCCGTGGTCAAGGCGCTGCATGTGCATCCCGGTGCCCAGATCGACGCCAAGGATCTGCTGGTAGAACTGGAATAGCGCCCGCCCGCGCGCCGCTTTCTTTGGGTGGCGCGCGTTTTACCCCTTGCAACCCGGCGCGCCTGTTTATAGATCACCGCCAGTCTGATCGGTGCGGGCGTAGCTCAGGGGTAGAGCATAACCTTGCCAAGGTTAGGGTCGAGAGTTCGAATCTCTTCGCCCGCTCCAACCGGACCACAGCGAACGGCCGTCCTGCGGGGCGGCCGTTGCCTTTTGATCGCCCCCTCCCCCCCCACAACACACCGCCGAAAATCGTCGCAAGATTGCGCGCAAACTCCCCTTGCACCCCCCCGCCCCCGCAGCTATCACCCGGCTCATGGAGTGCGGGCGTAGCTCAGGGGTAGAGCATAACCTTGCCAAGGTTAGGGTCGAGAGTTCGAATCTCTTCGCCCGCTCCAACAAACGCAAAGCGCCGCGCCAGGGATGGGGCGGCGCTTTGGTTTTGCGCCGGGGCTGGCATGACCTGCCGCACCGGCACCGCTGATCCCTTCCCTAAACGCCCCCCGCCCCCTATAAGCGCGGCAATCCTGATCGGAAGGCCACGCTCCCATGCGCATTGCAGACCTCACCCGCACCA
This sequence comes from Pseudomonadota bacterium, assembly GCA_040385825.1. Taxonomy (GTDB): domain Bacteria; phylum Pseudomonadota; class Alphaproteobacteria; order Rhodobacterales; family Rhodobacteraceae; genus JANNNF01. Next base: position 40,741 of record JAZKGQ010000022.1, on the reverse strand, counting down.
CATCGGAAACCGAGATCAAGGTCGCCCTGAACCTTGATGGCACGGGCCTGTGCGATGTCGACACCGGGGTCGGCTTTTTCGACCACATGCTGGCGCAACTGGCCCGACACAGCCTGATCGACCTGACCCTGCGCGCCCATGGCGATCTGCACATCGACGATCACCACACGGTGGAAGATTGCGGCATCGCCATCGGGCAGGCCCTGACCCGCGCCCTTGGCGACAAGCGCGGCATCCGCCGCTATGGCCATTTCCGCCTTGCGATGGATGATACCCAGGTGGCCTGCGCGCTGGACCTGTCGGCCCGGCCTTACCTGATCTGGAACCTGGCCTTCCCGACCCAGAAGATCGGCAGTTTCGATACCGAACTGGTGCGTGAATTCTTTCAGGCCCTGTCCACCCATGGCGGCATCACCCTGCACATCGACGGCGTGCATGGCCTCAACAGCCACCACATCGCCGAGGCCGCCTTCAAATCGGTGGCGCGCGCGCTGCGCGAGGCGGTAGAGCCTGACCCGCGCATGGCGGGTGAACTGCCGTCGACCAAGGGCGCGCTCTAACCCTCTCATCTGTTTCCAAATATCCCCGCCGGAGGCTCCGCCCCTCCGTGCCTCCCGGAAGGTCCAAGATGCTTACCGTCCTTGTGGACTATGACAGCGGCAACCTGCATTCCGCCGAAAAGGCGTTTCAGCGCATGGCGGCAGAGATGGGGGCCGGTGAGGTGCTCGTCTCGTCCCGCCCCGAGGATGTGGCCCGCGCCGACCGGATCGTGCTGCCCGGTGACGGGGCCTTTCCCGCATGCAGGCGCGCCCTGGGCGAACATGGCGGGCTGTTCGAGGCGATCAACGAGGCTGTCACCGCCCGCGCGCGGCCTTTCCTCGGCATCTGCGTCGGCATGCAGATGCTGGCCACCTGGGGGCGGGAATATGCCGACACCCGCGGCTTTGACTGGATCGGCGGCGAGGTGCTGCGCATCGCCCCCGCCGACGCCGGCCTGAAAGTACCGCATATGGGCTGGAACGATCTGGTGCTGGACCGGCCCCACCCGGTGCTGGCCGGGTTGCAGACCGGCGATCACGCCTATTTCGTGCATTCCTACCAGTTCCGCGTCACCGACCCGGCCCATCTGCTGGCGCATTGCGACTATGGCGGTCCGGTGACGGCCATCGTGGGCCGCGACACCGTGGTCGGCACGCAGTTCCACCCCGAAAAGTCCCAAGCCGCAGGCCTGCGTCTGATTGCGAATTTCCTGCAATGGATGCCCTGACTCCCCCTGCCTTGCAGGAAATCCTTGACGAAATCGCACATCAGATGGCGGCAACCCCCGACCGGGGCAAGGTCGCCGACTATATCCCCGAGCTTGGCCGCATCGACCCTGCCCAGTTCGGCATCGCGGTGGCCCTGCCCTCGGGGCAGACGCTGACGGCAGGCGACGGGGCGACGCCGTTTTCCATCCAGTCCATCTCCAAGGTCTTTACCCTTGCCATCGCCCTGGGCCGTCTTGGCGATCAGCTCTGGCACCGGGTCGGGCGTGAACCGTCTGGCCTTGCGTTCAATTCCATTCTTCAGTTGGAACGCGAGGACGGCATCCCCCGCAATCCCTTTGTCAATGCAGGCGCGATTGCGGTGACCGACGCCATCCTTGCTGGCCATCAGCCGCGCGAGATTCTGGCCGAGGTGCTGCGCTTTATCCGCCTTGCCGCCGAGGATGACGACATCCACATCAACAAGGCAGTGGCCCTGTCGGAACTGTCGACCGCGCATCGCAACATCGCGCTGGCCGAATTCATGGCCGCGCATGGCAATCTGAAAAATCCCTCGGCCCTGACCATCGGCACCTATGTCCATCATTGCGCGATTGAAATGTCTTGCGCCCAACTGGCGCGCGCGGGGCGGTTTCTGGTCACGGCACCTGGATGCCCGCGCATGGTGTCCCCCGCCCGCATTCGCCGCATCTGCGCGCTGATGATGACCTGCGGGCATTACGACGGGTCGGGCGAGTTTGCCTACCGGGTCGGCCTGCCCGGCAAGTCGGGGGTGGGCGGCGGCATCCTTGCCATCGCGCCGGGGCGGGCGTCGATTGCCGTCTGGTCGCCGGGGCTGAACGCGCGGGGCAATTCGCAGCTTGGCAGCCTGGCGGTCGAGGCTCTGGCCCGCAAGACCGGCTGGTCGGTGTTCGGCTAAAGCTGCGGATGGCAGCGTTTGCAGGGCCGAAAGCCCGCCGCCACCGCCTCGGCCAGCGTCGCCACGCGCCGCACATTGCCGCGCAGCGGGGTGCGGGCAGGGCAACCGGGGCGGCAGACGATGCCGGTGGTGGTGACGGCGTGAAACCCCGGCACCGCGCTGCGCGCCTGCAAGGCGGCCCAATCAGCGTCATCCAGCGCCCGGCCTACCGTGCGATCCATCGCCCCACCCTTCCGTCGATTGCCACCAGACCAAGGGCGATCAGGGCAAAGCCCACGGCTTGGCCCGGTTGCAGCGCCTCGCCCAGAAACAGCAGGCCCAACACAGTGGCACTGACCGGCACCAGAAAGGTGACCAGCGCCAGATTGGTGGCCCCTGCCGACCCAAGCAATTGAAAATAAATCAGATAGGCCAGCGCGGTTGACAGCGACGCCAGCCCCAGCACCGCCAGCACGGGCACAGCCCCCGGCCAGCCCAGTTGCCAGGGTGGCTCCAGCCATAGCCAGACCGGCAACAGCAGACCCGTCGACGCCGCCACCTGCCCGAAGGCGCTGGTCAACGGGGCCACGCCAAGCCGGCGAAACCGGCGCCCGAACACCCCGGCCAGACCATAGCTGACCGCCGCCCCCAGACACATCAGCGCGGCAAGGCTCGGCCCCCCCACCCCGCGCCCCAGCAACACGATCACTCCGGCAAAGCCAAAGGCCAGCCCCAGGGCCTTGGCCCCGGTGATCCGTTCATCCCGCGTCGCCAGATGCGCCACGATCACGGTGAACAGCGGCGTGGTGGCGTTCAGGATGGCGGCAAACGCCCCGGTGATATGCCCCTGCGCCAGCACGAACAGGGTGAAGGGAACCGCGTTGTTCAACAACCCCATCACCAACACCGCAGGCCACAGCCCCCGCCCCGGAAACGCCATCCCCCGCAATGCCAGCACCCCCGCCAGCAAGGCCGCCGCCAAGGCCACCCGGCACCATACGATGGTCAGCACCGGCAGCCCCACCAGCGCCAGTTCGACAAAAAAGAACGACCCTCCCCACAGAAGGGAAAGGGTCGCAAGGCGTATCCAGTCGTTCAGGGTCATCGGCAGCGTTCCAGAGGGTCGGCCAAAACTCGGGCCAAAGGTTGGGCCAAAGGTTGACCCAGACTGTTGCCGACCCCCGGCCATCACGCCACCCGAAGCCTGCTTATTTCACCCGGCTCCACACCCCGCCTTCGCGGCAAAAGCCCAGCTTGCAGCCCGAAACCGACAGCTTGTCGCCGGTCAGCACCAGCTTGGATTTGTATTCGGCATCGCGGTCCGGCGAATAGACCATGCCGCGATACTCGCCCTCGCCCGCAGCCACGGTATCCCAGATCAGCTTGCGGCCGATATTGGGGCTTTCCATGGATTTGTTTGCGGAATCATAGGCCTTGACCAGCGTGCCACACAGTGCCGCCCCGCAGGTCTTGACCTCGATCAGGCCGGAATTGCCATTGTCATCCTTGGCGGTGCGCCACATGCCTTCCAGCGGATCGGCACTGGCCATTCCGGCAAAGGCCACCAAAGCGGCGGTCAAAAGGTATTTCTTCATGCTGGCTCCTCCCTGAAGCATGGTCGCAATGATCCGAAGAATCGGCCCCCGCGCAAGTATGACGTAGGGTCGCGAGGCAGCAGCCCCGGTGCTTGGCATTTCCGGCCTGCCATGCCAAAGACGCACCCAACCCCAAGCCGGAGCCTGCGCATGATCCTCTACCCCGCCATCGACCTGAAAGACGGCCAATGCGTCCGCCTCTTGCGCGGCGAGATGGACGCAGCCACCGTGTTCGGCGACGATCCTGCCGCACAGGCGCGCGCCTTTCAGGATGCGGGCTGCGAATGGCTGCATCTGGTGGACCTGAACGGCGCTTTCGCAGGCGCCCCGGTGAATGGGGCGGCGGTCGAGGCGATCCTCGCCGCCATCACCGTGCCCGCCCAACTGGGCGGCGGCATCCGCGACATGGCGACGATCGCTGCGTGGCTGGACCGGGGGCTGGCGCGGGTGATCCTGGGCACGGTGGCGGTGGAAAATCCGGGGCTGGTGCGCGACGCCGCCCGCGCCTATCCGGGCCGGGTGGCCGTGGGCATCGACGCCCGCAAGGGGCGGGTCGCGACCAAAGGCTGGGCGACCGAGACGGACATTCAGGCCACCGACCTTGCCCTGCGGTTCGAGGACGCGGGCGTCGCCGCGATCATCTACACCGACATCGACCGCGACGGCGCCATGCAAGGCCCGAACATTCAGGCCACCGAGGCGCTTGCCCGCGCGGTGACCATCCCGGTCATCGCCAGCGGCGGCGTGTCGTCACTGGCCGATCTGGCGGCGTTGCAAGCCACCGGAGTCATCGCCGGGGCCATCTCTGGCCGGGCGCTCTATGACGGGGCGATCGACCTTGCCACCGCCCTGACTGCCCTGAAAGCCTGATCATCTGTTGATAAATATCCTCAGGGGGTGAGGCGCGCAGCGCCGAGGGGGGCGAGCCCCCCTTCCTCCCCCGCCCGCCAGCAGCTAAGGTTTCACAATGCTGAAAACCCGGATCATTCCCTGCCTTGATGTCGCCGATGGCCGCGTGGTCAAGGGCGTCAACTTTGAAGGCCTTGTCGATGCGGGCGACCCGGTGGCCGCGGCCCGCGCCTATGATGCGGCGGGGGCGGATGAACTGTGTTTCCTCGACATCATGGCGACGCAAGACAATCGCGGCACCATGTTCGATCTGGTCACCCGCACGGCGGAACAGTGTTTCATGCCGCTGACCGTGGGCGGCGGGGTGCGCAGCCTGGCGGATGTGCGGGCCTTGCTGCTGGCCGGGGCCGACAAGGTGTCGTTCAATTCCGCCGCCGTCGCCAATCCCGATGTGGTGGCCGAGGCCGCGGATCATTTCGGCAGCCAGTGCATCGTGGTGGCGATAGACGCCAAGACCGTGGCCCCCGGCAAATGGCAGATTTTCACCCATGGCGGGCGGCGCGCGACCGGCATTGACGCGGTGGAGTTTGCCCGCAGCATGGCCGCCAGGGGCGCGGGCGAGATTTTGCTGACATCGATGGACCGCGACGGCACCCGCGCCGGGTTCAACCTTGCCCTGACCCGCGCGGTATCGGATGCGGTGCCGGTGCCGGTGATCGCATCGGGCGGGGTCGGCACGCTGGATCATCTGGTCGAAGGCGTGACCCTGGGCGGCGCGTCGGCGGTGCTGGCGGCCTCGATCTTCCATTTCGGCACCTTCACCATCCCGCAGGCCAAGGCGCATATGGCCGCAGCAGGCATTCCGATGAGGCTGACATGACCGAACTCGCCCGCCTTGCCGCCACCATCGCCGCCCGCAAAGGGGCCGATCCCGACACCTCATGGACGGCGAAACTGCTGGCAAAAGGCCCCGAGAAATGCGCCGAAAAATTTGGCGAAGAAGCCATCGAGGCGATCATCGAGGCGGTCAAGGGCGACCGCGCGCGCCTGACTTCAGAGGCGGCGGATGTGCTCTATCACCTGCTGGTGATGCTGGCCGCGCGGGATGTGACGCTGGCCGATGTCGAGGCCGAACTCGCCCGCCGCCACGGCACATCCGGCCTGGATGAAAAAGCCGCGCGGGGGTAGCGCGCCCAAATTTTTTCAAAAAAATTTGCGAAAATCCTTATCAAAGGATTTTCCCTATACCCCCAACCGTGGACTCTCTATCGCCGGGCAGCGGTTCATCACCACCCGCAGCCCTGCGGCCTCGGCCCGCTCGGCGGCCGCCTGATCCACCACGCCCAGTTGCATCCAGACCACCTTCGCCCCGATGGCAACAGCCTGATCCGCCACCGCCCCCGCGTCCTCGGACCGCCGGAAAATATCGACCATATCCACCGGCCCCGCCTCGGCCAGCGTGGCACGCACCACCTCGCCCAGGGCAACCGTCCCCGCCTGCCCCGGATTGACCGGGATCACCCGGTAGCCCCGCGCGTGCAGCCAGGCCGCGACCCGGTGGCTGGGGCGGTCGGGGTTGGGCGACCAGCCGACCACGGCAATGCTGCGGGTGGTGGTCAGGATATCGCGGATCATGGCATCAGTCATATCGGGGGTCATATCGGCATCCCATCAGAAAAAGGCGCCCGAGCCAAGAGGCCGGGCGCCAGTCGCGGAACGAGGGACAGTGGAAGTCAAGGACGGGGGTTCCGGTCCCGTACCTTCTTTGTGTTACATAGAAACTCTAACGCGGCGTTAAAGCGGCCTTCCCGGAATCGTGATCGGTCAGGCATCGTGATCGGGTCGGGCATCGGGATCAGTCGGTCTGTACCTGGCGCTGGCTGGCCGCGTACAGCGATACCGCCGCCGCGTTCGACACGTTCAGCGACCCGAAGCCGCCGCTGAACGGGATCTTTGCGATGACATCGCAGGTTTCTCTGGTCCGGTCCCGCAGCCCCGGCCCTTCGGCGCCCAGCACCAGCCCCACGGCGCGGGTGCCGGCCTGTGCCAGGGCCTCGGCCAGCGTCACCGTGGCCTCGCCGTCCAGCCCGATCAGCACAAAGCCCATTTCCTTCAACTCGACCATGGCATCGCCCAGATTGTTGACCCGCAGATAGGGCTGGCGTTCCAGCGCACCAGACGCGGTTTTTGCCAGGGCCCCGGTTTCGGGCGCGGAATGGTGGCGGGGCGCAATCACCGCCCGCGCGCCGAACACTTCGGCAGACCGCAGCACCGCGCCCACGTTATGCGGATCGGTCACCCGGTCCAGCAGCACGACCAAAGGCGCGCCGGTGCCTGAAATGCAGACCTCGTCCAGCTTGCCCCAGTTCAGCGCCTTCACCTCCAGCGCGGCGCCCTGATGCACCGACCCTTCGTCGATCGGCACGTCAAACCGGCGCGGATCGGCGATTTCCGGCGTCATGCCCGACAGGCCGACCGCATCCTCCAGCCGGTCAAGCGCGTTTTTCGTGACCACCAGCCGCAGCTTGACCCGCGCAGGGTTCAGCAGCGCATCGCGCACCGCATGCAGGCCGAACAGCCAGACGGTGGCTTTTTCCTCGGCCCGCTTGCTGCGTTCCTTGTCAACCACCCAGTCGGGTTTCTTGGCACCTGAGGTCATTGCGGGCTTCCTTGCAGCAGGGTCGGGATCGAGGCCCGGATTGCAGCCCGGATTCAGGCAGCGAACATGCGCAGCACGACCTGCATCATGCAAGCCGAAACTCTGCCAAATGCGCCTGACGCCCCCTTGACGCCCCTGTGGACCTCCGTTATCCCCCGGCCTCAGTGGGCGACGCGCTGCAAGGTGCGGCAGGAGACTGTAACTCTCCCGGGGCGACCCGTGCCTGGTTCGATTCCAGGGTCGCCCACCAACTTCCCCTTTCCTGCGCAGGCTTGCAGCCGGACACAGGCCCTGCCACAGTCCGGCAACCCCTGTTGACCGGACCCCCCATGACCAACGCATCCTACCGTTTCACCCATGCCATCACCCGCCGCCCGGCGGCATCCATCACCGCTGGCCTGCGCGCGGTGGATACCGGCAGCCCCGATCTGGCGCTGATGGCGCAGCATCATGCAGATTATGTGGCCACTCTGCGGGCAACCGGGGCCAGCGTGGTGCAATTGGACCCGCTCGAGGCCTTTCCCGATTCGGTGTTTGTCGAGGATACTGCCCTGTGTCTGCCACAGGGGGCGATCATCATGCGCCCCGGCGCGCCCAGCCGGTTGGGCGAGGCAGCAGAAATGGCGCCGCATCTGGCCGCCCTGTACGGCGATGTCCGGCGCGTGGAAGCGGACGGCAGCTTCATCGAGGGCGGCGACATTCTGGTGACCGAAACCGAAATTCTGGTGGGCCGGTCGGCCCGCACCAATGCGGCAGGGATCGCCGATCTTGCCCGCCTGACCACCGACTGGGGCCTGCCCGTGCGCGAAGTGTTCACCCCGCCCGGTGTGCTGCATTTCAAGACCGACTGCTCGCTGCTGGACGCGGACACCATTCTTGCCACGCCACGCCTTGCGGCCTCGGGCTGTTTTGCGGGGTACAGGGTGATCCATACGGCAGAGGGAGAGGAGGCCTGCGCCAATTCGATCCGCTTCAATGATGTGGTGATCCTGCCCGCCGGTTTTCCCCACACGCGGGACAGGCTGGCGCAGGCGGGCTATGATCTGCGCGAGATCGGCAATTCGGAATGCGCCAAGCTGGATGGCGGCATGTCCTGCCTGTCGCTGCGGTTCACGCCGAAGGCTTGAGGGGGGAAGACCTTTGCGGAACCGGCGCTGTTTTCCGACGTGCCTTTCAACCAGCCCGACGAAAGGGCAATGCCCGACCGCCGGGTGGGCAAGCAACCGCAGTTCTACGCGGTTTATGGGTCAACCTCTCCCACCGAATTTCTTCTGGTGACGTTGCCGAATGCCCGCCCGAGGGGGCGGTCGGGCATTGCCCGGCGCGCTACGCGCTTGATTCCGGGCGGAAAAAGAAGGCCAGTTCCGTGAAGGGTCATCCAATCCAAACGCAAACCAACAAAAACCGCGCAACAATTCCGCACTGTTTTGCGCAAATCAAACCAACCTACGGCATCAGCACCGCCTTGCGGTCGTAATCGCCGCGGTCCTCGGTGCCGTCGTCAAACACCACGACGACGGAAACCGTCTGCACCGATTGCAACGGCAGGGTGATGTAGGGCACGCGCCCCTCGGGCAGTTTCAGCGCATTGGCGGCGGCCTCGCCTTCATAGCATGGCTCCATGTCCCACAGCTTGGCCGCAGCGGTAGAGTTCACCGAAAACCGCACCTCGCGCAGACCGCAGCGCCAGCTTTCCAGCTGGGTGAAATAGATCAGATCGTTGCCGTCAAATTCGCGCACCGCGATCCAGGCCGGTTTCGTGGCGGCAAGGATCGGCTTCACCTCCGCCGCGGTGATGAAGGTCTGACCCGACGCCACGGTCGCCCAAAGCATCCCCCCAAGCATCCCTGCCGCAACACATGCCCGCCACATCCTGCCCGCCCCCGCCTTTGCCCTTTTCGCCCCAAATTTCCCGGCTATGGTCGCGCAAACCCTGACCCGGACGATCATGCCTGCCAAAGCCGCCCCCCCGTTCAACATCATGGCCGTCGCCCAATCGGGCCGCCTTGCCTATGAGGCGCTGCTGCTGGTCGGGTCATTGAAGCACACAAACCCCGATTTTGCAGGCAGAATCTTTATCGCCGAACCGCAGCCGGGGCCGCTTTGGCCGAACGACCCGCGCATCGGTGACCCGGCGATCACGGCGGCACTGGAGGGGATGGGGGCCACGATCCTGCCGTTTGACAGCAAGGTGTTCGGCCACGCCTACCCTTACGGCAACAAGATCGAGGCACTGGCCGCCCTGCCCGACGCCCCGTTTCTGTTTCTGGACACCGACACCCTGATCACCGGGCCGCTTGCCAGCCTGCAGATCGATTTCGCCAAACCCTCGGCCTCGATGCGGCGCGAAGGGACATGGCCCACCATCGAGTTGTACGGGCCGAGTTATGCGCAGATCTGGCGTGCGCTTTATACCCGGTTCGGGCTGGATTACGAAACCTCGCTGGACCTGTCGCAGCCGGATGACTATTGGCAGCGGCATCTGTATTTCAACGCGGGCTGGTTTTTTCACAAAAGCCCAAAGGCGTTCGGCGCGCAGTTTCTGGCGATTGCCCGGTCGATCCGGGATGATCGCCCGCGCGAATTGCTGTTGCAGGAAATCAACCCTTGGCTGGACCAGATCGCCCTGCCGCTGGTCATTCACAGCTTTGGCGGCGGGCGGCCCGGACCGGGTCTGGCTGGGTTGGACGGCGATGTGACCTGCCACTATCGCACCCTGTCGCTGCTCTATGCGCGCGAAGCCGACCGGGTGGTCGAAGTGCTGGAGGCGATCACCGAAGCCAAAGACCTGCGCCGCATCCTGCGCGATCATGCCCCGGTCAAGACGCTGGTCTACCAGAACCGGGGCAGGAAAGCCCGCGCGCTGTTCGACCGGGAAAACCTGCCGCACCGCGAACAGGTGATCCGCAACACCCTGAAGCGCGAGGCGTTGTGGCTGCGCTGAAGGGACGATGGGCGAACCCTGCGGCGGGCCGCAGGAACCGCCCATCCTACGGCCACAGCACCGGGATCAGCGACAGCAGTAGCAGGCCGGCCATGGTCCAGTTGAACGCCCGCAACCGCCCCGGATGCGACAGCCAGCCGCGCAGGGAATCGCCTGCCCAGGCCCACAGGCTGACCGAGGGCAGATTGACGCCGGCAAACACCAGCGCCACCAGCGCGACACCCCAGACCGTGCGGTCCGGCGCATAGGCCGAAATCGCGCCAAGCGCGATCGCCCAGGCCTTGGGGTTCACCCATTGAAACGCCGCCGCCTGCACGAACGTCAGCGGCCGCCCCGCTGCCGCCCCGGCTTGCGGGGCCGCCGCATGGGCGATCTTCCAGGCCAGCCACAGCATATAGGCCACCGACACCACGGTCAGCAGCGTTCTGGCCAGCGGCACGGTCTGGAACACCCCGGCCAGACCCAGCCCGACCAGAAACACCATCAGCGCATGGCCAAGGCTGATGCCCAGCATGTGCGGCACTGTCCGCGCGACCCCGAAATTCACCCCCGAGGCAAGCAGCATCATGTTGTTCGGCCCCGGCGTGACCGAGGTGACAAAGGCAAAGCCCAGCAGGGCAAGGAAAAGATCATGGCTCATCGCGCAATCATTCACCATATCTGGCCGCATTGAATTGCAATCACGCGCAGTTTCAGTCATTTTACGCAACAAATGACGAAGCATGACGCCATAAACGACCGCATATTGCACGAGCTGGCCCGCAATGGCCGGCTGTCCAATCTGGATCTGGCGCAGCGGGTCGGACTGTCGCCCTCGGCCTGCCTGCGCCGGGTGCAGGATCTGGAATCCGGCGGAGTGATCAAGGGCTACCGTGCCGTGCTGGACCCGGCAAAGACCGGGGTAGGGTTTGTGGCCTATCTGACGGTCGGGCTGAACCAGCACACCAAATCCGCGCAAGAGGCGTTTGAACGCGCCGTGGCCCGCGCCCGCGAAGTGCGCGAATGTCACAACATCACCGGCACTGTCGAATATCTGCTGCGGATCGAGGTGGCCGATCTGGCCGCCTACAAACATTTCCACACCGATATTCTGGGGGCTTTGCCGCAGGTGCAGACCCTGACGACCTATGTGGTGATGGGCAGCCCCAAGGATGAGCGGGCGTGAAGATCACAGGGGCTGACCGATCTGCCTTTTTCCCCTCTGTCGTTTATGATAAGGTCTTGGCAATATTACAGGTTAAGGCAAACGGACCCCATGCTGATCGAAGCGACGACCCAAACCGTCTATGGCAATGTTTATGCCCTGGCCGGAAACGATGATCTGAATGTGGCGTCCGGCGTGCTGATCAGGTCGCTGGGGTCCAGCCCCGACCACAACACCGAATATGATGCCATCCTCGCCTATCAGGGCCAGAACCGCATCACCGTGTCGGGCACCGTCAAGGGCTATGACGACGGCATCAACACCATTGGCAGCGAAGCCGCGCAAACCGTGGAAATCATGGCCGGAGGGCATGTGTTTTCGGGCTATGGCAGCGCGGTCGTCGACGCGGACGGGGTGATTCTGGATGGCTTGAATTCCTCGCTGGCAAACCACGGCATCATCACCGCCCAAGGGTCCGGCGTGATGCTGAGCACGCGGGAATTTGGCACCACGGTCGTTGCCAATTACGGCACAATCAACGCCGAAAAATACGGCATCTGGGTGCAGTACAGCTTTGGCACCGCCAGCTTTACCAACTTTGGCCGGGTCGAATCGGGGCTGGCAAGCTATCTGGGCGGCGCGCGGGTCGACCTTGTGACCAACGCAGGCGTGATGTCGGGCGACGTGGATCTGGGGCAGGGCAATGATGTCTATGTCGGGACCGAAGGCCGGGTGATCGGCACGATCTATGGCAGCTGGGGCGATGACAGCTTTGTCACCGGCCGCTACATCGACCGCATCGACGGCGGCGACGGCATCGACACGCTGGATTTCAGCGGCTCGGCGACGGCGGTCCATGTCGATCTGACCGATGCGGCCAACAACTCGGGGCAATCGGCGTTTCGTGACACCTATACCGGGATCGAGACGATCCTCGGGTCAGGCCGCAACGACATGCTGACGGGCGATGCGCAGGCGAACACTCTGGCCGGCAATGCGGGCGTCGACCGGCTGATCGGCAACGACGGCAATGACACGCTGGATGGCGGGGCGGCGCGCGACGTTCTGACCGGCGGGGCGGGGTTTGATACTTTCGTATTCCGCTCGGCGGCCGAGGCGCGCGACGAGATCACCGATTTCAGCAGCCAGACCGATCTGATCGCGCTGGACGGGGCGGCATTCGGCTATGCCGGTCAGCATGGCGCGATTGACCCTGCCGATTTCGTGATCAGCACGCGGGCGGCGGGTCTGGATGCGACCGACCATTTCATCTTCCGCACGACCGATGCGACACTTTGGTACGACGCCGACGGGGCGGGCGGTGCCTTGGCGGTGCTGCTGGCAAACCTGAATGACGATGTCATGCTGGGGGCCGGCAACATCCAGTTCCTGTGACTGCGCGATCCCCGGCCCGAAGGCCGGGGCCGCAGCAGGGGCGTTACTGCACGATCTCGAACACCACGGTCACCATCGCGGTGACGCCGACCTCGCCCTGTGCCACCGGCACCGGGCTGGATGCCGCATCGGCGCGGAACATCGGCTGCGGCGCCGAATAGCCGCCGCCCTCGGTGATCGATACCACCCGGCCCAGTTTGCCGCCCGATGCCTCGACCAGCAGCGTGGCCCGCGCGATGGCATCGGCGACGGCAGCCTTGCGCGCGGCATCCATCGTGGGTTTGGGGTCGATCAGGCCAAAGGTCAGCCCGTTCAGCGTGTTGGCCCCATCCGACACCGCAGCGTCCAGCACGGTGCCAAGCGTATCAAGCGCCTTGATCCGCACGTTCAGCTGATTGACCGCAATATAGGAACTGATGGTGGGGGCCGCGCCCGATTCGTAGCCGGTGAAATTCGGGTTCACCGACAGGTTCGAGGTTTGCAGATCACTGTCGGCCACCCCTGCCGCACGCAACCGGGCCAGAACCCCGTCCATCGCGGCGGTATTGGCGGCCAAAGCCTCGGTTGCGGTCGGGTTTTGCGTCGTCACGCCGATCGACAGGGTGGCCATGTCGGGGGCGGCCTGCACCACGCCTTCGCCGTTGACGGTGATCATCGCGGCAGCGGGACTTGCGGCTTGGGCTGCCTGAGCATGGGCCGTACCGGGCGCCAGCAACAGCGGGGTGGCAAGCACGGGCACAAAGGCGGTGCAAAGGGCCAGAACGTAACGTGTGCGCATCGGATATCCTCCTTGGATGGGGCGACAAATCATGGATAAGACGCAGGCCACAACCCAATCCTTGGCCGTTTTCCTTCCCTTCGGCAAAAAGCTGCTGTAATGCTGCGCGAGCCGTCGGGATCGCGTTCCCGACATCCCGGAACTTGTGTTAGACCCGTGGAATGAAACCGACATTCGCCCTGAACATCACTGACGAGGCCATCGGCCTGTTGCATCGCACCTCGAAGGGCTGGACCCCGGTGGGCGAGGTGTCCTTTGCCGAGCCTGATCTGGCCGAGGCCCTGGGGTATCTGCGCAAGACCGCCCTTGGCGTGTCGCCGCGCGGCATCACCACCAAGCTGGTGATCCCCAACTCGCAGATCCTTTATGCCGAGGTCGAGGCCCCCGGCCCGGATGAGGCCAGCCGTCTGGCGCAGATCCGCGCCGGGCTGGAAGGGCGCACCCCGTATGACGTGGCCGATCTGGTGTTCGACTGGCACGGCACCGGTCCGGTGGTGCAGGTTGCCGTGGTCGCCCGCGAAACCCTGGTCGAGGCCGAGGCCTTTGCCGCCGAACACCGGCTGAACCCGATGTCTTTCGTCGCCATTCCGGACGGCGATTTTGCGGGCGAGCCGTTCTTTGGCCCCACGGCCCATGCCGCGACCCAACTGGCGGCAGGCGAGGCGGTCGAACGCGACCGCGACGCCATCGTGATCCGCGACCGCGCCTTGCCCAAAGCCGCACCTGTTGCCGCTGCGGCCCCGGTCGCGTTGGACCCGGTTGATGTGCCCCCGGCAGAGCCTGCGGTGGTGGACCCTGCACCAGCCGACGTGATCCTGCCCGTGGCAGAGCACGCCAGCATCGCGCCGGCCCCCGAGACAACCTTTGCCCCGGAAGCGGACCCCACCCCGGCGCCTTTGCCCGAGGTGGACGAGGAACCGCTGATCGCCTTCCACGACACCCGCCCGGCACAGGAATCGCGCCCCCCAGTTTCGCGCTGGTCCGACAAACCTGCCGATCCCTTGCCAGAACCCGTCTATGCAGCCCCCGCCGAATGGGCTGCCGTACCCGCCCCCGCCGACAGCGTGGCCGATTTCCTGCCCCCGGTCGTCGATACCGAACCCGCCTTTTCTGCGGCCCTTGCCGCCGCCCCGTCGGCGGGCGAGGCCGACGAAGCCCCCTTTACCCATGTGTTCGACGCCACCCCCTTCCCCGAGATCGACGAGGCACCCGCGCCAGACGTGACGCTGGACCCGCGCAAACCTGCGACCGATGCGCCCGACGACATCCCGCCAGCGCCGCCAGCGGCGATCCGCATGGCCTTTGCCAGCCGCCGCGCGGCGGGCGATACTGCGGGCCTGCCGCCGGTGGTGGCCACCCCCGTCGCCGCCCCACCGCTGCTGAACGGCGCGGCCCCCGCCCTTGGGGCAGCCTCTGCCACGGCGGGCCGGTTGGCCGGTCTGGCACGTCCGGCCGAGGCCGACCTTGTGCGCGCCGCACGCGGCAAGCCGATCGAGGATTTGCCCCCCATGCCCCGTCCGGCGCAGGCCGGTGCAAAATCATCGGGCGCGGGCCAGTCTGTGGCGGGCCTTGCCCGCAGCAGCATGACCAAGGGCTTTGGTGCGCTGGTCGGACCCGCGGCTGGTGCCAGCGCGAAAAAGAAGAAGGCTGCGGCAGCCTCTGCCGCCCCATCCTCTGCCGCCATGGCCGAGGCCCGTCACCCGGCCCAGACCCTTGCTCCGAACAAACCGCTGACCAAACCGGGCGGCACCTTTGGCGCGCGCCCCGTGCAGCGCGGCAAGCCCCGCTATCTGGGCCTGATCCTGACCGCGATGCTGCTGCTGTTTCTGGCGCTGGTGGCGGCATGGTCGTCGTTCTACCTTGCCTCTGGCGACAGCGGCGCCGATGGGGCGACGCTTGCGACCGAAACCACGGTTCCTGGCATCGACGACGAAATGCTGGCCGATGAACAAGACCCGGCCATGCTGGACCTTGCCGCCTCGGCAGATCCCGAGGCTGACCTGACCACAGTCCCGGTCGAAGACGCCATGCCGGCAGATGCGCCCCCCGCTGCCGCATCGCCCGCCGCGGCAACCACCGCCGACAGCCCCGCCGCCGCCCCCCCCCTGAACGAGGCGCAGGACGAGATTTTCCTGGCCGCGATGGACACGCCCCCCCCGGCGCTGGATGCGCTGGCCCTGCCCGCCCCCGAGGCCAGGGGCGATGCTGCGCCCGATGCACAGGCGCCGCCCCCGCCCTTTGGCACCGTCTATCAGTTCGACGCCAAAGGCATGATCCAGCCAACGCCCGAAGGCATTCTGACGCCCGAGGGCGTCATGCTTTTTGCCGGGCCGCCGCCCGTGGTGCCGCCACAGCGCAGCGCGGCTGTCGTGGCCGCCGCTGCTGCGCTGGCCGCACCTGCGCCCCCGTCCGCCGAAGCAACGGTCGAAGCTGTGCCTCTGGGCGAGACGCCCGCCGCGGCAGTTGTGGCCCAGCCTGCCCCTCCGCCCGCCGCCGACCCCGCGTTGCAAGGCTTCCGGCCCCGCACCCGCCCGGCGGCGCTGACCACAGCACCACAGGATGATGCCGCAGCCCTGCCTGATCCGGCCGCCACCACCGAGGCCGCAACCGAGGCCGCCAGCCTGCTGCCGCGGGCCCGCCCGCAAGCCGTGCTGGCGGCAGGGGCCGCCGCCCGTGCCGAAACCGAAGGGGCCTCGCTGGCCGCTCAGGCCGAGGATCTGGCCAAGGCCCAGGCCGCTGCCCTTGCCGCCGCCGACCCTGCCAACCCCAGCCTGCTGGCCATCTCGCGCCGACCGGCAGAACGCCCCAGCGATCTGTCACGCGCCGTCGAAGCTGCCGTCGCTGCCGCAATCCGCGCGCCCGATCCCGCACCGGAACCAGAGCCGGAGGTGCAGCTTGCCGCCGCCGAACCTGCGCCACGCATCAAGGCCCCGGCCAAGGCGCCGACCAGAGTCAAGGAACCCGAAGCCACCGAACCAGAGGCCGATGACGAACCCGAACTTGCCGCCGTCCCCCGGTCGTCCAGATCGCTGAAGGGCACCGTGGCCAAACAGGCCACCTTCGTCAACGCCATCAACCTGTCCAAGGTCAACCTGATCGGGGTCTATGGCAGCGATTCCAAACGCTACGCCCTGGTGCGGCAGGCCAATGGCCGCTACAAGAAAGTCCGGGTCGGCGACAACATCGACGGGGGCAAGGTCGCTGCGATCACTTCGTCGGAAGTGCGCTATCAGAAGGGCGGGCGCATGCTCTCGCTGAAACTGCCCAAAAGCTGACCCTTTGCCCGCGCGAGCATGGTCCTGATTGGCGCGCCCCGATGAACACAGTTTCGTGCCATCCACCAACGGGCCTGCGTGTGGTCCGGGCATCCGGTTTTCTGCCTGCCCCCATGTCATCTCGGCATGGACATTGACCGGCGGGGCCGATTATCCTTGGCGGGTCTGGTGCACCGGTCTGGTGGCCCTGACCCGTTTGTTCCATCCTGTCAGGCTGCCCCATCCCGCGCCTGCGCGGGGGCAAGGTCTGATCAATCCGGACCAGATGACACCCGACAGAGACTGCCCTGCCTTTTTCGCGCCCCAGAGCCATACAGAAAGTCCATGATGGAAGGTTTCCTGCTTCAAGCCAGCCTCTACCTTGCCGCCGCCGTTCTGGTGGTGCCAATTTCCATCCGTCTGGGCTTGGGGTCGGTGCTGGGTTATCTCGCGGCGGGCATCCTGCTGGGGCCGGTGTTCGGCCTTGCAGGCACGCAGGCGCAGGATTTGCAGCATGTCGCCGAATTCGGCGTGGTGATGATGCTGTTCCTGATCGGGCTGGAACTGGAACCCCGCACCCTGTGGGACATGCGGCACAAGCTGATCGGTCTGGGCGGCGCGCAGGTTCTGGGCACCACGGGTATCGTGACCGCTGCCCTGATCGTGCAGGGGCAACAATGGCCGGTGGCGCTGACCATCGGCATGCTGGTGTCCTTGTCCTCGACCGCCATCGTGCTGCAAACGCTGAATGAAAAGAACCTGATGCGCAGCGCGGGCGGGCGGGCGACGTTTTCGGTGCTGCTGACGCAGGATATTGCGGTGGTGCCGATCCTGGCGCTGATCCCGCTGCTGGCGCTGCCGGTGGTCGTGGGGCCTGCCGCCAGCGAGTTTGCCGCATCCCCGGATCTGGCCCCGGCGCTGGCCCCGGCGCTGGCCACCACAGAGGCTGACCTGGCCGCAGAGGCCGCAGCAGGCTCTGCCGCGCCGCTGATCGATTTCGTGCAGGCCCTGCCCGCCTGGGCCGATGCGGTGCTGACGCTGGCGATTGTCGCGGCCATCGTGCTGGTCGGCCATTTCCTGACCCGGCCAATCTTCCGCTTTGTCCACGCCTCTCGGCTGCCGGAAATGTCGACCTTCATTTCGCTGCTGACCGTGCTTGGCATCGCGTTTCTGATGATGCTGGTCGGGTTGTCGCCCGCGCTTGGCACCTTTGTCGCCGGTGTGGTGCTGGCGAACTCGGAATTCCGCCACCAGATCGAGGCTGACATCAAACCCTTCAAGGGGCTGCTTCTGGGGCTGTTCTTCATGACGGTCGGCATCGGAGTCAATTTTTCCGTGCTGGCCAGCGCGCCGCTGACCATCATCGGGCTGACCCTTGCGCTGATCGGTCTGAAATGCGCGGTGCTGTTCGTTGTGGCGCTTGGCTTTGGCATCAGGGGACGCGACCGCTGGCTGTTTACCCTGGGTCTGGCGCAGGCGGGCGAGTTCGGCTTTCTGATCGTCAGTTTTGCGCGCGGCGAAGGCATTCTGCCCGAGGCCATGGGGCAGATCGTGCTGCTGGTGATCAGCCTGTCGATGCTGCTGACGCCGCTGCTGTTCATCCTGTATGATCGGCTTGCCGCCCGCGCCGCCGCCCGCGCCCCCACCCCGCAAGCCGATGAGATCACCGAAAAAGGCCGGGTGATCATCGCAGGCATCGGGCGGTTCGGCCAGGTGGTCAACCGTCTGGCGCGCACCTCGGGCGTGCCGACGGTGGTGCTGGATGCCGATATGGGCACCATCGAAACCATGCGCCGCTTTGGCGTGAAGGGGTTCTTCGGCGATCCGGCCCGCCCCGAACTGCTGGCCGCCGCAGGTCTGGCCGAGGCCGAGGTGCTGGTGGTGGCGGTCGATGACCGCGACACGGCCACCCGCATCGTGAAACACGCGCGCCACGAACGCCCCGACATCCACATCGTCGCCCGCGCCCGCGACCGGGTGCATGTGTACGAACTGTATCAGGCCGGGGCCAATGACATCGTGCGCGAAACCTTCGACGCCTCGATCCGGGCGGGGCGCTATGTTCTGGAAAACATGGGCTTTACGGAATACGAGGCCGCCAAGCTGAGCCAGACCTATTTCAAGGTCGACCGGGGTGCGATGCGCGATCTGGCGGAACTGTGGGTGCCCGGTCAGCCCGTGCATCTGAACGAGGCCTACATCAACCGCGCCAAACAGTTGGACCGCGATCTGGAAACCGCGCTGATCGAGGAGTTGGACGAGGCCCGCCCGAAAAACCAGGCGGCAGAGTAGCGCCCCTGCCCCCTGTTACAGACGCACCACCCGCACCTCATGGCCCTTGGCCGACAGCGCGATCTCGCCCTTGCACAGGCGCAGGGCATCGTCGCCAAAAGCCTCGAACCGCCAACCCGACAGCGCATCGACATTGCGCTGGCCCGCGGCGATCAGGTCCAGATCAGCGCTGGACGCGATCAGCTTGGGCGCCACGCCGAGCGATTCCGACTTGGCCTTCAGCAGCACGCGCAACAGGTCTGCCAGGGCGGGGTTGACCTGCATCTGGTCTTTCTCGGCCTCGACCTTCGGCAGGTCTTCTGCCTTGGTGTCCATGCCTGCCTTCACCGCCGCAATGATGCCTTCGGCGATCTCGGTCTTGCGCCCCTCGCGCTGCAACAGGCGCGAGCGGCCCAGTTCTTCCATGTTCGATGGCCGGGTCGAGGCCAGTTCCAGCAGCGCGTCATCCTTCATCACCCGGCTGCGCGGCACGTTGTTGCCCTGGCTATACACCTCGCGAAAGCGCGCCAGTTCCTTGACCACGGCCAGAAACCGGCCCGAGGTGGTGCGGGTCTTGATCCGCAGCCAGGCGTCTTCGGGATGGGTGGTGTAGGTGGCGGGGTCGGTCAGGATCGACAGTTCTTCCTCGACCCAAGGCTCACGTTTCGATTTTGCCAGTTGGGCGGCGAGGAATTCATAGATCACCCGCAGATGGGTCACATCGGCCAGCGCATAATCCTTTTGCGCGGTCGACAGCGGGCGGCGCGACCAGTCGGTAAAGCGGCTGGTCTTGTCAAGGTTTTCCTTGGCGATCTTCTTGACCAGCGTTTCATACCCCACCTGTTCACCAAAGCCGCAGACCATGGCGGCGATCTGGGTGTCGAACAGCGGTTTGGGAAAGACATTGCCTTCGACGAAGAAAATCTCCAGATCCTGCCGGGCGGCGTGAAACACCTTGACCGTCGCCTCATGGCGGAACAGGTCATACAACGGTTCCATCGACATGTCGGCCCCGTCAATAGGGTCCACCAGCACCGCATCGCCGGCCTTGCCCGGCAGCGCCATCTGGATCAGGCACAGCTTGGACCAGTAGGTGCGTTCGCGCAGAAACTCGGTGTCGATGGTGACGTAAGGCTCTGCCTTGGCAGCCTCGCAGAATGCGGCAAGGTCTGCGGTCGTGGTGATGGTGCGCATGGGCGTCTTTCGCAATGTATCACGGGGGCATCCCGTACAACCGCTATAGGATGTGTGCGCGTTAAAGGAAAGTCACGCGATAATCACCGGGGTCCGGTCCCCCGCCGCATATCGGCGCAGGACGGCGGGATAGAGGCGGTGTTCCTGTTCCAGCACCCGCTGCGTCAGATCATCTGCCGTGTCACCGGGCAGCACGGGCACGCGGGCCTGGCCCAGGATCGGGCCATCGTCCAGCACGGGCGTCACCTCATGCACGGTGCAGCCGGCCTCGGTGTCGCCTGCATCGAGCGCGCGCTGATGCGTGTGCAGGCCGGGATACTTGGGCAAAAGCGACGGGTGGATGTTCAGCATCCGGCCCTGAAAACGGTCCACGAAGGCCGGGGTCAGCACCCGCATGAAGCCTGCAAGACACAGGATATCGGGGGCCGCCTCAAGGATCGGGGCCAGCAGCGCCGCCTCGAACGCCGCGCGGTCGCGGCCAAAGATGCGGTGATTGACCGCCGCCGTGGCGATGCCGAGCCTGGCCGCATGCGCCAGCCCCGCCGCCGCCGGATCGTTCGACGCCACCAGCACCGCCCGCGCGGGGTGGTCGCCCGCCATATCGCGCACCAAAGCCTGCATGTTGGAGCCACCCCCGGAAATCAGGATGGCCACCCGTTTCACAGCAGACGGCCCGTGTAGATCACGCCGTCGCCCGGCACCACTTCGCCCATCTGCACGACTGTCTCACCCGCAGCGGTCAGCAGTTCGGTCAATGCCTCTGCCCGGTCGGCGGCCACCACCAGCATCATGCCGATGCCGCAATTGAAGGTTTTCAGCAGTTCCGGTTCCGCCATATGCGCGGTTTCCGCCAGCCAGCGGAACACCGGCGGCAGGGTCCAGGCGCCCAGATCAATCTGGCAGGCCAGCCCCTCGGGGATCACACGCGGCGGGTTTTCGGTCAAGCCGCCCCCGGTGATATGGGCCAGCGCATGCACCCCCCCGGCCCGCACCGCCGCCAGCGCCTGTTTCACATAGAGCCGCGTCGGCGTCAGCAGCGCCTGCCCCAGTGAGCCTTCGCTGAATGGGCAATCAGCCTGCCAGCCAAGGCCCGACAGTTCCACCACCTTGCGCACAAAGGAATAGCCGTTGGAATGCACCCCGTCGGACGCCAGCCCCAGCAACACATCGCCCGCCACCACGCCTGCGGGCAGGTCCGCGCCGCGCTCCATCGCCCCCACGGCAAAGCCCGCAAGGTCGAAATCGCCGCCGTGGTACATGCCCGGCATCTCGGCAGTCTCGCCACCGATCAGGGCGCAACCACTGGCCTCGCAGCCTGCCGCGATGCCGGTGATGATGCGGGTCGCCTGATCCAGCTCCAGCTTGCCGGTGGCGA
This sequence comes from Pseudomonadota bacterium, assembly GCA_040385825.1. Classification (GTDB taxonomy): domain Bacteria; phylum Pseudomonadota; class Alphaproteobacteria; order Rhodobacterales; family Rhodobacteraceae; genus JANNNF01. The sequence goes on along the minus strand of JAZKGQ010000022.1, from coordinate 19,120 downwards.
AATAGTCAAGGAAGAACAGGGGTTCGGCCCCCTGGCAGACAAGATCATTGACGCACATCGCCACCAGATCGACGCCGATGGTATCGACATGCCCCGTGTCAATCGCGATGCGCAGCTTGGTGCCCACGCCGTCGGTCGCGGCCACAAGGATGGGGTCTTTGAACCCCGCGCCCTTCAGATCGAACAGCGCGCCAAAGCCGCCAAGCCCGCCCATCGTCCCCGACCGCATCGTGCGTTTGGCCGCAGGCTTGATCCGGTCCACCAGCGCGTTGCCCGCGTCAATATCCACGCCCGCATCGGCATAGGTCAGCCCGTTGTGCCCTGTTGTCATGCGCCCGATCCCCGTCTGTTGCCATAGCCAAGCTTGTCGCCGCCCGCATAGCCGATCAGGGCGCTGCGTGCAACGCGGGGCGTGCGGGCAATGCCCGGCCAACACGCCTCCGCCACAGGTTTTCCGTGCCAAGCCTTTGCAATCGCGCCCCCGACGCCTATGTCTGGGCGGTAGTCTGTGGAAAAGGATGCCCGATGAAGGGACCGGTCTGTATTCTGGCAAACGCCGGTTCGGGCAAGAAGGCCGCCAAGCAACTGACCGATCTGCTGCAACCCCTGCACGACGCAGGCCTGTCGCCCGAGTTGCGCCTGATCCACAAGGGCAAGGATATCGTGGCCGAGGCCCGACGCGCCCGCGACGGCGGCTTTGCCAGCATCATTGCGGCGGGGGGGGATGGCACCATCTGCGCCGTGGCGGGCGAACTTGCGGGCACTGGCATTGCCATGGGCATCGTGCCGATGGGCACGTTCAACTTCTTTGCCCGCAGCCTTGGCCTGCCCAACGATCCGGCGGGGGCCATTGCCGCGCTGATCACCGCCGAACCGCAACAAGTGAATGTCGGCGAGGTGAACGGCAAGCTGTTCCTGAACAACGCAAGCCTTGGCCTGTACCCCGCCCTGCTGGAACGGCGCGAGGCCGCCTATGCCCGCTTTGGCCGCTCACGGCTTGCGGCCTATTGGTCGGGGTTGCGGACGCTTGTCACCTATGACCGGCCCAGCCGGATGCGCATAACCATTGACGGGCGGACCGAGCATCTGCGCAGCCCGATGATCTTTGTCGCGCAATCGGCCTATCAACTGGACCAGTACGGAATGGAAGGCGCCGATCTTGTCCGCGACGGCAAATTCGCCGTCTATATCGCGCCTGAACTGCGGCGCTGGCAGTTGCTGGGGTTCGCGCTGCGCGTGGCGCTGCGCAGCGCCCGGCCCTACCGCGATTTCACGCTGGAGGCCGGGACCGAAATCACCATCGAAACCCGCAAATCCCGCCGCACCATCGCCCGCGACGGCGAGCGGGAAAAGATGGTCGCCCCCTTCCGGTTCCGGGTCTTGCCGGCGGCGCTGACAGTGCTGGTCCCGACCGCCGCCCCCGTGTGACGGCATGGGGCGCATCCTGCATCTGTCCGATCTGCATTTCGGCACCGACCGCCCGGAATTGCGCCAACCTCTGGTGGATCTTGCGGCGCAACTGAAGCCCGATGTCATCATCATCTCGGGCGATCTGACGCAGCGGGCGCTGAAGACCCAGTTTGCCGATTGCGCGGCCCTGATCCGCCGCATGGCCGCCCCGGTGCTTTGCGTGCCGGGCAATCACGATGTGCCGCTCTACAACCCGCTGGCGCGGCTGTTCTGGCCGTTCCGCGCCTATCGCACGGCAATTTCCAACAATCTGGAACCGGTGTTTCACAGCCCCGATCTGGCGGTGATCGGCGTCAATACCACCGACCCCAGGGTCTGGCAACGCGGGCTGATCGCGGATGAAACCCTGGCCCGCGCCTGCACCCGCCTGCGGGCCTGCGCGTCGGGGCAGTTGCGCGTCGTGGTGCTGCACCACCCGCTGACCCAGCCTGCAGCGCTTGGCAAGACCCCGATGAAAGGCGCCGCCGCCGCTGCCGAGGCCTTGGCCGAAGCCGGGGCGGATGTCGTGCTGTCGGGCCATCTGCACCAATGGGCGGCAGACCCGTTCGCGCTGCGCAAAGGGGGGCGGCTGATGCTGTGCGTGCAGGCCGGCACCACCCTGTCCACCCGGCTGCGCGGACAGGAAAACGATGTGAACGTGATCGACCATGATCAGGGCCGCGTGACCGTGACCCGGTATGTGGCGACCGATGCCCTGCCCGTCTTTCACCCCGCCCCCGGTGCCAGCTTTCATCAGCAGGACCAAGGCTGGCAATCCTGGTCCCATCCGCCCGAAAACCGGTCCTGACCCTCCGCCCGTCTTGACCCCCGGCCTGCTTCTGCTAGGCAGGCAAAGCTGGGCCTGTAGCTCAACGGTTAGAGCAGGGCGCTCATAACGCCTTGGTTGGGGGTTCGAGTCCCTCCGGGCCTACCATTCCAGACCAGCCGCGTCAGAGGTGCCCTTAGGTCGGGGCAAGGGTGCGGTCTGCCGTGGTCCCTCCACCTACTCCAATACCTGCGTCACTCAATTCCCGAGGGAATCGGCCGCGACAGACCGCAACATCAGAAATAGCGGGCATGGGTGTCATTTTCAGACAGGCAGGAGGCTGGCCGATCAGAAATCGGGGGCGCGGCAACATCCCGGTTTGTCATATGTCCCGGTCACGCGTTCCCTGTCATGCGTTCAAAGGGACCGGGTGTCAGGCATTGTGGCGGAAGGGGTGGGATTCGAACCCACGGATGCTTGCGCATCGCCGGTTTTCAAGACCGGAGCAATCGACCACTCTGCCACCCTTCCACGGTCGGCCAGGGCTGTACTGCGGTGAAGGCGCGCACAGCTTTGGCCCGACGGAATGGCTCTAGCGGGGTGGCGGTGATTCTGAAAGGGCACGGTTGCGGTGAAATCCGCGCATCGTGATGGGGGCCGGGGCTGCCTGCCCTTTCCAGTCGCACCGGCACGGGCTATGATCCGCGCGCCAGGGGCTGTTCCGGGGGCTGATCCCTGGGGCTGATGTTTTGCCGCCCCCCGGCATGGCACTGTCGCGCAGCGGCGGCAACAGGCAGGCGTCCGGGGCAGGCTTCGGCAGGCGCGGCACAGAAACGACAAGCGCGGCAACAGACCCGCGCACATGAGGGTGGAACATGGCAGGAGCAGCGTTCAGGCATCTGGCTCTGACGACAACGACAGCGATGGCTGCCGTCCTGATGCTGGCGGCATGTCAGCCGGGCGCGGGGCCGTTTGCCAAAAAGGCCGGTTCGGATACGGCGAGCCCGGCTGATGCCAAACCGGCAACATCGGTGCGGCTGGTCGACCGCGATGTCGAGGCCCCCGAGGTGTTTCAGGTCACCGATCAGGCGCTGTGGGATGGCCGCCCCTCGCTTGGCGGGGTCTGGGTGGCCTCGCCCGATGCCAAAGACCCCGAACGCGTGATCATGCGCAACCCCGGCAATGGCAAGTTCGTGATCGGCGCGCTGTTCCGGCGCGAACGCGACAATCCCGGCCCGGCCCTGCAGATCTCGTCCGACGCGGCGGCGGCGCTTGGGTTGCTCGCGGGCGAGCCGGGCCGGGTCAGCGTGACCGCCCTGCGCCGCGACGAGGCCGGGGAAGACGTGGCCCCCGATGCGACCAGGCCCATTCTGGATGCGGCAGAATCCGTTGAAACCACCGCCCTTGCGGATGCCGGGGCAAAACCTGCCGCGGCCAGGACGGCGGCAAGATCGGGCGCTCCGGTGATGGGGGCCGCCGAGATTGCCACCGCGGCGCTGGATGCGGTCGACAGCAAACCTGCGGCGGCAAACGCCAGACCCACGGCCACACCGAAAGCTCCGCTGGTCACGGCCCCGGTTGCTGGCCCGGTTGCTGGCCCGGTTGCGGCCCCGGTTGCGGCAAAGCCTGCCCCGGCGGCGGCCGGTGGCGGGTTGATCCAGATTGGCATTTTCTCGGTCGAGGCCAATGCCAAACGGGCGGCAGACACCCTGACCAAAGCCGGGATCGGCGCGGATATCCGCAAGGAAACCGCACAGGGCAAATCGTTCTGGAGCCTGACCGCCCGCGGCGATGCCGCCAGCCTGACCAAGATCAAGGCGGCGGGTTTTGCCGACGCCTACCCCCTGAAACGCTGACCCGGTCGCCTGCCCGCATCCCGCGCAGGCGTCACGGGCAGGCCTCATGCGCCTTTATGACGGAGACTTGCCATGTTCCTTCGCACCCTCGGACTGGTTCTGCTGGCGCTGACAGCCGCCCTGCCTGCTCGCGCCTTTGAAACCCTGGCCTCTGCCGCATGGGTCTATGATCTGACCACCAGGACCGTGCTGATGGACAAAAACGCCAGCACGCCCCTGCCGCCGGCATCGATGTCCAAACTCATGACGATCAACATGCTGTTCGAGGCCTTGCGCGATGGCCGGGTGAACATGGACACCACCTTTGCCGTATCATCGCGCGCGCGAGAGATGACGGCGCTTGGCGGGTCCACCATGTATCTGCAGGAAAGCGACCGTCCCACTGTCGACGAACTGATCCGCGGCATCATCGTGAATTCGGGCAACGATGCCTGCATCGTGGTGGCGGAAGGGTTGGCAGGCTCGGAAGAAGCCTTTGCCGCGCAGATGACCGAACGGGGCCGCGCGATCGGGCTGGAGGCCTCGACCTTCACCAATGCCTCGGGCTGGCCTGACCCCAACCACCGCATGTCGATGCGCGATCTGGGCATTCTGTCGGCCCGGCTGATCGAGGAATTTCCCGAATATTACCCGATGTTTGCCGAAACCGAGTTCAATTACAAAGGCCGTGCCCCCGCCAATGCCAACAACCGCAACCCGCTGTTGAAACTGGGCGTCGGGGCGGATGGCCTGAAAACCGGCCATACGATCGAGGCCGGGTTCGGCCTTGTCGGCAGCGTCAAGCAGGGCGATCGCCGGATCATCTTTGCGATGACGGGGCTGGCCTCGGACAAGGACCGCGCCGAGGAAGCCGAGCGGATCACCAGTTGGGCCTTCCGCCAGTTCACCCAGAAAACCGTGGCCAAGGCCGGCGTCCGCGTGGCCGAGGCCGAGGTGTTTCTGGGCGCTGCGACCACGGTCGGGCTGGTGCCCGCCGCCGATGTGTCGCTGCTGGTGCCCGCCCTCGTGCAGGGCAGCATCAGCGCGGAAGTCACCTACAAGGGCCCGCTTGCCGCCCCGGTTGCCGCCGGAACCCCGGTGGGCGAGCTGGTGATCAAGGTGCCCGGCCTGCCGGATCATCGCATCGGTCTGGTGACAGAATCGGATGTCGCCAAGGGCGGCTTTGTGCAACGCCTGACCACCGCCGCAGAGATGCTCTATGACCGCTATCTGGGCGCCGAGCCTGCGGCGAGCTGAATGGCGGGGCGGTTTTTCAGCCTTGAAGGCATTGACGGGTCTGGCAAATCGACGCAAGCCCGCCGTCTGGCGCAGGCCCTGCGTGACCGGGGCCATGTCGTCACCCTGACCCGCGAACCGGGTGGCAGCGACGGGGCCGAACAGATCCGCCGTCTGGTGCTGGAGGGCGACCCCGACCGCTGGTCGGCGCAGACCGAAGCCTTGCTGTTCACCGCCGCGCGCCGTGACCATCTGGAAAAGACCATCCAGCCCGCCCTTGACCGGGGCGAGGTGGTGATCACCGACCGGTTCGCCGACAGCACCCGCATGTATCAGGGCCTGCGCTCGGGCGATCTGCGCGCGCTGGTGGACCGGCTGCATGACCTGATGATCGGGGTCGAACCCGACCTGACCCTTTTGATCGACATTGACCCCGCCCTTGGCCTGTCGCGCGCCGTGGCCCGCGCAGGTGCGGAACAGCGGTTCGAGGATATGGGCCTGGCCGTTCAGCAGACCATGCGCGCAGGGTTTCTGGCGCTGGCCAAGGACCAGCCGCGCTTTGCGGTGATCGACGGGGCGGGCGCGCAGGGCGCTGTGGCCGCCGCCGTTCTGGATGTGGCCCTGCGCCACCTGGCCCGCTGATGCCGTCGGTCTATCTTGCAGATTTTCCCGAACCCGACCGCGTTGCAGGCGCCCCGCATCCGCGCGAAACCCGGCATCTGCTGGGGCATGTCGCGGAACAGGCCGAGTTTCTGTCAGTCTACTTGTCCGGCCGGCTGCATCATGCCTGGCTGATCAGCGGGCAGCAGGGGGTGGGCAAAGCCACCCTTGCCTGGCGGCTGGCCCGGTTCTTGCTGGCAACCCCGGTGCCCGATGGCGGCATGTTCGACGCCCCCCCCCCCACCACGCTGACCGTGCCCGATGACCACCCTGTCGCGCGCCGTCTGGCTGTGCTGTCGGAACCGGGCCTGTTCTTGTTGCGCCGCGGCCTGACCAATCAGGACAAGGCGGTGTCGCAGGTGATAAGCGTCAACGAAGTGCGCGAGATGAAGGACTATTTCCAGCACAAGATGACGGACGCCAATCGCCGCGTCGCCATCATCGACAGCGCCGATGATCTGAACCCCAATGCCGCCAACGCCCTGCTGAAACTGCTGGAGGAACCGCCCGCTGGCGTCACCTTCATCCTGATTGCGCATCAACCGCACCGGCTGCTGCCGACCATCCGGTCGCGCTGTCGCCAGTTGCGGCTGTCGCCCTTGTCACCCGACGATCTGGCGCAGGCCCTGCTGGCCGCGGGCGGCGAGGTGCAGCCCGCCGATCAGACTGCGCTTGCCGAACTGGCGGGCGGGTCGGTGGGCGAGGCGTTTCGCCTGACCAACCTGGACGGGCTGAAGATCTATGCCGACCTTGTGGCGCTGTTTGCCACCCTGCCCCGGATGGACCGTCCCCGCGCGCTGGCTCTGGTGGAAAAAGGCGCGGCGCGGGGGGCCGAGGGGCGCTTTGACCTGATGGTCACGCTGATCGACCTGTTTCTGGCCCGCCTCGCACGCGCAGGCAGCCTGAACCAGGCCGCACCGCAGGCCGCAGCGGGCGAGGCCGATCTGTTCGCCCGGCTTGCCCCCACGCCCCATGCCGCGCGGGGCTGGGCCGATCTGGCGCAAACCCTGTCGATCCGCGCGCGCCGGGGCAAGGCGGTGAACCTTGACCCTGCCGCCCTTCTGATGGATATGTTTTTGAAAATTGACGAGACGGCGGGCACCCTCGCCCAAAGGTGATCACATGACCCCGCCGCCCGAGATTGTCGACAGCCACTGCCACCTTGATTTCCCCGATTTCAACGGCGAATTGCCCGAAATTCTGGCCCGCGCCCATGCCGCAGGCGTGACGCGGATGGTGACGATCTGCACAAGGCTGGACACCGAACCCGCGGTGCGCGCGATTGCGGAAGCCAACCCGTCGGTGTTCTATGCAGCAGGCATCCACCCCATGCGGGTGGCCGAAGAACCGCTGATCACGCTGGACCAGTTGATCGCCCTGACCCGCCACCCCAAGATGGTCGGCATTGGCGAGACGGGCCTTGATTATCACTACACCGCCGACAGCAGGGATGTTCAGCAAACCTCCTTGCGCATTCACATTCAGGCCGCACAGGAAACCGGGCTGCCGCTGATCATCCACGCCCGCGACGCCGATGACGACATGGCCCGCATCCTGACCGAAGGCTTCCGCGCCAGGCCCTACACCTGCGTCATGCACTGTTTTTCCTCCAGCCCGGAACTGGCGCAGGCGGCATTGGACCTTGGCTTTTACCTGTCGATGTCGGGCATCGCGGCCTTTCCCAAAAGCGGCGCCTTGCGCGATATATTTGCCGCCGCCCCGATTGACCGCATCCTGCTGGAAACCGACAGCCCCTACCTTGCCCCCCCGCCCTACCGGGGCCGGCGCAATGAACCGGCCTATACCGCCTTTACCGCCCGCGCCGGGGCTGCGGTGTTCGGCCTGACGGAAACCGAGTTCGCCGCCGCCACCACCGCCAACTTCAACCGCCTGTTCCCCAAAGCCGTGCTCCCCAAAACCGTGCCCCCCAAAACTGAGGCAGCCGCCTGATGGCCTCCTTGCGCTTCACCATCCTTGGCTGCGGGTCGTCGGGGGGCGTGCCGCGTCTGGGCGGCGACTGGGGCGACTGCGACCCCGCCAATCCGAAGAACCGCCGCCGCCGTTGTTCCCTGCTGGTGGAGCGCATCACCGGCGACGGCACCACCCGCGTCCTGATCGACACCTCGCCCGACATGCGCGAACAGTTGCTGGATGCGGGCGTCGGCACGTTGGACGGGGTGATCTACACCCATTCCCACGCCGACCACACCCATGGCATCGACGATCTGCGCCAGATCGTGTTCAACATCCGCCGCCGCTTGGCCGTCTGGGCCGATGCGCCCACGCAAGCCGCGCTGATGGACCGTTTCGGCTATGCCTTCCAGCAGCCCGAGGCCTCGCCCTACCCGCCCATTCTGGACCTGCATGATCTGGACGGCCCGGTCACGGTGACGGGCGACGGCGGCCCGGTCACGCTGATTCCCTTTGCTGTCGATCACGGCTCGATGGAGGCTTTGGGCTTTCGCATCGGCCCGCTGGCCTATCTGCCCGATGCGGTGGCCATTCCGCCCGAAAGCTGGGCGGTGTTGCAGGGTCTGGACTGCTGGATCGTCGATGCCCTGCGCCGCAAGCCGCATCCGACCCATGCGCATCTGGCGCTGACGCTGGACTGGATCGCCCGCGCCAACCCGGCCCGCGCCGTGCTGACCAACATGCACAATGATCTGGACCACGCGACGTTGATCGCCGAATTGCCGGCCCATATCCGGCCTGCGCATGACGGTATGACCATTGCCTACGACAACCAGCCATGAACGCGCTGATCGACGTTATCCTGCCGGTATTTCTGGTGATCGGCTTTGGCTATGTCGCCGCCCGTGCCGGGTGGTTTTCGGAAAGCGCGGTTGATGGGGTCATGCGCTTTGCCCAGACCTTCGCGCTGCCGGTGCTGCTGTTTCAGTCGGTCGCCAGCCTTGATCTGACGCTGGCCTATGATCCGGGGCTGATGCTCAGCTTCTACATCGGGGCCTTTACCGGCTTTGCCGCCGGATACTTTGGCGCGCGGCTGATCTTTGGGCGGCCTGTGACCGATTCTGTCGCCATCGGGTTTTGCTGCCTGTTTTCAAACTCGCTGCTGTTGGGCGTGCCCATCACCGAACGCGCCTATGGGGCCGATGCGCTGGCCGGCAACTTTGCCATCATTTCCATCCATGCGCCGCTGTTCTATGCCTTCGGGATCACCTTCATGGAACTGGCCCGGTCGCGGGGTCAGGGGCTGGCGTGGCAGACGTTGAGCCTGCAAGTGGCGCGCGCGATTTTCAGCCAGCCGCTGGTGATCGGCATTTTGGCGGGGTTTGCCGTCAACCTGTCGGGCGTGCCGATGCCCGCCGTGGTGCGCGGTGCTGTCGACATGATGGCGCGCGCAGGCCTGCCTGCGGCGCTGTTCGCCCTGGGCGGGGTGCTGATGCGCTATCGCCCCGAAGGCGACCGCGCGACGATTGCCATGGTGTCAGCCATATCGCTGATCGTGCATCCGGGGCTGACCTATCTGCTGGCCCGCCATGCCTTTGGTCTGGGCGATGCGGGGCTGCGGTCGGCGGTCTTGACCGCCGCCATGGCCCCCGGCGTCAACGCCTATGTGTTTGCCAACATGTACGGGGTGGCCAAACGGGTGGCGGCCTCGTCGGTTCTGGTCGCCACCGCCCTGTCGGTTGTCACGATTTGGGTGTGGTTGCAGATACTTCCCTGAAGCGGTTTCAACCGACCTTCTTCTTCTGCCCGGAACAAAGCGCGAAGCGCGCCGGGCAATGCCCGACCGCCCCCTCGGGCGGGCATTTTGCAACCTCACCAGCAGAACGTCGGTGGGAGAAGTTGACCCATAAAGCGCGTAGAACTGCGGTTGCCTGCCCACCCGGCGGTCGGGCCTTGCCCTTTCGTGGCGCGTCTTAAGAAGGAACTCGCCAAGTTAGGCCGGTTCCCTCAACGATCATCCGACCCTAAGCAATCCCGCGCAGCCGATCGGACCTTCGCCGCAGCAATTCCACCGTGGCCAGCAGGCAGATCGAGATGATCACGAGGATCGTCGCCACCGCCAGAATGGCGGGCGAGATCGCCTCTCGGATGCCGTTCCACATCTGGCGCGGGATGGTCTGCTGTTCGGGGCCTGCGATGAACAGCACGGCCACCACCTCGTCAAACGAGGTGACAAAGGCGAACAGCGCCCCTGACACCACGCCGGGCAGGATCAGCGGCATGATCACCTTGAAGAAGGTGATGCGCGGGCTGGCGCCAAGGCTGGCGCTGGCGCGGATCAGCGACTGGTCAAACCCCGACAAGGTGGCCGTCACCGTGATGATCACGAAGGGAATGCCCAGTGTGGCATGGGCCATGATGATGCCCAGATGCGAGTTCGCAAGGCAGCCCTTCTGCGACAGCACCGGGGCCAGCAATGAGCCAAGCATCGTGTCCGGCGCCACACAGGTAGACGAATAGAAGAAGAACATCCCCACGGCGATGATGATGATGGGCACGATCATCGGCGAAATCAGGATCGCCATGATCAGCCGCCGGTACGGCATTTCCGGCCGCGACAGGCCCAGTGCCGCCAGTGTGCCCAGGCTTGTTGCCAGAACGGTCGCCCAAAGCCCGACCCAGAGCGAGTTCTTGGCCGCCTTGACCCAGGTGGCCTCGTTCCAGACCTGCGCCCACCAGCTGCTATCGCGCGGGCCGTCCGGCGCCGACATGCCAAGCGTCAGCAGCGTGTCATACCAGCGCATGGAATAGCCGCTCGGGTCCAGTTTCAGCATCTTTTCCGTAAAGGTGAAATACGGCTCGATGTTGAAGGACAAGGGGATGATCACCAGAATCGGCGCGATCAGGAACACGAAGATCGCCACGCACAGCACCTTGTAGGTGTAGTGCCAAAGACGTTCCAGCGGGGTGGCATAGGTGGGCAGGGCCATGGGGTGTTCCTTAACCGAATTTCAGGCGGTCAATGCCGATCAGACGGTCATAGAGCCAGTAGAGGATCAGGACAGCGCCCAGCAACAGCGCCGCAATCGCAGCCGCCAGCGACCAGTTCGACTTGTCCATGTGGAAGTCGATGAAGTTGGAAATCAACTGCCCGTCGGCCCCGCCAACCAGGGCCGGGGTGATGTAGTACCCGACGGCCAGAATGAACACCAACAGCGACCCCGCCGCGATCCCCGGCAGGGTCTGCGGCAGATAGATGCGGCGGAAGGTGGTCCAGCTGGTGCCCCCCAGCGACCGGGCGGCGCGGGCATAGCTGGGCGGAATGGTCCGCATCACCGAATACAGCGGCAAGATCATGAACGGCAGCAGGATATGCGTCATCACGATGATGGTGCCGGTCTGGTTATAGATCATGCGCCAGCGGTTATCATCGCCGATCAACCCCATGGCGACCATGACGTTGTTGGCAACTCCTTGTTCTTGCAGCAGAACGATCCAACTGGTGGTGCGCACCAGAAGCGAGGTCCAGAACGGCAGCAGCACAAGGATCATCAGCAGGTTCGACTTGGCCATCGGCAGCGTCGCCAGCAGATGCGCCACCGGAAAGGCCAGCAGCAGGCAGATGAAGGTGATGATCCCCGACAGGATGAAGGTCTTGACGAACAGATAGCGGTAGATCCGCTGTTTTTCGTCCACCCGCTCGGTGCCGCCATCAACGCTGCGCTTGAGGTCGGTTGCGACCATGTAAAAATCGGTGGTGTAGCGGTTCGAGGCCTCGCGCATCGCGACCCACACCAAGGGGTCGGACCATTTGGCATCATCGGCCAGCAGCGCCTCTTTGAACGGCGGCTCCATCTTGGCCGCATTGCGGGCAGCCCCCTTGAACAGGGAAATCGTGCCCGGCACGGTATAGTTGATGCGGGTGCCCGCGATGCCAGGGGTCTTGTCCTTCTGCATCTGCGCCAGATCGGCTACCAGCGCGGCATAGGCGGCCTCGTCGGGTTCGGTGCTCTGCGGATTGGCGTCAAACCAGGCGCCGACCAGGGGCGCATTGGCCGAAAACCCGTCATGATCGAACGAGCGTTTCAGCATCGTTCCGATGGGAATGACAAAGGTCAGGATCACGAAGGCCAGCAATGGCAGCACCAGGAAAAACGCCCGGCGTTTGGCGCGGGCTTGCGCGGCCCCCAGGGCGGCTTTCAGCGGGCGGCCATCGGCGGTGGTCAACAGGGGGGCGATCTCGGCCATCGGATGTCCTTGGGAGGAGTCTTTGAGAAAACTGCGGCGGCAAAAGCTGCGGGCGCGAGGGTTTCCCCCCGCGCCCGCAAGTCAGATCAGTTGGACGCGAGCCAGGCGTTGAAACGCTCGTTCAGCTCGGCATCGCGGTCCACCCAGAACTCGTAGGACGAGGGCAGCGCGTTGGTCAGGTTGGCAGCAGCCGTCGGCATGTAGGGGGCCATTTCGGTCTTGCCGTCGTTGAACAGCCCCACCAGCGGCGCCGAGGATTTGCGCGCCGGGCCATAGCTGATCCACTTGGCCTGATCGGCCAATGCCTGAGTCGAGGTGGCGAACTTCACGAACTCCAGTGCGGCGTCCTTGTTGGGCGCGCCCTTGGGGATCACGAACAGATCATATTCATAGACCTGACCATCCCAGACGGTGGCGAAGGGTTTGCCTTCCGACACGGCAGCCCCGAAGATACGGCCGTTATAGGCTGTGGTCATCGCGACCTCGCCATCTGCCAGAAGCTGCGGCGGCTGTGCGCCTGCTTCCCACCAGACGACTTCCGACTTGATGGTGTCCAGTTTCGCAAAGGCGCGGTCCTGACCTTCCGGGGTTTCCAGCATGGCGTACACCTCGGCCGCAGGCACGCCATCGGCCATCAGTGCCATTTCAAGGTTCGCTTTCGCGCCCTTGCGCATGCCGCGCTTGCCGGGGAATTTGGCAAGGTCGAAGAAATCGGCAATCGCGGTCGGGCCTTCGGGAAACTTGGTGGTGTCATAGGCGAACACGGTCGAGAACACGATCGTCGACACGGCGCATTCAGTCAGCGCGCCGGGCAGGAAGTCGTCAACCGCCGGGGTGCCATCGGCACCGGCGGGCAGCGACGCCGCGTCAATCGGCTCCAGCATGCCGTCATCGCACAGACGGATGGCGTCGGCATATTCCACGTCGGCCACATCGACCGTCACGTTGCCAGCCTCGACCATCGCCTTGACGGCAGGGGCCGGGTTGTCGCTGTCAACCGAGATCACCGGCGTACCGGTCGCGGCGGTGAAGGGCTTGTGATAGGCTTCCACCTGGCTGGTGGTGTAGCCGCCACCCCAGGACATGACCGTTACTTCTGCCTGCGCGGCAAAGCTGACAGCGGTCAGCGCGGTAGACAGGATCAATATTCTTTTCATTGGTAGGCTCCCTGATTGGACTTGGTTCTGGTTTTTGCAGCGGTGTCCGGTGCGCGCGGCCAAGCGCGTGCCGGGTCAGACCGGGTCAAGCGCGCGGGCGTCCTGCGGATGCCAGCCCACGTTGATCATTTGCCCTGCGGTCAGTTTGGTCTGACCCAGGGTGTTGCGCATCTTCATGACGAAATCATCCGACCCCGCCATCTTCAGCCGGGCGCGCAGGATGTCGCCCATATAGATGACCTCAACCACCTCGGCGCCGATGGTATGGGCACCGGGCGGCATCATGTCGGGCTTGAATTCCACCCGTTCGGGGCGGATCGACACGAGGGTTTTCTGCCCCTTTTCGCGCACGTTCACCGGAGTCGCGTCGATCAGCTCGCCGGTGGCCAGCCGCACAAGGGCCTTGTCGCCGGACAGTTCCTCGATGGTGCCAAGCAGTTTGTTGTTCTCGCCGATGAAGCCCGCGACAAAGCTGTTGTCGGGGCGTTCGTACAGATCGGCGGGGGGGGCAAGCTGCTGGATGCGGCCATCGTTGAACACGGCGATGCGGTCGGACATCGTCAGGGCCTCGCCCTGATCATGGGTCACATAGACGACCGTGATGCCAAGGCTGTCGTGCAGATGCTTGATTTCAAACTGCATGTGTTCGCGCAACTGTTTGTCCAGCGCGCCAAGCGGTTCGTCCATCAGGACCAGCGTGGGGTCGAACACCAGAGCGCGGGCAAGGGCGATACGTTGCTGTTGCCCGCCGGACAGTTGCGCCGGGCGACGGTTCACGAAGGCGTACATCTGCACCATGTCCAGCGCGCGCTTGACCTTGGCCTCGCGGTCGGATTTGCCCATGCCGCGCACTTCAAGCGGGAAGGACAGATTTTCCCCCACCGTCATATGCGGAAACAGCGCATAGTTCTGGAACACCATGCCGATGCCGCGCTTGTGCGGCGGCACCTGATTGATCGGGCGGCCATCCAGCTTGATCTCGCCGTTGGTGGCGGTTTCAAACCCGGCCAGCATCATCAGACAGGTGGTCTTGCCAGACCCCGATGGCCCGAGCATGGTCAGAAACTCGCCCTTCGCGATGTTCAGGTTAAGGTCTTTTACAACGAGGCTGACCCCGTCATAGCTTTTCTGAACGTGTTCAAATGCGACGAACGCGTCGTTGCGGGTTTCAGCTGCCACCCGAGTCTCCCTGATATGGTCCGGCAGATTACCTGCACTGTTGTTGTCCCGACTAAACCCAAACGCGGTGGGTATTGCAACGGACTTGTCACAATCCGCCTGTCGATCATGCAATTGCGGGAAAAACGGGCAGTTCGGCACGGTATGCGACAGGAATTAGCCTGTCTGGGGGCCATCTGACGGGAAATCAGCCTGTCTGGGGCAGGCAGGACGATTCCCCAAGGGCATGTCGGGCAGCGCCTTGTCTGTCGCAAAGGCGACATTCGCAGGGGGCTGCGCAAAAAAAACGACGATCTGCGAAAAAAGGGGGAAACGGGGGTCTGCCTTGGGCGGAGAGGCAGGAGAGATCCGAGCTGGAACTGGTGCGGCTGAAAAGACTCGAACTTTCACTCCGATTAAAGAACAGCGACCTCAACGCTGCGCGTCTACCAATTCCGCCACAGCCGCACAGTTCCGGCTCGGATGGCGGCTGTTTAGCGGCAGACAGGTACAAAGGGAAGGGGGATTTTGCGCCAGACGCATCGCCCCGTCCGGGTGGGGCGATGCGTCGTGCCGCGCAGGGGTCAGTTGCCGCTGAAGATCAGGAAGGGCAGTCTGGCGGCCATCATCGCAACCTCGGCCCCGGTCGCCATGGCGGCAGAAGGCGGTGTATCGGTGGGTTGGTCGACCTCGGCCGTCACCTCTGGCAAGGCGGGGACAGCGGCCTGTTCCACGGGGGCCGCGTCCGGGACCGCAGGCTCGGGGGCAACACTGAAGGCGGGCAAGGCCGCCTCTTGCACCACGGGCTGCGGGGCGAGGTCGGCGGCGCGCCCGTTGAGGGTGTAGGCGGCCTTGCGGATCAGATCGCCGCGGCCTTGCAGACCGGGGGCAAACACCTGTCCCCCCGATGCCAGCGACAGATCATACCATTCCATCGCCAGATCGGGCCGGATGTTCGCGCCATAGCCTTGCGACAGGTGATGCCCCAGCAGTTCGGCATAGGCCCCCTCGCCCAGCCCCGCCAGCAGCAGCGCCGATCCGATCGCCACATCCATGTCATCGGTGGTGTAGCCCACGCCAAGGCAGACCTTCGCCGTGCCCGACAGTTGCGCCGGCGCCATGCCGCTTTGCAGGACAAAGCCTTCGACCCCGGCCAGCACCTCGGCTGCGGGTTTCAGCGACAGCGCCGCCACATGTTCTTGCAGCACCGGGCCAAAGCCCGCGCATTGTTCCGAGATTTGCGCGGGGGTGAACCCGGCCACCTTGGCCGCCAGTTCCTCGCCCGAAGCCATCGCATAGGTGCGCGCAAGGCAGAACTGTTCGGACAGGGCAAAATTGGCGTCCGACATGGTGGCCGCGGTCGTGTAGCCGCCGTTGGTGTTGGTCAGCAGGCTGACCTTGTTGCAGTTGGACGCCAGCGACCCCTGCGCGCCCCCTGCCCCCATGAAGGACGGCAGCGCCGCCGTGCTGGGCGCGGGTTCGGCGGCAGGCTCTGCCACCTCGGGCAGCAGCAACGGCAGGGCGGCGGCGGCCACCACTGGCGCTGCGGGCACCGCCAGCGGGGCCTGCGCCATGACGCCCGGCACGACTCCTGCCATTTCATCGCGCTGTGCCAGCAGCAGGCCCTTCATGCCATAGGGGCTGGTCGCCACGGTCTGCGCGATCAGCGGCCCCCCCGCCTGCCCGCGCTGATAGGCGGTGACCAGAACCGTGCGCTCGTAATCGGTCAACTGGCCGGTGGCGGGATAGCCCATGAAGGCCTGATAGCCGGAAATGGCCCCCCGCGTTTTCGGCCCGATCGACCCGTCCGGCGTGCCGACCGGATAGCCGAACATGTTCAGCGCGGTCTGCACCTCGCGGTTGGCCTCGCGCTGAGCCGAACTGATGCCCGATGGTTTCGAGGATTTCGTGGACCGTTTGGAATAGGTTTTCTGTCTCTGGCGCTGCTGATCCCTGGCAATCGCATTGCCGATGATGCCGCCAATCAGCGCGCCTGCAATGGCATCGCCCGCATCGGCATGGACAGGACGGACAAGCGGCGAGACGGGGGAAAGGGTCAAGGAAGCGGCAAGGGCGGTGGTTGCAATCATCTTCAATTTCATCGCATCACTCCTAAATAAGGACAGCAGACTCAACTGGGCAAAATTGTACCATGACCGGCTCATTCGCCAACACAAAACTTGCGGGGGCCTTGTCGGCAGAAGGTGCCGGCGCCGTCGAATGGGCGCATCTGCCGGGCTTTGCGCCCTATCCCGAAACACTGGCCGCGATGGAAGCCCGCGTTGCCGCCATTGCGGATGGCACCGCCCCCGAGGCGATCTGGCTGCTGGAACACCCCCCGCTTTACACGGCAGGCACTTCGGCCCGGATCGCCGACCTGACAGACCCCGACCGCTTTCCCGTGTTCAACGCGGGGCGCGGCGGGCAATATACCTATCACGGCCCCGGTCAGCGGGTGGCCTACGCCATGCTGGACCTGAACCGCCGGGGGCGCGACGTGCGCCAGTTCGTCTGCGCGCTGGAGGCCTGGGTGATTGCCGCGCTGGCCGAATTCAACGTGACAGGCGAACGGCGCGCTGGCCGTGTCGGGGTCTGGGTCACCCTGCCCGGCGTGACCGGGCCGGATGGCCGGATCGCCGAAGCCAAGATCGCAGCCATCGGGGTCAAGCTGCGCCGTTGGGTCAGCTTTCACGGCATCTCGATCAACGTCGAACCCGACCTGTCGCATTTTGACGGAATCGTGCCCTGCGGCATCGCCGATCACGGCGTGACCAGTCTGGTGGATCTTGGGCTGCCCGTCACCTTGCAGGACATGGACGCGGCCCTGATGGCCACCTTCCCCCGCGCCTTCCCCGGATAGGCCCTGCTACTCCCGCCAGAACTGTCACCCCACGGCCACAGGCCAACTATCGCGGCCTCCACGGGCCTTGCGACCATTCGGTCACTTGCAAGACCGCAGATCACGCGCCATCTATCATCAAGCAAAAGGTTTTGCGGATATGCCGCACCCACCAGCAAGAGGACAAGATGCCGAAACTGACCCTGATCGCCGGCCTGACCTTCATCGCGCTGTCTGCCCCTGCCTTCGCCGCTGATCCGGCCCTGGGCGAGGCGGATTTCAAGAAATGCAAGGCCTGCCATTCCATCGTTGCGGCAGATGGCACCGAGATCGTCAAGGGCGGCAAGACCGGGCCGAACCTGTGGGGCGTGATCGGCCGTCAGGTCGGGTCTGCGCCTGACTACAGCTATGGCGAGTCCATGCTGGCGGTCGGCGCTGCGGGCACCGTGTGGGATGAAGCCTCGCTTGCCGCCTATATCGCCGACCCCAGTGCCTGGCTCAAGGAAAAGACGGCGGATGCCGGGGCCAAGTCGAAGATGTCGTTCAAGCTGGCCAAGGGCGGCGAGGACATGGCCGCATACCTGGGCACGCTGAAGTAACGCAGGCCGGCACTACAGGGTGGCGGCCACGGCCCCACGATTTTCAGGCGCAGGTTCCCGGATGCGGGACTTGCGCCTTTTGCCTTTGCCAGCCGCCGTCGGCCCTGCCCCCTGCTTTCAAAAGATTTATTGGCCCTGCGTCAAAGTCGGACATTGCGGCAACGGTTGCCTGCCAGTAAACACGAAAACACACGAACTCGTCGGCGGCAGTTTTCTGCCTGTCTGCGGGTCACCGCAATACCTTTACGGGAGGCGCCTATGGCCGACGCAGCCATCCATGGCCACGAAAACGACCAGCGCGGATTCTTCACCCGCTGGTTCATGTCCACCAACCACAAGGACATCGGCATACTTTACCTGTTCTCGGGCGGCCTTGTCGGGCTGATCTCGGTCATTTTCACCGTCTACATGCGGATGGAACTGATGTACCCCGGCGTGCAGTACATGTGCATGGAGGGGATGCGCTTCATCGCAGATGCCACCAGCACCTGCACCCCCAATGGCCATGTCTGGAACGTGACCGTCACCGCTCACGGCATCCTGATGATGTTCTTCGTGGTGATTCCCGCCCTGTTCGGCGGGTTTGGCAACTATTTCATGCCGTTGCAGATCGGCGCGCCGGACATGGCGTTCCCGCGCATGAACAACCTGTCCTACTGGCTGTACATTGCCGGAACCACCCTGGCCGTGGCTTCGGTGTTCAGTCCGGGGGGCAATGACCAGTTGGGGTCGGGTGTCGGCTGGGTTCTGTATCCGCCGCTGTCCACCAATGAGGGCGGCTATTCGATGGACCTTGCGATCTTCGCGGTCCACCTGTCGGGGGCCTCGTCGATCCTTGGGGCCATCAACATCATCACCACCTTCCTGAACATGCGTGCCCCCGGCATGACGATCCACAAGGTGCCGCTGTTCGCCTGGTCGATTTTCGTCACCGCCTGGCTGATCCTGCTGGCGCTGCCGGTTCTGGCGGGTGCCATCACCATGCTGCTGACCGACCGCAACTTCGGCACCACCTTCTTCCAGCCCGAAGGTGGCGGCGACCCGATCCTGTACCAGCACATCCTGTGGTTCTTCGGCCACCCCGAGGTTTACATCATCGTGCTGCCCGCCTTCGGCATCATCAGCCAGGTGATCTCGACCTTCTCGAAAAAACCGATCTTCGGCTATCTGCCGATGGTCTATGCCATGGTCGGCATCGGGGTTCTGGGCTTTGTCGTCTGGGCGCACCACATGTACACCGTCGGCATGTCGCTGACCCAGCA
>JAZKGQ010000021.1:0-55632 GCA_040385825.1 Pseudomonadota bacterium | reverse complement strand
CGGCCTGCGCCCTCGCCGCGACTGTCATCTATTGGTTGTGAGTCCTGACTCTAGTCCGGTTAGCTGAGCGTATGGCTGTCCCAAGTGTCTTAGAGCCTTTAGCCGAGGTGTCTGTTTTTCTTTTTGGACGCTCTGACGGATACCTCGCAATCCATCTACTGCCTCGATTTCTTATCGAATAAGAGCGGCTGCTTGCGCGTAGCAGGCATTTGAAATGGCGAACTCGACTGCACGGAGACCTTGAATTATGGCAGCGTGTATAGCAGCCCGCCAAAGCTTTGTTGTTACTTCGCTTGCCTGAAACTCTCGATCCGGGCGTGCCTGCATTGACACCATGGCCGCAACGGTTGCTTGACGGGCGGACCATAAAACCGGATTGCGTATCGTGAACCCCGAAGCAATCTCATTTGCCTGAACCGCCAGAGTACCTTCAACGACCTCTGCAAATCGTAGAAACTCTGGGTCCAGTGGATTGTTCAAACTCTACTGCCCCACAAATCATACTCCCCCGCTTCCTCCACCGTCACCGCCACCAGATCGCCCGGTGCCAACCCCTCGAACCGCTCGTCGATGAACAGGTTGCCGTCGATTTCGGGGGCGTCGGCCATGGTGCGGCAGGTGGCACCGGCGTCGTCCACCTCATCCACGATCACTTGCAGGGTCTGGCCTACTTTGGCCGCCAGCTTGGCCTCGGAAATGGCTTGCGCCTTTTCCATGAAGCGGTCCCAGCGTTCCTGTTTGACTTCGGCGGGCACATGGTCGGGCAGCAGGTTGCTGCGGGCACCGGCGACGTTTTCGTATTGAAAGCAACCCACCCGGTCCAGTTGGGCCTCATCCATCCAGTCCAGCAGGGTCTGGAATTCGGCGTCGGTTTCGCCCGGATAGCCGACGATGAAGGTAGACCGCAGGGTGATGTCGGGGCAGACCGCCCGCCATGCGGCGATTTCGTCCAGCGTCTTCGCAGCAGCCGCTGGCCGGGCCATGCGGCGCAACACGCCGGGGTCGGCGTGCTGGAACGGAATGTCCAGATAGGGCAGCACCAGCCCGTCTGCCATCAGCGGGATCAGGTCGCGCACATGCGGATAGGGGTAGACATAGTGCAGCCTGACCCATGCGCCCAACGATCCCAGATCGCGGGCAAGGTCGGTGATATGGGCGCGGTGGCCGCGGTCGGTGGCGTATTTCAGGTCCAGCCCGTAGGCCGAGGTATCTTGCGAAATCACCAGCAGTTCCCTGACGCCCGCCGCGACCAGCCGTTCAGCCTCGCGCACCACGGCATGGGCCGGGCGGCTTTGCAGCAGGCCGCGCATGTCGGGGATGATGCAGAACTTGCACTTGTGATTGCAGCCTTCCGAGATTTTCAGATAGCTGTAATGACGCGGAGTCAGCGACACGGCACTGGCCGGCAACAGGTCGATGAACGGATCGGGCTTGGCGGGCACGGCCTTGTGGACGGCGTCCAGCACCGCCTCGTACTGATGCGGGCCGGTCACGGCCAGTACTTTCGGATGCGCGCCGGTGATATAGTCGGGTTCGGCCCCAAGGCAGCCCGTCACGATCACCCGGCCGTTTTCGGCCAAGGCCTCGCCAATCGCCTCAAGGCTTTCGGCCTTGGCACTGTCCAGAAACCCGCAGGTGTTGACGATCACCGCATCGGCGCCGGAATAATCGGGGCTGATCGCGTACCCTTCGGCGCGCAGGCGGGTCAGGATGCGTTCGCTGTCGACCAGCGCCTTGGGGCAGCCGAGGCTGACCATGCCGATGGTGGGCTGGCCCACGCGGGCGGGTTCGCTGAAACGCGCACGTGGCGCAAGATCGGGGCGGAGGTTGGGCGGGTTCTGGGACATGGGGCCAGCCTATAGCCGGAAATCGCCGCGATGGGTAGGGGGCAGGCCACCCGGTTGCGCCACTTGCGGGGCCTTGCCCAAGCAGGCATGTTGGCCGCAAAAGGAGCCTGCCGATGACCGACCGCCCGCTGATCCTGTCATGCCCGCTGCCGCGCAGTCTGGACCTAATCTTTGCGCCCGCCCTGCTGGCCGAACTGCATGCCCGCTACCGGGTGATCGACACCACGGATGAAGGTTTGGCCGGGTTGCCCGACGATGTGCTGGCAGAGGCGCGTTACATCATCGGGCAACCGCCGCTGGACGCGGGCCTGCTGGCGCGGCTGACGAATTTGCGCTGCATTTTCAACGTGGAAAGCAATCTGATCAACAACATGCCCTATGATCAGGTGTTTGCGCGCGGCATTCATGTGGTGACCACGGGGGCGGTGTTTGCAGAACCTGTGGCCGAGATCGGGCTGGGGTTTGCGCTGAGCCTGTTGCGCAACATCCATGGCGCGGATGCGGCGTTCCGGCAGGGGGCCGAGAAATGGGGCGGTGACGGCAACGCGCAGGCCCGGCTGCTGACCGGGGCCTGCGTGGGCATCGTCGGCTTTGGTGATCTGGGCCGGGCGGTGGCGCGGGTGTTGCAGGGGTTCCGGCCCCGCTTGTCGATCCACGACCCCTGGCTGCCGCCTGCGCGGATCCATGAGGCCGGGGCGCGGGCGGTGGATCTGCCCACTCTGCTTGCCACCAGCGATGTGGTGTTCGTGACGGCAGGCGTCACTTCGGAAAACAAGGGGTTTCTGGGGGCGGGGGCCTTTGCCGCGATGCGCAAGGGCGCGGCCTTCATTCTGCTGTCGCGCGCCGATGTGGTGGATTTTCCGGCGCTGATGGCGGCGGTGCGGTCGGGGCATATTCTGGCCGCATCCGATGTGTACCCGGACGAACCCTTGGCGGCCGATCATCCGGTGCGGGGCATCGACGGGTTCCTGCTGTCGGCGCATCGGGCCGGGGCCTTGGACATTGCGTTCAAGCGGATGGGCGAGATGGTGCTGGCCGACATGGATCTGCTGGACCGGGGCCTGCCGCCCAATCTGTGCAAACGGGCCGAACGCGAAACCGTGGCGCGGATGCGGTCCAAACCTGTGGCGGTGAACTGACGGGCCGATGAACTGACGGGCCGATGAACTGACGGGCCGATGAACTGACGGGAACGCATCGCGGCCCTTGCGCGTTGCAACAGGCAGCAGTTTGGGCGTTTTGCTGCCACAGCCCCGATGCTGGCTTGGCAAGCGGGGGCGGCAGGGCTTAGGCTGCTGATATCGGGTACAAATCGGGGGTGCTGTGGTGCGGTGGATCGTTGGCCTCGTGTCGATTGTGCTGACGCTGGTTCTGGTGCTTGTCGGGATGGTCGCGCTGATCCCGACAGACCGGGTGGCAGGCGTCGCCTCGGCGCAGTTTCAGAAACTGACGGGGCGCGCGCTGGTGATCGAAGGCGCGGTCAAGCCGGTGTTCTGGCCGACGCTTGGCGTGCAGACCGGGGCCGTGCGCATCGACAATGCCGACTGGTCGGATGCCGGGCCGATGCTGACGGCGGACAGCCTGTCAATCAATCTGGACATGGCCGATCTGATGGCGGGCACCATCACCATCACCGGGATAGAGATGGTCAAGCCCGCCCTGATCCTGGAACGCGCCAGGGATGGCCGCGAAAACTGGGTGTTCGGCGGCGGCGGGGCCGAGGGCACGGTGACGGCGGACACCCCCGGCGTGGGGCGGGCCTTCACGCTGGCCAAAGGCGTGGTGACGGGGGGCAGCTTCCGGTTCATCGACCATGGGGCGGGCACCACCATTGCGCTGGACGCGGTCGAGGTTGAAGCCGCCATCCCCGATTTCGCAGGCCCGGTGACGGTGACGGGCTCGGCGGTGCAGAACGGCCAGCCTGTGTCGGGCACCCTGACGGCGGCGGTGTTTTCGGCCTTCACCGAAGGCCGCGTGGTGCCGGTAACCGCTGACCTTGCGATTGGCGGCTCAACGGTGGGGTTCGACGGCCGCATGGGGCTGGACCCGCTGATGGCCGAAGGCGATCTGCGGGCCGACCTTGGCGATCTGGTCGCGGTTGCCGCACTGGCGGGGGCGGGCGCCCCGTCCTTTCCCAAGGCCGCGACGCTGACTGCCGCCCTGACCCTGACCGAGGCCGGGCTGATCAACCTGCGCGGGGCCAGGCTGGGCCTTGACGGCATGGCGCTGACAGGCGACGCCGATATTGCGACGGGTGGTCCCCGGCCCAGGATCACGGCACAGGTGACGGCGGGCGATCTGGTCCTGCCATCGGGTACGACGGGGTCAGGGGGCGGCGGGGGCGGTGGCCCGGCCCCGGCGGGGTGGCCTACCGCAACGATAGATGTATCGGGCCTTGGCGCGGTTGATGCCGAGGTGGCGCTGGTGGCAAATTCGGTCGATCTGGGGCGGGTCAGACTGGGGCCGACGCGGGTCAAGATCACGCTGGACCGGTTGCGCGCCGTGTTCGACATTCGCGAAACCACGGCCTATGGCGGCGCGATCACCGGCCAGTTCGTGGTCAACGGCCGGGGCGGTTTGTCGCTTGGCGGTGATCTGACGCTGGCGGGGCTGGCGATGCAGCCCTTGTTGCAGGACACGGCGGGCTATGACCGGCTGATCGGCACCGGCGATTTGCGGCTGAAGTTTCTGGGCATCGGCAATTCAGTCGATGCGCTGATGCGCGGCCTGCAAGGGTCGGGGTCGCTTTCCCTGGGCAAGGGGGAATTGCGCGGGCTGGACGTGGCGGGCATGCTGCGCACGCTGGACCCGAACTATGTGGGCGAGGGGCAGAAAACCATCTTCGACGGGGTGTCAGCCTCGTTCAGCATCGCGGATGGGGTGCTGTCGAATGACGATCTGAAACTGGCAGCCCCCTATGTCACCGCCACCGGGTCTGGCACCGTGGGTCTGGGCGAACGGGTGCTGGACTACCGCCTGCGTCCGATCGCGATGGCGAAAAGCGATGGCACCGGCGGCATCATGGTGCCGCTGCTGATCACCGGCCCATGGGCCGCGCCGAAATTTCGGCTGGATCTGGAATCCATCGCCCGCGAAAAGATGGAGGCCGAGGCCAAGGCGCTGGAGGCCCGCCTGAAAGCACAGGCGCAGCAGGCCGAGGCTGATGCCAAGGCCGAACTGGCCGCCAAGCTGCAAGAGGAGTTGGGCATTCAGGCGCAAGAGGGCGAGTCGCTGCAAGACGCCGCCCGCCGCCGCGCGCAAGAGGCGCTGGACGACGAGGCGACAAAGCTGCTCGAAGGCTTGCTGGGGGGGAACTGACCGATGCGGCGATTGCTGTTGGGGCTGGTTGCGATGGTGCCTGCGCAGGCACAGGCGCAGACTTGTGGCGAGGTGCTGCTGGCCTGCACCATCAACGGCAGCCGTCAGGTGACGGTCTGTCTGTCAGGCGCGGAAGTCAGCTATGTTTATGGCAAACCCGGCAAGCCCCCCGAACTGGCCCTGACCGCGGCGCTGGCCGATGGGGTCTATGCGCCCTGGAACGGCATCGGGCGCTATATGTCTGACAGTATTGCCTTTTCCAACGCGGGCTATGCCTATGAGGTGTGGCAGAGCGTCGACAAGATGGCCCCGGACGCAGGCCCGGTTTACGGCGTCAACGTGATGCAGGGGGATGCCTTGCTGAAAAACCTGACCTGCGATGCCGGGGCCGAAGCCCAGCCGTTCGACATTCTGTACAAGGCGACCGAGGCGCAGGGTCTGTGCTGGGATTTTGCAACGCGCGGCTGGCAGGAAACCTGTCCCTGACAGCCGCCAGGGTTTACCGCCTGCGGTCGCGCCGGGCCGACATCGGCTGGAACGCCACACCCACATGCGCCTCGCAATAGGGTTTGCCGGGCAAGGATGGCAGGCCGCAGAACCAGAAATCATCGGTGGCAGGGTCGCCGATCGGCCATTTGCAGGTGCGCTCGGTCAGTTCCATCAGGGTCAGCCGCTTGGCCCGCTTTTCGACCTCGCGCACCGAGGCCAGGGCCTCGGGGCTGATCTCGTTCAGGCTGGGCTGCGGCGGCAGCGGCTGGCCTGCGGGGATGATCACCTTGCGCATCGGCATCGGCGTCACGTTGGTTCCCGTCACCGGGGCCGCCGGGGCTGCCGGGGCCGGGGCGGCGGCGGGTCGTTCCACCGGGCGCGGTGCGGGTTCGGCGGGGCGCACGGCCTCGACCACCGCAGGCTTGGGCGAAGGCGCCACCGGGGCCGCCACCACGACCGGAATTTCCTCGTCCTCGTCCTTGGTGCCGCCGACCCGGTTCGACAGCCCCAGACGATGCACCTTGCCGATCACCGCGTTGCGGGTGACGCCGCCCAGTTCCTTGGCGATCTGGCTGGCCGACTGGCCTTCGGCCCACATCTTTTTAAGCGTCTCAACGCGCTCATCGGTCCAGGACATCAGGAGTCTCCGCTTTTCGGGCTGGCAGGTTTTCGGAAGGATTGGGCGGCAAGAGGCCCATGCAGGTGTGACAGCGTGGCATACAAGGCGGGGGCGACAAGATCAAGCGGTGCTGGCGGATGCCGCCCCCCTGCGGCCCCTGCACGGGCGGATTTCTGTGCAGGGCGCACAGCAAACAGGGTTTCTTTTGCACAATGCCTTTGCTATGCAGCGCCCATGACCAGCCGGATGACCCAGATTGCCCATCCCCGACGCCGCTGAGGCGCATGGTTTCGTATTGCCCACGCACGGGCGCTTCCCTACGTTGACATATCCCACGGTCCCGGTTTTGCCGCAGGCCTTCATGCGAAAAGGGTTCATCCCATGATCACCGCCGTCTTGCCCACCTACAACCGCGCGCCGATGGCCTTTGTCTCGGGCGCAGGCTCCTGGCTGACCGCCGAGGATGGCGCGCGCTATCTGGACCTTGGGGCCGGCATTGCGGTCAACGCGCTTGGCCATGCGCATCCCGAACTGGTGCGGGTGATTTCGCAGCAGGCGGCAAAGCTGTGGCATGTGTCGAACCTCTACCGCATCCCGGAACAGGAACGGCTGGCGGCGATGCTGGTGGACCTGACCTTTGCCGACACCGCGTTCTTCACCAACTCGGGCACCGAGGCCGCGGAGCTGGCGATCAAGATGGCGCGCAAGTTTCACTACGACAACGGCCAGCCCGAACGGGTGGAAATCCTGACGCTGGAAGGCGCGTTCCATGGCCGGTCCACCGGCGCGATTGCGGCGGCAGGGTCGGAAAAGATGGTCAAGGGTTTTGGCCCGCTGATGCCGGGGTTCCGGCAGATGGCCTGGGGCGATCATGACGCGCTGCTGGCAGCGATCACCGGTCAGACCTGCGCCGTGATGGTGGAACCCGTGCAGGGCGAAGGCGGCATCCGGTCAATCCCCGATCAATGCCTCAAAGGCCTGCGCGATCTGTGCGACGCCACCGGCACCCTGCTGATCTTTGACGAGGTGCAATGCGGCATGGGCCGCACGGGCCGGCTGTTCGCGCATGAATGGGCGGGCATCACCCCCGATATCATGATGGTCGCCAAAGGCATCGGCGGCGGCTTCCCCCTGGGGGCGGTGCTGGCCACCGAACGGGCGGCGGCCGGCATGGTCGCGGGCACGCACGGGTCCACCTATGGCGGCAACCCGCTTGGCTGTGCAGTCGGGGCGGCGGTTCTGGGGCTGGTGTCCGACGATGCGTTTCTGGCGCAGGTCGGCGCGCGTGCCGCCCAGTTCCGCCAGGGGCTGGAGGGGCTGGTCGCCAGCCACCCCGCGGTGTTTGCCGAAGTGCGGGGCCATGGCCTGATGCTGGGCCTGAAATGCGTCGCGGCCAATACCGATGTGGTCAAGGCGGGCTACGCGCAGCACCTGCTGACCGTCGCTGCCGCCGACAACGTGCTGCGGCTCTTGCCCGCGCTGAACATCACGTCCGACGATATCACCGAAGCCCTGGCCCGGCTGGACCGCGCGGCCACGGCCTTGCAAGCGGCATGATGCCCGCCGCACTCATCTGTTCATAAATATCCCACGGGGGTCCGGGGGTGTGAAACCCCCGGCGCTCTCAACCCGAAAGACCTCTGTCATGAAGCACTTCCTCGACATCCACACCACTGACGCCGCCGATCTGCGGGCGATGATCAATTCCGCCCATGCGATGAAGACCGCGCGCAACGGCCGCCCGAAGGGCACGCCGGATGATGACCAGCCGCTGGCAGGCCGCATGGTCGCGCTGATATTCGAGAAACCCTCGACCCGTACCCGCGTGTCCTTCGATGTGGGAGTGCGGCAGATGGGCGGGCAGACCATGGTGCTGTCGGGCCGCGAAATGCAGCTTGGCCATGGCGAGACGATTGCCGACACCGCCCGCGTGCTGTCGCGCTATGTCGACCTCATCATGATCCGCACCTTTGAAGAAGCCACCCTGCAAGAGATGGCCGAACACGCGACCGTGCCGGTGATCAACGGGCTGACCAACCGCACTCATCCCTGCCAGATCATGGCCGATGTGATGACGTATGAGGAACATCGCGGCCCGATCGCGGGCAAGAAAGTGGTCTGGGCGGGCGATGGCAACAACGTCTGCACCTCTTTTCTGCATGCCGCCGGGCAGTTCGGGTTCGACTTCACCTTCACCGGGCCGGAACCGCTGGACCCCGAACCTGCCGCCCTTGGCTTTGCGCGCGGCAAAGGCGTCCGGGTGTCGGTCGAACGCGACCCGGCGCTGGCGGTGCAGGGCGCCGATCTGGTGGTGACGGATACCTGGGTCAGTATGCACGACCCCGAATCCGCCAAGGAACGCCGCCACAACCAGTTGCGTGGCTATCAGGTGAACGAGGCCCTGATGGCCCGCGCCAAAACCGACTCGCTGTTCATGCACTGCCTGCCCGCCCACCGGAATGACGAGGTGACCAGCACGGTGATGGACGGCGCGCATTCCGTGGTGTTCGACGAGGCCGAAAACCGCCTGCACGCGCAAAAGGCGGTGATGCGCTGGTGTCTGGGGGTATGACCGCAGCCAAGGTCAGGCCATTTCTTCAGGACGATCCTTTGCATTGGCCGGCCCTTCGCTATGAAATCCTTATGTCGATGGCGCGGCGGCTCCCGATTGTCCGCTTGTCGCGGTCGCTGGCGCACAGCTTAGGTTTGAACCGCCGCGACCTACGCGATACCGTTCAGCGGATGATAGATGCCGGAGAGCAACTTGTCTGGGTTGGCAAGAACGAGTTTCGGCTGTGGGATCCACGCACCACGATCACGCTCGATCTGGATGACGAACGCTTGCTGACGCTGCTTGCGGCCCTGCGGCGCTATGCCGAAGGCGGTCACACCCGCAGCGAATTGGTGGACGCGGCACATCTGTTGCACCGCATCGCGACCCAACTGCCGCTTGATCAGTTCGCGCGGTTGCAGGCGATTGGCCGTTTCCATGTGATGCCAGAGCCGGTTGCCGAAGATGGCAGCCGGTCGACCTCAACCCGAAATCTTGTGACGCGCGCCCTCCGCGATCAGCGCAAACTGCGGGTCGTTTACACGGATGCCTCCGAAAACCGGACTGAGCGGTTGCTTTGGCCCGTCACCCTGACAAATCATGACATGAGCCTTGCCGCATGGTGCGAGTTGCGGCAGGCGTTTCGCACGTTCAATTTGCACAGCATGGCGGCAGTTGAGGTGCTGGACGGCGCCATCCCCGATACTGCCGAGGCGCTGCTTGCGAAATGGCGCGCACGTGGCGTTTAGGGGGCGCAATGTGCCCCGTTTGGCACCCCAGCCAAAACCCGCTACAACGGCCTTGTCCACCCCACCCAGAGCATCGCCATGATCACGGACATCGCGGAGTATTTTCTGAACGGCTGCGGGCGCTGTGACCGCTTTTCGACGCCCGACTGTTCGGTGCACAGATGGGCGCATGGCCTTGCCGACCTGCGCCGGATCTGTGTGGCGGCGGGGTTGGTCGAGACGGTGAAATGGGGGCATCCCTGCTACATGCACGCGGGGCGCAATATTGCGATCATCGGGGCGTTGTGCGGCGATTTCCGCCTGACCTTCTTCAACGCCGCCCTGATGACCGACCCCGATGGCATCCTTGAAAAGCAGGGGCCGAACACTCGCCACGCCGACATGATCCGGTTTTCCGACAATGCCTCGGTGGCCCGCATGGCCCCGGTGATCCGCGCCTGTCTGGCCGAGGCGATGGGCCATGCGGCGGCAGGGATCAGGCCTGCAAAGGACGAGCGCCCCCTTGATCTGCCCGACGAGTTGCTGGACGCGCTGGACAGTGACCCGGACCTTGCCGAAGCGTTTCAGGCCCTGACACCGGGACGGCAGAAAAGCTATGCCATCGCCCTTGCCTCGGCCAAAACCGCTGCCACCCGCGTCGCGCGGATTGCCAGGTTCCGCCCGCATATCCTTGCGGGCAAGGGGGCGCATGACCGCTAGCCGACCCGGTGTTTCAACACCACGGGCAGCACCAGATCCTCCTCATCGGTCAGGTGCCGTGACAGCAGGCCTTCAAACGCCGCCAGATCACCGGCAAACCGGGCCACGGCCTTGCGCTGGCGGGCATCATCCTCGGCCCCGAGCACGGCATTCGCGCCGCGCGCAAAGCGGTCGGTCAAGGCGTGCAGGGCGTGGTGGTCGGCATCCAGCATGTCAAACCCGCGGGCGATGCGGGGTTCCAGACGGGCCAGTTGCGGGAAATAGGCGTCGTCCTCGATCTGGTGATGGCCGACCAGATCGCCCAGCAACCCCGACCCCAGCCGTTGCAGGCGTTTGGCATAGGCCGGGGCGGCGATCTTGCGGTCGATCAAAGCCTCGGCATCCCCGCACAACAGCGCCATGGTGCGGCGAAAGGCCAGATGCCGGTCCAGCCAGAATGCGGCGAGGCCATTGAAATCGCGGTGATCGGGCCAGCCCTTGCGGGGATGTTCCGCAAGGATCAGCTGAAACTCGGGCGGCAGGCCGCTGCGGT
This sequence comes from Pseudomonadota bacterium, assembly GCA_040385825.1. Taxonomy (GTDB): domain Bacteria; phylum Pseudomonadota; class Alphaproteobacteria; order Rhodobacterales; family Rhodobacteraceae; genus JANNNF01. The sequence continues at coordinate 44,828 of JAZKGQ010000021.1, read as the reverse complement.
CCGACAGGGCGAGACGGGGCTTTGACATCGGACCTGTCTGCCATTCCCCCGCCCGCCTGACAAGCGCCCTGATGGCGCGTCAGGTGGCCGCAACCCGTTGATCGGGGCGCATCACATCGGCGCTGGCGGTGCGGCCCGCCATCATCGTGACGCCGACCAGCAGCAGGGCCAGCGCGCCGTAAGTCTGGCGGAACCCGACGGCCTCGGCAACAAAGCCGATGCTGGAGGGGGCGACCAGAATGCCCGCATAGCCCACCATCGTCACGGTCGACAGCGCGGCCCCGGCCCCCATGCCGGGGAAGTTTCCCGCCGCCGAAAACATGATCGGCACCATGTTCGCAACCCCCAGACCCGACAGGAAGAACCCGACCAGCGCCACCGTGTCACTGGGGGCAAGGGCGGCAATCAGCAACCCCGCCGCCCCGGTCAGGCCAGAAGCCCGCAAGGTCTGCACCGCGCCAAAGCGGTTGCGCAGCGCGTCCCCGGCAAAGCGCATCACCGCCATGGCCCCGGAAAAGAACGCAAACGCCAGCCCCGACCGTTCGGCAGGGGTGCCCAACTCGTCCAGCATGTACAGCGCGGCCCAATCCAGCACCGCGCCTTCGGGGATCATGGAAAACATCGCCATCAGCCCCAACAGCCAGATCGCGCCGTTGCGCGGCAGCATGGCAGGTGCCTGCCGCACGCCCGAGGCATGGACCGGGGCCGGCGGTTCGGTCAGCAGATAGCGCATCGCCACCAGCACGATCACGGCCACCACGGCAGAGACGGTCAGCGCCTGCACCTCGGCGCTGGTGCGCGCGATCAGCAGCCCGCCAAGCGAGCCGCCGACAAAGCCGCCAAGGCTCCAGAACCCATGGCTGGCCGACATGATCGCCCGGCCAAGGCGGCGTTCCACCTCGACCGCGTTGGCGTTCATCGCGACATCCATGCAGCCGATCAGCGCGCCCAGAATGGCCATCGCCAGCGCCAGCACCGGCACCGAAGGCGCATAGACCACGATCGGCAGCACCGGCACGATCGACAGCGCAAAGCCCCGCAGCACGGCGCGCGACCCGAACCGCGCAATCAGGCGGCCCGCAAACAGCATGGCCCCGACCGCCCCGATGCCAAGCCCGAGGATCAGCAGCCCAAGGGTGAATTCGGTGATGCCATGGCGCGGCAACAGCAGCGGAATTTGCGGCGCCCAGGCCCCCATGACAAACCCGTTTGCCAGAAACAGGGCCGATACCGCCACCCGCCCCTGAAACGCCTCACGCCCCGCCGCCTGCATTTTGGCCTCCTTGCCGAATCCTTGTTCCGTAATCGTTTTAGTCGCAAGCAAAAGCGGTTTGAAGGCCGGGATGATCACAAGCTGTTTCAGGCTTGAAAGAGGTCAGGTTCCGCGCGGTTTGGCGCGCAGGGTGGGTTCGGCTTGGGTCGGGTCTTCGGGCCAGGGGTGGCGCGGGTAGGCCCCGCGCATGTCGCGGCGCACATCGGCGTAGGACCGCGCCCAAAAGCCGGGCAGGTCCATCGTCACCTGCACCGGGCGGTGCCCCGGCGACAGCAGGGTAATGCGCAGGGGCAGGCGGGCGGCACCCACCACAGGGTGAACCGTCACCCCGAACATTTCTTGCAGGCGCACCTCGATGCCGGGGGCGTCGCCGTCATAGTCGATGGGCACCCGGCGGCCCAATGGCGTTTCAAAATGGCTGGGCACGGACCGGTCCAGCACTTGCACCCGGTCCCACCCGATGCGGGCGCGCAGGGCCTCTGTCACGTCCAGCCCGCGCAGGTCGGCAGTGGTGCGGGCGGTGCCGAGGTGCGGCAGCAGCCAGTCCTCCAGCCCCGCCAGCAGGGCGGCATCATCGCAGGCGGGCCAGTCCTCGGCGCGGGCCATCTCGATCCGTGCGCGAAACCGGGCGGCGGCGGGTGTCCATGGCAGACCCAGATCGCGGATACCGTCCAGCGCCGCCCGTGCCATGGCACCCGCAGGCGCGTCGGGCCAGATCCTGTCGCCAAGCACCAGCGCGCCATAGCGTTCCTGACGCCGCGCCAGCACCCGGCCTTCACGGCGCGACCATTCGCACAGGTCATGCCATGCGATGTCCGCCCCATGCACCGCGCGCAATTCAGCCTCGGAAATCGCCACGGCCTGACGCACCTTCGCCTCGCGCGCGTCGCCGTCCAGATCGGTCGCCACGATCAGCCGCGCGCCAGCCAGCGCGTCGGTCGTGGCCATCGCCGCCCCCTTGCCGCCCGACAACACCCAGCGGGGCGCATCGCCACGGCGGCGCAGCCCCACCCGGTCGGGGTAGGCCAACGCCGCCATCTGCGCCACCGACAGCCCCGGCATTTGCGCCGGACCAACCGCGCGGGCCAGTCGTTTGGCCTCGATCCGGATGCGGTCGATGGTGGGGCGGTGGGCATCGGCCCCCGGCGATTTCACCGCCGCCAGCCGCAGCATCAGGTCCACCCCCGCCCCGCGCAGCGGGTCGCGTTCCGCCAGCAGGGCCGCCAGGGTTGCCGCCTCCGGCCCCGCGACGGTCAGCATATGGCCCAGTCGCGGATGCAGGGGCAGGGCGGCCAGCGCGCGGCCATGCGGGGTGATGCGGCCAGCCTCCAGCGCGCCAAGACCCGCCAGCACCGCCTGCGCCTCGGCCAGCACGCCGGGATGCGGCGGGGTCAGGAAGGGCAGGTCCACCGCCCCCCAAAGTGCCAGTTCCAGCGCCAGCCCGGTCAGATCGGCGGCTTCGATCTCGGCCGGGGGAAAGGCGGCCATGCCGCCTTCCTCGCCACGCGTCCACATCCGGTAGCAAACCCCCGCCGCCACGCGCCCGGCCCGGCCCCGGCGCTGTTCAGCCTCGGCCTTCGTCACCCGTTCGGTCACCAACCGCGACATGCCACTTGCCGGGTCGAACCGGGCGCGCCGCGCGCGGCCTGCGTCCACCACCACGCGGATGTCGGGCAGGGTCAGCGAGGTTTCGGCAATCGACGTGGCCAGCACGATCTTGCGGCCCTGCACCGGGGCCAGTGCCGCCTTTTGCGCCGCAAACTCCATGGCGCCAAACAGGGGCCGCACCTCGCAGCCGATGCCTGACAACAGCCCCTCTACCCGCCGGATTTCACCTTCGCCGGGCAGGAACACCAAAATGCCGCCCTCTGTCTCGGCCACCGCTTGGCCGATCAGCGCGGCCACCGCCGCCTCGAACCGCAGGGATGCGTCGGGGCTGCGGTCCAGCCAGCGGGTTTCCACCGGAAAGGCGCGGCCTGCCGAGGTGATCAGGGGGGCATCGCCCATCAGTGCCGCCACCGGGGCGGCATCCAGGGTGGCCGACATCACCAGCAGGTGCAGGTCGTCCCGCAAGGCCCCCCGCACCTCCAGGCACAGGGCCAGCCCCAGATCGGCCGCCAGACTGCGTTCGTGAAATTCGTCAAAGATCACCAGCCCCACGCCCGGCAGGTCCGGGTCGGACTGGATCATCCGGGTCAGGATGCCTTCGGTGACCACCTCGATCCGGGTGGCGGCAGACACTCTGGCCTCGCCGCGAATGCGGTAGCCGACCGTCACGCCGACAGGTTCGCCCAAGGTTTCGGCCATGCGTTCCGCCGCCGCCCGCGCCGCCAGTCTGCGCGGTTCCAGCATGACGATGCGCCCCGCGATCAGGCCCGAGGCCAGCAGGTCCAGCGGGACCAGCGTGGTCTTGCCGGCCCCCGGCGGGGCCTGCAACACGGCCATGCCCCGCGCAGCAAGTGCGGCGCGCAGATCGGGCAGGACGGCGGATATGGGCAGGGTGGCGGTCATGCCAGCCTTATCACCCCGCGCCGCGCCGCCTCGCAAGCCCCCATGGGGTCAGCGGCGGGTCAGTCGCGCCTTGCCATAGAGGCTGTCCATTGCCACCTCCATCACCCGCATCTTGCCATCGCCGGTCGGGGCATAGGTCAGGGTAAAGGGAAAGCGCACCTTTTCGGCCATCTCCTCGGCGCTGAAGCCCTTGAGCCTGCGATATTCGCCCGAACAGACCACAGTGTCACCATCGGCCCTGGGTTTGCCCAGGCCGATCTGGCTGCTGCGCTTGCCATCGAACATCCTGACCGACACGTTGCATTCCTGCCCCGGTGCCACATCGCGCAGCGTGGCATAGAGCGCGGTCAGCGGGTCGACAGTGCCGCCCATGGTGCTGGCGGCCACATCATTGGGGCCGGGGTCGCGCGGCGGGGTGTAGGACACCACCTGCGGCACGCCGCGCTTGTAGGCCATCACCGATTCCGACTGCCGTTTGCCGGTATCGGCCTTTTCGGCATAGCTGGTCGGGCTGTAGCGCCCCTTCGACACGCTGCCCTTGACGCGCGCATCATAGCGCACCTTGCGCACCAGTGCTGCCAGCCCCGAGGATTGCAGCTTGCCCTGCACGCCGTAGCCCTTGCCGCTTTGCGTGGCGGAAAACGACAGCGTGCCCGCCGTGATTCCCTTGATCACCAGATCGAAGGTGGCCTGATCTGACGATTTCTCCTGTGCCGCCACAGGCTGGGCCAGTGCCACGGCACCAACGGCGGCGGCCAGGGCGGCTGTTCTGATCATGGTTCGTATCGCGTTCATATTCGGGCACCTTGTTCTGCAATGTGGGTTCTGCAATCTGGCGTCAGCGCGCTCCGGTGACTTGTGTTACTGGAATATCGTGCAAGTCTAAGGCAAGTAAGACTGCATGACAGACCTGCGTAGAGAACCGCCGATGACAAATCCGTGCCCATGCTGCGCCCCGGCCAAATTCGCGCAGGTTCCCGCCGGGGTGACGGCATGAGTGTTACAGACCTGTACCCCGGCGTGATCAGCGGCGACCGCCGCGCCCTGGCCCGTGCCATCACGCTGGTCGAAAGCGGGCGGGCCGATCACCGCGCGCAGGCACTGGAATTGCTGGATGCCCTGCGGGGTCAGTCCGGCCAGGCGCTGCGCATCGGGCTGTCAGGCACGCCGGGGGTGGGCAAGTCGACGTTCATTGAATCGTTCGGGCTGATGCTGACGGGCCAAGGGCTGCGAGTGGCGGTGCTGGCGGTGGACCCAAGCTCGGCGCGCACCGGCGGGTCGATCCTGGGCGACAAGACCCGGATGGAACGCCTGTCACGCGATCCGCGCGCCTTCATCCGCCCCTCGCCCAGCCAGACCCATCTGGGCGGCGTGGCGCGGCGCACGCGCGAGGCTGTGGCGCTGTGCGAGGCGGCGGGGTTTGACGTGGTGCTGATCGAAACCGTGGGGGTGGGGCAATCCGAAACCGTGGTGGCGCAGTTGTGCGACCTGTTCGTGCTGCTGCTGGCCCCGGCGGGGGGCGACGAATTGCAGGGCGTCAAGCGCGGCATCATGGAAATGGCCGACATGATTCTGGTCAACAAGGCCGATGGCGACCTGCGCCCTGCCGCCCTGCGCACCATGGCCGATTATGCCGGCGCCTTGCGCCTGCTGCGCCGCCGCCCGCAAGACCCCGAGGGTTATCCCTGTGCGCTGGCCGTGTCGGCCTTGGCGGATGAGGGGCTGGCAGAGGCCTGGGGGCGGGCGAAAGACCTGATCGCATGGCGACAGGCGCAGGGCCATTGGGCCAGACACCGGGCCGAACAGGCGCGCTACTGGTTTGAAGACGAGGTGCGCCAAGGCCTGCTGGCGCAGCTGGACACACCGGGCATCCGCCGCGCCCTGGGGCTGGCGGGTGATAAGGTCGCGGCGGGCGCGCAGACCGCATCGGCGGCGGCGGCGGCCTTTCTGGCGGGGCTTGGGCCGGATGACGGCTGAGGGGCTGTTCGACGGCAGCTATCTGCGCGCGGCGGTGTTCCGGCCTGCGCAGGCCAACGGTTGCCTGATCGTGACCTTTGGCCACCGCACGCCTGACCGCAACGGCTTTGACCCGCCCAGACCCAGCCAGCGGTTTCTGGATGCGGGCTGGACCCAGTTGCAGGTCCAGCCCCGGTTCAACGACTGGTTCGTGAACCGCGACACCGACGATCTGGGTGTGGCCCTTGCCCCCTTCGTCGCGGGGTTCGACCATGTGGCGGGCATCGGGTTTTCCATGGGCGGCTTTGGCGCGCTGCGCCTGTCGGGGGCGCTGACCATGGCGCAGGTGGTGGCGATTTCGCCGCAAGTGTCGATTGCGCCGCAGGTGGTGCCGTTCGACCGCCGCTACCGCGAGGAAGGGCGGGGGTTCGACCCTGTGCTGGGTGATCTTGCCACCCATGCGCGCCGTGATCTGCAAGGCGTGGTGATCTTTGACCCTTTCCGCCCGCGGGACCGCTGCCATGCCGACATGATCGGGGCGATCCTGCCGGGGGTGGCGCTGTGCCGCTATGGCTTTGGCGGGCATCCGGCGACCGATGTCTTGCGCAAGACGGTAAAGTTCGCGGCGATACAACAGCTTGTCATCACCCGCAGCCTGACGCCAGCCGCCGTGCTGGCGCTGCACCGGGCCAACCGCGCGATGGCCCCGGCATGGTGGCGCGGGGTGGCGGCGCGGGCGGAAAAGACCGGACATTTCGGCCTTGCCCTACAGGCCCGCGCCCGCATCCGCGCTTGACGCCGCCGCCGATTCCCCCTAAACGCCGCAAATCGAATTCGAACGTCGCCACAGGTTTGTGGCCCCGTTCTTGCCGCTTTGAAGAAAAAGGATCACGACAATGTCGCGCGTCTGCGAACTTACGGGCAAAGGCCCGATGTCTGGCAACACTGTCAGCCACGCCAACAACAAGACCCGTCGCCGGTTTTTGCCGAACCTGAACGTGGTGACCCTGATGTCCGACGCCCTTGGCCAGTCGTTCAAGCTGCGCATCTCGGCGGCGGCTCTGCGCTCGGTCGATCACCGCGGCGGGTTTGACGCCTATCTTGCCAAGGCCAAGGACGACGAACTGTCGGCCGACGCGCTGCGCATCAAGCGCGACATCGCCAAGGCAACCGCTGCGGCAACCGTCGCAGCCTGATCTGCGTCGGATCACGGATTTGGGCCTCGCTTCCAGTGTGAAGCGGGGCCTTTTCGCTTGAGGTGACCCATGCCGAGGTTCCTGTGCCCAGCTTTCTGACCCTGCCCGCCGCCCTGTCGTCAGACCAGTGTGACCACCTGACCGGGCTGGTGCAGGCGTCCGACCTGCGCGAGGCGCGGGTGGTGGGCGGCACTGACGCGCCGCAGATCCGGCGCGCCGAGGTGGCCTGGCTGGATGACATCCCCGCCGCGTCCTGGGTGATGGACCGCATGGTCCGGCTGGTGGCCGATGCCAACCGCGACAGTTTCAATTTTGATCTGACCGAATTTGGCGAAAGCCCGCAGGTCGCGCGCTATGGCGCGGAACGGGCGGGGCATTTCGACTGGCATTCCGACATTGGAGCAGGGGTCTGGGCCGCGCAGCGCAAGCTGACCATCGTGGTGCAACTGTCGGACCCGGAGGGTTACGAAGGCGGCGAGTTGCAGGTCTGGCCCGACAGCACCGTCATCACCGCCCCCCGCAGCCGCGGGCAGGCGGCGATCTTTCCCAGCCATGTGCTGCACCGGGTCACGCCCGTCACGCGCGGCACCCGCTGGTCGCTGACCCTGTGGGCGCATGGGCCAGCGTTCCGGTAAAGCGCGATGAACCATCGCTGGACCTCCTTCTTCTGCCCGGAATCAAGCGCGCAGCGCGCCGGGCAATGCCCCATTGCCCGGCAGGCGTTTGCTTTGGCAAACGCTGAGAGGGGACCGCCCCCTCGGGCGGGCATTCTGCAACGTCACCAGCAGAAATTCGGTGGGAGAAGTTGACCCATAAACCGCGTAGAACTGGCTTTGCTTGCCCACCCGGCGGTCGGGCATTGCCCTATCGTTGTACATGCTAAGAAGACACAATCGAAAACAGGGCCGGCTCTATGAAGGGTCATCTTGCTCTAGCTATCCGCAGCTTGCCTCGGCGCTGTCGCCAAAGGCCTTGTAGCGGTCCCAGAACGCATCGTCGCCTGCGCGCTGCGAAATCCAGACCTCATGCGCCAGATCGGGGTCGCGGAAGAACCTGGCTGCCTTGCGCTGATCGCCGCCCCGCAGCGTCTGATCCGCCACCTGCTGAATGCAGCCGCACAGATTGCGGTTGGCCGCGTCGCGGTCAGACGACAGGCAGGCACGCTCGATCGGCCCGGACTGGGCCATGCCAAGCGTCAAAGGAATGAACATGGCCGCAAGGGCCAGTCGAAGCGTCGATGTCATGGTCTGTCTGCCTCATGCACGCCAAGGGTCATTGCCGCCCCCGGTCACTCTCGTAGCGCCATAATGCCGATTCCCGGCGGATTTTTCAATGCTGCACCGCAGCTGCGCGAGGTTTTGCCACGGGCCACCATGGGTTGTTGCAAGTGGTCGGCCTTGCGGTCGGCCACCGCAAAATATGGCCCTGTGGCGCGGCAGGGCGGGGGCGGGCACCAGCACGGGCCGGGGCGGCAAGCCGACAGGCCCGGCACAAATCCGACTCACCCGTCTCTTTCCCCGGCCTGACCGCGCATCCCCCTTTCCGCACCTGATTTTCCCGGTTATACGGCGCGCATGACCAAACTTTCCCTCATCCGCAATTTCAGTATCGTGGCCCATATCGACCACGGCAAATCCACCCTCGCTGACCGTCTGATCCAGATGACGGGCACGGTCGCTGCACGCGACATGAAGGCGCAGATGCTGGACAGCATGGATATTGAACGCGAGCGCGGCATCACCATCAAGGCCAACACGGTGCGGATCGAATATCCCGCCAAGGATGGCCAGACCTATATCCTGAACCTGATCGACACCCCCGGCCATGTCGACTTCGCCTATGAAGTGTCGCGGTCGATGCGGGCCGTCGAAGGCTCGCTTCTGGTGGTCGATGCCAGCCAGGGGGTCGAGGCCCAGACCCTCGCCAACGTCTATCAGGCGCTGGATGCGGGGCATGACATCGTGCCGGTGCTGAACAAGATCGACCTGCCCGCCGCCGAACCCGAACGGATCAAGCAGCAGATCGAGGATGTGATCGGGCTGGATGCGTCTGATGCGCTCTATGTCTCGGCCAAGTCCGGCCTTGGCATTCCCGATGTGCTGGAGGCGATCGTGACCCGCCTGCCCGCGCCGAAGGGCGATGCAGACGCGCCCCTGAAGGCCATGCTGGTGGACAGCTGGTATGACGCCTACCTTGGTGTCGTGGTCATGGTGCGGATCATGGACGGCGTGATGCGCCGCGGCGACCGGGTCCGCATGATGCAGACCAACGCGGTTTACGGCATTGACAAGCTGGCGGTCCTGAAGCCGCAGATGGTGGATATTGACGAGCTTGGACCAGGCGAGATCGGCATTTTCACCGCCTCGATCAAACAGGTCCGTGACACCCGCGTCGGCGACACCATCACCCATGAACGCAAGGGCTGCACCGAGCCGCTGCCGGGCTTCAAACCCGCGCAACCCGTGGTGTTTTGCGGGTTGTTCCCGGTGGATGCGGCGGATTTCGAGGCGCTGCGTGAGGCGATCGAAAAGCTGTCGCTGAACGACGCCTCGTTCAGTTCGGAAATGGAAACCTCGGCCGCGCTTGGCTTTGGCTTCCGCTGCGGCTTCCTTGGGCTTTTGCACCTAGAGGTGATCCGCGACCGGCTGGAGCGGGAATATGACCTCGACCTGATCACCACCGCGCCATCCGTGGTGTTCAAGCTGCACATGAAAGACGGCGAGGTGCGCGACCTGCACAACCCCGCCGACATGCCCGACCTGACCTATGTCGACCATATCGACGAGCCGCGCATCAAGGCGACCATCATGGTGCCGGATGAATACCTTGGCGATATTCTCAAACTCTGTCAGGACCGTCGCGGCATCCAGATGGACCTCAGCTATGCCGGATCGCGGGCGATGGTGGTCTATGACCTGCCGCTGGCCGAAGTGGTGTTCGATTTCTACGACCGGTTGAAATCGGTGACCAAGGGCTATGCCTCGTTTGACTATGTGATTTCCGAGTACCGCGAGGATTATCTGGTCAAGATGTCGATTCTGGTGAACGACGAACCGGTCGATGCGCTGTCGATGATGGTGCACCGCGACCGCGCCGAGGCGCGGGGGCGGGCCATGGTGGAAAAGCTGAAGGAGCTGATCCCCCGGCACATGTTCAAGATCCCGATTCAGGCGGCCATCGGCGCGCGGGTGATCGCGCGCGAGACGTTGAGCGCGATGCGCAAGGACGTGACGGCGAAATGCTACGGCGGCGACGCGTCGCGCAAGCGCAAGCTGCTGGACAAGCAGAAGGCCGGGAAAAAGAAGATGCGCCAGTTCGGCAAAGTGGAGATCCCGCAGGAGGCGTTTATTTCAGCGCTGAAGATGGATGGGTGAGGGCGAAGAAAACAAATCTGAAGTCACAAGGAAGGATTTTAGAACAGCCTTCTGGATAATCCGTATGTGTGTTGGTTTGTTATCCGTTGTTAGTGTTCACATAGTTTCCTTTTTCCGCTCAATATTGGCATCGCCTGAACAAATAGTTTCTGCCAGTCTTATGAAAAGAATCGTTTGGGATCTTTTTTCAACTGCGGTATACGCAGCCTATTTTTCGCTAATTGCGACAACTGTCATATGGTTGGCAATGGTGCTAGGAAAGTCAATTTATTCAGCGCTAGGCGGTGGTATTGCACAAGCGCAAGAGGCCCCTCCGAATCAGATTATAGGCGGAGCCATTGGAGTTTGGGCAGTTTCATTCAGCACTCTATATTTTGGCTCGCCAGATATACTGACAAGAACATTCTGGGTTTTTTGCGCTATTGCTATTATGTTGGCAGGATATTCCTTGTTCTTTGCGGATTGGCGCAGCGGTGGATTTCTTCAAAGATTTACAGCACCCTTTAGGGTCGCTGCGCTTAAAATTTCAGTCGCTGTTGCAGTTATCCTACTGTTTTCCAGTTTAACTGGTGCGTCTCTTGCGAAGAGGTATATGAAATCTGGATATGCCAGTCTTGTCATTGAAGGAAAAGAGCAGCGTGTCCCAATATTAGATTTTCGTAACGACGGAGTAGTTTATATTGATGTCGATGGGAAAATTTCGTTCATGCCGCATAGTAAAATTGATCGAATAGTTTTTAATTAATTGGATAAATTAATATCATTTATCGACAAATTTATTTATTAAATTGATAAATTGCATTTGTTAAAATAAAAAGGCGGAGTCACCCCCGCCCTTCGTAACTCCCCTAATCTCAGTTCTGCGCCTGTTGCGCTTCATCTGTGATCACAGCCCCGGCAGTGCCGACGTCACGGCCAAAGCCTTCAAACGTCTCGCAGGCGGTCAGGGCAAACAGGGCCAGCAGCGGCAGCACATAGGTCATTTTCATCGGGCGATCCTTTCCGAGATACGCAACCTTAACGCCCGCAGCCGGTGCCGGTTCCGTCGCTGGAAATATTCTGTCGCATTAACGCCCTGTTAACCCGGAGGGCTGCACAGTCGGGGCATGAAATGGATTGCCACTCTCCTTGTCTTGCTTCTTGCAGCCTGCGGCCCGCAGCCGACGCCGCTGATGTTTGGTGCGACCAAAACCGAAGTTACCCGCAACGGGCGGGAATACGTGGTATTTCAGAAGGGCGAGGCGGTGGAGGTGATCCGCCTGGGCTATGCCCGCCCCGGACAGCATCAGGGCATCCGCAAGGCGATGGTGGACCTCATCCCCGAGGTGACGGGATGTTGGGTCGATGATCGGTTCATCCAGGGCGACAGCGGCGAAATGCGCGCGAAAGTCAGGTGTCCCGACCGTTGATCAGCAACACCCAGGCCGCATAGGCCCCCGCCGCGCCGAACAGCATGGCCCAACCGGGGCTTCCCGTCCACAGCTCGAACCCCGCCCAAGTCAGCGGCGCAAGCGCGGTCAACCAGCGCACCCATGCGTGCCGGAAGAACGGGTCGTTCGGGTCCAGTATCTTGCGTGCCACTTATCGCCCCCGTCGTGATTTGCCGCCGCGCATGCCTGCGCGCCCTCCGGTGGACCGGCCTGCCATCTTGGTCGCCTCCTCCACCGCTTCTTCCACCACGGATTGCCGTGCCAGCGGGTCATCTGCAATGGCCAATTCAACTGCCTCCAGCCGTTTCACCTCGTCGCGGATGCGGGCGGCCTCCTCGAACTCCAGATTTTCCGCCGCCTTGCGCATTGCCAGCCGCAGGGCATCCAGATGGGCGGCAAGGTTGGCCCCCACCATCGGCTTGTCGATCTTTGCCGTCACCCGCGCCATATCGGTGTCGCCGTTCCACAGTCCCGACAGCACATCGTCCACATTCTTGCGGATCGTGGTGGGGGTGATGCCGTGCAAGGTGTTGTAGGCGATCTGTTTGTCGCGCCGCCGGGTGGTTTCGCCGATCGCACGTTCCATGCTGCCGGTGATGCGGTCGGCATACATGATCACCCGGCCATCCGAGTTGCGCGCCGCCCGCCCGATCGTCTGGATGAGGCTGGTTTCCGACCGCAGAAAGCCTTCCTTGTCGGCGTCCAGAATCGCCACCAGCCCGCATTCCGGGATGTCCAGCCCCTCGCGCAGAAGGTTGATGCCCACCAGCACGTCAAACGCCCCAAGCCGCAAATCCCGCAGGATTTCAATACGTTCTATGGTATCGATGTCAGAGTGCATATAGCGGATGCGGATGCCCTGTTCGTGGAAATACTCGGTCAGATCCTCGGCCATCCGTTTCGTCAGCGTCGTGACCAGAACCCGCAATCCAAGCGCGGCCACCCGCCTGATCTCGTCCAGCAGGTCATCGACCTGCATGTCGACCGGGCGAATCTCGATCTGCGGGTCGATCAGGCCGGTGGGGCGGATCACCTGTTCGGTGAACACGCCGCCGGTCTGTTCCAGCTCCCACGCCGCCGGGGTCGCACTGACAAACACCGATTGGGGCCGCATGGCATCCCATTCCTCAAACTTGAGCGGGCGGTTGTCCATGCAGGAAGGCAGGCGGAACCCGTGTTCGGCCAGCGTCATCTTGCGCCGGAAGTCGCCCTTGTACATGCCGCCGATCTGCGGGACGGACACATGGGATTCGTCTGCAAAAACAATGGCATTGTCGGGGATGAACTCGAACAGCGTCGGTGGCGGCTCGCCCGGTGCGCGCCCGGTCAGATAGCGGGAATAATTCTCGATCCCGTTGCAGACGCCGGTGGCCTCCAGCATCTCGAGGTCAAACTGGGTGCGCTGTTCCAGACGCTGCGCCTCCAGCAGCTTGCCCTCGGCCACGAACTGATCCAGCCGGGTGCGCAACTCATGCTTGATGCCCTGTACCGCCTGATTCATCGTCGGGCGGGGGGTGACGTAGTGCGAATTGGCGTAAATGCGGATCTGCCTGAAAGTGTCGGTCTTGGCGCCGGTCAGCGGATCGAACTCGATGATCGCCTCCAATTCTTCACCAAAGAAGGAAAAGCGCCAGGCGCGGTCTTCCAGGTGGGCGGGCCAGACCTCCAGGCTATCGCCACGCACCCGGAAAGACCCACGCGCAAAGGCGGTGTCGTTGCGGCGGTAGGCCTGCGCCACCAGTTCGGCAATCACCCGGCGCTGGTCATAGCTTTGCCCGGTGATCAGATCCTGCGTCATCGCCGAATAGGTTTCCACCGACCCGATGCCATAGATGCACGAAACCGAGGCCACGATGATCACATCATCCCGTTCCAGCAGCGCCCGCGTGGCCGAGTGGCGCATCCGGTCGATCTGTTCGTTGATCTGCGATTCCTTCTCGATATAGGTGTCGGACCGGGCGACATAGGCCTCGGGCTGATAGTAGTCGTAGTAGGACACGAAGTATTCGACGGCATTTTCCGGAAAGAAGCCCTTGAATTCGCCGTATAATTGCGCGGCCAGCGTCTTGTTCGGGGCAAGAATGATGGCCGGGCGCTGCGTTTCTTCGATGATGCGCGCCATGGTAAAGGTCTTGCCGGTGCCGGTCGCGCCAAGCAGCACCTGATCCCGTTCGCCGGCCAGAACCCCCGCTGTCAGTTCGCTGATCGCGGCCGGCTGATCGCCCGCTGCGGTAAAGGGGCTGTGCATGACGAATCGCCGCCCGCCTTCCAGTTTCGGGCGGGTCAGAACCTCGGGGCGTTCGGACAGGGTGTTGGCGTTGTTGTGCGGCATCGCGGGATCCTTCGGGGGCTGATTCCCGGCGTGTGTCGGCCAGCGCATCAGATTTGATCTGTTTTTGTTCTGGTTCAAGGGGCAGTTTGCAATGCGTTCAGCAATCTTGCGAAAAGGTGAAGGATTGCCGTTCAATTTTAGCGAAAAATGAAAGCCGCATCTGCATCTTTTGGTTGTGTTGCGCCGGGCATTCCGGCAGTCTGACCCTGCAAGCAGCACCAAGCTGTCGGCTGGCCGCACCCACACCCCACCCACACTCCCCAAGGCCAGCCGACAGTGATCTGCGACAAGGCTCTGCTTGCGTCGGCACCTGATTTTCGGAATAAGTGGGCCAGCACAGACACGAGGTTTCTCATGCGCGCCCGCATCTACCAACCCGCAAAGACAGCGATGCAATCCGGCACGGCCAAGGCCAAAGGCTGGGTGCTGGAATTTGCCCCGGCCTCGGCGCGGGAAGTGGACCCGTTGATGGGCTGGACCTCGACCAGCGATACCGACGGTCAGGTCAAGCTGCGCTTCGACACCCGCGAGGCGGCCGAGGCCTACGCGCAGGCCAAGGGCATCGAATTTGACGTGATGGAACCCCAGGCCCGGCGCGCGGTGATCCGCCAGCGCGGCTATGGCGAGAATTTTGCCACTGACCGCAAGGGTGCGTGGACGCACTGATGCTGACCATCGCGCAGGAAAGCCCGCTTGGGGCCGATCTGGCCCTGCTGATGCAGCGCCACACCGCCGACATGCACGCCGACACGCCGCCCGAAAGCATCCACATGATGGATGCAGGGCAGTTGGCAGTGCCGGGCATCCGCTTTTTCGTGCTGCGCGAGGCTGGGGTGCCGCTGGCCATGGGGGCGTTCAAGCAGATCGACGCAGACCATGCCGAGATAAAGTCGATGCATGTGCTGGCCGAGGCGCGGGGGCGGGGCCTGTCGCGCCGGATGCTGGATCATCTGCTGTCGCAGGCCCGAGGTGCCGGGTTTTCGCGGCTGAGCCTTGAGACGGGGGTTCAGCCAACCTTTGTGGCCGCCCGCGTGCTGTATGAAAAGGCGGGTTTCACCGAATGCCCGCCGTTTGACGGCTATCACCTCGATCCGAACTCGGTTTTTCTGACAAAGGAACTTGCGTGATGCGGCAACCTGCCGCAAAAGTCGCGCGTCCGGTCCCGTAGCTCAACTGGATAGAGCACCTGACTTCTAATCAGGATGTTGGGGGTTCGAGTCCTCCCGGGATCGCCATTTCTTTCCTTTCAAGGTTGCCTTCAGGTGATCGACGACGGTGCGCCGCCTTCAAAGCGGTTGCCGTTGGTGTAGTCGCAGGGGGCCTCCTGCATCTGCAGATGCAGTCCGTTGCCGGTGTAGGGGTGGGCGCGGGCCACGTCTTCGTCAAACTCGATGCCAAGGCCGGGGGCGTCGGGGGGCAGGATATAGCCATCCTGCCATTTGATCGAATTCTTGATCAGTTTCAGATGGAACGCGCCGCCCGTCTCGATCGTCTCGGCGATCAGCAGGTTGGGGATCGAGGTGGCAAAATGCACGTTCGCCGCCCATTCCACCGGGCCTGCATAGAGATGCGGGGCCATTTCGGCGTTGAACACCTCGGCCATCGCGGCGATTTTCTTGGCCTCCCAGATGCCGCCCACGCGCCCCAAGGCGGGTTGCAGGATCTTGACGCCGCCATGCCGCAGCAGGGCGCCGAATTCGGCCTTGGTGGTCAGGCGTTCACCCGTAGCCAAAGGCACGCGGACGTGGCGCGCCACCTCGGCAAATTCCAGCAGGTTGTCCGGCGGGATCGGTTCTTCGTACCACAGCGGATAGTAAGGTTCCAACGCCTGCCCCAGACGGATGGCACCGGGGGTGGTGAACTGGCCATGGGTGCCGAACAACAGATCGGCGCGGTCGCCCACTGCCTCGCGGATGGCCTTGCAGAAGGCGACGGACCGGGTGATGTCGGACATCGCGGGTTCATGGCCGCCCCGGATGGTATAGGGGCCGGCGGGGTCGAATTTGACGGCCGTAAACCCCTGATCCACAAAGCGCAGCGCGGCTTCGGCGGCCATGTCGGGCGACAGCCAGAACTCGGGCGATTCCTTGCCGGGTTCGGGGTAGAGGTAGGTATAGCTGCGGATGCGGTCGTTGACCTTGCCGCCAAGCAGCGCCCAGACCGGGCGGTTGCGGGCCTTGCCCAGAATGTCCCAACAGGCGATCTCCAGCCCGGAAAACGCGCCCATCACCGTGGGATCGGGGCGTTGGGTGAAGCCTGACGAATAGGCCCTACGGAACATCCATTCAATGTTTTCAGGGCTTTGGCCCAGCATGTGGCGTTCAAACACATCCTCGATCACCGCCACCATCGCCCTGGGACCGACGGTCGAGGCATAGCATTCACCATAGCCCACGATGCCGTCATCGGTGGTCAGTTTGGTGAAAATCCAGTAGCGCCCGCCCCATCCAGGGTAGGGCGGGGCCACGGTGAAAATCTGAAGGTCGCGGAGCTTCATGCTGGGGCCTTTGTTGGCTGACAGGGCGGAGCGGGGGTTTTGCACCCCCGCACCCCCGCAGGATAGTTAAGCCAATGTGAAAGCAGCAAGAGGGGCACGCTTGCGGGTTGGCGACATGAGATGACGCAAACGGATCAGTCCTGCGGACGCGGGCCCCGGCTGTGCAGCACAAGGCAGACCAGCATCAGCAGCGAGGCCAGCAAGAACGGCGCGCCAGGGGAATAGAACGGCGTGGCCGGGCCGGTGAAGCCTGCGAAGGTCGCAGTCATGATCAGCGGCGAGGCGATCATGGCGATGGCGCCAAGGCTGGTCAGCACGCCCTGCAATTCACCCTGGGCGTTGGCGGGCGCGCTTTTGCTGGCGATGGCTTGCAGGGCGGGGGTGACGACGCCGCCCAAGGCGGTGATCGGCGTCAGGATCAGCGCGAGGGGGCCTGAGGTGATCAGCCCGAGGGCGGCAAGGGTGGTCACATCGACCCACATGCCATATTGCGCCGCGCGATGTTCGCCAAAGCGCCGGATCAGCGGGCCGACCAGCACGGCTTGGCCGACCGCAAAGCTGATGCCGTAGATTGCCAGCGAGATGCCGACCATCGAGGTATCCCAGCCAAACCGGGCCTGGCCGTAATAGGCCCAGATCGCCGGATAGACGTTCATCGCGATGCCGAGGATCAGAAAACACAGCAAGATGCGGCGGATGCCGGGCAGTCTGGCGACCGCCAGCAAGGCGCTGACCGGGTTGGCGCGGGCGAGGTCAAAGCGGCGGCGGGTGGCATCGGTCACGGTTTCCGGCAGCACAAGGGCGCCGAAGATCAGGTTGGCAAAGGCCAGGGCGGCGGCGGCATAGAAGGGCGCGCGCGTGTCGATGCCCGCAAGCAGACCGCCGATGGCCGGACCAAGCACGAAGCCCAGCCCAAAGCCAGCCCCGATCAGGCCGAACCGCGCGCCGCGCTGGTCGGGCGGGGTGATGTCGGCGATACAGGCGGTGGCGGTGGAATAGGTCGCCGCCGCAATTCCCGCCACCACCCGCGCCGCCAGCAGCAGCGCATAGGTGGGTGCCGTGGCCATCACCAGATAGTCGAGGCCCATCACCGCCAGCGAGATCAGCAGGATCGGCCGGCGGCCATAACGGTCGGACAGCGACCCCACCAGCGGCCCGAACAGGAACTGCATCACCGCGAAAGACGTGGCCAGCACGCCGCCAAGAACCGCCGCCTGAGACAACGACCCCGCCGTCACGCTGCGGATCAGGTCCGGCATCACCGGAAAGATCAGCCCGATGCCGATGGCGTCCAGCGTCACCGTGGCCAGAATGAACGTCAGGGCAAGGCGGTTGCCGGGCATGCGCGGGATCCTTGGGGCGACGCGCTACACCTAGCAGGGGGGCGGGTTGCGCAAAGGGGCTGGCTTCAAACTCGGTTCACATGTGGCCGATCCGCCGCAAGAAGGCGGTCACGGTGGCGGCAAAGGCCTCGGGCGCGTCGATGCAGGGCAGGTGGCCCGCGCCGCGGATCAGATGAAATTCCGACCCGCGGATCAGATCGGCGGTTTCGCGCACCAGATCGGGCGGGGTTGCATGGTCGTTCGACCCGGCGATGGCAAGGGTGGGCAGGGTCAGGCTGGCGCTCGGGGTGTAGAAATCGCTGCCCGCAATCGCCGCGGCACAGCCCATCCACCCCATCGGCGGGCAGGCCACCAGGCGGGCGCGCAGGGCGGGCATGGCGGGGTGGGTCTGCCAGCGGGGGCCAAGCCAGCGGGCGACGGTGGCATCGGCGATCGCCTCCAGCCCGCCCGCGCGCACATCGGCAATCCGCGCGGCCCAGGCTTGGGGCGTGCCGATGCGGGCGGCGGTGTTGGCCAGCACCATGCCCCGGATCAGGTCCAGCCGCTTGACCGCCAGCCCCTGCGCAACCATGCCGCCAAGCGACAGGCCGATGATCACCGCATCGCGCATGGCGAAATGATCCATCAGCCGTTCGGCATCGCGGATCAGGCTGCCCATGGAATAGGGCGCTGCAGGCACGTCTGACCCGCCATGGCCGCGCTGGTCATAGCGCAGGATGCGGTGGTCTGGCAGCCGCTCGGTGACGGCATCCCAGATGGTCAGGTCCAGCCCAAGCGCGTGGACGAAGATCAGCGGCGGGCCACCCACAGGGCCGTCAAGGCGGGCGTTCAGGCGGATGTCGTCAAGGTAGACCAGCGGCATTGTACGGTTTCTTCAATTTTGGGGGGCACGGAAGCTGACAGCAGGGTAAAGATGTCTGAAAAGTGCTAGCCAAACCGCCGCAGGATGTCTGCGAACAACCCGGCATCGACATTGCCGCCCGAGGCTGTGCAGATCACCGTGTCGGGCAAGCCCTCGCCCCACAGGGCGGCGGCCAGGGCCACCGCGCCGCCCGGTTCCACCACGATGCGCAGATGGGCAAAGGCCAGCGCCATGGCCTGCAAGGCCTGATCGTCGCTGACCACCAGCCCCGGCCCGCACAGGCGCTGCACGATGGGAAAGGTCAGATCGCCCGGTTGCGGCGTCACGATGGCATCGCAGATCGACCCGGACGCCGCCGCATTGCGCTGCACCTGACCCGAGGCAAGCGACCGTGCCATGTCATCAAACCCCGCAGGTTCGGCGGTGCGCACCCGCAGCCCCGGTGCGCGGTCGGCCAGCGCAAGGGCGATGCCCGCCGTCATGCCGCCCCCCCCGCAGCAGGTGATCACATCGGCCTGCGTGATGCCTGCGTCCAGCGCCTGATCCGCAATCTCCAGCCCGATGGTGCCCTGGCCTGCGATGACCTGCGCATCATCATAGGGGCGGATCAGGGTCAGCCCGCGCGTGGCCGACAGGTCCGCGCCAATGGCGTCGCGGTTCTGGGTGGCGCGATCATACAGCACCACCTCGGCGCCGTAAGCGCGGGTATTGGCGATCTTGACCTGCGGCGCGTCCGACGGCATCAGGATCACGCAAGCCACCCCGTGCATCCGCGCGGCCAAGGCCACGCCCTGCGCATGGTTGCCCGATGAAAACGCAATCACCCCGCGCGACCGCACCTCGGGGGCCAGGGCCGATACCGCCGACCAGCCGCCGCGAAACTTGAACGATCCGGTCCATTGCAGACATTCCGCCTTGACGAAAATCCGGCGTCCCGCAACCGCATCCAGCAAGGGCGCGTTCAGCAGCGGCGTCAGCCTGGCATGGCCCTTCAGACGCAGGGCGGCGGCCTTTATCATCGCAATATCGGTCATGTCAGGGCTTTCAGAAAGGCGCGGATCGCGGTCAGCGATTCCGGCTCGTCAAGGAAGGGAATATGGGCGCGGTCGGGGACGCTGGCCATGATCATGTCGGGGCGGCGGCGCTGCATCTCGGCGGTGGTCTGCACTGTCAGCAGGTCGGAATTTGCGCCCCGGATCAGGGCCAAGGGCAGTCCGGCGCAGGCCTCGAACAGCGGCCAAAGGTCCACAGGCGGGCCGTCGAACGCGGCCAGAAACGCCTCGCGCAGGGCGGGGTCATAGGTGATGCGCAGGCCGTCAGGCGTGGCCGTGTAGTGCTTTTGCGCCTCGGCCAGCCATCTTTCCGGCGGCACATTGGCAAAGCCCGGCATGGCGCGCGGCATCCGGTCGGCCAGTTCGGCATGGCTGCGGGCGGCGGGGTTGCGGCCCACATAGTCGAAGATCCGCTCCAGACCCGCCCGTTCGATCACTGGGCCCACGTCGTTCAGGCACAGGCCCAGCACGCGGGGCCGTGCCATGGCGGCCAGCAGCATTCCGATCAGCCCGCCGCGCGAGGTGCCAAGGATCGCCGCCTGTGCCACCCCCAGATGGTCCAGCAATTCCACCGCATCGCGCGCTTCAATCGGCACCGTGTAGGTGGCAGGCCCCGTCCAACCCGACCCGCCGCGCCCGCGATAATCCATCCGGATCAGCCGCAGGGGCGGCAGATGCGGGGCGAGGTAATCGAAATCGGCCCTCGTGCGGGTCAGCCCGGCAAGGCACAGCAGCGGCAGACCCTGCCCCTGATCGTCATAGGCGATGCGGCAGCCGTCCGAGGTGGTGAAAAAGGCCATGGGGCACCAAAGTTGCGGTTGAGAAGGCTGGGTCAAACTGGCACGGGCAGGCGGCAAAGGACAAGCGGCGCTTGCGGGCAGGGCGGGCATTGCCTACACCCGGTCCGCATATGGAGGAAGACCGCGATGGCTGATCAGACCGTTGGCAACGGGGAACGTGCGCCCTCCAGACGTGTGGGGGCGCTGCGCGGGCTGATGCCGTTTCTGGCCCCCTATCGCCGGATCACCGTGCTGGCGCTGCTGGCGCTGGTGCTGACCGCCGCGATCAGCCTGATCCTGCCCCTGGCCGTGCGCCGGGTGGTCGATGGCTTTGCCGCCGACAATGCGGCCCTGCTGGACCAGTATTTTTCCGCCGCCCTGGTGATTGCGGCGCTGTTGGCCGTGGGCACCGGCCTGCGCTATTATCTGGTGACGCGGTTGGGTGAACGGGTGGTGGCTGACATCCGCCGCGCGCTGTTCAACCGGGTGCTGGGCATGTCGCCTGCGTTCTTTGAACGCATCCTGACCGGCGAAGTGTTGAGCCGGATCACCACCGACACCACGCTGATCCTGTCGGTGATCGGATCGTCGGTGTCGGTCGCCTTGCGCAACGTGTTGATCTTGCTGGGCGGGCTGGTGCTGCTTATGGCCACATCGGTCAAGCTGTCGCTGCTGGTGCTGCTGATCGTGCCCGCCGTGGTGCTGCCGATCGTGGTGCTGGGCCGCCGCCTGCGCGCGCTCAGCCGGGAAAATCAGGACTGGATCGCGGCCTCGTCCGGGTCGGCTTCGGAAGCGTTGTCTTCGGTACAGACCGTGCAGGCCTTTACCCATGTGGCCGCGACGCAAGACGACTTCGGGGTCGTGACCGAAAAATCCTATGCCTCGGCGCAGACCCGCATCCGCACCCGCGCGACCATGACGGTGATCGTGATTTTCCTTGTCTTCACCGGCATTGTCGGCGTGCTGTGGATCGGCGCGCGCGATGTGCGGGCCGGGGTGATGACCCCCGGAGAGTTGATCCAGTTCCTGATCTATGCCGTGATGGTGGCGGGTTCCGTCGGCGCGCTGTCGGAAATCTGGGGCGAGTTGCAGCGCGCCGCCGGGGCGACCGAGCGGCTGGTCGAACTGCTGCACACCGATGACGCGGTGCAAGACCCCGCCAGCCCGCGCGCCCTGCCGCGCCCGGTGCGCGGCGAGATCAGCTTTGACGCCGTGACCTTCCGCTATCCGGCGCGGCCCGAGGCGTCTGCGCTGAACGAGGTGACCCTGCGGGTCAGTCCGGGCGAAACCGTGGCATTGGTTGGCCCGTCGGGCGCGGGCAAGACCACCATCCTGCAACTGCTGATGCGGTTCTATGATCCGCAATCGGGCGCTGTCCGGCTGGACGGGATCGACCTGCGCGACATGGCGCGCGACGATTTTCGCCGCCTGTTCGCCATGGTGCCGCAAGACCCGGTGATCTTTGCCACCTCGGCGCGCGAAAACATCCGCTTTGGCCGCCCCGATGCGACGGATGCCGAGGTCGAGGAGGCCGCGAAAGCCGCCGCCGCGCATGAGTTTCTGACGGGGCTGCCGCAGGGTTACGACAGCTATCTGGGCGAACGCGGCGTGATGCTGTCGGGCGGGCAGAAACAGCGGGTGGCGATTGCGCGCGCCATTCTGCGCGACGCAAAGGTGCTGCTGCTGGACGAGGCGACCAGCGCGCTGGATGCCGAAAGTGAACGTCTGGTGCAGGCCGCCGTCGAACGGCTGTCGGCCGGGCGCACCACGCTGGTCGTGGCGCACCGGCTGGCGACGGTCAAGCGCGCCGACCGGATCGTGGTGTTCGAGGCAGGGCAGATCGCAGCGGTCGGCACCCATGACGAACTGGTGGCCCAAGGCGGGCTTTACGCGCGTCTGGCGCGGCTGCAATTCACCGACGGGGCGCTGTAACACCCCGGTTTGACGTTGCGTTTTGCGCGTGGGCTTTTGCTTGGCAAACGGGCGCAAACCTTACATCGTAGGCGCAGCACCGGACCCCCGGCAAACGGGGGCCGCACCTGAAGTTCTGGGAGGATACCATGGGAAGCTTCGCCAACGCCGCGGATTTGAAGGTCATAGAGGCGGAAATGCCCTGGGAACAGCGCGATCAGGCCCGCACCATGTACCAGTTTCTGACGCGCGCCAAGCAGGCCCATGGCGTACGCCCCGCGATCAGCTTTCAACTGCTGTCCGGCCCCAAGGACAAGGCCGAAACCCTGACCTGGGGGCAGTTGCACGCCCGCACCACGCAGGCGGCCAACCTGTTCCGCAGCCTTGGCGTGGGGCCGGGCGATGTGGTGGCCTATGTGTTGCCGAACTGTCTGGAAACGGCGGTGGCCCTGTTGGGGGGGGCGGTCGCAGGCATCGTGAACCCGATCAATCCGCTGCTGGAGGCTGACCAGATCAGCGCCATCCTGCGCGAAACCAAGGCCAAGGTCGTCGTCACCCTGCGCGCCTTTCCCAAGACCGAACTGCCGCAGAAAGTGGCCCGTGCCGTGGCAGATGCGCCAAATGTGACGGCGGTGCTGGAGATTGACCTTGCCCGCTATCTGACCCCGCCCAAAAGCTGGATCGTGCCGCTGGTGCGCCCCAAGAACCCCGCGCCGCACAAGGCATCGGTGCAGAATTTCAACGCAGGCCTGGCGCGGATGCGGGCCGATGCGCTGGATTTCACCGATGATCCGGCCGACCGGGTGACGGCCTATTTCCACACCGGCGGCACCACGGGCATGCCCAAGGTCGCGCAGCACAAGGCATCGGGCATGGTCTATAACGGCTGGCTGGGCGCGCGGCTGCTGTTCAAGGAAACCGACACGGTG
The DNA here is from genome assembly GCA_040385825.1 of Pseudomonadota bacterium. Taxonomy (GTDB): domain Bacteria; phylum Pseudomonadota; class Alphaproteobacteria; order Rhodobacterales; family Rhodobacteraceae; genus JANNNF01. The sequence continues at coordinate 21,383 of JAZKGQ010000021.1, read as the reverse complement.
CTGTGCCCCTTGCCGCTGTTCCATGTCTTTGCCGCCTACCCGATCATGATGTCGATGATCGCATCCGGCGCACATGTGGTATTCCCCACCCCGGCAGGCTATCGCGGGGAAGGCGTGTTCGACAATCTGTGGAAGCTGATCGAACGCTGGAAGATCAGCTATCTGGTGACAGTACCCACCGCCCTGGCCGCCCTGATGCAGCGCCCGATCGATGCGGATGTGTCGTCCTTGCGCTCGGCGTTTTCGGGGTCGGCGCCGCTGCCGCTGGAACTGTTCAACCGGTTTGAAAAGGCGACAGGCGTGCAGATTGTCGAAGGCTATGGGCTGACAGAATGCACCTGTCTTGTGTCGATCAACCCGCCGGATGGCGGCAAGAAGATCGGCTCGGTCGGGCTGCCCTTTCCCCATACCACAGTGCGGATCCTGCAGAAAACCGCTGACGGTTTTCGCGACTGCGGGGTGGATGAGGTCGGGGAAATCTGCGTGTCCAGCCCCGGCGTGTTTGAAGGGTCGACCTATACCGAGGCTGACAAGAACCGCGACCTGTTTGCCGAAGGGCGCTTCTTGCGCACCGGCGATCTGGGGCGGATCGATGCGGACGGCTATCTGTTCATCACCGGGCGGGCCAAGGATCTGATCATCCGCGGCGGCCACAACATCGACCCCGCCGTGATCGAGGAGGCCTTGATGGGCCACCCGGCGGTGGCCTTTGTCGGTGCCATCGGCCAGCCTGACGCCCATGCCGGCGAATTGCCCTGCGCCTATGTCGAGCTGGTCAAGGGGGCCACGGCGGATACCGATGATCTGCTGGCCTTTGCGGGGCAGCACATCTCCGAACGCGCGGCCCAGCCGAAGTTTGTCGAAGTGCTGGCCGAACTGCCGAAAACCGCTGTTGGCAAGGTGTTCAAACCCGACCTGCGCCGCCGCGCGATCGTGCGGATCTATGATGCGGCTTTGGCCGAGGCGGGACATCCGGCACGTGTCGTCGAGGTGGTCGAGGACAAGAAACGCGGGCTGGTGGCGCGGGTGGAAAAGCAGGGGCCGGTGGATGAAGCCGCGCTGCGTGCCTTGCTGGGGCGGTTCACCGGGGCGTTCGATATTGTTTGAGGGTGTGTGTCTTGGCTGGCGGCGGAGCGGGGGCCAGCCCCCGCACCCCCGAGATATTTTTGCACAGAGGATGAAAATTTTAGTTAAATTTTATGGGAATAGGTGTCGGTATCCATCCAGATCGTCACTGGGCCATCATTGGTGAGGGACACCTGCATGTCCGCGCCGAACACGCCGTTGGCGACGGGGATGCCAAGGTCCGCAATCTGCGCGGTGAAGTGGTCATAGAGACGGCGGCCATCGTCAGGCGACGCCGCCGGGGAAAAGCCGGGGCGGTTGCCGCGCAGATCGGCGGCAAGCGTGAACTGGCTGACGATCAGGGCTGACCCTGCGATGTCGCGGACCGACAGGTTCATCTTGCCTGCCTCGTCCTTGAAGATCCGCAGTTTGGCGATCTTGGCCGCCAGTTGGTCTGCCTCTGCGGCGGTATCGCCCTGCATCGCGCAGACCAGGATCAGCAGGCCCGGCCCGATTTCACCGCTGACCGCCCCGTCAACGCGGACGGACGCCGCGCTGACCCGTTGCAGGACGGCCCTCACAGCTCATGCGCCCAGGGCGGGTTTGCCCCGGCGCGGCTGACGGTGATGGCGGCGGCGCGGGTGCCGAGGCTGAGCGCCGCATCCAGCACCGCATCGGACAGGCTGGAGAGGCCGGATTTGGTCAGGACGCCTGCCTGATGCAGGGCGGCAAGGGCGCCTGCGTTGAACGTATCGCCCGCACCCACGGTGTCGGCGACCGTGACCCTGGTGGCCGGGACAAAGCGGTCTTGCGTGGCCGTCACCGCCCGCGCGCCTGCGGCCCCTTCGGTGATGAACACCAGTTTCGGCCCGGTTTTCAGCATGGCGCGCGCAAGGTCCACCAGATTGCCCGTGCCGCCCAGCCAGTGCAGATCCTCGTCCGACAGTTTCACGATATCGGCGCGGGCGACCATCCGGCCGATGCGGGCGCGGTAGGCGTCTTCCTTGCCCGCGATGAAGCCGGGGCGGATGTTGGGGTCGATCATGGTGACGCGGGTGGCGGCTTCGCGCGCCTGAAACGCCTCATAGGTGCTGGCGGCGGGGTCGTTGACCAGTGAAATGCCGCCAAAGAACAGCGTCCCCACATCGGCGGGCAGGGCGGGCAGATCCGCCACCGCCAGCATCCGGCCAGCAGTGCCTTCGTCGTAAAACGCATAAGTGGCCTGACCGTTCACCAGTTTGACAAAGGCCACCGTGGTTGGCCGGTCGGACCGGGCGCAGAACCGGGTATCCACCTTCGAGGCGGTCAGGGTATCGGCCAGAACCTCGCCGAGCATGTCGTTCGAGATGCCCGAAAAGAATGCAGACGGCGCGCCGAGCCGCCCGAGCGCGATGGCCGTGTTGAACACCGCCCCCCCGGCATAGGGCGCAAAACAGGCCTCGCCCGCCGTCGAGGTGCGCGGCAGCATGTCGATCAACGCCTCACCACAGCTGAGAATCATGGTCGTCCCCCCTATCCGTCGTTTTGGTCAGTCTAGCGGAACTCGCCGTGTTAGCGCAAACAGGACGGCATCAGCCCGCGAAGAACGGGGCCAGATTGTCGCGGATCCGGTCCAGCGGCGTATCGCCTGTGGTGTCGGGCACGAAGGTCTGCCCGGTGATCGCCTCATAGGCCGAAATATAGGTGCGGGCGGTGGCCTCGATCATGTCGGCAGGGATTTCCGGCACCGGACCCGTGTAGGGATCGCAGCGCGCAACGACCCAGGCCCGGATCACGTCCTTGTCGAAACTGGGCGGGCGGGTGCCGTTTTCCAAGGCCTGTTGGTAGCCGTCCGCCAGCCAGTAGCGGCTGCTGTCGGGGGTGTGAATTTCATCGGCCAGCAGGATGTTGCCTGCGGCATCGACCCCGAATTCGTACTTGGTATCAACCAGAATCAAGCCACGTCGGGCGGCCATGGCCTGCCCCCGCGCGAACAGGGCCAGCGCCTTGGCCGACACGTCTGCCCACTGGGCGGGGGTCAGCAGGCCCTGCGCCAGAATATCCTCGGCGGTCAGCGGTTCATCATGCGCACCGTCCATCGCCTTTGACGTGGGCGTGATGATCGGGGCCGGCAGCGCCTGATTGTCGCGCAAGCCGTCGGGCAGGGTGTGGCCATACATCTGGCGCGCGCCAGTCTTGTACTGGGTCAGGATCGAGGTCGAGGTAGATCCGGCCAGATAGCCGCGCACCACAATCTCGACCGGCAGGATGGTCAGGCGTTTGCCGATCACCACATTGGGGTCGGGGTAGGCCAGCACATGGTTGGGGCAGATGTCGGCGGTGTGGTCGAACCAGAACCGTGCCACCTGGGTCAGCACCTGCCCCTTGAACGGGATCGCGGCCAGAATGATGTCGAAGGCCGAAATCCGGTCGGACGAAATCAGGATGCGCCGTCCTTCGGGGGCCTCTGGTGCGGGGGGCAGGTCATAACAGTCGCGGACCTTGCCGAAATAGGGGTTCGGCAGTTCGGCAATGCGGGCGTGGTCAAGGACGCGGGTCAGCATGGGGCAGGCCTTTGGTCTGGGGTCACGCCGCTATCGGGCGCGGGGGGCGGGGTGTCAAGGGTCGGGTCAGTTCAGCCAATCGGGGCGGGGCAGGCCCATGGCCTCGGGGTCGGACAGGTACAAGGCCCCGCCAATCAGGATCAGCGCCAGCAGCACGGCGAAGGTGATCTTCCAGATCGAATAGGGGCGTTCGCCCTGCACCTCGCCCGTCTGGCCGTTGACCAGAAAGCGATAGCTTTTGCCGTTGTATTTGTACGCTGCCATCCAGACCGGCAGCAGGATGTGCTTGAAGGTTTCATCGTCAAACTCTGTCTCGACGTTGTCGATGCGCTGATCATCGCCGCCAATGTCGCGGCGCACGTCCTGGTTGATCGTATCGGCCATGATGCTGCGGGCGGTGGCGTGGCCTTCGGCCAGCGTCACGGTATAGCCTTCGGCCTGAAATCCCGCCAGATAATCGGGCGTGTAGGGTACAAGGGCGCCCAGATCCCAGGGCGTCAGGTCATTGCCCAGCCGCTGCGGCAGGCTGGCGGAGGCCATCACCAGCACGTCGTCAAAATCGCGCGCCACCCGGCCGGATGCCGCATACCAGCGCGTCTTGCGCACCTGTTCCTGCCGCTGTTCGTTCTTGCCGTTGACAGTAACGGTGACGGTGCGGGTTTCATAGTAATACTCGCCCCGCTGCCCGGCATAGCGGCTTTGGGTGGCGGCATCATAGGTCCAGAACGGCACATAGATGCCGTTCAGCGCGCGGCCCTTGCGGGCATATTCCAGCAGGGCCGAGGGGGCGAACCACAGCCCGCCCATCCATTTGACCATGCTGTCGCGGGCCTGCCCTTCGGTGAAGACGAAAGGCACCACCGCCTGCGGTTTGATCGCCCGTCTTGTGCCGGTATCGATCACCACCGGCGTCGCGCAGAACGGGCATTCGGTGGCGTGATTGGCGCCGGTAAATTCCACCACGGCACCGCAGGACGGGCAGGTGGTGCTGCGCACCTCGTCCATCGCCGCGCCCGGCAGGTCGTCCTTCAGCCCGCGCGCAAGGTCCAACTCGCCAAGGGCGCGGGTTTTGCCTTGCGCGGTGGGTGTGGCGATCTTCTGCACCGTGCCACAGTTTTCGCAGGTCAGTTCGGTCTGGCCGGGGGAATAGCGCAGATCGGCCCCGCAATTCACACAGGGCCAGCGGTTTTCCGTAACGGGCATCGGTCAGCTCTCGCGTTAAGGGTCAAAGGCCGGGAGGCGGCGGCGGGATCATGGCGAAGATCGCGGCAAGCGCGGTATCGCCTGCCGGTTTCCAGCCGTCTTGCCCTGCGGTCCAGACCATGGTGCCGCGCGTGACGCCACCGGCGGCGGCCATGCGCGCAAGGTCGGCCTCGCCGAACGGCCCCTTGGTCGCGCCATTTTCCGCAATGTGCCATGCCGTTGCCGCAGGGGCCGGCGGCGGGGCTGGGGGTGCGGCAGCAGGGGGGGCGGCGGGCGGGGTGGCCCCCCATGGCCCCATGGTCTGCGCCATGCCCATTCCCATCCCGGCACCCATGCCCGCCCCCATGGCCGCGCCCATGGCCCCGCCGGGTTGCGACATGCCTTCGGCTGCGTTGAACTGCATGTACTTGTTCAGATCACCCGCAATTCCGATGGAGGTGCGCTTGTCCAGAACCTTTTCGACTTCCTCGGGCAGGCTGATGTTTTCAATGTAGAATTCCGGCAGCACCAGGCCATATTCGGCGATCTTGGGCGCAATCGCCGTATTCACCAGTTTTGCCAGATCGCCGGTGTTCGCAGCCATGTCCAGCACCGGAATGCCGGACTTTGCCAAGGCCTGCGACATTTCCTGCAAGATGATGTTGCGGATCTGAAAGCTGATCTCATCCGCCGTGAACTCGCCATCGGTGCCGACGATTTCCTGCATGAAGCGGCCCGGATCGCTGACCCGCATCGAATAGGTGCCGAAGGCGCGGATGCGCACCGGGCCGAATTCCGGGTCGCGGCACATGATCGGGTTCTTGGTGCCCCATTTCAGGTCGTTGAAGCGGGTGGTGTTGACGAAATACACCTCGGACTTGAACGGGCTGTCAAAGCCCATGGTCCAGCTTTGCAGCGTCGTCATGATCGGCATGTTGTTGGTTTCAAGCATGTACAGGCCCGGCCCGAACACATCGGCCAACTGGCCTTCATGAATGAACACCGCCGACTGGCCTTCGCGGACCGTCAGCTTGGCCCCGTATTTGATCGCCTGGCCCCGGCGTTCAAACCGCCAGACCATCGTGTCGCGCGTATCGTCGAGCCAGGTGATGACATCGACAAATTCACCTTTCAGGAAATCAAAGACCATGGTGTTCTCCTCGGCGTGTTGCGATCAACTTTCACCACCCAACAGGCGGCTGGCAAGGGACTGTACGATGGGGCGGGCCTCGGACTCGGTCATGCCGGGGCGCAGGGCAGGGTTGTAGAGAATGCGCAGCATGGCCTCGTCCTGCGTGGTCAGCAGGGCGAATTCCTCGTCGTCGTTGAAGATGCTGGGCCGCGCGCGCGGGCTGTCATTGGCCAAGCCCAGGCCTTGGGCGATTTCTTCGTGGATGCAGGACAGGCGCAGAAGGTCGGGGTGTTCGGCGCGCACCACGGCAAAGGCGCGGGTATAGGCCGGATTGCCTCCTTCGGTCATCGCATAGACCAGACAGTAGGTCGATTGCGGCATCTCGGTGATGCCGCGCACGTCCGAGGCACTCAGGCCCGGCATGGCGGCGTCGATCTGCGGCCCGAGCGCGCGGCGTTCATCCTCGCCCACGATGTACAGCCAGAAATTCGGGCTGTCGGACAGCGCGATCGGGTGCCCGGTGACAGAGGACAGCCGTGCAAGATAAGACGCCACCCGCGCGCGGTCGGTGGCCTGCCGCTCTGGCGGGACCGAGGCCCCGAAGCGCAGGCCGACCTGTACGGGCACATCCCACCGCCGCAACTGGCTGGCGGTTTCGCGCTGCACGAAATTGCCCCCGGTGCGGGCATATTCGTCGTAAAGGGCCGCGCGCACGAAGTTTTCGGTCAGCATCCGGTCGGTGTAGGGGGTATCCGGCCCGCCGCCGTCGCTGCGCAACAACCCCTGCGACAGCAAGGATTGCTGCACCTGGGCGTAATAGGCGCGCGCGGCCTCGGACGCGGGCGAGGCCACGGGGGCAGGCGGCTGCACCATGGCGGGCCGCGCGGGCGGCGGGGCCATGCGCGGGGGGGCGGGAGTGGGGGTCACGCAACCTGACAACCCCCCGAAAGCCAGAGCAGCAACAAGCGCCGCAAGGCGGCATCGGGGGGAGGGAATGGGCATCGGGCCGGTTCGTCCAGGGTCAGAGAGTTGCAGCAGCAGGATTTTCAGCAGCAGGCTTGGGGGCAAGATCGCGGGCACGGGCAGAGGCCAGAGTGTCGCGCAACTCCTGCTCCATCTTCACCAGTTCCACCTCGGCCTCGGCGCGGCGCGCCTTGCCGGCATCGGCAATGGCAAGGCTTTCATTGATGGTGGCGATCAGGGTCGCATTCGCGGCCTTCACGGTTTCAATATCGAACACGCCGCGTTCCATTTCTTCGCGCACCACACGGTTGGCGTCTTGCAGGTTCTTTGCATTGGCCTCCAGCAATTCATTGGTCAGGTCGGACGCATCGCGCACCGCCTCGGCCGCTTCCTTGCTGCGCTGGATGGTGACGGCCTGCGCAAGCTGGGTTTCCCACAAGGGCACCGTGTTGACCAGAGTCGAGTTGATCTTGGTGATCAGGCTCTTGTCGTTTTCCTGTACCAGCCGGATCGAGGGCAGCGACTGCATCGTCACCTGCCGCGTCAGTTTCAGATCATGCACCCGGCGTTCCAGATCGTCACGCGCCGCGCGCAGGTCGCGCAATTCCTGCGCCTTCATCACCTGATCGGCCTCGGGGGCGGCCGCCACCGCGGCCTCGCGCGCCGGAATGTCCACGCTGTCAACCTCGGCCAGCTTGGCGGTGCCAGCCGCGATGTACAGGGCCAGTTCGTTGTAGAAGGTCAGGGTCTTGTCATACAGGATGTCCAGCGATTTCACATCCTTCAGCAGGCTGTGTTCATTCTTCAGCAGCTCTTGGGTGATCTTGTCGATCTGGCCCTGCACATCCTCGAACTTGGCCACGAATTCGGCAAAGGGGGCGGCGCGGCCCAACAGTTTTTCCCACCAGCTCGACTCGCGCCGCAGGTCCAGTTCCTCGGCCGCAAAGCCCCGGATGGTGCTGACGATGGACCGCAGGCTGTCACCGGCCGGTCCCACGTCCTTGTTCTTGACGCCTTGCAGCATTTCCTGACTGATCACCTGCAATTCGGCCTGTGCGCCCGACCCGAAGGAAATGATCGACTGGGTGTTGGTCAGGTCCAGCTCGCCCATCCGTTTGCGTATGGCGGCTTCCTTGTCGCCGCTTGCGGCTTCCAGCGTCACCAGCTCACGGCCGGGTTCCGGCAGAATGGTGGCGGTGACTTTCTCGACTTCGGACAGCAGGGCGGTGGCTTCGGTGCGGGCGGTTTCGGACATGGGGGTACTCTCACGGGTTGGGGCGGGGCGGAATTGCGCGCCGCTGAGGGTAAGACAGGGTCAGCTTTCCATCTTCAGCCGGTCGCGCAGGACCGAGATTTCCACATCCAGATCGGTGCGGCTGTTGGACAACAGGGCCTGCGTGCGATTGGCGAAATTGGTTTCCAGGTCGGTCAGCAAAGCCTCGTAATCGGCCCGCGCCTGCGCGTCGCGGGTCTGGGCATAGACATCGGCAAACTTGACCGTCGCATCCCGCGCGCCCATCAGATAGACCGACAGATACTTGCGCGCCGAGGTCAGATCGCCGGGATCGCCCTCGATGGTGCGAAACATGCTGCGGGCGGCGGCGGCAAACCGGTCCACCCGTCCGTCAAGCTGGCGGTCGCCTGCGCGCAGGATGGCGTCCTTCATGGCGGTCAGATAGGCTTCGGCCTCGGTCACGGCCTTTGCCACCCGTTCGGTCTGAAACGCGTCGATGCCTTCCATCCCCTTGTCAGTGCGCGGGTCCGCCCCGAAGGTCAGCAGATGCAGCCCGGCCCCGATCAGCCCGAACAGGGCCGGGTACAGCGGGTTGGATTGCGAAATCAGCGCCCCTGTCGCCAAGGCGGCCCCGATCAGCACCGCCCCCGCAACCTTGCGCGGAAAGGCCGGGCGGCGGGCGATCTTGCGCGCGTCATAGGCGGCATGGGCGCGCATGCCTTCGCGGGTCAGCCAGGCGGCCAGCACGATCAGCCCGCCTGCGGCAAGGCCCATCACCAATTCGCGGGGCGTGCCGCTGAAGGCGGGAAACAGAAAGGTGAAGGCCGACAGGAACAGCACGGTCGTACGCCACTGGCCCGGCACTTTCTGGCGGGGGTCAAAGCTGGCGACCGGGGGGCGGGCAAGGGGGGATTGCGGCGAGCCTTGCCCGCCGGGGCTGTACCTGCCGCCGAATTTCTGTGCCATCAGACGCCCCCCGATCCCGCAACATACAAGATCAACGCAAGAAGAAGGAAGAAAGACAAGGACTTGAGGCCGCTGCCGGACATATGCCCTCCGCCGGGGTGAACTGTTACGGATGCAGACTAGCCCAAGGCCGCGCCCCATGCCAGCGGGCAGGCAGGGAATTGGGCAGGTTTGTTCCCCCCTTGCGGCGCGTCAGCGTTTGGGCGGGGTCTTGCGCGGCGCTGTCCCGGCGCCGCGCGCGCCGGTCTGCGATTTCGGGGCCGCAGGCTTGGGTTTGGGCGTGGCGCGGGGTTTGCCGGGTGCCTTTGCGGGCGCGTCGGGGGTGATGGCCGATTTCCACGCCCGCGACAGGGTGTTCAGCGCGCTGCCGGGTTTGGCGGCAGGCTTGGGCGCGGGTTTTGTGCTGAATGTGCGGGGCTTGGCGACATCGGCCCCCACCTCGGCCCCCGACTCGGCCCCGCCCGCAGACGCACGGCCACGCGGCGCGCGCGAAACCTTGACCGTGGTGTCGGTGGGTTTGGGCCGCGCGATGGTGCGCGGTTTGGCGCGTGGCTTGGCCGGATCATCGGGGTCTGCGGTGGCCCCGGTGCCCAACTGGTCGCGCAGGGTGCGGGACTTGACCTCCTCCACCTGACCGGGTTCCAGTTCTCCCAGCCGGAACGGGCCATAGCTGATGCGGATAAGCCGGTTCACGATCAGCCCGATGCTGTCAATCGCACGCCGGATTTCACGGTTCTTGCCTTCGCGGATGCCGATGGTCAGCCAGGCGTTCGCTCCCTGATGGCGGTCAAGCTGCACGCCCATCGGCAAGAACCGCTCGCCATCAATGACAATACCCTTGCGCAGGGGTTCCAGATCGGGGTCGGTCGGGTTGCCCTTGACCCGCACCCGGTACTTGCGCAACCAGCCGGTCGAGGGCAGCTCCAGCTTGCGCTTCAGCTCGCCATCATTGGTCAGCAGCAAGAGGCCTTCGGAATTGAGGTCGAGACGGCCAATGGTCATCACCCGCGGCAGATCTTCGGGCAGATGGTCATAGATCGTCTCACGCCCCTTTTCGTCGGAATTGGTCGTGACCAGCCCGTCGCGCTTGTAATACAGCCACAGGCGCGCCGGTTCGGGTTCGCCCACCAGATCGCCGCGCACCGTGATGCGGTCAGCGGGGGTGACGTTCAGCGCGGGCGAAGTGATGGTCTTGCCATTCACCTGAACCTCGCCAAGTTCGATCATCCGTTCCGCCTCGCGCCGTGACGCCACCCCGGCGCGCGACAGCACCTTGGCGATACGGTCGCCGTCTGGCGTGGTTTTGGCCGCTTTCGTCTTGGCGGGACTTGTCTTTTCGGCCATTGGGGGCATCCTTCCGGGACGTTTGCGCGGCGTGGCAAGCGCCGGGGGTTTTCCACCCCCGGACCCCCGAGGATATTTGAGCCAGTGCGAAAGGGCAACGCGGCGTGAGCGATTTCAGGTCTTTCATGGGAATTGCGCTGGATGAGGCGCGGGCGGCGGGGCTGCGCGGCGAGGTTCCGGTGGGGGCCTGTCTGGTGAGGGACGGTATTGTGGTGGCCCAAGATGGCAACCGGACGCGCGAGTTGTGCGACCCGACTGCCCATGCCGAGGTGCTGGTGATCCGCGCGGCCTGCCGTCTGGCGGGGAGTGAGAGGTTGTGCGGGACGGATCTCTATGTGACGCTGGAACCCTGCCCGATGTGTGCGGCGGCCATATCGGCAGCTAGGGTGGCGCGGCTGTACTATGGGGCGGCAGACGTGAAATCGGGGGGGGTGGCGGTGGGGCCAAGGGTGTTTGCCCACCCGCAATGCCACCATGTGCCCGAGGTGTATGACGGCATCGGCGGGGCCGAGGCCGAGGCCCTGCTGCGCGGCTTCTTTGCCGGGCGGCGGTAGGGGCATCTTGCAGCCCGTGGGGGGGGCGGGTAAACGGATGCGTGAAACGCTAAAGGGGACCGCCCATGTCCATCGACATCGACACCGCCCGCAAGGTGGCGAAACTCGCCCGGATCCGGGTCGAGGAAGCGGCGCTGCCCGCGCTGGCCGCCGATTTGTCTGGCATTCTGGGGTTCATGGAGCAGCTGAACGAGGTCGACGTGACCGGGGTGGAGCCGATGACATCGGTAACCCCGATGCGCCTGCCGCGCCGGGCCGATGTGGTGACCGATGGTGGCATTCAGGCGCAGGTTCTGGCGAACGCGCCCGATGCGCGCGAGGGATTTTTTGCGGTGCCGAAGGTGGTGGAATGAGTGCTGGCCAAATGACTTCGACCTGGACCATAGCCGCCGCGCGCAACGCGCTGCGCAAGGGCGAGATTTCGGCGGTCGATCTGACCATGGGCTGCCTGACCGCGATGGACGCAGGCGATGCGCTGAATGCGTTTGTGCATAAAACCCCCGATGTGGCGCTGGATCAGGCGCGGGCGGCGGATGCGATGCTGGCGGCAGGCGATGCGCCGTCGATGTGCGGCATCCCCTTGGGCATCAAGGATCTGTTCTGCACCAAGGGCGTGCCGTCGCAGGCCGGATCGCGGATCTTGCAAGGCTTTCGGCCCGAATACGAATCCACCGTGACGACCAAGCTGTTCGGCGCGGGAGCTGTGATGCTGGGCAAGCTGAACATGGACGAGTTTGCCATGGGGTCCAGCAATGAAACCTCTTGCTACGGCAATGCGGTCAACCCGTGGAAGATCGACGACCGGCAGTTGACGCCGGGCGGGTCTTCGGGCGGGTCGGCGGCGGCGGTGGCGGCGGATCTGTGTCTGGCGGCGACCGGCACCGACACGGGCGGGTCGATCCGCCAGCCTGCGGCCTTTACCGGCATCGTCGGCATCAAGCCGACCTATGGCCGGGTCAGCCGGTGGGGCGTGGTGGCCTTTGCCTCGTCGCTGGACCAGGCCGGTCCGATGACGAAAACCGTGCGCGATGCCGCGATTTTCCTTGGCGCGATGGCGGGGCATGACCCGAAGGACAGCACCAGTGCCGATCTGGCAGTGCCGGATTTCGAGGCGGCGCTGACCGGCGACATTCGCGGCAAGGTCATCGGCATTCCGAAGGAATACCGGATGGACGGCATGCCTGCCGAGATTGACGCGCTCTGGGCGCGCGGCATCGACATGCTGCGCGATGCGGGGGCGGTGATCCGTGACATCAGCCTGCCGCACACCAAATACGCGCTGCCCGCCTATTATGTGATCGCCCCTGCCGAGGCATCCAGCAACCTCGCGCGCTATGACGGGGTGCGCTATGGCCACCGCGCGGCCCTGGCACAGGGTGATGGCATCACCGAAATGTACGAAAAAACCCGCGCGACAGGGTTTGGCCCCGAGGTTCAGCGCCGGGTGATGATCGGCACCTATGTCCTGTCGGCGGGGTTCTACGATGCCTATTATAACCGGGCGCGCCGGGTGCGGGCGCTGATCAAGCGCGACTTCGATCTGGCGTTTGCGGCGGGGGTTGACGTGATCCTGACGCCTGCCACGCCGTCATCGGCCTTTGGCTTGGGCGAGATGGCCAGTGCCGACCCGGTGGAAATGTACCTGAACGACGTGTTCACCGTGACTGTCAACCTTGCGGGCCTGCCGGGCATCGCGGTGCCGGTGGGGCTGGACGCCAGCGGGCTGCCGTTGGGTCTGCAACTGATTGGTCGGCCATGGGAGGAAGGGGCGTTGCTGAATCACGCCTATGTGCTGGAACAGGCGGCGGGGTTTGTGGCCAAACCCGCCAAATGGTGGTAAGCGCGGCCAAAAGCTGAACCCCCGATACTTTTGCCGAGGCAGACCATGATCCGCGTGACCCCCTTTGTCCTGTTGGCCCTTGGCGTGGCGGCCTGTTCGCCTTCGGTGCCGGATTCCGGGGCAGGGGTGGGGTTTCAGGATTACAACAGCTATATCCGGGGCGCGCAGGCCGCGCCCCCGGCGCCTGTGGTTGCGGCCCCCGTGGTGCCTGTGACGCCTGTGGCCCCGGCGGGGTTCAACCCGGCCTCGGCTGCGGCGGCGATCGACCGGGCCGAGGGGCGGCTGCCGGTGGCCCAGTCCCTTGTCCCGGTGGCGACTCCTCCGGCTTTGGGCACGCCTCTGGATGGCACAGGCACGCTTGGCGGCCAGACCGCCGCCCCCCTTGTGCCTGCCCCGGTTCAGGGCGCCGTGATCGGCGGGGCCAACCCGACAATCTCGGACGAGAACGACTTTGCCGCCGTGTCGCAGCGCGAAACGATCGAGAGCGACAAGGCCCGGATCGAACGGAACAAGTCGCAATATGTGGTCGTCCAGCCCGGTGCCCTGCCGACCCGCACGGGTGACGAGGGGCCGAACATCGTGCAATTCGCCCTGTCCACCACCCATGCCCCCGGCACGCCGGTTTACACCCGCCGCAGTCTGGGCCGCAAAGACCCCGCCGCCGCCTGTGCCCGGTTCAACTCGCCCGACATCGCGCAAGAGGAATTTCTGCGCGCAGGCGGGCCCGAGAAAGACAAGGCCGGCGTTGATCCCGATGGCGACGGTTTTGCCTGCGCCTGGGATCCGCGGCCGTTCCGCACCGCGCTGAATTGACCCCATACCCCTCGCCTAACTTTGGCGAGCGGCGGGGCGGGGTGCGGCCCTCGCTGATCGTTCTTCATTACACCGCCATGGCAAGTTGCGCCGAGGCCCGGCAGCGGCTGTGCGATCCGGGCGCAGAGGTGTCGGCGCATTGGCTGATCTCGGAACAGGGCCAGGCCGAGCCTTTGGTGGAAGAATCCCACCGGGCCTGGCACGCGGGCGCGGGCGAATGGGCGGGGATTGCGGATGTGAATTCCCATTCCATCGGGATCGAGCTTGCCAATACCGGTGCGCAACCCTTTCCCGAACCGCAGATGGTGGCACTGGAATCAGTGCTCGCCGCCGCCATTGTTCGTTGGCGTATCCCACCCCACCGGGTGATCGGCCATTCCGACATGGCCCCGGCGCGCAAATCCGACCCCGGCCCGCGCTTCGACTGGCGCAGGCTCGCGCTGCGGGGGCTGTCGGTCTGGCCCGATACCCACGCCACACCCGGCGATTTCATCGCCGACGTACGGGCCTTCGGCTATCCGGCGGTGGACGACGACCTGCTGCTGGCCGCGTTTCGCCTGCGCTTTCGCCCCATGGCCAAGGGGCCGCAGGATGCCGCCGATGCGGCCCTGGCGGCAGGTCTTGCACGCTATTTCCGGGCGTCAAACGCCTGACGGGTGGCCTCGATCCGCTCCAGATGCGTCTCGGCCCATTCCCAGACGCCACAAAACGCCTCGCCCAGACTCATCCCCAGATCGGTCAGCGCGTAATCCACATGCGGCGGCACCACCGGATGCACAGTGCGCGTCAGCAGCCCGTCACGCTCCATCTGGCGCAGGGTCTGGGTCAGCATCTTCTGGCTGATGCCGGGCACAGCCTCGCCGATCCGGGTAAAACGCATGATGCCCCCGGCGATCAGCACCTCCAGAACAAGCATGGTCCACTTGTCGGCCACCCGCCCGATCAGATCATTCACCAAGGCTTCGATGCGCGGGTCCAGCACGTCTGGCGGGGTGGCGGCGGGGAAGGGCATGGATAACTCTCTTTCAGGTGTGTATAGATATTTCGGGTGCCTACTTTCCATTGGTAACTGAATTGAGGCAAAACGCAACGGCAAACCCCGTGAAAGGACACCGCATGACAACCCCCATCAACCAGACCATCCTGATCACCGGCGGTGCCTCTGGCATCGGCCTCGCCCTTGCCGCCGCCCTGATGGCCCATGGCAACACCGTGATCATCGCAGGCCGCCGCACGGCAGCGCTCCAAGCCGCCTGCGCCGCCCACCCCGGCCTGATCGCCTATCCGCTGGACGTGGCCGATGCCGCCAGCATCGCGCCCTTCGCGGCCATGCTGACGGCCAGCCACCCCAGCCTCAGCGTGCTGATCAACAACGCAGGCGTGATGCAGGCCGAAGACGTGACCGACCCCGCCCATCTGACCGTGGCCGATGCCACCATCGCCACCAACCTGAACGGGCCGATCCGGCTGACCTCTGCCCTGCTGGCACACCTGACGGCCCAGCCCAGGGCCACCATCGTCAACGTGACCTCTGGCCTTGCCTTCGTGCCGCTGGCCAGCACGCCGACCTATTCGGCCACCAAGGCGGCGCTGCATTCCTTCACCCGGTCCCTGCGCCACCAACTGCGCGCCACCGGCATTCAGGTGCTGGAACTGGCCCCGCCCGCCGTGCAGACCGACCTGATGCCGGGCCATGCGGTCAACCCGCATTGCATGCCGCTGGCCGATTTCATCACCGAAGTCATGGCGATCTGGGGCCAGACCCCCACGCCACAGGAAATCTGCGTCGGCCGCGTGCAGTTCCTGCGTCAGGCCGAGGCGACGGGCAGCCACGATCAGGTCTTTGCCATGCTGAACCCTGCGGCCTGATACCTGTTGACGCGACCGCTGCAAAGGCCTACCCACCGCTTCGCGCGGATGGCTGGATGACCGCGGGCCGCAAGGTCCGAGGAAAGTCCGGACTCCATAAAGCAAGGGTGCCGGGTAACCCCCGGCGGGGGCAACCCCAGGGAAAGCGCCACAGAGAAGAGACTGCCCAAGCGTTTGGCTTGCCAAACGCAAGGGTGATGGTGAAACGGTGGGGTAAGAGCCCACCGCGGACCGGGCAACCGGGACGGCACGGCAAGCCCCACCCGGAGCAATGCCGAATAGGGACCTTGCGTGGAAAGGTCTGCGACTGCCAAAGGTGCAAGCCCCCGGCGACAGCAGAGACCTCCACAGGGACGCTTTAGCCCAGAGGTCCGGGTTGGCAGCTTGACCGCCCTGGCAACAGGTGCGGCAGAGGAATGGTCATCCATCCCCGGATCACGGTCCGGGGGGGACAGAATCCGGCTTACAGGCCATCCGCGCAGATCAGACCCCAGCGTGCTTTCGGCATTCCCTTTGCCAAATACTCCCGCCGGAGGCTCCGGTGTTGCGCCAGACTGCGGCATCCGCAGACCTGATGCTGCCTGCGATGGCACATCCCCGCGCGGCACGCGCGCCGGACAAAAGGCTTGCGCGGCACGCGCTCGATTTGATAACCGCAGGGCGCGTTTGGCTGTTGACTCTGCCCCGTCGGCGGGTAAAAGGCAGCTTCAAAGAATTTCGCGGGACGCCTGTGGTGCGTCCCGATCCAGGAGAGACACTATGGCCAAACCGGCGACGATCAAGATCCGTCTGAACTCGACGGCTGGCACCGGGCACTTCTATGTGACCAAGAAGAACGCCCGTACCATGACCGACAAGATGGTGGTCAAGAAATACGACCCCGTCAAGCGCGAGCACGTCGAATACAAGGAAGGCAAGATCAAGTAAGATCGCCTGACCTGTCTCAAGGTTCAGGGGCCGTTGCGATGCAGCGGCCCTTTCCTTTTGTGCGGCCGACAATGCCTGCACGGGATCCGGCCTGCACGGGATCTGCACAAACAGCTGCCAGATGCAAAAGGGCCGGTCTTGCGACCGGCCCTTTGTGTTCTTGGGGGCGCGTGCGGTTACTCGCGGTTGCCCATGAAGTTCAGCAGGAACATGAACATGTTGATGAAGTCCAGATACAGGCTCAGCGCGCCCATGATCGCGGACTTGCCCAGCCATTCCTGATCGCCCATCTGCGCGTGCTGCAGATAGGTGTTCTTGATGTTCTGCGTGTCATAGGCGGTCAGGCCGGCAAAGATCAGCACGCCGATCACCGACACGGCAAAGGCCAGCGCGGACGACGCAAGGAAGATGTTCACGACCGACGCCACCAGCAGGCCGATCAGACCCATCATCAGGAAAGTGCCCATCCCCGACAGGTCTTTCTTGGTGGTGTAGCCGTAAAGCGACAGACCCGCAAAGGCGATTGCCGTCACGAAGAACGTGGTGGCGATCGAAGTGCTGGTGTAGACCGCAAAGATGAAGCTCAGCGACAGGCCCATGGCGGCGGCGTAGACATAGAAGAACAGCTGTGCCGCAGCCACCGACAGGCGGGGCAGCAGGGCGCCAAAGGCAAACACCATGATCAGCGGCAGGAACATCACGACCCATTTCAGCGGGGTCGCAAAGATCGCCTCCACCATCGCGTCATTGGTGCCGATGGCCCAGGCCACGCCGCCCGTGATCGCCATGCCCACCGACATGAGGCCATAGACCTTGTTCATGTGGGCGCGAAGGCCTGCGTCGATAACGGCGGTCCGCGTCCCTGCGCCGACCGGCCGGGTTGTTTGATAGTCAGCCATGGGTATCCTCCGATATGTTCTGGGCAGCGGCATGGACAGACCATACCACATATGCGCTCAATATCGGGAAGGCTGCGCGCAATTTCAAGGATTTCCCTGATAAATTGCGCGCGATTGCCTCTGGATCAGCGTTTCCAGTGCTGCGGCACGTCCCAGATCGGCTTTGCGGCCTCGGTCAGGGCGGCGGCGCGGGTCAGGCCGATGTCGGCCAGTGCGAAATCGTCAAGGTTTGCAAGTGTCTGGCGCTGGCGATACGCGGCAAGCGCATGGGTCGCAGCCCGAACCAGACGGGTGAGGCTGCCAACCGTATCAGCGCGGCCCGTACGCACATGGCGGGTGGCAAGCGTTGCGGTATGGAGCGAGGCAAACATGGTCTTTCCTTTCAGGGTTTCATCAGCATCGGTGATCGTGGCCTGTTGGGTCCATCAGATCACTTGATCCTTCTACCCGAATCATTCACATTCTGGAAATGAATGCTTTTGACGGCTGCCATCAGGAATTGTGATATGCCGAGAAATCTGGACATGACGGCGCTGCGGTCCTTTGTGGCGGTGGCCGATGCGGGCGGGGTCACGCGGGCGGCGGGGTTTCTGAACCTGACGCAATCGGCGGTGTCGATGCAGGTCAAGCGGCTGGAGGACATGCTGGATGTCACCCTGCTGGACCGCAGCGGGCGGCAGGTGGGGCTGACGGCGGAAGGCGAACAGATGCTGGGCTATGCCCGCCGCATGCTGGCGCTGAACGACGAGGCCTTCCTGCGCCTGACCACCGATGTACATGAAGGCGAGGTGGTGCTGGGCGTGCCGCATGACATCGTCTATCCGGCGATCCCGCAGGTGCTGCAACGCTTTGCCCGTGATTACCCCAAGATGAAGGTCACGCTGATCTCCTCGTTTACCCGCGTGCTGAAGGCGCAGTTCGCGCGCGGCGAATGCGATGTGATCCTGACCACCGAGGACGAAGTGTCGCCGGGCGGGCAGACCCTGGCCGAACTGCCGCTGGTCTGGGTCGGCGCGCCGGGTGGCGTGGCGTGGAAAAGCCGGCCGCTGAAGCTGGCCTATGAACACAACTGCATCTTCCGTCAGGGTGTGCAGGCCGCGCTGGATGACGCGGGCATTCCTTGGCAGATGGCGGTGGAAAGCGACAGCACCCGCACCATCGAGGCCTCGGTGTCTGCCGATCTTGCCGTGCATACCGTGCTGGCGGGGTCCGAGGCCCCGAATGTCGAACGCGTGCAGCATGGCGGCGCGCTGCCCGAACTGGCCCGGATGAAGGTCAACATGTATGTGGCCGACCCCGTGCATTCCCCCACGGTCGAGGCGCTGGCCGAGATGATCCGCCGCGCCTATGCCAGTCGCGTCAAGGCTGTGGCGGCAAGCTGACGCGGATCACCACCTTGCCGGTGGCCGCCCGGCGGCGCAGCAGGTCCAGCCCCTCGGGCAGGTGGTCCATCGGCAGGACATGCGACAGATGCGGCGCAAGCTGCCCTGCCGCATACCAGCCCATCAGCACCTGCAAACTGCCGGTCAGCAGGTCTGGCGCGAAATCGGCATAGGCGCCCCACCAGAACCCCATCACGCTGGCATTCCTGACCAGCAGGATGTTGGCGGGCACCTGCGGCACCGCGCCACCGGCAAAGCCGATGGCCAGCATCCGCCCTTCGGGGCGGATGGCGCGCAGGGCGGCGTCAAAGCCCGCACCGCCCACCGTATCATAGACCACATCGACGCCGCCAAGCCCGCGCAGCCGGCCCTTCAGGTCGGGCGCGTCGCTGTCGATCAGCACATCGGCCCCGGCAGCGGCGGCCACCGCCAGCTTGTCGGCCCCGCGCGCCGATGCCACCACCCGCGCGCCCATCCGCTTGCCGATCTCGACTGCCGTCAGGCCCACGCCCCCCGCTGCGCCGGTGACAAACAGCGTCTCGCCCGGCTGCATCCGCGCCTTGTGCGTCAGCGCCAGATGCGAGGTGCCATAGGCGATCTGAAAACCGGCAGCCACCTCGAAGGGCATGGCATCGGGCAGGGGCACCAGACGCGCGACCGGAACCACCGCATGATCCGCAAGCCCGCCATGCCCGGCATAGGCCGCGACGCGCGTCCCGGCAGCCGGACCCGCGGTCGACGGACCAAGCGCCACCACCGTTCCCGCATATTCCAGCCCAAGGGTGAAGGGCAGCGGCGGGGTATCTTGATAGGTGCCTTTGGCCATCAGCAGATCGGCAAAGTTAAGCCCGCAGGCCGCCACCCGCACCAGCGCCTCGCCCGGACCGGGGGCGGGCAGGGGCAGGTCTTGCAGCGTGGGGGCAGTCTGGTGATCGGTGATTTGCCAGGCGCGCATCGGGGGTTTGGTCCGTTGAAAAGGGGGCTGGCCTGCAACGGTAGGGTGCAGTCAGGCGAAAGACCAGAACGTCAGGCGGGAAACCTGGCAGATATTTGCCGACAGATTCGCAAAACAGGAATTAATCCGCCGGTAACTTTTGCAAAATGCGATGCAATTCGCGATACGCCTATAAGGCGAGTGGGGCTGTCCGGTGGTGCCCCATAGGTGTTAACCGACAATCGCTGCCGCGCATTTCTACATCTGTATAATTGGACATATCCAAAAGGACAGGTTTGTCCCGGCCCGGAAGGAATTTTCACGCAAGCGGCGAAAACCCGGCGTTTGGCACGAATTATGCTTATGTAAAAGTGGGGAACCTTTAAAAATGGAAGCGGAGTATCGAATGAAACACCCTGTAGACGCACATGTTGGTAAGCGGATCCGTCACCGTCGCTGGATGGTGGGGATGACCCAGCAACAATTGGCGGACAAGGTTGGAATCAAGTTCCAGCAGATCCAGAAATACGAGACTGGCATGAACCGCGTCAGCGCCTCCCGGCTGTGGGATGTGGCGGATGCGTTGGGTGTCACCATCTCGTTCTTCTTTGAAGGTCTGGATGATGCCCGCGAAGGGGTGGGCAATGCGCAGACCGACATGATGGCCGACAAGGAAGCGCTGGAGCTGGTGCGCTCCTACTACTCGATCCCCGAAGCACAGCGCCGCCGCCTGTTCGATCTGGCCCGCGTTCTGTCTGACGCTGCCTGACCAAGGGCTGACCCGCTTGACCGACGCAGGCCAAGCGGGTAGCGCCGTAGCAGGCAGTTGCGGCGGAGAATGCGATGAGAGTGACCGAGGCGGTGGCAGCAGATCTGATGGCCACCGCGGCCGAGCTGGCAGATGCCGCCCGCGCCGCAACATTGCAGCATTTCCGGTCTGCGGGCCTTGTGGCAGACACCAAGGAAACGGCGCGTTTTGATCCTGTGACGGTCGCAGACCGTCTGTCCGAAGAACGGATGCGCGAAATTCTGGCGCGCCGCCGCCCGCAGGACGGTATTCTGGGCGAAGAATTCGGCACAACTGCGGGCACATCTGGCCTGACCTGGGTGCTGGACCCGATCGACGGCACCCGCGGCTATCTGTCGGGCACGCCGACCTGGGGCGTGCTGATCTCGGTCGCCGATGCGGATGGGCCGATCTACGGCCTCATCGACCAGCCCTATATCGGCGAGCGGTTCGAGGGCGGGCTGGGGCGGTCGGCCATGCTGGGGCCTTTGGGCGCGCGGCCCTTGGGCTGTCGCCCTGCACGGCCCCTGTCCGAGGCGATCCTGTTCACCACCTTCCCCGAGGTCGGCACGGCTGAAGAAGGCGCTGCCTTCCGCCGCGTCGCCCCCCATGCCCGGTTGGTGCGCTATGGCATGGACTGCTATGCCTATGCGCTGATTGCGGCGGGGCAGATTGATCTGGTGATCGAGGCGGGCTTGCAGACCTATGACGTGCAGGCCCCGATTGCGGTGATCGAAGCCGCAGGCGGCATCGTGACCGACTGGCAGGGGCGGCCCTGCCACACTGGCGGCCAGGTGCTGGCGGCGGCGAATGCGGTGATCCATGCAGAGGCTCTGGCGCTGCTGAACGGCTGAGTGTCGGCAGGAAAATTATTGTAGCAATAATTTTAGGGGGGCTTTCCGCCCCCCTCGCCCCGGCTTGCGCCGGGGCTCACCCCCCGAGGATATTT
>JAZKGQ010000020.1:0-114292 GCA_040385825.1 Pseudomonadota bacterium | reverse complement strand
TAGTTGTCTAGTTGTCTAGTTGTCTAGTTGTCTAGTTGTCTAGTTGTCTAGTTGTATATTATTGCCCGCCATGCCGCAAGATGCAGGGATCGCCATGACCACAGATGCCACGTCACCGACAGCACGCCAGATCTGGATGGGGGTTCTGGCTCGGGCCAGACCGCAGCGTCTGGCCGAACTTTTCCCGGACCTGCCGCCGCATGACCTGCTGCGCCCCCCCGAAATCGGCGCGGTGATGGTGCAGGGGCGGATCGGCGCAACCGGGCAGCCGTTCAATCTGGGCGAAATGACTGTCACCAGATGCGCGCTTCGGCTTGGCTCCGGCATCGTCGGGCATGGCCATGTGCAGGGGCGCGACACCGGCCATGCGCGGCGGGCGGCAAGTCTGGATGCCCTGTTGCAGGAAGGCGACGGGACGGCGGAAGGGGCAAATCACCGGGCGGCAACCGTCCTGCGCCAGTTGCAGCAGGAAGAAGCCCTGCGCCGCAGCGACCGGGCCGCCAGGGCCGCAGCGACCCGTGTGGAGTTTTTTACCCTGGTGCGGGGAGAGGATCAATGACCGCAACGGCCTTGCAAGGGGGCTTTGCCGACCGGGCGGTGCAATCGTCACATGCGTTCCGCGCCTGTCTGGAGGCCATGGCCCGGCCCGGCACCCTGTGGCCCATTGCGGGGGCGGCACCGCCGCCGCCGTTGTCGCCTGCTGCCGGTGCGGTCCTGCTGACCCTGTGCGATGGCACGACGCCGGTGTTTCTGGCCGGGGCGCATGATTGCGCCGCTCTGCGCGACTGGATCACCTTTCACTGTGGCGCGCCGCTTTGCGATGCGGAGGCTGCGGTGTTTGCGGTGGGCGATTGGGCGGCGTTGCAGCCGGTGTCGCGCTTTGCCGTGGGGCAGCCGGATTACCCCGACCGTTCGGCAACGCTGATCATCGAAATGACAGAACTTGTGGCGCAAGGCGCGCGCCTGACCGGCCCCGGCATCGCCACCACGGCGCAGCTATCCTTGCCGGAAACGGCGGCCTTTCAGGACAACCGCGCGCTGTTTCCGTTGGGGTTTGATGCCTTTCTGACCTGCGGCCCCGATGTCGCCGGCCTGCCCCGTTCTACAAAAGTGGAGGCCTAGATGTATGTCGCGGTAAAGGGTGGTGAGCGGGCGATCGACAATGCCCATGCCTGGCTGGCCGAGGAACGGCGTGGCGATACGGCGGTGGCGGAACTGTCGGTGCCGCAGATTCGCGAGCAACTGGCGCTGGCGGTCAACCGGGTGATGGCGGAAGGCTCGCTCTATGACCCTGATCTTGCCGCACTTGCGATCAAGCAGGCGCGGGGCGATCTGATCGAGGCGATTTTCCTGATCCGCGCCTATCGCACGACATTGCCGCGTCTGGGGTCTTCAAGACCGGTGGAGACGGCGCGGATGGCGGTGATCCGGCGGGTTTCGGCCACGTTCAAGGATTTGCCGGGCGGGCAGATTCTGGGGCCGACCTTTGATTACACGCACCGTCTGCTGGATTTCAAGCTTGCGGCAGAGGGCGCGGTTGCCCCTGCGGCAACAGCCCCGGCCAGTGCTGAACCCGTGCCGCATATGACCGCGTTTCTGAACCGCGAGGGGATGATCGAGGATGAACCGGGCGGCGATACCGTGCCCCCCGATCTGACCCGCGCGCCGCTGGAACTGCCCGCCGACCGCCCGCTTCGGCTGCAAGCGATCACGCGGGGGGATGAGGGGTTCATCCTGTCGATGGCCTATTCCACGCAGCGGGGATACGGGCGCACCCATGCCTTTGTGGGGGAATTGCGCATAGGCTTGGTGGCGGTGGAGATGGACATTCCAGAGCTGGGCTTTGCGGTCGAGATTGGCGAGATCGAGTTGACCGAATGTGAAACGGTCAACCAGTTCAAGGGCAGCAAGACCGTCGCCCCGCAGTTTACCCGTGGTTACGGCTTGGTGTTTGGCCAGACCGAACGCAAGGCGATTGCGATGTCCTTGGTAGACCGGGCCTTGCGCTGGGCCGAACTGGGCGAGGAGTTTATCGGCGCGCCTGCGCAGGATGAGGAATTCGTGCTGGTGCATGCCGACAACGTGCAGGCGACCGGGTTTCTGGAACATATCAAACTGCCGCATTACGTCGATTTTCAGGCGGAACTGGAACTGGTGCGCCGTCTGCGCGCCGAAGTCCCCGCCGTGCAGGAGGCGGCGGAATGACCGAGCAGGCCTATAACTTTGCCTATCTGGATGAACAGACCAAACAGATGATCCGCCGCGCGGTCCTGAAGGGGATCGCGGTGCCGGGCTATCAGGTGCCGTTCGCCAGCCGTGAGATGCCGATGCCTTACGGCTGGGGCACGGGCGGGGTGCAGGTGACGGCGGCGTGCCTGACGCCGGACGACACGCTGAAGGTGATCGACCAAGGGGCGGATGACACCACCAACGCCGTATCCATCCGCAAATTCTTTCAGCGCACCGCAGGGGTGGCTGTGACCGAGGCGACCGCCGACGCCAGCATCATCCAGACCCGCCACCGCATCCCCGAAGCTGCCCTTGGTGAGGGGCAGATCCTTGTCTACCAAGTGCCGATCCCCGAACCCCTTCGCTTTCTGGAACCGCGAGAGACGGAGACGCGGCGGATGCACGAGCTCGAGGAATACGGGTTGATGCACGTCAAACTGTACGAGGATATCGCGCGGCATGGCACGATTGCCACGGCCTATGCCTATCCGGTCAAGGTGGAAGGGCGCTATGTGATGGACCCCTCACCCATCCCGAAATTCGACAATCCCAAACTGTCGGGCAGCCCGGCGATCCAACTGTTCGGCGCGGGGCGCGAACAGCGGATTTACGCGCTGCCGCCGTATACGCAGGTCGTCAGCCTCGATTTTGACGATCACCCCTTTGTGCCGTCGAAAGCCCCGCATGACTGCGATCTGTGTGGGGCCGCCGACAGTTATCTGGATGAGGTGATCACCGATGATCAGGGCGGGCGAATGTTTGTCTGTTCCGACACCGATTTTTGCCGCACGCGGGCCGGGGCCGGGCATCTGGGTGCGCTGGCCGTGCCTCTTGCGGCACCTTTGACGGCGGCCCCCCCACCCCATCCCTCCCCCACAAGGGGGGAGGGAGGCGCATATCCTGACCTGCCCGTGCCGGGTGCCTCCCCTCCCCCCCGTGGGGAGGGGCCGGGGGTGGGGGGCCGCCGTTTGACCTCTGAGGAGACGGTGGAATGACCGCACATGACCCAACCCTTGGCGACCGTCCGCTGTTTCAGGTTCAGAACCTGTCGAAATACTATGGCCCCCGCATCGGCTGCGCTGATGTGTCCTTTGACCTTTACCCCGGCGAGGTTCTGGGGATTGTCGGTGAAAGCGGGTCGGGCAAATCTACCCTGCTGTCCTGCCTTGCGGGGCATATGACCCCGGATACCGGCCGGGTGATCTTTGACACCGCCACCGGCCCGCGTGACACGGTGACGATGGCCGAGGCCGACCGCCGCCGCATGGCGCGCACCGACTGGGCCTTTGTGCATCAGAACCCGCGCGACGGTTTGCGGATGGGGGTTTCTGCGGGCGGCAACGTGGGCGAGCGGCTGATGGCCATTGGCGCGCGGCATTACGGCGACATCCGCGCCACCGCGATTGACTGGCTGGGCCGGGTGGAAATTGCCGCCGACCGCGTCGACGACCGGCCACGGGCGTTTTCGGGCGGCATGCAGCAACGCCTGCAAATCGCCCGCAATCTGGTGACGGGACCGCGTCTGGTGTTCATGGATGAACCGACCGGGGGCCTTGATGTGTCGGTGCAGGCCCGGCTGCTGGACCTGCTGCGCGGGCTGGTGCGGGACATGGGGCTTTCGGCGATCATCGTCACGCATGATCTGGCGGTGGTGCGGCTGCTGGCCGACCGGCTGATGGTGATGCAGGGCGGCCATGTGGTGGAACAGGGCCTGACCGATCAGGTGCTGGACGACCCGCAACACGCCTATACGCAACTGCTGGTGTCTTCGGTTTTACAGGTGTGATGGCGATGATCGAAATTCGTGACCTTGCGAAAAATTTCACCCTGCACAATCAGGGCGGGGTGGTTATTCCGGTGATGGCCGGTGCAAACCTGCATGTGCGGGCGGGCGAATGTGTCGGCCTGACCGGGGCATCGGGGGCGGGCAAATCCACATTGATGCGGATGGTCTGGGGCAATTACCTCGCGGCATCGGGCAGCATCCGGGTCGGCGGTCTGGAGGTGGCACAGGCGGCTCCGCGTCAGATCATCCGGCTGCGGCGGCAGACGCTTGGCCATGTCAGCCAGTTCTTGCGCGTGGTGCCGCGGGTGCCCGCCCTTGATGTGGTGGCAGAGCCTTTGCTGACCCTGGGCGTGGCTGTGCCGGATGCCCGCGCGCGGGCGGCGCATCTGCTGGAACGGCTGAACCTGCCGAGGCGTCTGTGGGGCCTGTCGCCCACCACCTTTTCGGGGGGCGAACAGCAACGGGTGAACATCGCGCGCGGTTTTGTCCATGGCTATCCGGCCCTGCTGCTGGACGAACCCACCGCCAGCCTTGATGCCGCCAACCGCGAGGTCGTGCTGACCCTGATCGAGGAGGCCAAGGCGCGCGGCGCGGCGATCCTGGGCATCTTTCACGACGAGGGCGCGCGCGACCGGATCTGTGACCGCGTGGTCGATGTCGGCGCCTTTACGCCGGGGGCAATGGCATGACGGGGCGGTTGTTTGTTGTGGTCGGCCCGTCGGGTGTGGGCAAGGACACGCTTCTGGCCGGGGCGACACGGGCCGATCCGGCGCTGCACTGGGCGCGGCGGGTGATCACGCGTCCATCCGCCGCGGGGGACGAGCCGTTTGAAGGCGTCAGCCGACCCGAGTTTTCCGCCCGGCTGGCGGCGGGCGCATTTGCGCTGCACTGGGAGGCCCATGGCCTGTCCTATGCGGTGCCCGCAACCGAACTGGCCCCGATGGCCCATGGCAGGACCGTTTTGCTGAATGGCTCTCGGGCCGCGCTGGCCGGGGCGCTGGCCGCCTTTCCCGATCTGACCGTGATCCGGGTTTCTGCGCCGCCCGCAGTACTGGCCGACCGTCTGGCACAGCGCGGGCGCGAAAGCCGGGACGAGATCGCGGCCCGGCTGAACCGTGCGGGCCATGACCTGCCCGGCACCGCACGGGTGATCGACCTGCACAATTCCGGCACCCCCGCCGAAGGCATCGCCGCCCTGCTTCAGGTGCTGAGCGCAAACCGGTGCAGCAGATGAAAGCGCCCGTCGGCATCTTCGCCGCACAGGCACAGATCGGCAATGCGGAACGGCTCTGGCAGCAGGCCTGCGACCTGGGCCGCCGCCGCTGCGGCAATGGCGGGATGCTCTGCCTCGTTCAGCGTGCCGGTCAGGGTCAAGTGGAAGCGGAATTCCTCCATCACATGCGGATAGCCGAATGTCGCCAGCAGATCGCGCTGGCGCGCTGTCAGCCGGTCCGGCCTGCGGCGCAGGATCTCGGCTTCGGTCAGTTCCGCCCGAAACGGGTCCAGCACCTGTACCACAGTCGCGGCCAGAGCTTGCAGCGGGGCGGTGTCGCCCGTCGGGGTCAAGGCCAGGAAACGGTCTGCTTGGGGCAGGTCCGGGCCGGGCAAGTGCAGGTTGGGCAAGTGCAGGTTGGGCAAGTGCAATCCGGGCAGGGTGACCTGCGCCAGACGGGCCGCAAGCTCTGCCGTCGCTTGCACCAGCGCCTCGGGGCGCAGGCCTTTTGCCAGACGGAATGGCGGCTTGATCGTGCCGTGAAAGCCATAGCGCCGTGGCGCGCGGGTGATGTCGGACAGGGGGCGCGGCAGGGCTGGCGTGGGCTGGTCGACGGGCTGCCCGCGCGCCAGATCCCAGCCCAGCCAGGCCGCGGTGGCATCGGCAAATGGGCCGGGGCGGGGGGCGTAGTAGACTGCAAAACGTGTCATGTCATCCATCGCCGCTGCCCCCGTGGCCTGTCACGTCCTGATGAAACCCGCCGGATCGCAAACCGGCTGCCCGCCCAGAGCGTCTGGTCGCGATATCCGGGTCTGTCTGAGCCTGACACATCCTAACCCCTTTTCGTCACATCGCTGTGACAGAGTTCTGACATCCCACGGCCACAGGCAAAACGAAAGCAGTCCGATGCAAGATACCATCCTCGCCAATGCCACGCTGGTCCTGCCGACCGAGGTCGTGCAGGGGTCGATCTGCCTGCGCGACGGCAAGATTGCCGCCATCGATCAGGGCACGGCCCTTCCCGCCGGTGCGGTGGATTGCGAGGGCGATCTGGTGATGCCGGGGTTGATCGAGTTGCACACCGACAATCTGGAACGCCACATCGAACCCCGCCCCAAGGTGAACTGGCCGCATGCCGCCGCCATCATCGCGCATGACGCCGAATTGGCCAGCGTCGGCATTACGACCGTGTTCGATGCGCTGCGGGTGGGGTCGGTGATTTCAGAGGCCAAGGCCAATTCCGGCGAATATGCCCGCAGTCTGGCCGACCAGATCCTTGACCTGCGGGCCAGGGGCGCGCTGCGGATCAGCCATTTTCTGCATTTGCGCGCCGAGGTCTGCTCGGAAACCCTGATTGAAGAACTGGCGCGGTTCGGCCCGGACGACCGCATCGGCATCGTCAGCCTGATGGATCACACCCCCGGCCAGCGCCAGTTCCGCGACCTGTCGCAGTTGCGCGCCTATGTCTGCGGCAAGCACGGCCTGTCCGACAGCGAGTTCGAGGCCCATATCGGCAGGCAGGTCGCCCTGTCGGACCGGCTCGGGGCCGCGCATGAAGCCGCCGCCGTGGCCGAGGCCCGCCGTTTCGGCGCGGTGCTGGCAAGCCATGATGACACCACCGCCGATCAGGTGTCCGTCTCTGCGGCGCATGGCGCGCAGTTTGCCGAGTTTCCGACGACGGCAGAGGCCGCAAGGGCCTGCCAGGCCTTCGGCATCAAGGTGATGATGGGCGCGCCGAACCTGATCCGGGGCGGGTCGCATTCGGGCAATGTCGCGGCCTTTCGGCTTGCCGAGGCCGATCTGCTGGACATCGTGTCCTCCGATTACGTTCCGTCGGCCTTGCTGTCGGCTGCGCTGATGCTGGGCGATCTGTGGGGCGATGTGGCCCGCGGTGTGCGGACGGTGACGGCTGCCCCGGCGCTGGCGGTCGGCCTGCACGACCGGGGGGCGGTCGCGGTTGGGGCCCGCGCAGATGTGATCCGCGTCGCGCGCATCGGGCAGGCGGCGGCCCTGCGCGGCACCTGGGTTCAGGGCCGGCGGGTGGGCTGATCCGCACCCGCCTGCGGGGGGGGGGCGCGCTGTGTGAACAGCGCGTCGCGGCGGGTTTATCCCAGCACGCTTGCCAGGCTGACCGGGCTGCCGGTCTTGACCGACAGGGTGGCCGCTTCGGCCATGGCAAGGGCGGCCACGCCATCTGCCAGCGTGACGGGCAGGGCGGTGCCGGCACCGACCGCCTGCACGAAGGCCGCCCATTCGGCAGCATAGGCGGGCATGTAGCGTTCCAGGAAGAAATAGGTCGGCTTCGCCCCGGTCACGCCGGCGGTGGTGGATTTTACCACGGTGTTTTCCAGCATGTTCTGGGCCTGCAACAGCCCGGTCGCGCCCAGCAGTTCCAGCCGCTGATCATAGCCATAAACCGCCCGGCGCGAGTTCTTGATCACCGCGATGCGGCCATCGGCATAGGTCAGGGTCACGACGGCAGTATCCACATCGCCCGCCGCCCCGATTTCAGGATCGACGATGGACGACCCCACGGCAGTCACGGTGTGCGGGGCCGCCCCCATGATGAAATTCGCCATGTCGAAATCATGGATCATCATGTCGCGGAACAACCCGCCCGACACCTTGATATAGGCGACCGGCGGCGGGGCAGGGTCGAACGAGGTGATCGACAGCAATTCGGGCTTGCCGATCTCGCCCGCATCGACGGCGGCTTTCAGCGCGGCGAAATTGGGGTCGAAACGTCGGTTGAAGCCGATCATAACGGGGCGGCCATGGGCGGCGACCGCCTTTTGGCAGGCTTGGGCACGGGCCAGCGACAGATCGACCGGCTTTTCGCACAGCACGGCCTTGCCTGCGGCGGTCGCACGCTCGATCAGGTCGGAATGGGTGTCGGTCGAGGTGGCGATCAGCACTGCGTCGATGCTGGCATCGGCAAGGATGGCGTCGATGCTGCGGGCGTCTGCGCCATATTGGGCGGCAAGTTTTTCGGCGGCTGCGGTGTTGATGTCGGCAACGGCCACCAGAGTACTGCCGGGATGCGACGAGATGGCGGTGGCATGGACGCCTGCGATGCGGCCGGCGCCAAGAAGGGCTGTGTTGAGCATGATGGTATCCTTTGTTCAGATCGGCCCCGCCGGGAAACGGAGTGCCTCCCCTCCCCCTGGTGGGGAGGGGATGGGGGTGGGGGGCTGCGGGACAAATCCCCCCCTCCCCATCCCTCCCCCACGAAGGGGGGAGGGAGGCGCGTTGCGTCAGAGGTTCAGGCCCTTGGCAAAGGCGTCGAATTCGGCATCCGGGATTGCCACGTTGTGCTGTGGCTGCGGATAGGCCCCTGCGTTCACATCGGCGATGAATTCGCGGAAGGCCGCGATGCGTTCAGCTTGCAGACGGGCAAATTCGGCGGCGAAATCGCGGTAAGTCTTGGCGTGGCGCGGTTTGTGGCCGCTGGTCAGGCCCAGCACATCCTCGGCGAACAGATATTGCGCGTCAGCCCCCGGCCCGGCCCCCATGCCCAGCATGATCATCGGCGTGTTGGCACTGATCGCGGCACCCAGACGGTCGGGGACGACCTCCAGTTCCGCGCCAAAGCAGCCGATGGCCTCCAGCCGCTTGACGTGATCCCAGACGGCACGCGCCTCGACCGCCGTCTTGCCGACTGCGCGCCAGCCGGTCCAGGTGATGTAGGACGGGATCAGGCCGACATGGGCGACCACCGGCATGTGGTTGTCGCAGAGGGCTTTCTGGATATCGAGACTGGCAGCGCAGTAAAAGCAATCGCCGCCCATTGCGGTAAACTTGAAGGCCGCGCGCAGGTAATCTTCGGCGGTCGCAAGCCCACCATAGGGGCCGAAGGGCAGGCCCACCTGCACGAAACAGCGGCCTGCGGCCTCGCGCATTTCGGGGGTGAAAAAGCGGCTTTCGATCGACAGCATGTGGATGCCCGCAGCATCCGCAGCGGCGGCTTCTTCCAGCGTGGTGACGTAAAGCATGCTGATCTTCTCGCCCCGCGATTTCATCGCGCGCATGTCGTGGACGGTGGGGCGGTTGTTCTTGTGGACCATGATTACACCGTGAACGCGCGGCGAAAGGCATCAAGCGCGGCTTCGTCATCGCCTTGGGCGAAGGATTCAAGGCCGACCGGGCCGGAATAGCCCATGGCCTTCAGGGCGCGGGCGATGCCTGCATAGTTCATCTCGCCGGTGCCCGGTTCACACCGTCCGGGGTTGTCGGCCACCTGCACCTCGCCGATCCAGGGCAGGCATTTTTCGCACCAGCGGATCGCATCACCCTCGCCGATCTGGGTGTGGTAAAGGTCGAGGTTGATGCGCAGTTGCGGGCGGTTGATGGACGACACCAGCGCCAGCACATCGGCGGTCGACCCGAACGGGCAGCCGGGATGGTCCAGCAGGTTCAGGTTTTCCAGCGTGAAAACAACGCCTTCGGCCTCGGCCATGTCGCAGATGCGGTTCAGGGTATCGCGCGCCTTCAGCCACATCGGCCCGGTCACCACCTGAGTCTGCCAGATCGGGATGCCGCCGTCGCCCAGACCCGTGCCATGCAGGTTCAGCCGCTGCACACCCAGACGCTTGCCGACTTGTGCCGTCTCATAAGCCGATTGCAGCAGCATGTCGGCCCCGGCATCATCGGCCAGACGGCCTTCGAGATAGCCGTTCATGATGGTGAAACTGGCCCCGGTGGCCTGAAGTTTCGCCAGATCATGGGCGGGCCAGTTCCACAGGCCGACGCCGAAACCCAGCTCTTTCAGACGGGAGGCGCGCCAGTCGATGGGGCGGTCGCGCCACAGCATTTCGGCGCAGGCGGCAAGTTGGAAGGTCATGTCATATCTCGATATACACTTGGCCGCCGTCCACCTTGACGGGCCAGATTTTCAGGTTGATGCAGGCGGGCGCGCGGGTGGCCTCGCCGGTGCGATAGTCGAAGGTGGCGGAATGTTTCGGGCATTCGATGGCACCATCCATCACCAGCCCGTCGCACAGATGCACATGTTCATGGCTGCACATGCCATCGGTGGCGAAAAACTCATCCTCGGGGCTGCGCACGATGACAAAGGTCAGGCTGCCGTGATCAAAGCGGATCATCTCGTCAAGGTCGATGTCATCGGTGGCGCAGGCGCGGGTCCAACTTGCCATTTTGCTGGTCCTTAAACTTGGGGGGATCGCCGGGCCGGAGAGGGTCCGGCCCGGCGGGCTGCATGGCCCGGCAGAGGAGAGCGGCCGGGCGGGGAAAGGGTCAGGCGTTTTCGGCCTCGATCTGGGCTTCGAGATCGGCCATGGTTTCGCCGCCGGCCATCAGATCGGTGATTTCCTCACGGGTGCGTTCGCCCTTCTTGAAATCGGCAGCAATGCCGCCGCGGATCAGCACGGCGAAATGATCACCGACCGCCATGGCGTGCATCACCTGATGGGTGATGAAGATGACGGCCAGCCCCCGGCGTTTGGCCTCGTTGACAATGCGCAGAACGTGGGCGGCCTGTTTGACGCCCAAAGCGGCGGTCGGTTCATCTAGGATCAGCACCCGCGCGCCGAAATGCACCGCGCGGGCAATGGCCAGCGCCTGCCGTTCGCCGCCCGACAGCCCGCCGACCAGACGGTCGCCATCGGTGATCCGGGTGATGCCGAAACTTTGCACCGCCTGCACCGCGATGGCATTGGCGCGCTTGCGGTCAAAGACCTTGAACGGGCCGATGCCCTTGGTGGGTTCGACCCCGACAAAGAACGACCGGCCAATCGACATCAGCGGAAAGGTGCCACCAAACTGGTGGACGGTGGCAATGCCCGCTTCGGCCGCATCGCGGGGGTTCCTGAAGCTGACGGGAGTGCCGTCAATTTCAATCGTGCCGGACGAGGGCCGGTGCACGCCCGACAGCAGGCGGATCACGGTGGATTTGCCGGCACCATTGTCACCCAGCAGGCACAGAACCTCGCCCGCGCGGATGTCGAGGGTGATGTCATGCAGCACGTCGATCGGGCCGAAGCTCTTGTTGATCCCTTTCAGAGACAGCAGCATCACTTGACCCCTTTCTTCGGCGCATAAGACAGCGCCATCTTGCGGAAGGTGTTGTTCATCAGAACCGCCAGCAGCAGCAGCACGCCGATGATCAAGGACGACCAGTTGCGGTCGAAATCGGTGTAGTAGATGCCTTGGGTGACGATGGCGAAGGTCAGCGTGCCAAAGAAGATGCCGATGATCGACCCGAACCCGCCGGTCAGCAGCACGCCACCCACCACGACCGAGATGATCGCGTTGAAGATGAAGGACTGCCCCCCTGCGACCTGCGCCGAGTTGTACAGGATCGCCTGGCACATGCCGACAAAGGCCGCCGAGGTAGAGGACAGCACGAACAGCAGGATCGTCATGCGTTCGGTCGGGATGCCGGCATTGCGGGCGGATACCTTGTCGCCGCCCATGGCAAAGATCCAGTTCCCAAAGCGCGAGAAGTGGACGAAGAACACATAGGCCGCCGTGATCGCCAGCCACCACAGCACCATCACCTGCACCTGACCGCCAAAGAAGAAATCGCCGAAGATCGTCTTGGCCGGGCCTTCGGTGGCAAGGGCGACAGAGGTGGATTTGGTGATCAGCACGGTCAGGCCCAGCACGATGCCCTGCACCGCGAACAGGCTGCCAAGGGTGACGATCAGCGACGGTACGGCGGTGCGGATCACCATATAGCCGTTGATCAGCCCGACCAGCACGCCAAAGCTTAGCGCAATGGCGACCCCCAGCCAGATCGACAGGCCGAAATGGCCGGATATGACGGCCACCGTCATGGCGCCAAAGGGCACCATGGCGCCCACGGAAATGTCCAGCTCGCCCGCGATCATCAGCAGACCGACCGGAATGGCGATGACGCCAAGGTTGGCTGCCACGTTCATCCAGCTTGCGATGCCCGAGGGTTTCAGGAAGGTGACGCCGCCGAAGATGGCGAAAAAGATCAGCACGGCAGACAGGCCAAGGAAAGCCCCGGCCTCGGGGCGGCGCAGCAGGCCGCCGAATGAGGATAAAATGGTCATGGGGCTCCCCCTGATGTGTTGGCTTTGGGCGGTCCGGGCCTGCCGCATGCGGCAGACCCAGACGCAGGATCAGCGCGCGCCCTTGGTGACGCCGGCCAGAGTGGCGTCGATGTTGGACGCATCGACGATGCCCGGACCGGTCAGCACCGGGTAGGTCGGCAGCGAGGTGCCAAAGTCGATCGCCGAGGCCAGCAGGCTGACGGCAAGGAAGCTTTGCAGGTAGGGTTGCTGATCGATCGCAAAGGCCTGAGTGCCGCCCTTGATCCGGTCCAGCCCGGCCCCGTTCATGTCGAACGACCCAAGGGAAACCGTGGCAAGGCCCGATTGCTGAATGCCGGTGGCCGCCGAATCCGCATCGCCCGCCGAAATGGTGATCACGCCGTCAATTGTGCTGTCCTTCAGCAGGGTGGCCTTGATCGCCTCGGCCACGGCGGTCGGGTCGCCAAAGCTGGTGGTCGGCAGCGGCAGTTGTTGCGCCGCCCCGCCGCCTGCGGTCATGCCATCGGCCACGCCCATGCAGCGGGCTTCGGTGTTGGCAGCCCCCGGCAGGGTGTTCACGCAGATCACATGCTTTTTCCCGGCCTTGGCGAAATAGGCGCCGCCTGCCTGACCCGCAACATATTCATCCGACCCGACATAATTGATCGCGCCCAGCTCGCGCGCCTTGTCTGCGCCGCCCGCGTTCATCAGGATCACCGTGATGCCCGCTGCAATCGCGTCTTTGATCGCCGGGTCTTCGGCCTCGGGCACCCAGTTCGGGATCACCAGACCGTCGACATCCTGGCTGATCGCCGTGCGGATCAGTTGCACTACATCCGGGGCAAAGTTGTCGTAGTTTTGCAGGCGCAGGTAGTTGACCGTGCCGCCATTGGCGACCACGCCGGGGGTGGCATCGTCGATGCCCTTCTTGATGATGTTCCAGAACGCATCATCGTTCGAGCCGCCGATGACGGCGATGTCTGCGGCCAGGGGCGCGGTGGCGGTCATTGCCAGCATGGCTGTACCGGCCAGCACCATTTTCAGGGTCGGTTTCATGTCGTTCTCCTCCGAGTTGCCGCCGGATTGGCGGGTGGTTTGGGTGGTTCTTCCCGCACGGGCGCAGTCTCCTCCGCCGCCCGTGTGGAATTTCGGTGTGGTGGGATCAGGCGCGCTTGGCGTTCAGGCGGGCTTTCTTGGCCTCGAACCGCGCCTGCATCTGGGCATCCCCGGCCTTGGAGCCGTCGTGCCAGTAGCCGAACCATTTATCCAAGGGGATCAGGCCGTCGCCGCCATAGTTCACCTCGAAATACTTATGGTGCAGGTAATGGGCATAGGCGTGGCTATCCAGCGCGGTGTCCTCGGTGATTTCCAGCTTGTCGAACCCGATATGGCCGTTCACCGCGCCAAAGCCCGCAATATGCAACTGGAACAGGGCGATGATCGGGTTCGACGGGATCACCAGATGCCACAGGGCGACGGCGTGATAGAGGAACCCTTCCACCGGGTGCATCGACAGCGACGACCAAGGGCTGGGGTTGACCGAATTGTGGTGAACCGAATGGATCCATTTGTAGAAGATCGGCACATGGATCAGGCGGTGGATGCAGAAGAAATGCACCTCCTGAATGGCCGGGCACAGCAGCACCAGCACGGCAAGGTAGACCGGGTGATCCGCCCAGGCCAGCCAGGGCGCATAGCCGTTGGCGAAGGCATAGAGCATCCCCACCTGCACGACCGTCCACAGCGGGATCGAGAAAAAGAAGGTGCGCAGGAAGTTGTCGATGTTCTGGCTTTTGAACCAGAACACGTCAGAGGGTTGTTCGCCGGGGAATTTTGCGTTGTATTTGAACCGGTTGCCCTGCTTGCGCTTGACATACCAGAACAGCTCGATGCTGCCATACATCACAAAGATCGCCGTCGCGTTGACGGCATACAGCCACAGCGCCCAGCCCCAGCTCAGGGTCTGCATCACCGCCATGTCGGGGATCACGAAATACCAGTACAGCAGTGCGGTCGCCATGTGAAAGGCGTTCCACGGCCAGAGGTATTCGGGAATCCACGCCAGGATGCGGGGCAGGCTGAACGGCTTTTGCCAGAACGGCGCTATTTCCAGCGTGGCACTGGGGGTCCAATCGCCGCGCTTGTTGCGGGTGCCTGATTGCAGGTCGTCCATCTGTCCTCCGACGGGCAGCAGGCTGCCGGTTGCGCAAAGCGGTGCCGATCCCTGCAAGCAGCAGGGTTGGGGGCGTTGCGGTGTGGTGGGGGGGCGGTTTTCAGTCACCGCCCTTGCTGGCATGAGATAGACGCCTTGACTTGAATCAAATCAAGATACCTTACTGGGACAGGCGCAATATCGTATCATCCGTCTCATAATGGCGCGAATTTGATATGAAATGATACAGGGGGGCAGGGTGCAGCGTCCAACCATTCCAGACCTTGCAAAGATGGCGGGGGTTTCGGTTGCCACCGTCAACCGGGTGCTGTCAGGGGCCGGGAATGTGCGCCAGCAGACCCGGACCCGCGTTCAGCAAGCCGCTGAAGCGATTAATTTTTATGGCACAGGTGCCATTCAGGCCCATGTGGCGGCGCACCGGCCCAGATACCGGCTGGGCTTTTTGCTGCACCAGCCCAACCGCAGCTTCTATCGCGATCTGGGGGCGGCGCTGGCCCAGCAGGCCAGATCGGTTGCCGATGCCGAGGTCGAGGCCCGAATCGAGTTTCTGGAGGATCTGTCCCCGCAGAACATATCAGACCGCCTGTTGCATCTGGCCGAGTCCTGCGATGCGATTGCCCTGGTCGCGGCGGTGCATCCGCTGGTTTCGGAAACGCTGGATATGCTGCGCGCGCGGGGTGTGCAGATCTTTGCGCTGATCTCGCAGCTTTCGGCCACGGGGCAGGTGCATTACGTCGGGCTGGACAACTGGAAGGTCGGTCGCACGGCAGCCTGGGCGATTGAAAAGATCAGCAAGGCTCCGGGGAAACTGGGCATTCTGGTCGGCAATCACCGCTATCGCTGTCAGGAAATGAACGAGAGCGGCTTTCGCAGCTATTTCCGCGAACATGCGCCCGAATTTACCCTGCTGGAGCCGTTGCTGACCTTTGAATCCAGCACCATCGCACAAGAGATGACCGAAAGGCTGCTGCGCGATCATGCCGATCTGACCGGGCTTTATGTGGCGGGCGGCGGCATCACCGGCGCGCTGACGGCGCTGCGCAATTCGGACCGGGCAGGCAGGATCGTGGTGGTGGGCTATCAGTTGATGGATGTCACCCGCGCCGCCCTGCTGGACGGCACCATGACTGTCGCCATTTCGCATCCGCTGAAACTGATGGCGCAGGAAACCGTCACCGGCATGATGCAGGCCTGTGCGTCGCGGTCCGGGGCGGGCAACTGGACCAGCATCATCCCGTTCGAGATCTACACCCGCGAGAACATCTGAACGCGGCGGCCAAGCCCGCATCAGGCGATGGAAATATCCTCGATCCCGATTTCATAGGTTTCCTGCGTGCGGCCGATATGCTGTTCCAGCACCTGAACCAGCGCCGCCACATCGCCCTTGCGCACGGCGCCGACAATCACGCCATGTTCGGCCAGTGACAGGCTGGTATGCTGCGGTTTGCCGGCCAGATGGGTCCGCAGCGCCGCGATCTTGCCGGCATAGAGGGTGTAGGCGTTCTGCAGATAGGTGTTGCGGCAGTTTGCAAAGAACGCGAGGTGGAAATCGGTGTCCAGTTCCAGATACTGACGCACATCGCCATCATGCAGGGCCTTTTGCATCCGGGCCTCGATGGCCTCCAGATCGTGCAGCAGGCCGGCCGGGTTTTCCGCCATGGCGATTTGCAGCGCTGCCGTTTCCAGCGCGCGGCGGAATGTGCAGATCTCGCGCACCTCACGCGCGCTCAGCGTGAACACCCGCACCCCCGATTGCGGCACGATTGTCACCAGCCCTTCATGCTTGAGCTTGGCCAAAGCCTCGCGCACCGGGGTTTTTGACACCTTCAGCACCGCCGAAATGCCACGTTCCGAAATCGCCGCCCCAAGCGGCACGTCGCCCTTCACGATCATGTTGCGAATGTGATCGGTGACCAGCGAGGTCAGGGAAGGCGGGCGTTCCAGTTCGGACATCGGGGTTCCTGCACAATTTTCGCCAGTATGGTATTTGGTACACCAGTTGTCAAAGTTCCATGGTTTGCGCTGGCGGCATAAATTTTTCCAGGGCGCGCGATTCCCGTATTGACTGGTATACCAGATGGCAGCTAACTGGCCGCAACACCAATCGTGGCCGGGGAGGGGCACGTCATGCACGCCGAACTGGCCGTCGATTGCCGCAATGCGCATGGGGAAGGTGTCCTGTGGAACCCGCAGGATGGCCGCGTCTGGTGGACCGACATTCACGGTCAGGCGCTGTGGTGGCATGACCCCGCCACCGGCCACCATGGCACGCACGACCTGCCCGCCCGGCTGTGCGCCTTTGCCCCGCGCAAGGCGGGCGGCTGGATCATGGCCTTCGCGGGCGGGGTGGAATTGTGGGACCGCAGCCTTGCCACCGAAGCCCAGGTCTGCGTCTTCGAGCCTGACAATGCGAACACCCGCCTGAACGATGGCCGCACCGACCGGCAGGGCAGGTTCATCGTGGGCGGCATGAATGAGGGCACCGGGGCGGCGGACAGTTCTGTCATTCGCATCGATGCCGCTTTGCGGGTGGAAACCCTGCTGACCGGAATTGCCTGCGCCAATTCCACCTGTTTCTCGCCCGATGGCCGGGTGATGTATTTCGCCGACACCCCGCAGCGGCGTATTGCCGCCTTCCCCTATGGTGACAGCATCGGTGCGCCTGCCGCCTTCGCCGATCTGACCGCCGAACCCGGCCTGCCGGACGGGTCTTGCGTCGATGCCGAGGGCGGCGTGTGGAATGCGCAATGGCAGGGCGGGCAGGTTGTCCGGTTCGGCACCGATGGCCGCATCACGCACCGCATCACCCTGCCAGTGGGCAAGGCCACCTGCTGCGCCTTTGGCGGGGCTGATCTGGCCACGCTGTTCATCACGACCTCGCAACTGATGTCCGGGCCGGAGGAGTTGGCCCGCACCCCGCTTGCAGGGTCGCTTTTCGCCGTTCGTCCGGGGCTGACAGGGGTGGCTGACGCCGCCTTTGCCGGATGACCATTCAACCAATCCAAGGGAGGATCACGATGAAACGCATACCACAAATGGCCTCGGCACTGGCGCTGTCTGCCATGTTCGGCACCGGCGCGCTGGCGCAGGACTACCCGGCCCCGGTTCCGCTGATGGAAGGCGCGCAGGCCCCGATCGACGCGATTGCCAAGGCCGACGGTCCGCTGCGCATCGCCTACATGCCGCCTGCGACCGAATTCAACTATTACATCGCCATCGGCGAAGGCATGAAGGCCGTCGCCGCCAGGCGCGGGGTCGAGCTGTTCATGCTGGCCCCGCAAAGCGGTGCCGACATCAACGGCCAGATGGGCATGATCCAGGACGTTCTGACGCAGGATGTGGATGCCATCGTCTTTGGCACCCATGACGAAGGGGCTGCCGCGCCGCTGCTGAAACAGGCGGTGGAAAAGGGCGTGGCCGTGGTGATGATCAATTCGGACATTCCGAACTTCCCCACCCCGATCCATGGCGTTGTCGGCTATGCGCAGCGCGCGGGCACCCTGAAAGAGGCCGAATGGTTCAAGGCCAGGGTCGGCGACACGCCCGCCAAGGTCGGCATCATCGAGGGTCAGCCGGGCTATCATTCGACCGAACGTGTGGGCGGTTTCATGGACGGCATCGCAGGCGCTGCCAACATCGAGGTTGTCGCCTCGATCGACGGCAAATGGAACGTCGAGGGTGGCAACACCGCTGCGATGGACATGCTGCAAGCCCGCCCCGACATCACCGCGATCTTTGCCGCGAACGACAACATGGCAATCGGTGCAGCCCTTGCGGCCAAGGCCCTTGGGCGCACCGATCTGACCATCATGGCGAATGACGGCGACACTGCCGGGCTGGAAGACATCGCGGCGGGCAACCTGTCGGCCACCGTCAATTCGGTGCCCTTCCTGATGGGGGAAGTCGCGCTGAACGTGGCGCTGGACGCGATCGACGGCACGTTCCCCGGTGGCTGGGTCGAGATTCCGACCCAGATCGTCGATGCGGACAATGTGGTTTCGGTGCTGCAAGCGCCGGAAAAGCTGTATCCCGCCCCGTCCAAATCTTACTGACCTGCTTGCCAGAGGTGCCATCGGCCCCTCTGGCCCTTACCCCAAGGTTCCGTCATGCCCCCTTCCGATCCCCCTCTGTGGGACGTGGTTTCTGTCTCCAAGGCCTATCCGGGCGTGTTGGCGAATGACCGCGTTTCCATCCGCCTGATGGCGGGGCGCATCCACGGGTTGATGGGCGAAAACGGCTGCGGAAAATCCACCCTGATCCGGCTTTTGTCGGGGGTGGACCGGCCGGATTCCGGTGAAATCCGCCGCAACGGCACGCCTGTCACCCTGAACAACCCGACCGAGGCGCGGGCCTATGGCGTTGCCACGGTGTTTCAGGAATTTTCCATCGTCGGCTCGCTGACCGTGGCTGAGAACGTGTTTCTGGGCCGCTGGCCGCGCAAACGCCTTGGTCTGATCGACTGGGATGCCATGAACAGCCGCACCCGCGAGGTTTTGGCGCAACTGGACATCGACCTTGATCCGCAGGCGCTGACCTCGACCCTGTCGGTTGCGGAACAGCAGTTGATCGAGATTGCCAAGGCTGTCGCCGCCAATGCGCAACTGATCATTCTGGACGAGCCGACAACCGCGCTCGGGCTGGACGAGATTGCCCTGCTGCACAGCCTTCTGCGCCGGATGCGCGCCAAGGGCCATGCGATCCTGTATGTTTCGCACCGGCTGGATGAGGTGACGGCGCTGGTCGACGAGGTGACGATCCTGCGCAATGGCCGCGTGATGAGTGCGGCGGGCGAAACGGCCGTGCAGGTCGATGCCATCGTCAGCGCGATGATCGGCGAGGATGTGAAGGATCACTACCCCAAAGACCGCAACGCCAGTGCCGATCTGGTGATGGAGGTGCGCGGCATGTCCAGCGCCAGAGGCGCGCGCAACGTCAGCTTTGCCCTGCACCGGGGCGAGGTTCTGGGACTGGGCGGCGTGCTGGGGTCTGGCCGTACCGAAATCGCGCGCGCGTTGTTCGGGCTTGATCCGCTGACCAGCGGCGTGATTGCCATGGCGGGCAAACCCCTGCGCTTGCGCAGCCCCGCCGATGCGATTGCCGCCGGGTTGGCGCTGGTGACCGAAAACCGCAAGACCGACGGGCTGTTCTTCAACTTTGACGGCCGCGCCAATATCTCCAGCGCCAGCCTGCTGCAGTTTGCGACCTTCGGTTTTCTGGACCTCAAACGCGAAAGCGAGGAGGCCCGCCGTCTGGCCCGCCTGCTGGAACTTTCGCAAGGGGCGGTGGACAAATCGGTGCGCGCCCTGTCGGGGGGCAATCAGCAAAAGGTGGTGCTGGCGCGCTGGCTGTTGTCGCAGGCGCGGGTGCTGATCCTGGATGAACCGACCCAAGGCATTGATGTGGGGGCCAAACTGGCCGTCTACCGCCTGATCAACGCGCTGACCGCCCAAGGCTGTGCCATCGTGCTGATCAGTTCCGACCATGACGAATTGCTGGCGATGAGCGACCGCATCGCCGTGGTCCGGCACGGCACCATCACCGACATTCGCATGCCCAAAGACCTGACCCACGCCGATCTGGTTCGGGCCGATCTGGCACGGGCCGATCTGGTTCGGGCCGCCACTGACCAGAACGCAGAAAAGAGCCTCGCATGAAACGCATCTTCGACCCGCAACTCATGGGGCCACTGGCGGCCCTGCTGGGGGTGGCCCTTGTGGTCGCCCTGACCACCGACCGCTTTCTGGATGCGGGCAACCTGTCCAACCTTGCGCTGCAGGTGTCCATCGTGTCGCTGATCGCGATTGGGGCAACCGTGGTGATCCTTGCGGGCGGTATCGACCTCAGTTCAGGGTCGATGGTGGCGCTGCTGACGATGGTGCTGGCGACGCTGGTGAAAACCCTGGGCCTGCCGTTCTGGCCCGTGCTGGTAAGCGTGCTGTTGCTGGGTGCGGCTTTGGGCGCGCTGAACGGGGTGCTGTCGTCCTACCTGCGCATCCCGTCCTTCATCGTCACCCTTGCCGGGTTGATCGCTTACCGCGGCCTTGCGCTGATGTTCAACGATGGCGCGCCGATGTTTTCGCTGCATCCCGGTCTGGAGCCGATCTTCTACGGCAAGCTTGCGGGCATTCCGCTGCCGTTCTTCTACCTTGTCGTCTTCTACACCGCCGCCACCGTGATGATGAACAATACCCGTCTGGGGCGCGAGATCTATGCCGTCGGCGGCAATCCGGCGGCGGCGAAACTGTCGGGCATCAACGTGCGCCGGGTGCAGACCTATGCCTTCACCATCGCGGGCGGCATGACGGCGGTTGGCGCGATCCTGATGGCCGCGCGATTGAACTCCGGCTCGCCCAACTATGGCCAGACGCTGGAATTGCAGGCCATCGCGGCGGCGGTCGTGGGCGGGGCCAGCCTTGCGGGCGGGCGGGGCAATATCCTGTCCACGCTGGTCGGCGCGCTGACCATCGTGATCGTGCAGAACGCGCTGAACCTGAACGCCGCCCCCTCTGCGGTGCAGAACGTGATCCTTGGCCTGATCATCCTGATCGCCGTCGGCCTTGACATGTGGCGCGGCGAAATCACCCGCTCCATCCGCCGCCTTTTCTCTCATTCCCCTCTCTGAAAGGACCATTCCCATGGCTGCCGTCACCTTTTCCCACATCGGGATCACCGTGCCCGACCTTGAGCGCGCGGTGGAGTTCTACTCGAAATGCTTCGATTTCTACGTCATCATGGGGCCGACCACGATCAACCACGACGAAAGCGCCATTGGCGTGATGTGCGATGACGTGTTCGGCCCCGGCTGGGGCAGTTTCCGCATTGCCCATCTGTCATCGGGTGACGGCATCGGGATCGAGCTGTTCGAATTCCCCAAGACCATCGAGGAAGACCGCCCGTTCGAGTACTGGCGCAAGGGTCTGTTCCACTTTTGCCTGCAAGACGAAAAGCTGGAGGAACGCGTCAAGCTGATCGAATCCATGGGCGGCAAGCAGCGGATGCAGCAGGTGCGCCACTACTATCCGGGTCAGAAACCCTACCGCATGGTCTATGTCGAAGACCCCTTCGGCAACGTGTTCGAGCTGTACAGCCATTCGTATGAGCTGACCTATTCCGGCGGCGCCTATGTCTGAACGTGCCCGGAAAGGATCAGGGACATGAGTGCGAAACCCAAGGTCGTGATCACCGACTACGATTACGGCAATGTCGATATCGAGCGCGCCATTCTGGAGGCCGCCGGCGCCGAAGTGACCGCCTTGCAGGCCAAAAGCGAGGATGACCTGCTGGTGGCGGCACGGGATTGCGCGGCGATGATGAACCAGTATGCCCGCGTCGGGGCCAGGGTGATCGCCGCCATGCAGAAGTGCAGGGTGATCGCCCGCTACGGGGTCGGGGTGGACATCGTCGATGTCGCGGCGGCCTCGGCCAAGGGCATTCTGGTGACCAACGTGCGCGATTATTGCACCGAGGAAGTCGCCGATCACGCCATCAGCCTGTGGCTGGCGCTGGCGCGCGGGTTGTTCGCCTATGACCGCGCCACACATCAGGGCATCTGGCGCTGGCAATCGGGCGCGCCCTTGCACCGGATGCGCGGGCAGACCGTCGGCATCGTGTCCTTCGGCAAGATCGGCCAGGCGATTGCCGACCGCGCGCGGGGCTTTGGCGTGACGATCATCGTCTATGACCCATACCTGTCGCCGCAGATCGCCAGCTCTGTCGGGCTGCGTCTGGTCGACAAGCCCACCTTGCTGGCCGAGGCCGACGTGTTGATGATGCAGGTGCCGATGACCCCCGAAACCCGCCATTTTCTGGGCGAAGCCGAGTTTCGCGTCATGAAGCCCGGTGCCCTGGTGATCAACACCGGACGCGGCCCCACCATCGACAACAAGGCGCTGTACCGCGCCTTGTCCGAAGGCTGGATCGCGGGCGCGGGGCTGGACGACCCCGAGGAAGAACCCGCCAAACGCGCCGCGTGGTCGCCCGGTGACAACCCGATCTTCACCCTGCCCAATGTGATCGTCACCCCGCATTCGGCCTATTATTCCGAGGAATCCATCCGGTCCGCCCGCGAGATCGCAGCCAGCGAAGTGGCCCGCGTGCTGACCGGGCAGGCCCCGCTAAACCCCGTCAACGCCGACGCCCTTGCCGTCCGCGCCTGAAGCCCCAAGGAAATGCCATGCTCAAACAATTCAACGACTTTGACCGCCGCCCCGACCTTCTGGCGCAGTTCGACGAGGTGGTGAAATGCTATTCCGCCGCCGCCGTGTTTGCCGATGTGCAATACCGGACGGGCGTGATGGACAGCGGCATCAAACCCGCCTTTCGCGCCAAGGTCACCGGGCAGGCCCTGACGGTGCAACTGTCGAAGGGCGATCTGGTCGATCCCTTGCGCGCCTTGGAAATGGGTCAGCCGGGCGATGTGATCGTGGTGGATGCCGGGGGCGATCTGAACACGTCGGTCTGCGGTGGCCTGATGGGCGGCCTTGCGCAGAACCGGGGCATCCGCGCGATGATCGTGGACGGGGCAGGGCGCGATACGGATGAGCTGGAGGATATCGGCTGGCCGATCTGGACCCGCGCGATCACCCCGCGCGGCACCCACACCATGTTTTCCGGCCGCAAGGAGGAGCTGTCGATCAACGTCACCATTGCCTGCGGTGGCGTGGTGGTGAACCCCGGTGATTTCATCGTGGCCGATCTGATGGGGGTGGTCGTGATCCCGCTGGCGCGCGCCGAAGAGGTGGTCCGCCTTGCCCGCGACCAGGCCGAGCGTGAGGAGAAGACCCGTGCCTGGGTCAAGCAGGGCAAGACCATCGAAGACCTGCTGGCCGAATTCGGGCGGATCTGACGTGCAGGCCCCTGCGCTGATCGGGCTGGACTGGGGCACCAGTTCCTGCCGCGCCTGGCTGATGGCCGCGACTGG
This sequence comes from Pseudomonadota bacterium, assembly GCA_040385825.1. Classification (GTDB taxonomy): domain Bacteria; phylum Pseudomonadota; class Alphaproteobacteria; order Rhodobacterales; family Rhodobacteraceae; genus JANNNF01. The sequence continues at coordinate 90,955 of JAZKGQ010000020.1, read as the reverse complement.
CGATGTGCTGGCCCGGAATGACACCTGCCCCGGTATCCTTGCCGTGCCGGGCGGAGATTTCGATGCCGCGTTCGAGGCGCTGGTGGGGCCGTGGCTGGCGGTGCATCCCGACCTGCCTGTCCTGGCCTCGGGCATGATCACCAGCCGCAATGGCTGGGTCGAGACGCCCTATCTGCCGCTGCCCGTCACCGTGCAGGATCTTGCGCAGTCGCTGACGCCGCATCGCACGGCGCAGGGCCGCCTGATCCATTTCATCACCGGCATTGCCACCGGGCTGGACAGGCTGCCCGATGTGATGCGTGGCGAAGAAACCGAGCTGGTGGGCCATATCGTCGGCAACGCCTCGGGCAGCGGGGTGTTCGTGATGCCTGGCACCCATAGCAAATGGGCGCGGGCGGACGACGGCGCCATTCAGGGGTTTGAAACCTTCATGACCGGCGAGTTCTACGCCATTCTGCACCAGCATTCGATCCTTGGGCGTCTGGCGGTGGATGGGGCGTACAGCCCCGAGGCCTTTCTGTCCGGCGTGCGCGCCAGTGCGGCACAGGAAGGATCCCTGTTGTCACGGGCGTTTTCTGCCCGGACCCTGACCCTGTTCAACCGTCTGGCGGCTGACCAGATCGGCGACTATCTGTCGGGCATCCTGATCGGCGAGGAGATCGCCGCAGGCCTTGCGGCCCACCCACCCGGCGCGCAAATCACGATCATCGGGCGCGGCGATCTGGCCGAACGCTACCGGATTGCCCTGCATGGCCATGGATGCGTGGCCCTGTCTACGCCCCCCGGCCTCGCGCGACGCGGCCATGTCGAAATCGCGCGGCAGGCGGGGATGCTTGCCTGAAGGCCACGGTCTTCGGCAGCGCGAGGAGGATGATTGCCCTGCCGGATCGCCTCGGCCAACCTCCACAACCTGATCCGGCCCGGTGGCGCAGGCTGCAAGGCCCCTGCCGTGGCCGGGCTGGCCAATCTGCCGAAGGCGGCGGCGCCACAGCCAAATCCGACCGCATCTGGCAGCACGGCGGGCGCACCAGAGAAATCGGCGAAGTCAGGGCCAGGCGCAAGAAACGACTTGCTGGGCCAAGGCCGTTCCGACGCGGAATTGACCTTCAGAGGTGCAACCCCGCGGCGCGTTCCAAGCCGATGCGGCACAGGCTGGCGGCATGAACCGCCAACGCGCGACAGGGCGCTGATATTATTCGATGGTTTTCAATGTGATGATGGCGGAGAGACAGTCTGCCGCGATATATTCCAGTGTGTTCCGAAACATTCCAAATAGTACATTGATTCAAGATACTTACATGGCACTACATTCCGCTATGTGCCGCCATATTCCCGTGTTATCCTGTCTAAAGTGGGGGATAGGATGGGGGATAGCGCATGGCGACCGAAGGACTTCGAAAGCCTGAAAAGGCCCTGACCGCGCAATTCGTGAAATCTGCCCGCGATCCGGGAAAGTATTTTGATGGGCACGGCCTTTTCCTTCGCGTTCAACCGAACGGCGCGCGGCAATGGGTGCAGCGTATCGTGATACGCGGCAAGCGTTGCGAATTGGGCTTGGGCAACCCGGCGCTGGTGTCATTGGCCGAGGCGCGGGATACCGCCTTGGCAAACCGCAAGCTGGCGCAGGCCGGGGGCGATCCGATCCGGGCAAAGCGTGAGTCCGAGGCGGTGCTGTCCTTTGAGGAAGCCGCACGCAAGGTTCACGCCCTGCACCTGCCAACTTGGCGCAATGCTAAACATGGGGCGCAGTTTCTTTCGACCTTGGAAACCTACGCTTTCCCCCGCCTTGGCACGCTGCGCGTGGCCGATGTGACAACCGCCGATGTGCTGGCGGTGCTTACCCCGATCTGGACGCTAAAGCCCGAAACGGCGGCACGGGTGCGCCAGCGCATCGGCACGGTAATGAAATGGGCGGTGGCGCAAGGCTGGCGGCAGGACAATCCGGCGCAATCCATCGCGCAGGCCCTTCCCAAGCGCGACCTGAGCCTAAAGGAACATCGCAAGGCCCTGACCTATGCCGAGGTGGCCGGGTGCATCACGGCGGTGCAGGCATCGGGTGCGGGGCTGTCCACCAAGCTGGCCTTTGAATTTCTGGTACTGACCGCAACGCGGTCGGGTGAGGCGCGCGGTGCGCAATGGTCTGAAATTGATCTGGGCAACCCTGCTACTTCCGCTTCCTCCGCGACTTGGACCATTCCCGCCAGCCGCATGAAGGCCAAGCGGGAACATCGCATCCCGCTATCTGCGCGGGCGGTGGCGATCCTGCGCGAGGCTAAGGCGCTGGGCGACGGCACAGGGCTGGTGTTTCCCGGCACGAAGGAAGGCAAGGCGCTGTCGGATATGACGCTATCCAAGCTGGTGAAGGAACTGGACTTCGCCGCTGACATTCACGGGTTCCGCACGTCCTTCCGCACCTGGGCGCAAGAGCGGACCAATTTCCCGCGTGAAGTGGCCGAGGCGGCGCTGGCCCATACCATGAAGGACAAGGCAGAGGCGGCTTATGCCCGGTCGGATGTATTCGATAAGCGCCGCAAGATGATGGACGCTTGGGCTGGGTATCTCGCTGGTGAGGCTGGAAAAGTGGTGAAACTGGGGGTGGCAGGGTGATATTTTCACATTTGCCGGATGCAATGCAGCTTTCTGACCTGCTGATCGAATTTTCTGAAGCGTTTCCGTACACGGGGGCGCAGGTCATGGAAAGTCATGCACGCAAAGACCCTTGGGCTATCGAAGAATGTGAGCCAAGCGAACTATTCAACTATTCAGCCATGCTGGAAATGGAAGCTTGGGAGCGCGTAATTGTTCAAAAAATGAAGGCGGCTATAGTCTTGGAAAAAGGTCACCTTACACTGGTTTCTGACAAAATGCCGCATAAAGATGTCTTGCCAGAAATACTAGATCATCAGACATACTATCGCCTTAAGCTTGGCCTATTTGAGGCACTCGACTATCGGCTGAAAGATTTTCGTGACTACGACGGCGCTTCAGTTTGGATCAAAAGTAGTACGGTGATGGAAGTCCGCAAAAAACTTCCAAGAGAAACTGCAAATGGTCGTCCTGTCCTTCCTGCAAAGGCATGGTATGCGAAACGCAATTTTCAGCGAGGCGGCCTGACTATGAAACAATTGCAACAACTCATGGATCGAGAATGTGGAAAAGCGCCAGCACAGTCAACTATCGCAGGATGGGAAAGAGAAGCCAAAAGTGCTAAAATTTGACAGAAACCCCCTACAGAAACCCCCATGTGATTTTCTGTAGTTTCTACTGGATTTAACGGTCCCAGATGTTCCGCCACGTTGCAGATATTCCAACCTGCAAGGACACAAAATGGCTGACCGTCACCTTCGCCGCCCCGCAGTCCAAGAACTGACCGGGCTGTCACGTTCCACAATTTACGACCTCATGGCAAAGGGCGTATTCCCCCGCCCGATCCGCCTGACTGCCAAGGCGGTCGCGTGGCCGGAAAGCGCAATCGCTGCTTGGCTGGCCGAACGCCCCGCAACGGATGCCGCATAAAAATGACCCCGCCATTCCGGGCGGGGCCGAGGCCGTGTTTGCAACCATACAATAGCCTCGCCTGCCCTTTGGTTCAATCAAAACCATAGGACGATCAAATGAAACACGGCCGACTGTATAGCAACCCAACGCAAGTTTTCTGGGCCTGCAAAGCCCTTCTTGATGGCGACACTATCAGCCATGAAGCCGAGATAGCGGCAGTCAAAGGCTGGCGTTTGGCGGCAATCATTCACGCCCTTCGCAATAAATACGACTGGCCAATTTTGGCCGAGTATCGCGGGCCAGAAAACATCGCCTTCTATTGGCTTGCCCCCGGTACTGACCCGGCCAGTCTGAAATTCCCGCCTTCTGCGCAATCGCTGGCGATCCAAGGCGCTGCGCTATGACAGATGCACAAACCCTGACCCACGCCCTTGGCGGCACTTGGCGCGGGCACTCTGGCAACGCGCCTTGCCCTGTCTGCCAGCCTGAACGGCGGCGCAATCAACAGGGCCTGTCCTTGCGGATGGATGGCGGGCGACTGCTGGCATTCTGCCACAAGACCGGATGCACCTTCCGCGACATTGCAACAGCGGCTGGCCTGCCCCCCGGCGCGGTGGTGACGGATGCAACTGCCCAGCGCGAGGCCGATGCAAAGCAGGCGCTGGACGTGGCGCGACGTGAAGCACAGGCAACGGCGCTGTGGGGCGACACGGAAACTGTGCCAATTCAGGGCACCCAAGCCCAAGCCTATCTGCGCGGGCGGGGCATCACCTGCCCCTTGCCCGATACCCTGCGCTTTCACCCGCAGGGCTGGCACGCAACGGGGCATCGCTATCCGATGATGCTGGCGCAGGTCGAAGGCGCGGCAGGCTTTGCCATTCACCGCACCTATCTGCGTGCGGATGGCCGGGGCAAAGCGGCAGTCACCCCTGACAAGGCAATGCTGGGGCCATGCGCGGGCGGTGCTGTGCGCCTATCGCAGGCAGAGGGGCCGCTGGTGGTGTGCGAAGGGATAGAGACGGGCCTAAGCCTGCTGTGCGGGCTTCTGCATGCGCCTGCACGGGTTTGGGCTGCCCTGTCCACCTCTGGCATCCGGGGCCTACGTCTGCCCCCTGTGGCGGGGCGGCTGACCATCGCAGCGGACGGCGATCAACCGGGCCGTGACGCGGCCTATGCGCTGGCCGCACGGGCCGAGGCGCTGGGCTGGCGCGTATCATTGTTGCCTGCCCCCGATGGCCGAGACTGGAACGACGTTCTTTTCCTCAAAACAGGAAAGGAAGGGACGCAATGACCCTGCACCCCAAGGAAACTCCCTTCAAAAGTGAAGGGCCGCAACCCTTGTTGCGCGCCATTCCCCCCGGCGCTGCATATCCCGTGGAATCGCTAGGGCCATTGGCCGATGCGGTCAGGGCGGTGCAGGGCATGACGCTTGCCCCCGTTGCCATCCCAGCGCAATCGGCACTGGCCGTGGCATCCTTGGCGGTGCAGGGCTTTGCAGACGTGGAAACGCTGGGCGGTGGCTTTTCGCCCCCTTCGCTGTACGCCCTGACCATCGCGCAATCTGGTGAGCGGAAATCATCGTGCGATAAGCCCTTGATGGCGGCGCTGCGCGAATTTGAACGCGAACAAGCCCGTGCCCAGCGCGATGAAATGCCCCGTTGGCTTAACGCCCATGCAATTTGGAAGGGCGAGCGGGAACACATCCTGGCACAAGTGAAAAGGGGAAAAGGCGAGAAAAAGACAGCCGGACAGGCCGATCTAGACGCGCTGGGGCCGGAACCTGTTGCACCTGCACCCGCTGACCGCACGGTAAGCGAACCGACCTTTGAAGGGCTGACCCGCCTTTTTGCGGAAGGCCAGCCATCGCTGGGGATATTTTCCGAGGAAGGCGGGCAATTCATCGGCGGGCATGCGATGAACAGCGACAACCGCCTAAAGACCTTGGCGGCGTTAAATGACCTTTGGCAGGGTAACCCGATCCGGCGCACCCGCGCTGGCGACGGGGCCTATACGCTGTTCGGGCGGCGGCTGGCGGTTCACCTGATGGTACAACCCGACGCGGCACGCGCCCTGATGGCCGATGGTGTGGCAACAGGAACGGGCTTCCTGCCCCGGTTCCTTGTGACCGAACCGCCCAGCACTATCGGCACCCGGCTGTCAGTGAACACCCGGCGCGACGATGCCGCCCTAGGTGCCTTTTCCAGCCGCCTGCGCGCGATTCTAGATACACCCATGGCGATGGACCCCGACACCCGCGAACTACACCCGCGCCAGCTTCCCCTTGCGCCCGATGCACGGGCTTTGCTGGTGGCCTTTGCGGATACGATAGAAGGGGAACAGCGCGCTGGGGGCAGTCTGGCGCATGTGACAGGATATGCCAGCAAAAGCGCAGAACAGGCGGCACGCATCGCGGCTGTGCTGACCCTGTGGCAAGACCTGCAAGCGCCCAAGGTGATGTTGCGGGAAATGGGATGGGGCATCGCCCTTGCGCAGTTTTATCTGAGTGAAGCGGTGCGTCTGTCGGATGCGGCAACCCTATCAACCGACACCCGGCAGGCCGAGACGTTGCGGGTGTGGCTTTTGGATAGCTGGCCGAAACTGGCAAGAAACCAAAGCCGCGATCCTGAAACGATTGTGCCGAAAGATGTGGTGCAATTCGGGCCAAACTCTTTGCGCGAAACGCGAACCGCGCGCAAACTAATGGCCCTTCTGGCGGAATATGGATGGCTAGTCGCTTTGCCCGATGGAACGGAAATCGCGGGAATAGCGCGCAAGCTGTCTTACAGAATTGTAAGGGGTGGCGATGTGGTTTGACGTGTCGGCGGTGATGCAAACGCTGCAAGCTGATGGCATCGCAACGCCACCTCAAATAGCGGATAAAGCGAAAGTAGCAGGTTCCAGCGGTCAAAAGGCAAAATCGGAACCTGTTGAGCGGGCAGATGGTCTAAGTCCTGATGCAGGGGCATATCTGGACTTCCTGCATCTGCATGGGCCAACTACCTACGGGGCATTTGCTGCGGCATCCGGCTGGGGTGCAACGCGCGCGTGGCGGGCCGAGGCGAGGTTACGGGCGGCAGGTCTGGTGACCTATGATTGTTCGGGCCGCACGGTCCTGAAAGGCAGTAAATGACGGAGTTTTTTGAAGGCCTTGCGTTTCTTGGCAGGTCTGACCTATCGGGATACCCCCAGCCTGAATGGTACAGGTGGCTCACGGTCCAGAGCGCGCATATTCTGCTTGGCATCATGCTGGCGTTTATGTGGCGATGGTTCGCGGCGTTGTTTGTTATGGCTTGGGTAGCGAAAGAACTCGCTAGCGATTTGCCTTATAGTGGCTGGGGCGTTTTGGTCGTGCTAGATTCCATTTCTGACGTTGTGGCTGGTTGGCTTGGCTATACGTTTTCATGCGCAAAGTTGATGGCGCTTGATTCAGACTCGAAACAAGGAAAATCCTGATGGCCGCGAATACTCCCGACTCAATCAAGGCAGACGCTGCGTTGATGGAAACGCAGGTCGATCATGTCTTTTCCAAACTGACCGACGCCCAGCGCGAAAGGGTAGTTTCTGTCGCGCGACGCGCCAAGGAACGGACGGCGGGGCCGGAAATGGCCGTTGAAGTGAAAGACGGGCAACTAGCAATCACTTACGGTCACGAAAATGCCTATGCCGCTGTCGCACTGTTGATGGCCGATATGGGCACTTGTGACGCCAGTTTCTTTAACTGTGTCACAAACCAAATGGCAAACATTGGTTCTCAAGGTCGCAAGGTCGATGACACGGCGAGCAATTTCCTCATGGCGGTAGTAAGGGCGGTGCAGCCCCGCGATGAACTGGAAACTCTGCTGGCGGTGCAGATGGGCGCTATCCACAACGCGACCATGATGCTGGCGCGGCGGCTCAATCACGTTGAAACCATCCCGCAACAGGATGCCGCCGAACGGGCGTTGAACAAGCTGGCGCGGACCTACGCGATGCAGATGGAAGCATTGAAGCGGTATCGGACAGGCGGGCAGCAGAAAGTCACCGTGGAACATGTGACAGTGAACGCAGGTGGGCAGGCAATTGTCGGGGCCGTGGGGGCAGGGGGGCGGGGGTAGCATGGAAACTGACGGCAACCCCATGCACCCGGTTCAAAGGTTGCAGGACGCCCCTAGATGCACGGCGAAGGCCAAATCCAGCGGATCAATCTGCAAAGCCCCTGCTGTGCGAGGCTGGCAAGTCTGCCGGATGCACGGCGCAGGGGGCGGCGCACCCCAAGGGCCGCGCAACGGCATGTGGCGGCACGGCGGGCGCACCAAGGAAGTTGTAGAATTTAGAGCGATGGCGCAAGAAATGGCGCGCTGGGTCAAGGCTGTTCCTACGCGAGAATGAAGCCTAGCCACCTAACATCTATCCGCCATATTCCGGGGGCATCCGGCGTAAGGTGGGGGACATGGTGGGGGATTAAGCCGAAAGCTATTGCCTCAACATATTGAAATCGCTTGCTAATTTTTATGAAATTGGCGGAGAGACAGGGATTCTCCATCAAGACTGAAAATTTGTTTTATTTCAATGTCTTGAGTGGTGTTCGGTTGGCGATTTTGTAGCAAAAATTGTATCACTGCTTGTAGCGTGGAAGTCACTGTCAAGAACGCCGCCGTGTTAGGCCACAGATTTACTACCATCAGCTTTTGCGCACAATGGTTTGACGTCATCCACAGCACAATGCCTCGACGGGCGACGGCGGATGTGTCCTGCAAATGCTCCCCGACGGTATAAGTGCTGCATCCTCGATATTCTCACGCTCCGCCAGACGACATCGCGCTGAATTTCAAGCGCGTGTATCGCCCCGCCCGCAGGGCTCAGGAGCGAGTCCCTGGGCGCATCTTTGGCTTTGCCGTCCCTTCCCGGCGCAAATCGCGGCAACGGCCTTCAGCGCGTCTCTCCGCGAGTCTGGCGGGGCACTAGAAGTGGACGATGCACTTTGGCGACGCTTGTTGGCCCTGCGTGGTGATCCTGAGTATTAGCCATCGCGGACCTCGACAAGGTTGCTCATGTTTCTTCCGACACCGTCATCAGCAGCCGAACCAAGCTCGTGTTGACGTAGTAGTTGTTTTTACCAGCGCGGTGCTTCTCGACGAAACCGTGCTCGGCGAGCGTGTCCAGGTATCGGGCGGCGGTCTGGCGAGTGACTGTCAGATCGTTCAGCACGTAGTCGATCCGGGTGTAGGGGTGGCGAAAGAGGTTGTTCAAAAGCTCTTGGCTGTAGAGCTTTGGCAGTTCAGTGCGCATCCGGTGCTTGGCGGCGCGCATCTGATCGCCGATGCCCTCCACCAAGCGTAGGGTTGTTGCCGCTGTCTCGGCCACGCCGTCGAGCATGAAGATAACCCAGTCCTCCCATGCACCATCGTCACGGACCTCCTGCAGGAGCCGGTAATAATCAGCCTTGTGCCGCGTGATATGGCGGGACAGGTAAAGCACCGGGATGTCGAGCAGGCCTGTCCGGGTCAGGTAGAGCACGTTCAGGATACGGCCGATCCTGCCGTTGCCGTCTGGAAATGGGTGGATGCTTTCAAACTGATGATGGATCAATGCCATCTTGATCAGCGGGTCGAGGCTGGACATCTCGTCGTCATTGATGAACCGCTCCAGCGCCGTCATCAGCGCGACGATCTCGTTCGCGTCCTGCGGCGGCACAAAGACGACCTCTCCGCTGCGTTCGTTCTTCAATGCAGTGCCTGGGGTTGCACGAAAACCGTCGCTGCGGTCCTTTAGCAGTCGGAACATGTCGATCAAGGTCGAGTTTGGGATCAGACCACCCGTTTCCTGCAACCTGCTGTGACCGAGGCGCAGCGCGTCGCGATAGCGGGCCACCTCTTTGGCAGCCGGGGATGGGGGCTCGTCGGGAAACACATCGGCCTGGAACAGCTCATCCTGGGTGGTGACGATGTTCTCGACCTCCGACGACGCCTTCGCCTCCTGCAGTGCCAGCGTGTCAATCAGGATGCCTTGGTTCGGGATCGTCTTGGCGTGACCTTTCAAGTCTGCCAGCGCGCGAGACGCCCGGTTGAGCGCCTTCAGCACGGCCACTGTTTCCAGGGTCACAGCTGGCGGCAGGGTCGGCAGCTTATATGTTGGCTTTAACATGTTGCCCTCGACGTGTTCGAAAATATGATTTTTCCTAACATGACATGGCGGTCATGTTCGCGAAAGGGCTGTTTGAATAACATGAGGATGTGGCTTGGCCGAGCCAATACGAGCAATCACTTTGCATCATGGCAGGTCTGGAGGCAGGGATCGTGCTGGCACACAGGTGTCATTTCAGCGGGTTCTCTCGACTATCAGGCGCTGAGCCTCTTGTGCGATTGCGTCACGCAACCCAAGGTGACGCCAGACAACTTTACGTCTGCGGTTGTAGAAAGCCGAACCCCACGACCGCGCAGCAGCGGACCAAACGAACCACGAAGGACGTTGCCTTGAGCATTGAAAAGACCCTGTTTGCCGCCGCCGACAAGATGCGTGGTTCCATGGACGCCGGCGAATACAAGCACATCGCGCTTGGCCTTTTGTTCTTGCGCTATGTCTCGATGTCCTTCGACAGGTTGCACAAAACGCTGACGGCTGATGCCCACGCCGACCCCGAGGATCGCGACGAATATCTGGCCGAGAACATCTTCTGGGTGCCGGAGAAGGCGCGCTGGTTCAACCTGGCGAAGCAGTCGAAAGACCCGCGCATCGGCGTGATGATCGACGATGCCATGCGCGAGATCGAGGCCGAGAACGCCAGCCTGAAAGGCGCGCTGCCGAAGGTGTTCGGCCGTGAGAGCATCGACCGCGCCATGCTCACTGGGTTGATCGATCTGTTCACCAACCTGAAAATGGACGGCACCCGTGGTGATTTCGACCTGATCGGCCGGATCTACGAATACTGCATCGGCGAGTTCGCCAGCAGCGAGGGCAAGCGCGGTGGTGAGTTTTACACTCCGAAATCCGTCGTCGACACGATGATCGAGATGATCGAACCGACCAAGGGCCGCGTCTATGACCCCTGCTGCGGCACCGGCGGCTTCTTCGTGCAGTCTGAACGCTTCATTGACGCGCATGCCGGCCAGTCCACCGACATTGCGATCTACGGGCAGGAACGCAATCACACCACCTTCGGCCTCGCCCGGATGAACCTGGCGATCCGGGGCATCTTTGCCGACATCCGCTGGAATTCCGAAGGCACACTGGTCCGCGACGAATTCCCCGATGAGCGGTTCGACTACATCCTCGCAAACCCACCGTTCAACATCAGCGACTGGTCGGGCGATCTGCTGCGCGAGGATCGGCGCTGGCGGTTTGGTGCGCCCCCGGTGGGCAATGCGAACTTCGCTTGGATACAGCACATCCACGCGCATCTGTCGGTGTCTGGTATCGGCGGCGTGGTGATGGCGAATGGGTCAATGTCGTCGATGTCGGGTGGTGAGGGGGATATCAGGCGCGCGCTGGTCGAAGGCGACGCGGTGGATGCGATGGTGGCGCTGCCGGGGCAGTTGTTCTACGGCACGCAGATTCCGGCCTGCCTGTGGATCATGGCAAAGGACAAGTCGAACGGCATCGCCAAATCAGCCAAGCTGCGGGACAGGCGGGGCGAGGTGTTGTTCATCGACGCCCGCAAGATGGGCACGCTGGTGGCGGGGTCGCGCAAGCAGAAAGAGCTGTCCGACGCCGAGGTCGCCCGGATTGCGCAGGCCTATCACGCATGGCGCGGCGAGCCGGACGCGGGCGCCTATGCCGATGAGCCGGGGTTCTGCAAAGCCGCCCCCTTGGCCGAGATCGCCAAGCACAACTTTGTGCTGACACCGGGTCGCTATGTTGGCGCGGGGGCGGTGGAAGATGACGGCGAGGTGTTCGAGGAAAAGTTTGACCGCCTGCTGGCGACGCTGCGCGTGCAGTTCGCCGAGGGGCGGCGGCTGGAGGCCGAGATTGAGGCGCGGTTGGGGGCGTTGGGATGAGCGAGCATTGGCGGCAATCCACATGGGGCGAAGAGATTAGCCTTGAATACGGAAAGGCTATTCGAGGTTATGATGAAATTGCAGCACCCATAAGGGTTTTCGGCTCTAACGGTCCGATTGGATGGACGAATACTGCTCTTGCCCAAGGTCCTGGTATTATCCTTGGTCGAAAGGGGGCATATCGAGGCGTCCACTTTAGCCGCGAACCGTTTTTCGTCATAGACACGGCCTATTATGTGAAGCCAAAGTCCGATTTGGACATGCGCTGGCTTTACTACGCTATTATCCACCACAAACTCGGCGAAATAGATGACGGCTCCCCAATTCCGTCAACAACACGTGCCGCAGTCTACGTCGAAGATGTTGCCATTCCCCCACTCCCCGAACAACGCGAGATCGCGGCTGTGCTTGGTGCGCTCGATGACAAGATCGAGTTGAACCGCAAGACGGCGGCGGTGTTGGAGGAGATGGCGCGGGCGCTGTATCGGTCGTGGTTTGTCGATTTCGACCCGGTCTGGGCCAAGGCCGAGGGCCGCCATCCCGCCCATATGGACTCTGCCACTGCCGCACTGTTTCCTGATAGATTTGACGACGCAGGGGTGCCGCTGGGGTGGAGGAAAATGAAGCTCCGAGATGTTTCATCAGTGATTTCAAAAGGAACAACGCCGAAAAGCGGCGATTTGGAGGACCTCGACGAAAGTGACATGGTCAACTTTCTAAAGGTAAATTTAATGACTGACACAAGAGAAGTAAAATGGACAAAATTGGACAAGGTTGCACGCTCAGTTCACGATACAATACTAAAGCGATCACGCCTATGTGCTGGCGACGTGCTATTTTCGATCGCAGGCACCATCGGCAGGTCATCGATCATGAAGAGCCAATACCTGCCATGCAACTGTAATCAGGCAATTGCGTTTATTCGTCCACAAGACTGGATTCCAAGTGAATTTATTTGGATGGCTATGAATCAAGAAGAGGTTAAGGAAGCGCTTCTTCAGGGAGTGGTTCATGCTGTCCAAGCCAACTTAAGTTTGGCAAAAATTGGTGATGCCGAAATTGTTGTTCCTCAGGAAAAGGAATTGCGGGAAACATTTTTGGCGGTTGGTGATTTAATGGCGCTTTCTTCACATAAGGAAACTGAAAACCAAACCCTCGCAACCCTGCGCGACAGCTTGCTCCCTCGGCTTATCTCGGGCGAACTCCGCGTCGGCGCGGCGCGCGAGATGCTGGACGAGGTGGCCTGATGTTCCGTGTGGACCGCAACCAGAACCGCCTGTCGCGCCTGACCCAGAAGAAGTTCGGCGATCTGGCGCTGCGCGAGCGCGACCATTTGCAGGAATGGCTGGTGCATCAGCCCGACGCATTGGGCGAAGAGCTGTTGATTATCCAGAAAGAGTTCGACGGCTTTGATGAAACCCGCGAACGGCTCGACCTGCTGGCGCTGGACAAGCAGGGCAACTTGGTGGTGATCGAGAACAAGCTGGACGATTCAGGCCGCGACGTGACCTGGCAGGCGCTGAAATACACCGCCTATGTCTCGGGGCTGAACAAGGGCCAGATCGTCGAGATCTACCAGCAATACCTGGACCGCTACTGTGGCGGCGGCAGCGCCAGCCAGCGTCTGTGCGAGTTCATGGAGGTGGAGGAGCTGGAAGAGACCGTGCTGAACCCCGGCAACGGCCAGCGCATGATCTTTATCGCCGCCAACTTCCGCCGCGAGGTGACGGCCACGGTGCTGTGGCTGCTCAGCCGTGGCATCCGCGCGCAGTGCTTCAAGGTGTCACCCTACAGCTACGGTGACGAGCTGTTCATCGACCTTCAACAGATCATCCCGCCGCCAGAAGCCGCGGATTACATGATAGGGATTTCGTCAAAGGAGGTCGAGGAAAGCTCGACCCAAGGCGTGCAGAAGCGCAGGCATGAGCTGCGCCTGCAGTTTTGGGCCAAGGCGCTGGAACGGCTGCGGGCGGATGGCGTCGGGTTGTTCGCAAACATCAGCCCGACAAGGGACCATTGGCTCAACGCTGGATCGGGGCTTGGTGGCTGCCCATACACAATCATCTTTGGCCGCGACGAGGCACGGGTTGAGTTTTCTCTCTCGCGCTTTGATGGGGCCGACAATAAGCGGCTGTTCGACCTGTTGTTCACCCAGCGACAAGAGATAGAGGCCGCATTCGGCAATGTCCTTGATTGGCGACGCATGGCCGACAAGAAACAAAGCCGCATCGTGTTCGCTAAGGGTTTCGATGGCTACAACCGCGAAAGCTGGCCTGAGATGGCGGCGTGGCTGTCCGAGCATGTGCTGAAGCTGGAAGCAGCTTTCAGCGGGCCTATTGCCCGGCTCAGCCGATCGGTTCGTTTGCAGGACGAGGATAGCGAGTAATGGCGTGGATCACCGAGGCTGATCTGGAAGCGCATTTCATGGCGAGCCTCGGGCCACTGGGGTATCGGCTGCAACATGGCGCTGAGGTCTCGCCGGAGATGCACGTGCCTTTGCGCCCCAGTTTCCGTGACACGATCTTGTCGTCGGTGCTGCGCGCCGCGATCACTCGGCTGAACCCTGACCTGCCGGAGACGGCTGTGAACGAGGCGGCGTTGCGCATTGAGGATGTGGTGTTCACCACTGATCTGGTGCAGGAAAACCGCCGTCTGCACGATCTGATGGTCAACGGCATTGCGGTGACCTGGTCGAAGGACGGCGAGGAGCGTAACTCGCGGGTGCAGATCATCGACTGGCTTGACGCGCAAAACGACTGGCGCGCGGTCAATCAGCTGGACGTGGTGGGCAAGACCCCACGCATCCCCGATGTGGTGTTGTTCCTGAATGGCCTGCCGCTGGTGGTGGTCGAGCTGAAGGGCACCGAAGGCGCGGGTCTGCAGGCTGCCTGGAACCAGACCGCAACCTACCGCAGCGATATACCCGACCTGTTTCGCACATCACTGCTGACGGTGATCTCTGACGGCCTGAACGCGCGCTATGGCTCGGTGTCGGCAGGGCTAGACCGTTTCATGCGCTGGCGCACCGTGGATGGCGAGACGCTGGTGGCCGACGGCTCGGCGTTGGCGTTGCAGGTGCTGACCGAGGGGCTGCTGGCGCCTCGGGTGCTGCTCGACATGCTGCGCTGGTTCGTGGTGTTCGAGGATGAGGGCAAAGGCCCGATCAAGAAGGTGGCCGGGTATCACCAGTTCCACGCCGTGCGCAAAGCCTGTGAGGCGATCCTGTCGGCGCGTGGCCGCGACGGCAAGGCCGGTGTCATCTGGCACACCCAGGGCTCGGGTAAGAGCCTGTTGATGACGTTTCTGGCTGGGCGGGTGATGCACGATGCGGCGATGGAGAACCCGACGCTGCTGGTGCTGACCGACCGCAATGATCTGGACAACCAGTTGTTCGCCACCTTCGCACGCTGCAAGCATCTGCTGGGTGAAGATCCCGTGCAGGCCGACAGCATCGGCAGTCTGAAGGATCTGCTGAACCGTCAGGTCGGCGGTATCATCTTCTCCACCATCCAGAAGTTCCGCCCCGAGAAGGGCGAGGCGTTTCCCGAACTGACTGCGCGATCAAACGTGGTGGTGATGGTGGATGAAGCACACCGCACCCAATACGGCTTTGAGGCCAAGCTGAAAGAGTCGGGCGAGCTGCGCCACGGTCTCGCCTATCAGCTGCGCCAAGCCCTGCCGAACGCGGTCTATGTCGCCTTCACCGGAACGCCGATCGACCTGGTGGGCGCCAACACCCGCAGCGTGTTTGGTGAATACATCGACGTTTACGACATTGCCCAGGCGGTCGAAGATGGCGCAACGGTGCCGATCTACTACGAGGCCCGTGTCGCCAAGATCACGCTGGACGATGGCGCAGTGGCTACGCTGGACGAGGAATTCGACGAGGCAACTGAGGCGCTTGGCAGCGATGATGCCACCGCTGTCGCGAAGAAATGGGCGCGGGTAGAGGCTCTGGTGGGCGCTGACAAGCGGCTGGATACCGTGGTGCAGGACATTCTGAGCCATTTTGACGCCCGGCTGGTGGCGATGGAAGGCAAGGCGATGATCGTCTGCATGAGCCGCCGGATCTGCGCCGAAGTCTATGCCCGCATCATCGGCGCACGACCCGATTGGCACGGTGAGACCGACGATGCAGGTGCAGTGAAGGTGGTGATGACCGGTTCGGCCACCGACCCCGCGCTGTTGCAGCCGCATATCCGCTCGAAATCTCGGCAGGAAGCGGTGCGCAATCGATTCAAAGACCCGGCCGATCCGCTGAAGCTGGTGATCGTGCGCGACATGTGGCTGACCGGGTTTGACGCGCCGTGTATGCACACCTTGTATATCGACAAGCCCATGAAGGGTCATGGGTTGATGCAGGCGATTGCGCGCGTCAACCGGGTGTTCCGCGACAAGCCTGCGGGACTGGTGGTCGACTACATCGGCATCGCCGCCGAGTTGAAGACCGCACTGGCGCATTACTCCCAAGGCGACCAGGCACAGACCGGCGTGGACGAGGCAGAGGCTATAGGCGCCTTTCTTGACGCGCTGGATGTAGCTCGGGCGTTGTTTCACGGCTTTGACTACTCCAAGGCACTCGGCGGCACGCCGACAGAGCGGCTGATGACCCTGCCAGGTGCGATCGAGCATATCCTGTCTAAGGACGCTGATGCAGATGGCAAAAGCACGGGTGCGAAGCGCTTTCACGATGCCGTTGCCGGTCTGGTCAAAGCCTACAAACTGGCTTCAGGCAGCCCGCAAGCCACCGACCACGCTGAAGAAGTTGCGTTCTTCGCGGCAGTCCGGGCGGGTTTGGAAAAGCTGTCAGTGGGCGGCAGCAACGGCGACCGGAGTGGATCAGATTTTGCCATCCAGCAGCTGATCAACAATGCCGTCGCCTCGACCGAGGTTGTCGATATTCTTGGTGCCTGTGGCTTCGATCGGCCGGACATCAGCATCTTGTCTGACGCGTTCATGGTTGAACTGCAGGCGATGAAACACAAGAACCTGGCGGTGGAGGCGCTGAAGAAGCTGCTAAACGGCGAGATCAGCGCCCGCACCCGCACGAACATCGTCCAGCAAGAGGAATTTTCATCGCGGCTGGAGCAGGCCATCGCACGCTACCACAACCGGAGTGTAGACGCGATCCACGTGCTGCAGGAGCTGATCCAGATCGCGAAGGACTTGCAGAAACAGCCCGAAGACGGGCTGACATCGGCAGAGCGGGCATTTTATGACGCCCTAGCTCAAAACAACAGCGCCGTGGAGATCATGAGCAACGACGAGCTGCGCATCATCGCCACCGAGTTGGTCGCCACTGTGCGCAGCAACGGCGGCACCGACTGGTGGAAGCGCGACAACGTGCGGGCGAAGATGCGGGTCGCTGTGAAACGGATTCTCCAGCGACATGGCTATCCGCCGGATCTCGCGTCGGAGGCGGTCAAAACGGTGCTGAAGCAGGCCGAGGCGCTGGCGCGGGAGGTGGGGTAACTGTGGTCGATGTGACTAAAGAATTTTCAGGGCGCAACGATCTCAACGATGGTTGCTTAGAGAGCAAGCCGCCTTTTAGTGTGGTCGCTTTAATTCGCCCTGCATCTGCAAAACCGACAGCTTGGCACGCCACGCCATCGGAAGGCGCCATCCGTTGATGCAGAAATTGTCTCGGCAACAAGCAGGTGGCCTCGGCGAGCTGTTAGCGATCGCTAAGTTGAACACTTTGGGTTTGGCCGCCTATTCGAGCCCCGAAGGAGCCCCTGGTCATGACGTGATGGTAGTCATTGCAGGGGTGCCGAAGTCGATTGAGGTGAAGACGCGGCAATTCCTGCGTCGAGCGACGGAGATTACTCGCTGGCCTGTGAATATGGCAACGAAGAGTGAAGCCGACTTTTTCCTGTTTATTGAGCTCGACCTACGGACTATTTCGCCCACCTACTACCTTCTCAACAATGCTCAAGCACAAGAGGCGCATCGCGATTACAAAGGCGGTGGAAACTGCTATCCATCGCAGGTTCGACAGATGGTTAAGCCCAACGATTTTTCCGCGCTCACCACCGCGACTGTGGGATCGACGGGTGCGCCGACCGATGGAGGCGCAAATTGAACGTCTGAGGGTCAGCCGAACAGCCTTCGTTTGGAGATCCTCGCCGTATCAACTTCAGCTTCGAAATCAGCTCAAAAACGGCCCCATTCAGGCAGGTCGCCTTGTTTCGCCGGCCCGATTTCACCAACTTCAACCGTGGAAGTGTCACTGCCGGCCGCCATCACCGATGTAGGGATGACATAGTGGCTAGCGATCTGTGAGAGCAGAGACTCATACTGGCCCAACAGGGATTTGCGCTTCTGCACGGCCCCTCGGTATGCTACCAGGCTTTCACCCTGAAGCAAGGAAAGATCGCCGAGGCCTGCGACAAGGCGATCAAGTTGGGCAATTGTATTCCCACAGTTTTCAAGGCCGACCTTGCAGGCGTCCAGCTCGAAATCAAGAACCGGTTCCAGCGCGGGTGTAACAACACCGTCCACCAGTATGGGCTGTGCATCTTTTTTCGCCCTGCTTTTTGCAGTCCTCAGCCGTTGACTTTCCTTACGTTGATCTGCATCGGCAGCACTTTCATACTGGCGTGCTTCTTTTTTTCGCCTGTTGAGCTCCCGCTGGCGCGAGTTGGCGAGCTCACGTTTGTGTTTGGCTTTTTCGTCTTCCGTTAAACCTGAGAGATCTGCATTTGGCGCGGCGCGTTTTTTACGACGAGTGGCATTCAACGCGTCTCGGCCCTCAGGCGTTTTGCGGTATTCGTCAATGCGTTCGTGAGCGCGACCTTCGTCCGTCATTCCACGGGCCGTTTCAGCGGCAAACTTTTTTTTCGCTAAGACGACTTCATCTTCGAGCAATCTTAACAGCAGGATCTGGTTCTGGCTCAATGTGCCTTGCGTCAGTAGCGCGTCTCGCTTGGCCTCTGCATCAACGAGCTTCGCTCGCTTTTTGTCGTATCTGGTCAGCTTAACGGGCTCGCGGATCTTCTCGGCCGGAGCGTCGTCATCTAAATCATCCTCGTCATCAAAATCGAGGTGCGGTTCATTCTGCGTGGTAGGGATCATCTTGAACTTCCTGAGGACAATGACAGATTTGGCTTTCACGGGCTCACCGCACTTTGCATTTTGTGCCTCAGATGGAGCCTTACAAGGGGGGTAGGTGAAAAATGTAACGTAACCTTTTTGTGTTGACCGGGCAGAAGGCGCAGCGGATGTAACGTGACGCTACTGCACCTCTGGATTGCCGGTGTAACATGACATTTCTATCCGTATTTAAACTAAGATAAAGAATATACTAATAGTTGTTTCTTACTTAAGTTATAGAGTGACGGACGAAAACGTCATGTTACTCAGCCACCCCTCCGGCTCGGGAGAAACCTTCCGTCGAAATACGCCCAGGTTCTCCGGTTTTGCGCGGGCGGTGCCTTCGCTGTCCGAGGTGATGGATCACCTAGCACGTATCTGCAGTGCCGCTCGACTTGGCGCAACCCTTCCGATGCCGCCTTGTGCCGTCCGCAGTAAACCCAAAGTTCGATCGACATGGTCTGTCACGTTGACCGACCAGCATTACCTCTATCGCTGCTTCGCCAGATCCTGTTCGATTGTTCTTTAAAGCGGCTTAGGTCTCGACAGAAGAAGCAGCAATGGGTAGCCGGGCTGCCGATGCACCCACAGGACTCGTGGGAAGGCCGTGGAGACGGGCTGAGCATGTTTTGCCCCCACTCCCGCACTGCCGTTGTTGAGGCTCCACAGCGCGCCTACGGTGCCCACCGGTTTACCGTTCTCACGGCAAGATTCGCTGAAACCCATCTCTCGATAGGTCGTGGAAGGTTCGGCAAAAAATTCAGATTGCCATGCGCGGGCAGTTGTCCACCTGCGCGGCTCGATCTCAAGATACTCAATATCCAAACATCGGCGACCTTCACCCGTCAGTTTAGTGAAAATCCCGGCTGGGAAACAGCACCTTGGCCTGGTCGCGCGGATGGTGCGCTGATCTGACACTACCGCCGATAGGTCGCTTCGTCTCATCCGCACGACCATCATTGGCCTCGATCATCACAGGACGGCCGAGTGTTGAGAGTAGTGGTGACAAATCCTCAATGCGCTCGGCGATCAGATGCACCACTGGACCGTCGCGTTCGATCCGGCCAGTGACGCGTAGTAGACGACCTGCGATCACGGCCTTGCGGAAGGTTTCATAGACCTGCTTCCAGACCACGACATTTGCCGTTGCGGTCTCATCCTCGAGCGTCAGGAAGATCACACCCGACGCCGTGCCGGGGCGCTGGCGGGTGATCACGAGGCCGGTGACGGTGACGCGACCTTTGCTTTGCTGCAGGCGATCATGTGGCAGGCTCGCGGGCAGTTTGGGGCGGAGCAGTTCCACCGGATGCGCGCGCAAAGACATTCGCAGCGACAAGTAATCCTCGATCACCTCGTGCCCCAGCGTCATCTGCGGCAGGGTGACGGTAGGTTCGATACCGCCCTCACCATCTGCACCGAACAGTGGCAATGGTGCTGGGCCAGCCAGTGCCTTGGCGTCCCACAGCGCGCTGCGCCGGTTCAAACCCAACGTTGCGAACGCATCCGCCTCTGCCAGCCGCTCGAGCACATCCGGCCGCACGCCAGCCCGGCGCCACAGGCTTTCGACATCAGAATAGCCATTGCCGCGCGAGGTCGAGATCCAGACAGCGTCGTCCTCGCGCATGCCTTTGATCTGGCGAAATCCGAGCCTCAGCGCCAGAGCGCCATCCTGCCGCGGCTCGATGGTGCAGTCCCAGAAGGAATGGTTGACCGAGACCGGGCGCACCTCGACATGATGCTCACGGGCGTCACGAACGAGCTGGGCGGGCGCATAAAACCCCATCGGCTGACTGTTCAGCAGCGCGCAGGTGAAGATCGCCTGGTGATGGCACTTTAGCCAAGACGAGATATAGACCAGCCGCGCAAAACTCGCGGCATGGCTTTCGGGAAAACCATATGAACCGAATCCCTCAATCTGCGCAAAACACCTGGTGGCGAAGTCAGCGTCGTAACCGCGCGACAGCATCCCCGAAATGAACCTGTCGCGGAACCCGCCAATGGTGCCCATCCGCTTGAAGGTGGCAAGTGATCGACGCAGTCGGTCTGCCTCGGCGGGCGTGAACCCTGCGGCAACCACGGCGATTTGCATCGCCTGCTCTTGGAACAAAGGAACGCCGTAGGTGCGTCCCAGCACCTCCATCATAGCAGGCCCGAGGTCTTCCACCTTCTCCTTGCCCTGGCGGCGGTTGATGAACGGATGCACCATCCCACCCTGGATGGGGCCCGGACGCACGATGGCGACCTCGCAGACCAGATCGTAGAACTTGCGTGGCCGCATCCGAGGCAGGAAGTTCAACTGCGCCCGACTTTCCACCTGAAACGTGCCGATCGCATCAGCGCGGCAGAGCATGTCGTAGACGGCAGGATCTTCTGCCGGGACATTTGCGATGGTCTGGTTCTTGCCGCGAAAATCCTTCAGCAGCCCGAATGCTTTGCGGATGCAGGTCAACATACCCAGAGCCAGAATATCTACCTTCAGCAGACCCAGCGCGTTGATGTCGTCCTTGTCCCACGAAATGACCGTGCGGTCTTCCATCGCGGCATTCTCGATTGGGCAGTATTCATCGAGCCGCCCGTGGGTGATGACGAAACCTCCGACGTGCTGGCTCAGATGGCGGGGGAAACCAATGATCTCACCGATCAACCGCGTCGCGAGCATCACCCGACGATCCGCAGGGTCGAGCCCTGCATCTCGAATGCGATCTTCACCGGGTGGCCCTGATGACCAACCCCATATTTGCCCTCCTAGCCGGGCGATGACATCCTGGCTCAACCCCATCGCTTTGCCGACCTCATTGATGGCAGCTTTGCTGCGCAGATGAATGACCGTCGCGGTCAGTCCCGCGCGATGGCGGCCATAACGCTTATAGATCCACTGAATCACTTCTTCCCGGCGTTCATGTTCAAAATCAACGTCGATGTCTGGCGGCTCACCGCGTTCCTTGCTGATGAAGCGCTCGAATATCAGGGTGATGGACTCTGGCGGCACTTCTGTGACGCCCAGAAGGTAGCAAACCACCGAGTTAGCAGCTGAACCCCGCCCCTGGCAAAGAATGCCCTCCGAGCGCGCAAACTGCACAATGTCATGCACCGTCAGAAAATATGGCGCATATTCGATCTCGCGGATCAGGCTGAGTTCTTTCTCAACACGCTGAATGATCTTTGCGGGTGCGCCACCAGGGTAACGCCAATGCAATCCTTCTCGGGACAGCCGCTCCAGCCGGGATTGCGCAGGTTCGCCATCCAGTTCTTCGTCAGGATATTGGTAGCGCAGATCACCCAAGTTGAAGCAGCATGAAGCAGCAATCTCCCCAGTGCGTTTGACGGCGGCTGGATAACGATGAAACAGCCGCGCCAGCTCAGCCGCCGATTTGAGCCTGTGCTCGCCATTCACAAGGCGGCGTGTTCCGAGGGTGTCGATTGTGCAGCCCTCTCGCATGCAGGTCAGAACATCGGCCAAGGGGCGGCGCGCGGAGCGGTGCATCAGCACATCGCCAATCGCTACCAACGGCAGATTGGTCATCTGCGACAGCCCAGCCAGGAGGTCAAACCGTTGTTGATCACAGCCGTCGTAGGAGGGTGCGGCTCCAAGATAGCTGTCACCGGGGAACGCGCGCGCGATCCGTGTCAGGTCAGATTGTGTCGCTTTACGGCTACCCGTCTTCATCGCATCTGGTGGAATTGCGATCAGAACCATACCCACCCCCCAGGCCAGCAGATCCTCATAGGTCAGAAGGCAGTCCCCCTTCGGCGCTCGCTGCTTGCCAAGCGAAAGCAGTCGCGTCAGGCGAGACCAGCCTGCGACATCCTTCGGCAGAGCGATCCATTCCACAGCACTGTCGGTGAAACACAGACGCGCACCGGCGATCAGCTTTGGCAGTGGCATGTCGGGCAGCGTGGGTGCCGCCGTCTCGCCAGAGAAATGCGGCACGGTCTGACGGCTGGAATGATCGGTCACCCTCTGGGATCTGATCTCTGGCCCTTCCTGCACCGATTGTGCCGCGCTACGAGCTTCATCTCGCAGCCGGGTCAGTTCTTTCAATGCCGAAAATGCCCGCACCACGCCTGCGACAGAATTGCGATCCGTGATGGCAATCGCCGACAGCCCAAGTTCTGCGGCGCGCGTCACCAGCTCTTCCGGGTGCGAAGCCCCGCGCAAAAAGGTGAAGTTTGAGGTGACGCAAAGCTCTGCATAGGCTGTCATACAAATTCACCAGCCACCTGCCATCCCGGCGATTGCGGGGTGTGGAACAACCACAGTCGTGGCCCTTCTTGGGTTTCCACGCGCCAGTAATCGCGCATACCGCTGCGCCAGGCGGGATCATCGAACCACCATTCTGGTGTGATCCGCTCGGGGCCTTGGGCGCGCAACGTGCTGAACCACATACGCCGCCAGCGGAACCGCGCAGGCGGCGTGCCAGGTCGCTGCCCGGTGGCATCAAAGACCATCTCCGGTGAAAACACCGTAATAGGTCGCCGTGTCACCTTGCGGGGTCCAGCTGGCTCTGCCGTGCTATAAATCGCAGGAACAAGCTGAAAACTTCGTTCTGGAATCTGGCTATCGGCTGGGATCATCCGCAACACCCGATCAAACCCGAGGCGATTGCCGACGCTCGACAAAAGATCCGCAAGCGCGTCGTCTGTCTTGAGAGTAGGACCACCACCGATTTGTTCGGGAGGCATCGGCTCGACCAGCGTTGCAGAGAGCCGCAAGCAGTCGATGCCGAATCCAGCGTCAACCTCATCAACACCTTTGGCAAACAGCGCGGCAATCCGTGTGCTGTCGCGCATCGGCCTTGCGAGGCCGATCTCAACCTTGGCCGTCGCACGATCAACCCGACGCAGCTCCAACTGAACCCGACGCGCACCCATGTGGTGGAGAGCCAACTTGCTGCACAAACGGTCCAGCAGCCGCGCCAACCCGGCCATGACGTCGCTTTGCAGACCGATGGCTTCTGGCAGCGTCATCCGCACGCCAAAATGCGGCGGCTCTGGTTCTGCCGAGACGGATTCCGGCTGCACGCCAAGCGCCTGATCAAGCCTGAGCACCAATCCCGGTCCAAATCGGCGCGACAACGGAGCGCGCGGCAAGTTGATCAAATTTGCGATGCGTGGCAAACCCACCCTCGCAAGGGCGTCGGCAGTGGCGTGGTCAATCCGCAGCGCCGAAACTGGAAGATGACCGATGCCTTCTGCGAGTTTACCGTCTTGAACTATACCACCCCCATGTCGCACCAAAGCCTGTGCTGCGCCACGTGTGCCTGCGACCGCCGTGACGCCATTCACATCTGCGCGTGCCAGCCGAGCATCCAGATCAGCGCGCAGGTCTTCTTCACCGCCAAACAGATGCGCGACGCCAGTAATGTCGGCAACAAGACCATCTATACCCTCAGTGGCGATCATCGGTGAATAGCGTGATGCCCAGCGTCGCAGCGACTCCAATGCTGCCTTCTCACTTGGCAGGTCAGCAGGTCGGGTCGCCAACTCAGGGCAGATCGCACGAGCGTCCGCCAGTGACATGCCTTGACGCAAGCCTCTGATCTCGGCCTCTTTGTTCAGACAATGCAGATGTTCAGCATTGCCTGCCCGCAGGACCAGCGCGAAAGCTCCTTCAACCGGGCGACGGCGCCTGCTCGTATCGCTCGCGAGCTTCGGAAACCATATTGAAAGCAGACGACGCGCCATTCCAGTCCAAGACCCAACTGCCTATTGTTCCCTTTTTGTTCTTGATAAGACTCCACCGCTGCAAAGTCGAGTCCCGCCCAGCGCCTGGTGCTGATTCACAGAGCCAACGGGACTCAGCGGCGTTGCTTCCAGCCTCGTTGCGGATCAGCATCAGGCCTCGGGTCTGGCCCGCCTCGGCGGCAAGTTGCAACCTGCGTCCGGCTGTCAGGGAGAGCGATTGCTGCGGCTCCGCGATGACCAACCCGACCGCAGATGCCCGAAGTGCTTCTTCTACCGACCAAAGCAGATCTGTCTCGCCTGTTGGTCGAAATAGGTGCAGACGCTCATTTACGCCGCTGGGTAGCGCATCCAGAAACGGCAGTTCGGGGATGTGTGTTGGCATTATCCAAATCAGCACGCCGGAGGTGCGCGCAGCCTGAAACAATGCGAAGGCTCTGCGGCCACGTCCCTGCGCCTCATGCACCCGCGCTGCTATCAGGGTCAGCGGATCGGCTGGAGATAGATCGAAATGAGTCTTCATGCCCGACCTTTCTCTGCCATCACTGCTGTATCAGACAAGTGAGAACACATAGTGAACGATATGGGATTCGAGAAGCCTATCGTTTCTTCGGGCGGGGTGGTTTTTTTGCCGGATCTTCGACATCCATCTCCCACTCGCTACTGAACTTGCGCGTGCGGATCAGTGCCATGACCTCTTCAATCGGCGCGCGCCATTCACCGAGCCAGAGAGCGATGTCGTCATCACCTTCGAGCAGCAGCGGCATCCGGTCGGTGATTGCCGAGATCATCTGGTTGGCAGGGACGGTCACCTGGACAAACTCGCACTCCGGGCCGCGACCGACATCAAACTGATCGTAGATCACGCCGATGATGGCAGGGCGGCCTTCCTTGTGCCGGATGGTCCATTGCTGTGTCCACGATTTTCCCGTGCGCTCGCCATCCTCATATACCAGTGGCACCTCCCGGCCCTCGTTGAAGGTCTTGGCAAACGTGATGCCGCGTCGGGCGTGAAGCGCGTCCGTGAAGGTCCGCAACTGATGCAATGTCTCCCCGCGTGCATGCATGTGTTTCGGCATTCGACGACCATCGCCGCGTCGGTCAGTGAAACCCCAGATCATCGGGGTGATGATGCGCTCGCCGTCGCGGTCCAGATGCACCACCGGCACCGCCCGCATTGGTGTGAAGGTGCGCACTTCATCATCGACCCGTGCGGCAAACAGGTTTGAGAACTCGTGCACCTCGCGCCACGACGCCATCTGGGTGAACTTGCCGCACATTGGAGACCTCGGAGAAGGACAGAAATGAACAAAGCATAGAACAAAACCGACGGCGCACCACTATCGGGGCATTCGATGCACCTGAGCGCTGTTTCCTTGGGCGCAGGAGTCATGGCGAGGCCGCCAGGTGCCCTCCTTGAAATTTTGAGTCCCGCAGGGCGCAATTGGTGAAACGCCATGGGCGACGCTCTGATGGACTCTACGGCGTGACAGCTCCCAGGTGACATTTGGTGGATTTTGACATGAAGACAATGCTTTTCATTTGGATCAGTCAATCGACACTCACGGCCCTAAGCGGACGGTCGCCTCTCGCGAGACGCTCTCGTGCGGGTTCCCTGAACCTGACGTTGGGCACCACCTCAGCTTCTCATCCGACGTTTACGTGCATCGACATCGTGTTGTTCAGCATAGGTGTCCCAGCGATCGGCCATAGCGCGGAGCATGGCTGCAGTGTTCGGCCACTGCTGAACTGCCTCGGCGTCTCGGCGGAGACCCGCAGCAAGGTCGCGTTCCTGGCCTCCGCCATCAAGCATACCCCGGACGGTGGCGCCGCGCATGTTCACGCGTTCTGTCATGATGCCCCTTGGGACCTTGCCTGGGGACTTCTCGAGCAGATCGCGGACAAAGCGGTGAGGCCAAACTTTGTCGAGGTCGTCCGCCGGCGCATGGGCAAGGACATTGCCGACAACAATCTCCGTCACGTCCTTCCTGTCATGGACGATACCTAACGCTCGGACCGCATCGACCCAAGTGTCTAAAGTTTCCTGCTCGGGCGCCGGGCCGGTGAAGCCGGGCACGGTCGAGAAGTGGGATAGGAGCTTGTAGGCTTGGTTCCAACGGGATGGCTCCTGGTCTGAGTGTGTTTCGCTGGTGTCGGGTGTTCTTTCGGCTCGGTATATGTCGCGTAGCACCTGGTGGAACATCTCTGGATCGCTCGCCAGCAGCCTATGGATCTTGAGCGGGCGCTTTCCGCGCTCGAGAAGTGGCAAGAATGCGTATTCGCGTTTTGCGATCTCCATGTCCGGAAGGTTGCGCTTGTCGAGCGCCTTGAAGGTTTCTTCAAGCCTGTAGTCGAGAAGACCACCTACGCTTGGCTTCTGTCCGGCATTCAACTCGCCGACGATGGCGTCAAGCATATCAAGCACCAGTTCTGTCGGGACCTCATCTATCCGGTTCAGGGCCGACTCAAGAGCGACGAGGGAGCGGTCATGCCGCATTAGGTTGGCGACCACGGCGAGCAAGGTTTCTTGGTCGCCATCGATGTAGTGGGAGCTGAAATCCAGCCAGTAGTGTTCGAGCACGTCGTCGCTGAGAGCTGATGCTGCATTCCAGGTCGAACGTTGTGTCGGCCAGGCGCGTAACATCTTTGCGATGGTGGCGGGCGTGTTCGACGAGAGTAGGTCGTCGGCAACCTTGAGTGCTTCAACTTCTCCAACCACGTCACGCAGCATCGAAAAGTAGCCGCTGGCTTGCCAGGAATCTGGGAATTCGTTGATCTCACCGCGCAGCAGCTCCTCCAGGAACGGACCACCGAGGCCAGCCGCATAGATGGCACTCTGCACGAGGTGAGGCTGTTGCGAACGGTGCAGCAGCGACCGCACGGCGTCCGGTCCGTGATCGGCGGCGAGGGCGCGAACAGCGTCCAGTCGCTGCCGCTCGACTACCTCCTTGTGCTCTTCGTCGTCCCAGAACGTGAACAATTCTGAAGCCAAAAGCACGGGGTCGTCAGGGGAATGCGTATCAGCGATGGCTTCGAGCTTCGTGATCTCATCTGCTTCCAGCGCCCAGTTCGCCGAAGCGAACCGCTTGTGACGCGTGATCTGATTCTGGAGGGCCCGCCATAGCTTTTCTCGTGCCGACTTGTCGGCCGAGGCGAGCGTGTCATTCAGAGCAGTCAGCGCCAATTTTCGTTCCGACGGAGCGAACTGGAGCATCGGACCGAGCAATTGCTCCATACGGTCGCTATCTCCACTGCCTAGCGTGATGGCGCGCGCGGCGACAGCTCGTTCAGCTGCCCAGACATCACCATGGGTAAGTGTAGGCTGCGGTGGAAATTCGAAACCTCGCAATCTGGGGCGCAAAGTCCCGCTACTGGTCGTCGTCTCGCCGGGGAGTAGCTTGAGGATGATGTTCCAGCCGACCTGAGGATAGTCGGAGGCGATCTCGTCCAAGACGGAAAGCCGCTGCTCGAGCTTGGCGTATGTGCATGGCATCCAGGAAAGGAGGATGTCGACCAGGCTGTTAGCCGGACGATTTAGGATCCGCCCGCCCGTATCGATGTCAGCCAAGCGGGCAAGTATGAGGCAAACCTGACGGAACCAGATCGGATCCCAGGCGAGGGTTTCGAGCGCCCAGATCAACCCGGTATGACGGGCTATCGGGAACGCAAAGCCGTCGATCTCATCGAAGATCGGGCGGATGTCCGCCCCTGAGCCCTCGAGCATCCGCTCGAGGGCCGACAGAAAAGGACGCGGTGCTGCCTCGGCAAGCAGGGGCAGCTCTTCTTTGAGGCTCGCCATAATGCGGTAATCCGAACCAAGACCGGGCAAGGCCTCGACGACTTCGTTGGCGAACGCTTGCCCCCTTCCAGCGATCAGCGGCAGATTGGCTTGTTGCTGCCATGCCGCGATCAGCAGGACCGTAGTCGCAAGCCCATCGCGTAGCAGTTCGCTGTGGCGATCCGTTCCCCTCGGCTTATAGGGAGTATTCGGATCAGGTTCTGGATCTAGATGCCCGAAAACTTTAATGAGCAGAGGCTTCAACCTTTCGAGATGATCCTCGCCGATCAACTTTCCCGCGTGAACAAACGCATCGATCGGAGCGGTGACCTTGTAGAGGTTGGACTCGATCTGTAGCGGGGCATCCTCGATGTTTAGAAACCTGCGAAGCTGAGCCTCGTAGGCCATGTAGGTCGCAGTGCCGGCAATTGCAGCGATGATCTCCTGGTCGAGCGGATTACTGTTGTCCCACGCACCCGCGAGAAACGCCGGGAGAAGGAGCTCCATGTGGGCTGCCCATGCCGGGGGATCGTAGTTTCCGCTTCCCATCATCCGTTCTAGCGCTGATAGGCTGCCGCCGCATCCTTTGGAGAGCGTCTCGGCTCGTCCTTCGGGCAAGTGCATTTCTAGAAGAACTTGCTTCGTCGCGAAAGAAGTCTGCACGATGAGTGGGATACCGTTCGACGACCGGTGCCAACGGGCAAGAGGAACTACAGTCGGACCTCGTTCGGAGAAGGACGTTGGAGACTTTGCCGCCTTGTCGCGGAGGAGAAACGCCATGTTATTGTGTCCTAGCAATTCGCGTCCGGCTTCCATGGTGTCCACGACCAGTGTTCGAGCTTCGATGAACTCGCGCATTTCCTCCTTCGTGCTTCGGATTGCCGCGACGGCGAAGGCCGTGGCGAACTCGGGAGCATCGGCGACTATCGTGATCTGCTGAGGAGGTCCCATCAAGACCTTCAACAGTTGCTCCGCGACGTCCTCACGCTCGGTTGTGAGCAGTTTCTCGATGATGCGCGGATCGAATCGTCCCGAGAAATCGCGCCAGTATTCGTCGGTGCTCTGGATGCCAGAGATCGGGAAGTTTCTGATCGCGCCTCGTGCCCAGTGCGCAGCAACGGCGGGAGCGTGGTCAAGCCAGTGTTCCAACTTGGGTCCATCGATCAGGACTACGTCCTTCCAGCCGGCCTCTGCCTTCCTGTCAGCGACCCAGCTGTCAAGGGTCATGGCCGTTCTTGACGAGTCCCAGGTAAAGGGCGTCACGAGGACGAGCGTGACGCCCTTCTGGTCCTCTATATCCGTCTCTTTGGTGCGCTTCTTGAAGTCATCGAGCGCCATATCCTTATAGCTAAGCGACGTTTTCAACTCCCAGATCGACTTGCCCAGCGGCACGAACATGGTTTCGTCGAGACATTCCAGGACGCCATCGAAGCCGCGAGTGCGGCCTTTGCCGCGGCTAGGAAAGCGGATCGATTGGACGCTGCGCGTCGTCGCACAGATCAAATCCGCGAGCAGAGCGGGGAGGTCTCCTTCAGATTGCGTTGTTCGGCCCCAAAACTCGAGATGGCTCGCTTCGATCCACTTCATTGAATTTATGCCCACCCCATTGAACCGCGCCGTTTATCATGTAACCGTTTGCAAAATTTTATATCCTTCTGTCGAAGCTTTCTACAGTCAATTGCGAGCGCCAATTATACATTAACTGCTCACGGCCTGTGTGATCCCTGAAAGTATTGATGAACGGTCCTTGGCTGATGCGGCAAAGGGGCGGTCCCTGTGCCTTACACAAATGACTGCTATTCAGCGGATCACCGCCGCAGACACACTGGCCCGTCGCAGGGCCGTCCGGGCGCATGTGCAGGCGTGTTTCGACCACGCCACCCCCCTGGCTATTGACCCGACCGCCGTGGTTGAAGCGGGCTGGCCCTGAGCCCCGCCCGGTTGGTAAGCGAGCCCGACTGGCGATCTACGTTTGCCGTCAGGCCTGCACTGCCGGGGGGGGGGCGACAAAACGCGTTGTTTACCATTGGAATGCGATGGTGCATGTATGCTCGGAACCACTGCAAGCGGGGAGGGCTTCGCCGTGCCGTTGCCTTCTTTCGACCTGCGGGGCCTGCTTCCGCCATTCGTCGGCGCGGACGCTGTCACTCAAGACCGCTCGCCCTACTGGGTCACGATGCCGGAGCTTGTGGCCGCATTCGGCACGACACCCCATCGGCGCGCGCTTCTGCGCAACCTCATCGCTTATCGCGCGCTTCTCGCCCAAGGGGGCTACGTGGGCGGCATACAGTTCATTGACGGCAGCTTCGTGGAGAACGTGGAGTCACTGGAAAGCCGCAACCCAGGCGACATTGACGTGTTCAGCATCCTGAACGCGCCGCCTAGGTATCTGACCGACTCTGCGGCATGGCAGGCGACTGGGCTCCCCTTCTGGAATGCCGAGGTGGCCGACCGCAACCTTAACAAGCAGCGGTTCAGCCTGGACACCTACGCTGTCTTGTTCGAGGAATGGCAGGCGCAGCCGATGAACCTCATCAGCGACATAATCTACTGGTATGGGCTGTTCTCACATCAGCGCACTACGTTCGCTTGGAAGGGCTTCGCTGGGCTCACCCTTGACCCCGCCGCTGACCAGGCTGCGCTGTCTCAGCTTGGAGGTCCGTGATGCCCGTCCTCCTCTCAATCGAGGCCCTAGAGGCTGACCGGCGCTACGTTGAGCGGCAGGTCAACGAGGCGGGCGACAGCCCATGGGGCACTGCGCGCCTAATGTGGCAGAGCCGCCTTGCCGAGATCGACCAACAGATTGCCGCCCTAGCGGCTGGCCGCTCCAGCTACGCCTCTGTCGCCGTGATCTTTGACGGTAACCCGGTCATTGGTTCGGGGGACATTCGGCTGGACTTCACAACCGAGGCGCTGGACAGCTACCAGAAGGTGGTGACCTTGGCGCTCGCCTCGCACAATGGCGTAGAGCTGTCTGAGCGCGGGAGGCTGCCCGCAGGGGATCAGGCCCGCCTGTTCATCCGCGACCTAGTTCACGGTTCCATGGGCTTCATCCTTGAGGAACTGCCGCCCCAGCAACAGGAAATGCTGCCCTCGCACCTCAAGGAGGCTGTCGAAGACACGACCCAGCTCATCGCCAACCTCAGCGCGGGGACTGACGCGGAGTTTGAGGCTACCCTAGAGTCGACCCAGCCGCGCCTAGTTGCTGCGGTGCAGAAGTTCGCCAAGATCCTGTTTGACGCGGGCGCCAGCACCCGCATTGTTGGTGACGAGCGGCGTCTGGCACTCTCCATTGATGATGTGGGGCGGCTGTCCCGTCGCCTGGGCGAGGTTGAGGTGACTGAGGAAGTGATCCCGGTAGACGGGGTGCTCCTGGGCGTCCTGCCCGAGGCGCGCAAGTTTGAGCTGAAGTTGCTCGAGGGCACCATGGAGGGCGCTGTTTCCGAAGACCTCGCCTTCAAATACACAACAGACGCGGCATTCAAAGAGCGGCTTCTCCTGCAACCCGTCCGGGCTCAGGTGAAGTTCGTCCGCACAAAGCGGAACGGGCGGCTGGTCAAGGAGCGGCGCGTGCTTGAAGCGCTGGAGCCCTCGGCTGAGTGATAAGGGGACAGTGATCGGCTGGTGGGGTCGGAGCATGCGAACGTAGGGCAAAGTCCGCAAACTGCGCGTTTGTTTCGCTCGGATGCAGATGCAGAATGGCCGCGATGTCCGGTTTCAGCGGATGCAATGCCGCGAGCTCACGGGCCCCTTGCCGTCCGATTCCTTTGCCGCAGGGCCTGCCCGATAGAGCCACTTGGCGGGGCTCTGTTGCACAAATCCGTTGACCGGCGGACCTCCCCTATCCCCGGACGGACTTATCCCACGGTTTCTGTGACGGGTATGCCGAGCGCGGTGAAGCCGTTCAGGACGGCCACGCGGACCTGGAACTCGGCGACCTGACGGTCGAAGTCCCGAGCGGCCAGCCGCTGGCCCAACAGTTTGACACAGTGCATCTTGGTCTCGACGCGGCTCCGGCGGTGGTAGCCGCTCCATCGTCGCCAGATCATCCGGCCAAAGCGTTTCGACGCGCGAAGCGCCTCGTTGCGGGCGATTGCGCCGGGGGTGTCCGGTTTCCACGGCTTAGCGTTCTTGCGGGGCGGTATGATGGCGGCCGCGCCTCGGGCGGCGATGGCATCGTGGCACTTGCGGGTGTCGAAGGCGCCATCGGCGGTGACGCTGGCGATCTCCTGATCGGGCGGGATCTGGTCGAGCAACTCGGGCAGCATGGGCGCGTCGCCCACGTCGCTGGTGGTGAACTCCGCCGCCCGGATTTCCAGCGTCTGCTCGTCAATTCCGATGTGGATCTTGCGCCAGACACGTCTCTTGGTGCCGCCATGCTTGCGGGCGTTCCATTCGCCTTCGCCCTCCACCTTGATCCCTGTGCTATCGATCAAAAGATGCAAAGGGCCTTGCGAGCCGCGATACGGGATGTTGACCTTCAGGGTCTTCTGGCGGCGGCTCAGTGTGCTGAAGTTCGGCACCGCCCAGTCCAGGTCGATCAGCCGCAGCAGGCTCTCGACGAACCCGGTCGTCTGCCTCAGCGCCATGCCGAACAGCACCTTCATGGTCAGGCAGGTCTGGATGGCTGCGTCACTGTAGTCGGGCTGTCGGCCACGCTTGCCGGTCGGCGCGGCCTCCCAGGTCATCTCGGGATCGAACCAGATCGTGAGCGAGCCGCGGCGCTTGAGCGCTTCGTTATAGGCCGGCCAGTTCCTGGTCTTGTAGGCGGGGGGTGTCGGTCTGCTCATGCCGCCCAGCTACCACACTGGATTCACAAGATGAATCCCCTCAGGCGATTTGTGCAACAGAGCCACTTGGCGGAGCAATTGCCAGACAAGAAACGTCCCGGGATACAGAGGGCGTTTTGCTTTCGAAGCAGCGTAAGAATTACTCACGCTCCTGGTTCCTAACGGCTAGTCGAACCTTGGCTCCAAATATCCGGCCGCGATTATATGTGCTCCCATGTCCGCCGTCAGGCAAAGTATTCCTGAAATCATCGCGTTCAAACATTCCATCAGAGACGCCTTTCTTGAACGAAAGCCCGTGACCATTTGGAATGCCGTCGTCCGGGGTGCCATCTGGTTTCACGTGTTCGTCGTCAATCGTCAGTTGCATTGGAAAATCTTTCTCAAGAATTCGGTTATTGACCTGATGAAATCCGAGCAAATCTCAAAGCGTTGTATGCGTTTCGGGCCATCTCTGCTTTTCCCCCTTCGATCCACATGAGCGCTTTGTCTTTAGCCTCTTCAGCAGTGTCGAGATTGTGCGACCATGGAGGAGAAAAGCCATTAACTTGCCAGCGAACTGTTAGGCGCCACATATTACGCTTCTGTCGCGTAACGTAAGCGTCCCAGTCACCGATGGAAGCAAAGAAATCGCCGTCTGCGTCTTGGCGCCACTCAACGTTTGGATTTTCGAACTTCAGGCGCCTGTTGCGCCAAGTCAGTTCCCCGACGATCGCGAGCACTTCACCGGAAACATTGGTTTCGCCGGACAGCATTCGGCGAAGGCTCCGCAGAATGATATCAAACTCTCGATCGTCCCCTTTATCGGCCATATGACTAGCGAGTTCGACAACGCTGTAGCGGATTTCATGGAGCTGCCCCAATAGGATCGCGCGGCGCTGATCTTCGGTTGGTGCTGATTTATCGAAAATGGTTATCATATCACCCCGCCTCGAATAGATCCACTCATGGATGCTTACAGATCCTTTTGTGGATTGTCAACATTCCATATGTGGAATTTGTCGCACTAAGATAAGGACCTCGTTTCTGCCGTGGCTTCCGCTCGCCCTCGCCGCCGCTCTGGTCACCTGCAAAACCGGTGAAGATGCTTCCAAGAGGTGATGCTCAATGGTGACGATCTGCTGGCTTGATTCCAGCGCCACCAGCAGCCCGGCATGGTGTGGGGCTTCTCAATCCCCCACGGCCTACAACCCCCACCGCCCACTCATATCCGACATGTGTGACGTTGCGGTGCGCTGCGTGACTGTCCGCTTTTCCGGCTTTGCTAGGACGTCTATGCCGCAGTGGCGTCAGGCGGCTCTCCGCCCAAAGGAGCGCATAGCCTGGTGGCCCGGTGTCGTGAGAGGAGCTTTGGTGCCCAATCAGTAGCCGCAACGGAATACACCCCCTAGGCACTTCTATGATTTTTCTAGGACTTCGGTGGCTTACCAGGCGCATGACCTTTAGGTGACGCAGCTGCGTCGCGCACATACGGCACTGCGCCATGACAGAGGGAGGCACCGGCTCGGTGCGTGTGCAGCCATTCCTAGGGGCATTCCGGTCGACAGCGTAGGTTTGGCATTTCTGGAAAACTGCTGGCCCTCTGCTCGTTATCCGGGCTTTGGGCTACTCTGTCGACTTCTGGGTGGAGTGGCTGACTTTTATGCGTCTCAGGGCAGGTTCATCTGTGGACGGATGTCTTTTTAGGGTAGCGCTCAGATCAGCGGTCGCAAGCATGTCATTTGTTCCCTATATGTTCCTTTATCATAAGAAACCGCCATATGACCGGCTTGAAGTCCGCGATGGTGATCTTCAGGACGTAATTAGTGTTCGTAGGGTGTCACTCGTGGGCAAAGCCACCACCAGGGCGCGCAACACCAGTCTCGGTGGTTTGTCACGCTCTGACTGGGGCTGGGAACCTTGTTACTTTTTCCATCTATGCGGTTTTCGTCAATCTCGCGTAACCCCCTGTCAATGAAACAGTCTTTTGGTTTATCTTGCTCTGACAAATCGTCCTTCACCGACAAGCATTTCCTAATCTTTTGCTGAATTTCGGGCGCTTGTTGTCACTGGCAAACGCCATTTGTTTACGGCGTCAACCAACTGGATCGTAAACGGAACGGTTCGTTGCGCTGGCGCGATGACACACATGGTTATGGTGTCGAAATTGTTTTCAGCTGCCAGGCCTTCCGCGGAGCCTTCTCTGGTCATCCAACGCGTCGCGGAGGGCTTGCACGGGTTCCAGGCTCGGGCGTGGCACCCCATCGAAGCAAATCACCCTGATGATGTCCACCCAGAGCCGCTCAGCCTCGGTAAGCGGACCATCTTGCGGCACCACAAAGCCTTGAAACATCTTGCGCTTCATTTGCCGAAGATCCCTCTCAACGCCGAGCGGGACCGGGCAGTAATGCGGGGATCGCTGTCATCGGAGGCATTGCGGATCTCCTCTATCCAGGCCCGTTCGTTCGCGCTTATCGGCGTCCCCATGATTTCGATGATCGCATTCGCCGCGGTGTCACCGACGACCTGACCGAGTGCCAGCCGGAGAAGGCGTGCCGGATCGCAGTCCAGTGCAAGCGCCAGGGCCGGCACACGGTCGAGGGCCAGCTTCGTGCTGCCAGATCTCAGCATCGAGAGGACGTTGGCATTCAGAAACCCGGCCTCATGCGCGATCTCGGCTTGGGTTTTGGGCTTGAGCTGTAGGATGCGCGTCTGGAGGAACCGCGCGAGCGCGGTATCTTTGTGCGGTTTGGTCACGATCTGGTCCTATTGATGAATTTTCATGACCTATTTATAGCGTCGGGTGATGTGACGTGACCGCCGTAAACACCTTGTTATCAATGGGAAACTCTTCTGATTTTGAGCTTTGGGAGGGGTAACTCGCAGGCACCAGTGACGTGCAGCAAACTGAACAGGGGGACTATCGGCTGGGGTTGGAAATCGTCCCAGTCCTTCAGGGTCAGCATTGTGGGCTTTGATGGTCCTTGCCCTTTCGGCAAGGTGGTGAAGATTTAGCGTCTGCTTAGACTGGTGACTTGTTTTCACTGCGATGGAAGTTTTGCTGATTGGCAAACCGATCCTGATTGCGCGACAAAAGCGCGACAGATTCCGCGACACGTCTGCGCCAAGATGTGCGACAGATACGGGCCGCTACGAAGGAAGACCAATCTCAATACGCTCCTCCACCTTCAAGCAGGCGTCGATGCCAAGGCTGCGAAACTGCCAAAAGGCAACGCGCTACGCTTCTGTATCCGGCGCAGTCGGTTCGAGCACTGGAAGCAGCGTTCGGCCAGTTGATGTATTGCGGTTCAGAAACCTGGTGGCCGACGAAGCGGGCAAAAGTCTTAGATGCCTGGTGCCAACCCCGGCAGCGGAAGCTTGAACTTCACGCGGTTCAACGCTTCAGCCATGCGCTTTATCGGAGCGTCGTGGACATAAACTGCTGCAACCGACTGATCTTCATGGCCGGTGATGAGGTCATGCAGCTCTTTTGAACACCCCGTTCGGACCAGCTCCGTTTTCAAGGTGTGCCTGAAACTGTGAAAAACCTTCTCCTTGTCGTCGATCTTGAGCTTGGGAAGAAAGGTGCGAAGGAACCAGCGGTTCACCTTGTCCTCCGGCTCCCAGTCAGCAAACAGCCGTGCCTCTCCAGCTTGCCGCAGGTGCTTGACGTAGTCGAACAGACCCAGCGTCCTCAGGTCGTTATGGATCGGGACCAGGCGCTTGCTATGTTGGTTCTTTGATGCACCTGCAAGATCGAAGACCCATACGCCCTGCTCCTCGTAGATGTCAGCCAGCGCGATGCGGGCGATCTCAGACGAAGATCGAGCGCCAGTGTATAGCGCAAGCAGAAGTGCCCAGTGTCGCAGGGCGTAGTTCTTTGGGTCGGCAAACATCTCGTCGCCGAAGATCTTCTTCAGCTCTGCGGCGGTAAACGGAAGACGCGAGGGTTCTTTGTGCATCGCACTCCCCGTGTCAACGCGGATGCCTTTTGCCGGATTGACTTCGATATGGCCGTTATTCGAAGCCCATTGAAGGATGCTCGACAGGTGCGACAACCACTTCACGTTGATCGTCTTTGGGTCCAGCGTCTCATACGGCTTTGATCGCTGTCTGTTGGCCTTGATGGCTTGATTCAGTGTTAGGCCAGGAAACCGCAATGTGTAGCGGGTCGGCGTCTCCAGAAGTGCTTGTTTATATGCGATTACGTCTTTCTTCGTGATCGACTTCACCGGGATATTTTTTGAGGCGAACTCCTCGAACATGCGCAGGGCTGTCCTGTGCTCATCCATGGTCTTGTCAGCAAGTGATCGTCCACCTGCATTTCGCTCTCTGTGAAACGAAGTAAGAATATCTGACAGGCTCGTGCCGGTGCCACGCGCTCCGGGGGTCATAACCAAGGGTTCTGGCTCCAGCTGCGTCAGCAGCGGAAGTGCCGGCGGGCTAATTTTCACCGTCCCATCGTCTCGTTCCTCAGCTCGGATGAGTGTTTCGAGCCTGACTTCAGCCAATGTGCGCAAAAGCTCCAGACGCGGCGCATCTGGTAACTGACCTCTTTGGGCAAGGTCGTCCGCTGCGTAGCCGATCAAGGCCTCGGCTTCTTCCCTGCCGACATGACCAGCAACCAGAAGCCTCAGCTTGTTTGCATAGACAGATCTAGCCGTCCGAGCAAATTCGCCCTCGGTGCTACGACGAGCAGCGCGGCTCATGTCGTCGGCTTCTAGTTCGGTGCGATAAAGCTCTTTTGCGGCCGACGACAGGGTAGGGCGGCGCGACAGCAGAATCTCGCGGGCTTCGTCTAGTTTTGCGAAGAAGCCGTTGAGCACCGCAAGCGCCCTTCGTTCACGCCCACTTTTTTCCGATGGCAGTTCTTCGATCAGCTCGCGCTTGCCGATGATCTCACGGAGGTCTTCAGGAACGGTCACCCTGGCGACCCATTTCCCTCGGACGTGTTGAACGTGTTTCATGACGAATACCACCGTGCTTTGTAGCAAACCTTGTAGCAGATTTTGTGGCAAAACCATTTGAGCTACAAGGTTATTAGCAAATTCAACGATGTAAGGGGTGATTGGCGGAGAGACAGGGATTCGAACCCTGGGTCGGCGCAAACCGACAACGGTTTTCGAGACCGCCGCATTCGACCACTCTGCCACCTCTCCGCGGTAGGGATCGTCACTGGGGCGATTTAGCCGGGTCGGGGGGGGGTTGCAAGCCCTGATCTTCAGAGCGTGTGGGGATAAAAGGCCGGGCCTGCGGTTGCGAACAGAGGTTTTCACGCGGGGCCTTGCAGAAGGGGCAACTGGCCGACGGGGGCAGGGGCGCTGTCCGGTCATCGGCCGGTTCACGGCTCTGTGCGGGCCATGGCGCCGGGCTGTGCTTGGCAAGGCGGGCGGGACGCGGTAGCTCTGTCTGACCTGACCGGAGCCTGATCATGCCCCTGCGTTTCCTGCGTGCCCCGCTTGTTGCCTGTCTTGCCCTGACCGCAGCACCGCTGGCGCTGTTTGCCGAAAGCGTGCCTGTGCAAGCCGAAGCGCCGGCGGATGCCGGTGCCATGGCCGCGCGGATGGCGGCCTTGTCGGACACGCTGATGATGGGGCGCGTCATGCAGGTGATGCGCGACGAAGGCATCGACTATGGCACCTCGTTGCAGGACGACCTGTTTCCCGGCGGGAACACAGGCCAGTGGCAGGCGGCGATCGAGGCGATCTATGACACCGCCGCCATGCGGGCCAGGTTCGACGCGGCGATGGCGGCCCAGCTTGGCTCTGACGAGGCGGCCCTGACGCGGATCGAGGCGTTTTTCGGTTCGGCCACCGGGCAGCGCATCCTGACGCTGGAAATCGACGCGCGGGCCGCGATGATGGACGAGGCGATCGAGGACGCCGCCAAGGTGACCGCCAGCCAGCTTGCCGCCGACCGTGACCCGCTGATCGCGCAGGTTGAACGTCTGGCGCAGGCGGGCGATCTGATCGAGATGAATGTGGCCGGGGCGCTGACCTCGAACCTTGCGTTCTACAAGGGCATGGCCGAGGTCGGCGCGTTCGAGGATGTGATGACCGAGGCCGAGATGCTGGCGCAGGTCTGGGGGCAAGAGGCCGATATCCGCAAGGAAACCGAAGGCTGGCTGATGCCCTATCTGACCATGGCCTACAAACCGCTGCCGCCCGGTGATCTGGACGCCT
The DNA here is from genome assembly GCA_040385825.1 of Pseudomonadota bacterium. Classification (GTDB taxonomy): domain Bacteria; phylum Pseudomonadota; class Alphaproteobacteria; order Rhodobacterales; family Rhodobacteraceae; genus JANNNF01. Next base: position 51,984 of record JAZKGQ010000020.1, on the reverse strand, counting down.
ACATCGCCTTTTCCGAAAGCCCCGAGGGCCGACGGATGAATGCCGCGATGTTTGCGGCCTTTGATACGGTGTTCAGCGAGATCAGCCTCGATCTGGGGCGGGCGGCGGCGCGGCAGATGCAGGGCGACGATATCTGACGCGCCTGCTTGACTTGTGACCCGCCCCGCCGCATAAGCCCCCATCCCGGCAAGGTGCGAATCTTGCCGGGCCTTTATTTCATACCGCCCATGATGGGCGCGCTGTCCGAGGCGGGTCAGGTCTTTCGAGATCTGGTCCACAACACCCGCAAGGGGGGCCACAGGACGCGGAGCAAAAGAAGAGGAAGACCCATGTTTGCGGTCCTTAAGACCGGTGGCAAGCAGTACAAGGTGCAGGCGGGTGACGTTCTGCGCATTGAAAAGCTGGCCGCTGTTGCTGGAGACAAGATCCAGTTCAACGACATCCTGATGGTGGGTGGCGAAACCCTGACCGTGGGCGTGCCCTTCGTGGCAGGCGCTGCCGTGCAGGCCGAAGTGATCGACCAGATCAAGGGTGAAAAGGTCATCCACTTCGTCAAGCGTCGCCGGAAGCATTCCAGCCAGCGCACCAAGGGCCACCGCCAGCATCTGACGCTGGTGCGTGTGACCGAGGTTCTGGCCGCTGGCGCAGACAAGTCGGGCGTTGCTGCGGCAACCGGCACGGCAGATTCGCGCCGCGCCGCCCATAACGCTGCTGCGGCCCCGGTGGCTGCCGAAGCCCCTGCAAAACCCAAGCGCGCCGCCAAGGCCGCTGCTGCGAAGGAGTAATCCCAAATGGCACACAAGAAAGCAGGCGGCTCATCCCGCAACGGCCGCGACTCGGCGGGTCGCCGGTTGGGCGTAAAGCTGTATGGCGGTCAGGCCGTCATTCCGGGCAACATCATCGTGCGTCAGCGCGGGACTACCTGGTTTCCGGGTACCGGCGTGGGCATGGGCGTTGACCACACCATCTTTGCCGTTGTCGAGGGCAAAGTGGCGTTCAAGAAGGGTCTGAAGGGTCGCACCTTTATTTCCGTTCTGCCGGTCGCCGAAGCCGCAGAGTAAGCCGAACCTTTACATTTCAGATGTAGGTGGGGGATCGGTCGAAAGGCCGGTCCCCTTGGCTTTTGGCGCCCGCCCGGTGGGCCGCGCCATTCGACCAAGATTACGTCACGATTTTGCCGGGTGACCTTGGCAAGGTCACCGCCAACCGCCACCTTCAAAGGGGGCTGGTTTTGTTCCCGGCCGCAAGGCCGCCATGCGCTTCGAGGAGGAGGCCATGACCTTGGATATGATTGCCGTTGCCACGGAAGGCCAGATCGCCGCGGGCCGCTTTGTGCTGCGCCCGGTGCGCCGGTCGGACGCGGGCTTGTTCGCGCTGTATGCAGGCGACCGCCGGGTGGCAGAGGCCACGCAGTCGATCCCGCATCCCTTGCCGCCCGGTGCGGCCGAGGCATTCGTGGCGCGCGCGATGAAACCGGGCGCGGATGAGGACATCTGGGTGATGGACGGCAGCATGACCGGCCTTGCCGAAGTGCTGGGCGTGATCAGCCTGAAGCGGATGGATGAACGCCGCTTTCAGCGCGGCCAATCCGAGATCGGCTATTGGGTGGCCCCGGCCTTCTGGAACCTTGGCATCGCGTCCGAGGCTGTGCAGGCGCTGGTCGTGGCCAATCCGCAGGGCAACCGCACCATCTTTGCGGAAGTGTTTCAGGACAACCCCGGATCGGCGCGTGTGCTGACCAATGCGGGCTTCCTGTACCTTGGCGATGCCGAGACGTTTTCGGTGGCGCGCAACGCGCGCGTGCCGACCTGGACCTATCTGCGCAAACTGGACTGACCCATTCCCCATGGGGAAATGAAACGGGGCCGGCACAACGCCGGCCCCGTTTCGTCTGGTCACGGCACCGGGTCAGACCGCGCTGGCCGGTTTCTTGCCCATGATGATCATGCCCAGAATGTCATCGTCGGTCACATCCGCGATGTTCACCGTGCCCACCCGGTGGCCGTTCTTCATCACCACCGCCCGGTCGCACAGCTTCATCACGTTGTGGATGTCATGCTCGATCAGGAAGATGCCCAGACCCTGCGCCTTCAGTTCCTGGATAAGCTCGGCCACCATCTGGGTTTCATGCGGGCCAAGTGCTGCGGTGGGTTCGTCCATGATCAGGATTTTCGCGTTGAAATACACCGCGCGGGCAATGGCGACCGACTGGCGCTGACCGCCCGACAGGGCCGACACCGGCACGTTGAACTTGCGGAAGTTGGGGTTCAGCCGGGCCATGATCTTGCGGGCTTCGGCCTCCATCCGGCTGTCATCGACAAAGCCGAAAGGGGTGACCAGCTCGCGCCCCAGAAACAGGTTCGACGCCGCATCCAGATTGTCGGCCAGGGCCAGCGTCTGGTAGATGGTTTCGATGTTCTGGGCACGGGCATCGCGGGTGTTGGTGATGACGACTTTCTCGCCGTTGATGTAGATATCGCCGTGATCGGCGAGGTAGGCCCCGGACAGGCATTTGATCAGCGTCGATTTGCCCGCGCCGTTATGGCCCAGCAGGCCCACGACCTCACCCGCGCGCAGGTCGATCGACACATGGTCCACCGCCTTGATGCCGCCGAAGGAAATAGAGATGTCGCGCATCTCGCACAAAGGCGTCTGGGTCATTTCAAGGCTCCCGTGCGGCGGCGATAGAGAATGTCGATCCAGACCGCGATGATCAGCACAGCCCCGACCACGATGTTCTGAAACGGCGTGTCCACCCCGATCATCGCCATGCCCGATTGCAAGGATTGCATGATCAGCGCGCCAAGGATCGCGCCATAGATGGTGCCGATCCCCCCCGCCAGCGCCGTGCCGCCGATGACGGTGGCGGCAATCACCTTCAGCTCGTCCAGCGTGCCGATGTCATTGCCGTGGCTTTGCAGCCGGGCCTGGGCGACAAGCGCCGCCAGACCGCACAGAAGCCCCAGCAAGGCAAAGATCTTGACCGTCATCAACCGGGTGTTGATGCCCGACAGTTCCGCCGCGTCCGGGTTGCCGCCGATGGCATAGATATAGCGGCCAAAGCGGGTGCGGCGGCCGATCAGCGTCATGGCGACCACGACCAGCACCAGGATCACCACCGAAATCGGCAGGCCGTGATATTCGACAAACCCTTCTGGCACCACCAGCCCCTTGGCCTCGTAGATGCGTTTCAGCTTGGCATCGGGGATGGGGTAGGAATTGAGGATGGCGACAAACCCCATGATCAGGCCGACGATCATCGCCATCAGGGTGGCTTCGGCCCAGACGGGCTTGACCACAAAGCCATGGCTCTGCTTGGCCCGCCGCGCGGCCAGCACGCCGTAAATCGCCAGCGCCGACCCCAGGGCCCCGATGACCCAACTGACCGTGGGGTACAGCACGCCTTCGGTGCCGCCGAACATCAGGATGTTGGGGTCGGTCAGCGCCACCGACTGGCCGTTGGTGGTGTACCAGGCCAGATTGCGCCAGATCAGCAGCCCGCCAAGCGTGACGATGAAGGACGGGATCTTCTGATACCCCACCATCCAGCCCGTCGCGGCCCCGATCAGACTGCCGACCAGCAGGCCAAAGGCGATGGTCGCGACCAGAATGACCGGGTTGCCCAGACCAAGCAGTTGCGGCAGCCATTCGATCTGGCTTTGTGCCATCAGCGCGGAACAGATCGCCAGCACCGACCCGACCGACAGGTCGATGTGCCGGGCCACGATGACGAACACCATGCCGGTGGCCATGATCCCCACCGACACCGTCTGCACCGAGATGTTGAAGATATTGCGCGCCGACAGGAACTTGCCGTCGGTCATGAACTGGAACACCACACACAGAACGGCAAAAGCCAGGATCATGCCGAACAGGCGCTTGTCCAGCTCCAGCGTGTCGGCCAAACCCCGGCGCGCCGGGGCGCCAGTGGTCGCAGGGCCTGCGTCACTCATCGTTTGTCCTCCCAATGATGTGCGGATGCCCCGGTTCTTGGGCCGGGGCATCCTGTCACGGTCGCCGTGGTTACTTGCACACTTCGACGGCGGGGCTGCCCTGGCACAGCAGGTCTTTGGTGATCCAGCCCGCATCCAGCACAAGGTTGAGGTTGTCCCTGGTGATCGGCTGCGGCTTCAGCAGGATCGAGGTCAACTCCTTGCCGCCCGGCGATTTGAACATCGCCGCCCCGGCCACATCGGCCATCGCGGTGCCGCCGGCCAGCGCCAGGGCGATTTCACCCGCCGCCTTGCCAAGCGCGCGGCTGTCTTTCCAGACCGAAACGGTCTGGGTGCCCAGGGCCACCCGGTTCAGCGCGGCCATGTCGCCATCCTGCCCCGACACCGGGATCCCGGCCATGCCCTGTGCGGTCAGCGCCGCCACAACGCCACCCGCCGTGCCGTCGTTCGAGGCCACCACGGCATCGACGCCATTGTCGGCTTCGGTCAGGATCTGTTCCATGTTCTTCTGGGCATTGGCGGGCTGCCAGTCGTCGGTATAGGCCTCGGCGACGATGGTGATGTCGCCCGCATCGATCGCGGCTTGCAGCACCTCTTGCTGGCCACCGCGCAGGAAGTCGGCGTTCGGGTCCACCGGCGAGCCTTTGATCATCACATAGCGCCCCTTGGGCATGGCCTCCAGCACGGCGCGCGCCTGCATGCGGCCCACTTCGACGTTGTCGAAGGTCAGGTAGAACGCGCGCGGGTCGTCGATCATGCGGTCATAGCCCACCACCGGCACGCCCGCATCGGCGGCGGCATCCAGCGCCGGGCTGATCGAGGCTGAATCCTGCGCCAGAATGATCAGCGCGTTGCAGCCCTGGGTGATCAGGCCTTCGATGTCGGCAAGCTGCTTGGTGGCCGAGGTCTGCGCATCGGCCGAGATATATTCGGCACCCGCCGCATCCAGCGCGCCCTTGATCGCGGCCTCATCGGTTTTCCAGCGCTCTTCGCGGAAGTTGGACCAGCTTACGCAGACCTTCGTTTCCGCCGCCTGCGCCATGCCCGTCACACCGGCCAGAATCGTGCTGGCCAGCAAAAGTGTCTTCTTCATGCAATATCCTCCCGTGGATGATCCGGCCTCCCCGACCGGTCAGGCATTGCGCCTTGTCAATAGATCAATCCTGCAACGTTTATTGTCAACAGATTCCCGCCGCAAAGCGCAATGAATCTTGCAGGAGCCAAAGTCGGGCCGCAAAAATTGCGGTTGCAGCCCGCAGGCAATGGCGGCAAGTTTCCGCAACCTCATCTGGACGGGAAAATGACCGATATCGTGCCGCCGCAAAGCTACGAAGACCTGATCCGCGTCATTCACGACCGCTATGAACAGATGAGCAAGACCTATCAGAAGATCGCGCTGTACCTGACGCAGAACCCCAACGACGTGGCGGTGATGTCGGTCAATGCGATCGGCGAGAAGACCGGCATCCATGCGTCCAGCTTTGTGCGCTATGCGCAGTCTCTGGGGTATCGGGGCTTCAAGGAACTGCAAGCCGTGTTCCAGCGGCGTCTGACCACGGCGGCGCCCGGTTTCGACGCCCGCATCAAGGCGCTGGAGGATGAACTGGGCACCAAGGAGGACCGCAGCGATCTGGGCTTTCTGCGCGACATCGTGGTGCGCGATGTGACCTCGCTGCATGATCTGCTGGCCAATATCTCGGCGGAACAGATTTCCGCCGCAGCCTCGGCGATGGAGGCCGCGGACACCATCTATCTGCTGGGTCAGTTGCGGTCGGCCCCGGTGGCGGAATTGCTGCGCTACATGCTGACCATGCTGGGCAAGCGCACCGTGCTGCTGGATGCGGGCGGCGGGCTTGCGACCCATATGGCCAAGGCCATTCAGCCGCGTGACCTGCTGTTTGCCGTGTCGTTCCGGTTCTATGCGACCGAGGTGGTGAACATCGTTGATGACGTGGCCGCGCGGGGCGTGCCGGTGGTGGCGATCTCGGACAGCACCCTGTCGCCCCTGGCAAAATCGGCGCGGGTTCTGTTTGCCATTCCCGAACATGAATACACGTTCTCGCGCAGCCTTGCCGCGCCGATGTGTCTGGCGCAGGCGCTGACCGTGGCCCTGGCCGCGCGGTTGCAGAAAGACCGCGACAGCCCGCGCATTCCGGTGGTGACGGGGCCGTAAAGCGGCCCCGCCAAAGTTCAGGCCAACCGCATCGGCCCCTCGGGCACCGGCATGCCGCCCGCCACCGCCCCCCAGACCGACTGATCAAAGTTCACGATGGCCCCGGTCATCAGCCCGGCATCGTCCGACACCAGAAAATTCACCGCCCGCGCGGCCTCGTCGGGGTCCACCAGCCGGCCAAAGGGCAGGGCGGCGGTGGCCTTGGCCTCCCAGTCGGCATCGCCCGCGGCGGCCTGAATCTCGCGTTCATGATCGGATGCCATCCAGCCGACGTTCAACTGGTTGACCCGGATGCGGTTGCCCATCACCGAAAAGGCGGTGTTGGCGGTCAGCGTGGTCAGCGCGCCCTTGGACGCGCAATAGGCGTTGATGAAGGGCTGCCCTGCCAGCGCCGAGATCGACCCGATGTTGCAGATCGCGCCCTGAATGTCCCTGGCAATCATCAGCCGGATCGCCGCCTGCATCAGGAAATACGGGCCGCGCACGTTGGTCGCAAACAGCGCATCGAAGGTTTCGGGGCTGGTGTCGAGGATGGTGCCGCGCGCGGTGGACGCCCCGGCATTCACCAGCACATCGACCCGGCCAAAGCGGGCGTCCGCTTCGGCAATCACCCGCTGGCAATCGTCCACATTGCCGAAATCGGCCTGCACGAACAGCGCGGGGCAGGGCAGGTTGCCCGCCACCGCCTGCCCCTTGGCGGCGTTGCGCCCCATGATCACCACACCCGCAGCCCCCGCCGCCGCCAGACGCCGCGCAATCGCGGCGCCCAGTCCCTGCGTCGCCCCTGCAACCACGCAGACCTTGCCCTCCATCCGGTTCATTGCACGACCTCATATCCCGCTGCCGCCATCACGCGCAGCAATTCCCTGTGGCCCTTCTGCGCCATTGCAAGCGGCGGCGAGACTTTGGGGTCTTGCTCGGCCTCTACCACGAACCAGCCTTCATAGCCATGGCTGGCACAGGCCTTGACGATGGCCCCGAAGTCGAGCGAGCCATCCCCCGGCACGGTGAAGGCCCCCTTCACCACCGCATCAAGAAAGCTTTCGCGCGACCGGTCCAGCCCGTCCACCACGGCGCGGCGAATATCCTTGGTGTGTACATGGGTAATCCGCGCATGGTGATTGTCCAGCACGCGCAGCACATCGCCGCCCGCAAAGGCCATGTGGCCCGCATCGAACAGCAGCGGCACGGTGGAATGTTTCATGAACAGGTCAAGCTCGGCCTCGGTTTCCACCGCTGCCGCCATGTGGTGATGGTAGGAAATCGGCATGCCGTGGCCTGCGCACCAGTCGGCAAAATCGCTGACCTTGCGTCCGTATGCGGCCATCTCGGCTTGGGTCAGTTTCGGCTTGGTGGCCAGGGGGGCGGATTTGATCCCCTGCACCGACCGCGCGGTTTCGCCGTAGACGATGCAGGGCGCGCCCGCCGCCCTGAAGAACGCATGCTGGGCCGCCACGCGGTCTTTCTCAACCTCCAGATCGCCGTCCAGCAACAGGCCGGAAAACCAGCCGCCACAGACCGAAATCCCGTATTTCGCAAGGATCGGGCCAAGTTCGGCCATATCCATCGGAAAGCGGCGCCCGGTTTCCATGCCGGTAAACCCCGCGACCGAGGCCTGCCGCAGGCATTCCTCCAGACTGACATCATCGGACAATTCGGCCAGATCGTCGTTCCACCACGCAATCGGCGCGATCCCCAGTTTGGCTTTCATCCTACACCCCCACGCGCTGCTTGGCGCGAATTGCAATCTGGCTGTCCCGCGCGGCGTTCACCGATGCGCGGGTGGATACCTCGGGCACGCCCACATCCCAATCGGCATCGCCGGGCACCCAGGCATGGGCGTCGGTGGTGATGGAGATGACGGTGGTGCGGTCATTCCCCTTGGCCCAATCCATCGCGGCCTCCAGATCGGTCAGGCTTTCCACCTTGCGCGTCGCCGCCCCCATAGAGGCGGCATGGGCCGCGAAATCGACATGCAGAGGATTGGCCCTGTCGGTGATCCGGCAATCCTTCAGCAGGTTGTTGAACCCCGGCACCCCCTTGAACTGCTGCAAGCGGCTGATCACCGCATAGCCGCCATTGTCGCAGACAATGACGATCATCTTGTGGCCCGACAGGACCGCCGAATAGATATCGGAATTCATCATCATGTAGGTGCCGTCGCCCAGCATGACGATGGGCGTGCCGCCCGCCGCCCCCGGACCGTCCTGCGCCATCGCACAGCCCCAGCCTGCGGCAATCTCGTACCCCATGCAGGAAAAGCCGAACTCCAGATCAAAGGTGTTCGGGTTCTTGACGCGCCAGCCCTTGGCGACCTCGCCCGGAATGCCGCCCGCCGCCGAAATCAGCGTGTCATTGTCGGCCGCCAGCCGGTTCACCACATGCACGACCTGCGCATAGGTCGGAACGGCGGTGTTGGTCGGGGCTTGGTGGGTGTCCAGAAGCGCATCCCATTCGGCAAACAGCGCCTTGGCGCGGGGCAGATGGGCGGCCTCGGCGCGCCAGTCGCCAAGGCTTGCGTCCAGTTCGGTCACGCATTCCAGCGCATCGCCGACCACGGCCTGCGCGCGGTGCTTGATCGCATCGAACCGCGCCGCGTTGATGGAAATGAACCGCGCATCCTGGGCAAACGCCGTCCACGACCCGGTGGTGAAATCCTGCAACCGGGTGCCGATGGCGATGATCACATCGGCCTCTGCCGCCAGAGCATTGGCGCTGGTGGACCCGACAATGCCGATCGGGCCGCAATGGACGGGGTGGTAATGCGTCAGCCCGCCCTTGCCTGCGATGGTTTCCACCACCGGGATGCCGTATTTCGCAGCAAGATCGGCCACCGCAGTTTCCGCGCCGGAATAGCGCACGCCGCCGCCTGCGATGATCAGCGGTTTCCTGGCGGTTTTCAGCAGACTTGCAGCCTCGGCCAGTGCGGCGCGGTCGGGGCGGGGCCGGGGGATCGACCACAGCCGGTCCTCGAAGAACACTTCGGGGTAATCGAACGCCAGTTCCTGTGTGTCTTGCGGCAGGCCGATGAAGGCAGGCCCACAATCGGCGGGGTCCAGCATGGCGGCAATCGCCTGCGGCAAGGACGCGATGATCTGCGCCGGATGGGTGATGCGGTCCCAATAGCGGGTCACGGCCTTGAAGGCGTCATTGGCCGTCAGGGTCGGGTCGTTGTAATGTTCGACCTGCTGCAACACCGGGTCGGGCAGGCGGTTGGTGAAGGTATCCCCCGCGATCAGCAGCACCGGCAGGCGGTTGGCATGGGCCGTGCCCGCCGCCGTCACCATGTTCAGCGCGCCCGGCCCGATGCTTGAGGTGGCAATCATGATCTGCCGCCGCCGTTTTGCCTTCGCAAAGCCTACCGCCGCCAGCGCCATCGACTGTTCATTCTGGCCGCGCCAGGTGGGCAGCACATCCTGCACGGACTCCAGCGCCTCGGACAGGCAGGTCACGTTGCCATGGCCGAAAATCCCGAACACTCCGGCAAAAAGCGGCACGCGCGCGCCGTCGATCTGGGTATACTGGCTGCACAGATAGCGCACCAATGCCTGCGCCATCGTCAGGCGAATCGTAGACTGGCCCATGTTGTCTCCTCCCTCGAACTGCGGTGACAGTAAGCGATCACATTGATTATTGACAACAGCAATCTTCTGCAATGATAGTTGCGCGGACTGTTTCGGGAGGATTCTGGATGACACGGATTGCTGTGCCTGGGTGCGGGCGCAGGGGTGGGCTGCATGGCGGCCACACCTTTGCCGGGCTGCATGGCGGCCACACCTTTGCCGGGCTGCGCGGTTGCCGCCGCGCCCAACCCCTTATCCGTGCCGGGGGGGCTGGCCACCATGTATGACCGGTTCGGACTTTTCATCGACGGGCACTGGACGCCCGCATTGGACGGCAAGACTGCCCCGGTGTTCAGCCCGGTGACCGAACGCCCCCTGGGGCAGGTGTCCGTCGCAGGCGTGGCCGATACCGAGGCCGCCATCGCCTCGGCCAGCGCGGGCCTTTCCGCGTGGAAGTCCAAGTCGGCCTTTGACCGCGCCAACGCCCTGAACGCCATCGCGGATGAGATGACGCGTCGCAGCGACGAGGCCGCGCGGATGATCAGCCTTGAAACCGGCAAGCCGATTGCGCAGGCGGGCCGCGAATGGGTGCTGTCGATCGACCAGTTCCGCTGGTTCGCCGAAGAAGCCCGCCGCATCTATGGCCGCATCGTCGAATCCCGTGTGCCGGGGGGGCGGTTCGAGGTTCATCATGAACCCGTCGGCATCGCCGCCGCCTTCACCGCCTGGAATTTCCCCGCCGCATTGATTGCACGCAAGGTCGCCCCGGCGCTTGCCGCGGGCTGTTCCACCATCATCCGCCCGTCGTCGCAGACGCCGGGCGTGGCGATGGTGATGGTTGACTGCTGCCGTGCCGGAACCCTACCGGCTGGCGCAGTCAACCTGGTAATCGGGCCGACCGACGCCACCTATGCGCCGATCATGGCCTCGAACGCGGTGCGCAAGGTCAGCTTGACCGGATCGACCCGCGTGGGCCAGCAGATGATCCGCGATGCGGCGGCGACGCTGAAGAGAGTGTCGATGGAACTGGGCGGCAATGCGCCGCTGATCATCTATGACGACGCCGATCTGGAGGCCGCCCTGAACGCCGCCGTGCCGACGAAATACGCCAACGCCGGGCAGGTCTGCGTCACCGCCGACCGGTTCTACATCCACGACTCGCTGCATGATGCCTTCGTTGCGGGCTTTGTCGACCGCACCCGTGCGATCAGGCTGGGCGATGGCATGGACCCGTCCGTTACCATGGGGCCGCTGATCAACGCAGGCAGGCTGGTGGAAATGGAACGGATCACCGCAGGCGCGGTAAAGGCCGGCGCGCATCTGGCGCAGGGCGGCAGCCGCGCGGCGGGCTTCAACGCCGGGCATTTCTTTGACCCCACGGTGTTGACCGACTGCACCGACGACATGGCCGTGATGCGCGATGAAAACTTCGGCCCGATTGCCGCGATCACCCGCTTCTCGACCGAGGAGGAAGTGCTGGCCCGTGCCAATGCGTCGGATATGGGCCTGTCGGCCTATGCCTTCACCCAAAACCCCGCCCGCGCGCGGCGCACGGTTTCGGCGCTGAAGGCGGGGATGGTCGGGATCAACTCCTTTGCCATGGCGGCGGCAGAGGCCCCCTTTGGCGGCACCAACCATTCCGGCATGGGCCGCGAAGGCGGGGTTGAGGCGATCCGTGACTATCTTGACATCAAATCCAGCCAGATGGTGTGGGCATGATTGCCAACACCCTCAAGGCGCTGTGGGCCGCGGGCAAGCCCACCATCAACGGCTGGTGCAGCATCGGCAACCCGTTCACCGCCGAGATCATGGCGGCACAGGGCTTCGACAGCATCACCATCGACATGCAGCACGGCGCTCTGGATTACAGCGCCGTCCTGCCGATGTTTCAGGCCATGCGGGCGTCCGGCGCGGTGCTGATGGCCCGCGTGCCGTGGAACGAACCCGGCATCATCATGAAGGCGCTGGATGCGGGGGCGTATGGCATCATCTGCCCGATGGTGAATTCAGGCGACGAGGCCGCGCGTTTCGTCAGTTCCATGCGCTATCCGCCGCATGGTCAGCGCAGCTTTGGCCCCACTCGCGTTTCTTTCGCGGCGGGGGCCAATTACGCGGCCGAGGCGAATGACAACATGCTGGCCTTTGCGATGATCGAAACCGCCGAAGGCATGGCCAACCTGGATGCCATTGCCGCCACGCCGGGGCTGGACGGCATCTATGTCGGCCCCGCGGATCTGACCCTGAGCCTGACGCAAGGCCGCCTTGCCCCCGGCTTTGACCGCGAAGAACCCGAGATGATCGCCGCCCTGCAAACCATCGTGGGGGCCTGCAAAAGGCATGGCATCCGCGCCGCCCTGCATTGCGGCACCCCCGACTATGCCGCCCGTGCCATTGGGTGGGGGTTCAACATGACCACGGTGGGCGGCGACAGCCGCTTTCTGGCCGCCGCTGCCGGGGCCGCCGTCGCGGGCTTTCGCAAACTGACCGAAACCACGGGGTCCAAGGGCGAAAAGGGGGCCTATTGATGCCGCATATCCTGATCGCGGGGAAACTGCATCCGGCGGGTTTGGCGCTGTTGGACCAGACCCCCGGCGTGACCCATACCCATGTCGAAGACATATCAGAGGCGTCCTATCAGCCCTATCTTGCGCAGGCGGATGCCGTGGTGATCCGCACGCAGCCGATGTCCGCCGCCAGCATCGCCAAGGCCCCCCGGCTGCAAATCGTCTCGCGCCATGGGGTCGGCTATGATGCGGTCGATCTGGCGGCACTGAACGCGCGCCGGATTCCGCTGTGCATCGTGGGCGATGTGAATTCCGTCTCGGTGGCGGAACATTCGATGATGATGATTCTGGCCTGCGCCAAACAGGTGATCCGGTCCGATGCCTCGGTGCGGCATGGCCCCTGGGGCTGGCGCAACCGGCTGGAGCAGGGCGAGCTGTCCGGCAAGCGCCTGCTGATCGTGGGTTACGGTCGCATCGGGCGGCATCTGGCGCAGATGGCGCAGGCCTTTGGCATGACGATTTCGGGTTATGACCCCTATCTGGCGTCCAGGGGCTGGCCCGCAGGGCAGGTGGCCTGCGCCACCGATCTGCCCGCCGCACTGGCGCAGGCGGATGTCGTGTCGGTCCATATCCCCAAGGCAGATGGGCCGATGCTGGGGGCCGCCGAAATCGCCATGATGAAACGCGGCGCCATCATCATCAACACTGCACGCGGCGGTATCGTGGACGAGGCGGCGCTGGCCGAGGCCCTGCGATCCGGCCAGATCGCCGGTGCCGGGATCGACGTGTTCGATGCCGAACCCCCCGCGCCCGACCACCCGTTGCTGGGCTTTGATCAGGTCATTCTGACCCCCCACACCGCCGGCCTGACCCGCGAGGCGGCTGAACGGATGGCGGTGGCAAGCGTGCAGAACGTGCTGGATCATTTCGCCGGGGCGCTGGACCCCAGCCTGATCGTCAACAAGGATTTCCCAAGATGACCAAACCAAAACTTCGCATCGGCCTGATCGGCACCGGCTTCATGGGCAAGGCCCATGTGTTCGGCTTCACCTCTGCCCCGCGGGTGTTCGAGCTGCCGTTCGATCTGGACCTGCACACCGTGGCCGACATCACGCCCGAGGCTGCCGAGCGTGCCCGCCAGACCCTTGGCTTTGCCCATGCGACCGCCGACTGGCGCACGATCATGGCGGACCCCGCGATTGACCTGGTGTCGATCACCGCGCCAAACGCCCTGCACAAGGAAATGTCGCTGGCGGCGATTGCGGCGGGCAAGCATGTGTACTGCGAAAAGCCGCTGGCCCCGCTGGCATCCGACGCGCTGGAAATGACGCTGGCCGCCGAGGCGCGCGGCGTGAAAACGCAGGTTGGGTTCAACTATCTGTGCAACCCGATGCTGGCGCTGGCCCGTGACATGATCGCAGGCGGAGAACTGGGCGAAATCCGGGGCTATCGCGGCATCCATTGCGAAGATTACATGGCCGATCCGGCGGGCACATATACCTTCCGCCACGACCCCGCAGGCGGCGGGGCGCTGGCCGACATCGGCAGTCACGCCCTTGCCACGGCAGAATTCCTCTGCGGCCCGATTACCCGCGTGATGGGCGATTGCATCACCATGATCGCGGAACGCCCCGACGGACGGGGCGGTCGCCGCGCGGTGACTGTCGATGACGTGGGCCGCGCTTTCCTGCGGTTCGACAATGGCGCAACCGGCAGCATCGAGGGCAACTGGATCGCCACGGGCCGCAAGATGCAGCATGACTTCGAGGTCTACGGCACCAAGGGCGCGCTGGCCTTCAGTCAGGAACATTTCAACGTGCTGAATTACTTCAGCACCGCCGATGCCAGGGGCCGCCAAGGCTTTCGCCGGATCGAGGCCAGCCCGGATCACGCGCCCTACGGGCTGTTCTGCGTCGCGGCAGGCCATCAGATCGGCTTCAATGACCTCAAGGCCATCGAGGTGGCAGGCTATGTCAACGCCATCGCGGGCAAGGCGCCCGAACCCTTCAACTTCCGCGCCGGATTGCGGATTCAGACGCTGGTGGAAACCATCCAGCAATCTTCCACGGCCCAAAGCTGGCTGGACGTGGCATGACCCTTGCAGTCGGGGTGATCGGTACGGGCGTGATGGGCGCGGAACACGCGCGCCTGTTGCGCGACGTGACCAGCGGCGCGCATCTGGCCGCCGTCTGTGACGCCGATGCCGGCCGCGCCGCACAGGCGGCGGCGGGCGGGGCCGTCTTCACCGAGGGGCTGGACCTGATCGCATCAGACAAGGTGCAGGCGGTGATCATCGCCTCGCCCGATGCAACCCACGCACCCTATGCGCTGGCTTGTCTTAGGGCGGGCAAGCCCGTGCTGTGCGAAAAACCCATCGCGGCGACGGCGGCCGAAGGTCTGGCCATCGTGCAGGCCGAGGTGGCCTTTGGCCGCCGTCTGGTGACGGTCGGTTTCATGCGCCGCTTTGACCCGGCCTATGTCGACATGCACCAGACCCGCAGCGCGGGCCGGATCGGCGCGCCCGTGCTGCTGCACAACATCCACCGCAACGCCGCCGCCCCCGACTGGTTCACCGGGGCGATGGCGGTGACCAATTCGCTGGTGCACGAGATCGACATTTCGCGCTGGCTTCTGGGGTCGGAAATGACCACCGCACAGGTGACCTCGGCCCCCGGCGGCGACCCGATGCTGGTGACGATGCAGACCGACAAGGGCGAGATCGTGTCAACCGAAGTGTTCATGAACGCGACCTACGGCTATCACGTTCACGCGCAACTGGTGGGTCGCCTTGGCACGGTGGAAATGGCCGCCCCGACCCGCACCCTGACCAACCTTGCGGCCAGCCAAAGTTATGCCTTCCCGCCCAACTGGGTGCCGCGCTTTGCTGAAGGCTACCGGTTGCAGATGCAGGCCTGGGTCGATGCCATAGCCAAGGGAACCCATGTCGGGGCCAGCGCCTGGGATGGCTATGTCACCACCGCGATTGCCGAACAGATCGTTGAAGGCATGGCCACAGGCAACCGCATTGCCCTGCGCATTCCGTCCCGCCCCCCGCTTTACGCCTGAGTGTTGGAGAAGAAGATGATCAGATATGCCGTCGTCGGCGCGGGCTGGATTGCCCAGGAGGCGTTTCTGCCCGGTGTGGCGCAATCGGGCAATTCCACCATTGCGGCGCTTGTCACGGGCGATCTGGAAAAGGGGGAAAGGCTGGCCGCCTTTCACGGCATCCCGCAAGTGGTGAACTATGGCGATTACGACGCGCTGCTGGCGTCCGATGCCATAGACGCGGTCTACATCGCGCTGCCCAATTCGATGCACGCGGATTACACCATTCGCGCTGCGCGGGCGGGCAAGCATGTCATGGTGGAAAAACCGCTGGCGGTTTCCGTTGCCGAAGGCGAGGCGATGATCGCCGCTGCCGATGCGGCGGGCGTTTTCCTGATGACCGCCTACCGGCTGCACAACGAACCCGGAACGCTGGCTGTGCTGGACCATATCCGGCAGGGCGACATCGGCACCCCGCTGATTTTCCAGTCGATCTTCAGCTTTCAGATGCCCCCCGGCAATCACCGCCTGAAGGCCGAACACTGGGGCGGGCCGTTGCAGGATGTGGGGGTCTATTGCGTCAACGCCGCCCGCCACATCTTTGGCGAAGAACCGATCGAGGCGACGGCAACCCTGACCCAACCCAAGGACGACCCCCGCTTTGGCGAAATCGAGGCGACAATCGCCGCCACCCTGCGCTTTCCGTCGGGTGGGCTGGCGCAATTCGTCGGGTCATTCGGGGCGGCGGCGGTGGATAATTACCGTGTGGTCGGCTCGAAGGGCGATCTCGAACTCGACCCCGGTTTCAAGTTTGAACAGGCGATGAAACTGCGCCTGCGCCGCGATGGCATCATCCACGAAACCACCTGCCCGCAGACCGACCATTTCGGCGCGCAGGTGGCCTATTTCAGCGACTGCATCCTGGCCGGAACCCCGCCCGAGGCTGACGGGGCCGAGGGTCTGGCCGACATGCGCGCCCTGCTGGCGATCGAGGCGGCGGCGAAAACCGGCCAGCCGCAGCCGATCCACTCGCCGCCCCGCCCGCGTCACCCGACGCCCGACATGCTGCGCCTGACGCCCGTCACCACCCACCGTCTGCTGCTGTAACTGCTGGAAGCCTCATGCCCATCACATTCGCCCTGAACCGCACCTGCGCGCCCCATCTGCCTTTGGCCGAGTTCATCACGCTGGCCCAGACCGTCGGCGTCAAGGCGGTGGAAATCCGCAATGACATCGAAGGTCAGGAATTTGCCGATGGCATGCCTGCGTCTGACCTGAAGGCCCGGCTGGCCGATGCGGGGCTCAAACTTGCCTCGGTCAACGCGCTGCAACGGTTCAACGACTGGACGCCGGACCGGGCTGCCGAGGCGCAGGCCCTGATCCGCTATGCCGCCAACCTTGGCGCGCCGGGCATCGTGCTGTGCCCCGCCCATCTGCCCGGCGATGACCGGCATTCCGACGCGCACCGCCGCCTGTGCGACGGGCTGACTTCGTTGCAGCCGATGTTCGCCGATGCCGGGATCGTGGGCTATGTCGAACCCTTGGGCATGCGCCATTCGTCGATGAACCGTCAGGCGCAGGCCGTGGCCGCGCTGGATGCCATCGGCGGCAGGGCGGATTTCCAACTGTGCTACGATACGTTCCAGCATTTCCGCGCCAGCGACGACGCGCTGTTTCCGGGCCGGATCGGGCTGGTGCATATCTCGGGCATCGCGCGTGCCGATCTTGGCCCGTCCGAGTTGACCGAACCCGACCGGGGCTTTGTGTTTCTGGGCGACCGGGTGGGCACCATCGCCCGTCTGCGGGCCATGGTGGATGCAGGCTATCAGGGCTTTGTGTCGATGGAACCCTTCAGCCCCGAAACCCAGACCGACCCGCAGATCGCCGAACGCCTGCGCGCCAGCCTCGACTATGTTGCCAGTGCGGCACGGCTGGCCTGACCGCTAGGCCCAACGCCGCCGCCGCCGGGCGCTGCGCTGTGCATCCTCGCGGATGCTGCGGGCCATGGCCGCACCGATATCGGCCGCGGCGGTGATGCCTTGGGCAAAGGGGCGGTCGTGCATCAGATACGGAATGGCGCCGAAGCCGATCCTGCCCGCCACGGTGGCGGGGTCGGTCAGGATGTAGTCCTCGTCCACCTCGGGGATCTCGCAGCCCGCATCCAGCATGGCCTTGCGCAGGGTCGGAAAGGGCAGGTCTTTCGTGGTCAGCGCCTTTTGCCCGCGCGCGTCGATGAAGGTGTCGAACACATGGGTTTCGCCTTTGGCCACGATCACGGTCTTTGCGCCGTCGTGGTTCAGCGTGTAATCCTGCCCAAGCGCCAGAATCCCCAACACCCCGGCATCGCGCAGCGCAAGCAGGCGGTGGATGGATTCTGACGGCACGGCGGCGTAATTGTCGACGAACACCGATTTCAGCCCGCAATCAAACCGCTTGCGGTCGGCATCGGAAAAATCGGGCACCAGATCCTCGACCTGTTCGTGCATCCGCAAGATGGCATAGCGCCAGGGCACGGTGATCCTGTGCGCCTTGTTATGCTCGACCTCAGCCAGATTCTCGCGCGCCCAATGGAACGGATCATGCGCCTCGCGCTCGGCGAAATAGGCGTCAGTGAAACTGTCGGGGGTCAGCCGGTCCAGCCCGATGGCGCGGGCATAGGCCGGGTCGGCCTGCGCCAGTTCCGCCTGAAACAGCGCATAGACCGCATCAAGGACCGACTCTGCCCCCCGTGCCTGTTCCAGCGCGGCGGGGGTCATGTGCAGCAGCGGGTCATAAGGGATCGGGCAGTAGAAATCGGCCTCGGGCAGAACCCCGGTCCAGGACATCAGCGTGATCTTCAGCCCGTCTGCATCCGGCACGAAACGCAGCGCCTGGCCCCGGCCAGCAAAGCGGCCATGCTGGCTGGCGACCGCCATCGCGGCGTCGATCCCGCTGAGCGAGGTGCCAAGGATGCCCACTTTGCCCGCCGCAACATCGGCCTCGATCAGGCCCGACCACGGGCTGGGAAAATAGCTGCGGGTGGCGGCCGCCTCGTCGGGGAAGACATGCCCGGTCGCCAGCATCACCCGGTCAAAGCCCTGGTCCAGCGGGCCTGCATCGGTGGTCAGCCAGACCAGACCATCGACCACCGCAACATCGGCCACTTCCGTCGCCTCGCAGAGCGTGACGCTGTGGCCTCGCGCGCGGGCGGTATCTACAAGGTCCATCAGCTGATCGCGGAAATATTCGCCCAGAAGCAGGCGCGGCGTGAACTGGCGGGCGTCCAGATCATCGGGATCAAGCCCATAGCCGCGCAGCCTGGCCGGGGGCTGGCGTTCCAGCCAATCCAGATAGGTCGAGATCACATCCGGGATTTCAATGCTGGCGATATTGGCCAGCATCGTCTTGCTTGAAGTTTCGGGCGAATAGGGCAGGCCGATCCCGGCCTTTTCCCCCTTTTCAAACAGCCAGATCGCCAAGGATTGTTCATGCTGCATCAGGCTGCGGAAAGCGTAAATTCCCGTAGGCCCGGTGCCGATGATGGCAATGGTCAATGGCATGTCGGTGTTCCCTTGCAAGCGCTGCCCAGTGTAACCCGGCCGGGACGGTTGCGTTCCTGCCCCGCCACGTTTTCTTTGCGTGCGCAACAGTAGGACACATTCTTGGCCCGAACCTTTATCAGCCCAAAGCCTGCCATTTCTGCCACAGCCGCGGGCGCATCGCCGCGGGGCCAAGGAAGGTACGGGCCGAAAAAACCGGAACGCGGTCGGTATCCCTGGCAAAGCCTACGCCCCAATCCGCCTCGGCCCCCGAAAAATCAACCGCCCCCGCCCATAGCCCCGGCCGCAGCGCGCGGGCAAAATCGTCGCCCTCATCCTCGATCAGCGTGCCATGCATGACGGCCAGCAGCACCGCTGCGGCCTCGGCGTCGATCTGCGCCAGCAAAGGCGCCTCCAGCCCGATGCAACTGCGCTCGACCAGCCGTTCCAGCGCGTGCTGGCAGAAGCTGGCGCGGCTGATGCCGAAATGCACGGCGTCCCGGCCACAGTGCATGGCGATGCGGCTGTACAGGATCGCGCGTTCGGTGAAAATGTCGGTGGCATCGCTGCGGGTGACCACCTCGCGCACGTTGCGGACAACGATCACCACGCCTGCGCCGTTTACCAGCACCGAGGCCCGCACCACCCCCCGCGTGGTCTTCATCCGTTGGGCCATCCGTTCCAGCGCCTTGCGGTTCGGGCGCAGGTCGGCGGCGATGCGGAACAGGTCGGGCAGGCTGGCCTGCGACCGTTCGGCATGGTCCAGCGCCTGCCGTGCCAGCCCCCGCTTCAGCGATACGCGCAGCGAGTGCGAGGCAGCAAGGTCACGGCAGGCGATGCTCATGGGAAACTCCGTCAAGGATGCACTGGTCAAGGGGTCGGTGACTAGGGATTCGGTGACTAAGGATTCGGTAACCTCGGCAATCTGTGCGACAAGCATGTCAGAACCGGTCATGGAGCCTGCATGTCATTCCAGAAAGCTGCTGATCTGTTGCGCCTGGCCGAAATGGCAAGTGCGCGCTATGCCGGGGTGTCGCTGTCCGACATCGAAGACACGTTCACGGTGGACCGGCGCACCGCGCAGCGCATGACCAAGGCGCTGGAGGACATGTTCCCGAACTACGTCACCCGCACCGATGACGACCGCCGCAAGTTCTGGAAACTGAACGCCGCCGATGCGCGGCTGATGCTGACACAAGGGCTGCGGGAAACCGAGCTGTCGGCGCTGGAACTTGCGATCCGGCGTGCGGAGCGCGACGGGGCGATCAATGATGTCAAGGCCCTGTCCAGCCTGCGCGACCGCCTGATTGCCGCGATGCCCGGTCCGCTGGCCCGCAGGGTCGAGGCCGATGCCGAAGCCATGCTGGAGGCCTACGGCTTTGCCTCGCGTCCGGGGCCACGGGTGCGGGGTGCGGCCGATCTGCTGGCGGTGATCGCGGTGGCGCTCAAAGGCCCGCATCTGTTGACGATTACCTATGCCGGCGGGCGCGATCCGGCGCGGGTGCGGCGGCTGGAACCGCATGGGCTGTTGCTGGGCACCCGCCGCTATCTGGTGGCGCGCGAGGTGGGCGGCGATGGCCGGATGCAGCATTTCCGGCTGGACCGGATCAGCGCCCCCCGGCTGGAGGCATCATCCTTTCAGCGCGATCCCGGCTTTGATCTGACCGCCCACACTGCCCGCGCCTTTGGCAGCTATCACGACGACCGCGAATATGGCGAGGTGATCTGGCGCTTTTCCCCCGCCGCGGCCCCCGTCGCACGCGAGTTCACCTTTCATCCGGTGCAGGACATGACCGACGAGGCTGACGGCAGCCTGACGGTGCGGTTCCGGGCCTCGGGGCATCTGGAAATGGCCTGGCATCTGTACCAGTGGGGCGATGCGGTGCAGGTGCTGGCACCTGAGCCGCTGAAGATCATGGTTGCGCAGTTCCGCCGCAGCGACTTTGCCGCCTTGCCCTGAGGGTGACAGAACCGATCATGCCTGCGTGGCGGCGGCCCGCACCACTTCGGCGATGTCCAGCAGTTGCTTGGCCAGCGGGCTTTTCTTGCGCCAGACCATGCCGATGGTCCGGCTGGGCTGCGGCGCGCCGAACCGGGTCACGCTGACCGGGGCCGACCGGGTTTCCACCGCCACGGCCATCTGTGGTATCAGCGTGACCCCAATCCCTGCGCTGACCAGTTGTACCAGCGTGGACAGCGAACTGCCGTCCAGCAATTCGCGCGGGCGCGCCGATGGCAGGTTGCAAAACGACAGCGCCTGATCGCGAAAGCAATGGCCTTCTTCCAGCAGCAGCAGCCGCATCTCGCGCAGCATCTCGCGGTTGGGCACCGGCTTGCCCGCATCGCTGGCCGGGCGGATCAGCACGAATTCCTCGCTGAACAGCGCCACTTCGGTCAGCGACGGTTCCGACACCGGCAGCGCCACGATGGCGGTATCCAGCCGCCCTTCGGCCAGTTCCTGCACCAGTTTCGGCGTGGTGGTTTCGCGCACATGCACATCCAGCCCCGCGTTCATCTGCGCCAGATGGCCCAGAATACGGGGCAGCAGATAGGGGGCGACGGTCGGGATCACCCCGATCCGCAACCGCCCCACCAGCCGTTGGTGCGACGCGCGGGCAAGATCCTCCAGCTCGTCCACCGACCGCAGGATGTCACGCGCGCGCAGGGCGAATTCCTCGCCAAAGCTGGTCAGCCGGACCTGCCTTGCCCCGCGTTCAAACAGCGGCGTGCCGGCCGATTCCTCCAGCTCCTTGATCTGCATGGACAAGGCGGGCTGCGAGATGGCGCAGGTATCCGCCGCATTGCCGAAATGCCCGTGCCGCGCCAGCGCCTCGAAGTAGCGAAGCTGTTTGAGGGTCAGGTTCTTCATAAGCCACCCTTATCGCATAGATCAGAAAATCAAACTTAAGCTAATCAGCAGAGTTTGCTAGAGTGATCCGGGGGGACAAGCGGACAGGGCCTGTGGCACGCAGGATTTGCCTTGCAAAGATCGCGCGCCGCAAGGCCCCCCTTGCCCGGAATGAACACAGCCAAAATTGGAGACAGCTATGGACGGAAATGATAGTGGCAGCGCAGGCAAATGCCCGGTGATGCACGGCGGCCCCAAGCAGGTGACGGCGGCAGCCCGGTCGAACCGCGACTGGTGGCCGAACCAGCTCAACCTCAGGATCCTGCACCAGAACTCGGCCCTGTCGAACCCGATGGCGCGCGATTTCACCTATGCCGAGGCGTTCAAGTCGCTGGATATCGATGCGCTGACCGCCGATCTGCATGCGCTGATGATCGACAGCCAGCCGTGGTGGCCTGCCGATTTCGGCCATTATGGCCCGTTTTTCATCCGCATGGCATGGCACAGCGCGGGCACCTACCGCACCGCCGATGGCCGGGGCGGGGCCTGTTCGGGCACGCAGCGCTTTGCGCCGCTGAACAGCTGGCCGGACAACGTGAACCTTGACAAGGCCCGCCGCCTGCTGTGGCCGATCAAGCAGAAATACGGCAACAAGATTTCCTGGGCCGACCTGATGATCCTGACCGGCAACGTCGCGCTGGAATCGATGGGGTTCAAGACCTTCGGCTTTGCCGGAGGGCGCGCCGATGTGTGGGAGCCCGAGGAAGACATCTACTGGGGGTCCGAGGATGTCTGGCTTATCGCCAGCAACGATCCGACCAACCTGAACAATCGCTATTCCGACTCGCGCACGCTGGAAAACCCGCTGGCGGCCGTGCAGATGGGCCTGATCTACGTCAACCCCGAAGGCCCGGACGGCAACCCCGACCCGCTGGCCTCGGCGCATGACATCCGCGAAACCTTTGCCCGGATGGCGATGAACGACGAGGAAACCGTGGCGCTGATCGCGGGCGGGCACACCTTTGGCAAGACCCATGGCGCGGGCGATACCTCGCATGTCGGCGTCGACCCCGAGGCGGGCAGCATCGAGGCTCAGGGCTTTGGCTGGACCAGCACCTATGGGTCCGGCGTGGGGGGCGATGCCATTTCCAGCGGGCTGGAAGTGACCTGGACCACGAAACCCGCGCAATGGACGAACGAATATTTCGACCACCTGTTCGGCTATGACTGGGAGCTGACCAAAAGCCCCGCAGGCGCGCATCAGTGGACGCCGAAAGGCGGGGCAGGGGCGGGCACTGTGCCCCACGCGCATGATGCGTCCAAACGCATCGCGCCTGCGATGCTGACCAGCGACCTTGCGCTGAAGATGGACCCGAACTATGCGCCCATTTCCAAGCGGTTCCACGAAAACCCCGACCAGTTCGCCGATGCCTTTGCCCGCGCCTGGTACAAGCTGACCCACCGCGACATGGGGCCGCGCGCCCTGTATCTGGGGCCGCTGGTGCCCGCCGAGGTGCTGCTGTGGCAAGACCCGGTGCCGGACGCCACGCATCCGGTGATCGATGCCGCCGACATTGCGGCGCTGAAGGACAGGATCCTTGGGTCCGGCCTGTCGGTGTCGCAACTGGTGACCACGGCATGGGCGTCGGCCTCGACCTTCCGCGGGTCGGACAAACGCGGCGGGGCCAATGGCGCGCGCATCCGTCTGGCGCCGCAAAAGGACTGGCCGGTGAACCAGCCCGCGCAACTGGCGCATGTGCTGTCGGTGCTGGAAGGCATTCAGGCGGCGTTCAATGCGGGCGGCAAGCATGTCTCGATGGCCGATCTGATCGTGCTGGGCGGGTCGGCTGCGGTGGAACAGGCGGCGAAGGCAGCAGGCCAGCCCGTGACGGTGCCCTTCGCACCGGGGCGCACCGATGCCACGCAGGACCAGACCGACCAGCATTCCTTTGCCGTGCTGGAACCCAATGCCGACGGTTTCCGCAACTATCTGAAAACCGAATACACCGTTTCGGCCGAGGAACTGCTGATCGACCGCGCCCAGTTGCTGACCCTGACCGCGCCCGAAATGACGGTGTTGCTGGGCGGCCTGCGGGTGCTGAACGCCAATGTGGACCAGTCGCAGCACGGCGTGTTCACCAACCGCCCCGGCGCGCTGACGACCGATTTCTTCGTCAACCTGCTGGACATGGCGACGGTGTGGAAGGCCGCACCGGAAGGCAAGGGCGTGTTTGAGGGCCGCGACCGCAGCACCGGCGATCTGCGCTGGACCGGCACGCGGGCCGATCTCGTGTTCGGGTCCAATTCGCAACTGCGCGCCCTGGCCGAGGTTTATGCCAGCGCCGATGCCCAACCCGGTTTCGTGCGCGACTTCGTTGCCGCCTGGACCAAGGTGATGAACGCCGATCGTTTCGATCTGGTCTGATCGCCTGACACTTGCGGGCGCGGCCAGTCACTGGCCGCGCCTGCATCCCTGCGCTTCCCCCCCCTGCGCTTCCCCCCTTGCCTCGCCCGGCAACCGCCGCTAAACAGCACAGCATCGCGGGCGTTGTGTAATGGTAAGACCTTAGCCTTCCAAGCTAAAGACGCGGGTTCGATTCCCGCCGCCCGCTCCAGATTTCCTGTGCAGTTTTACGACGGAAACGGCGCTGCCTGACGTATAGTCAGGACACGCCCGCGCAAGGATTTTGCCATGACCCAGCCTCACGACCACGACGGCGGATTGACCGCCGACCTGAAAGCCATCCTTGCCCGCCGGTCCGTTCTGGCCGGTCTGGGGGTGATGGGGGCGGGCATCGCGGTCTATGCGGTGCTGGGCACGCGCGGCGAGGCCACGGTGACGGGGCAGGGGCCGGATGGCGCGATCTGCGTGGCGGACCCGGTGGAAACCAACGGGCCGTTCCCGGCCGATGGCACCAATGCCAAGGACGGGCAGACCGTCAATGTGCTGACGGAATCTGGCGTGGTGCGGCAGGACATCCGCCCCAGCTTTGCGGGCCAGACCCCGGTGGCCGAAGGGGTGGCGATGGATATGGTGATCCGGCTGGTGTCGGTCAGCGGGGCCTGCGCGCCGCTGGCGGGGCATGCGGTCTATGTCTGGCAATGCGATGCGGCGGGGCAGTATTCCATCTACAACGCCGCCGACCGCAACTATCTGCGCGGGGTGGGCATCACCGATGCGACGGGCGAGGTGCGGTTCACCAGCATCGTCCCCGCCTGCTATGACGGACGCTGGCCGCATGTGCATTTCGAGGTGTTTGCCAGTGCCGAGGCCGCCGTTTCGGGGGATGACAGCCTGCTGATCTCGCAATTCGCCCTGCCGCAGGATATGGTCGCGGCGGTCTATGCCAGCGATGCGCGCTATGCGGGGTCGGTGGAAAATCTGGCCGATGTCAGCCTTGCGGGCGACATGGTGTTTGGCGACAACACGCCCGAACAGATCGCCGTCCAGACCCTGACCGTGACCGGCGATCCGGCGGCGGGCTATGTCGCATCCGGGCTGATCGGGATTCTGTAGGATGGGCAATATTGCCCATCCTACGCACCGTCAAAGATTGTCGGCCTGCGGAAAGCCCAGCACATGATAGCCGCCGTCCACATGGATCACTTCCCCCGTGGTGCAGGCCCCGCCGCCGGAACACAGCCAGACGGCGGTGCCGCCGATGGCCTCCAGCGTCGCGTTGGCGCGCAGGGGGGCGTTGGCCTCGGTGTGGCGGAAGGTGGCGCGCGCGCCGCCGATCGCGGCCCCGGCCAGCGTCTTCATCGGGCCGGGGCTGATCGCGTTGACGCGAATGCCCTGCGGCCCAAGATCGTTTGCCAGATAGCGCGTCGCCGATTCCAGCGCCGCCTTGGCCACGCCCATCACGTTGTAATTGGGCGACACCCGGTTCGACCCCTGGAAGGTCAGGGTGATCAGTGACCCGCCGTCGGGCATCAGCGCCGCCGCACGCGCCGCCACGTCGATGAAGGAAAAGCACGAAATGTTCAGCGAATGGCTGAAATTCCCGCGCGAGGTGTTGATGAACCGCCCCGTCAGCTCGGTCTTGTCGGAAAACGCGATGGCGTGGATCAGGAAATCCATCGTGCCCCAGCGGTCTTTCAGCGTGGCAAAGCAGGCATCCATGCTGGCATCGTCGGTCACATCGACATCGACCAGCAGGTCCGACCCGACCGAGGCCGCAAGCGGCTCCACCCGTTTGCCGAACGCATCGCCCTGATAGGAAAACGCCAGTTCTGCGCCTTCATCGGCCAAGGCTTTCGCGATCCCCCATGCGATGGACCGCTCATTCGCCACGCCCATGACAAGCCCGCGCTTGCCCTTCATCAGATCGGCCATTCCGGCGCTCCTATTCAGTAAATCAGCCGAGGTGCTTGCTCATCACAAGGGTCGCGTTGGTGCCGCCAAAGCCGAAGGAATTGGACAGGACGGAATCGAGCTGCACATTTTCGCGCAGGGTGGTCACGATTTCCGACGCATCAAGGCCGGGGTCCAGCGTGGTCACATTGGCCGAGGCTGCAATGAAATTGCCCTGCATCATCAGCAGCGAATAGATCGCCTCATGCACGCCGGTCGCGCCAAGGGAATGCCCGGTCAGAGATTTGGTCGAGGCCACCGGGGGCGTCGTGCCCTTGCCAAAGACGCGGCGGATGGCCTCCATCTCGGTCACGTCGCCCACCACGGTCGAGGTGCCATGGCTGTTGATGTAGTCGATCTTGCGGCCCTGCGGCAGGGTCGCCACGGCCAGACGCATCGACCGCTCGCCGCCTTCGCCGCTTGGGGCCACCATGTCATGCCCGTCGGACGTGGCGCCATAGCCGGTCACTTCGGCATAGATCTTGGCCCCGCGCGCAAGGGCGTGGTTCAGTTCTTCCAGCACCACGACACCGCCGCCGCCCGCAATCACAAACCCGTCGCGGGTGGCGTCATAGGGGCGCGAGGCGAGGCTCGGCGTTTCGTTGTACTTGCTGCTCATCGCGCCCATGGCGTCGAACAGGCAGGACAGGGTCCAGTCCAATTCCTCGCCGCCGCCCGCAAACACGATGTCCTGCTTGCCCATCTGGATCAGCTCGGTGCCGTTGCCGATGCAATGGGCCGATGTGGAACAGGCCGAGGTAATCGAATAGTTCACCCCCTTGATCTTGAACGGGGTCGCAAGGCAGGCGGAGTTGGTGCTGCTCATGCAGCGCGTCACCATGAACGGCCCCATCTTCTTGGGCGCGCCCTTTTCGATGACCAGCCGGTGCGCCTCGAAGAAGTTCGAGGTGGACGGCCCGCCCGACCCCATGATCAGGCCCGACCGTTCATTCGACACTTCGGCGTCCGTCAGCCCGGAATCCGCAATCGCCTGCTTCATCGCCAAAAAGTTATACGCGGCCCCCGGCCCCATGAACCGCAGGTCGCGCTTGTCGATATGGTCTTCCAGCACGATGTTGGGCTGGCCCTTCACCTGACTGCGAAAGCCATGCTCGGCATAATCGGGCGCTGCCACGATGCCGGACTTGCCCGCCCGCAGCGAGGCTTCAACCTCGGCCGCCGAATTCCCGATGGGAGAGATGATACCGATCCCGGTGATGACGACACGACGCATGGTCAGCCTCCTCAAACGCGCTTTAAGCCTGTTTACGGCACGGGCGGGAAGGGGGCAAGCAGGTAGGCCCGGTGGGGGGTAGGGGTGGGCGGAAGGGGGGATAGGACGATGGGGAAGACGTGATGAGCCCACAGCGGCTATTGCAATGGCGCCCGCTTTGACCAGACTGATAAAGGTTTTCGGCAATTGGGTGTCTGATGCAGTTACAGATTGACGATAAGCTTGCGGCAGAAGTCCTGTCCGCGCTCGATGATTTTTCTCAACCGATAAATAATCTGAACGACCTTCTCAGGCGGATTCAGGATGATGACACCCGTCGTATGTTTCTTAGACAACTGGGCGAAACCATGGGGCACTTGGAGCAAATCGGGCAACCATTGCGCCGCACACCCCGAAGGACCGACTGACCGCTTCGTCCGCAAAGCCGATATGTCCCCCCTTACGCCTCGCTCAACGCCACCTTCATGTCCTTGACCAGGTAGATCACCTCGCCGTCCGCCTCGACCTTTCCGTCGGCCACGCCCATCGTCAGGCGGCGGGTTTGCAGCGCCTTGGTGAAATCGACGGTATAGCGCAAAAGCTTGCGGTCGGGGCGCACCATGCCGGTCAGTTTGACCTCGCCCACACCCAAGGCATAACCACGCCCCTGCCAGCCGCGCCAGCCGAGGTTGAAGCCGGTCAACTGCCACAAACCGTCCAGGCCCAGACAGCCGGGCATGATCGGGTTGCCGGGAAAATGGCAGGCAAAGAACCACAGGTCAGGGTGAATGTCGAATTCCGCCACCACATGACCCTTGCCATGTGCGCCGCCGTCCTCGGAAATCTCGGTGATCCGGTCCATCATCAGCATGGGCGGTTCGGGCAACTGGGCGTTGCCGGGGCCGAACAGCTCGCCCCGCGCGCATTTCAGCAACGCGTCCTTGTCGAAATATGTCGGATAGTCCCCCATCAGCACCCGTCCCCTGCTTGGTATGGCCTTCCCCCCGTGTAACAGAGGCATGGAAGCGGTGGCAAGGGCAGGGGGGTGCAGGGTCTGGTCAAGACCCTTGGCCTGCTTGGACGAAATTGTTTGAATGCGGCGGGCGGGCGTCCTATATCAACAGTCAGGCAGTTGCAGGGATTGGCATGACCGTGACCACCAAAGGGGCAGATTGGCTGATGCGCGGGGGCTTGCGGCCCACCCGGCAGCGGTTGACGCTGGCCGCCTTGCTGGTGGGCGACGGGCAGGACCGCCATGTCACGGCGGAAAGCCTGTTCGCCCTGACCGCTCAGACCGGCGAAAAGGTCAGCCTTGCCACCGTCTACAACACGCTGCGCGCCTTTTGCGATGCCGGGTTGATGAACGAGGTCGTGGTCGATGGGTCGAAAAGCTATTTCGACACCCGCATGGATGATCACCCGCATTTCTACTGGGAGGACAGCCACGAGCTGACCGACGCCCCCAAGGAAGATCTTGCCATCACCGGCCTGCCGCTGGCGCCCGAGGGCATGCAGATTGCCCGCGTGGACGTAGTGATCCGCCTGCGCCGGGCGTGACGCCGCCAGACTGATCGCACAGAAGACTGGCCCGCAGACTGGCCCGCATCCCCGATCCCGCCCCGGTTTCTCGCACAATTTAAGGGCAGTTGCGCAACCCGGCAGCACCTGTATCGCATGGAACCACATTCCCGCTTGGCAGGGCGGAACTTCGGGCGCAGGCAGGGCGTTGAGGCTGCGTATTGCATCCGCCCCTGACGCCCTCTGAAAGGTGACGCCCCCCATGTTGATCCGCTTTGGCTATGACATCACCGTCACCTGCCCGACCCCCACCCCGCTGATTGGTCTTTTGTCGGTGCGCGATGAACGGCTCAGCGACATGCGCACCTATGATGCGGTCGAAACCGCGCCATACGGGCAGACGCGGGTGTACCGCGACCTGTTTGGCAACACGTGCCGGCGGATGTTTGCCCATCCCGGCGATTTCCGTGTGCGCAGCGACGGGGTGATCGCCGACAGTGGCCTGCACGATCTGGTCGACCGCAGCGCGCAGGAAACCCCCATCGACTCGTTGCCCGATGACACGCTGATCTTTCTGCTGGGCAGCCGCTATTGCGAAACCGACCGCTTGTCACAAATGGCGTGGGATACGTTTGGCAACGTAGCCCCCGGTTGGGCGCGGGTGCAGGCGATTTGTGATTTTGTCCACGGGCATATCAAGTTCAACTATCAGGCGGCCCGCCATACCCGCACGGCCTATGAGGCGTGGGAGGAAGGCACCGGCGTCTGCCGCGATTTCGCCCATCTGGCGATTGCGCTGATCCGCTGCATGAACATGCCCGCGCGTTATGTGAACGGCTATATCGGTGACATTGGCGTGCCGGTGGTGGACCCGATGGATTTCGCGGCCTGGGTCGAGGTGTTCATCGGCGGGCGCTGGATGACCTTTGATCCGCGCAACAACAAACCCCGGATCGGGCGCATCAAGGTGGCGCAGGGGCGCGACGCGGCGGATGTGCCGCTGATCCATTCCTTCGGGCCGCATCTGCTCAAATCGTTCAACGTCTGGTGCTATGATCTGGACAATCCGCCGCCCAACCGCCCCGCCGATGTGCTGGCACCGCTGAACCCCTGATATGGAAAACCCCATCCCCCGGAAGGCGGGGGGATGGGGCCGCACTGGTCAAACCGGCGAAACGAGCCGCACTGGCAAAAGCGATGGCAAAGGCGAAACGGCTTACTTCGGAACCAGAACCGTATCGACAACGTGGATCACGCCGTTCGACTGGTCGACATCGGCGATGGTGATGCTGCCGATGTTCTTCGATTCTGAAAACACCTGCATCTTGTTGCCTTTGAAGCTGACCGACAGCGCATCGCCCGACAGGGTTTTCAGGTTGGCATAGCCATCCTTGCCCACCATCGCGCGCAGATCGGCGATCTTGTAATCGCCCGCCACCACATGCGCGGTCAGCACCTTGATCAGCATGGCCTTGTTTTCGGGCTTCAGCAGCGTGTCGACGGTGCCTGCGGGCAGGGCGGCGAAGGCGTCATTCACCGGGGCGAACACGGTGAACGGGCCGGGGCCCGCCAGCGCATCGACCAGACCCGCCGCTGTGACCGCGGCGACCAGCGTGGTGTGAACCGGCGAGTTGACGGCGTTTTCGACAATGTTCTTGGCCTCGAACATGTCGGCCCCGCCCACTTGCGGGTTGGCGGCCAGAACCGGCGAGGCAAGCAAGGCAAGGCTCAGCGCAAGGACAGATTTCATCGGCAAACTCCTGACAACAGGCGCGGATCCGTTCCGGCCTTGTGCAGGAGGAACGAGGCCCGTGGCCAGAAAGTTTCAGGCACAGGCAGTTTCACGAACTGGTGATCCTGGGCGGGGGGCTTTGGGTCAGTAGGCAATCGTGACGATGACCGAGTCTGTGTAGATCCCGATAAAGGCCGTCTGCCCGGCATGGATCGCGCCATAAACCGGGATCGCCTGATTGGTCCCGGCCCCGGTGCCCGCCACGCCGCTGCCCGGCGTGCCGCCCCAGACCTGACTGCGCCCCGGATCAAGAAACAGACCATAGCTCAGCTGCGACACCCCGTTGCGCAGCCTGCGGTCGGCAGGGCCGGTGGCGCCGGGGCCGCTGCCATTGTCCAGATAGACCTGATAGGCGCTGTTCTGCGTGCAGCGCACGTTGATCGTGGCCTGCGCCAGTGCCGGTTGCGTCACTTGGCCGGGAATGGTGCCGAAATCCATCGGGGTCGCGTCCACCTCGCAACTGGCCACCACCTCGGCCGACACGGTGAAATCCGGCACCCCAACCGTGGTGCCCAGCAAGGCACAGCTGACGACGCCATAGCTGAGCCGGATATCTGCCGTGCCCGAAAACCGCGACTGATACTGCCCGGTGCCGATGCCGACCGTGGGCGAGGTGATGTCGCCAAAGATCGGCACCGTGGCGCTGCCCGCGCCCAGCACCATCGGCACCGTCATGTACAGGTCGGTCAGCGTGCCGAATGGCGCGCCGTTCCCCCCGGCCCGCAATTCGTAAGACAGCGCCGCCGCGTCGCTGCGCCGCATGTAGCGGGGCGATTGCCCGCCCCCCGCACCGCCGCCACCGGGGCCGAAGCGGATGCACACGCCCACCAGCGACAGCACCGACCCCGAACAGGTCACCGTCACCGACCCCGAGGTGCTGTTGACCGCCCCCGCCCGCACCGACACCTGACCGAAGTTCAGGTTGCTGACCGAGGCCGTACAGGTCTGCGCCATGGCCTGCGTTGCCGCGAACAGGGCCGCAACGATCAGGACGGCAATGATCTGGGCGGCTCGGCGGATCATTGGCAGATCACCGTCTGGAATTCCGTGGTGGCCCCGTCGCCCCCCGGCGTTCCGGCAAAGCGCGCGGTGCAGCGCCCGTCATCCGACACCACGGTCAGGCTGTTGTCCGCCTTGACCCCTTCCAGCCAGGTCAGCCCGTCATAACCGACATACTGGTCGGCTCCGCGCCCGTTCAGGGTGACGATCGCCCCCGGCGGCAGGACATCGCCGCGGGCATTGCGCAGCACGATGGTTTCCGCCGGGCCGGACCTTGTCTGGAAATCGACAAACGCCCCCGCACGCCGCGGCGGGACCACCTCTTTGGCCGACACCCCGGCCGACACGCCCGCGGGCAGATCCGTCACCTCCAGCGACAGCCGGTTGCTGCGATAGGCCGACAGGCCCGGCACCAGTGCCCGCCCCCCCGGCCCGGTGCGCGTGACCTCGCGGTTTTGCAGATAGACCGGCACATCGGCGATCCCCACATCGACCAGCGCAAAACTGTCCTGGATCGTGTTGCCCATGCCAAAGCCGCCGCCGCTGAACACCAGCGCGCCTTCCACCTCGGCCCGCAGCCGCGAGCCGTTGTTGCGCGCCTGCACCTCGGCGCCCACCCGGCCCAGACGGCCGCGGTATTCGCCGCGCGCCGCCGCCACGTTCAGGGTTTCCTGCTGTTCAAGCTGCACGCCATAGCCATAATCCCCGACCTGATCGCTGATCGGGCGGCTGACATAGACCCCCGCCTGCGTCTTGCCGTTTTCGCGTGTCGTCACTGTGGTACGGGCCTGCGTCCGCTTGCCCAGGGCCACCGACAGGTTCAGTGACACCCGGCTGTCATCGGTGACAAAGTTGTGCGAGCCGAACAGGCTGACCGCCCCGCGCCCGCCGCCGATCGAACTGCCGAACGAGGCCGAGGCGATCACATCCTCGCTGGAGGCGCGTTCCGACCGCACAAGGCTGAGGCCCAGCCTGCGGTCATCCTGCGTCACCGGGATCGACAGGCTCAGAATGTCCAGCGCCGAGGCCACCTCGGTCAAGGGGGCCAGACTGCCGATCTGTGTGGCGCCCAGATAATCGACTCCGGTGGCATAGGCCAGATCGGCAAAGCCGGTCTGCGTGCGCAGCGAACTGACGCTGACATCGACCCCGCGAATTTCGGTGCGGATGGCGGTCTGCACAAAGCCCGCCTCCTTGCCCTTGTACTTGCTGGCGCCGGCGGTCAGCGACACTTCGCCAAGCGCAAAGGGCACGGCGGTAAAGCCCAGTCCCGCCATCACCAGATCGGATTTGCCTTCGGCATGGGCCTCGACAGTGACGGTCTTGGTCAGGCCATAGCGCAGGCTGGACGAAAACACCGCATCGTCGCCATAGGCGCTGTTTTCGATGCCATACGCCTCGCGCGCATAGCCCGCCTCGATGGAGTAATCCGCAAGCCCCTGTTTCAGCAGGTTCTGCGAGGTGAAGAACGACACCCGCTGCCGACGGGTGCGGCCAAATTCGTCGCGGATCAGGATTTCAGCCTCGCCCGCGCCGCCAAACACCGGCAGATCCTCCAGCGTGAAGGGCCCGGACTCCAGCGTGGTGCTGTAGGCGCGGCTGTTGTCGATGAACACGTCCACCGTGGTCGGCACCGCCGAGGTGCCCGAGAACGACAGCAACTGATTGGTCACCAGATCGCTGCGCAGCGAAAAGTCGCGGCGCACCTGCACGCCGCCCAGACGGATCGGCCTGCTCCAGGGCAGCGACGATGAAATCACGTCACCCACCGCAAAGGTCAGGGCGTGGCGGGGGGCGGTGATCTCGTACTTGGTTTCCTGCCGGATCAGGTCCGCGCCATTGCCTGCAAAACTGTTGTCATTGTAAAACCCTGTCGTGCTGAGCGTGCCGAAAGGGGAAAACACCCACCCGCTCAGCGCGGCCGAGGTGCTGGAATAGCTGGCCCCGGAAAAATCGCCGGCCTCGCCCGCAATCGCATAGTTCAGCACAGCGCCATAGCTGCGCTGAACGTCGGGCCGCTCGCGTTCCGGGCTGGCGGAAATGACATTGGGCAGCAGCGCCTCATCCGCTGCCGTGATGAAAATGGCCTGTCCCAACTCGTCATAGCGAAAGGTCAGATCGTCCAGCTCGTCCAGATAAACCTCGCGGCCAGTGCCAAAGGGCACCCGGACGCCAATTTCCATCAGCTCGCTGCGGGCGGACGAAATCCGCGCGGACCCGGCATTCACGTTGAACGCGGCCACAAGGCCCACATCGCGGTCATTGATATAGACCTTCAGGAACAGCGGCACGTCCTGTGCGTTCGGGGGGTAGACCTCGCTCTGGACCAGAAGGTCAGCCTCGTCCTGCTGTGCGGCCACGGGCAGGGCAGGGGCCAGCAGCGCCGCCAGCCCCAGCATCAGCCCGGTGATTGCCTGTGCTGTCAGAGGATGGGGGCCACGCATCGGCGGTCAGCCGGCAAAGCACAGCGGTACGGAATGGCGGACCTGCAAACGCACAGCCTCGTCCGCCTTGGGCACGCCCGGCAGCCGGTCGATCAGCACGCGGTAACATTCGCGCCCGCGCACGGCGCGTTTCTTGACGCGCACGACCCGCAGCGTCACTTCTTCACCGGGGCGCAGCTTGGTGGTGGGGGGGCTGATCACAACGTCCCGCGTGGCCTTCAGCCGGTCGGGCGGCGTGCCCTCTTTCCAGGCCATCACCCGCAACTGGATGACGGATGTTTCCTTGCCAGAGGCCTTGACGACCATGGCGGTCTGAAGCGACGGAGCCGGAACCTCCAGCTTGGTGGGAGAGATCGACAGCGTTTGTGCCGCAACCCCAGTAGAGGCCACCGCCGCCCACAGGGCAACAGTGGCGCCAATCAGCGCTGATTTCAACATCGTACTCTGCCTCGGTGTTATTCTTCGATAACGTTGGTCAGAAGCCTTGCGCAATTCCGCCCCTTTTACAAGAGACGTTGAGAATCAGTAGTTAAGCGTCACCAGCACTGTGTCCGTATAAAGACCCACATTGTACGATCCGGCCGGAACCTGACCATAGACCGAGCGGGTAACAGGAGTCGCAGCCGCGACGTTGCCGGTATAGAACGTGCCATCAACCGCGACCGAACTGGTGCGCCCGGCATCGGTGAAGATGTTGTAGGGCACGCGGTTCGCCCCGCCATCCGACATCCGGCGCTGGCCGCTGGCGGAATTGGCGCCTGCCCCCAGTACGACCGACAGGCCGGTTTTCGCAGCGGTGCAGGTGATCACGATGCTGCCCGGAATGGTTTCATTCGACGCGGCTGTCGCGCTGAGGTCGCCAAAAACCAGTGCGCTTGGCGCGGTGACGATGCAGGCATCCACCACGGTCGCGGTGACGGCCAGGTTGGTGGTGGTCGTGGCCGAGACTGCGGCCTGCGTGCTGGCACAGAGCAGCAAGATCGCGGCGGCAGAGAGTCTGGACGTGTTCTTCATAATTCCCATCCGTTTCAAGTTTCCCTCAAGTGTGGCGGCGCAGGTATTGCCGGGCCGACCCTTGAACTTGTTCCGTTCTGCCTGCCGAAACCGTGGAAATTATGGTGTAATCCGGGTTTCTTAATGAAAGGCTAACCGGCCTTGCCAATTTGCCGCCGCAATTATCTCGCATTGGTTGCGAAAGTTTCACCGGCTGATTGAAATACTCCTGCCTTTTCATCACGACGCCGTGAAAACCGCGGGGGGCTTTGTGGCCAGAGCCACCGGGTGTCCGGGCCGCATGCCACAAATGCAAAAGGCACGGGCGCTGTGGCCCGTGCCTTTCACATGCTGTTGCAGGTCTTTACGCGATGAACAGGAAGTCATCCGCCGTCAGTTCGGTCAGCGGATCCACCAGCCCGGTCAGGTTGAAGCGGATGTTCACCACCCCATCCCCATCGGTGTCGACCAGAACCTCGGTCGACCCGGCGCGGACGCGGGCCTCGGTGTTGCCGGCGCCGGTGAAGCCGTCAGTGCCCAGATAGGCAAAGCTGCCGGTCAGCAGGCCCTGGAACACCAGCAGATCGCCTTCCGCGCTGCCACCGTCCAGCGCGTTGAAATCGCTGATGGTGTCGGTGCCGCTGGAGGCTGCGGTGAACAGGAACTGATCCGCCCCGTCGCCGCCGATCAGCGTATCCGCCGCGCCGCCTCCGTTCAGCGTGTCATCGCCCGCCAGGCCCGTCAGCGTGTTGGCCTGCGCGTTGCCGGTCAGCACGTTGCCCAGATCGTTGCCGGTGCCAAGGGCCGCGGCCCCCGCCAGCGTCAGGTTCTCGACGTTCAGCGCCAGCGTATGCGCGACGGTCGAAATCACCAGATCGACCCCTTCATCGCCAAGCTCGATCACCGTGTCGGCGGCAGAGTCGACGTTGTAGCTGTCATTGCCCAGCCCGCCTTCCATCTGGTCAACCCCGGACCCGCCCTGCAACGTGTCGTCGCCGTCGTTGCCGATCAGGGTGTCATTGCCGGCCACACCGTTCAGCAGGTTGTCCGAGGCATTGCCTTCGATCACGTTGGCCCCCGCGTTGCCGGTGCCATTGGCGGCGGTGCCGGTCAGCACCAGTGCCTCGAAGTTGGTTTTCAGCGTGTAGTTCCCGCCGATATGCACGGTGTCAAAGCCGCCGTTGGCCTGCTCGCTGACGGTCTCGCTTGCCGCCGACAGCAGGAACAGATCGTCGCCCGCCCCGCCGATATAGGTGTCAACCCCGTTGCCGCCATCCAGCGTGTCATTGCCGTCGCCGCCGTTCAGGGTGTCGATGCCGCCGCCGCCAGACAGCGCGTTGTCCGACAGGTTGCCGGTCAGGGTGTTGGCCAGACCGTTGCCGGTGCCGTCAACCGCGGCAGAGCCGGTCAGGGTCAGGTTTTCAAGCTGCGCCCCAAGCGTATAGGTCAGGGCGGTGCGCACGGTATCGGTGCCGCCCTCGGCCAGTTCGGTCACCACATCGGCAAGATTGTCGACGGTGTAAAGGTCGTTGCCGCCGCCTCCGGCCAGCACGTCAATGTCGGCACCGCCGTCCAGATGGTCGTCGCCAAGGCCGCCATACAGGCTGTCATTGCCCGCCTGACCGCGCATCACATTGGCAAAGCCGTTGCCGGTCAGCACGTTGGCCAGACTGTTGCCATTGCCGTTCAGCGCCGAGTTGCCTTGCAGCGTCAGGTTTTCCACCCAGTCCGCCAGCCCGTTGACGGTGATCTGCGACAGAACCGTGTCTATGCCGCCGCCCAGAAGCTCGGTGATGCTGTCGGTGGCGCTGTCAACGAAATAAGTGTCGTTGCCGATCCCGCCGGCCATGGCGTCATTGCCCGTCTCGCCGTTCAGCGTGTCATTCCCGCCGCCGCCGTTCAGGCTGTCGTTTCCGGTGCCGCCAAGCAGCAGGTTCGCAGCCTCGTTGCCGGTCATGGTATTGGCCAGAATGTTGCCGGTGCCGTTGATGGCGGCAAGGCCGGTCAGGGTCAGGTTTTCGACGTTGTCGGCCAGCGCATGGGTCAGGTCGGTTTCGACCGTATCCGTGCCGCCGTTCACCAGTTCCACCGCGCGGTCGCCTGTGGCATCGATCACATACAGATCGTCGCCCGCGCCGCCGGTCATCGAGTCATTGCCGCTGCCGCCGTTCAGCGTGTCATTGCCCGCGTTGCCGATGATGGTGTCGTTGCCGTCCTGGCCTGACAGCAGGTTGTCGCCGCTGTTGCCGGTCAGGGCGTTGTTGCCTGTGTTGCCGGTGCCATCGACATTGGCCGTCCCGGTCAGGGTCAGGCCCTCGACGCCTGCATTGGCAGCAATCGAATAGGTCAGCGCGGTCTGGATGGTGTCGAACCCTTCGCCCGTCGCTTCCGTCACCACGTCCAGCAGGCTGTCGACCACGAAGGTATCGTTACCGATGCCGCCTGCCATGCTGTCATTGCCGGTGCCGCCATCCAGCGAGTCGTTGCCGATGCCGCCAGACAGCGCGTCATTGCCCGCCAGACCGAACAGACCATTGGCAAAGCTGTTGCCGGTCAGCACGTTGTCGCCTGCGTTGCCGGTGCCCGACACGGCCTGCGATCCGATGATCGTCAGGTTTTCGGTGGTGTCGTCCAGAGTCCAGGTGATGGTGCTTTCCACCAGATCGGTGCCTTCGTCCACAAGCTCGATGATCACGTCATTCAGGCTGTCGACGCGCAGCGTGTCGTTGCCGGCCCCGCCGACCAGCGTATCCGCGCCAGTGGATGCCGTGGTAGACCCCAGCAGACCCGACAGGATGTCGTCGCCAGCCCCACCCACCAGCACGTTGTTGCCGTCACCGCCCTGCAACGTGTCGTTGAAGCCCGACCCGATCAGGTTGTCGATGTCGTTCGGCCCGATATAGTCGCCCTGCGCATGTCCGCCCGAGAAACTGCGGTCACGCAGGTTGATCGAAACCCCGGCGTTCGAGTTGACATAGGCAATGGTGTCGATGCCCCCGCCACCGTCAAGAGTGTCATTCCCCGCCATGCCTTCCAGAATGTTGTTGCCGGCATCGCCGCGCAGGCTGTCATTGAAGGCAGATCCGATGGCGTTTTCCACCCCGGTAATCACATCGCCCGCCGCATCGCCAAGCGTGTTGGCCTGCCCGTCCAGCCGCACGATCACCCGCGACGCCGACCCGGAATAATCCACGATGTCGATGCCGGTGCCGCCCGTCAGCACATCTGCGCCCGCGCCGCCGATCAGCACGTTGTCGCCGTTGCCCGCGATCAGCGTGTCGCTGCCCGTGCCGCCGGACAGTGTGTCGTTGCCGTCGCCTGCGGTCAGGCTGTCGGTGCCGTCGCCGCCCTCCAGCAGGTTGTTGCCCGCGCCTGCTGTCAGGGTGTCATTGCCTGCATTGCCCGACAGGCTGTCATTGCCCGCCCCACCCGTCACGCTGTCATTGCCGTCCCCTGCGGTGACAAAGTTGTTGCCGTCGCCCGCGCCGATGGTGTCATTGCCCGTACCGCCGTCGATGGTGTCGGCCCCGAAGCTCGCGTTGATCAGATCATCGCCGTCTTCGCCGTTCAGGACGTTGTCGCCTTCGCCGCCATCGATGATGTCATTGCCGGTCGCGCCCAGAATGGTGTCGGCACCATGGCCGCCGTTCAGGGTTTCATCCCCGGTCCGCCCGGTCAGCAGATCGTCGAAGTTCGACCCGAAGATGCCGTTGATGCCCGACATCACGTCATCGCCATAGGCGCCCGATGCAATGCCGGTGGCCAGGTTCACGATCACCGCCCCGCCCGAGGCCGTGTAGTCAACCGTATCGGCCCCGAAACCGCCGTTCAGGGTGTCGTTGCCGATGCCGCCGTCCAGCAGGTCGTTGCCGTCGCCGCCTTCCACCAGATCGTTGCCCGACCCGCCATAGATCGAGTCGTCGCCCGACCCCGCATACAGCCAGTTGCCCGATGCGGACCCGAAGATCATGTCGTTGAACGACGACCCGATCGCGCCCTCGATGCCGATATAGGTGTCTTCGCCCTCGCCGCCATTCGACCCCGTGTTGAAGGCCATGTTGACGATGACCCCGCCCGTCGCGTTGACATAGCTGACAAGATCGTTGCCGCTGCCCCCGTTCAGAATGTCATTGCCCGCGCCGCCGATCAGCGTGTCATCGCCCAGGGCGCCCAACAGCGAGTCGGACCCGGCCCCACCGGTCAGCACGTTGTTGCCGCCGCTGCCGGTCAGCGTGTCATTGAACCCCGACCCGATCAGATTTTCGACCAGGGTGAACACATCGCCCGCAGCCTCGCCCACGCTGCCGGTGCCTGCGGTCAAGTTTGCGGCAACTGCCGCCCCCGCTGCGGCATAGCTGACCGTATCGGTGCCCGCACCGCCATCAAGGCTGTCCGCGCCCGCGCCGCCGATCAGCAGATCGTCACCGTCGCCGCCGCGCAGGGTGTTGGCCCCGGTATCGCCGGTCAGGGTGTCGGCACTGGTGCTGCCGGTCACGGCCTCGAAGGTCGACAGGCTGTCGCTGCCCGCAGCCCCGGTCGCCGTGCCTGCCGCAAGGTTCACCACCACGCTGCCGCCCGCCGCCGAATAATCCAGCATGTCGATGCCGTCGCCGCCGGTCAGGCTGTCGTCGCCCAGCCCCCCCACGATGGTATCTGCGCCCAGACCCCCGGACAGGCTGTCATCCCCCGCGCCACCATTCAGCAGGTTGGCCAGGTTATCGCCGGTCAGGCTGTCGTTGAATGCCGATCCGGTCAGATATTCGATGGACGCCAGCGTATCGTTGCCCGCCCCGCCGCTGACCGCCCCGGTGGCGATGCTGGCGGTAACTGCCGCTGCCGCAACGGAATAATCGGCAGTATCGGTATCTGCGCCGCCATCCAGAAGATCATGGCCTTCAAGGCCGAACAGCGTGTCGTTGCCACCCAACGCATTCAGGGTGTCGTCACCAATACCACCGGCAAGCGTTTCGCTGGCTAAACTTCCATCAAATTGCGGCATAGATCTTTCTCCTGCTCTGTCCGAGGCCATCTAGGTGGCGTGATTTCGCGTCTTTCGGATGCGAGGCCTATACCGCAATCAGGGTTGAATCGGGGCGCAGATCTGCCGCCTTGGGGTGGAAATGTGACCATGCGATGCAAACGAATCACATATGGAAACAATCCGCCCCTCTGCCGGGCACTGTTTCGCCGGGGTGGACAGGCAGGGTTAACGGCTGGAAATCTTTGCGGCAGGCGTGCCAGATTCGGCCCTGCCGCCGGACGCGGCGCAGTCCCGGCAGGGGTCACGGCTTCTTTACTTTCACCTTGACCCAAATCCCGTCTGCCGCTTGATTGCCGCCTGCTTCTGCATAAACTGCCTGCAACTTGTCAAAAGGTGATCCTCGTGTCCTGCAAACCCTTTCTTTTCTGCCTTTCTCTTGGCCTTTCCCTGTCCGTCGCCGCGCTGTCCTCGCCCGCCCTGGCTGCCCCGTGCAGCGACACGGGCGGCGATTATGAGGCGTGGAAGCCCATCATGCAGCAAGAGGCCGCCGCGGCAGGCGTGGGGGAACGGGGTCTGGCCGCTTTGGCGGGCACGTCCTATTCCAAGGCCACCATCAGTGCGGACCGCAATCAGAAAAGCTTCAAGTACAGTCTCGACAAGTTCCTGTCGGTGCGCGGGGCCGATACAATCGTGTCGCAAGGGCGGTCGCGCAAGGCCAAGAACGCGGGCCTCTATTCCGCATTGGAACAGCAGTACGGCGTGCCTGCCGGCGTGCTGATCGCCATTCACGGCATGGAAACCGGCTTTGGCGGCTTCATGGGCGATACCAACGTGGTGTCCGCCATCGCCACGCTGGCCTATGACTGCCGCCGGTCGGATTTCTTTGTGCCGCATCTGATCGGCGCGCTGAAGCTGGTCGATGCCGGGTCGATCACACCCCAATCGGTCGGGGCCAAGCATGGCGAGCTGGGCCATACCCAGTTCCTGCCCGGCAACGCGCTGACCTACGGCGTCGACGGCAACGGCGACGGGCGGGTCGATCTGAACAACCAGACCGACGCGCTGGCCTCGACCGCCAACTTCCTGCGCGCCAAAGGCTGGCGTCCGGGGGCGGGGTATCAGGAAGGCGAGCCGAACTTTGCCGTGATCAAGGAATGGAACGCGGCGAAGGTCTACCAGCAGGCCATCGCCATCATGGGCAAACGCATCGACGGCTGATGAGGGCAGGGCAGGGGGCGCAGGCTCTGCCCGCCTCCCGCCGCACATTTTGCCGTCCCCCCCGATTTTCCCCCTTGCACCCGCGCCGCGGGTCCCCTAATCAGCACTCCGCTGGCCCGTTCGTCTATCGGTTAGGACACCAGGTTTTCAACCTGGTAAGAGGGGTTCGACTCCCCTACGGGCTGCCACTTGTTCATTACCTAACGATTATCCAGCGAAAATTTCACTGCACACATAACCCTGTTGCAATCTTGAAACTCCATAGGTGCGACCGTGCGTCGTAGTTTTGCATAGACTGCTCTCAGTTTGTGCGTCATGGTACTCAATCTATATAATAGGCAGCGAGTATATGAAGAGAACGGACTTACAAAATATTTCAAATGGTAAATTGGAATCTGCTGAAATTTTGGCTAATCATGGGCGCTGGGCAAACGCTTATTATTTGGCAGGTTACTCGATTGAACTTGCGTTAAAAGCCTGCGTAGCTAAGTT
Organism: Pseudomonadota bacterium; assembly: GCA_040385825.1. GTDB lineage: Bacteria > Pseudomonadota > Alphaproteobacteria > Rhodobacterales > Rhodobacteraceae > JANNNF01. Next base: position 10,376 of record JAZKGQ010000020.1, on the reverse strand, counting down.
CATATCTGCGGATACAATCCCAGACAAGAATCTTATTAACAAGGTTTATACTCACAACATCGGTGACTTGCTTGGGCTTGCGGGATTAAAGGCTGAGTTTGATTCTCGCAAGGTGGTCGACCTGATATTTGCAGCAAACTGGGGAATCTGCTGTGAATGGTCCCCGGAATCCCGCTATAAAGATATTACTTCTGCTGAAGCAACTGTCTTGCTTGGCGCAATATCTCACAGAAAACATGGAGTGTTACCGTGGATCAAGACATACTGGTGACTGAGGCCCAAAAATTGACTGGCTTCTTGGACAATACAAAAGCAAAGCCAAAGGCAGTAATTTTAGTTGTTTCACAGGAATCGGGGAACTGGCGACTTTGGATAGTTCCTGCCAACGAAGAAATTAACAAACAGGAGTTCTATCGAATTGTGGCAGAAGCAATTTCCGTTAACGGTATTTTCGGGATAGATGTTGGATCCGTCGAATTGTCCAGCTCGAAAAATCCTGCCATGCAGGGGATGGGACGGATGATGCGTGTAGAGGGTATTAGTCGCGCATTTGTGTCAAATAACACTTTCAACGGCATTTTGCTTCCCGATGGCGTAGTGATCCGAATGGAGTTGGGTTGACGATATATCTACTGAAAATATAGATATAATGTTCTTAACTGTTCATGCTTGGTAACTTTCCTGTGGGAAAGGTCCAGCGGCGGTACAGTTTTAATTTGCATGGTGATACTGGGACTATAATCGCTACTAAGTTGTCCCAACCGTCCCCCCTCACCCCGCCACCGCCCGCCGCATCTCCTCCCTGATCCGTCCCGCCATATACTCCGTAAACAACCGCACCTTGGGGTCTTTCAACCGCCGATGCTGGCACAGGCTCGACAGTTGCGTCGGCAGCGGCGGCGTGGCCACGGCGACGGGCACCAAGGCCCCGCTGCGCAGGTAATCGGCAATCTCGAACATCGGTTTCAGCACCACCCCGCGCCCGTCCAGGGCCCAGCCGGTCAGCACATCGCCATCGTCCGATTCAAACGGCCCGGTGATTTCATACCGCCTCGGGCCTTCGACAGTCTGCAACGTCCACTGAAACTCCTTCGCGCCGGGATAGCGCAGGTTCAGGCAATCGTGGCGGTCCTCGACCAGTGCCGCGCCGTCGGCAGGCATGCCGCGCCGCGCGATGTAGGCGGGGGCGGCGCACAGCACGCGGGCGCAATCGGCGATCAGTTGCACCTTCAGCGTGCTGTCCTCCAGCAGCCCCAGATGGAACGCCACGTCGATGCCTTCGGCCACCACATCCACCCCCCGGTCCGACAGGCGCAGGCGCACGTCGATCTGCGGATAGCGGTCCTTGAAGGCGGGCACATGCGGGGCGATGAACCGCCGCCCGATGCCCAAGGGGGCCGCCACAAAGATGGTGCCGCGCGGGTTTTGCGTCACATCCATCACCGCCGCTTCGGCCTCGTCGATCGCCTCCAGCACGCGGCGCGCTCCGTCATAGAAGATGCGGCCATTTTCGGTCGGTTGCAGGGTCCGCGTCGTGCGGTTGAACAGCCGCACGCCGAGATGCTTTTCCAGCTCCGAGATTCGCGCCGATGCCACGGCAGGTGAGGTGCGCTGATCCCGCGCTGCCGCACTCATGCTGCCCAAATCATGGACACGCACGAACATCCGAAGGTTGTTGACGTAGGACATGGGCGCAAATCCCATTATCTGCGGAGAATTGAAAGTGATTGGGCATTTGCAGGATTAACAGCAAAGTCCCCGCCGGTATAGCCTGACCCGAAAGGGAGACTGCCATGTATGACTGGGCCGTGCTGTGGGAATGGGTGCAGATTGCCGCCCGCTGGACGCATGTGATCACGGCAATCGCCTGGATCGGGTCCAGCTTCTACTTCATCGCGCTGGACCTTGGGCTGCGCCAGACACCCAGCCTTCCCCCGCTGGCGCATGGCGAGGAATGGCAGGTCCATGGCGGGGGCTTCTACCACATCCAGAAATATCTGGTGGCCCCCGCGATGATGCCCGACCATCTGACCTGGTTCAAATGGGAAAGCTATGCCACCTGGCTGACCGGCTTCGTGATGCTGGTGCTGGTCTATTATCTGGGCGCCGAGATGTATCTGGTCGATCCCGCCGTGGCCGATCTGGCGGTGTGGCAGGCCATCCTGATCTCGCTCGGCTCGCTCGCCTTTGGCTGGATCGCCTATGACACCCTGTGCAAGACCCGCTTTGGCGATGACAACACGCGGCTGATGGTGCTGCTCTATGTGCTGCTGGTGGCGATGAGCTGGGGCTATACTCAGGTGTTCTCCGGCCGCGCCGCTCTGTTGCATCTGGGCGCATTCACCGCCACCATCATGTCGGCCAATGTGTTCATGGTGATCATGCCGAACCAGCGGATCGTGGTGGCCGACCTCAAGGCAGGCCGCAAGCCTGACCCGAAATACGGCAAGATCGCCAAGCAGCGCAGCACCCACAACAACTATCTGACGCTGCCGGTGCTGTTCCTGATGCTGTCGAACCATTACCCGCTGGTGTTCGCGACCGAGTACAACTGGCTGATCGCAAGCCTAGTGTTCCTGATGGGCGTCACCATCCGGCACTGGTTCAACACCAAACACGCCCGCAAAGGCAACCCGCACTGGACCTGGGGGGTGACGGTGATCCTGTTCCTGATCATCGCCTGGCTGTCCACCGCCCCCATGCGCACCGCCCCGCAAGAGGCAGCGCTACGGGGCGCTGCGCTGACCTATGCCTCGGCCACAGGCTTTGACGAGGTGGTCAGCATCGTGCAGGGCCGCTGTTCGATGTGCCACGCCGCGGAACCCGCGTGGGAGGGGATGCTCTGGCCGCCCAAGGGGGTGGTGCTGGAAACCCCGGCGCAAGTGGCGCAAGAGGCCGGGCGGATTTACATGCAGGCCGGGCTGACCCACGCCATGCCCCCGGCCAACCTCAGCTTCATCGAACCCCAGGAACGCGCGGCGATCGTCGACTGGTTTCAGGCGGCAGGGCAGGCGGGGATCGACGGGTAGCCCCGCGCCGCCCCTCCCCACGAGGGGGAGGGGGGCGGTGGTTCTGCTGTGCTGCGCTATGGGCCGGATGTGAGGTGACCGCCGTTACCGCCTGGCGTAGCCCCGGTCACAACTTGCACAGCCCAAGGTCGCCCGGTGCCTCCCCTCCCCTCGTGGGGAGGGGCTGGGGGTGGGGGGCTACACGATCCTTACGAATTCGCGTGCATCCGTTCGATATAGGCGCGCATTTCCTCGGCCTCGTGGCGGGCATCGCGCAGGCCTTCCATCGCGGCGCGCAACTCGGCTTCGGTCTGGGCGATCTGGTTTTCCAGCTCGGCCTCGCGCTGTTCCAGATAGATCACCGCCTGATCCCGCGTCTCCTCGGCTTCGTGCAGCGATTGCGCCAGACGGTCCACTTCGCCCATGTCGCCGCCTGCCACCCGGCTGAAGCGGTGCAGCAGCCAATGCGCGAACCACCCCATGGCAAAGGACAACAGCAGGATGATGGCGGTGGCGATGACAAACTCGGAACGGTTCATTTGGGGGCTTTCTGGAGCAGTCTTGAGGTCAGGTCAGGGCCGTGTTTTGGGGCGGATGGTGCGTTCGGTCGGTGCAACCGACGGGCTGGTATCGCCCGAGAAATCAGGCCCGGTGCCATCGGTGGCAGCAGCATTTTCAGCACCCGCCACGCCATCACCCGGCGCAACCATGAGCAGCGGGTCTGCCCCGGTCAGCACGAATTCGATCCGGCGGTTGGCCTCGCGCCCCATATCGGTGCTGTTGTCGGCAATCGGGTCGGCCTCGCCATAGCCTTTGGCCGTCATGCCCGACACGTCGATGCGCCGACCTTGCAGGGCCACCAGAACGGCTTCGGCGCGGGCCTGCGACAGGGCCTGATTGCCGCCTTCCGACCCTTGCGCATCGGTATAGCCGCCGATTTCCATGCCAATGCCGGGGCAATCCTCAAGGATATCGGCCAGCGCCTCGATCACCGGGAGGGCGGTGCTGGCAATTTCGGCTGATCCCGGCGTGAAGGTGATCTTCTGCCGCGCCACGGCGGAATTGACCTGAATGGCACATTCCTGCGGCGTGGGCAGGGCGGCCAGCGGGTCCAGATCTTCGTCATAGGTCACCGATACCTTGAAGGTCTTGCCCTGACCCAGCTTGGCCGACAGGATCTGCGCAATCCGTGCGCGCGCGGCCTGCGATCCGGTCACGCCCGTCACCTCGACCGTATCGGCCCGCACCCTGACGCTGCCCGAGGTCAGCTCTGACAGGGCCGCCAGCCCCGCCAGCACCCGCACCGGCCAGCCATCGGGCAATTCGCCGTCCAGCCGGGTCGCGGTGTACACCGCATCGGCCCCGAATTGCGCGCGGGCAAAGGCGTCTGCGGCGCTGCGCAGGCGTTCGTCGGTCAGCCGCCCGCGCAGTTCCACCCGGCCTTCGGTCGACAGCACGGCGGTAAATTCGGCCGGTCCCTGATTGGCGGTGTCGGCCTTCTTTTCCAGCGTGGCGTTCAGCGAGAACACCGGGGGCAGGGCGGTCTGCAATTCGCCGACCACCCGGTCGAACACATCCTGCGCCGTGCTGCTGGCGGCCACCAGCGACACATCGGCGTCCGAAAAGGTGATCGAGCCTGCGCCCAGTTCCTGCACCGCCTTGATGCCTGCGCCCACGGCATCAGCCCAACTGGGGGTCGGCACGCCAAGGCCGATGGTGCATTGCCCGCCCCCCGTCAGCCCTGCTGCCGAGGCCGCCGCCAGGATACGCGCCCGCGCGCGGTCGGTGTCGGCGGAACAGGCATCGAACCGCGCGCCCTGATCATCCAGCAAGAAGCGCAGCGTGAACGGCGTGATCACCGGACGCGGCGCCGATATGTCCAGCGTCAGCACCACCCCTGCCGGTTTCAACGCCCGCAGATCGGTTTCCAGCCGCCGCTTTTCCGCCTCGCTGTCGGAAATGGCTGTGACGGCAATCAGATCGGCCGCGACCGAGATTTTCGCGCGTTTCAGCACCTTCAGCGCCGACACGCCAAAGCCAAGCGCCGCATCCCAACTGGCCGGGGCCGGGTAGGCCGCAGCCTCCAGCATGTTGGCGACCTCGATGCCGGGGGTCAGGGCGGCGGCGGCGCTGGCCAGCGCTTCTTCGTCGATGCCGCCCGTGGCGGTGGTTTCGGGCATCAGCCCGATCAGCTGAATCCCGTCATCATTGCGCAGCATTTCCACTGAAAACCGCGGCGCCTCGATGGCGGATGTCGGCGCAACCTCCAGCCCGTCGCGCACCCGGCTGCTGTCCACCACGCTGCCCACCAGATTGACCGCCCGAAACCGCGCGGCCTCGTTTACGGCGGTGCCCGACAGATGCACCCGCAGCCCGTCGGCCTCGACCGCCACCCAGTCGATGGCATTGGCCGCCAGCGTCGCCGCCACCGCCTTTTCCGACCGCCGTTCGATGATCAGGGCCGCCCCATAGGAAATGCCGGTCATCAACAGCCCCGCAAGGACAAAGGCCCCGACGGCGATCAGGTTGGGAGGAAGGGGAAGTGTTTTCCGGGTCAAGGTCACAGACTTTCTGGGGCAAAGACTTTCTGGCGGCGGGACGCTGCGAGGAATCACGATGGCCCGTCAGCACAGGTCCATGCTTCCTAAGGGGTTGCGGGGGCAGGATCAATCAGACCAGCGCCGCTGCGGCAAGAAACAGCGCAGCGATCAGCCCTGCATCCCGGTTCGACCGGAACGCCGTCAGGCACGACGCGGGATCATCGATCCGCACCCGCGGCAACTGCCGCATCAGGTGCCAGCCAAACCCCAACACCCCCAGCAATCCCAGGGCCACCGCCGGAAACGACTCGCCCGGCCCAAGCGCCAGCAGCACCGCCGCCCCCATCAGCCCCGTCGCCGCCAGATGAAACCCCATCAGCCAGACCCGCACATTCTGCCCGAACAGCCGCGCGGTGGATTTGACGCCGATCAGCGCATCATCCTCGCGGTCCTGCAACGCATAGATGGTGTCGTAAAACAGCGTCCAGGCAATGCCCGCCGCGTACAGCAACCCCGCCGCCAGAGGCACCGTGCCCGCCTGCGCCGCCCACATCAGCAAAGCGCCCCAGTTGAACGCCAGCCCCAGAAACACCTGTGGCCACCAGGTGAACCGCTTGGCAAACGGGTAAACCGCCACCAGCGCCAGCGACGCCACCCCCAACCCAACCGCCAGCCAGTTGTAGCTGAACAAGATCCCCGCCGCCGCCGCCGCCTGCACCCCCATCCAGACCAACGCCTGGCGGACGGTTACCTGCCCCGACGGAATCGGCCTGCTGCGGGTGCGCGCGACTGCGCCGTCGATGTGGCGGTCGGTGATGTCGTTCCAGGTACAGCCCGCCCCCCGCATCAGAAACGCCCCGGCCGCACAAGACAGCACCAGCCAGACATCCCACGCGCGAAACCCGCCCGGCGCGGCCGCCAGCGCAATCGCCCACAGACACGGGATCAGCAACAGCCACGTCCCGATGGGCCGGTCGGCCCGGCTCAGCCGCAGATAGGGGCGGGTCGCGGGCGGCGCATGAACATCCACCCAATTGCCATGCGGCGCATCAGCAACCGCCACATCCTCTGGCATTCCGGGTGGTTTGTTCATAGGTTCACCCTCATGGCTGACGCGAAGATCCGTTTGTATGTAGATCAGGCACTGGCACCGGGGCAAGCCGTGGGGGTCAATGCCGATCAGGCGCATTACCTGTTCGGGGTGATGCGGCTGGCCGTCGGCGCGCAAGTGCTGCTGTTCAACGGGCGCGACGGCGAATGGCTGGCCTCGGTCGTACAGGCCGGCAAACGCGGCGGCGTCCTGCAGTGTGACGCGCAGACAAGACCGCTGCACCCCGCCCCCGACCTGTGGCTGCTGTTCGCGCCCATCAAGAAGGCCCGCACCGATTTCATCGTGGAAAAGGCGGTGGAACTGGGTACAGCCCGCATCCTGCCCGTGCAGACCCGCCACACCAACGCCGACCGCATCCGCCAGGACCGCCTGCAAGCCCACGCGGTCGAGGCCGCCGAGCAATGCGGCGCGACCATGGTGCCTGAGGTGGCCGAACTCGCCCAACTCGACCGCGCGCTTGCCGTCTGGGATGCCACCCGTACCCTTTACTGGTGCGACGAATCGCTGATAGGGGCGGCCAGCGCCTTTGCAGGCCCCGCTGGCCCGTCGGCCATCCTGATCGGTCCCGAAGGCGGCTTTGCTGACAGCGAAAAATCCCGCCTGCGCGCCTTGGCCTGCGTGCGCCCCATCAGCCTTGGCCCCCGCATCCTGCGTGCCGACACCGCCGTCGTGGCGGCCATCACCCTGTGGCAAGCGGGAATGGGCGATTGGCGATAGCAACCATCCGCCCCGAGGTCGCAGCCTTCGCCCACCGCTGGCGCGAGATGGGGCTGGCCTTGGGCCTTGCATCCTTCGGCCTGTGGATGGTCTGGCTGGGCGGCTATCTGCTGGTGCCCATGGGCGCGGCCGTCATCGCCATGGCCGCAGGCTGGGCCGTGCTGGCCCTGCGCCGGGTGCGCTTTGCCAGTACGGGCGACGCACCGGGGCTGGTCGAGGTGGACGAAGGCCAGATCGCCTATTTCGGCCCGCAGTCCGGCGGGGCTGTGGGGCTGCCCGACCTTGTGGAACTGCGGCTGGTCACCATGCGGGGCCGCAAGCTCTGGCGCCTGAAACAGGCCGACGGTCAGGCCCTGCTCATCCCGATCGAGGCGGCGGGCGCGGACCGTCTGTTCGACGCCTTCGCCAGCCTGCCCGGCATGGATACGGCGGCTTTGGTCGCCGCCCTGACCGCTGCCCCCGCGCAAGGCGGCACCACCCTGACCTTGGCGTCCGAGGCCGTTCTGGTCTGGCAACACCGGGGCGCAGGGCTGGTGCGGCGGTAACGCTGCAAAGACGCGAATGCGGCAAAGAACTATCGCACGCGACCCTTCCCGGCCTTGACTTGGGGCCGCTGGCAGGACAGGTCTTGGCGCCTGAATAAGCCACTCGCAACGGAGCCTGCGTCCCATGTCCATTCCTCAGTCCGGTGGTGGCGTTATCGAACAATTCTCGCAACTGGCCGAATTGATGGAGTCGGGGTCCAAGCCGAAATCCGACTGGACCATCGGCACCGAGCATGAAAAATTCGGCTGGCTGACCGACAGCCGCCAACCGCTGCCCTATGCAGGTGACCGATCCATTTCCGCCCTTTTCAAGGGGTTGGAGGCGAAATACGGCTGGGCCCCGGTGCGCGAGGGCGGCAACACCATCGGCCTGACGCGGCGTGGCGCGAACATCAGCCTTGAACCCGGCGGGCAATTTGAACTGTCGGGCGCGATGATGCCCGACATGCACGCCACGGCGGCAGAGCTGCAAACCCATTTGGATGAGGTGGCAAGCATCGCAGACCCGATGGGCGTGCGCTTCATGGGGATTGGTGCCGCCCCCGAATGGTCGGGCGCGCAGATGCCGGTGATGCCCAAGGGCCGCTACCGCCTGATGACCGATTACATGGGCCGCGTCGGCACGCATGGCACGCAAATGATGTACCGCACCTGTACCGTGCAGGTGAACCTCGACTATGCGTCCGAGGCCGACATGGTCAAGAAACTGCGCGTTTCCCTCGCCTTGCAGCCTGTTGCCACGGCGCTGTTCGCCTCCTCCCCCTTCTTTGACGGTCAGTTGAACGGCCACAAATCCTGGCGCTCTCGCATCTGGCGGGGCTTGGACAATTCCCGCACCGGCATGCTGCCCTTCGCGTTTGAAGGCGATTTCGGCTTTCAGGCCTATGTCGATTGGGTGTTGGATGTGCCGATGTATTTCGTCTACCGCGACGGCAAATACATCAACGCTTTGGGCCAAAGTTTCCGCGATTTCCTGAAAGGCGAATTGCCCGCCCTGCCGGGTGAATTGCCCACCCTGTCGGATTGGGCCGACCATATGACAACCGTGTTCCCCGAAGCGCGGGTCAAGAAATATATTGAAATGCGCGGCGCCGATTGCGGCGACCAGGCCCACATCAACGCGCTGCCCGCCTTCTGGGTGGGCCTGATGTACGACGGTTCCGCACTGGACGCCGCCTGGGATCTGGTCAAGGGTCTGGACCAGGATACCCGCGAAGGCCTGCGCGTGGCGGCATCAGTGGACGGGTTGCAGGGCCAAGCGGGCGGCGTAAAAATCCTCGACCTCGCCCGCGCGGCGGTGAATCTGTCACTGGCCGGTCTGTCTGCACGGGGCTTGGGCGAGGAAGTCTACCTCGCCCCCGTGCAGGAAAGCGCCGCGGCAGCAGCCACCCAAGCCGACCGCTGGCTGGCCCTGTACAACGGCGCATGGGACGGCGACCTGACGCCGATCTATGAGGCGTCGAGTTTGTAGGGCTGACCGGGAATAAGGTGCTGCGTTCAGTGGATTGGCGCACGATGCCGCTTCCCTGTACCTCACCTTTTTCTTCCGCCCGGAATCAAGCGCGAAGCGCGCCGGGCAATGCCCGACCGCCCCCTCGGGCGGGCATTCGTCAACGTCACCAGCAGAAATACTGTGGGAGGTGTTGACCCATAAACCGCGTAGAACTGGCGTTGCCTGCCCACCCGGCGGTCGGGCATTGCCCTTTCGTTGCGCTGGCTGTCGCTGTACAACTGCGCATGGGGCGGCGATCTGACGCCGATCTATGAGGGGTCGAGTTTGTGGGGCGCGGATTTGAAAACAGGGGAGACGTTCAAATCGTCTTGGCGGCACAATAAATCCAAGGAGTTGCGCATGAGAACTCTAGTTGAACGCATGTTGCCACCGCAGTTCTTGCTTGATCTTGGCACCTACATGCAGACAGCGGCCCACATTGAACTTGCCGTCTGGCAAACTACTATGCACGCTGAAGGTATCGACCCACATTCGGCTCAGGAATATCGTTCATATGTAGACCTCAAGCTGAAAACTTCTGAACTTCTCAGCCGTTTCAGACGTAGCGCCAATGATTGCCCAACTGCGATTGCGGATCGCATACACGCTGTGGCTCAAGACGTTGCCAACGGGATTGAGACGCGCAACCTAGTAGCGCATGGTGCGTTCTTTTGGGAAGGTCAGTCTCAAGGCACATTGGGCGCTGCGCATTACTTCGCTCGTGGGAATGGTAAAGAGCGTGAACTATATGAGGCCAATGAGACAGTGGGCCGTCTTGTTGTTGAGGAAACTATCCAAGTTGCGGACAAGTTACTCCGTGACGTGATTGCATTGCGCGGTGATGTCATCCAGTGGCGTTACCCAGACGGGATGCCTAAACCGTTAAACCTCCCACCAGATACTGAGGCGAACAACTAGAGTCAGGACCCATAAATCCGCTTGATCGGCGGCTCGCGGCATGAT